>JAJDXG010000048.1 GCA_022823365.1 Gemmatimonadota bacterium
GTGCATCAGGCGGAAGACGATGTCGGTGTCGCCCTCGGCCCCTCCGTGCAGGTGTCCCCCGAACTCCCCGGGGGTGTCCTGTTCGAATTCGGCGATGGACTCGTCCTCTACTTCCACTTCCAGGTAGAAGTCGTCATCCAGTGGCACCGCCATGCCGTCGTGGTCCACGAAGCGCACGGAGATGTGGCCGGTTTCCTCGCCCGGCTCGACCTCCAGTTCACCGGTCCACTCGCCGTCGTGCCCGTCGTAGGACGCGATCGTCTGGCCGCTCAGCACCAGGATCACGCCCTCGACCTCCTCGGCATGGTCCTCTTCGGGTTCGGTTGCGCTCTCGCACGCCGAGAGGGCCAGGATGCCCGCGCTCAGCAAGGCGAACGGCAGTTTCAGTCTCGAATGTCTCATCTCTCTTTCCTCATGTGGGTTTGTGACCGTCGTCCCCGGCGCGAAGCGCTTCCCAAACGGCGGGGCGTCGCTCCTAGAAGACGACTCGATATGCCACGCTGACGGATCTGCCCGCCTCGGGCATGATCTCCTTCACGCGCGACAGGTGATTTCGGTATTCGGTGTTGCCAAGGTTCTCTCCCCGCACGGTGATCACGTTCAGCCGCCCCCTGACCGTGATCCGGATTCCGGCGGAAAGATCGAAAACAGCATATCCATCGGTTGCGCTTTCAAAGGGGCCCGTCCGGTCCTGGCGAGCCGCAACCCGGGTTTCGGCCTCGACGAACCAGGCGCGCGGCGCATAGCCGACCGCGAATCGTCCCTGCAGCGGTGGGATCAACGGAAGCGGTTCGCCGGTTGCTTCAATCCTGCCGCGAACGTAGGAGGCCACCGCTTCCACGGTCAGATCACCGACCACCGCCCATTCCAGCGCGCTCTCGAAGCCGGCCAGCACGGCGTCTTCCCCGTGGAACTGGAAGACGGGCAGCCGCACCCGGCTCAGCTCTCCCGTCTCGAGGGGGAAGACGTACCCCGAGATGGCGTTGCGGAACACCGTCATCTCGGCGTTGAGCCGGTTTCCCGTGAGGCGTACGAAGGCGTCGACGCCGGCGCCGCGTTCGGTATCGAGCGACGGGTTCCCCACTTCGAAGGCATAGGCCGCCAGGTGGGGCCCTTCCGAGAAGAGCTCGTTGACGCTCGGGGTACGAAAAGCCCGGGCGAGGGAGGCGCCCACCGTGAGGTGCCGCGTCAGCCGCGCAAGCGCACCGAGCGATCCGGATGCCGCACCGAAGGATCGCGCGCGGATATGGCCGATATCGGAGGAGCGATCTTCCTGTTCGGGCCGTACGCGCGCCCAGTCGTAGCGAAGGCCGGCTTCCAGGCGTACCGGATTCAGATCGAGTTCCTCCAGCGCGAATACGGCGAAGGATGTGTGCGTGGAGTTCGGGGTGTACAGTCCGCCTCCGAACCCGAAGTCTTCCCAGGAAGCCCGCGCTCCCACTCCTCCCGACGAGAACGGCCCCCAGTCCGCGTGGCGAGCCAGGAGTTCGCCGCTGACCGTCTGGCGCTCGAAAAGCGTTCCCAGGATGTCGGGGGGCTCGATCTCCTTGTGTCGGTACCATGTGTATCCCGCATCGATCTCGATGGTCTCGAAGACGCCCCGGGGCCTTATCAGGCTCCTGAGCCGGGTCGCGGTCCGCTCCATCTCGATGCGAACCCCGGCTTCGTGACCCCCTACGAAACCTCCCGGGATGCCGTAGTCGTTGCCGTAGTAGCGGAAGGTGGCGCCGGCGTGGCCCCAGTCGTCCACCCAGGATGTTCCGCCCGAGAGCTCCCGGACATCCGTGCTGGTGTTGTTGAGAACTCCGGCCGGGGTCTTGAGGTCGCCGCTGGTACGACGCGCCACCTCCAGCCGCACGGGAATGTGGTCGGTCAGGCCGTAGGTGGCGTTCAGGCTTCCGCCGGCTGCGTTGCTGACGCTCTGTCCCTGAAGGGTGAACGCGCCCGTGAAGTGGTGGGGGACGGAGGAAGGCACGTCGTCGCGCACGACGTTGATGATGCCCCCGAGGGCGTTGCTTCCGTAGAGGATGGCTCCCGGCCCGCGGATGACCTCGATCCGCCGCGCGGACGAAGGGTCGATGGCCGTTGCGTGGTCGGGACCGCTGGCAAACTGGTCGCCCACCCGCTCGCCATCCTCGAGCATCAGGATGCGGTCCCCGCTCAGGCCCCGGATCACCGGATGCGCGGATGCCGGCCCCATGGTGCTCACCGCGAGTCCCGGCTCGGAGGACAGCGTCTCCGCAAGGGTTCCGGCCAGGCGGCGCTGCAGATCCTCTCCCGCGAACACGCTGGTCGGCCGCAGCACCTCGTTTGCCGCGCGCGCCACGAGGGACCCGGTGACCACAACCCGCGGCAGGGGGATGGGATTGGCCTCCATCTCCACCACCACGATCTCCGCGCGCGACGCGTCCACCACGAGCGAGAGCGTGCGATAGCCCAGACGCTCGACCCTCACGGTGTATATGCGCGGCCCCGGCACGGGCACGTGGAACGTGCCGTCGCCATGCGACACTGCCATGCCTGCAGCGGCATCGATGGATACCAGGGCGCCGGCGAGAGGCTGATTCGAGTCCACGTCGCGTACGACGCCCTCGATCTCACCCTCGTGCTCGACCTGCGCGGACGAGCCGACGGCTCCCAGTGCCATTGCCAGAACTGCCGGAATCGAACCGGCAAGTCGCCTCGGTTTCATGGACAGCCTTCTTCGAGCCCCACTGCCGTGCCTCTCGTTCCTGCTCCGGGCCGTGCGGTGCGACTCGCCGAAATGCTTCAGCGGTTAGCGCGAATTGCGGGAAGGGTTGTTGCCGCGTAGTGAGCGGACGGGAAAAAATCCGGGACGACCACCCCGGAACGGGGTCAAGCCGGGGGAGGAGCCCTCGGACCGCTGCCGCCGGGCGGAGTCGGGCGGTTTTGCCAGGTGGTAGCGGTCGGCGTGTCCGGGCTGGTTTCGAATACCAGCGGGAGGTCGGCCAGAATCAGGGGAGACACCCCTGACGACAACGTGCGCGTCAGTTGGCACAGGAGGTGGCTGTGCCCGGTGTCGCAGTGCTCGCTGTTCTCCCCTTCAATGTGCACAACGGTGCTGAGCCCTCTGACTTCGAGCACCGCATCCGCCGCCGGGAGACCGGCGAACAGAGCGAACTGAAGCAGCGAGAGGGAGAGAACGCCGAAGCGGCGAAGATCCCGCGATCGAGGAGAAATCGGCTTCACAGCTACGCCGGCTGGATACATCCGGATGCCGCCGGAGGGCACTCCGATCTGATGCAGCAAGCTGCCTTCGGTGGCGCAGGGTGTCAAGGCGACAACGCGCCGTTTGACCCCTGCCGACTTCCGGCGCACAATACCCGGATCCCCGGCTGCGGGCATGGCCAGGACGGAGTCATCTGAAAGGAGCGGACGAAATGAAACCGGCGAAGTGGATCCTCGGAATACTCGTGCTCACGTTACTCCCGGCCTCCCCGGCCGAAGCGCAGGCCGGCCGCAACCTGACTCCCGAGCAGCAGGCCGACCGGCAGCGCCGCATGCAGGAGATGAGGACCGCCGCGCGGCCCATCGAGGGCATCAACTCGATCTGGATCGACGAGTTGACCTGGATGGAGGCGCGCGACGAAATCGCGTCCGGGAAGACCATCGGCATCATCGCGACCGGGGGCGTCGAGCAGAACGGGCCCTACATGGCGGGCGGCAAGCACAACTACGTGCTCGAGGCGATGTGCGACGCGATCGCGCGCGAGCTGGGCAACGCGCTGTGCGCGCCGGTGATGAAGTACGTGCCCGAGGGGGATCCGGAGAACATCCGCTATCCGGGCACCCTGAGCGTGCGTCAGGAGACCTTCCGCATGGTGCTCGAGGATGTGGCCAACAGCCTGAAGAGCCAGGGGTTCACGGATGTCGTCTTCATCGGTGACAGCGGCGGCAATCAGAACGGCATGTCGGACACGGCCGAGAAACTCAACGAGTACTGGGGCGGCACGGCGCGGGCCCACTATATCGAGGAGTATTACCGCGAGGACATCTGGAGCTGCGAGTTCCTGGAGGAGGAACTCGGGATCTTCCAGAAGCCGGACATCTGCTCCGCCACGCGCGACATTTATCACGACGACGTGCACTATTCGTCGATCGTGGCCACCACGGATCCGGAGCGCATCCGCGCCCGGCAGCGGATGGAGGCGGGGCTCTACTCAATCAACGAGGTGGAGCTGGGGCCGGTGGAGCGGACCATCGAGATCGGCGAGGCGTTGATCGCCTACCGCACCGAAATCACGGTGCGCGCGATCCGGGAGAGCATGGGGCGGTAACCCGGGCGCAAGCCTGCCGGATCCAACACGGGGTACGGTCCCTGGCCGGGCTCGGGGCTCTTATCCCAGCGTGCGCGCGAAGGTCGGCGCCTGGCGGTGCTGCGTGGCCTGCTCGAATGCGTAGGCGATGCGGATGAGCACGGGCTCGCTCCAGGCGCGTCCGAAGAACGAGACACCCGCCGGCAGCCCCGACACGAACCCCATGGGCACGCTGATGTCCGGGTAGCCGGCGATGGCGGCGGGGCCGGCGCTGCTCCCGCCGTCCAGGCGGTCCCCCTTGATGTGGTCGGTGGTCCAGGGGAGGTCGCGGGTGGGGGCGACGATGGCGTCCAGCTGGTGCTCGTTCATCAGGGCGTCGATGCCGTCTTCGCGGTTGCCGCGCTGAATGGTGCGCACCGCGTTCAGGTAGACCTCGTCGGTGAGCGGGCCGCGCGCCTGTGACGCGATCATGCGCTGCTGGCCGAAGAAGGGCATCTCGAGTTCGGCGTTCTGCTCGTTGAACTCGATGATGTCCGCCAGGGTGCGCACCGGCGCGTCAGGCCCGAGCGTCGCCAGATAGGCGTTCAAGTCTGTCTTGAACTCGTATTCGAGTACGATGAGCGGGAGTTCGTCCCTCCAGTTTGCCACGGGCAGGTTGGCGGGATCCACGATCACCGCGCCCGCGTCGCGCATCGCCTGGATGGCATCCTCGAAGAGCGCCATGACGCGCGGATCGAAGCCGGTGAAGGAGCGTGCCACGCCGATGCGCGCCCCCTGGAGGCCGGCGGAGTCGAGGAACTGCGTGTAGTCAGTGTGGGAATTGCCCTCACTGCGCGAGGTGGCTTCGTCGCGCGGGTCCACGCCCACGGCTCCGCCCAGCAGGATGGCGGCGTCGCGCACGGTGCGGGTCATGGGCCCGGCCGTGTCCTGGGAGTGGGAGATGGGGATGATGCCGGAGCGGCTCCAGAGGCCCACCGTGGGCTTGATGCCCACGATGCCGTTGCTGGAGGAGGGGCACATGATGGAGCCCCCGGTCTCCGTGCCGACCGTGAGGGCGCACAGGTTGGCCGAGGCCGCCACCCCGGAGCCGGAGCTTGAGCCGCAGGGGTTGCGGTTGAGGGCGTAGGGGTTCACGCACTGGCCGCCGCGCGCACTCCACCCGCTGGTGGCTCGCTCGCCCCGGAAGTAGGCCCACTCGCTCATGTTGGCCTTGCCCAGCAGGATCGCCCCGGCGGCGCGCAGGCGCTCGGCAACGAAGGAGTCGCGCGGCGGGATGGACCCCTCGAGCGCGAGCGACCCGGCCGTGGTGGTCATGCGGTCGTGGGTGTCGAGGTTGTCCTTGAGGGCGACCGGAATCCCGTGCAGCGGTCCGCGCGGCCCACCGGCGCGTCGCTCGGCGTCCAGCTCGTCGGCGATCTCGAGCGCGTCCGGGTTGATCTCGATCATCGAGCGAAGCTCCGGGCCCTGGCGGTCCATCGCCTGGATGCGCTCGATGTAGGCCTGCGTGATGGAACGTGCGGTGTGCTCACCGGATTCCATCATGCGCTGCAGATCGTCGACCGTGACTTCTTCGAACTCGAAGGGCGGCATCTCGTCAGGCGCCTGTGCGCCGCCGGTCGAGTCGGAGGCGGGCGGGGAACACGCGGAGGTCAGCGCCAGTCCCGCACCGCCTGCCGCGGTCGTGCCTATGAAGGTTCTTCGATCCATTCTCGCTCTCCTTCCCTGTCGCCCCGCGCTGGTCCTACCTGTTCCTGATCCTCTCCTCGATGAGGCGCGCGGTGCGCTCGGCGCGGGCGTCGGAGATCTGGCGGGCGATCTCGAGCGACGCACCCAGGTCGGCGATGGAGACGCCGTTGATGACCGCCTGGCCTGCTCTCACCCGCTCCGCCCAGCGCACCGACGCCGGGTCGTCGAGCATCATGTTGAACGTGATTCCCGGGCTGTCGTGCAGGCCGTCGCGCGGCATGTCGTCGGTGACGATCCCGAGGTCCCGCAGCACGTTGGGGGTGCCCGGCGGGGTGCGGTAGTACTCCGGGATGAAGTGCACGGCGGCCTCGTCGCCCCAGGCATCGTTCAGGGCATTGGCCACGTTCTCCATGCCGCGCTGGTTTCCGCCGCTGTCGCCGATGAGAACGATGTTCTCGAAGCCGTGCATCTTCAGGCTGTGCGCCACGTCGGTCAGCACCGCCTCAAAGGTCTCCTGGCGCAGACTGATGGTGCCCGGGCTGGTCATGTGGCCGCTGGGCGGATCGATGTTGCCTTCGGGCACGGTCTCGATGACGGGGGCGCAGAGCGCGTTCCCGAGCTTCTTCGCGATGGCGGGGCAGTTGGCGCGCAGCACGTAGTTGTGTTTGCCGGTGACCAGCCAGGGGCCGTTGGGCTCGACGCCGCCGGTGGAGATGATGGCGGTGGTCTTGCCGTTGGCGAGGGCGTCGCGGACGTCCATCCACGTCATCTCCTCGATCCACGGCGTGCTCACCTCGGGCAGCGGGTTGGGGGTGTCCACGCAGTTGTAGGCGTTGGCGCTGCAGTTTCCTCCTCCCATGGAACGGGGATCGGGTTCCGGGCGCTGCGCCGGACCACCACCTGCGGCCCGCATGGCCTCGAAGCGGGCGCGCATCGCGGACCTGTCGGGAGCGGGCAGGGTGCCCCGGTTGGCGATCGCGGTGCGGATCGCCTCGGCAGTGTGCTCGGCGCGGAACGCCACGATCTCGCGGGCCCACTCGAGCGACTGCACGCGGTCCTCGATGGAGACGCCGTTGATGGTCGCCTTGCCCGCCGCGACCCGCTCGTCGTAGCGCACCGAGAAGGGGTCGTCGTAGAGCATGTTGAGGGTGATGATCGGGTCGTCGTGGAGGCTGTCGCTCTCGCCGTCCTCGAGTCCGCGGAAGGCCATGTAGCGGGTGACGGAGTTGTAGTCGTAGTACTCCTGCACGTGCGCCACGACGGCGGCGCCCGCGAACTGCTCGTTCAGCCGCTGGGCGACGGCGCGCTGGCCGCCCTGGTTCCCGCCGCTGTCGCCGATGAAGATGATGTTGCGGAAGCCGTGCATCTTCAGGCTGTGGGCGACGTCGGTGAGCAGCGCCTCGAAGGTCTCCTGCCGCAGGCTGAGCGTGCCGGGGCTGGTCATGTGCCCGCTGGGCGGGTCGATGTTGCCCTCGGGGACCAGCTTGATGACTGGAGCGCACAGGGCGTCGCCCAGCTCGCGCGCGATGGCGTCGCAGTTGGCGCGCAGCACGAAGTTGTGCTTGCCGGTGGCCAGCCAGGGGCCGTTGGGCTCGACGCCGCCGGTCGGGATGATGGCCGTGGTCTTGCCATCGGCGAGGGCGTCGCGGACGTCCATCCACGTCATCTCCTCGATCCAGACCGTGTTCGCTGCCGGCAGCGGGTTCGGCGTGTCCCGGCAGTTGTAGACGTTGGCGGCGCAGTCGCCGCCCCCCATGCTGTTCGGGTCGCGCTCCGGGCGCTGCTGGGCGGTGGCCGCGGTCGAGGTGACGAGCAGGGCTCCGATGAGCAGGGCGGTTTTCATGATCCTCTCCTCCTGGTTCCGACAGGTGCACGAGCCATGTGCACGGACAGACGCACATCGTACTTCATGAACGGGTTCGGTGCGAGTCTCCCGCGTAAGCAGGGACAGGGGGCCATCCCGTAACGTTCGCGGCAGTCAACCGCTGTGAATCTCGGCTGCGGCGCGCAGCCCCGACTCGATGGCGCCGTTCATCCATCCGCGTGCTCCGGAGATGTGCTCGCCGGCGAAATGGACGGGTCCTTCGGGCCTGGCGAGTGCACCGGCGAGCTCACGGTCCTGCCCGGGCGTCGGCTCGGCCCACGCGGCACGGCTCCAGGGGTCCCGTTGCCATGAGTGGGACGTCCCGGTGACGACCTGGCTGGAGGCGCCCGGGAAGAACGTCTCCCAATGGGAGAGCACGCGGGCGACGCGGGCAGTGTCGTCGAGGACATCCAGTTCTTCGGCGCGCGCGCCGCGCACGTAGGTGAGCAGCACGCCTTCGGGACCACGAGCGTCCCATGAGGGATGCCAGAGTTCTTCCGGCCAGTCAGTCGTTCCCCAGCCGTTCAGTCCCTCTGCTTCCCAGAAGCGCGTCCGGAAGCGGACGAAGACGCGCGTCGCGCTCTGGTAGCTGAAGCCGCCGCCCATCGCCTCGGCCTTGGCAGGCGAAAGCGCCGGCGAGAAGCGGATTCGCGACAGAAGCGGCACGGGCACGGTCACGAGCACACTGTCCGATTCCCAGGTTCGACCGCCCATGGACGTGGTGCGAGCCGGGGTGCCGGCGGCGATGTCGGTCACCGGAGATCCAAGGACCACCCGCTCGCCCAGCGCTGCCCGAAAGGCGGCGGGGAGACGGTCGCTTCCCCCGCGGATCTTTACGTAGGCAGGGCGTTCAGAAAGAAAGGAGGGTGCTGGCACGAACGCGATATCCCCGCTTCGGACTTGAAGATAGAGCCCTCCGTCGGGGTAGAGGCGGTCGAGTTCCAGCCCGAAGTGACGGGCGTATCCGAGCGTCAGGCCGTGCTCCGGCGGAATGCGCGCGGCGCCCGCCTCGGCCGAGTGCCCGGGCGCGAACGGGGCGCGCAGCGTGAGCACCCGCCCGCCGACCCGGTCACGGGCTTCCAGCACGGTCACATCGTGCCCGGCGCGGACGAGCTCGTAGGCCGCCGCGAGGCCGGACATGCCGGCGCCGACCACGACGACGTGCCTCGGCCGGGCCGCGGGAGTCAGCACTCCGGGAGATTCCTCCGGGCCGACGAGATCCCTGCAGGAAGCCAGCCCGAGGCCCACCAGGCCGCCTGCGCGAAGAAGGAAGTCGCGTCGATTCATGCGTTGCATCTGCGCTCTATCCGCGTTCACTTCATGAGTTCCGGACGTCCGGCCGTGTCTCGTACGCAGACCCTCTTCAGGAACGACATCAGATGCACACCTGTCGCCTTCTTCCGCCCGCTCGGCCAGTTCTCCTGTCCCTCGCCTTCGCTTTCGTCTCGGTCCTCACCCCGCAGGGTGCGCTGGCGCAGGACCAGCGCGACGCGCGAGAGAACGACGACGCCACCGAGAACGAGGATCTCCCCCTCCCCGTCGACCGGACCGTGTCCATCGACATGACGGAGGGGAGCTGGATCTCGCTGGACGTGAGCCCCGACGGGCAGACCATCGTCTTCGACTTCCTGGGCGATCTCTTCACCATCCCCATCGGGGGCGGCACCGCGACCCAGCTCACCTCCGGGATGGCATTCGACGCCCAGCCCCGCTTCTCGCCCGATGGCACGCGCATCGTCTACACCTCGGACTACGACGGGGGCCAGAACGTCTGGATCATGTCGCTCGACGGTTCCGACACGGTGCAGGTGTCGCGCGGCGCATCGAATCGCACCGAATCGCCCGAGTGGATGCCCGACGGGGACTACGTGGTCGCGGCTATCGGCAACTTCCGGGGCGGGAATCTGCCGAAGCTGAAGATGTTCCACGTGGACGGGGGTGGCGGCATCGAGCTCGTCTCGGAGCCCGACAACATGAAGGTGACGGGCCCTGCGGTCTCGCCCGACGGGCGCCACATCTGGTACGCGCGCCGCACAGGTGACTGGCAGTACAACGCGCAGTTTCCGCAGTACCAGCTCGAGGCCTACGACCGCGAGGACGGCGAGCGCTATCCGAAGTCGTCGCGCTACGGCTCTGCGGTGCGCCCCACGCTCTCGCCCGACGGACGCTGGGTGGTGTTCGGAACCCGCCACGACGACCACACCGGGCTCCTGATCCGCGATCTGGAGACCAGCGAGGAGCGCTGGCTGGCGTATCCTGTGCAGCACGACGACCAGGAGTCGCGCGCGACGCTGGATGTGCTTCCGGGCATGTCCTTCACGCCGGACTCGCAATACCTGGTGGTTTCCTACGGCGGCAGGATGTGGAAGCTGCCGGTCGGGGGAGGAGACGCGGAGGAGATCCCGTTCCGGGTGCAGATGGAGCTCACGCTCGGGCCGCGGGTCGATTTCGACTACCCGATCGAGGACACGCCCACCTTCACGGTGCGTCAGATTCGGGATGCGGCGCCGTCGCCCGACGGCGAAAGGCTCGCCTTCACCGCGCTCGACCGGCTGTGGGTCTCCGATGCCGACGGCTCCAACCCGAGACGAATTACCGAGGCCGACCGCTCCGAGCACTTCCCGGCCTGGTCCCCGGACGGGGAGTGGATCGCGTACTCGACCTGGGACGGAGAGGTCGGGCACATGTACAAGTCGCGGGCCGATGGCAGCGGGGATCCGGAGCGGCTGACCGCCGAGCCCGCGGCCTACTTCTTCCCCGCGTGGGGGCCGGGCAACCGCCTGGTTGCGCTAAGGGGGTTCATCCGCGCCTACGAGAGCCAGGGCGAGGCGGGCACTCCGGGGAACGAGATCGTTCAGGTGTCCACCGAACCCGACGACGATGACGGGGGCCCCGTGACCGTGATCGCGCCCAGCGACGGACGCCGCGATCTGCACTTCGTCGAAGGCGAGGACCGAATCTTCATGTTCCGCCCGCCCGATCTGCTGGTGTCGATCCGCTGGGACGGGAGCGACGAGAAGGAGCACGTGCAGGTGCGGGGCGCCACCCTCACCGGCGCAACCCAGGGCCTCGCGCCGACGACCGTTCAGATGGCGCCGCGCGGGGACCAGGCGCTGGTGGAGCTGCAGCGCCAGATCTACAGCGTGACCGTTCCGCGGATCGGCATCACGCCCACCATCAACGTCTCAAACCCGGACAACGCGGCCTTCCCGGCCCGTCAACTGACCGACATCGGCGGCGAGTTTCCGGCCTGGAGCGGCGACGGCCGCTCGGTGCACTGGTCGCTGGGCAACGCGCACTTCGTCTACGATCTGGATGCCGCCGAGGCCTTCGAGGACAGCGTGGCGGCTGCAGGGGAAGAAGCGGAGGCGGAGGAGGCGGAGGAACAGGAAGCCGGGGAGGAGGCGGAGGACGAAGATGACGAGTACCGCGCTGCGGAGGTCCGGGTCCTCATCGACGCGACGCGCGACATCCCGGAAGGCCTGGCCGTGCTCCGGGGCGGGCGCGCGATCACGATGAACGGCGACGAAGTGATCGAAAACGCCGACATCGTCGTTCGCGACAACCGTATCGAAGCGGTGGGCCGGAGCGGGTCGGTGATGGTCCCGGACGGTGCAACCATGATCGACGTCAGGGGGCGCACCATCGTGCCCGGCTACGTGGACACCCATTCTCACCTGCGCGCGCGCGACGAGCTGCACCGGACCGACGTGTGGCCCTACCTGGCCAACCTGGCCTACGGAGTGACCACCACCCGCGATCCCCAGACCGGCAACACCGAAGTCCTCTCATACGCGGACATGGTGCGCACCGGCTCGATACTCGGCCCGCGCGTCTACTCGACCGGGCCGGGCGTTTTCTGGCAGGACCAGATCGATACCGCCGAGGAGGCGCACGACGTCCTGAAGCGGTATTCCGACTACTTCGACACCAAGACCATCAAGATGTACGTGGCCGCGGCCCGCAAGGGACGCCAGCACATCATCATGGCGGCGCGCGAACTGGGGCTCATGCCGACCACCGAGGGCTCGCTCAACATCCGCCAGAACCTGACCGAGACCCTCGACGGATACCCGGGGCTGGAGCACTCCATTCCGATCTTTCCGGTATATGACGACTACGTGCGGCTGTTCGCCGAGACCGGCCGGGTGTACACGCCGACGCTTCTGGTGACGTACGGCGGCCCCTGGGCGGAGAACTACTTCTACAGCCGCGAGAACCCGCACGACGACGTCAAGCTGCGCCGCTTCACCCCGCACGACGAGATCGACAGCCGAACCCTGCGCCGCCCGCAGTGGTTCCGCAGCGACCAGCACACCTTCTCGCGCCACGGCGAGTTCGTGAAGGACCTGGTCGAGGGCGGGGGCAAGGCGGGGGTCGGCAGCCACGGCCAGCTGCAGGGGCTCGGGTACCACTGGGAGCTGTGGGCCATGGCGGCGGCGGACATGGACGAGCACGACGCCCTGCGCACGGCCACCATCTTCGGCGCCGAGGCGATCGGGCTCGACCAGGACCTGGGCACCATCGAGGCGGGCAAGCTGGCGGACCTGGTGATCCTCGACGCCAATCCGCTCGACGACCTGCGCAATACCAACGCCATCGACCGGGTGATGCTGAACGGCCGCCTGTACGACGGCGACACGCTGGACGAACTCTATCCGCGCCAGAGGCCGCTGGCGCCGCTGTGGTGGTGGGACGACGAGCCGAACGGGGTGCCGGGGGTGGGGCGTTAGCTCTTCTCCATCCAGCGCATGAGCGGAATCACCTTGCCGCCGGCGCTCGACTCGATGAGGATGCCCAGGCGGCGCAGCCGCGTCTCCTCCTTCTTCGCGCTCACCACCCAGCGCACCACCTGCTTGCGGTACGACGGGCGCGCGTTGCGGAAGTAGTCCCAGGCTGCCGGATCGGCCCTGATCCGGCTCTCGTACTTCGGAGGCAGCTTCGTGACGCCCGGTTCGTACGTAGCTCGATCCCTGTCCCTGTCGCGCCTCTCGTATGCGGCCAACCCCGCCTCGGCCACCACTCCCTGCGCGAGCAACTGCTTCATGCGGCCCAGGTTGCGAGGGCTCCAGTGGCTGCGCTTTCGCCGCGGGGTGAAGCGGACCTTGTAGGCCTTGTCGTCGACGGTGCGCTTCAGGCCGTCGATCCAGCCGAAGCAGAGGGCGGCATCCACGGATTCACCGACGGTGACGCTGGGGAGTTTCGTGGCCTTCTTGTAGTACCCGACCCACATCACGTCGACCGTGTCGTGGTTGGCTTCGAACCAGGCGCGCAGGTCCTCGGGGGTGGGAAAGAAGTGAGGAGTGGTGTCTTCCATTGCTGAGCGACTGATTACGTGATTTACGTATTTTGTGTAATCTCTAGATCTCGCCCCGCCGGGAGGCCCAAACCGCGTAGTGGCTGGTGCGGGCCGCGAGCGCCATGTAGGTGAGCGACGGGTTCTGGCATCCGGACGAGGTCATGGCCGCGCCGTCGATGACGAAGAGGTTGGGCACGTCCCAGGTCTGGTTGAAGCCGTTCAGCACGGACGTGGCCGGATCGCGGCCCATGCGCGCGGTCCCCATCTCGTGGATGGCCAGCCCCGGGGGCGAGATGACCGGCTGGGGCCTGACGTCCCGGCCTCCGGCCGCCTCCAGCATTTCGGCGGCCTGCTCCACGGCCTCGCGCATCATCGCGCGCTCGTTTTCGCTCCAGTCGCAGCGGATGCGGAGCGTAGGGATGCCCCAGGCGTCGACCTGTTCCGGGTCGAGGGCCACATGGTTCTCTTCCCGCGGGAGGCACTCGCCGAAGGCGTGCAGACGGAACTGCCAGGGTCCCGGGCGCGTGAGCTCGCGCTTGAAGTCGGCGCCGAAGCCGGGCATGGAGACGCCGCGTCCCCATCCCAGCCGCTCTGCGGCGCCCTGAAACCCGTAGCCGCGCACGAAATCGGAGGATGGCTCGGTGACGTTGGCGAAGCGGGCGATGTAGATGCCGTTGGGACGTCGGCCGCGCGTGGTCCGGTCCTCCCAGCCGTCGAAAGTGGCCACCGAATCGTCGCACATGGCATGGTCCATGAGGTACTTGCCGAGCGCGCCGCTCGAGTTGGCCAGGCCGTCGGGGAAGTCGGACGACGTCGAGTTGAGGAGGATGCGCGTCGACTCGAGGGCCGAAGCCCCGAGAAAGACGGTGCGGGCGTGGAACTCAAGCTCTTCGTGGCTCTCGCGGTCGATGACGCGCACACCGGTCACCCGTCCCTGCTGCGGGTCCCAGATGACGCTCGGCACCACGCTGTTGGGACGAAGGGTCAGTCGGCCGGTGGCTTCCGCCGCAGGCAGGGTCGCGTTGATGGAGCTGAAGTAGCTGCGGGTGCGGCAGCCGCGGTGGCAGGGGCCGCAGTAGTGGCAGGCTCGGCGGCCCTTGTGGTCGCGTGTGAGGACCGCGGTACGGCCGATGGTCATGCGCCGGGTTCCGCCGAACGCGCGCTCGATCGAGTCGCGCATGTGCTCCTCGACGCACGACATCGGCATGGGCGGCAGGAAGACCCCGTCCGGAACCTGGGCCAGCCCCTCGGCCTGTCCGCTGATGCCGACGAAGGCCTCGACGTGGTCGTACCAGGGGGCGATGTCGGCGTAGCGGATGGGCCAGTCGATGCCGTGGCCGTCGCGGGCGTTGGCCTCGAAGTCGAGGTCGCTCAGCCGGTAGCACTGCCGCGCCCACATGATCGAGCGGCCCCCCACCTGGCGCCCGCGGATCCACAGGAAGGGCTCCTCCGAGTCGCTGGTGTAGGGATGCTCGTTGTCGTTGACGAAGAACTTGCGCGCCACTTCGTCGCAGGCGTAGCACTGGCTCTGGATGGGCTGGTCGGCGGCCAGGGCCTTGCGGTCGTTCCAGCCCCGGTAGGGCATCTCCGACGGGCGGGTGTGCTCGGCGTAGTCCCGTTCGGGCACGATCGCGGGCCCGGCTTCGAGGACGAGGACGGTTGCGCCCAACTCGGTGAGTTCCTTGGCCGCCCATCCGCCGGACATCCCCGAGCCGACGACGATGGCGTCGTACTCCTGGCGCCTGCGGCGGATGTTCATGGGCCCCGTTCCGCTGCGGTCAGCGGGGCGCACCCCTCGAAGGCGGGGAAGGTGGTGCGGTAGCCGATGGCCTCCAGGCCCACCTCCGAGGTGAAGTACGCGGTCAGGGTGAACCGCTTCACGTCGTGGAAGAAGTGCTGCGTCTCGTCCGCATCGGGGTCGTCGCGGAGGCGGGTCAGGTCGGCGTCGAGGTCGCCCATCAGCGTCGCCTGCCGGGTCGGGGTACAGTCGGCGAAGTCGGAGCCGAAGCGGTCGCGGGCGGTCGGATCCACCGTGTCGAGGCCCGTGAGGAAGCGGTCGCGGTCGTCGTCGTCCAGCCACCCGTCCACCAGGGCGGCCACGAATTCCGTCACCCCGGCCTCCGATGCACCCGGGGTGTTGGTCGCGGGGATGATCGCCTCGGCCATGGCGGCCATGACGCGCGCGCGGGGCGGGGTGAGGAGGCTCGCGGCCACTTGAGGCGTAGCCGCGTCCGCTCGCGCAGCCGCCCGACCGGACGCGCGTACCCGCTCCGCCCAGGCGACCAGCTCCGCAAAGGTCCCTTCCGGCGCGAGCAGGGGACCGCCCACGATCCCGCCCAGCACCCCGATGGCCCGCCTTCGCTTCATGGGTTACCGTTTCCGCCGCCTGACGCGGCCGTGTCGGGACGAGGTTGCTCCGAACGAAATGGAGGCTTGGGAACGATGCCCAACCTTACACGTCGCGAAGTCCTGAAAGCAACTGGCGCCGCCTCCCTGGGGCTGATGGTGCCGGGGGCCGGGCAGCTGCATGCGCAGACGGATGGTGACCCGCCCGGCGGCTCACATTCCCCGCATCCCCGGGACGACTCCCGCGCAGCAGTCCCTCAGACCGGCATCACCCAGTCCGTGGCCCGCTGGTGCTTCGAGGACATCCCCCTGCAGCCCTTCTGCGCGGCGGTCGCGGAGATGGGGCTGCCCGCCATCGACCTCCTGCTCGTGGAGGAATGGGCGGTGGCACACGACCACGGCCTGGTGGTCTCGTGCGGCGACGTCGGCGCGGGCACGATCGAGGACGGGCTCAACGAGCCCCGCAATCACGCGGGCATCATCCGCGCCTTCGAAGCACACATTCCGCGCGCCGCGCGCGAGGGCGTCCCCAACGTGATCTGCTTCTTCGGCAACCGCCGAGGCATGCCGGACGCGCCGGCCATCGAGAACTCGATCCGGTGCCTGCGCGAATGCGCCCCGATCGCCGAAGCCGAAGGGGTCACGATCCTGGTCGAAGCGCTCAACTCCAAACCGGGCGGACACGTTGACTACATCGGCGACCACATGTCCTACGCCCTCGAGATCATCCGCGCCGTCGACTCTCCCCGCGTGCGCATCCTCTACGACATCTACCACATGCAGATCATGGAGGGGGACATCATCCGCACCCTGACCGATGCCCGCGACTGGATCGGCCACTACCACACCGGCGGCGTCCCCGGTCGCGCGGAGATCGACGAGTCGCAGGAACTCAACTATCCGGCCATCGTGCGCGCGATCCGGGACACGGGCTTCACCGGCTACATGGCCCACGAGTTCATCCCGCAGAGCGGCGACCCGCTGCGCTCGCTGAGGGAGGCGGTGGAGATGTGCGCTCGGGCGTGAGGTGGCCGGAACCTCGGAGTCGGCCGGTTAGGCGCAGGTAGGCGGTCAAGCGGGAAGATTATCCTTGCTAATTATGCACAGCATGCTAAATTAGCAAGGATGATACCACGAAATGCGTTATCGGCGGTAACGATGGCGATGCGTCGCCAGGCTGCGGTCGCCTTGATCGGCCCGAGGCAGGTCGGCAAGACGACGCTGGCCCTGCAGGTCGCCGAACGCCGGGACGCGCTCTATCTGGACCTGGAGTCCAGCGCGGATCGCGCCAAGCTTTCCGATCCCAACCTGTTCCTCGGCCAGTTCGAGGATCGCCTCGTCATCCTCGACGAGATACACCGCACGCCGCAGCTGTTTCGCGACCTGCGCGGACTGATCGACCGCGGACGCCGGCGCGGTCGGCGCGCCGGACGGTTTCTGATTCTGGGTTCCGCTTCGATGGACCTTCTCAGGCAGTCATCCGAGTCCCTGGCGGGCAGAATCGAATTTGTCCGCCTCAATCCTCTCAACGTGATGGAGATCGACCGCCAACCGCCGTCCCCGCTTTCCCTCTGGGTCCGCGGAGGGTTCCCGGACAGCCTGCTGGCGGCGACGGATCAGGACAGCGCCGCGTTTCGCCGAAGCTTCATACAGACGTATCTGCACCGCGACATCGCGGATCTGTCCGGGACCCGGCTCCCCGCCGAAACCATCGAAAGACTCTGGCGGATGCTGGCCCACAACCAGGGCGGTCTCCTCAACTCGTCGAAGCTGGCGGGAAGCCTCGGGGTCAGCTCCTCCACCGTGTCGCGCTACGTGGATCTGCTTGTCGATCTCCTGCTGGTCCGTCGCCTGAAGCCATTCCGGACCAACGTCGCCAAACGCTTGATCAAGACGCCGAAGGTGTACGTGCGAGACAGTGGACTGGTCCACGCCCTGCTCGACATTCACGACTACAATGCTCTCGCCGGCCATCCCGTCGCGGGTGCCAGCTGGGAGGGCTTCGTGATCGAAAACCTGCTCGGCGTCGCGCCCCCGGGGACGCAAGCGGCGTTCTACCGGACACGCGCCGGGGCCGAAGTGGACCTGGTGCTCCGCTTGCCCGGCGAGGACCGCCCGTGGGCGATCGAGGTCAAGCTGGGGTTGGCTCCCAGGCCCAGCCGGGGATTCCACAACGCGCGCATCGACCTCACGCCGAGCCGCACCTTCATGGTGGGAGCGGGGGATGCTCGATACCTGGTGGCGGAAGGGATCGAAGTGATCGGGCTGCGAGAGTTGGCGGGGATGGTGGCGGGACGGCTCGCCTGACCGAGGCAGCCTCGGGCCGCCGTGAACGGCGAGCCCTCCACGGCCTAATACATCCTCTTGCTCTGGAAGATGTTGCGCATGTCTTCCAGGCGCCCGTCTAGGTAGCAGCGCAGGTTGTGGCGGAAGATGTCCGTGATCTTCCGGTTCTCGCTTGCGGCATTCGCCGAGGAGTGAGGGCTGACGATCACGTTGGGCATGTTCCAGAACGGGCTGTCGGCCGGGAGCGGCTCGTCGGCGAACACGTCGAGGCCCGCGAGCGCGATGCGTCCGTCGCGCAGTGCCTCGAGGAGGGCCGGCTCGTCCACCACTCCGCCCCGCGCCACGTTCACCAGGATCGCGCCCGGTTTCAGGGCTCGCAACGCGGCGCCGTCGATGAGCCTGTCGGTCTCCGGCGTGTGGGGGACGCTCAAAACAAGGGCATCGGTCTCGGAGAGCATCTGGTGCATGCCGTCGTTGGGATGGAGCGCGTCCACGCCCAGTTCCGCGGCCGTGCGGCGCGATCCAGGGCTGGCCAGCGCCACGACGCGCATTCCGAACGAGCGGCCCACCAAGGCGACCTTTCGCCCCACTTCCCCCGCCCCGATGATCGCCAGCGTCCTGCCCTCCAGCTCCTCTCCGCAGAAGCGCTCCCAAAGGCGGCGGCGCTGGAGGTCGGCGAGGTGCGTGAACTTGCGCACGTGCGCGAGCAGGATCAGGAAGACGAACTCGGCCAGCGGGCCGCCGTGCACGCCGCGCGCGGTCGTGATCAGCAGATCCGAGTCGAGCAGCCCCAGCGCCTCGACCGTCCGGCCCACTCCCGAGCTTGTCCCCTGGATCCAGCGCACGTCGGGCGCGTACGCGAGCCCTCCGCTTCCGTCGGGGTTTCGCGGCGGGAAGTCCCATAGGATGTCGGCGCGGGCGAGATGCGCCTCCCAGCGCGCCTGCTGCTTCGGGGTGCGGCGGAAGTCGGCGGGACCGGTGTGGTCGGCTTCGTAGCGCTTGGGCGGAAGGACGTCCGGGTCGTGGACGACTTCGAGGCGCTCGGGATCGACGGCCCGGATGCGCTCCACCTGCTCGGGCTCAAGCGGGCTGGCGATGAAGACGTTGAGGCGGTTGGGAGTCATGGTAGTTGTTGGGAGATGTGCGGACTGGCGGGAGTCCCATTGAATGCGTGGAGGCCAGAGCCTCTGTGTTCTCGCAGGCCGTCGGGAGACGGCCCCCGAACAACCTACACGCCTGAGGCTCGCGCGCAGATGGGCGGCATCATGACGGATGCCCGAGCTGCCGCCAACGCGGTGGCCCGCATCCCCTGTTCGGGCTCCTGCATGTTCCGGTAACCCCGCCGCCTCCTTAGAATCATCCGGTTCCGTCCTCGTGTCCTCTGGTTCCGCACCCGTCCGCGGACCACGCACGCCTGACCCCCGTCCTCCGCGAGAATCATGCTTGCCACCATCGCCCTCGCCGCCCTGCTGCAGCTCCCCGGTCCCCAGGCGCCCGCCTCGCCGGGCGAGTTCGTTCCCGGTACGACGTACGACCCGGCCATCCCCACGATACAGTCCGTGGTGGGGCACGAGGTCTGGGAGGTGGTCACGCCGCCCGACCAGGTCGTGCGCTACTTCGAGGTGCTGGCCGAGGCGGCTCCGGACCGGACCCACCTGGTCCACTACGCCACCAGTTGGGAAGGGCGGCCATTGGTGATCATGGTGATCGGGTCGCCGGAGCGGATCGCGTCTCTGGACGAGATCAAGGCCGGGCTGGCACGGCTGGCCCATCCCGCGGGACTCTCGGACGCCGAGGCCGACGAGCTCATCGCCGGGCTACCGGTGGTGACCGCGCTCATGCACAGCATCCACGGGAACGAGATCAGCCCGGCCGGGGCGGCCATGATGGAGGCCTACCACCTTCTGGCCGCCCGGAACGACCCCAACGTCGACCTCATCTTCGCCGAGTCGCTGGTACTCATTGATCCGATCGAGAACCCGGACGGGCGCAACCGCTTCGTCCAGGAGAACACCATGGCGGCGGCGGTCCGGCCCAACGTCGAGGCGTATTCGGCGGAACACGACGAGCGATGGCCGGGCGGGCGCGTCAACCACTACCTGTTCGACCTGAACCGCGACCTCTTCATCCAGAGCCAGGTGGAGACGCAGGGCAAGGTGCGCATCTTCCTGGAGTACTGGCCGCACATCGTGGCCGATCTGCATGAGATGGGCGGCAACGCCACCTATTTCTTTCCGCCCACGGCGCCCCCGGAGAACCCGTGGTACGGCGAGCGCCAGATCGCGCTGATGGACGTCTTCGGTCGCGCCAACGCGGCTGCGTTCGACGCGCGCGGCTTCGCCTACTTCAACCGCGAGGTATACGACCTCTTCTATCCGGGCTACGTGGACATGTGGCCGATGAACCACGGCGCCCTCGGGATGACCTACGAGCAGGCGTCGGCGCGCGCGCTGGTGCTCGAGCAGTCCGACGGCGATGTGCTCACCTACGGGGACGGCGTTCTGCACCAGTTCACCGCGGCGATGGCCACGGCGCACACCTCGGCCGTCAACCGCGATAGCATCCTCCGCGACTACCTGGCCTTCCGCCGCGAAGGGATCGAGCTGGGAAGCCAGGGTGTTGCCGAGTATGTGCTGCACTCGGCGCACGACCCCGGGATGGCGGAGCGCCTGGCGCGCATGCTGGTGCGCAACGGCATCGAGGTGCGGGAGGCCAGCGGGCCGGTCAACGTGGCCGGACGCCAGATCCCGGCCGAGGGGACCTTCATCGTTCCCATGGACCAGCCGACGCACCGTTTCGCGCGCAACCTGCTCGACGCGCATGTGCCCATGGCGGAGGACTTCCTTCAGGAGCAGATCGACCGGCGCTCGCGGCGAGAGCCCGACCAGATCTACGACCTGACCGCGTGGAGCCAGTCGCTCCTCTGGGACGTGGAGGCGATCACCGTCGACCGTCCAACCGGGGCAGCCGGCGACCCCGTCACCGCCACCCGCGAGCCGGAGGCTCTCGCGCTCCCGGACGCCACCGTCGGCTACCTCCTGCCGTGGGGGACCAACGCGGCCGGCGCCGTTGTGGAAGCCCTGCGCGAAGGCGTGCGCGTGCGGGCAGCCGGCGCCCGCTTCACGCTCGACGGGCGCGAATTCCCGATGGGCACCGCGATCGTGCGCACGGCGGAGAACGGACCCGACCTGCGCGCGACGCTGGGGCGCATCGCCGGGGCCCACGGGGCGGAGGTCGTCCCCATCGACGGCGCTTACGTGACCGAGGGGACGTCGCTGGGCAGCAATGCCACACGGGGACTGCGCGAACCGAGGGTGCTGCTGGTCTACGACGAGCCCGGCCAGACCTACTCGGTGGGCTGGACCCGCTACGTCCTGGAGCGCCGCTACGCCCAGGCCACCACGGTCGTGCGCGCCTCCAGCCTGGGACGCGCAGACCTCAACCGCTACGACGTGATCGTCTTCCCCAGCGGCAACTATTCGGCGGCGGTCGGCGGCGGTCTGCAGGATCGGCTGAGCGAGTGGATGCGCGGGGGCGGCACCCTCATCACCATGGCCGAGTCGACCCGCTGGGCCGCGCGGGCGGGGCTGCTCGCCAGCACCGCCGAGCGGCGCGGGGGCCGTGCCGAGGCCGACGATCCCCCGGATCCCGGCACGCCCGATCAGCCCATCGAATACCTGGATGCCATTGTCCCGGCGGACGAAGCTCCGGCATCCGTCCCCGGTGCCATCATCAGGGTGCTGCTCGACGACGAACACTGGCTCAGCTCCGGGACCGACGGCGAGATCGGGGTTCTGGTTGAGGGATCGCGGGTGTTCCGTCCGGTGACGCTGGATGACGGGACCAACGTCGGGCGCTACGCGGACGAGGACGATCTCCTGCTGGGCGGGATCGTATGGGAGGAATCGCGGCCCCAGTTGGCCAACAAGGCCTTTCTCATCCATCAGCCCGTCGGGTCCGGCCAGGTCGTGGCGTTCGCCGAGGATCCCAACTACCGTGCGTACGCGGAAGCGACCCAGCTTCTGTTCATGAACGCGGTGCTGCTCGGGCCGGGACGCTGAAGAGCGACGACAGGAACGCGCGCCGGCGGAATGCGTGCCGGCATCATCTCAACATGGAAACGACCGAATGAAGATCTGCGTGGTGGGCGCTGGAGCCATCGGCGGGCTGCTCGCCGTGAAGCTGGCAAACGCCGGAGAGGATGTGACGGTCATCGACCAGGGTCCGCACCTGGACGCCATCCGGCAGGGCGGGCTCAGGCTGATCATGGCCGACGGCTCCGAGCATCATGCCGTGCTCGACGCCCGCGGCGACATGGAGGGCGTGGGCGAGCAGGACCTCGTCATTCTGGCGGTGAAGGCGCAGGTGCTGCCGGTGGTGGCTCCGGGGGTCCGTGGCATGCTCGGTCCCGAGACCATGGTCGTCCCGGTTCAGAACGGGCTGCCCTGGTGGTACTTCGAGAAGCACGGCGGCCCGTACGCCGGGCACAGGCTGCAGTCGCTGGATCCCGACGGCGTGCTGGCCGACAACATCCCCGTCGACAACATCGTGGGCACCGTGACCTTCCCGGCGGGCGAGATCGCCGCGCCCGGGGTGGTGCGCCACACCGAGGGCAACCGCTTCCCCATCGGCGAACTCGATGGCTCGCGTACGGACCGCGCCCAGCTGCTGGTCGACACGCTCACGCGGGCCGGCTTCAAGTCGTTCGTCATCGAGGACATCCGCGCCGAGATGTGGCTCAAGCTCTGGGGCAACCTCTCGTTCAACCCCATCAGCGCCCTCACGCGCGCCACGCTGGTGGACATCTGCCAGTATCCGCTCACGCGCCAACTGGCGCGCACGCTGATGGAGGAGGCGCAGGAGGTGGCGGGCAAGCTGGGGATCACCTTCCGGGTCGGGATCGACCGGCGCATTGCGGGTGCGGAGCGCGTGGGCGCACACAAGACCTCGATGCTCCAGGACGTCGAGGCGGGGCGCTCGCTCGAGATCGACGCCATCATCGGCGTGGTCTCCGAGCTCGGGCAACTGGTAGGGGTGCCCACGCCGAGCGTCGACGCCATCCAGGCGCTGGTGGCGCTGCTCGACAAGGGCGTGCGGGAGGGAACGGTCTAGAACATAGACTTAGTCCACAGAACTAAGTCCACCTTTATCGCGCCCAGCCACGGAGCATGCCGGGATGGCAGCGGGGGCCGGGGCCGGAGCCCCGGTTCAGAGCCCCAGCTCGTTCCAGGCCTCCATCCGCTCAAGCATTCGGCTGGCGGTTGCCGTGTCGCCGCGAAGGCCGGCTTCGCGGTACAGGGCGAAGTAGGCGAGGGCGTAGTAGGTGGGGATCCCCAGGCTGCTGGGGTCGCGCCAGTAGTCCCAGCCGTCGGGAAGGCCGCTCCGGTGCAGGTACACCTCGTCCACCAGGGTGCGCGTTCGCTCGGTGTCCACCCAGACTCCGACCCCCGACAGCCGGTTCGGGTCGCCCACCTGGGCGATCCCCTGGGCCTGCAGCGGCGCAGGGTCTCCGGGCCAGAGCCGATAGGCCACCCCCTGGCGGACGATGTACCTGCGCAGCCCCATGTTCTCCGGGGCTCCGACGGCGGAGGCGAAGTAAATGGGCCGGTCCTCGATTGAGTTGGCGATGAAGGACAGCGCGAACTGCATCCAGGGCTGCATCTGGCGCCCCTGCGCGACGGTGGCCGTGACCGGGCCCAGGCGAAACCGGCGATCCTCGGCGAGCGGCGCTACGCCGGTCACGACGACCCGCTCGATCATGTCGTCGGTCAACTCGGGGCTGACCACCGGTCGCGCAGGGGGCGAAACCGGCTCGCGGAGGACCAGCGGCACCAGCCCCGCGGCCTGCGCCGAGGCGGGGTTGTCGGTGTACAGCGCCGCCGTGCCCACCGGCGTGTAGGGACGCTGGCAGAGGATCCGGGTCGGATCGACGTCCGGGTCCTCCCCGGGACCGCAGGGACGGCTCAGGCCCCTGAGCTGCTTCACGTACCAGTCGGTGTTCAGGTACGAGGTCACCGCCACGACGACATCGCGCCGGATGCCCTCCACCTCCTGCAGGTACCAGAGAGGGAACGTGTCGTTGTCGCCGTTGGTGAAGATGAGCGCGTAGGGTTCCACGCTCATGAGAAGATTGTAGGCCCAGTCGCGCGCGGAGTAGTCGTCCGAACGGCTCGCGCGCTGGAAGTTGAGGACGAGCGGCACCAGCGCCAGCAGGAGCACCGGCGAGGCCATCTTCATCGATCCCAGCTTTCTCGACAGCGATTTCCACAGGCCCGCAAGGCCGATCCCCGAGATGAGGCCCCAGACCGAGAAGCCGACGACGAAGAAGTAGTCGCGCTCGCGCACTTCCTTCTCGATCCCCCGGTCGGGGAAGGAATAGCCGAGCTTGAAGTTCAGGTAGTAGACCAGCCCGACGGAGAGGATGCCGAAGAGCGAGGCCAGATAGAGCCAGCTGGCCCGGTCCTTCCGGTAGTGCTCGCGCAGGCCGAGTGCGCCCAGTGCCAGGAACAGCAGCGTGAAGAGGAGCCGGCTGGGCGGAAAGCGGTTGTCCGCGAAGGCCACGCCGCGGGCCCACTGCCAGTCGAAATACTGCATCCAGTTCCCGTACTGCGCGAAGAGCGGCGCCTGTCGCGGAACCAGCGGCGGCTTGGCGTACTGCTCCCGCTTGAGCGCCGACGACAGCTCCTCGCATCCAGCGTTGCCATAGGTGGCGATGCTCACCAGCGCGTCGGAGACCCCTTCGCAGGTCGGCTGCGCCTCATTGATGACCGGGTCGAGGCCGGAGCGGATGGGGAGGAAGAGGTGGATGCTCAGCCCGAGGAGGACCGCCACCAGCGAGGTCGCGTAGAGGCGCGGGCTGAGGAGCGTGCGCGCGCGCACCGCGAGGATGAAGACGAAGAGGGAGGGCAGCACCAGCAGTGCCATGAGATGGTTGCCCACGGAGAGCGCCATGATGAACGCCATCAATACCAGCAGGTTGTCTTCCCTTCCCTTTCCGAGGTTCTCCTGCCAGCGGAAGGTGAGCCAGGTGAGGACGGCGATGGTAAGGAGGGAGACGGTGTAGACCTTCTCGTTCACGTTGGACTGGTTCCAGACCGTGAACGCCGTCGCGCTGATCAGGACCGCCGCACAGGCGCCCACCAGCCGGAAGCGCCGGTCTGACGAGAAGAAGCGCAGGATGTGATGGACGACGAGGAACCAGAACCCATGGGCGGCCGCGCTCACTGCCGCCGAAAAGAGGTTGATGCGGACCGCGGTCGAGATGCCCAGCGGAGCCAGCAGGATGTCCCAGGCGCGGGCGAGCACGACGAAGAGCGGGTTCCCCGGGGGATGCGGGATGCCGAGCATGTGCCCGGTGGCGATGTATTCGCTCGTGTCCCAGAACGCCGTGGTGGGAGCCACGGTCGCCGCGTAGAGGAGGAACACGGCCCCCGCCACCCCGGCCGCCCAGCGGTAGGGAGGTGTGGTGTTGTCGGCCACTCAGCTGGCTCCCGGAACCAGGGTGATGCCTCCGGCCTGTTTGCCTGTCTCCGCCGTCCCGACGCGCTCGTAGGTCGCGAGGTCGATGACCTCGACGATGCCCGGCTGCCCCCCGATGCCTTCGACGGTGACGAAGGCGAAGCGGCTGTCCGAGGTCACGGCGACCCCGTGGGTGACCTCCTGGATGCTCTTGATCTTCGCCAGCTGCTCGGCGGTGTCGAGATCCCACACCGCCAGGTGGCCGCTGCCCTTGAGGGTTGCGAGCAGGCGGGATCCGTCGTGGGTGAGAGCCAGGTTGTAGGGCGCGCCCTCGGCGGGGATGCGCCGGGCCACGCTCCACGACTCGATGTCCACCTGGACGATCTCGTTGCCGCGGTTGCAGGCCACGTAGACAAAGCGCCCGTCGCCGGAGAGCGTGGTCCAGGTCGGCGAGCAGGAGGCCATGCCGGAGCCGCCCATCGCGCCGGCCATGTCACCGGTGATTCCGCCGGCGATCCCCCCAGCGCCCATCCCCGCGCCACCGGCCGTCGCGCCGCTCACCCCCCCACCGGCCATCCCCGCGCCGTGCGCGACCGGATCCGCGACCGGATCCGCGACCGGCTCTCCCGTCACCAAGTTGAGCCGCCGGGTCACCTCGAGCGAGAAGGTGGACATCTCGACCAGCTGATCGTCCATCATGCAGGCGGAGTAGTTGTGCATGCCGTCCGGCGACATGCGCGACCCGTGCGGCATGGTGCACGTGGTCACCTGTTCGATCTCGTACATCTCCTCGGTGTCCACCACCGACACCGTGCTCGGGACGTGGTCGCCGTAGAAGTTCGAGTTGACCGCGAAGGCCAGCACGCCGTCCGGGGTGAGCGAGATGGTTGCGGGGAAGAACCCGAGTTCGGTCGCGGCGACCACCGTGTCAGGCCCGGTCTCGTACTTGAGCAGGTAGCCGTTCGGGAAGCCGTGCCCGAGGGTCAGGTACCAGTATTCGCCGGACGGGTCGAAGAACATCCCGTGCGGGCCCTCGATTTCGGCGGGCCAGCGGCCCACCCGGATGACCTTCTCCACAGCGAGACCGTCACCCGGCGTGAACTCGAGCACCGCGACCTCGTCCTCCGACTCCGCGGCCACATAGGCCCGGTACGACTGCGCGTGCGCCGGGTCGGGCGCGAAGGCGAGCACGGCCAGCAACGCGGCGGCTGCGAGCCGGTGTGACGTGGCGCGGCGATGGCGCCGCGACGGGCCCCTCGTCACGGAACCAGCGTCCTCCTCGGCTGCAGCCTCACCGACCAGAGCCCGGAGTGGTGCTCGGCGATGAACAGGTGGCCCTTGTGGATCTGCGGGCCCCAGCTGAAGGGCGCGTTGGGCACGAAGGCGTCGGGGTCGTTGGCGGCGTAGTGCGCGATCTCGCGGCCCTGCAGGCCCAGGTTGCCCTTGAGTTCCCCGGAGATGTCGATCACGCGGGTGCCACCGTTGTAGTAGGCTGCGTAGAGACGGTCTCCGTCGATCCACATGTTGTGCGACCCGGCCTCAGGGATCTCGTAGCGCGCGACCTCTTCGGGGTTGTTGGGGTCGGTGAAGTCGACGACGTGGATGTAGCCGGCCATGCGCGGAGGCGTGCGCTCGGCGTCCAGGTCGTTGAAGCCGGGGCGGCCGATCTCGTCGCCCATGAAGATGTAGAAGCGCCCGGTCGGGCTCCAGTACGGGAAAGCCGCGTGGGTCGCCCCGCCGATGTCGGCGAAACTGGTGATGAGCACCGGGTTGGAGGGGCTGCCGCCCCGGTCGCCGCCGCCCACATCGATGACCGCCACCCCGTCGGCCCAGTTGGAGGTGTAGGCGATCCCGTCCACGATCCAGATGTCGTGAATGCCGTGGCCGGGGGTGTCCAGCTCGAAGCGGCCCACCCGGTGGGGGCTGGTGGGGTCCTCGATGTTGATCACGTCGAAGCGGACGCCGTTGTTCACGGCGTACACGTGGTTGTCGTATACGAAGACGTTGTGCACGCCGCCGGTCAGCTCGTCGTCGAAGGTGGAGAGGATCTCGACGTTGCGCGGGTCCGAGCAGTCCACGATGACGATGCCGTTGCGCCGGTTGGAGGCGCCCTCGCGCGAGATCACGCAGACGCGGCCGTCCTCGGAGACCTTCACGTCGTTGGTTGTGCGCGCGTCCACCACCAGCGAGTCGGTCATGACCGGGGCGGCCGGGTCGGTCACGTCCCACCAGTAGGTTGCGCCGAAGGCGCCCCAGGTGCCGGTGATGGCGTAATCGCGGCCGTCGACGCCCTCCCACACCCACAGGTCGGAGGTGGGAACGTCCTGCACCGCCCCCTGGCCGATGAACTCCACCGTCTCGCTCACGTTGCGCGGCTCGATGCGGATGGTCCGGTTGGCCGAGTGGCCGGGCACGGTGGCCATGACGGTGTACACGCCAGGCCGGTACGCCACGAAGCGGCCCTGCTGGTCGATCTCGGCGGGTGCGAAGTCCGCGGTGGCCTCGATGTCCGCGTAGGGCACGACCGAAAAGGTCACGGGAATGTCGCTGGCTTCGTCGCCCGCCATGGGTGCGGCCTCGAAGCGGATCACGTCGCCGGTGCGGCCCACCTCCTGGCTCCCCGACAGCGAAATCGAGGTGACCGGGCTCGCGACCACGTCGTAGACCACCTCTCCGGCGACCCCCTCGGCGGCCGCAGTCAGGGTGACCCGGCCAGGCGCGTGCGCGCTGAACACGCCGAAGCGGTCGACGGAGGCCACCGACTCGTCGCTGGTGCTCCAGCCCAGTTCCACGTCGCCGCGGACGTCGTCCACCGCGTCGTACACGGTGGCCCGGTGGCGCATCACCGTGCCCACGAAAAAGCCACCGCTCTCGCCCGGCGAGATCTCGACCCGGTCGAGGGCCGGGTAGGGCACCGAGACGGTCATCTCTGCGCGGATGTTGCGGTCGGTGGCGACCATCAGGGTCACCAGGTAGTCACCCCCGTACACCGCCTCGACGGCGCCGGTGGTTCTGTTCACGTCCAGCCGCCCGCGCGCGCCCCGGGCCATGTACATGATCGGGGCATCGACGGCGTTCCCGTCGGCATCGACAACGCTGGCCGTGATCTGTCCCCTCTCACCGGGCTGGAGGGTGAGCACCCCTTCCTCCACGACGATGCGCGAAGGTTCCTGGGCGGTGAGGGACGACGCGCCGAGCGCGAGAAGGGCGAGGAAGCAGAGGACGCTGGCAGGACGGATCTTCATCTCGGTTACTCCATGCAACGGATCGACTGTCGGGCCTGAAAAAGTCGAAAGACCCGCGGGTTTGCGCAAATGGGACAATCGGGACCCTGGGACCCCCGTCCTAGAAATTCACCACCAGCGCCATGGTTAGCACCCGGTCCGACTTGTCCAGCGGGATGGGCACCTTGCCCGTGGACTCACCCTGCAGGCTCGTCAGCGGGACGTCGACCAGCGAGGGCCGGTTGTCGAACAGGTACTGGAACTTGGCCTGCAGTCCGAAGTGCTCGCTCATCGAGACGCCCAGCGAGGTCACCCAGTCCGCGCGCAGGTCCGCCGGATTGAAGCCGTTCTCGTCCACCACCAGGGTGCTCTTCAACTCCGTATTGTCGGTCAGCTGGATCTCGTATTCGCCGGAGACCTGGAGTCCGATGAACGTGTTGGCGGCATCGGGGTCGGGGACCACATCGTCCTGCACGGTAAGAGTGAGCCCGTACGAGCTGCGCAGCTGGTGCACGTCGTCCTCCATCCACCGCGTCGACATGCCGGCGACCAGCACGTAGCGGCCATCGATGCCGGTGAAGGTGTTGCGGGCCCATCCCAACTGGCCGAACACCGACGACCGCTCAGAGAACTCGCGGTCGCCGCGGAAGCGGATGTGGTAGTTCTCGGCGGAAACCCGGGTCTCGCTCTCCTCTTCGACCCGATAGTCGTCGGAGGTGCCGATGGCCGAGCGCTTGAAGCGGGTGGTGTTCGTGCGCAGCGCTCCGAACTCCAGTTTGGTCTCGGTCCGCTCCCACTCCGTGATCAGCTCGTTGGCGAGCCCGAACGTGGTCGATTCCGTGTTGCCCCGGGTCTGGATGAAGCTGAACTCGCTGGAGTTGGACCACTCCGGGGGGAGGCGGATCTGCGGAATCTGCGCGCTGGCGTCGACACTGGTGCCCAGCAGAAGCGCGAACGCCAGGGAGAAAGGAACGACGGTGCCCGAGACGAAGGCGGGGCCGCGACGAGAGGTCGAGCCCGCCACGAAATCCGCGGCAGGGAAGCGCACGTCCGACGAGTGCCCGGAAGCCAGGCGCGCTGTCGCTACCAAACGCCCTCGTATCCGTCCGCGGCCAGATTCCACCTGGGCCCGAAGACGTGGACCCGCTTCGTCGGCGACGGGCCATCGGTGAGTTCGCCGCCCTCGTGCGTCCACGCAAGCAGGCTTCCCTTCAGGTTCAGCACCGGAACGCCCCTCTTTCCCATCCGGCGGGCGTACCTTGAACTACGCGCTCCCAGAGTGCAGTAGGCGACCACGGTACAGTCCCCGAGATCGTCGAGCCGGTCCTCGAATTCCTCAGGGGTGATGGCGCCGGGCAGCGTGGACACCGCCCGCTCGGCGGGAGACCGGACATCGACGAGAACGGTGTCGTCGGCGGGCAGGCGCTCGCGTAGCGCCGCCGGACTGATGGTCTTCACATCCGGAAAGCGGCGGCCAACCCGCGAAACCATCCCCTCCAGCGTGCGCCGCCGTTCGTCCTGCGATGCCATCCTGTTCCCCCTAAACAAAGAACACGCCCTTCTTCAGCCCGACCGACTCCGCCCACTCGCCCGCAGCCATCTTCTTTCCCCCTTCGGGCCGCACCTTGCCGACCAGCAGCTGGCCATCCGGAGCCGAGACACGAATTCCGTCCGCGCCGATGCCGGTGACTTGCCCGGGCCGAATCGAGAGTGCCTCATCGATCCGCGAAGCGCCGTAGAGCTTGACCCAGGCGCCGTTGAACGTACTCCACGCCCCCGGCTGCGGGTCCGCCCCGCGCACGAGGTTCCACGTCTGCCGCAGCGGCCGGTTCCAGCCCACCCGCACGTGCTCGTGCCTGCACCAGCCCTCGTAGGTGGCCGCGGAATGGTCCTGCGGGGTCTTCGGCGCCTCGCCCGCCCGCACCAGGTCCACGCCCTCGAGCATGGCGTCGACCCCCATCGGGAAGAGGTGGTTGAAGTAGAGGCTGCCCAGGGTATGATCGCCGATATCGACTTCCTTCTGAAGGAGAATCGGGCCCTCGTCGAGCCCGTCGTCGGGCCAGAAGATCGAGAGCCCCGTCTTCTCCCTGCCCCAGATGATGGGCCAGTTGATGGAGCTGGGGCCGCGATGCAGCGGAAGCAGCGAGGGGTGATACTGGATGGTCCCGTGGGTCGGGATGTTGAGCGCCTGCTCGGGCACGAAGAGGGTGACGTAGGCCATCACGCCGAGATCGGGACGGAGCGCCCGCATCTGCGCCCAGGTGTCCTCGCTCTTGAAGGAGGAGGGCTGGAAGAGGGGCAGGCCGTGTTCGCGGGCCGCGTCCGCGAGCGGATCGGGGCGCTGACCGGGCTTTTCGGGACGGGTGTAGACGCCGACGATGTCCTCGCCGCGCTCCACCAGCGCCTTGAGCACGCTCGCGCCGAAGGCCTGCTGGCCGTTGACAATGATTCTCATGAAGGGTTCTCAGTGCGGGATTGGGCAGCGAGCCTTCAGCTCACGGGACGGTCCGCGTTCATGACCCAGCGGTCGTACCACGCGAGGTAGCGCTCGTAGCGGTCCTTCTGGTAGCTGGGGACGCGGATGCCGTGGCTCTGGCCCGGATAGACCACGAGCTGGGTGGGCACGCCGCGCCGGCGCAGCGCCTGGTAGAGTTGCTCGGAGTTGAGGATGGGCACGTTCCAGTCGTCCTCGCCGCCCATGATCAGGGTCGGGGTGGTGACCTCGTGCACCTTGTTGAAGGGGCTTATGCGCTCCCAGTTGTCGCGGTTGTCGCCCTCCCACGGAAGCCCCAGCTCGGCCTCCCACTGCCGCTGGTAGTGGTCGTGGCCGTAGTTGGCGATGTAGAGCACTTCGCTCGCCCCGGTGATGGCGCCCTCGAAGCGGCCGGTCTGGGTGATGACGTAGTTGGTGAGGATGCCGCCGTACGACCAGCCGCCCACGCCCAGGCGGTCGGGGTCGGTCCAGCCCTGCTCGATGGCGTAGTCGATGCCGGCCATCACGTCCTTGAAGTCGGGGTTGCCCCAGTCCGCCCACAGCGCCGCCGAGAAGTCCTGTCCGTAGCCGGACGAGCCGCGCGGGTTGGTGCGCACGACCACGTAGCCGTGGGCCGCGAAGAGCTGCGACTCGAACTGGAAGGAGTGGCTGTACTGGGAGACCGGGCCCCCGTGGATGCGCAGGATGGTGGGATAGGCGCGTCCGTCCTCGTAGTCCGGCGGGAAGGTCACGAACCCCTCGACCTCGATCCCGCCCTCGGAGGGGAACTGGATGTTGCGGGTCTCGGCGATGTTGACCGCCGCAAGGAAGTCGTCGTTGTGGCCCGTGATGCGCCGTAGCGAGGCTTCGCCGTCCGAGTAGTCCTCCACGGCGTAGACCTCGCCGGGGCGGTCCAGGTAGTTGACGCGGGCCGCGAAGGTGCCGCCGCTCCAGTCGAAGCCCGACGCCGAAAGCCCGCCTGACACCGGCCGCTCCAGCTCCGAGCCGTCCGGGCGGATGCGCGCGATGTGGTTTTCCGACGAGTCCTCCAGGCCGAACCAGATCCATTCGCCGTCCGGGGAGAAGCGGGGAGAACGCACGTTCCGGTCGAGGTCGGTGGTGAGCAGCCGGGGTTCGCCCCCGTCCGCCGAGACCACCGCGAGGTGCGTGGTGGCGTACCAGATCAGGTCGGGGCGGATGCCGGTGGTGTAGGCGATCCAGCGTCCGTCCGGGCTCCACTGCGGTGAGCCGTCGGAGCCGGGGTTGGTGGTGATCTGGCGGGGCGAGTCGGTGGGCTCCTCCCCGTCCGCCGAGACCACCCAGATGTCGTTGTTCGCGTTCAGGTCGGGATCTTCCGTCCGGTTGGAGACGAAGGCGATCTGCGTGCCGTCCGGGCTCCAGACGCCCAGGGACTCATTCCAGCGCCCCGTGGTGAGCTGCCGCAACTCTCTGGCATCGATCTTGTAGACATACAGGTGCGTCATGCGTGAGCCGGTCAGGTATCCGGCTCCGTCCCGCTTGAACTGGATGCGGTCGATGACCCACGGATCCTGCGGAGCGTTGGGCTTCGCATCCTCATCCTCTTCCTCGGCATCGCGGATGGTGAGGAGGAGGCGCGTGCCGTCGGGCGACCAGCGGTATCCGCCGACACCCTGCTCGACGTCCGTCAGGGGGAAAGCCTCGCCGCCGCGCCGGTCCAGCGCCCACACCTGGGTCGGGTCGCCGTCGCGCGCCGCGGTGAAGGTGAGGTATCGGCCGTCCGGGCTCCAGGCGGGGGAGCCGGCGGACTGCTTGTCGCGCGTGAGCGGGACGGGGTCGCCGCCCGCGACCGGCGCCATGTAGACGCGCGTATAGGATCGTTCATCCTCCAGGGAGGTGCGAGAGACCGTGTACGCGACCCAGTCGCCCTCGGGGCTGACCACCGGCGAGCCGACGTTCGCGAGCTCGAACAGATCGTCGACCGTGATGTTGCGCCGCTCTTGCGCGACTGCGGCTGGAGGCGCGAGCGCCGCCGCGAATAGCGCGAACCCGAGGCCTGCCGTTGCGAGAGCCTTCATGATGAACTCCTGTACAGATTGAGTGACGATCCAGACCGAGAGGGAGGCGAAGATGAGTGATGAAGCCGGGGGAATCCGGGCGCACGCAAGAATAACAGCGATTGAACGGGGGGCGCGACCCGAATCGGCCGCGCGCCGGAAGCGCATGGAGGCAGCGATGATGACGAGGGGATCGAGAGTGTCCACCGTGGTGGACAGTGCGGCACCCGGGCGAGTCCGCAGGATGGCACTCTTCTTCTTGCTGATGACTGCCGTGATCATGCTCGCCGCCGCCTGTGCCGCGCGCGCCGGGGAGGGGAACCCGGCCATCACGCCCGGCCTCGAGGATCAGATCGAGATCCGCATCATCAACAACAACTTCAGCGATGCCCGGATGTACGCGGTGCACCCGCGCGGGAGGGAGTACATCGGCATGCTCACGGGGAAGACCGAGGCCAACTACACCCTCGACTGGGATATCTCGCAGACGCTCTCGATCGAGATCTCGCTGCTCGCGGGCGGCACCTGCACGACGGAGGAACTGATCGTCGATCCCGGTGAGGCCCTCTTCCTGAGCATCGATTCCACGCTGGCCACGATGAGGAACTGCCGACCGACCGCGGCGGGGATCGGCGGGGGTTAGTCGCCGGCGCCACGGGCAGCCGAAGTTGGCGTCGAGTCGCTAGCGCAGCGGCGGCGCGCTTTCCGGCGGCCGCCGGTGCCCCGTTGCCTGCTCGAAAGCATAACCGAAGCGAATCAGCATCCCTTCAGTGAAAGGGCGGCCCAGGAACTCGATGCCCATGGGCAGGCCGTCCGGGGTGAAGCCGGCGGGGACGGTGAGCGCGGGCCAACCGGTCAGCGGGCTGAGCAGGCGGTTGTCGCCGAGGCCGTAGTCGTCGGCCGGGGAGGGATTGGTCTCGACGTCGGGGGCGATGAGGGACGGCGGGTGGTCGAAGGTGGTGTGCACCAGCGCGTCGAGGTCGTGGTCGGCCATGACCTGGAAGACGTCCTGCCGGAGCTGGTCGCGGGCCAGCAGGTAGGCCAGGTAGCCGGGGTCGCGGGTGGTCCTCCCGAGTGAGTTCGCCAGCCCCGTCGCCCGCCAGGGCGTCACGCGCCCGCTGAGCAGGATGGAGCGGAGGGTCGTGTAGGGCGGGTCGTCGAGTTCCGCCAGGTAGGCGTCGGTGGCGGTCTCGGTCTCGTGGGGGTTCATGGAGTAGATGGCGTTGATCCCGTCGACCCCGGGGATGGCGACGTTGTCCACGACCTCGGCTCCCAGCGCCCGCAGCTGCTCGACGGCCGCATCGACGATCACGCGAGCCTGCCGGTATCCCTCCGAATTCGTGTCCAGCGCCTGGTCCATGGGATCGCGGATGATGCCGATGCGGGCTCCATCGAGCCCGTCCTCGGAGAGGCCGTCGCTGTAGGAGTCGGGGACCTCGCCGAAGGCATGGGCGGTCACCGGGTCGTTGGGGTCGTACCCGGCGATGGCGTCCAGAAGGATGGCCGCGTCCATCACCGTGCGGGTCATCGGCCCCATGGTGTCGGTGGTGGGATTGGCGGGCATCATGCCGTAGCGGCTGACCAGCTGGAGGGTGGGCCTGAGCCCGACCAGCGAATGCACCGCCGACGGTCCGCGGATGGAGCCGCCGGTGTCCTCCCCGATGCCGATCATGCCCAGGTTCGCGGCCACGCCCGCGCCCGTCCCCCCGGACGAGCCGCTAGGATTGCGCCGCGGGTCGTACGGGTTGCGGATGAAGCCGAAGCCCGAGCCCACGTAGCGCGACGCGAACTCGCCCATGTTGGTCTTGGCGATGATAAGCGCGCCCGCGTCCTTCATGCGTGTGACGATGGTGGCATCCCGGGAGGACACGAAGTCCGCAAAGAGCGCCGATCCGTAGGTGGTCGGCATGTCGCGGGTCTCGACCTGGTCCTTGAGGAGGACCGGGATGCAGTGGAGCGGCCCGCTGAGTCCGCCGCCGGCGAGCGCTTGGTCGAGGCGGGCGGCTTCGTCGAGGGCGGCGGGGTTCAGGTTGGCGATGGTGTTGAGGCGCGGTCCCTGCTGGTCGTACGCCTCGATGCGGTCCAGATAGCCCTGCACCAGCTCCACGCAGGTCAGCTCACCGGAGAGAAAGGCGGCGTGGACCTCCGCGATGGTCGCCTCCTCGAGTTCGAAGTCCTGGGCGAACGCTGCCCCGGGGGGGACGAGGAGCAGGCCGGCGCCCAGCAGGAGCCCCATCACGCGCGGGATACGAGCGCGGGAGCGTGTGGTCGGTGTCGTAAGAAGCCATCCGGGATTCATCGGCGTTCTCCTGCTGGGTCGCGCGTCGGAAGAACCGGGACGCGCGCCGGAAGAAGGGCGGTGGAAGCGGAGATTGTCGGCGCTGCGAGGCACTGGTGATTGCCCCGGGCATCCGGCTCCAACACTATCGTGTCCATCGCGCATCCTCCACAACCGGGCAGAGACCGAAGACATGGCAGATCTCGACATTCAACCAGGCAGGACCCGCATCGGCTGGATCGGGCTGGGCGTCATGGGGCGCAGCATGTGCGGGCACGTGATGGACCACGGGTTCGACGCGACCGTGTTCACCCGGACCCGCGCAACGGCGGCGTCGGTGCTGGAGAAGGGCGCGGTGTGGGCGGACAGCCCCCGCGCGGTGGCCGAGCAGAGCGACGTGATCTTCAGCATCGTCGGCTTCCCGCGCGACGTGCGCGAGGTAATCCTGGGCGAGGACGGGGCGCTGGCGGGATGCGAGGCGGGGAACATCCTCGTGGACATGACGACAAGTGAGCCTTCGCTTGCGGTCGAGATCTACAAGGCGGCGCGCGCGAAGGGGGTGGCCAGCGTCGACGCCCCCGTGTCGGGAGGCGACATCGGGGCCCGCGAGGCCCGCCTGTCGATCATGATCGGGGGGGACGAGGACGTGGTGGAGGCGCTCGGCCCCTGCTGGCGGGCGATGGGGAAGGCCATCGTGCGACAGGGGGGACCCGGGGCGGGGCAGCACGCCAAGATGGTGAACCAGGTGCTGATCGGCCCGCTGATGATCGGGATGTGCGAGGGCCTGCTGTACGCCTACCGGTCAGGGCTCGACCTGGAGACGGTCATGAAGTCGGTGGCGCTTGGAGCCGCGGGAAGCTGGTCGCTCTCCAACTACGGCCCGCGCGTCATCGCCAACGACTTCGACCCCGGCTTCTTCGTCGAGCACTTCGTCAAGGACATGGAGATCGCGCTCGCCGAGGCAGGCCGCATGAAGCTGGCGCTGCCGGGACTGGCGCTGGCGCATCAGTTGTATAACGCCCTTCGGGCGCAGGGGAAGGGACACAGGGGAACCCACGCGCTCCAACTCGCCTTGGCACATCTGTCCGACATCGACTGGATGGGGCGGGACTGACGCGCCTTGCCCTGGTCCTGACATCTACTGGAAACCAGCTGGTTTACGACCCTCCCGGAGCCAGCACCAGCCGGTTCTCAGCCTCCGCCTCCACCGCCTCCCGCGAGAAGAGCATCGGGAAGTATTCCTGGTTGGCCCAGCGCTCCGTGAGGTTGCCGTAGTAGGGGCTTCCCGGCCGGCCGGACTGCCCGGGCGCGTTGGTGAACAGCGACCCGTCCAGGTCGCCGAAGTCGACGATGTGACGGTAGGTGGCTCCCGTCGCCGCCACCGTGCCCGCGCCCCCGGAGCGCTCCGCCGAGGGCAGGTCGTAGGCGGTCACCAGCGCGTGCGGGAACTCGTTCGTGTGATCGCGTCCCCAGCGCCACTCGGCGGGGTCGTCGCCCTGGTCGAGCGCGATGCGGTCCAGGGCGGCGGCGAGCGCCGCCTCCAGCGCGGCTGCCGCGTCCCCGCCCCCGTCGTCCGCCACCTGGTCGAGCACATCCCCGTCGAGGCGGCGGTAGATGGCGGCCGCCCGGCTGTCGCGGTCGAACACGCCGTTCCAGGCCGCCAGCTCGGCCCGGTAGGACTCCACGTCCGCGTCGCTTGCCGTCCATCCGCCGAAAAGGGCCGCATGGCGCGCGCCCGACGCCGAATACGCGTCCTGCTGGAGCACCCGTGAATCCTCGAGCGTGAAGTCGCTGCCCGCGTTCAACACCTCCTGCACGCGCGCGAAGCGGGCGAAGGGGCCGGCGGTCTTGAAGAAGAGCGGCGGGTCATAGCCCTGCGGGTGGATGTCGTGGTTGGCGGTCCCCACCCAGCCGCGCTCCGGGTTGTACTCGGTGGGCAGATCGTCGCGGAAGCCATCCCATTCGTATTCCCCGGTCCCGGGCACCGGCAGACGCCCATGCCAGTTGGGGCGGCTTGGCGAGAGCGCGGCGGCCTGCCAGGCGATGTTCCCGTCCGCGTCGCCACAGATCATGTTCTCGGTCGGGGCCAGCCAGTAGCGCATCTCCTCCAGGAACGCGCTGCAGTCGGAGACCACGTTGAGCCGCAGGCCCGCCAGGTATCCCGTGGTGCCCGGTTCGTGCATGGTCGAGCGCATGGCGTAGGCGAGGTTGTTCCCGGGATCCCGGTGGAAGATCGGGCCGTGGCGCGAGAACTCGAGCTCCATGGTCACCGGCTCGCCGTCCCTGACCTGGACGGTTTCGGTGATGGTCCGCACCTCCTCCCAGCCATCGCCCCAGCGCACCTGCTTCGGGTTGTCCGGGTTCACCTGCTCGACGTACACGTCGGACTGGTCGGTGCCGACGATGGTCAGTCCCCAGGCGATGCGCCCGTTGTGCCCGATGGCCACCCCGGGGAGCACCGGCTCGGTCGAACCGATGGTGGTCCAGCCGGGCGCGTCCAGGTGCACCACGTAGCGAAGCGAAGGGTTGGTCACGCCGCGGTGCGGGTCGTTGGCCACGATCGCATGGCCGCTCGCCGTGCGGCTTCCATGAATCGCCCAGTTGTTGCTCCCGGGGGACGTTTCGCGCGCACCAAGGTTGAGCGCCATCTCCGACCCAGTCCAGCCGTCGTAGGGCGCGACCAGCGGTGGACTGCTCATCGCGTTACGGAACCCCGTCACGCCGGCCAGCACCTCGCCCGAGATCAGCGACATGTCGACGCCGTCGGGGACGGCCAGCTCCCGCCACGGGGTGGGGTTCGCCTGGCGGTTGGCTTCCTCCGCGCCCAGATCGGCCACGCGCAGCGCCAGCTGCAGCTCACGGCGCACATCCGCAACCGGCATCGCCGTCTGCATGCGCAGCAAAGGAGTCTCGGCGCTCCAGTATTCGGGCTCGAGACCCGTAAGCTGGAACTCTACCGGCAGCTCTCCGGCCGCCATCGCATGATCGATGTAGGCGTTGATCCCTGCAGCGAAGGCCTCCAGGATGCGCCGGCCCTCGGGGTGGTAGGTGGTGAACTCGGCGTCGTCGAACGGACCCCGGAACATGAGCAGGCGCGCGACCCGGTCATGCTGCAGGGCCTCCGCACCCAGCACCTCGCTCAGCCGCCCCTCGCCCGCCTTCCGGTACATCTCCATCTGCCAGAGGCGATCCTGCGCCTGGACGAAGCCCTGCGCGAAGAACAGGTCGTCGAGGCCCGAGGCGTAGATGTGGGGAATGCCCCAGGGATCGCGCAGCACCTCGACTTCGGCCTCGAGTCCCGGAACTTCGATGCGTCCGTCGATCCGGGGCAACTGCGCGCGGGCCAGCTCCTCGAAGGTCGCGGTGGGCCCATCCGCGCACGCGCAAATGAAGGCCAGGAAGCCGAATGTGGCTACGACAACGCCGGGGTGCCGGGCGAGTCCGGAGACACGGATGGGGCGCATGGTTTCTCCAGGGGAAGTGTTGCGGCTGGATGCGGTGCCGGAACACGCGCAGGCTACTAGCTTCGGGACGGAACCGGGTCCACGCAAACAGGAACGATCGATGAACGGCAATTCCAGGTCGATGACGTGCGCTACGTCGGTGTCCGCGCTCGCTTCAGGGATGCTTGTCCTGTGCGGCTTCACCTTGAACGAGCCGGGCGTCGCGTACGCCCAGGAGCCGGAGATGGAGATGGGCTTCGAACATCTGGCGGGCATCGATGTCGTCCTCGCCTTCGACGATCCCACCGCCAATCGCGTGCTGGAAGCGGCCTTTCAGGAGTCGCTTGGACGCCGGGTGGGCATCAACCTGCTCGCCACGGCGCAGCCGGATGCGCTGTCGGTGGTGGTGGTTGCGACCTGCGTGCCGCAGGACTGTGCGAGCGCCGAGTTCTACTCCGTGGCGCTTCTCCTGTCGAATCACTACGACGCCACCTGGGCCATCGAGTTGCTGTCCCACGAATCGCAGGAGCTCGCCGATCTCTATGCGCCGAGGGTAGCCGAGCTCATGGAGCCGCTCGGGATCTGGGCCGAGGCCTGGCGCCCCGGCGAATACCGCGCGCAGGTGGACGCCTTCGTGGATCAGCTCGAGGCCAGATGCTTCGGGCCGGCCCTGGCCCGGCGGGGGATCATCGCGGCTCTGGCGCTCGGGGACAGCGCGCGCGCCCAACGGCTGGATCAGGTGGCCAGCGACGAACGGGCGCTCTGCTAGGGACCCCGCCTACGCGCCCGCCGCTCTCCAGGCATCCAGAACCTCGCGCTCCCGCGCGCGGCTCATCCCGGCGCGCCGGTTGTTGCGCTCCTCCGCGGGGCGGGTCCCGTCCCAATCCACGGTGTCGCGGCTGGTCACGGCCAGCGGGCGGAAGGTGAGGCCGCTCGCGAGCGCGCGATCGACGTCCACGTACATCAGGTCGGCTCCCGGCGCCCAGGCCGGCAGGTCGCCGAAGGGCCTCACGCCCTGCTCTTCGAGGAAGTCCTCCGGGACCCAGGTGAACTCGACCGGCATCGAGGTGGCCGCGCGAATGCCGTAGAGCATCTCGGCCATCGACATGCGGGATGCGGGACCGGTGGCGTTGAAGTCGCCGGCGACGCCGTCCTCGGCCAGGCGCACGATCCACTCGGTGATGTCGCGCTGGTCGATGATCTGGTTGGCGTGCTCCGGGTTGCCGGGGGCCAGCACCTCGCCGCCCTCGAAGATGCGCAGGGGCCAGTAGGTGAAGCGGTCCGTCCGGTCGCCCGGTCCCACGATCAGGCCCGGACGCACGATGGTCGCGCGCCCCGGGAAGGCGGCGTGGGCGATGTCCTCGCTCAGCGCCTTCATGAGCCCGTAATGGGCTTCATCCCCGTCCTGCCAGCCGTCGGGTGGCGTGAAGCGCTCCGAGTCCTCGTCGATGAGATGCTCGTAGAGGACGCGGTCCTTGTGCTCGTACGCGAGCCCGGGGCTGACATAGGCCGAAATCGAGGAGACGAAGACGTACTGCTCGGCGGCGTCCCGCAGCAGTTCCGTGCTCAACTGCGCCCAGCGATAGTTCTGCGTGTTGTTGTCGAGCACGACGTCCCAGCTGCGGCCCTCCAGGGCACCCAGGTCGCCGTCACGGTCGCCGATGAGGTGCTCCACGTCGGGAAGGTCCGCCTGCGCGCGGCCGCGGGTGAAGATGGTCACCTCGTGGCCGCGCTCGACCGCGTAGCGAACCATGTGCGGGCCGATGAAGCCGGTGCCGCCGAGGATGAGGAGCCGCTTGGGCGTGGGCGCCTGCTGCGGCTGCGGGCCGGAGTCGTCGCCGGCTCGCCGCCTGGGGGCACCGTTGGTGGAGGCGAGGCCGATTCCGGGGATGCCCAGCCCGAGTCCCAGCCCGGCCCCGGCGACGCCGGCTGTGCGCAGGAAGTCCCGTCGCGTCGGGTTCATGGTGTGTTCTCCCTGGTTATTGACGGGCCAGCGAGCCTGAGAGGATCACGCGCCCGCAGAAGTCGGTGTCGGCATGCTCGGAGACCTCCGCGCTTCTGCCGAAAAACCTCACGGTTGAGCTGAGCGTTCTGGTGGGGCCGCAAAACTCCTCGTTGACCGAGGCGGAGAAGCCGCCACCCAACAACTCCAGGAATCCGGTGGCGTCCAGCGTTCCTGTGACGGAGGGAATCTCGGCCGTGCCGCCGGCAGCCTGGATCTCGCCGGTAATCGTCACGATCTCCCCGGCCTGTTCGACGACGACCTGCATCGAACCCTGTATGCCCTGCTGGTTCAGCAGGAACTGGACGATGAACGATCCGGTGTAGGTGCCCGTGACATCGGGAAGGGGTCCGGTCGGCTCATCGTCGCCGCATGCAGCGCCGGACAGCATGAGTACGGCTGCCGCAAGGCATCGTCGCCATGGCTGCGTCATGATCGTGTCCGACCTCCTCTCACGTTCACCGGTTAAACGCCTCCCGTCTGATCGGAAAAGCCTAGCCGCGGGACGGCAAGGCTGCAACGGGTTCGAGTGGGCTGGACGTTTCGGCAGCGGCTCACCATGGTGCCGGGATGCCGGGCAGATGACGCCCGGCGTTGGAGCAGGGGGAGACCGTGGTGACAGGACGAGGTGGCGCATTCGCGTGGCGCCTGCGCGGCCATCTTTACCGGAGAATCCGTGAAACAGGGGTGGTCCCCGACCGCGCCGAACTTGGCGAGGGACTGAGAGCCGGGGCCGGCGATGTGGATCGAGCTCTGGCGTTCCTGGCGGATGCGCACATCCTGGTTCTGGACGAGGCGGGCGAGATCCGGATGGCTCATCCCTTTTCGGCCGCGGAGACGCCCTTCCGGGTGCGTACCCCCGGGACCGACTACCGGGCCAACTGCGCATGGGACGCGCTCGCGGTCCCGCTGCTGCTCGACGTCGACGGACGGACGCGAACCGCGTGTCCCCGGTCGGGCGCTCCCATCGACCTTTCGGTGGCCGACGGGTGTGTCGATCCTGCCGACGGCGCGGTGGTCCGCTTCCCCGTGCCGGCCCGGCGCTTCTGGGACGACATCGGCTTCACCTGACGCAACATCGTGGCCTTCCGGTCGGAGGCGGATGCGGCCCGGTGGGCGGCTGCACGGGGCGTCGACCTCGGCGCGACGGTGCCCGTCGAGACGCTGGGAGAGTTGAGCCGCGGGTGGTACGCGGGCAGGCTGAGCGACCATTGGCGTCCCTCCTCGGCGAAGACGAAGCAGGCCCTCCTGCGCGAGTCGGGTCTCGTAGGCGCCTTCTGGCAGCTCCATCCCTCATGAGAATCTCGCCGGCGCTCGTCAGCCTGGCGACGATGCTGGCCCTGACAGCGTGCGCCGAATCCGGCCCGGCCACATCGCTGGACGGTCCGCTGGAAGGCTGCCCCGAAGCTGGCGCGGGCACCACGATCGGAGGGCTTCGAGGAACCGGGAGAGACGCCACCCCGTCGCCCGTCCGCCGGCTGGTGCTCATGGGAGGAGGACCCGAGGAGGACGGCGCCGCCCGCCGTTTCGCCGAAGCGGCCGCCGGAGGCGACATCGTCGTGTTGCGCGCGACGGGGTCGCTGACCAGCTATCCCGACTACTTCTCGGTGGAACTGGCCCCCAGTCCGGCTCCGGCTTCGGTGGTCACGATTCGCACCGACACCCCTCCGCTGGCGGACCACCCGAGCGTCCTCTGCCGCCTCGGCAGGGCGGAAGCGGTCTGGCTCGCGGGCGGAAGCCAGTGGAACTACCTGGGGCGGTGGCCGAATTCGGTCCACGTCGCCGTGGGGGAGGCAACGCGCCGAGGGGCGGCCCTGGGCGGGACCAGCGCCGGAGCGGTGTCGCTGGGCGAAGCCGCATTTGATGCCCGGCACGGCACCATCACATCGGGTGAAGCCCTCTCGGAACCCGCGGACGTATCGGTCAGCGTGGGACCATCGAGCCTGCCTCAGCCCGAGCTCGCGAACATTATCGTGGACTCCCACTTCACGGAGCGGTCCCGTGAGGGACGGCTCCTTGCCTTCCTCGGGCGACTGCTGGCGCAACCCCGCTCGGGTCCGTTCGTCGGGGTCGGGATCGACGAGGGGGTCGCGTTGGAAATCGAGGGCAGCGGCTACCGGGTTTCCTCAACGAGGGCCGGCGCGGTGTGGATGTATGAGGCCACGGGTCCGGCTGTCGTTCAGCCGGGCCAGCCGCTCTCGCTGGATGGCATACGCCGAGTGCGGCTGGCGGACGGAGCCTCGGGCCGCTGGCCCTTCCTGTTCGATGAGGCCGAGCGCGTCCAGGAGCTTGTGGTGGAGGAGGGGGAGGTGCGGGTCAAGGGCGTGAGCACTGCGGGCGACCGCTGATCAGAACCCCGGGAAGGCGGGTGCCTCCGGGTCTATCTCCCCGCTTCGACCCGCGCGCAGGCCCGTCGCAGACGCTCCACCCCCTCCGCGACCTCCTCCCGGGTAATCAGCATGGAGGGGCCGATGCGGATCACGTGGCCGCCCATGCCGCCGAGGCCGATGAGCACGCCTTCGTCGCGGGCGGCTTCCAGGAGCGCCTTGCCGAGCCGGGCGCTGGGCTCCCTGGTCACAGGGTTCTCCACCAGTTCCAGGGCGATCATCAGCCCCATTCCGCGCACGTCGCCGATCCAGGGGTAGTCGCGCTGGAGCGCTTCCAGGCCTTCCCGCATCTGGCGTCCGCGCTCGGCGGACCGGGCGGGGGTGTTCTCCTCGACCATCACGTCCAGGGTCGTGCGCGCGGCCACCATCGACACCGGGCTGCCCCCGTAGGTGGAGAAGGTTAGGCCCGTCCAGGCGGCGGCGATCTCCGTGCGGGCCAGGGTGCCGCCGACCGGGAAGCCGTTCGCCACCCCCTTGGCGACCACCATGATGTCCGGCTCGACCTCCCAGTGCTCGATGCCGAACCAGCGGTCACCGGTGCGTCCGAACCCGGCCTGCACTTCGTCGCAGATGAACACGCCCCCGTAGGCGCGGATCACCTCGGCCGCGCGCGTGTGGTATCCCGGCGGCGGAACGATGTAGCCGCCCACCCCCTGGATGGTCTCGGCGAGCAGTGCGGCGGGTCGCCCGGTCGTCGTCGTCTCGATCACCTCCACCAGCTCGTCGATGTAGCGGTCGACGTTGTCGCCGTCGGCGTGCCGGTACGGATACGGCGCGATGGCGTGCCGGATCGGGGCCATCGCCGGGAGCGGTTTCCACTGGGCCTGCCCGGTCAGGCTCGTGGCTAGCGTGCTGCGCCCGGAGTAGCCGAGCCGCAGGCCGATGATCTCGCTGCGCCGGGTGTGCATCTGCGCGAGCATGACCGCGGTCTCGATGGCCTCGGTGCCGCTGTTGGTGAACATGACCTGGTCGAGGCCGGCGGGCGCGAGACCGGTGAGGCGCTCGGCCGCGGTCACGTAGGGCTCGGTCACGTAGAGGTTCGAGGTGTGGCCCAGCCGGGCGACCTGGTCCTGCACGGCGGCAACCACTCGCGGGTGGCAATGCCCGATGGACGTGGTCAGGATGCCCGCGAACAGGTCGAGGTACTCCCGCCCGTCCGTGCCCCTGGCCCGCACCCCCTCCGCCTCCACGAGCACCAGGGGCTCGTCGTACAGCGGCTTCACGCAGGGAAAGATCGAGGCGCGCTGGCGCTCGATCATTTCCGCCGGGGTTACCACCGCGTGATCACCACGCGCTTGTCGGTGAAGAACTCGACGGAGTCGCGGCCCTGGGCCTTGAGGTCGCCGAAGAAGGAGCCGCGCGAGCCCCCGAACGGGAAGAAGGCCATCGGCGCCGCCACGCCGATGTTGATGCCGATCATGCTGATGCCGGCGTGGTAGCGGAACTCGCGCGCCGCGCGGCCGCTCGTCGTGAAGATCGAGGTGGCGTTGCCGTACTCGCTCCGGTGCATGAGTTCGATGGCGTCCTCCACCGTGTCGACCCGGCTCATTCCCATCACGGGCCCGAAGATCTCGTCCTTGCCGATCGCCATGTCGGGATGCACGTCCTCGAAGATGGTCGGGCCGACCCAGTTGCCGTCCGGGTAGCCGGGCACGCTGGCGTCGCGACCGTCCATCGTCAGCGAAGCCCCCTCCTTCACGCCGCTGTCGATATAGGCCACCACCCGGTCGCGGTGGCTGGCGGAGATCACCGGGCCCATGTCCACCCCGTCCTCGAGCCCGTTGCCCACGCGCAGCGAGGCCGAGCGGTCGAGGATGCGCTCGCGGATGTTCGCGTAGGCGTCGGCCACGCCCACCACGACGCTGCCCGCGAGGCAGCGCTGTCCGGCCGAGCCGAAGATCGACGACACCACCGCGTCGGCCACCAGGTCGTAGTCCGCGTCCGGCAGCACGATCATGTGGTTCTTGGCCCCCCCGAGCGCCTGCACGCGCTTGCCGGCCGCGCCCGCCTTCCTGTACAGGATGCGCGCCACCTGGCTCGATCCCACGAAGGAGACCCCGGCGATACCGGGATGCTCGAGCAGGGCGGTCACCGCCTCCCGGTCGCCGTGCACGACATTGAGGACGCCCGGGGGCAGCCCCGCCTGCTCGGCCAGCTCCACCACCCGCTGGTGGGTAAGCGGATCCTGCTCGCTGGGCTTCAGCACCACCGTGTTGCCCGCGGCCACCGCGTACGGCCAGAACCACATCGGGATCATCACGGGGAAGTTGTAGGGAGAGACGACGGCGAAGACCCCGAGCGGCTGCCGGATGGCCTCGCAGTCGATGCCCGGCGCCACGTCCTCGAGCACATCGCCCATCATCAGCGTGGGGATGCCGCAGGCGTGTTCGACGTTCTCGATTCCGCGCTGAAGCTCCCCCCGGCACTCGTCCAGGTTCTTCCCGTGTTCGATGACCAGGGAGCGGGCCAGCGCGTCCTTTTGCTCGTCGAGCAGATGCTTCAGACGGAAGAGCACCCGGGCGCGATCGACCGCGGGCGTGCGGCGCCAACCGGGGAAGGCCGCGGTGGCTGCGGCGACGGTGGTGTCCACATCCGCGCCCGTGGAAAGCGGCACCCGTGCCAGCGGCTCACCGGTGGTGGGATTGGTTACGGGCAGTGAGCCCGTTCCCGACGGCGCCGTCCAGCGGCCCGCGACGTAGTTGCGGATGGGCTGAGGGGAAGCGTCGATTGTCGCTGTATCGGCGGACATGGCATCAACTCCCGCAGATGGCGGCAGGGAGGGGCAGGGCGGCAACCTCAGGCCGGAGAATCGCTCTCAACCCAGGGTCGAAGGATGGCTCTGAAGTGTCCCATTAGCGCCCTTCCGGGTCAAGGGATCGCGGGCGGAATGTCGTTGCCCAGCGGGACGCCGTCGGGCCATCTTCCTCAAGCAAACCGTTTCCCCGCATCGGAGGAAGGCCATGCGGCCGGCAGCATCGCATCCGACAAGACCCGGGATGTCTTTTTTCTTCCTGATTCTGGCTCCTCTCCTCGTTCCTTTGGCTCCCGTCCCCGGCATCGCGCAGGAGGCGCCGCGCGCGCTGACGGCCGAGGACTATGCCCGGGCCGAACGGCATCTGGGGGAGCACATGAACCCGCTTGTGTTCAATGGCGCGGTCGATCCCGAGTGGATGCCGGACGGACGCTTCTGGTATCGGAACCAGACCCCGCAGGGCAGCGAGTACCTGATGGTCGACCCCGGTGCGCGCACTCGCCAACCCGCCTTCGACCACGAACGGATGGCGAACGCGCTGTCGGGGGTGGCGGGCGCGGGCGCGACGGCGGCGGGCCTGCCGGGAGGGCAGTTCATCCCCGGGGCGGCCGTGGTCCTCTTCGCGCCCGAAGGGGACGACTTCAGCGACGATGGGCGCGCCTTCCGCTGCAGCACGATCGCCTACCGCTGCGAGGAGCTGGAAGGCTCCCCGGAACAGCGCCGGGCCAACTACATGGCGATCTCCATGGGCTTCGAGGCGGCGTTCCGCCGCTCCGCCGGCGTCGTCTCGCCGGATCAGGCGCGGGAGGCGTTCATCCGCGACCACAACCTTTGGGTGCGCGAGACGCAGACCGGGGAGGAGACGCAACTGACCTTCGACGGCGAGGAGGACTTCGGCTACGCGACCAACAACGCGGGCTGGGTGCGAAGCGCCCGGCCCGTCCTGCGTTGGTCTCCCGACAGCCGCAGGATCGCGACCTTCCAGCACGACGCGCGCGGCGTGGGCATGATGTACATGGTCAACACCCAGGTGGGTCATCCCGAGCTGGACGCCTGGCGCTATCCCCTGCCCGAGGACTCGGTGATCTTCCGCATCCACCGTGTGGTGCTGGACCTGAACGCGCCCCCCGACTCGCGCCTGGCGCGCTTCGACATGCCTCCGGACCAGCACCGCTCGACGGTGTGCGACCACGTTGCTTGTGGAGGCACCTTCGCCGACGTGGAATGGAGCGACGACGCCACCCAGGTGGCATTCGTGTCGAGCTCCCGCGACCACAAGGAGGCCATTCTGCGCATCGCCGACGCCCGCACGGGCGAGGTACGTGACGTCCTGGAGGAGCGGGTGGAGACCTTCTTCGAGTCCGGAGACGGAGGCCACAACTGGCGCGTTCTCGAGGAGAGCGGCGAGGTCATCTGGTTTTCAAGGCGCGACAACTGGAGCCATCTCTATCTTTACGACTTGGAGTCGGGCGACCTGAAGCGGCAGATCACCTCGGGCGAGTGGAATGTCCTCGAAGTGCTGGAGGTCGACACCGACGCGCGCACCGTGCTCTTCATCGGCAACGAGCGCGAGGACGGGGACCCCTACTTCCGCTACCTGTACCAGATCGGGCTGGACGGGGGCGACGTGCGGCTGCTCACCCCTGACAGCGCCGACCACACCATCTCGCGCTCCCCCGACGGCGACTACTTCGTCGACACCTGGTCCACCCCCGTGGCCCCGCCCGTCAGCGTCGTGCGCGACATGAGCGGGCAGGTCGTGGTCGAACTGGAGCGCGCCGACATCGCCCGGCTCCAGGCGGCCGGCTGGCAGCCGCCCATCCCCTTCGAGGTCAAGGCGCGCGACGGCGTCACGGATCTTTACGGGCTCATGTTCCGTCCGGCCAACTTCGATCCGTCGATGAAGTACCCGATCGTCAACTACCTCTACCCGGGTCCGCAGAGCGGCAGCGTCGGGAGCCGCAGCTTCCGCGCCGCACACCGGGACCTGCAGGCGATCGCGGAGCTGGGGTTCGTGGTGGTGGAGCTGGACGCCATGGGCACGCCCATGCGCTCGCGCTCCTTCCACGAGGCGTATTACGGAAACATGGGGGACAACGGCCTGCCCGATCAGATCATCGGCATCCAGCAGCTCGCCGAACGGCACGAGTGGATGGATATCGACCGGGTCGGGATCTTCGGGCACTCGGGCGGCGGCTTCGCGTCCACGGCCGGCATCCTGCGCTACCCGGAGTTCTACAAGGTGGCGGTGTCACAGGCCGGCAACCACGACAACCGCAACTACGAGGACGACTGGGGCGAAAAGTGGCAGGGGCTGCTCGAGGAATACGACGACGGCACCACCAACTACGACAACCAGGCCAACCAGCTGGTCGCGGAGAACCTGCAGGGGAAGCTGCTCATCGCCCACGGCACCATGGACACCAACGTGCCGCACTCGAACACCATGCTGGTGGTGGACGCGCTCATCGCCGCGAACAAGGACTTCGACCTGGTGCTGTTCCCGAATCGGGGCCACGGCTTCGGCAACGAGCCCTACATGATGCGCAAGCGCTGGGACTACTTCGTGCGCCATCTCATGGGCGCGGAGCCTCCGGCGGAATACGAGTTCGGGCAGCTGCGGAGGCCGGTGGGGTAGGGCTCTACCTGCCGGCCGATGCCTCCGCCGCCAGCACGTCGCCCACCGCCTGCACGATGTCCTGCTGCGGGCCGATGCCGGTGTAGGCGACCTTGCCCTCCGCGTCCAGGATGACCACGTAGGCGGTTGCCGGCGCCAGGAAGGCGCGCGTGGCGTTGCCGCGGGTGTCCCAGAGCATCGGGAAGGGGATGGCGTGCCGCTCGAGGTGTCGGCGCACGGCGCGCTGAGTCTGGGCCACGGCCACCGCGACCGCGAGGAAGCCGACCTCGTCGCCGTAGCGCTCGAAGGCGGCGTCCATGCTGGGCTGCAGCGCCTCGCACTGCTCGCACCAGCTGGCCCAGAACTCGAGCAGCAGGGGCCGCTCGCCGACGTATTCCGCGAGGTCGACGGGTGCCCCGTCGAGGGTCTCGATGGTGGGGGGATCCGGGGTCTCGCCCACGGCGATGCCGATCTCGCCCCGTTCCTGCGCGCCCGCGCCGCTGAAGAGGATCACGACGGCGCCGAGCACCGTCACCGCCGCCAGGAGATTCCGTCTGACCGTATTCACATCACCAGTCCCGTTTGAATCAGGTAGTACTCCGCCACACCCAGCATAATGATACCCGCCGCCTTCTTGATCCATACCATCCAGGCTCCGGACCTGGGCAGCCAGGCGGCGGTGCCCGAGAAGAGCCCGACCGCGACCAGCAGCGAGGTCATCCCCAGCGAGAACACGAAGAGGTAGACGAACCCCATGGCGCCGGCCTGGGTCGCCGCCACCCAGGTGAGGACTACCGCGAAGGCTGGGGCGCCGCACGGTGCGGCCACGATGCCGGAGGTGGCCCCCAGCAGGAAGACCGCCGGGTAGGACCCGCCGCCCAGCCCGCCCGCCCACTGCAGCAGCCGCTTGGGCGCGCTCACCGGGATCACGTCCAGCATGGCCAGCGCGAAGATGATGAGCAGGTTGGCGGTGGCGAACCGCACCCACGGGTTTGCGCTCACCGTGCCGAAGAGGGTCCCGCTCAGCCCCGCCAACAGGCCGAGCAGGGCGTAGAACATCGCGAGTCCCGTCACATACGTGAGGGTGAGCCCCACGATGCGCGCTCGCGGCGCCTTGTCCCTGGAAGCCCCGGCGATGACCGACGCGGTGATGGGGATCATCGGGTAGACGCACGGCGTCAGGCTGGTCAGGACGCCGGCCCAGAAGAGCAGCCCCATGGCCAGCAGGGGGCTCGCGCTCAGGCTCTCGGAGATGCCTCCGACCTGCGCGGCGGCGGTCCAGATGGCTGACATGGCCCGACTCCCGGGTGCGGAGGTCTACGAGGCCGGCCGGGACAACACCCCGGCGGGGTCGAAACTGTCCACGATGCCGCGCGTGAGCGCGAGGACGCCCGGCGCGGTAGCGGGTTCAGGGGCGGGCCAACGGGGGATGTTCGCGCGTGAAACCCGGAAGGTCGCGCCGGCCGACGCGACGCCGTCACGCAGGCGGGCGAGCGCGTCGAGGACCGCCGCCTCGGAGGCGCCGGGCCCGCGCACCGCCACCCGCAGCACCCCCAGCGAGACGTGCGCGGCCACCGTGCCGCACTCGACGGCCGGTTCCACCAGGTCGCCCAGGCGCGAGGGCAGATGGCTGACGCGCGCCACCGCGGCCGCGTCGTCCTCGAAGCGCTCCAGCGCCGCGAACCAGCGCGCCGACGCCTCGCCCTCCAGGCGCCGGCTGGCCTCCCGTCCCACGCGTCCGTTGAGGATGCGCTCCGATTCCGCGACCGCCTCGGGCGAGCCGAGCAGGCGAACGGCCACCGTCGGCTCTTCGCCGTGCCCGGCGAGCAGCTCCAGAGCAGGGATGCGCACCGGGGCCGTGGCGAGCGAGCGGGCCAGCACCACGGCCAGCGCCAGCCGGGGGGTCTGGTAGAGGAGGGTCACGTCCCGGACCGGCAGCGGGTGCAGGCGCACGGTGGCGGAGGTCACGATCCCGAGCCGCCCGCCGCTCCCCACCGCGAGCTTCACCAGGTCGTAGCCGGCGACGTTCTTGACCACGCGGCCGCCCAGCTCGAGCACGCGCCCGTCCCCGGTCACCAGCGTCAGGCCGAGGACGTGGTCGCGGGGGGTGCCGAACTTCCCTTGCAGCGGCCCGTACGCCCCGCTCGCCAGCACGCCACCAAGGCTGCGCCGGGCCCGCCCGGGCGGGTCGAGGGGCAGCCACTGGCCCTGTTCGCCGGTCACCCGTTCCAGTTGGCCGAAAGAGACCCCCGCGTCCGCAGTGAGGGTCAGGTCGGCGGGGTCGTAGGCGTGGACCGTGTCCAGCGCGCGCGTGCTCACCACCAGGTCCACCGGGCCGTCCAGGTAACCGGGGGGGAGGGAGGTGGCATTGCCGATGAAGCGCACCTGCCGGCCGTCGCGGGACGCCCGCGCCATCAGGTTGCGCAGTTCTCCGACCGTCCGCGGCGCCACCACGGGAGCGCCGCCAGCCTCCGTCGGCCGCCCGCCCGCCGCAGCTCCGCCGTTCGCTGCGGGCGCATCGCCGGGGTGCGCTTCGCCGCCCGCGGGCTCCTTCCCGCCCTCGTCATCGCGCACCGCCGACGCGTCTTCCAGCGCTTCCAGGCTCATGCCGTCGCACCCGCGGGCACGATCGTACGCGCTCGGTCACTCCCAGCCTCGGCCGCACCCGCCGGGTCCATGCCCCGGATCCGGTCCGGAAGCACCTTGCCCGGGTTGCACAGGCCCGCGGGATCGAAGACGCGCCGCACCGACTCCATCGCCCACAGGGTGTCGTCGGAGTGGATGAGCGACATGTAGTCTCGCTTGTCGAGCCCCACGCCGTGTTCCCCGGTGATCGTTCCCCCGGCATCGACACAGATGCGCATGATCTCCTTGGAGGCCAGCTCCACCCGCTCCATCTCCGTGGCGTCCCGCCGGTCGAAGAGGATGTTGGGGTGCAGGTTGCCGTCTCCGGCGTGGAAGACGTTGGCCACCTTCAGGTCGTAGCGCCTGCCGATCTGCGCGATCTCGGCCAGGACGTCGGGAAGCCGCGTGCGCGGGACGGTCGCGTCCTGCACCAGCAGGTCCGGAGCGATCCTCCCCATGGCGCCGAAGGCCTTCTTCCTTCCCTTCCAGAGCGCCGCGCGCGCATCCGCGGACGTGGCCCTGCGCACCTCGCGCGCCCCGCACTCCAGGCACGCCGCCTCCGCCCGCGCGGCCTCGGCCTCGAGCCCCACCTCGATGCCGTCGAACTCGACCACCAGCGCGGCCGCGGCGTCGGTCGGGTAGCCGGCGGCGAAGATGCTCTCCTCCACGGCCCGGATCGTGGCCTGGTCGATGATCTCGAGCGCCGCCGGGAGCAGGCCGTCGGCGATGATCGCGGTCACCGCCCGCCCCGCGTCCTCCAGCCGCTCGAAGATGCCGAGCAGCGTATGCGTCGCCTGCGGCAGCGGCAGCAGTTCGACATCGATCTCCACCGCGATGCCGAAGCAGCCCTCCGATCCCACGAAGAGCCCCGCGAGGTCGAGTTCCCCGGTGTCCAGCCCGCGGTCTCCCAGGTACACCCGGCTGCCGTCCGGCAGCACCACGTCCAGCCCCCGAATGTAGCGGGAGGTGACCCCGTACTTGAGGCAGTGGGGCCCGCCCGAGTTCTCCGCGACGTTGCCGCCCACCGAGCAGGCGCTCTGCGACGAGGGATCCGGGGCGTAGTAGAGACCGTGCGGCTGGGTGGCCGCCGTCAGGTGGGCGTTCACCACGCCGGGCTGGATGCGCGCCCGCCGGTTGTGCAGATCGAGTTCGAGGATGCGGTTCATGCGCGCCGTGCACACCACCACCGCCCCGTCGACCGCCAGCGCGCCTCCGGAGAGGCCCGTCCCCGATCCGCGCGCCACGAAGGGCACGCGCTCGGCGGCGATCGCCCGCACCACCCCGGCGGTCTCGTCGCCGTCCCGGGGGAGCACGACCGCCCGCGGCGGATAGCGGTAGGCGGTGAGTCCGTCGGACTCGTACACCATCAGCCGGGCGGGATCGGTGATGACTCCGTCCTCGCCCACGATGCGGACGAGCTCGTCCGCCAGCCCGGTCGACAGGCGCGGTGGTTTGGCGATCACGGCACGGCTCCCGGTGAAGGAGAAGCGCGCGTCCGGCAGGAACGGGCCGCCGCCGGTAACGCGCGCCGCGTCAGGGAAATACTACCCCCCGCCGGCCAGATAGTCGAGCATGGCCGCGATGCTCGACTCGGCGGCGTCGCGCAGCCTGGGCGGCAGGTCGTCTCCGTAGATTGTCGTCACCAGTTGCGCCGGCGTCGCGGCGGGGTGATCGCGCTGCGCCTGCTCCGCCTGTTCGATGCGGGCGAGGCGATGTTCGCGGTAGGCGGCGAGCGTTCCCGGCACATCCTCGATCGGAGGCCCGTGCGCCGAGTAGATCACCCCGGGCGCCAGAGCCTCGATCCGATCCAGCGACCCCAGGTAGTCGCGCACGCACCCCGGATACTCCCCCACCCAGGTGGTGCTCCCCTCGCCGAGCATCAGGTCGCCCGCAAACAGGGCTCGGGCGCGCGGCCACCAGAAACACAGGTGCTCGGCGCAGTGCCCTGGCGTGTCCACGGCGACGAGCTCGCCCTGGTCTGTCTCCACGACATCCCCTTCGGCGAGCGGCTCATCCGCATCGCGACACGGCCCGAGCAAGGGAGCTCCCAGCGCATCCGCCAGGGCGCGGGCGCAACCGGAGTGGTCGGCATGGTCGTGGGTCACCAGCACGACGACCCGGCGCGCACCCGCCACCGCGGCCCGGAGCGCACGGAGGTGATCCGCATCGTCAGGGCCCGGATCGATTACCGCCGCGACTTCCTGCCCGACGATGTGCGTCCGGGTGCCGTCGAGGGTGAACGGCCCCGGATTGGCTGCCGTGAAGACGCGGAGGCCAGAGCGGGTCATGGCGCGCGCGGATCGGTCCCGCCCACGGTCATGCCCGGGACAGCTCGATGGGCGCTGTCTGCTAGCGCCGCTCGTGCACGAACTGCTCGGCGAGCTTGTCGGCGATCATCTGCACGGCCAGCTCGTCGTCGTCGCTGAAGGCGGCCGGCGTGCGGCTGTCGATGTCGATCTGCCCGAAGATCTCCTTGCCCGCCCGGATCAGAACCACGAGTTCCGACTTCACGCTGGGGTTGCACGAGAGGTAGTTGTCGACCGCGCCCACGTCGGGCACGTTCTGGTTCTTGCCGGTCGCCACCGCGGTGCCGCACACCCCCGTGCCCACGGGAATCTTCGCGTGCTCGGTGCTGGCTCCGATGTAGTTGTGGAGCCAGAGTTCATCCCCTTCCTCGCCCAGCAGATAGACGCCCACCCAGTCGAAGTTGTCGGTCCGGGACAGTCCCCGAACCGCGTGACGCAGAAGGGCATCCGACAGATAGCCCTGCTCTCTCAGGCGCTGAAGGTCGCCGAGCAATTCAACGGTGTTCACCATGTTGTCGATCTTCTCCGTGGTGCGGCGCCTCGGGCCCCGCCGGTTCCTGGTTGCCCCGCCGTCCCCATCCCCGTCATCCCCAAGATGAAAGGTAACGCGATCGAGCGCACGTCACGCGCGATCCGCGATTGCCTCCGCGAAGTCCGACCCGCTGGGTTCCTGGAACGCCCTCAGCCCGAACTCCGGCAGAATCGCGATCAGATGATCGAAGAGGTCGGCCTGGAGCCCCTCGTAGTTCGTCCACGAGGTGTCGCTCGAGAAGCAGTAGATTTCGATGGGCACGCCTTGAGGCCCGGGCGCGAGCTGCCGCGCCAGCACCGTCATCTCCTGACTGATGCGGGAGTTGGCCTTCAGGTAGTGGAGGACGTACAAGCGGAACGTTCCGAGGTTCGTCAGCCGCCGGATCTCCGGGATGATGCCGGGATCGCCCTGGGCCTTGGCGGCGTTGTAGCTCTCGATCTTGTCGCGCGCCTCGGCCATGTACTCGCGCAGCGTTTCGTAGCGCGACAGGCGCTCGATTTCGTCGTCGCTCAGGAAGCGCACCGAATTCATGTCGATGCGCAGCGACCGCTTGATGCGCCGTCCCCCGGACTCCGTCATCCCGCGCCAGTTCTTGAAGGACTCGCTGATGAACTTGTGGGTCGGGATGGTGGAGATGGTCTTGTCCCAGTTCTGGATCTTGACCGTGTGCAGCGCGATCTCGATGACGTCCCCGTCGGTGTTGGCCTGCGGCATCGACACCCAGTCGCCGATGCGGATCATGTCGTTGGACATGATCTGGATGCTGGCCACCAGCGACAGGATGGTGTCGCGGAAGATGAGCATGAGGACGGCGGTGAGCGCGCCGATCCCGGAGAGGAAGACCAGGGGGCTCTGGTTCGCCAGGATCGCGATGGCGACGACGCCGGCCCCAAGGTAGGCCAGCAGGCTCACGCCCTGCAGGTAGCCCTTGATCGGCCGCGAGCGAGACTGCTCGAAGGCCTCCACGTAGATGTCGTTGACGGCGTCGAGGAAGGCGCTGAACGCCGCGGCCGCCGCCATCACGATGACGGCCGCCGAAAGACGGCGCGCGAACGTCCAGGCCAGAATGAGCCCTGCAGGTTCGGTTCCGGTGGCCGCCTCGAGGGGCGTCACCCCCAGCACCGGCCCGATCCCGTAGTAGACGATGGCGGCGGGCACGATGTGGGCGAGGCGGGCGAAGACCTTGCGCTCGATGACGCGGTCGTCCCACGAGGAGCGGGTCCGGGGCGCAACCCGCCGGATTACGCCGTGGACGATTCGAGTGGTCACCCAGTCGGCGATCCACGCCGCGGCGACGAGGATCACGAGACCGGCGACCAGGCTGAGCCAGTTGTCGGGAAGGAAGGGCATGGGTTGGGTCTCCCGGCTCGCGCGCGAGCTAGATTTTGTTGCGCAGCCAGTCCAGGACGAGGCGCAAGACGTACCTGAGAATCCGCATCATGGCGGGGCCGTCCTTATTTGGTTTCGAGCATCAACTGCCGGATACCGGCATCACGATAAGGACGTGTACGGAGGAAGGAGGGTCAAGGGTTTTACCGGAGGAAGCAGGGCTCGGCGTCGGCCGCGGCCTCGGGATGGATGATGCGCTGGACCAGCCCTCCCGAACCGTCGTCCTGCCACTGCACCTGCAGCGCCGTCAGGACGCGTTGCCCGCCGGCCTGGCTGGTCCCCAGAGAGTAGACGCCGTAGGGGCCGAGCACGGTCTCGGTGGACGCCGAGAACAGGTAATCCCGGACCGCAGCCGAATCGAGTTCTCCCGTTGCCGTCGGCGTGGCCTCGATGGCTTCGGCCAGGAGTTCCACGGCTCCGAATGCGCCCGCCGCGTGATAGCCCGGGTCCGATCCGTGCGCCTGCCGGTAGCGCCGAACGAAGGTCTCGCTGTCGGCGATGTGTCCCGAGGTGCGCACCGCCGGGATCCACGACGCGGCGGCGGTCATGCAGCGAGCCAGATCGCCGACATCCTGCGGGAACCTCGGGTCGGCCGGGCCAAGGGAGAGATTCACCATGAGCGGGGCGTAATCCGCCGCCAGTGCCCGCGTGAAGGCGACCGCGTCGTCGTAGTAGCCGCCGCCGATGAAGAGATCGGCCCCGGCGCCGCGCGCGGCCGACACCAGCCCCGCATGGTCCGCTCCGCCGACGGGGTAGGAGCGATCCAGCGCGGTGATCAGCCCGAGGGCTCCCGCCGCTTCCCTTACGCCCTCCGCCAGCGAGGCGGGAAACGGGCTGTCCTCGTAGATCAACGCGACCGTGCGGGCGCCGTGGCGCGCGGCCACCTCGACCGCGCCCCTCAGGCGGGCCGGCCCCGGGTCGAGCATCTGCACGCTCCAGCGGCGCCCCCGGTCGGACCACACCCCGGGGGCCGACGCCATCGGCGCGATGAGCGGCCAGCCCGCGGCCTCGGTTACCGCCAGCACGGCCTCGGTAATCGGGGTGCTGAAGGGACCCAGCAGCGCGTCGATGGAGTCGGAGGCCATGAACTCCTCGTACAGGCGGGCCGCGGTCGCCGGGTCGCTCCCGTCGTCCCGGGTCACCAGGCGCACTTCTTTGCCGGCGAGGCCGCCCATTTCGTTCAACATCTCCACGCCGAGACGGTAGCCCCGGCCCATCTCACCGGCCGACTGGGTGCGGATCCCGGTTTCGGAGACCGTCGCCGCGATCGTGATGAGCTCGGGTTCGTCCGATGGGGCCACAGCGTCGCGGCAGCCCGCCACGCTCAACACCATCACCCAGAACACCACGAGGTTCCGTGTACTCCGCACTTGTCCTCTTCTCCTTGACTCAGCTGCGGACACACAGCCTTGCGTCATTTACGGCGAATATGGCGACAAAACGGCGATGATCAAGGTCAGAATCCGCCCCCGGCGGCATTCGATGTCCGGCCACAGGCCGGTCGGAGCAAGGAACCCGCCCATGGGTCGGATGACGTGAGAAGCGGCCGGAACTCGGCCGTTGGATGTATCGGAGTAGCGCCGTGCTATCCGATCAGCGCGCGCAGGGCGGCGATCTCGTCCTGGATCGAGCGCTCGATTTCGTCGGTGCGGCGGTCGGCGTCGAGTTCCTCGATCTGCGCTTCGATTTCGCGGATCTTGCCGGCCAGATCGTATTCCTCGATCTGCGCCTCGATCCCGGCCACCTTGCCGTCGAGGTCGTACTCCTCGATCTGCGCTTCCATGGCGGCTACCCGTCCCGCCAGATCGTACTCCTCGATTTCCTCTTCGATCTCCTGCATCCTCTCGCGGGCAAGGGCGGCCGCCTCCTGCTCGAGTTCGTCCCGCCGGGCGGCCAGATCACGCTCGATCTGCTGCAGGTCGTCCGCCACGGTAGTCCAGTCATCGGCCGCCGCGGAGAGGGTTTCCGACAATTCCGCCAGGTCGGCCATCGTTTCCTGCATCTCGGGCGTTTGCAGGGCCGTCTCCAGGGCCTCGGCCGCCGCCCGCATTGCCTCCGCCATGTCGCCTGTTCCCGATGCCTGCCTGGCTGTCTCGATTGCTTCCCGGGCGTCGACGCGTTCGAGGGACGCGCGCGCGGACTCCAGCGCCATCTGCACCTCGGTCGTGGCCAGCGCCTGCCGGGCGGTCTCCACTGCTTCTCTCACTCTGTCGGCGAGCGTCGTCATCGCGTGCCGGTTGGCAATGAGTTCCACTTGCGCGGACAGCCGGCCCATCACCCTGGCGACCTGTGCCGGTGGCGAATTCACCTGCCCGCGCAGGCCGGCGACGTGCCCTCGGTGTCCGGCGACTTCTCCGCGCAGCGTGGCGACAAGCCCCCGATGGGTCGCGATTTCCCCGCGCAATGTGGCGACGTGCCCCCGGTGGGTGGCAATCGCTCCGCGCAGCGTGGCGACATGTCCTCTGTGGGCGGCCATCTCCCCGCGCAGACTGGCTTCCTCGCCGCGGATTTCCTGCACATCCAGGTACCCGTTCATCACCGTCAGCATCAGGTCGCGCCATTCCCCGGCCTCGCCGTCAAAGGCCTGAGAGCGGCCATCGATGCTCCAGTCATACTCCAGGCCGCCGGGTCCGGGAGTGATCACCAGGCGGTGCAGTCGCTCCGCCTGCGACTCGAGCACCAGCCAACTGTCGTCATCCATGTTCTGGATGGCGGTGCCATCCGACGCCATCTCGACGTTGCCGTGGTTGCGCATGCACAGGCGCATGCCGTCCACGCGGCGTTGCAGGGTCCATTCGCCGGCCCGCCGCATGACGCCGTTCCCGCTTCCGGGGTTGCACTCTAGCGCCTGGCGGCTGGCGTCTTGCGAGCCCTCGGGCGCGGGGGGCGCCGGGTCCGGCGCCGAAGCCGGCTCCGACGGGAACTCTGACGCGGGAATCGGCTCGGGCGCCGGACTCACCGCCGCCGTCGGCTCTGGTGAGGGAGCAGAGATCTCGCGGTCCTGCGCCTCCACCTCGCCCGGGACTATCGCCTGGTCGCGGGGAGCGGGCTGTGCGTCCGGATCCCTGGGGACGGGATTGGCGCAGGCGATGAGCGTGCCGGCCACGCCGATTCCCGCCAGTGCGGCGATGGTGCGGGCGAGCGAATAGCGGGGGCGATGCCGCTTGAGGATGGACATGATTCGTTTCTCCAGTTGCGAGCGCTGCACCATGGGGAGGGCCAGTACGGCCCGACCGCCCGTCGTCCCGGACGCGAGCGAGAACAGGTGTCGGGCATATTCCGAGGGACGCGTGCCGAGTTCGAGCACCTCCTCGTCGCACGATCGCTCGGCGGCGATGGTGGCAGCCCGCCACGCCGGCCAGCTGAGGGGGTGGAACCAGTAGAGCGCCACGACGGCGCGGCCGACGACCTGACGGAGCGCGTCCCGGCGTCGGACGTGGACCATTTCGTGGGCCAGCACCACTGCACGCCGCTCCGGCGACCAGCCTTCCGCGTCGGACGGCAGCAGGATCACCGGCCTCCATGGACCACCCGCCATCGGCGTGG
>JAJDXG010000059.1 GCA_022823365.1 Gemmatimonadota bacterium
ATGCTGGTCGACAACGCGATCGTGGTGGTGGAGAACATCTACCGCTACGTCGAGCGCGGGTGGAACCGGAGGCTGGCGGCCAAGAAGGCCACGGGCGAAGTGGCCGGTCCGGTGATCGCCGCGACGCTCACCACGCTGGCGGCATTCGCGCCGCTCCTGTTCTGGCCGGGCATCTCGGGCGAGTTCATGGGCTACCTGCCCACGACCCTCATCGTGACGCTCTCCAGCTCGCTCTTCGTGGCGCTGGTCATCGTTCCGACGCTGTGCTCGATGTTCATCCTGCGCGAGGGCGAGGAGCCTCCGCCGCTCACGCGCGCGGCGCGCCTCACCCTGATCGGAGTCAGCGCGGGGGTGATCCTCGGCTTCGCGTTCGCCAATCCGCTCACGGCCGCGCTCCTGCTCGTCACCGCGGGCCTGCTGTGGGCCCTGTACCGTTTCGCGATCAAGCGCGCGGCCATGGCCTTCCAGCACTGGTGGCTCGAGCGGGCCATCGTCTTCTACGAAACCCAGCTGACGCGCGCGCTCAACCACCCTGTCCTGGTGCTCGCCGGCTGCGCGGCGATGCTCGTGGTGACCGTGATCCTGTTCGGGCGGTTCAACGCGGGGGTGGAGTACTTCCCCGAGGCGATTCCGCCCCGCCAGATCATGATCGACGTGGACGCCCCGACCGGCACCCGCGCGGACTTCACCGACCGGCTCGTGCGCCGCATCGAGGACAAGCTGCCCGACTACGAGGGGGTCGCGCTCGACGGCGAGTCGGTGGTGGCCACCGTGGGCGGCGGTGGCGGGGGCGGTCCGATGGGCGGCGGCCCCGGCGGCCCGGAAGCCGGACTCGTCACCATCTCCATGGTGGAGTTCCAGGACCAGCGGACCGACGCCTTCCAGACGCTGGCGTTGTTGCAGGAGACCATCGCCAGCGACCTGGCGGGAGCCGACATCTCGGTCGACAAGGCCGAAGAGGGACCCGCCACCGGCCCGCCCGTGAACGTCGAACTGGTGGGCTCCGACCCAGAGCTGCTGAACGTGCTCGCCGACGAAATGATCGCCACCCTGCAGGCCGATCCGGTCTACGCCAAGCTAGTTCGCCTCGACTCGAACCTCGACGACGCCCGTCCGGAACTGGGCGTGCGCGTGGACCGCGAGAAGGCCGCGCTATACGGGCTTTCGACCCGTCGCGTGGGCCAGGCCATCCGGGGCGCCATCCAGGGCATCGAAGCGGCGAAGTACCGGACGGGCAACGACGAGTACGACATCATCGTGCGCCTGGCGGAAGAGGACCGGGACGAACTCAGCACCCTCGCCGAACTCACGGTGCTGTCGGAAGGTGACCCCATCCCGCTGCTCTCGGTGGCCTCCTGGGAGGTAGGGGAAGGGGCCGGGTCCATCCAGCGCCTCGACATGGACCGCTCCGTTACGGTGTCATCGGAGGTGCGCGCCGGCTTCAACTCCAACGCCGTGCTGGGCGAGGTGCAGCTGGCCCTCGCCGAGTTCGCGGAGTCGCTCCCGCCGGGGTACCAGATCCGCTATACGGGCGAGAACGAGGAGCAGGCGGAGGCCCAGGCCTTCCTTACCACCGCGTTCCTGATGGCGCTCTTCCTCATCGGCTTCATCCTCATCTCGCAGTTCAACTCGCTGGTGAAGCCCTTCATCATCCTGACCTCCGTGATCATGTCCACGGTCGGCGTGCTGCTGGGGCTGATGGTGTTCCGGATGCCCTTCGGCATCATCATGACGGGTGTGGGCATCATCTCGCTGGCGGGCATCGTGGTGAACAACGCCATCGTGCTCATCGACTACATCGACGTGCTGCGCGGCCGTGACGGGGTCAACCGGCGGGACGCGCTGGTGCTGGGCGGCATGACCCGCTTCCGGCCGGTGGTGCTGACCGCGGTGACCACGGCGCTCGGCTTGGTGCCGCTCGCGATCGGGCTCAACTTCGACTTCTTCGGCCTGTACGGAAGCCTCACTCCGGACCTGTACTGGGGAGGGGACCAGGCCGCGTGGTGGGGACCGATGGCCATCGCGGTCATCGCGGGGATCATCTTCGCGACCTTCCTCACCCTGATCGTGGTGCCGGTGATGTACCAGGTGGTCGACGACATCGGGCGATTCTTCCGCCGGCACTATTCGTCCCGGGCGGCCCATACATGATGCGCCGTCGCCCGGGCCCGTCGGGCCCATGCCCACCGGTCGTGGCGCGATGCCGACCAGCCGCCTGCTGCGGGTTTGCTTTCGCGCCCCCGCGCGGCCACACTATAGGCAGGAAATCGTACCTTTCGCGTTCGTCGCGCTCACATGCCTGAGGAGGTTGCCATGCACTCGAGGAATTCCGTCACCCGCCGCCGCTTCATGGGAGGGGCAGCCGCGGCGCTGGGGTACGCCGGGCTCAAGCCCACCGGACTGCTCGGATGGGATGCGCCGCCGCGTTCGCTGCGGCTGACGCCTCAGGAGTACGACTACGATTCGTTCGCCAAGCTCGCCTCCAACGAGAATCCGTACGGCCCGTCCGAGCGGATGATGGAGGCGATGAACGGCGCCTGGAAGTACTCGAACCGGTACGGCTACCCCGACGGCGACATCCAGGAGAAGATCGCCGAGCATCACGGCGTGGACCCGCAGAACATCCTGCTGGGCGCGGGCTCGGGTGAGACCCTCCGGGTGGTGGCGCACACGTACCTCGGCCACAAGAAGAAGGTCATCGGCGTGCGGCCGACCTACCTGAGCGTCTTCGGCGTCGCCACCGGGATCGACGCGGACGCCATCATGCTGCCGCTGCTCGACGACTACTCGCAGGACATCCCGGCGATGATCGACGCCACCAGGAAGAACTACCGCGATGTCGGCCTCTTCTACCTGTGCAACCCGAACAACCCGACCGGCATGGTGGTGTCGGCCGACGACGTCCGGCGGGTGCTGGACGAAATTCCCGAGGACATCCCGGTTCTCATCGACGAAGCCTACCATCACTTCGTCGAGGATCCCTCCTACGAGACGGCGGTGCCCTTCGTGAACGAGGGGCGCAAGGTCATCGTCGCGCGCACCTTCTCAAAGATCTACGGCATGGCGGGGCTGCGCCTGGGCTACGGCATCGCGCCCGCCGACATGATCAGCGACATGCGCACCTACACCACCGGCAGCGTGAACGCGCTGGCGAGGTGGGGCGGGGTCGCCGCGCTCGAGGACCTGGAGAACGAGCGCTTCGTGCGCGAGACCACGCTGCGCCTGCGCAAGCAGACCACCGAGGAGCTCCAGGCCATGGGCTACGAGGTGCTCCCCTCGGAGACCAACTTCTTCATGGTCAACACCGGGCGTCCGGCCGCCGAAGTCCGGGCCGCGTTCCGGGAGAGGGGCGTGCTCGTGGGCCGCGACTTCCCGCCCATGCTCGACTACCTGCGGGTATCGGTCGGCACCGAGGAGGAGATGGCGCGCTTCATGACGGCGTGGAAGGAGATCATGCCGCCCAGGACCGCCACCACGACGACGTCCGGCTGATCGCGACGGCATCCGCGGCCTCCGGAAGAGACGGGGCCGGTCCCGGGCAGGGGCCGGCCCCGCTTTTCGTCAGCCGGCCGACGTATTACAATGTATGTCACTCTGGAATCCGAGTCCCCGGACCCGTTGGCGAGGCAAGCCGGATGTCGGTGATGACCATAAGAGTTGACCGCGATTTGAAACGCGAGATCGAGAAAGCCGCGCTCCGGAGCGGACGCAGCAGCAGCGCCTTCGTGCGAGACGCCGTCCGGCGGCAGCTTGCCCTGGACCGCCTGGATGGCCTCCGACGGCGCATCATGCCCTTCGCCGAGAGCCGCGGTTATCTGACCGATGAGGATGTCTTCCGCGACGTTTCGTGAGGATCCTCCTCGATACGAACGTTGTGGTCAGCGCCCTGGCGACCAGAGGGATCTGCGCCGACATCCTGAGCCTCGTCGTCTCCGAACACGACCTGTTGCTGAGCGAGACCGCCCTTCGCGAGCTCGAGCGAGTCCTCGGCGGCAAGTTCGGCGTGCCGGCTGATGCCGTTCAGGAGGCCGGGAAATTCCTGCGCGAGGAAGCCGCCACCGTCGTACAGGCCGGCCAGCCTCGACCGGACGTCGCGCTGCGTGATCCGGACGATGTTGCGATCCTCGCCGAGGCAGTGGCCTCGAACGCGGACCTCCTTGTGACGGGAGACCGGGACCTGCTCGATGTCGCCCTGACTCTGCCGGTCGTCATCGCGAGCCCGCGCGAGTTCTGGGCGTTGCTGCGCGAGGAGGACCCCTGATGGCCGGCTCCGAGCCCGGATCCGGATCTTCCCGCCCCGCAAGGGAGGCTGGAGTGAACGACTTCTACGATGCTGTCTCGCCGGTTACGGGCGAAGTCTACAAGCCGCTCGACGATCTGCGCTTCATGGGTGGAACCACCCTCCTGCGCGCGCCGCTCGCCACGACGCTCGAAAGCCTCGACATCGCACTCGTCGGGGTGCCGACAGACCACGGCGTGACTTTCCAGCCGGGTGCGCGCCACGGGCCGCGCGAGATCCGCAACAGATCCAACGTGGTGCGCAGGATCAACGTGGTCACGGGGATCGATCCCTTCTCACTGTGCCGCATCGCCGACGTGGGGGACGTGCGATTCGACAGCATCTACCATCTCGACGAGGTGGTTGCCCGGATCGAAGCCCACTTCACCCGTCTCCACGCGGCTGGCCCGGTGCCGCTGAGCGCCGGCGGAGACCATTCCATCACCTATCCCATCATGAAGGCGCTGGGAGCCGGCCGGCCGCTCGGCATGGTGCAGATCGACGCGCATCTCGACACCTGGGACGCGATCGGCGGTTCGAAGTACCACCACGGCGCTCCCTTCCGCCGCGCCGTGGAGGCGGGCGTGCTCGATCCCGAGCGCTCGATCCAGATCGGCATCCGCGGCTACCAGAACTTCCTCGACGGCTTCGAGTTCTCGATGGAGCACGGCATGCGCGTCGTGAAGATCGACGAGTTCCGGCGGCTGGGGGTGGAGGGTGTGGTGGAGGAAGCCCGCCGGGTGGTGGGCGACGGTCCGACCTACATCACCTTCGACGTGGACGGGATCGACCCCGCCTTCACGCCGGGCACGGGAACGCCCGAGATCGGCGGGCTAACCACGCGCGAGGCGATCGCGCTCCTGCACGGCCTGCGCGGGCTCAACCTCGTGGGGGCCGACGTGGTGGAGGTCGCCCCGCCTCTCGATCCGAGCGGGGGCACGGCACTGGTCGGCGCATCGCTGATGTACGAGATCCTGTGCCTGCTCGCGGAGGCCGTCGCCTCCCGGCGATAACATCCGGCCTTCGCTCCCGACATAATTCCAGTAGACGTCAGTAGATGTCAGTGCTTCCGACTCCCCGGGCGTCAACTCGGTTCCCACCCAGACCCGGAGCGTCGTGTCGCGGGCCTCGCTCCACCGCACGTCGATCTGGATCTGCCCCAGCATCCCGGTCTGGTAGTCGAAGTCCACCGGCTCTCCCGGGACCATGAGGCGCTCGAGAATGACCGGATCCTCGGCGCGCGCCAGATCGCGCATGACGACATGCCAGCTGCCCGTGTGCTCCTCCCAGATGCGCAACTGGCCCCGAAGCTGGATCCCGAGGGTGGGCACGGGCCCGCTCTGGAAGGAGCCGACGCCATCCTCGATGGCCAGGGCGACCCAGGCGCCGCCCTGCTGCAGGACCTGGAGGATCTCCGGCGATACCTGGGCCTGCAGGGAATGAGAGGCTGGCGCCAGCGGCGAAACCGCTGTCAGGGCCGAGACCGCCAGCGTGCGCAGCCACGCCGACTTGCGGGGACGGCGTGCGGACCGCGGATTCAACGCCGGCTCCTCGGCAGTGCCTGCTGCACTCATCCTCCCATCGAAAGCTCGTCCGTGACCGGCAGCGCCCCGGCTCCGTTTTCCGGATTCGCGCGCCGGTAGCTATACTCGCCATGCCCCCTCGCGTTCCGACAGAACCACGAACCGGCATCCAGGAGCGACGCCTGTGGAATCCGGCCCAGCAAAGCCGGCAGGAGGCCTCCGCTACGCGGCCAACGAGCCGCCGCCGCATCCCGCCTCGCTCATCCTCGGACTGCAGGTGGCCGTGCTGGTATGCACGCCCGTGGTCGTGGTCACCGCGATCGTTACGCGCGCGGCGAATCTGACGGGCGCCTACCTTTCCTGGGCCATCTTCGCCAGCATGGTCATCGGCGGGCTGACGACCATCGTCCAGGCCCGGCGAGTGGGGGGCGTGGGGAGCGCCAACCTGATGGTCATGGGAGCCTCCGGAGCCTCGATCGGCGTCGCCGTGCTGGCGCTGGCCGCGGGCGGTCCCGCGTTGCTCGCAGTGCTGGTGATCGCCTCGGGGCTCTTCCAGTTCGGCCTGGCGGCCCGCCTGATCCTGCTCCGCCGAATCATCACGCCGGTGGTGTCGGGCACGCTCATGGCGCTCATCTCGGTCACGGTGATGCCCATGGGGTTCGCGCTGCTGATCGAGGTTCCGTCGCAGGCGCCCACGGCCGCGGCGCCCACCATCACGCTCGTCACGGCCACCGCCGTGCTTGGCCTGATGCTGCGCGCCCCCCGGCTTCTGAGAGCCTGGACCCCGGTGGTCGCGCTCGCTCTCGGGTGCGCCACGGCCGCGCTCTTCGGGATCTTCGATCTCACGCCGGTGCGCGAGGCCGGCTGGTTCGGGATCCCCGCCACGGCGTTGCCCGGTCTCGACGCAGGGTTCGATTCGAGCTTCTGGCTGCTCCTGCCGGCCTTTCTGTTCGTCACCCTGGTCATCACGGTCAGGCAGATCGGCGACGCCATCGTCATGCAGCGTCTCTCGCGGCGCGAACAGAAGGCGATCGACTTCCGGAGGGTCCAGGGCGCCGTGGCCGCCTGCGGCGCGGGCACCTTGCTGTCGGGGGTCGCGGGCGTCCTGCCCATCTGGCCCTATCCAGCCGGCATAGCCCTGGCGGAGGGCATCGGCGTGGCGGCCAGAAGGGTGGGCGTCTACATCGGAGCCATCTTCATCGGCCTAGCGTTCGTTCCCAAGATCAGCGCCCTCGTGCTGTCCATCCCGGGACCCGTGCTCGGTGCCTACATCGTCGTCGTAATCGGGCTCGTCTTTGCCCGCGGCATGCGCGTCGTCTTCCAGGCGGACGGCGGGCGCAACAGCTCGCTGATCGCGGGATTCTCCTTCTGGGTCGGCGTCGGCATCCAGTTCCAGGCGATATTCCCGCAGCACCTCGGAACCCCCGCCGCGCAGATGCTGGCGAACGGGCTGACGGCCGGCGGGGTGACCATCCTCCTGCTGAACCTGTTCCTGGAGCTCACCGGGCCCCGCCGGCGAAGGACGGAGATGCCGCTCAGTTCGGACAGCCTTCGCGCCCTCGACGAGTTCGTGGTCGGGTTCGCGGGGAAGTACGGATGGGACGGTGAGGGAAGGGGGCGCCTCAGAGCGGCATCGGAGGAAGCGCTCCTCAGCCTGGCCCGGCAGGAGGAGGACGGGAGCCACGCCGGTGACCGGCGGTTGCGCGTCGTCGCGCGCAACGACCGCACGGGAGCCATCCTCGAGTTCAGCGCGGCGACCGACGCCGGGAATCTGGAAAACCAGATCGTTCTGCTCGGCGACATCCCGGACCTGGAGAGCAAGCGCGACCTGTCGCTGCGGCTCCTTCGCCACTACGCGTCATCCGTGAAGCACCAGCAGTATCACAACGCGGATGTCGTCACGATTCGCGTGGACAGGTAGCGCCGGCCGGCCGGAGGGCTCGCGACCGGGGGCGCAGCCCGACTCAGACCAGCTGCCGCAGGATCAACTCGGCGCACTCCTCGGGTCCCAGCTTCTCGGTGTCGAGGTGCAGGTCCGGGTTCCCGGGCTGCTCATAGGGGCTGTCGATGCCGGTGAAGTTCGTGATCTCTCCGCTCATCGCCCTGGCATACAGTCTCTTCGGGTCGCGCGCGGCGCAGACTTCGATGGACGCGTCAACGAAGATCTCGTTGAAGTCACCGGGTGTGAACAGACCGCGAGCGAAAGCGCGTTCCGACCGGAAGGGACTGATGAAGGACACGATCACGATCAGCCCCGCATCGACCATCAGTCGAGCCACCTCGGCCACCCTGCGGATGTTCTCCACCCGGTCGGCCTCGGTGAAGCCGAGGTCCCGGTTGAGTCCGTGGCGGACGTTGTCGCCGTCCAGGAGGTAGGTGTGGTGGCCCTCCGCGTGAAGGCGCTTCTCGAGCAGGTTGGCGATCGTGGACTTGCCCGATGCCGGGAGTCCCGTGAGCCATAGACACCGGGCCCGCTGCAGCTTGAGTTCCTGGCGGGCCTCGCGGGTGACGTGGAAGTCCTGCCAGCGAATGTTGGACGCGCGCCTGAGCGCAAAGTTGACGGTGCCGGCGCCCGCGGTCTCGTTGTTGATCGGGTCGATCATGATGAAGCTGCCCAGCCCCGGATACCGCTCGAAGGGGGCGTAGGGGATCGGGCGGTTGGTCGCGATGTTGACCGTGCCGAGGTCGTTGAGGTTCATCGTGGCGCCTGCCAGTCTGCTTCCGCGCGAGACGTCCAGCCGGTACTTGATGCGGGTGACGGTCGCGGTCACTTCGCGCGAATGGATCTTCAGCAGGTAGGAGCGGCCGACCACCAGAGGGCGGTCGCTCATCCAGATCAGGTTGGCCTGGAACTGGTCCGTCACGCCCGGCGGATTGAAGGCTTCCGCGATTACGTCTCCGCGCGTCACATCCACCTCGCTGGCCAGGGTCAGGGTCACCGAGTCCCCGCGCTCCGCCCGCTCCCGGGCCCCCCGCCAGACCATGATCGACTCCACGACGGTCTCCGCTCCCGACGGGGATATGCGCACGCGGTCCCCCACGGCGACCCTGCCGGCCGCGATCCGGCCGCTGTAGCCGCGAAAGTCGGGGCTGGGCCGGTTGACGAACTGGACGGGCATCCGGAAGGACTCCCTCTCGATGGAAGATTCGACATCGACCGTTTCCAGGTGCTCGAGCAGCGTCGGGCCGGCATACCACGCGGCCGAATCGCGGCGGCGGGTGAGGTTGTCTCCCCTAAGCGAGGATACGGGTATGATCCGCAGCTTCTCGACATCCGCATCCCGCGCCAGTATCCGGTACCGGTCCGCGATCGCCTCGAAGATGCTCCGGTCCCAGAGCACCAGGTCCATCTTGTTGACCGCAAGGACCACGTGCCGGATCCCGAACAGGGCGGCGATGCGGGTGTGGCGGGCGGTCTGGGGCAGGATCCCCTTGCGGGCGTCGGCCACAACGACGGCCAGCTCGGCGTTCGAGGCGCCGGTCGCCATGTTGCGGGTGTACTGCTCGTGTCCGGGCGCGTCGGCGACGATGAAACGGCGCCGGGCCGTCTCGAAACTGCGGTAGGCGACGTCGATGGTGATGCCCTGCTCGCGCTCGTCGCGCAGACCGTCGACCAGGAGCGCCAGATCCGCCTGGTCGCCCCGCGTTCCCCAGCGCCGGGAATCCTCCTCCACCTTGCGCATCTGATCGGCAAAGACCTGCCGGCAGTCGCAGAGCAACCGTCCGAGGAGCGTGCTCTTGCCGTCGTCCACGGCGCCGCACAGGACGAAGCGCAGGGGGGCGGGGGGTGGCGGCGGGGCATGTGCCATCAGAGAGCCTTCCTCTCAAGGTCAGCGAGCACGGCCTGATTCTATCTGTTCGACCTTTCGGATCCAAGTTGCTCCGCGTCGGTTCCGGTGTCCGGAGGCGCGTAGCCCCACTGCTCCACCGCAAACCCCCAGTCCCTGTCGACGATGTCGATGACGGAGGGGTCGATCCGGTACCGGTTCTTCCGGTAGCCGGAGAGCGTCGCCAGGTATGCGGCAACGGGGCCCCGGGCCCGCTCCCATCCGGGAAGCTTCAGCTCGCGGTAGATGCGCTCGAGTTCCGCCAGCGGATCACGTTCGATGTCCTCGAACCTCACCTCGACCAGGTTGCCTTTCGGAATCGACTCGCGGTCCCGCATGTACCGCCGCATCATCACCGCGAAACTGCTCCGTACGGCGGCAGCCACCGACTCCCAGTCGCAATCGGCCACCCGGTATGCCGGAAGCAGGCTCCGGTAGAGCTTCAGGTTCGACATGTAGGTGACATACGGGTTGCGCACCAGGAAGATGAATTTCGCTTCGGGGAACAGGCGGCGCAGAAGCGCTGTGCGCCCCAGATTCGCCGGGCTCTTCAACACCAGCCTCCGTCCGCCCGCCGCCAGCGTCGCCTGGCGCAGCACCCGCAGATACGCGCCCTCCCACTCCGCCAACTCCTCCGGGGTCAGGCGCATCGATCCGAATCTCTCCGCGAACTCCTTCATGCGGTTGGGAAACGAAACCTGGTGAACGGGCGACAGGTGCGAGGTGCACGCGAGTGCAAGTTCCTCCTCCTGCGGCAGCGACATGGAGACCGCCACGTTGTCCATCGGCCGCGTTCGCGGGAGCTTCTTTGCGATCAGGGGTTCCAGCCAGCCGCGCGTGGTCAGGAACATCGGCGAGGCGAACGCCTGAAAGGTGGTTGGGAACCCGAGACCGGGATCGTGCGCGAGCAGGTTGTGGAGGTGCGTGGTTCCCGTGCGCGCGAAGCCGTGAACGTACACCGGCGAGGGATGGAGCTTCGTCCGTGAGACCCGGCGGTCGAACCACAGCCGCTCGAAGGCCCGCAACGGCGACAGGGCGACACTCGTCATCAGCACTCGCGCCAGCTTTCCCCAGTAGGGTCGAGCCACGCCCCCGTTCTCCCGGATCAGGCGAAGCCAGACTCCCAGCGGTGCGGTGGCGGCGAGGTGCGGTGGGGTTTTCCCCGGACTGGGCAAGCCGGCTCCTCTCTATCCCCGATGGCCGAGGACCTTGATTCTGAAGCTGGAGCTGGGGGTCGCCGACGTGAAATAGTCGATCTTCATCCTGTAGCCGGGTGGATCCATGGCGATGTCGACCCGGTGAAGAATCGTCGCGAGCGTCATGACCATCAGCACTTCCGCGAAGCCATCGCCGAGACAGCGGTGGGTGCCGAGGCCGAACGGGGCGTACACGCCGAACGTGCGGTGCTCGGCGCGCTCCGGTGTGTAGCGGTCGATATCGAATTGCTCCGGTTGCGGATAGTATTCGGCACAGCGATGCGGGACCGTGGTGGCGACCAGGACGTGCGTGCCCGCCGGGATGGTGTATCCCCCGAACTCGAAGGTGTTGACTGCCTGCCGCAGCGCGACGGGAGCCACCGGGTATAGCCGCAGGGTCTCGAGCGCAACCCGGTGTGTAACGTCCATGGCCCGGACTTTGTCGGCGGTCGGGCCACCGTTCGCAAACAACTCATCGATCTCGGGTCGCATACGGGTTTCGACCTCGGGATGCCTGAGCACCGAATAGAGCATGAATGCGCTGACGCTGGCGGCGGTGTGAAGCCCTGCAATGAAAGGTCCGATGCAGGCAGAAAGAAGATCGTGCTCGGGCAGCAACTGCGGATTGGTCCTGTGCAGTTCCAACACATCGTCGATCAGATCGGGCTCCTTTCCGGTCCGGCACTCCGGCGCATGGGCCTGCACCACCGAGCAAATCAACTCTTCGATCTGCCTGCGGGCGCGGCGCATGCGCGGGGTCTTCATCATCACCTCGGGGCGCCGGTGCAGGGCGCGCACGGCCAGCGTCCGCTCGAGATAGTACGCGAGGTCTTCCAGGCAGGCTCCCGGCGAAACACCGGTGCAAAGCTGACCGATCTGCTCGCCGACGATGCGCTGCATGGCGGGCATCACGGTGAACGGGCGTCCGATGGGCCATCCGTTGACGACCCCGGAAGCGATGTCGGAGGACTCGGCCACACGCTTGAGCATGTAGGCACGCGAATAGCCGTGCTTCAGCACGCGCCGCAACTGGAAATGATCGCCGCCGTCCATGCTCAGGACCAGTCGGTGAGCCTCGAATGCTCTCGCCACACCCTCGAACACGCGGAGGTTGCGAAAACAGATCCTGCCCTTCCGCTGCAGGAGCTTGTTGGCGTCGGGTCCGGCGAGAACCGTAAAGGCGCGCGAAAACGCGCGGACACGAAAAACGGGCCCAAGCATCCGGTACTGCCGGGCGAGAAAGGCAACGAGGTCGCCCCGCATGCTAAGGGCGTTCCCGACCAGGGGAATCCCGCCACCGTCGGCGCGGGGCTGCGCGGCCAGCGCCCGGGCCCGCATGTCGGCGGTGACGGGTCCCGGCACCTGCCCGTCCCGCCGCTCCCCGGGTTGACCGATCCCCGCGTCGCTGATCGCCTCGAAAACCGCACGCCCGATCGAGTCGAGGCGGTGAATCAGATCGAGGCGCTCTGCCACTTCCTCCCGTTCGGCCCGCGAAAGAAGGCGCTCGAACAGTCCGCAGGCGTCAACGAGGCAGATCAGCATGACATCCCGGGGACCCGGAATCTCGTCGCTGAACAGAACGCCCATGATGCGAAGTTCGACTTCCCGCTCGGCCCTGCCGTCCATCATGGGGTACCTTCGGGCGTGAACGACCCGGCGCGCGAGCGACAGCAGGTTCCCCCGGTCCCGCTTCAGAATCCTCTTTTCGACCAGGTGGTCGATGGCCCGATCCCGGAGTCCGTCGGCAACGGCCGGCCTGGCCAGATGCTTCACCCAGTACCCGGCGTCGTGCATGTCGGACGTATCGGAGATCTCGGCGAGCGAGGGATCAAGCAGGCCATCGCCCACCGGCGTGGCGTCGACGACAAAGAGATGCTCGAGGTCGGTGTCGATGCGCCCTTCCAGCGCCAGGTCCATCAGCACGGCGCCCGCGAGCGCGTCTCTCAGGGGGACTTCCGGGACCGACGCGAGATCGCTGTGGGTCTTGTCGATCAGCAGAAGCAGCAGTTCTTCAGCCAACCTCAGCATGGCGGGAATTCGGCGGAGTTCCAAGACATCCCAGATAGTTTCATAACGCCAGTATTCATAGGCACTTCTGGAAGGTCACTCGCATTGCGCGCGTCCTGATCCTAACCGTTCGGCCCTCCGTGTCAATGGGCATCGACAATGTCACACTTTCGGGCATCGAAAATGTCACACTGTCGGGTATTGATAGTGTCCTGCTTCGGGCGACGGTCGCCGAACCGTACGGTCTGGCTGCCCCGGGGTTCCGAGTCCGTGGGGTCCGCCTGGCGTGCCGGTCAATTCAGAAGTAGCCCGCCCTTTTCTTACGCTCCATGGAGGCGTCCCCGTCGTGGTCCACCAGGCGTCCCCGGCGTTCGGAGTAGCGGGTTGCCAGGGTCTCGGCGAGGATCGCCTCCAGGGTGTCGGCATCGCTCTCGACGGCGGCCGTGAACGGGTAGCATCCCAGGGTGCGGAAGCGAACGCGAAGGCAGCGGGGCTCCTCGCCGGGCTCGAGAGGCATGCGCTCGTCGTCGATCATGATCCACTGGCCTTCACGTTCGACGACCGGGCGCCTCTTCGCGAAGTACAGCGGCACCACAGGGATCTCCTCGGACGCGATGTAGCGCCAGATGTCGGCCTCCGTCCAATTGGAGAGCGGAGACACGCGGAGCGACTCGCCCGCCCGGACATGCGTGTTGTACAGGCCCCAGAGCTCGGGGCGCTGCGCCCTGGGGTCCCACTGATGGGCTGCGTTGCGGAAGGAGAACACCCGCTCCTTCGCCCGTGATTTCTCCTCGTCCCGCCGGCCGCCCACGAAGATGATGTCGTAGTTCCCTGCGTCCAGCGCCTGGCCCAGCGCTTCGGTGATCATCACGTCGGTATAGCGTACCGATCCGTCGGTGAACGGGTCTGCGCCGGCCTTCAGGCCCTCCCGGTTCACGTGAACCAGCAGCTCGACGCCCGCCTCGGCGACCATGCGGTCGCGGAAGGCGATCATCTCCCGAAACTGCCAGGTGGTGTCGATGTGCAGCAGGGGAAGGGGGGGGCGCGCGGGCCAGAACGCCTTGCGGGCGAGATGGAGCAACACCGACGAGTCCTTGCCCATCGAATAGAGCATGACGGGCCGGGCCGCCGTCGCGGCTCCCTCGCGGATGATTTCGATGGCTTCGGATTCGAGCGCCGAGAGCCAGTGGGCACCCGCAGGGTCGGTGCGCCCGCTGCCTTCGCGCTGCCCGCTCATGTTCTCGCAGATTGCATCGTGGAATCCGTCCCGGAGACGCTTGGCGACGGGATCGTACCACCGTTTCCGGACCGGTTCAACTGGTTCCGGCGGGACATTCGGCGCCGTGGGTGGATCATCCGCAGGTGAACCCGAGTCGTGTTGACACCGGGTGACGAAGCCTGCAGCTTGTGGCATTGGTACTCTGTCGCAGTGCGCGCTGAATCCCCATACCACTCAAGTGCCCGGGTAGGCCCATGGACCTGAAGGTCAGTTGGGAAAGGACGAATGGCGTGCTGATCGCCTCGCCCACGGGCCGTGTCGACGGAGTGAGCAGCGCGGCGTTCCGGGAAGCCCTGGTCTCGGAGGTGCCGGCGGGCGAGAGAGCCCTCCTCCTCGACCTGCGCGATCTTGCCTACATGAGCAGCGCCGGCCTGAGCGTCCTGCTGGTGCTGGCCAAGAGATTCCGCGGATCCGGCAAGGCGATGGGGATGTGCGGGCTCCCGGCGGCGATTGCCGCGGTCGTCACGCTCAGCGGCTTCGACAAGATCATCCCCGTGTACGAAACTCGTGACGCGGCACTCGAGACGATGTCCCTCCCGAAGGATGCCGATTCCGCGCACCAGCCCGCCGAAGCGCCGTCTTCGGACGAGGAGGCCGACTCGAACCGGAAGCGATCCGGTCCGCGGCGGTGGAGTTTCAAGATGCACTCGAGCTGAGCATCAAGCACTCCCCCGGCCGTACGGTTGTGAAGCGGCCCATCGCGCACGACATTCGCTCCTGTGCCCGCATGCATGCCGCGTGCGCATTCCTGCAGCCAGGAGCCCCCGATGCCCGGCACTTCGAGTCGCCCCCGCTCCACCCACTGCGCCCGTCCCCGTCCACCCCTCCTGCCAGCCGTGGCGGTCCTGTTCGCCGCGGTGCTGGCCGGACCGGCAGCCGCGCCGGAACTCGCTGCGCAGCAGGGGACGGCCGACGGCAACTGGCTCTACTACGGAGGTGACGCGGGGAGCACCAAGTACGCGCCGCTCGACCAGATCACGGCGGACAACGTCGCCGACCTGGAGGTCGCGTGGCGCTGGGAGTCGCGTAACTTCGGCGACCGGCCCGAGTTCAACTACCGGGTGACCCCCCTCGCTGTGGACGGCACCCTGTACGTCACGGCGGGCTACCGGCGGGCGGTCGTGGCCATCGACGGGGCCACCGGCGAGACCCTGTGGATGTACCGCATGGACGAGGGCGTTCGCGCCGAGACCGCCCCGCGCGCCAACTCCGGACGCGGGGTCGCCTGGTGGACGGACGGCCAGGCGGAGCGCGTCCTGGTGATCACCCCCGCCTACCACATGGTCTCGCTGGATGCGAAGACCGGGCGGCCCGACCCGGCCTTCGGCCAGGACGGGGTCGTCGACCTGCGCGAGGAGTTCGGCCCCCGCGAGGTCGACATCGACAACGACCCGCTGGGTTCGAGTTCCCCGCCGGTGATCGTGGGCGACGTGGCGGTGGTGGGGACCGCGCTTCCCTCGGGAAGCTCCCCTCCGAAGCCCGACATGCCGCCCGGTCACGTGCGCGGCTACGACGTGCGCACCGGCGAGCGCCTGTGGATCTTCCACACCATTCCGCAGGAGGGCGAGTTCGGCAACGACACCTGGCTGGAGGGGTCCTGGCGCTACACGGGCAACGCGGCCGTCTGGACGCCGTTCTCGGCGGATCTGGAGCGCGGCTACGTATACCTGCCCATCGAAGCCCCGACGGGCGACTACTACGGCGGCCACCATCCCGGCGACAACCTCTTCTCGCAGAGCCTGGTGTGCCTGGACGCGCGCACCGGCGAGCGCGTGTGGCACTTCCAGATGGTCCATCACGGTATCTGGGACTACGATCCGCCCGCGCCCCCCATCCTTCTCGACATCAACGTGGACGGGCGCACCATCCCCGCGGTGGCCGTGGTCACCAAGCAGGCGTTCACCTACGTCTTCGACCGTTATACGGGTGAGCCGGTGTGGCCCATCGAGGAGCGGCCCGTAGCGCCCAGCGACGTGCCCGGCGAGTGGACCGCCCCCACGCAGCCGTTCCCCACCCGCCCCGCCCCCTTCGACCGCCAGGGCGTGTCGGTGGACGACCTCATCGACTTCACCCCGGAACTGCGCGCGGAGGCGCTGGACATGGTCTCCCGGCTGGTGATCGGGCCGCTCTACACCCCGCCCTCCGTCATCGACCTGGACGACCCCAACGGCACCCTGGGCACGCTGGTGCTGCCCGGGTCGCTGGGCGGCGCAAACTGGCCGGGCGGCTCGGTCGACGTGGAGACGGGCATCCTGTACGTCACCTCGGTCACGTCACCGTCCGTGCACGGGCTCATCAACGACCCGGAGATCTCCAGCATGGACTACATCTCCGGGCGCGCCTTCCGCCGGGTGCGGGGAGGCGGCCCGCAGGGACTGCCGCTCATCAAGCCGCCGTGGGGGCGCATCACCGCCATCGACCTGAACACCGGCGACCACGTGTGGATGAGGCCCAACGGCGACACCCCCGACTACGTGCGCGAGCACCCGGCGCTGGCCGGGGTCGACATCCCGCCCACGGGGAAGCCCGACCGGGGCGGCACCATGGTGACCCGGACCCTGCTCTTCGCGGGCGAAGGGGGCGGCATGTTCGCGGCCTTCGGGTCGGGCGGCAACAAGCTGCGCGCCCACGACAAGGCGACCGGCGAGATCGTGCACGAGTTCGAGCTCCCCGCCAATCAGACCGGCATCCCGATGACCTACCTGGCCGACGGTCGCCAGTTCATCGTGGTGGCGGTGGGCGACCGCGGCCACGCGGCCGAGCTGGTGGCGCTCGCGCTTCCGCAGTAAGAGCCGGGTCTCCGCGGAAGCATCATCCGGGCACCTGCGCGGCGCCCCCGTCACGGTGCAACCCTCCCGCCTGCCCTCGCGTCTGATGGTCTGACGGCGCGCGCCAGGGGCCTCCAGGGCTTCCGGCCGCAGCGCTCGCATCAAGGACGACAATGGGTGGGGCAACCGAGGGGAGGATCGCATGTTGAGGAAGAAGCGGAAGACGGGAAGCGGGCGAACGAGACGGATTGGCACGGCGTTGTGGACGGCGGGACTGCTGCTCGCCCTGACGGCGCCGGCGGTGCTGGAGGCCCAGGAGCGCGACCGCCGCGGGCGGGGTGGCCCCGACCGCGGAATGTTCCGCCTGCAGGGCAATGTCATGTCGCGCGGCCTGCTCGGGATCCAGTTGAGCCTGGGTTCGGCGGACACGGACGCGCAGGGCGCCGAGGTGCAGGGGGTCACCAGCGACGGCCCGGCCGACGAGGCGGGGCTCCGGGAAGGCGACATCATCACCTCGCTCGACGGCCAAAGCCTGCTCGAGCCCCTGGCCGACCCGGACCTGGAGGAGCGTGTCGATTCCGACCGGTCCATCCCCAGTCAGCGGCTGCTGTTTCTGGCGCGCGAACTGGAGCCGGGCGAGGAGGTCGTGGTTGAATACCTGCGCGACGGCACGATGGCATCGGCCACCGTCGAGCCTCGCTCGACCTGGATGGGGCTGGGGTTCGACGCGGACCGCATGGAGGTAGTTATGGATCAGGCCCGCGAGCGCGCCCGGGAGGCCAGCGAACGGGCGCGCGAGGTGGCGGAGCAGATGCGCGAGCAGTGGGACGACTATGCCTGGTTTCCGGAGGGAGGCTCGGCGATTGCGGTGATGGGCCTGCGCGCTTCGCACGGCATCAGCCTGGTGACGCTGAATCCCGCACTGGGACGTTACTTCGACGCCGAGTCCGGCGCCCTGGTCACCGATGCGGAAGAGGACAACCCGCTGGGCCTCGAGGCCGGTGACGTGATTCAAGCCATCGACGGGCGCACCATCGACTCGGCCGGCGACGTGCGCCGCATCCTGCGCTCCTACGAGGAGGGCGAGGCCATGACGCTCACCATCGTGCGCGACGGCGGCGAGATGCAGGTGAGCGGCTCGGTGGAGGATCAGGCGAGCCTGCGGCGAGGCGGGGTCATGCGCGGGGCGCCCGTCGGCCCCGTGGGCCGAAGGATTTCGGCCCGCCGCACGGCGCCCCGACGCGCGGTGTTCCGGCGGACATCGAACCGCGTCGGGCGACCCTGGAGGGGCATGAGCCTGTAACCTGCGGGCGGGGCGGAAGGGCGGCGGGGTGGGGAGCCGGCGCCGGGCGCGAAAGCGTTCCGGCGCCGGTTGCACTTGTGCGCGCGCGGCACCTTGTCCAATCTGTAAAGGAGAAGTACCGCAGTCTCTCCGTTTCGCGGTCGCGCTCCAGGGGCCGCGAGAGCCCGTCGCACCCGGCAACCCCCTACCCGTATCGTGTCGGACAGGCAATCCCTAGGCATACTTCAGGTTCTCGGCAGCGGATCCGGATTCATCCGCCTGCAGAAATTCGGCTACACCGCGTCCAAGCAGGACGTGTACGTCGGCCCCAAGGTCATCCGGCGCTTCGGACTGCGCACCGGCGACGAGATCGCCGGCGACGTCGGCAACCGACCGCGCAACGGCAAGGCGCCCCCGCTCACGCGGGTGATCGCGGTTAACGGCGAGCCGCCCGATGTGTTGCGCGACCGGCCCGAGTTCACGCGTCTGAGCGCGCTCCACCCCAGGCATCAGCTCAAGCTCGAGTGCGAGATCACGCACTATGGGCAGCTCGACTTCACCAATCGCGTCATCGACCTCTTCTGTCCCTTCGGCAAGGGACAGCGGGCCATGATCGTGGCTCCGGCGAAGGCGGGGAAGACGACCATCCTCCAGCGGGTCGCGCAGGGCGTGGTTACCAACCACCCGGACTGCCACCTCTACATCCTTCTGGTTGACGAGCGGCCGGAAGAGATCACCGAGATGGAGATGTGCGGGTACGGCGAGGTCATCGCCTCCAGCTTCGACTATCCCGCCGAACGCCACGTGGCGGTCGCCGAGATCACCATGGAGCGCGCCCGGCGGCGGGTCGAGATGGGCCAGGACGTGGTCGTGATCCTGGACTCGATCACGCGCCTCGCCCGCGCCCACAACAACGTCGAGGAGGGAAGCGGGCGCACGCTCTCGGGCGGGCTGGACGCGAGCGTGATGGAGAAGCCCAAGCGGTTCCTGGGCAGCGCGCGCAACATCGCCGACGCGCAAGGCGGCGGCTCGCTGACCATCGTCGCCACCGCCCTCGTGGACACCGGGTCGCGCATGGATCAGGTCATCTTCGAGGAGTTCAAGGGCACCGGCAACAGCGAACTGCTGCTCTCACGCGACCTGGCCGACCGGCGCATCTTCCCGGCCATCGACCTGGTCGCCTCGGCGACCCGGCGCGAGGAGCTCCTGCTCTCGCCCGAGGCGCTCACCCTCTCTCGCGCCTTCCGCCGCCAGCTGTCGCACAAGTCTCCGGCGGAGGCCATGACGGAACTGCTCGGCCTGATGGGGCGGACGCGCGGCAACGACGAGCTGCTGGAGATGGCGCGCCAGCTCAACTGACGCCGGTCGGTCAGAGAGTCCGGATCACGGCGAACTCGCGTCACGCAGCCGTTCCAGCCCCACCTCCATCTCCCGGCCCTGCAGCCGATCCATGGCGCGCGCCACGTATCCCAGGATGGGATTCCACCCGAAGTCGCCGGTTTCTCTCCAGGTCACGCGGGTGCCGTCGCCAAGGCGGTCGAGGTCAATGGTCCCCTCGGTGATCATCGATCCGCCCTCCACCTCCACCCGGTAGCCGACCCTCTCCCCCGAGACGCTCTCGACGATGGTGAAGACGCCGTCGCCGAACTCCGGATCGTTCCAGCTACGCCCCGCTCCGACCCCGGTTGGCGGGCCGAAGCGCTCCGCGGCGGCTTCCGGCCAGTCGGTCCACGCATCCCAGAGCGACACGTCGTTGACGTAGGCGAACACCTGCTCCGGCACCGCGGGCATCTCCAGCGAGCGCTCGACCTCCCAGGTGCCGGGAAGAATGAGCCCGATGGCCAGAAGCGATATGAAAACCACCGCGAGGAAACTGAAGAACTTCACCGCCATGGTGTCGCTCCGGGGTCGAGGAGGGCGAGGAGAGGTTAACGGTCAGCGGGCGTCGATGCGTCTCAGCACCGGCGCCAGACTGGTCCAGACGGTTTCGGCGATGATTTCGTGCCCCTCCACAGAGGGGTGGATGCCGTCGGCCTGGTTGAGTTCGCGGATGCCGCCCACGTCCTCCAGGAGGAAGGGGATGAGGGCGACGTCCGCCTCGCGGGCCACCTGAGGGAAGACGGCCCTGAAGCTCTCGGTGTAGCGTTGGCCCAGATTGGGAGGCGCCTGCATGCCCGCCAGCAGGATCTCGACTTCCGGGTACCGGGCCCGGGTCTGCCCGATGACGGCCAGCAGGTTGCCGCGCAACGCATCGACATCCTGCCCGCGCAGGCCGTCGTTGGCGCCCAGCTCGATCACGAGCACGCGCACCGGCATACGCAGCAGCCACTCCAGGCGGCGCAAGCCTCCCGCGCTGGTGTCGCCGCCGACGCCCGCGTTTACCACCCGGAAGGGCAACGCGGCCCGGTCGATTCGCGCCTGGACCCTCGCGGGGAAAGAGTGTTCCTGCGCGTTGCCCAGGCCGTAGCCTTCGGTGAGGCTCGTGCCCAGGAAGAGGACAACACCGCGCTCGCCCGAGATGTCTGTCGTAGAGACGGCGGATTGTGACGCCGCCGGCGGGGCGGACGAGGCGGCTTCCCGGGGGGCGTCCGTTGCCGCAACTTCCCGATCCGGCGAACGTAACGCTCCGGGGTCTTCTGCTCCCCCGCACGCGGGCAGGAACGTGAGCAGGCCGATTGCCGTCAGGCGTCTCCACATGATGATCGTCGCCGAAGGTGTGAGCAAAGCGTACGGGCGCGGCAGCCGCTCGCTGGTCGTGCTGCGCGACATCGACCTGCGCGTCCCCGAAGAGGACTTTATCGCCCTCGTGGGCCCCTCGGGAAGCGGCAAGACCACCCTGCTGGGCCTGCTCGCGGGGCTCGATGCGCCAACGACGGGCTCGGTCAGCCTGGGTGGCGAACGGCTGTCGGCCCTTACCGCCGACGAGCGCGCAGCGTTCCGGGCGGAAAAGGTAGGCTTTGTCTTCCAGACCTTCCACCTCCTGCCCACGCTGACGGCGCTTGAGAACGTCATGGTGCCGCTGGAGCTGGCCCCGCGCGCAACGGCGTGGGGGAGTGCCGGGGGCGGACCCGGGTCGAGGGCCAGGCCCCGCGTGCGGGCCCGCGAGCTGCTCGAACGGGTGGGGCTCGGCGAACGCATGCACCACTACCCGGCGCAGCTCTCGGGAGGCGAGCAGCAGCGGGTGGCGCTCGCCCGCGCCTTCGCCAACCGGCCGCTGGTGCTGTTCGCGGACGAGCCCACGGGAAACCTGGACTCGGCGGCCGGGGTGGTGGTGGTCGAGCTCATGGAGGAGCTCAACCGGGAGTGCCGCACCACCGTCGTGCTCGCGACCCACGATCTCGAGCTGGCCGCCCGCGCGCGGCGCGTGATCACCCTGCGGGACGGGCGCATCACGTCGGACCGACGGAACGGGCATTACGGCGGCCTCGCGGGATGATTCCCTTCTCGCTGCGGCTCGCCTGGAGGGAGGGCCGCGCGGGCATGCGTCGCATCGGGGCGTATGCCGCCTCGGTGGCGCTCGGGGTCGCCGCGCTGGTGGCGGTGCACTCGTTCAGCGGCGACGTGATCCGGTCGATACGGGAGGAGTCGCAGCTCCTGCTGGGCGCCGACCTGCGCCTCAGTTCCAACGCCCCCATCTCCGACAGCGTGGGCGCCATCGCCGACTCGGTGGTCACGGAGGGAGGGCGCCTCTCCCGGGTCACCGGACTGGTCTCCATGGTGTACGCGCCGGGGAGCGGGGCCACCCGGCTGACCCAGGTGCGGGGGGTGGAGGGAGGCTTCCCGCTCTACGGGCGGGTTGAGACCACGCCTCCGGGCATCTGGTCGCGCCTGGGCGAGCCCGGGGTCGCGATCGTGGACGAGGCCATCCCCATCCAGCTGGGGGTGGGCGCCGGCGACACCCTGCAGGTCGGCACCTCCTCCTTCGTCATTCTGGGCACCGTGCGCGGCCTGCCGACCGACATCGGCTTCCAGAGCGCCATCGGCCCGCGCGTCTTCGTCGCCCGGAGCGACCTCGCCGCCAGCGGGCTGCTCGAGTTCGGCAGCGTGGCCCGCCATCACATCTACGTGCGCATGCCGGCCGGGGAGGACCCGGAGGATCTGGAGGGCCGCCACTGGCGCTTCTTCCGGAACCAGGCGGTGACTTCGGTGACCGCCCAGGACCAGGCCAGGAGGCTCACCCGGGGCACGCGCGTGCTCGCCTGGTTCCTGCGGGTGGTGGGGTTGACCGCGCTGCTGCTCGGGGGCATCGGTGCGGCCAGCGCGATCCACGTGTACGTGAAGGAGAAGACCACGTCGGTCGCGGTACTGCGCTGCATCGGGGCGCGCGAGCGGAGCGTCTTCAACGCCTACCTGTTCCAGGCGGTGGCGCTCGGGCTGGCCGGCTCGGTCGCGGGGGTGGTGGGAGGGATCGGGCTGCAGCGCCTCCTGCCCCTGCTGATCGCGGATGTACTGCCCGTCGCGATCGAGGCGCGTGTGGACCGGACGGCCGTGGTCGCGGGGCTGGCGACCGGGATGGCGGCGGCCGCGCTGTTCGCGCTCGTCCCTCTTCTCCGCATCCGCGGCATCGCCCCCCTCCAGGCCCTGCGCGCCGACTTCGAGCCGGAGGCGACGGCGCGGTCGCGGCTGGATCGCGTGGCCGCGTTCGGCGCTCTGGTCGGGGGGATGCTGGTGCTCAGCCTGTGGCAGGCCCCCGAGCCCGAGCACGGCCTGGCCTTCGCCGGCGGGCTGAGCGCCGCCCTGCTGCTGCTCTACGGCACCGCGGTTGCCTTGACCCGCCTCACCCGGCGGTACTTCCCGGCGCGCGCGTCGTACGCCGTCCGCCAGGGCGTCGCGAACCTCTTCCGGCCTCAGAACCAGACCGCGGCCGTCATGCTCGCGCTCGGACTGGGCGCCTTCCTCATCACCACCGTGCTCGCGGTTCAGGCCAGCCTGGGCCGCGCGCTCTCGGTGGACGGCGGGCAGGATCAGCCCAATCTGCTCTTCTTCGACGTCCAGCCCGACCAGCGGGACGGCGTGACCGGGCTGGTGGCGGAGGCCGGCGGCGGGCCGGTCGACCTGACCGCCGTGGTGCCGGCCCGCATCTCCAGCCTGAACGGCCGTCCGGCCGCGGAGATCCTGCGCGACCGCAGGGACGGCGGCCCGGCCCGCTGGGCGGTGCGCCGCCTGTACCGCAACACCTCGCGCGCCGAGCTCTCCGACACCGAGGAACTGGTGGCCGGCCGCTGGTGGGGAGAGGAGACGGCCCCCGGCGGCGATAACGGCGGCGACCCGCCCGACGGCGTCTCCCTCGACGCCGACCTGGCCGACGACCTCAGGGTCGGGATCGGCGACCGCATCACCTGGGACGTCCAGGGCGTTCCCGTGACCACCACCGTGAGGAACCTGCGCCGCGTCGACTGGGACCGCTTCGATATCAACTTCCTGGTGGTCGCCGAGCCCGGCGTCTTCGACCAGGCCCCGCGCAGCTACCTGGGCCTCGCCCGGATCGTCGACCCGGATGCCCGCGCGCGCATGCAGCGCAACCTGGTGCTCAGCCTCCCCAACGTCTCGGTGCTCGACCTCGCACTCATCCAGGAGGCCCTCGACACCATCCTCGGCCGCGTGGGCGGGGCCATCCGCTTCCTCGCCTTCTTCATCGCCCTCGCCGGCGTGGTCGTGCTGGTGGGCTCCCTCTCCACGTCCCGTTTTCAGAGGATGCGCGAGAGCGCCCTCCTGAAGACGCTGGGCGCGCGCGGCTCGCTCGTACGCCAGGTGCTGCTCGCGGAATACACCAGCCTGGGTGTGCTCGCCGGGCTGACGGGCGCGCTGCTGGGCGTGTGTTCCGCGTGGGCGCTGGTCGAGTTCTTCTTCGAGCTCGACTTCCACCTGCCGCTCGGACGCGTTGCCGGCGTGTGGCTGGTGGTGGTCGCCCTGACCGTGGTCACCGGGTTCGCCAACAGCCGGGGCGTGCTTCGGCGGAAGCCGCTGGAGACCCTGCGGGAGGTGGCGGAGTAGGCGCCTTCCCTACGCTCCCGCCCGCGCGTACGCCCGCAGCCGCTCGCTCGCCGTCTCAAGGCTCGCGATGCGCTTGCAGAACACGAAGCGCACGTAGGTGCTGTCCCCGGCTTCGACGTTGAAGAAGCTGGACCCCGGCACCGGGATCACTCCCGCATCGCGCCCCAGCGAGCGCGAGAAGGTGTCGTCGTCCTCGTCGGAGAGATCCGAGAAGTCGGCCATTATGTAGTAGGCGCCTTCCGGAGGGGAGCAGCGGAAACCGCCCTCGCGCAGGCCCTGGTACAGGACTTCCCGTTTCGCCTGGTAGCTCTGCTTCAGCTCTTCGTAGAAGTCGGGCCCGAGCGCGTTCATCGCCGTCGCGACTCCCTCCTGCAGCGGTGCGGGCGCGCCCACGGTCAGGAAGTCGTGCACCTTGCGGATCTCGTCGGTCAGGTCGGCCGGCGCCACGATGGTGCCCAGCCGCCAGCCGGTGACGCTGTAGGTCTTGGAGGCGCCGGAGACGGTGACCGTGCGCTCGCGCATGTCGGGGAGCGTGGCCAGCGGGATGTGCTCGCCCTCGTAGTAGATGTGCTCGTAGATCTCGTCCGTGAAGGCGAGCAGATCGTGACGCCGGCAGATGTCGGCGACCCCCTCCAGCTCCTCGCGGTCGAAGACGCGTCCGGTGGGGTTGTTGGGCGTGTTGAGGATGATGGCGCGCGTGTGCGGGGTGACGTCCGCCTCGAGCCGTGCCGCGTCCAGGCGGAACTCCGGCGGCTCCAGCCGATGGAAGACGGGCGTGGCCTCGCACAAGATGGCGTCCGGCCCGTAGTTCTCGTAGAACGGTTCCAGCACGATCACCTCGTCGCCCGGGTTGATGATCGCCATCATGATGGACGCCATCGCCTCGGTGGCCCCGCAGGTGACCGTGATCTCGCGCTCGCCGTTCACCTCCATCCCGTACCACTCGCGGTACTTGCGTACCAGCGCGTCGCGGTAGCGCGGCGATCCCCAGGTGATCGCGTACTGATTGATGTCGCTCTGGATGGCCTCACAGGCGGCGTCCTTTATCACCTGCGGCGCCGGGAAGTCCGGAAATCCCTGGGCAAGATTGAGCGCCCCGCACTCCTGTGCGACGCGCGTCATCTCGCGGATGACGGACTCGGTGAAGAGGCGCGTCCGGCGCGCCGTGCGTGGCTTCTGGGTCATCGTGTGTCGTGCTCGCTGGTGGGTGGCGGGTCCGGGGGCCAGTGAACGGCCTGCCCGGGCCTGGAGGGAGTCGCGGTGGGCACGTGGGCGTGCGCCTCCGTGCGGCGAAGCTGCAAGCTCTGCGGAGAGGGGCGGATGGGCAAGGGTGGAGCGGCACTCTCACGCTTGCAGCCCCGAGCCCGCCCCGGGCATATTCCCAACACCGTGCGGGGTCTCGGGAAGGTCCCGTCCAACCCACGCGGTCAACGGATCCGCCAGCCGGATCCGATCACCCTTCGGCAGGTCGGGAACATGTACGGTCTACGGGTCATTCGGGCTCAGGAAAGCGCGCGTCGGGTCGCCGCTCTCGCGCTCTTCCTCATCGCGTTCTCCCTCTGGGGCACATCGGCTGCGGCGCAGCAGACCGCCTTCGGCGTCGACGACGCCATCAACCTCACGCGCGTATCCGATCCGCGCATGTCCCCGGACGGGGAGCGGGTGCTTTTCTCGCGCTCCGAGCTGGACTGGGACGAGAACGAGCGCATCACCTCGCTCTGGATCGTGAACGCGGACGGCACCGATGCCCGCCGCTTCACCGGGGAGGACGGCGACTCCGGCGCGCGCTGGTCCCCGGACGGGCGCCGGGTGGCGTTCCTGCGCTCCACCGGGGACGGCGGAGACCGCACGCGGCAGGTCTTCATCATCCGCACGGACGGCGGCGAGGCGCGGGCGCTTACCGAGCATCCCACCTCGGTGCGGTCGTTCGAGTGGGGCGACGCGGGCTCGATCTTCTTCCTCGCCAACGACTCCCTCCCGGACGAGGAGGAGGAGCGCCGCGAGGACGGCTACGACGCCATCTTCGTCGACGAGGCGCCCAACGGGCAGACGCGCGGCGAGTGGTCGAGCCTCTGGATGATCGCCCTGGACTCGGAGAATGAGGACGACGCCGAGGCGCGGCGGCTCACGACCGGCAACCGGCGCATCGGCCAGTTCGCGGTCGCGCCCGGGGCGGAGCGCGTCGCCTACACCTACCGCCACGAGAACAAGCGCAACGACGGCAATCTCTCCGAGATCGCGCTGCTGGACGTGGCCACCGGCGAGGCCCGCGACCTGACCGACAACGAGGCGCCCGAGAGCGGGCTGGCGTGGTCTCCCGACGGCACCCGGCTGGCCTTCGGCGCTCCCGACCTCGAGACCTGGGAACTCGACCAGGGCAACCTGTACGTCATGGACGTCGAGAGCGGCGACGTGCGCCAGATGGCGCCCGACATGATGATCGACATCCGCGGCACGCCCGAATGGCATCCATCCGGCGACGCCTTCTACTTCGCGGGGCTCGACCGAACGGTTGCCAGCCTCTACCGGCTGAGCGTGAACTCGGGCGAACTGGAAGCGGTCTCGTCGGGGGACGGCATCCTGTCCTCACCCAGCTTCTCGGCGGACTTCACCCGCTACGCCTTCACGCACAACACGCCCACCGCTCCGGGCGACATCTATTCCGCGGGGATGGACGGCGGCGCCCCCACCCGCCTCACCGAGGCCAACCCATGGATGGCGGAGCGCCAACTGGCCGAGCCCGAGGTCGTCCAGTGGACCAGCCGCGACGGGCTCCCCATCGAGGGCATCCTCTACCGGAGCCTCAACCCCGACGCCCAGTCGCTGGTGCTCGAGATCCACGGAGGCCCGGCGGGCGTCTTCACCCGCGGCTTCGACGCCGACGCGCAGATCCTCGCCGCGGCGGGCTACTCCATCATCCAGCCCAACGTGCGCGGCTCCTCCGGCTACGGCGACGAGCTCCTGCGCGGCAACATGAACGACATCGGGGGCGGGGACTATGACGACGTGATGACCGGCGTCGACCACGTGCTGGGGACCGGCGTCGGTCACCCGGACTCGCTGTCCGTGAAGGGCTGGAGCTACGGGGGCATCCTGGGCGGCTGGACCATCACCCAGACCGACCGCTTCAAGGCCGCGAGCCTCGGGGCGATGGTGTCGGACTGGCAGAGCGAGTTCGGAACCGGCTTCCACTTCGACGTCCTGCGCTGGTATCTGGGCGGCGATCCATGGTCGAACCGGAACCACTGGCTCGAGCGCTCGGCCTACTCCCACCTCGACCAGGTGACCACCCCGACCATCCTCTTCCACGGGGAGCGGGACCAGACGGACACCATGGCCCAGTCGATGAACTTCTTCGCGGGGCTGACGCACCTGGGCGTCGAGAGCCGCTTCATCCTCTTCCCGCGCGAGGGCCACGGCATCTCCGAGCCCCGGCATCACCGCACGCGTCTGGTGGAGGAACTGCGCTGGCTCGAGTTGTATGTGCGCGGCAACTCGGACTGGGAAGCGCCGGAGCGACCCGAGGAAGAAGGGAAGCCACGTCCAGTGACCGATGATTGAGCTAGTATACAGTAGATATCAGTAGAGTTATCAGCAGATGTCAGTAACTCTCGCTCTCCCGCGGCAATCAGAGGTATCGCGATGTTTCGCATGAGATGGATCAACCTGACGTTCCTTCTGGCAACGATTGTCAGCACCATGCCGGCGCGTGCCCAGAGCGTCGCACCCGAGCACTTCTCCGTGATGCAGGCCCGTCCCATCGGGCCCGCGGGGATGAGCGGACGCGTCTCCGACGTCGAGGTGGTGCTTTCGGACCGGAACGTCATCTTCGTCGGCTCCGCGAGCGGAGGAGTGTGGAAGTCCGACGACGGCGGGCACGTCTGGCACCCCGTCTTCGACGACCAGCCGGTGGGCAGCATCGGCGCCGTGGCGGTTTTCCAACCCAACCCGGAGATCGTCTGGGCGGGCACCGGGGAGGGGAATCCGCGCAACAGCGCCGGGGTCGGCAACGGCATCTACAAGAGTGGCGACGGGGGCGAGAGCTGGACGCACATGGGGCTCGAGGACTCGGGCAAGATCCATCGCGTGCTCACGCATCCGTCCGACCCCGACATCGTCTACGTCGCGGCTCTCGGGCCCACCTGGAGAACGGGCGGCGAGCGCGGGGTCTTCCGCACTCGCGACGGGGGCGAAACCTGGGAGGCGGTCCTTCAGTCGAACGAGCGCAGCGGCGCGGGCGAGCTGATCATGGATCCGGCGAACCCGGACAAGCTTTTCGCGGCGCTCTGGGAGCATCAGCGCTGGCCCTGGGCCTTCGAGTCGGGCGGGCCCGGAAGCGGACTCCACGTGACACGCGACGGCGGCGACACCTGGACGCAGCTCACCGAGGACGACGGGCTGCCGCCGGGTTACCTGGGCCGCATCGGGCTGGCGATCCCGGCAGAGCACCCCTCGGTGGTGTACGCGCTGGTGGAGGCCGAGCGGAGCGAGCTGCTGCGCTCCGATGACGGCGGCCGCAACTGGACGACCATCTCCGACGCGCCCGGAGTGGCGCCCCGGCCTTTCTACTACGCGGATCTCCGCGCCCATCCTTCCAACGAAAACCGCATCTATTCGCTGCACGGTGCCGTGACGGTGTCCGAGGACGCGGGCCGCACGTTCACCACCGTGGTGCCCAGCGCGATCATCCACGGCGATATCCACGAACTCTGGATCGATCCCGACGACCCGAGCCGGATGATCCTGGGCAACGACGGCGGCATCGCGTTCACGTACGACCGCGGAAGGAACTGGCGCTTCGTGGAGAACCTTCCGTTCGCCCAGTTCTACCACATCGAGGTCGACAACGAGATCCCGTTCAACGTCTACGGAGGCCTTCAGGACAACGGCTCGTGGTGGGGGCCTTCGGATGTCTGGGGCGGGCGCGGCGTCATGAACGCGCACTGGCACCGGGTGGTGAGCGGGGACGGCTTCGTGGCGGCGCCGGATCCGAGCGATGCGCGTTACGGCTATTCGTCGTCGCAGCGCGGCAACCTGCAGCGCTTCGACAGGGTCACGGGGCAGCGCAAGGCCATCCGCCCGGCGCATCCCGAGGGCCAGACGCTCCGTTTCCACTGGAACGCGGCCTTCGCCACCGATCCCTTCGACTCCACGACGATCTACATCGGCAGCCAGTTCGTCCACCGGAGCCGCGACCAGGGCTCGAGCTGGGAGATCATCTCGGGCGACCTGACCACCGACGACCCGTCCAAGCAGCAGGCGCACCTGAGCGGCGGGCTCACCATCGACGCTTCGGGCGCCGAGGAGCACACGACGCTCCTGACCATCGCGCCGAGCGCGCTGGAGGAGGGACTGATCTGGGTCGGAAGCGACGACGGGCGGGTGCACGTGACCCGCGACGGCGGCGGTTCATGGACCAGCCTCGAAGCGAACGTTCCGGGCGTGCCCGAGGCGACCTGGATCCCGCACATCGAGGCCGGCAAGCACGATCCGGGCACGGCCTACATGGTCTACGACGACCACCGGCGTGGCAGCTGGACGCCCTACGTCTACCGCACGGAGGACTACGGAGCATCGTGGCAGCCGATCGCGAGCGACGACATCTTCGGCTTCGTGCACGTGATCGAGGAGGACCCGGAGGAGCCGAACCTACTGTTCGTGGGGACGGAGTTCGGGCTGTACGTGAGCCTGGACCGCGGGGCGAGCTGGTGGAAGCATCCCGGCGTTCCGCCCACCCCGGTGCGCGACATCGTGGTGCATCCGCGCGACGGCGACCTGGCGCTCGGGACGCACGGACGCGCGGCGCTGGTGGTCGACGACGTGCGTCCGCTGAGGGCGCTGGCGGCCGATCCGACGGTGGCCGCGCGGCCGGTGGAGGTCATGCCGGTCGCGCCGGTGCGCCAGCACACCCGGTCGGAGGGGATGGGGCTCACGGGATACCGCTCGGTCGGCCACACCATGTTCATCGGACCCAGGCGGCCGTACGGCGCGCTGATTCACTACTGGCTGGCGCCGGGCGAGATGGTGGCGAGCGCCGAGGTGCAGATCGCCGATGGGGGCGGCGTGGTGGTGCGGACCCTCATGGGCACGACCGACCCCGGGCTCAACCGGGTGGTGTGGGATCTGCGCGACGAGACCGAGGGCGGCGGCATCGAGGTGATGCCGGGTACCTATTCGGTGCGGGTCAACGCCGGCGCCGGTTCGGGAGCGCAGACGCTGGAGGTGATCCCCGACCACCGATTCCCCTACGATCCCGACGCGCGCGCGGCCAAGATCGCGGCGCGCAGGGAGGTGGCCGGCTGGATCACCACCGCAAACGAGGCGCAGGACCGCCTGGAGCGCGCCCTCGACGGGCTGGACGTGGTGCTCGCTACCCTTGCGGATGACGACGCCCTGAGCGGCGAGGGCCGCACCGTGTCCGAGGTCGTGCGCGGGCTGCTGGAGCTCCACTTCACCGGCCCACAGTGCCAGGGCGGCTGCGGCGGTCAGGCGACCGTGCGCCAGGTGCAGGCCGCCGCCGGCCCCCTCGCCAGTTCCTGGGACGCTCCCACTCCCAACGAGCGCCAGGCGATGAACAACGCCCTGACCGCGCTTCAGACCATCCTGGACGACGTCAACGCGGTGTTCCAGGGGGACGTGGCGCGCTTCCGCCAGCGGCTGGAGGCGGTCGGCTTCACGCTGTTTCCGCCGGAGGGGCCGCTGAGGCTGATGCGGTAGGGGGGGACGACGCGGTTCGCGGCAGCATCCCCATCACCCGGCCTCGGCGGTCCATCTCGAACTCACAGCAGGCGAGCAACCGCCGCTTCAGCTCCGCACGCGCCCGCTGGACACGCGATTTCATGCCCGAGACGCTGAGCCCGAGACGGCGCGCCGCCTCTGTCCGGCTGAGGCCCTGGAAGGAGGTGAGGAGGAGAGCTTCCGCCTGTTTCGGCGACAGATCGAGGATGAACGGCATCAGGCACGCCTCGATTCGTCGCCGCTCAGCTTTCGACTCCTTCTCAGCCGCGGTCGGTGCCAGGGATGCGGTCGGAGCCGAGGATGCCGCCTCGGCGTGAGCCTTTGCCAGGGCCCGCGACTCCGCGGCGCGTCGCCGGTAGTGATCCGTGATGGAATTGGCGGCGACCCGATACGCCCAGGCAAGCGGGTTGCGGACCTGTTCCAGACGCTCCTTGTTCTGAAGCAGCCGCAGCAGGATGTCGCTCGTGACGTCGTCGGTCCACGCGGGGTCAACGCGGCCGGCGACGTAGCCACGCAGCCGACTCTGGAACTCCGACCAGCGCAGTGCCTCATCGCCGTCGCCTGCCGCGCTCGACCCACGGTTCATCCCATGAGGTTGGCCACCCGGGCCATGGCGGTCAGAGGTCACAGCATAGCGCCGCGGAGACTTCGGCCGAGCCGCCGCAGCAAGCCCCCGTCTCGGCTTTGGCAGGGGCGGCAGCGGTGAGAACGGCGGTCTCGGTCGCTTGCCCATCGCAGCATGCTGGTGCCGCGCCTCCAACCGGGGCATCGTCGGTGATCACGTACCATTCCCAGCGCAGTCCCTGAGGTTCGTCGGACCAGACCTTGGTCTGCTCGGCGTGGCAGCAGACGGCCTGTTCCTCGCTCTCGGTGAGGAGGTCGGCCGCTGCCAGCCGGGCACCCGCCTCCCGCACCTGAGCGGCGTCGAAGACTTCAACGCCGAGGTGGTTGATGCGCTCGGGCGCGTCGGGGTTTTCGAAGAGCACGAGCTTCAGCGGCGGCTTGTCGAGGGCGAAGTTGGCGTATCCGGGGCGGCGTTTGTGGGGCAGGGCGCCGAAGAGCCTGCCGTAGTAGTCGACGGCTTCGTCGATGTCGCGCACGTTGAGGGCGAGCTGGATTCGCATGGTGCGTTCTCCCTGAGGATCGTGTCGGCGATGGCGCCGAGGTGCCGCGCCCGTTCGCCGGTTGGCTTCTGACTGAATAGACGCGCGAGCCGGCGAAAGGACGCAACCGGCCGGCGGAAACCCCGGCGGCCGACACCCGGCGGCCGACACTCCGTGGCGGATGGCGGCGCGCCGCGGTAGGCTTGGGAGTCCCTCAGAGAACCTGGACGCGGGATCGGCGCAACCAGATCCCCGGGTTACTCCCCACATCTCCGCAAACGACTCCGCATGGCCCGAATCTCCCGCCGCGCCTGGAGCACCCTCGCCCTGTTGGCGGTGGCCGAGCTCATGGGGATGTCGCTCTGGTTCACGGCCAGCGCTCTGTCGCCCGAGTTGGCCGCGCAGTGGGGGCTGAGCGAAGCGCAGGCGGGGTGGCTGACCACGGTCGTGCAACTTGGGTTCGTGGCGGGGACGGCGGTCGCGGCTTTCCTCAACCTGGCGGACATCTTCCCGGCGGCGCGTTACTTCTGTGTCTCGGCGCTGCTGGGGGCGGGTGTCAACGCGGCGGTGCTGGTCGCCCCGGACTACGGCCCGGCGCTGGTTCTGCGTTTCCTCACGGGCTTCTTCCTGGCCGGGGTCTATCCGCCGGCGATGAAGATGATCGCGACCTGGTTCCGGGACGCGCGCGGCTTCGCCATCGGAACCATCGTGGGGGCGCTCACGGTGGGGAAGGCGGTTCCGTACCTGCTGACGTCGGTCGAGGGCGGGGGCGCCGCGCTTGTGCTCGCGGGTGCGTCGCTGGCCTGCGCGGCGAGCGGACTGCTGGTGTTAGCCACGTATCGCGACGGGCCTTACGGCTTCGAGCGCCGTCCCTTCTCCTGGCAGCTCGCGGGGACGGTCGTGCGCCACCGCGAGACCCGGCTCGCCATCGCCGGCTACCTGGGGCACATGTGGGAGCTCTACCCGATGTGGGCGACGATCACGCTCTTCTTCGGGGATTACTTCGCGGGCGGCGGTCTTGCGGGCGGAGGCGGGGGTGGCCTCATCGGCGGGGGTGGAGATGTGCTCCCCGGTGCGGGCGGGGTCGTTCCAGCCGGCACGGTCGCGGGCAGTGCAGCCGCCGTGGACGCCGGTGCACTCTCTGTCGCGGCATTGGCGGGGGTGGCGGGGTTCGGCGCGATCGCCATCGGCGGGGCGGGGGCGGTGTTGGCGGGCACCTGGGCCGACCGCCTCGGCCGCGAGCGCGTGACGATCTGGTCGATGGCGGTGAGCGGGGCCTGCGCGGCCGTGATGGGCTGGCTGCTCGCCGCTCCGCTCTGGCTGGTGGTGGCGGTCGCGGGGGTGTGGGGGTTCGCGGTGGTCGCCGACAGTGCACAGTTCAGCGCGGTGGTCACCGAGGTGGCGCCCCGGCATGCGGTCGGCACCGCCCTCACCCTGCAGACCTCGCTCGGCTTCCTGCTCACCGCCGCCACGATCTGGATGACCGTCGAACTCGAGATCCGCTTCGGATGGCGCGTCGCCTTCGGAGCCTTGGCGCTGGGTCCGTGGGCGGGTATCGTGGCGATGCGCCGACTGCAGCGCCTGCGCACGGACGAGTCGCGGCGGTGAAGCCGCCCGCCGAGCACTACGGCGCACCTGCACAGGCTCATCATCATCTACACACGGAGAACCCAATGAAGAATCCCCCCGAAGGCTGGCCCCGAATCACGCCCGCCGTGTTCTACGATGACGCCGCAGCCGCGATCGACTGGCTGACCCGCGCCTTCGGATTCACGGTTCGCGTACGCGTCGAGAACGACAACGGACAGATCGTCCACTCGCAGCTCGCCATGAACGGCGGCCTCATCATGGTGGGGCAGGCGGGCCTGACGCCCGGCCGCACGTATCCCCGATCTCCGCAGGCCGCCGGGGGAGCCAACACGCAGGCGCTGTGCGTCTTTGTGGACGATGTCGACGCCCACTGCGAGCACGCCCGCGAGGTCGGCGCCGCAATCACGACCGAGCCGGCGACCCAGGATTACGGCGAAGGCTACTGGACGGAACGCACCTACGAAGTCCGCGACCCCGAGGGACATTACTGGTGGTTCCTCCAGCGCCTGTGAGAGCCGAGCCTATATGGCGTTTCCCCCGCAGGCCTCTACCAACGCCTTTCCGCGGACCCTCGGATGTCTTCCCCGCAGGTCCTGCGGCGTCTCCCCCGCAGCCGCGACGCTGTCTCCCCCCGCGATCGCTACAACGTCTCCTCCACGGCTTCCCGCGCCCGCGCCTCGATCGCCCAGGGAACATCCGAGTCCCGGTATTGCGCGGCTCCGTTGGAGAAAGGACCCGAGGCAACCGCCGGAAGGTTCGCTCGAAGGCCTGACCCGATCATCCCGGTAGCTTCCGGGGCATCCGCCAGCGCTCTCCCTTTGCGCGTGAAGAACAGGGCCAGCCCGGCCCGGTCCGTGCAAACCCTCACCCGTCCCTCGTGGACGGCCCTGTGATGGCGCCGACAGAGGAGCAGAAGATTGCTCAGCCTGGTCTCGCCTCCGTCAGCCCAGTGCCTGACGTGATGGGCCTCGGTGAAGCGGCTGGCGCACCCCGGAAAGCGGCAGCCACGGTCGCGTTCTTCGAGCGCACGGCGGATATGCGGCGGGACCGTGCGTGTCTTGCGCCCGACGCTCAGCACCGGTCCGCCGGAACCTGGCCCGCGGGTTTCAGCCTTGCCGTGCACCATCTCGACGACCGCCGCATCGCACGCCATGCGCCTCGACGTTTCCGCGGCAACGCGCACGCCGTCGAGATCCGAGCGATCAGGCTCGCCCTCTTCGGCCAGCGTCGCCGCTTCGGTATGGATGACGACCTGATACCGCTCCGCGCGCGTACCCGATTCGTCCGTGCCCTCCGCGGAGTCTTCGCCGAACCCCGCCGCCAGCGCCCGCTCGGCCACGAGCCCGGCGGCATCCGCCCAGCGCTGTTTTGGCGTGGGAGCCGCATCCCAGGCCCTTGCTCCCTCGCGTTCTGAGGCCTCGGTGCCCATCCGGCTCGCGGCGCGTCCGTCCTGCCGCACTTCTTCCCCGGCACGCTCCTCACGCCGATACAGCGCGTCCGCCGCAGCTTCGAGGGCCCGCCTGAGGACCGCTCCGACCTCGGGCTCGAGCCGGCCCCTGACGACATACATTCCGTCTCCGTCCACGAAAACCGCGAGAGCCCGGTTGCGGTGCCGCACCTGTTCCGCCGTCAATTCTCCCTCGCGCGACAGTTGCTTCCACATCCGCACCCTCTGTTCAAGCCTCGCCGCCGATGCGGTCCTCGCGAACTTGAGGAGCTGCGATTCGCTCTCCGGCGTTGCCACGCGCGTGATCGCGCGCACCTTGGCATACGATAGCCGGCCCCCTCTGAGCGCTTCCGCAGTCCGGGGAAGGCCCTCCAGCGCCCGCGCGGCTCGAACCCGCTCGCGCGCCGGCCCGATCTTGATGCCGGTCCGCCAGGCGAGCCACTCGGCACAGGACCCGAAGTCGCCTTTCCATCCGCCCCGGCGATCGAAGTCGGCGAGCAGCGCCATCATCCGTCCTTCAGCGGCATTGATGCTCGCCGCAAGGTCCGCGATGCACTCACCCAACTGATGGAGTTCATCGTGCTCATCGAATGGTGAAGCCCCGTCGGCGCGAGATGCGGAACTACCTCTTTCGACAGTCACGTCGTTCTTCCACGGATCGTTCTCGTGGGTCGTTGTGCGCATGATCACCGGATTGCTCCTTGAGTTGAGGATGCCCTTCGTCGCATGGATAAATATAACGGGAGTATATTCGACTCTCTCAGATGCCCCCAGAGAGCAAATGTCGACTCTCCGGATCATTTGCGGAGGAGATTGCGGCTCAGGCGCCTGCAGGGGCCTTTGTAGCGCGTCTGACGACTATTCCAGCAAGGATCCCGGATGGTGTCGACTCGTGGCTCCGGAACCCGTCAATGGTAAGATGGGACTATCAGATGTAAATTGGGGACATTTCCGCGGTGCTCCTTTCACGGGGACGGATCGTCTTCAAGGAATCGGCGCACGGAGCGTCTTCGAGAGACTGCGAACGGAGCGTTCTCGAGGAACTGCGAACGGAAAGTTCCCGCGGAAACGTCTTCCGCGGCGCTGCGGGCCGTCACGGAGCAACCGGGTGCCGCAAACCGCCGTTCGCCGATCAAGCGTCTGCCGTGAACTCGGATGCACTGTATCAGGTATCGGGCGCATGCCCTGGGTCAGATGCGCTCTCACGCCCCCGCGCTCACTCCACCGCCACCCCTCCCGGTGCTACCCGCTTCTCCGCCAGGCCGAGGGCCCCGTCGACCAGGAGGGCGAGCGCGGCGGCCGGGATTGCGCCCGACAGGATCATGCGCGTGTCCGAGAGGGCCAGCCCGGCCACGATGGGGTCGCCGAGCCCGCCGGCGCCGATGAAGGCGGCGATGGTAGCGGTGCCGACGTTGATCACGGCCGCGGTGCGGAGGCCCGCCATGATCACCGGGGCCGCGAGCGGGAGGCGCACGTGCCTGAGCAGTTGCGCGGGGGTCATGCCCAGTGCGCGCGCGGCGTCGACCGCTGCCGGGTTCGCGTCCCGCACGCCCGTGTAGGTGTTGCGCAGGATCGGGAAGAGGGAGTAGAGGAAGAGGGCCACCACGGCCGGCACGACGCCGATGCCGAGGGCCGGGATCATGAAGGCGAGCAGGGCCAGGCTGGGGACGGTCTGCACCAGGCCGATGGCGCGGATCACGCCTTCCGCCCCTCCCGCCACCCGCACGAGCATCAACCCCGCGGGGACAGCGAGCAGCGCGGCGGCCGCGAGGGAGACGATCACCAGCACGATGTGGCGGCGCGCATGGCCCAGGATGTCGGCGCGATTCTGCCACATGTATGAGGCGAAGCCGACAACCGGGCTCCGGGCGGACTCGGCGGCCGTGGCTGATTCCCGCTCCGACTCCCGAGCAGCGGCCGATTCCGGCAGGTCCGATTCCACGGCTTCTTCGGCATCCGAGACCACGAGCCCCAACTCCGCCAGGGCGTCACGAGCGATTTCGGCCACGGGGTCACCGTCCGACTCCGCGCGTCGGTTCCACTCGCGCACGCGTTCTTCGTCGAGCAGGCCCGAGAGTTCGCTCAGCGCGGCGATCGCGTCCGGTCGCCGGCGCCAGAAATCTCCGTTGACCAGCCCGGCGGCCTCGTATGGCGGGAAGAAGCCGCGGTCGTCCTCGAGCACCACGAGGTCGTAGCGCGCGATCAGCCCATCCGTCGAATACCCGTCGATGACGTCGACCCCGGATTCGACCAGCGCCTCGTACTTGACCGCCTGCAGCAACGGCATGACCTCGGCCGCCTCGAAGCCGTAAGCGGCGCGCAGTCCCGGAAGCCCATCGGAGCGCCCGATGAAGTCCGGCGTGAAGCCCGCCCGGAGCCCGCCGGCCTCGCGCGCCAGATCGCTCAGCGTGGCGAGCCCCAATTCCTCCGCGGTCTCGCGGCGCACGGCGATGGCATAGGTGTTCTCGAATCCGAGCGGCGCGAGCCAGCGCGCATCCCATCGCTCGCGAAAGGAGCCTGCCACATGACGATAGACGGCTTCGGCATTGGCCTGCATTTCCTCTCCGAGGATGGCCGCGAGGGCGGTGCCCGTGTACTCGGGATAGATGTCGATGGCGCCCTCGCGCAGTGCGCCGAAGGCGATTTCGGTAGCCCCGAGACCGAAGCGCCGATCGACGGCGATGCCGCGGGCCTCCAGGAGCTGAGCGAAGATCTCGGCCAGGACGTAGGATTCGGCGAAGGGTTTGGAGGCGATGATGACGGGTGTGCCTTCGTCCTGGGAGGATTGGGTGGCGCCCGTGTGTGGTGCCGGCTGACGGGTGTGTGATGCGGGGCTCGGCCGCGCGGCGGTGGCTCCCCCGAGTAAGCCGACTGCGGCCAGCAGCAGCATCACGCGTCCCATGCTCACCCGATCCCCGCCCGCTTGAGCAGCTCTTCCACGTACCCATGCGCCGGGGCGCTCAACAATTCCTCCGGACGCCCCACCTGCATGAGGGCGCCGCCCTTCATGACCGCGATCTCGTCCGCCAGTTCCACGGCTTCGTGGAGGTCGTGGGTAACCAGGAGCGACGTTACCCCCATACCCGCGCGCAGGTTGTGGAAGCTCCGCCGCAGTTCGCTGCGCGTGATGGCGTCCAGGGCGCCGAAGGGCTCGTCCAGCAGGATGATCTCCGGGGTGCCCGCCAGCGCCCGCGCGATCGCCACGCGCTGGCGCTGGCCTCCCGAGAGGTCCCGGGGCCAGCGGTCCCCGAAGCGCGCCGGGGGCAACCCCACCCGATCCAGCGCCGCGCGGGCCGGTTCCTCGGCATCCTCTTCACCTCGCAGCCAGGGAACCAGCGCCACGTTGCGGAGCACCGGCCAGTGCGGCAGCAGCCCGCCCTCCTGCTGCACGTAGCCGATGCCCCGGCGCAGAGCCACCGGATCGAAGGACGCGACGGGTCGACCACCGACATCCACGGAGCCCGCGTCCGGCCTGACCATTGCGTTGAAGCAGCGGAGCAGCGTCGTCTTCCCGGAACCGCTCTCACCCACAAGCGCGACGCACGATCCCTGCGCCACATCCAGCGACACCCGATCGAGCGCGATCGTGGCGCCATAGCGTTTCACGACTTCGTGAGCGCGCAGGGCCGGCTCGCCGAAGTGCGCAGGCAAGTCGTCGAAGTGCGCGGACGGTTCGCGCTCATTCCGGGCCGGCGAATCGCGCCCCGAGGTCACGCGCCGACGCCCGCAGGATCAGGACCGCGTCCGGCACCGGCTTGCATTCGCGTCCCGCAGCCGCACCTTATGGTTCGGCACTCTCCAGGACCATCTGGGCGTTGTCTCAACGACGGACGCAAGGAGTCGAATCCATCAAAGGGGTTGCATCCCATTCCGCGCATCCTCTCCGGCTCGGGCGCTCCATGGTAGCCGGGAAGCAAGGTCCCGGACAATGACGGCTCCCGCCCTCCCGCTTGGGCGGCTGCGCGATCGCCTGGACGAAGCCCGTAACCGTACCCTCGAACTGGTTGCTCCGTTGAGGGACTCCGCCGTGACTCGGCAGCACAATCCGCTCATGTCGCCCATCGTCTGGGATCTGGGCCACATCGCGCACTTCGAGGAGGTGTGGCTGCTCGAGAATATCGACGGCGCGGGCTCCGGGGCCGAGGGGCTGCGCGGCATCTACGACGCGTTCCGCCATCCCCGCGCCACGCGCGAGCGGCTGCCGCTCCCGGACCGGGCCACCTGCCTCGCCTATCTGGCCGACGTGCGCCGCGCGGTGCTCCAAAGGATGGACAGGATCGACCCGCGCGCCGATACCCCGCTGCTCCGCGGGGCCTACGTCTTCAACATGGTGCTGCAGCACGAGTACCAGCACAACGAGACCATCCTGCAGACGCTGCAGTTGATGGAAGGGGAGCCGTACGCGGGACGTGGGAGGAATTGGAGTGGGGTGGCGACAGGCGACGGGGTCGAGAGGGGCGAGCCGGGGGAGCCTCATACGCGCTCGATGGACATGATCCACTTCCCGGGCGGGGAAGTCTCCATCGGCACCGACGACCGGTCGCAGGCCTACGACAACGAGCGCCCGCGCACCCGCCTGCGGGTGGAACCCTTCCGCATCGACCGCCATCCCGTCGACAACGCCGCCTTCATGGACTTCATCGCGGCGGGCGGCTACCGGACCGACGCGCACTGGAGCAAGGCCGGGCTCGCGTGGCGCGCGGGGGAGCGTGCGGAAGCCCCTCTCTTCTGGTTCCGGCGGGACGGCGCGTGGTGGACCCGCGCGATGGGCAGTGAAGTGCCCGTCGATCCCGCGCTCCCGGTCTGCCATGTCTCGTGGTACGAGGCCGACGCATTCGCGCGCCGGGCCGGGAAGCGCCTGCCCACCGAAGCCGAGTGGGAGGTTGCCGCCGGCTGGGATCCGGTCCGCGAGCGCGCGGTGCTCTACCCCTGGGGCGACGAGCCCGCCACGCCATCGCGCGCCAACCTGGACGCCGTCCGCGCCGGGCCGGCCCGGCCGGGGAGCCATCCCGGCAACGTCTCGCCGCTCGGCTGCTACGGAATGATCGGCGACGTATGGGAATGGACGGCGTCCCGCTTCCTTCCCTATCCGGGATTCCAGGCCTTCCCGTACCCGGAATACTCGGAGGTCTTCTTCGGGGACGAATACCGGGTGCTGCGCGGAGGATCCTGGGCCACCCGCCCGGGCGCCATCCGGAACACCTTCCGCAACTGGGACTTGCCCCAGCGCCGGCAGATCTTCTCGGGGTTCAGGTGCGCGAGCGACGCCAAGAGCTAGACGAGCTGGCGCGCGGTCTGGCGCGCACGCCGAAGACCGTCTCGTCGCGCTACTTCTACGACGAGCGCGGATCGGAACTCTTCGAGGCCATCACCCGGCTTCCCGAGTACTACCTCACCCGCGCCGAGCGTAGGCTGTTGACGCGCATCGCGCGCGGGCTGGTCGGGGAGGTGCAGCCGCGCTCGCTGGTCGAGTTCGGAGCCGGGAGCGCGCGCAAGACCCGAATCCTGCTCAGCGCGATGACAGAGGGGGGAAGGGCCGCCGTCTACATTCCGGTCGATGTCAGCGAGGATTTCCTGTTCGACACGGCGCGCGGGCTCCGCGACGAGTACCCTACGCTGACGGTGCGCCCCGAGGTGGCGGACATGACGCGTGGCTTCGGGCCTGCGGCTCGGCCGCCGGCGCCCTGCATCTACGCGCTGCTGGGAAGCACGATCGGCAACTTCACCCATGAGGAGGCGGTGCGCATGGTCGCCGGGTTGAGTTCGGGGATGCGCGACGGGGACGTATTCCTGCTGGGCGCGGATCTCCGCCCGGGCCCCGGCAAGTCGCTCGAGGCGCTCGAGGCGGCGTACAACGATGCCGCGGGAGTGACCGTGGAGTTCAACCGCAATCTGCTGCGGGTGCTGAACACCCGTTTCGGCACCGATTTCGATCCGTCGCGCTTTCGCCACCGCGCCTGGTATGATGCCGCCAATGCGCGCATCGAGATGCACTTGGAGGCCCTCTCGGCGCATGCGGTGGCCTTGCCCGGCGGTCCGGTGATATCCTTTCGGGAAGGTGAGACGCTGCGCACCGAGATCAGTTGCAAGTACGACCGGGCGGCGGTCAGCTCGCTGCTGGGGCAGGCGGGTCTCGAGATGGTGCGCTGGTGGACGGACGAAGGGTGTCGATTCGCGCTGGCGCTGGGCGCCGTGACCTCGGGAGGAGGCTCTCCGTGAAGAAGATCGGGTTGGTGGGTGTCGGGATGTTCGCGCTGATCGTGTTGACGAGGATGTTCTTCGGGGGCGAGGCCGCGGCTGCGGGAGCAGCCTCGGTGGACCATGCCGAGCCGGCCCGCGAGGCTCCGGCCCCAACCGCGGCGGAGTCTGCGGCGCCGACCGGCGCGGCTCCGAACGGGCCGGCGGACGGCGGGGCATCCCCGGCCATCCCGCCGCGCGCCGCGGCCGCGA
>JAJDXG010000053.1 GCA_022823365.1 Gemmatimonadota bacterium
CTCGATGCTGAGCGTGGGCCGGAGGACGCGCACGATCCCGCCCCACATCCGGCGGGCGCTGGAGGAGCGGGACCGGGGATGCCGTTTCCCCGGCTGCGGCTGCCGGTTCACCGAGGCGCATCACGTGAAGCACTGGGCCGACGGGGGCGAGACCAGCCTCGGGAACACGATTCTGCTATGCCGGAGGCATCACCGCGCCGTGCACGAGGGGCAGGTGAAGTTGTCGGTGGCAACGGATGGGACGGTGGTGTTCGTCACGCCCACCGGGAAGATGCTGGCGGGTGCGCCAAGACAGGTCCGGAGGGATTTGGCCCCGGTCCCACCGGTTCATCCGGGCGCCCCGCCGAAGGGCGATGGCATCGCGCTCTCGAACGGCGCTGCGCTCTATCGCGATTCAGCCATCCCGTGGGAGATCGAGGCCGCTGCGCGGGAGGCCGCGGAGGAATCTCTGTAGCGACGACGCAGTGACTGGTAGTGACGACGCGGTGACTGCGTGGACCCGCGCGAGAGCCGGGTCGGTGGCTGAACACCTGGGCGGGTCAGGGGCTGTAAACATAAACGACCGGCAGCTGGGCGACATCGGCGACGCTGCTGTTGGTGTGGTGGTAGATGTTCATCCGTCCCGTGCCGCAGTCGCCGAACGCGTCACAGGATACCATCCCGATGATGCCGCTCATCGCGGTGGCTCCGACCTGCTCGCGCAAGGCCGCGCGGTCGATGTGCAGCCGGTCGCCATCCTCCACGGCAACGGACTCGATGGCCGAAAGGAGGATGGTGGTCGCGTCATAGGTGTGCGCCCAGTAGGGTGACCCGGGGAATCCGCCGTGCCTGGCGTCGAAGGCAGCGAGAATCTGTTGCCCGCTCCGTCCGGTCCGCTCGTTCACGTTCGATCCGAAGTCCGATTCCGGGCCGGCAAAGTAGATTCCCTCGGACTGGGGCGTTTCCAGGAACGCGGAGACCAGCAGCGCGGCCGCGGAAATCAGCGTGGTTCCTTCAAGCCCGTCGAAGGCGCGCGCCTGCGCGGCGAAGGCCGATCCCTCCGTCACGAACAGCGGGAAGAAGATGGCGTCCGGGCCTGCGGCTGCGAACTCCACGAGAACGTCCGTCATGTCGGTTTCGCCCTTCGCGATCTCGGCCTGGGCCGGCACCTCGCCCCCGAGCGCCGCAAACGCGTCGGCGAACGCCGCCACCAGGGCGGACGTGTAGGGGTCGCCGTCGTGAAGGGTGGCCACGCTCCCGAGTTCGAGCTGGTTGAACACGAAGTCCGACAGGGCGCGCGCCTGGTGCAGGTCGTTGGACGACACGCGGAAGTATCCGGCGTGATAGTCGGCGTCCGGGTTGCCGGCGAGGTCCGAAGTGAGGCGCGGCGAGGTGTTGCTGGGCGACATCATGACCAGGCCCGCGTGGCTGACGATGGGCGATGCTGCCACGGCCGCGGCGGAGCAGTTCGTCCCGATGATTCCCACCACCTGCGGGTCGCCGACGATTCCGGACGCGCCCGCGCGCCCGCCCTCCGGCGAACAGCTCGTGTCAACCGGGTCGCCGAGGTCGACGTCGCGTCCGTGGACGGAACCGAAGTCCCCGACGGCGATCCCGGCCGCCTGCCGGGACACGGCGCCCAGCGTCGGCGCGACCGTCACCGAGAGCAGCATGCGCAGCCGCACCGCCTCGCCCGCCTCCAGCGTGACCGCGCCCAGCGGCCCCGGTTCGAATACAACGGGCGGTTCGACCGGCGGCTCGACGGGCGGTTCAACCGGCGGTTCGACCGGCGGCTCCGCCGCATCGCGGCATCCGGCCAGGATCAGAATCGTGGCCAGCACCGAACCGAACAGCATCATGTGTCTGCGCATGAGAACGACTCCTCCCCGTTCATCCGGGGTGATGTTACCGCTGTGCACCGCAGTGGGACGACCCGCGCTGGTACCTGCGTTACTCGGGGCCAGGTTCCCCCATGGCGCGCCTGACCACTGATGAGCTCCAGCGCCGCGCCCAACGTAGCGCCACGCTTGCGGTGACGGCCATCGCGGCGGCCAGCACGTTGAACAGAATGTCGACGGGGTCGAAAACGCGGTCGGGAATGAGCCTCTGGATCCCTTCGTCGATCAGGCCGACCAGGGAAGCCGCCACGATCGCGAGCAGCGCGGGCACGGGAACCCGGCGCCCCCCGCTCGCGCGTTCCGTGAGTGCTTCATGGATGAAGACCGCGACCACACCGTACTCCACCAGGTGGGAGCGCTCCGTCGGGACCGACATGCGCACGATGATCAGCAGGTAGGCGGCGGCGACCCCCAGGGCGACCGCGATCTCGGCGCCCCCGGGGCGGACCCTGAGCCCCTGCGTGACGACGGTCAACAGGACGAGAAGGCACCCGGCCAGGAAGAGCCAGACGGAGAAGAAGTCGTTGCCCAGGTAGTCGACGAGGGTGCGTGCCAGCCCGAGGGTCGAGTAGATCGCCGCAACGACAACCGCCGTCCACATCCAGAGGCGACGTTCGCGGGTGGAAGAGAAGAAGGACATGGGATTGGACGCGCATCCGGGTGAGGGATGAACCCCGCACCGGCCCAGGGCACGCAGCCTTACATCACCGGCCCCATCCCCGCCTGCGCCACCAGGATCAGCAGGGCGCGCTGGATGCCCCGCGGACCTTCGTGGTTCATGAAGAACTCGGCGAGGGAATGCGCGCCTCCGCCCGCGCCTCCGCCGCCGATGGTCACGGAGGGGATGCCGAGCGAAATCGGCGTGTTGGAGTCGGTCGAAGAGCGCCGCAGCGAGGTGATGCCGCCCATGAGCTCCGTGGCCGCCAGCGCGCGCTGGATGAAGGGATGATCCTCCGGGATCTCGCCGCTGGGCCGATTGCCGATCATGGTGAGTTCGAGGGTCAGTTCCTCGCCCCGCGCACGCACGGCGTTGGCCTCCTCGAGCCCCCGCCGCATCGCGGCCTGGAACACCGCGTCGATCTCGAGTAGCGCCTCGGGGCTCTCCGAGCGCATGTCGATCTCCATCCATGCCTCGAAGGGGATCGAGTTCACCGAGGTTCCGCCTCCCACCGTGCCGACGTTGTAGCTGGTGCGCTGGGCGGCGTTGTCGGTGTAGCGCTTCGCTTCGGCGTCGAAGGCCGCCACCGCGCGCCCCAGCGCATGGATGGGGTTGCCCAGCCCGAACGCCCCCCAGGAGTGCCCGCCCGGGCCCTTGAAGGCGACCCGGTAACGATGCGATCCCAGACCGGCGTTGGTCACCCCGCTGTGCCCCAGCCCGTCGATCGAGATGAAGGCGCTGAAGTCCGGCGAGCCCTCGCGGAAGAGGTGTTTGACCCCGCGCAGGTCGCCGGTGCCTTCCTCACCCACCGTGCCCACGAACCAGATGTCCTGATCGGTCTGGATCTCGGCGGCATTCATGGCGCGCAGCACCGCGAGCACGGCCACCAGGCCGCGGGTGTCGTCGGCGATGCCGGGCGCGAACAGCGTGTCGCCGTTCTCCCGGATGGTCACGTCGGTTCCCTCGGGGAATACCGTGTCCAGGTGCCCTGAGAAGATCATCGTTCCGGCGCCGTTGCCGCGGCGCAGACCGATGACGTTGCCCTCCTCGTCGACCCAGACGGAATCGACCCCAGACTCCTGAAGCAGCTCCACGAACCTTTGCCCGCGCACCTCTTCCATGAACGGAGGCGCGGGGATCTGAGTGAGTTCGCGCAGGGTTGCGATGGTCCAGGGGTCGTTCTCCTCGATGTGGCGGAACGCGGCCTGGATGGAGGGATGTTCCATGAGGGCGCGCACCTCGGCTTCGGCGTCGAACCCCGGCGCCTGGGCGGACGCGGGAGACGGCACGCCTGCGAGGAGGGCGGCCGCGACGAGGACGGCGCCGGGAAGGGAAGCGACGAGCGGCGACGGGGGGACCGACGGCCAGGGCCGGGCCAGCCGGGCCGTGGCGGATCTGAAAGCGTGACGGCTCATGGGTCTCTCGGTAGCGTTTTGTGCGTCATGTAAAATGCGTAAACGCGCTCACCAGCGCGGAAACAGCCAGGAAAGCGCGTCCCCGATTTCGGGGTGCCGGATCGCTCCCCCGAGGTGGCCGGTCCAGGCCAGAACGTAGCTGAGGAGCAGGGTGCCAGCCACCACGATTCCGTGCAGCCAGCGGGGCACAGGCTCCTCCTGCATCTCTCGGAGCGTCGCCTGGAGCGCGGTCAGCGCGAGGAGTACAAGTCCGAAGAACGCCGCCCTGCCAAGCACCGCGTGCAGCTCGACCAGGTCGCGCATCGGGGCCAGTTCGCTCTCCATCGCCTCGAACGCGGTCGGCCCGGAGAAGTACGCGGGCACGCCCACGATCGCGGAGGCCACCAGCAGCCAGCGGCCGATGCGGGCCGCGGGGGTGTCGTGGCGCAGACGCGCGCAGACGAAGAGAACCAGGGCGAGCGGGCACAGGATGACCGGCAGGTGCACGGTGAGCAGGTGGAGGTGCGCGGCGCTCACGATGGAATCCGGGCGCGCCAGGGCGAGGTTCGGCCGGTTCCGTCGCGCACCTATTCCTGGTTGCGGCCGGTCCCGACGGCCTCCGCGGCAGGCACGCCCGCGTCCACCGCCGCGAAATCCAGTTCGCTCCCGCGCATGCTGTGCGGAATGAGGTACACCACGGTCATGACCAGGGCCGCGACGCCCACCGTCGCCCGGCCCGGCCCGGCCTTCCGCTTCGGCTTCATCCCCAGAGCGAAGGCGGCCGCGACCCACACCACCCACATGATCAGCAGCTTGTTGTCGGTCAGGTCATAGCCCCAGGGGAAACCGGTCCAGTACTCGCCGAACGCGTACTTCTGGACGAAGGGGCCGAGCACCAGGCCGCCCACCGTCATCCCGATGAGGGTCACCCAGACGAGCGTCCGCACGTTGCCCGGAGCGAAGAGCGCCCCCAGGCCGGTGCGCATGCCGATCAGCACGGTGAAGAACATCGCGATCACGTGCGAGATCAGCAGCGGGGCCGGCACGGGATCCTTGTAGCGCAGGATGATGTTGGCGTCCTCGCCCTGCTCGGCCGGGATGCGCACCCCGCCGCCCGCGGTCTCCAGCTCCAGGTAGTACTCCATCTTGCCGGCGGCCGGCTGTATGGGCAGGTAGGCCGCCAGCTCGGGGCCCTCCTCCCCTTCCTCCACCGTCATCTCCACCGTGGTGAAGTCGTCGCTGGTGGGATAGCGCCGGTAGGTCATGGCGCCGCTGGCGCCCGCGCCCGGCCTGGGGAGCGCAACTCGGGCGCGCTCCATGGTCTCCTGGCTGCGCACCAGCTCGTAGCGGTACGCATCGGCACCGACGGCGACCTCGCCGCGCAGGGGGTAGGTGGGACCGGTCCGGCGCTGGTAGATCGCCGCCCCGGCCATGATCAGAACCGCGCCTACCCAGAGAAGGGTGCCGCGCCAGCGTGAATGTCCTGTCTTGTCCATCACCACCTCACTCGGGCCACAGCCAGCCGAATGTGCCCGCGGTCAGTACTCCGTAAACCAGCCCGTCGAACATCGACTTGAGCGTCGTCGACCACTGCCGATGGTACCAGATCGAGTTGAGTGGCAGGGCGAGCGCATAACAGCAGAAGGCTACCGTGCCCGCGAGGCGGAAGACCGTCAGATACTCCGCCCCCGGCGCCAACGTGCGTCCGGCGACGTAGGCCACCATCACCCCCACCACGACACAGTAGACGAACCACTGCGCCATGTTTCTGGTCATGCTCGTGAACGCGCTCGGATCCCCGACGGTGAAAAACGCTATGGGCCCCTTCGCGAGCTTCGCCTGGAAGGCCTCGGATCTCATGACCTCGGGGCTGCCCGCGTGGGGGAAGAAGTAGTCGCCCGGTGCGAGGTTGGCGGGCCGCAGGGCATCCATCACGGCGTCTTCATCCTCGATCCCCTGGAAATCGTTCTTGTGATAGCCCAGCACCATGTGCATGACCGAGCTGGCGAAAAAGACGAGCACGGCGGCGATCAGGATCGGAAGCCAAAGGGCGAGAACAGGGACCATCTCACCTCCCGGGGAGGAACTGCATGGGGACGGGCAGCAAAGCTAACCCTGCCGGGCGCGGCGATCAAAAGCGCGATCCGCGCGTCGGAGCCTGCTCAGTTGCTCTCCGACTGAATCTCCGCCGCGACCGCCTGCACGTCGTCGAGCACGCGCAGGAGGTTTCCGCTCCAGAGCTGGCCGATCTCCTCCTCGCTGTAGCCGCGCCGGACCAGCTCCAGGGTGACGTTGAAGGTCTCCGAGGCGTCGTCCCACCCCGTTACGCCCCCGCCCCCGTCGAAGTCGGAGCTGATGCCCACGTGCTCGAGGCCGATCAGCCCGACCATGTAGTCGATGTGGTCCACGAAGTCGGCGACATCCACCGGCGGGGTGACCGGCGCCACCTCCATGGCGATCCGCTCGGCCGCCGCGTCCTGGACCATGCGCAGCCCGGCCTGGTAGGCCTCGCGCTCATCGGGGCTCATCGCCTGCAGCGCCATGAAGAAGGCGCGCCCGCGGCCGCCTCCGATGATCTCGAAGTCCATTTCCTCGGCGACTTCGGCGATGACCATCTGCGAGGCCTGCTGGTATGCCTGGTTCTTGGGCCCGTCGACGTAGCCGCGGAAGGCCACGGTCTGGACCACGCCTCCGTTCTCCCGGAGCGCCATCAACTGCTCGTCGTCCAGGTTGCGGCTGTGGTCGTTGAGCGCCCGCGCCGAGGAATGCGAGGCCATCACCGGGGCTCGGCTCAGCTCGAACACCTCCATGTTGGCCCGCTTCGAGGGATGCGAGATGTCGATCATGATGCCGACCCGGTTCAGCTCGGCCACCGCCTGCCGCCCGAGATCGCTCAGCCCGTCGTGGAGCCAGTCGTCCAGTGCCTCTCCGGTATTGGAGTCGGAGAGCTGGCTGTGGCCGTTGTGGGCGAGCGACAGGTAACGCGCGCCGCGCTCCTGGAACTCCTGGATGCGGCCGATATCCTCCCCGACCGGGTATCCGTTCTCGACCCCGATCATGGCCACGCTGCGTCCCTCCCCCGCGATGCGGCGCACGTCGTCGGAGGTGAGGGCCAGCCCGATGCGCTCGGGCGCGATCTCCCCCGTCAGGCGGTGGATGGCGTCGAACTTGGCGATGGCCTGATCGTAGGCTTCGGCATACCCCGCCGGGGTCAGGTCGCCCTGGCCCACGTACACGATGAACCACGCCACGTCCAGCCCGCCCGCTTCCATCTTCGGCAGGTTGACCTGCGTGGGCAGGTCCATGGTGTAGTTGAGCTCGGGGGTGAAGTTGCCCGGGTTGATGTCGGCGTGGGTGTCGAGCGTGATGACCCGCTCGTGGATGCCGCGGGCGCGCTCCATCAGCTCCGCGTCATCTCCCGCGTCGGGCGTGTCGGCTGTGCCACATGCGGTAAGCGCCAGGAACAGGATCGAGGAAGTCGCGTAGCGCGCGGAGCGAATGACGCGCGTGGCGGTGTGCCCTGTGGTGTGCCTTGCATCCATCGGTGCCTCCCTTGGCCGGCCGGATCACGGATGCCCGCCAAATTAGCACGCGAGGCGGCGATTCGCTCGCGAGCGCCGCTCGAACGCCGGGGGGAGGTCGTTGGCGGGCCGCTTACGGATCCGGCTCGGAAATGCGCGCCACGATGACCCGGGCGGAACTCGGGATGTCGTAGTAGAACGCGGCCCCGTTTCCGGCGCCCCTTGCGCGGAAGTCGTGGATGCGGACACCGCTGGCAGCCAGCCGGCCGTCGAAGGTGCGCCTTCCCGAGGTGGCCAGAGGCACGGCAACCGGCGCGAAGTCGTCGGCGGTGTCTTCACCGACGGTGGTAACCGGCCAGGGGTAGAAGCCGGGCGGGTCGGGCTGACTGAAGACTTCCGTCGCGGTCGGAAAATCGTAGGTGGTGAAGTGGGGCACATCCGCGCCCGCCACCCCCTCGCTTCCGGCGAAGGTCATGGCGACGGCGTGGTCGATCAGCAACTCCTCCATGGGCCTGCCGGTGACGGCTTCGATGCCCGCGACTCCGGCCGTGGTGAGCGAGTCGTTCAGCACGCGCATGAAGCGCTCATCCGCCGCGGCACTGCCCGTGCCCACCACCCGGTCCCGCAGGAAGCGGTGGAAATGCCAGCCCGACCCGTACACGTCGCCGATTTCTCCATCACCGTAGTCAAAGGTCAGCGCGCTCGAATCCGGGGAGATCGCAAGGACGGTGCGGGCCATCGCGGTAAAGGTGCCATAGGCCTCGGCCCGGGCGTTGCCACCGGTGGCCCGGAACGCGTCACGCAGGTCCTCTCCCGTAACGCGATCCCTCATGGCGGGACCGCCAGCGCGCTGCCACGCCAGGCGCGAGGACACTTCCTTGGCGATGTCGGCGGTCCCTTCTTCGATCCAGAAGGGATGGAATCGGCTGGCACTTCTTCTGCGATATCCCTTGTACAGCGAGCTCACGTGCTTCATCTCGTGCACGATCGTGCCCAGCGCCCAGAAGTCGTCGCCGCTGATGTCGTCGATGGACTCGGCGCCGAAGTGGATCAGCTCCATTTCGTTCGATGCCGGACAGGAGTTGCGCGAGAGCGTCATGTCGGCGGACCACACGTAGGCCAGCGTGGCGCCCGGAAGATCGGGACGGATGAGCACGTTCACGATGCCGTCCCCGTTCACGTCGCTCACTCCGCCGAAATAGCGCTGGATCACCTCGTCCCCGTAGTCGGCATAGTAGTCGAGGATCTGTCGGACATTGTCAGGGGAAGAGGTCGTCTGGTATTCGTAGAACGCCAGATGCTGGTTTTCGGCGACCAGCCTGGCGGTCACCGTGGTGTCTACGGTGCAGCTGCCGGCGAACGCGTCGCTGAGACGGATGGCCAGTTCCTCGGGCGCGCGGCCTCTGCCGGCCCCGCCGGCGGCTGCCTGCGCCACCTGTTGGGAGAGATCCGGAAGGATCTGGAGAGGTCCTTCCGCCGACAGGCGCTCTACCAGCTCGGCCTCACTGGCGCGCAGGCGCTCGTGGCTCCGGGCGTAGGCGCGTTCCCGTTCGAGCAGTTCGTCCAGCCAGGGGCCCCCGATGGAGGTCGCCTCCTGGCGCGGGGCGCCGCCCGTCCGTTCCGAACTCGCCACCATCGGCGCGGCGGCCGCCGTGAAGCTTCCGGCAACGCTGAGGCTGACGTCGTGGACGGGCCTGGGGGCACCAGGAGGGGGGTCCGGCGTCTCGGTCCCCACCATGGTGACGCGATAGTAGGCTCCCGCCCGCGGAGCCTGTACGAAGAAACCGCACTCCCCGCGCTCGTCAGCGCGGAAGACCTGGTAGTCTCCTTCGTCGAGGCCGAGCGCGCCCTCGCACACGCGCAGCGACAGCGCCGCGCTCGCTCTTCGCCCCTGGGCGTTGGTCACGGTGACGGTGAATTCCGTGAATCCCACGTAACGCGGCGTGCCGGCGATCAGCCCGTTGCTCGTGAAGGCAAGCCCCTCGGGGAGGCGCGTTCCCCCTTCGAGGCTCCACACGAGACCCTCGGTCGTGCCGCCGCGCGCGACCAGTTGCTGAGCGTAGGGGATGGCGATGCGGCCGACGTCCAGTGAGTCGGTAGCGATGAACAGGTCCGCGGCGCCGACGAAGTCGTGCTCGAGGTTCTGTCCCGTCGTCAGGGTCCGGGTGAAGCTGGTTGCGTCGAAGGCGAAACCGGCGGTCGTCAGCAGGGATATCGTGTACTCGCCCGGACGCAGCGCCACGAACTCATAGCGGCCGCTGGCGTCCGTGGTGTCCGCCGCGTCCTGGAGGCCCGTCATTCCCAGCGCGATGCCCTCCACCGGTTCCGGCTGACTGCCCTGGGTCACCGCGAGCACCCTGCCCCTGATGGAGGAGGTGCGCAGATACTCGCCGGGGAAGTCCGCACGCACCTGCTGGCCGGCGGAAGTGATGGTGACCGATGCGGTGGTCCGCGAGAAGGTAACGTCGTTGGGGATCCCGCTCGCGAGCGTCACGGTGTGCGATCCCGCCGGCACGGAGACGAACTGGAACCCGCCGTCGGCGCCCGTCGCGGTGGACTGGGCGGCGGCCCCCGTCAGCGACACCAGCACGCCCGGCAGCGGCGCGCCCTCGACCGTCACCTGGCCGATGACCGTCCCCGTCGGAGCGGGCGGCGGCGGGGCCGGGTCGACCGTGCCTCCGTCGCCGCCGCAACTGGCGGCAAGAAGCCCGGCGAGCACCCCCGCCGGCAAACCTCGCAGTCTCATTTATGATCTCCGATATCGACGTGCTCGGCGTTCGGCGAAGAGGCCGTGCGTCTTCCGTCGCCGCGTGTGTATTACGTCTCCCGTGTCCTCCCACAAGGTATACATTCGCACATCTTCGCGCCCCGGCGCGCGCGGGCCTTCAGGGGGGAAGTGGTGCCGGTGGGGCTCACCCTGGCTGAGTGGCCGGCTCCGTCACCAGGAGGGTGGCCGCATCCGCGTCCAGGCGCGCCCTGGCCAGCACGGGGACGGTGCAGTTGTGCTCCGTGTGCCCGAAGGGAAGGTCGGCAACCGCCGGCACTCCTGGTCGGACGGCGACCTCGCTGAGCACGGCGACGATATCGCTCAGCCCTTCGCTCACTCCGGTGAACCGTCCGAAGGCAAGTCCCGCGACATCGTCAAGCACCCCGGCCCGGAGGAGCTGGTGCAGCATCCGGTCCACCCTGTAGGCGGGCTCCCCCACATCTTCGAGGAACAGGATGCGGCCGCGCGCGGAGATGGCATCGCGCGACCCGCAAAGAGACGCCAGGATCGCGAGATTCCCGCCGATGAGCCTTCCCTCCGCGCTCCCTCCCCGCAGCGCATGGGGAGCGGGATCTTCGGGCCGGGACGACAGCGGTCCCGGAGCTTCTCCGGAGAAGAGTGCCGCACGGAACGACGCCTCGGTTTCCGGGGGGAAGTCGGCCCCGGGATGCGGTCCATGGAAGGAGACCACTCCCGCCCGCGCATGGAGGGCGTGGAGGTTGGTGTTGTCGCTGAAGCCGATGAAGGGGATGGGGTCGCGGCGCTGGCGCGCCAGATCCAGGCCGTCGAGGATGCGGAGCGTCCCGTATCCGCCGCGTAGCGCCCATACTGCGTCGGTCGCCGGATCGTCGAAGGCGGACTGCAGGTCCGCGAGCCGCTCCTCGTCGCTTCCGGCCAGGTAGCCCCGCCTCCGGGTCGCCGCCGGGTACGTGACCGGTTCCAGTTCGAGCCTCCGGCAACGATCGACGGCCTCGTCGAGCACACCGGGCCCGAGCGGCCCCGCCGGGGCTACGAGCGCCACGCGCGCGCCGGGCCGAAGCGCTCGCGGCCGGAGCGGCGGCTGGGTGGAAACCCGGGATGTCATCCGACCGCCGCGCTCCCGTGCGACTTTGCGCCACGCGCGGCACGCTCCGGGCCCAGCTCGGCCAGCAGCCGCTCGTGGATGCCTCCGAATCCCCCGTTGGACATGATCAGCACCACGTCGCCGGGGCGCGCCCTACGGACGATGCGCTTCACGATGCCGTCGACTGCCGGTTCGTAGTCGGCTTCGACGCCCTTGGCGCGCAGCGACGCGATCAGCTGCGCAGGGTCCAGCCGGATCGTGTCATCGTAGCGCTCGGGTCGGAAGAGCGCGGCCACAACGGCGTGGTCGGCCTCGGCGAGCGCCTCCCCGTAGGCTTCCTGGAATTCCCGCCGCTGAGCGGTGTAGCTGCGGGGCTCGAAGACGGCGATCAGCCGCCGGCCGCGGAACCGCTGCCGCGCCGCTCTCAGGGTGGCGGCTACCGCGGTGGGGTGGTGCGCGAAGTCGTCGACCACTGTGACGCCCCCGGCCTCCCCTCGAACTTCCATGCGGCGGCGGACGCCCCGGAAGGTGCCGAGACCCTCGCGGATCGCGTCCCAGGGCGCGCCGGCAGCGGCAGCGGCCGCCATCGCCGCCAGGGCGTTCAGGACGTTGAAGTCGCCCGCGAGCCGCATCTCTGCCTCCCCCAGCATTGCCCCGTCCCGCCGGACCGCGAAGCGGGTGCCCGCCTCCCCGCCGCGTATTCGCTCGGCCCGCCATCGGGGATTCGAGGGGACGCCTTCCGCAGTCGTCCCGGTGTCGGGCGCACCGATGCCAAAGGACTGGACGGGCGCGGGCGACACACCGCACATCGCGCGCAGAGCCGCCGAGTCCCAGCCCGCCACCAGCGTGCCCGCCCGAGGCACCAGGTTGATGAAGCGCTCGAAGGCGAAGCGGTAGGCGACGTCGTCGCGGAAGATGTCCGCGTGGTCGAACTCGACGTTGGTCACCACCGCCGTCCACGGCAGGTAGTGCCACATCTTGGGGCCCTTGTCGAAATACGCGGTGTCGTACTCGTCCGCCTCGATGACGAAGAGCTCGGAGCCCGTGAGCCGGAACGAGATGCCGAAGTTCTCAGGGATGCCTCCGATGAGAAACGAAGGATCTAGCCCCGCCGCCTCCAGCAGCCATGCGACCAGGCTTGCGGTGGTGGTCTTGCCGTGCGTTCCCGCCACCGCGACCACATGGCGGCCGGCCAGAAACCGCTCCTTGATCACGGCGGCCGCGGACGTGTAGCGCAGCCGCCGATCCAGCACCTCCTCGAGCTCGGGGTTGCCCCGGCCGATCGCGTTGCCCACCACGACCACGTCCGGATCGCCGGCCAGATTGGCGGGGTCGTACCGGTCCGCGTATTCGATGCCCAGATCGTCGAGCATCAGCGACATGGGGGGGTAGACGCCCTGGTCGGATCCGGTCACCCGGTCGCCCCTCGCGCGCAGGAGCCCGGCGAGCGAGGCCATCGCGGTGCCCGCGATCCCGATCAGGTGATAGTGCATGACTTTCCCGCGACACCTGGATGTGTCCCGTCTCGCATCACCCTGCCTGGCGCTGCCGCGATACCGGTGCCGTACCCTGCATCTCGCGCATCCATCCGACGGCGAGCGCGCCCACTGCCATGACCCCCAGCACACCGCCCAGCCTCGCCCCCGGATAGGGTCCGGTTGCGACCTGAACGAGGAAGTCGGCGCAGATCAAGGTCCCGACGAAGCCGGGTACCAACGCCGGCGCCGCCGCCCCGAGACGGGCCAGCGCGAAGAAGACGGCGCCACTCAGGAGTGCGGCCGGCACCCAGGTGAGAACCGATTCCTCCAGTGGCCCCGGCACGGAGAGGATCCCGGCCGCCAGCACCAGGACCCACAGCGCGACGCGCGAGCGGAGGCGGTCGCCCGACCTCAACGCGAGGCCGCTCATCAGGAGCAATCCCGTCGTTCCAAAGAGAAGCCGGTTGGTCGCTCCAAGCGGCCCGGCCAGGGTTGGGATGAAGGAGTTGGCCCCAGCGATGTCGGGCCATCCGGGAAGTCCCCCGGCGGCCCACTCCCGGAGCGCCACGACACCCAGCAGGGCGGCGCCCACCGCCAGGGCGAGCGCGCGCGTTGCCGGTCCCTCCGCTTGCCCGTCCCGCGCCACCCCGAGCCACCTGTGCGCCAGCGCGGCCCCCAGGCCGACCGCCGCCGATCCGAAGAGGAGCACGAGAAAGCCCCCGAAGGCCGCGATTCCCGCCTGAAGGCCCCACGGCTGCGCCGGCGAGAAAACGGCCTCGGTTGCCGGCCAGGAGTTGGCCTGCCCGAGACCCAACACCACCGCGGCGAGCAGGGTCGCGCGGACGAACAGCCGCGCATCCAGCCCGTGCCTCGCCCACGTAACCGCCGACAGGATGCATGCCCCGGCAAAACCGAGCACGAGCACCAGCAAGGCGCACAGGTTCATGAGGTTGCGGAGCGCCTCTCCGTCCGCCCGGGCGAGTTCCCACTCCTCGGGCACGTTCACGAAGCGATCCGCATCCACGACCTCGTCGCCAGCGAGCAACACCGTCAGCCGCGCTTCACCGGAGATCTCCGAGAGGACCGCCCGGTCCTCGAAGGTGAATCTCCAGTCGGTGCGCTCCGGCCGCGCCGTCTGGACGGCGCCGACTTCCTCGATGGACTCCGGGCCCATCCCGTACCTTGCCTGGATCGCGGCGAGCGCGGCCGCACGCGCGGTCTCCTCATCCGGATGCGCGCCCGGACGTGCCTCGGGAAGGATGTGCCGGAGACGCAAGGGTTCGCCCGCCTCGTCGACGTGGACGCGCAGTTCCTCGACGCGCTCCTCGGGGTCGGCCTGGAAGTCCAGGAAACGCACCGTCCACTGAGGCCTCCTCAGATAGGTCCCGAGCAGGCTCTCGTACACCTCCGGGCCGGCTTCCTCGAAAACGTATCGGTGGTCGTTTCCCCGACCGCCATCCACCCGGGCAAGGGGCCTCCACGACTCCACGGCGTGCCCGCGCCGCTCCAGCGTGTCCAGGGCGACGGCGATCGCCTCGCTCCTGGTCGCGGTCAGTCGTGGCGCGCCGCCGGCGTCGCTGAACGCACCGGCACCCCAGGCGGAGACACCGATCACACCCAGCGCGTAGACCAGCTTGCGCCGCGAGAGAAAGCCCCGGGCGGCCGAAGACGCCTCCGAAGCGGGCGACTCGGCACCGGCCTCCGCGCCCGGCTCCGCGTCCGCGTCCGGTTCCTCCACGGCGGGCGGTTTCCAGGCGCGGTTGTACGCCCATTCCGGCGCCTTCGCGCGCGCACCCACCTTCAGCCGCGCCCCGACCACAACCAGAAGCGGAGCCAGCCCGGCCGCCACCACGACCACCCTGTCCAGGAGTATGCCGGGCGCGGATGACGCGAAGAGTGGAATAGACAGCAGCGAGAGGTTGTAGGTGAAGTGGGAGAGGATGGTCGGCACGAGACCGAAATACAGGTAGACCACGCCCCAGAGCAGGGCGGGAACCGTGAGCTCCACCACCCGGGCGTAGGCCGGCTGCTGAGGGTAGTTGGCGTGACCGGCGGCGAAGACGACTGCCTGCAGCACGACCGCCCCCCAGATCCAGAGGCTCTTCCGTCCGTAGCGCGCCGCCAGCAGGGCCGCGCACGCGATGGGGATGGCGCGGAACGCGCTCTCCTCCCAGAAGGCCGCGAAGAGCGAGGTCGAGACCGCCACAAGCCAGGGCTGCGCCGTGGCGAGCAGGTCGGGCTGGATGACGGCCTCGGCAGGAGACCACCAGCCTTCGAGCCGGGACGTGGCCAGGTAGAAGAGCACCACGTAGCCGAGTTGAGTTCCCAGGAGCAGGTACGCGCCGGCGGTTCGGCCGAGCGCAGGCATGGACGCCGCAACCTGGGGCGACCAGAAACGCCACTGTTGAAGGTGGCCGGGGAACGCTCGCCGGCCGAGCGATTCCCCCGCCAGGTAGATGAACGCCAGAAGCGGAGCGCCGAGCGCGGCGGTCGCCCCTGCCAGGACCAGTTGCTGGGCCAGGAACGTCCGGACCGAGACGGCGGGGTCGTAGCCCATCCAGCTGAGCGGGAGAGTGTTCACGATCCCGAGGCCGAGCAGCACGGCGGTGACGGCGCCCCAGACGAGGGCCGGACGCCAGACGATCAGACGCTTCCTCATGAGGAAGGCCGTGCCGCCTACGCCTCCCACAAGCAGGAAGAGGACGACGAAAACCGACTGCGATGCGAACGCGATCGCATCGTTCCTCGAACGCATGTCGCCGTAGCGCTGGGAGAAGGCCTCCGGCACGAAGACGAAGTGCGCAAGCTCGGAGGCACGCTCCCCTGCTATGCGGATCCGCAGCCGAAAGCGGCCCTCCTCCACTGTCGCGTCCATCCGCTCGAACACGAACGTGTGATCCACGCGTCCGCCGGGCTGCGTTTCCTGGGACGACTCGAGGAGCTCGAACGGGGCAAGATCCACCCCCCACTCCGCCGCAGTTCCGTCGGCCACGGCTCGAGCTTCGGCCTCGGCGAGGTTGCCGCTCCCCGGATCGTCCTCCGAGAGGCGAAGGCGGAACCCGTACGGCTCGCCCGCGGGCGTGAATCGAACCTGACTTTCCTCGATCGCCCCTTCCTGGAAGCGTCGCACCGTCCACACGTACGGCTGATGGATGCCACGCTCGGCGAGCCCCGCGAACGCGTCCCTTCCTCCCGCTTCCAGTTCGACGTAGGACTGTACTTCGGGGTCCGTCTGGCCGAACGTGGCGGCCGTCCGAGCGTCCGCCGGATCCCATCCGTACTGCCGCGCCAGGGTGTCCGCGCGGGCGACGGCGGCCTCGCGGTCCATGGCGAGATCCAGCGTGACGATGGGGAAGGCGGCCGGAAAGAACCGGATCGCGACGACGACGCCGGCGACTCCGAGGAGGCCGAAGAGGATCCAGGGGCCCGGCCGACGCATCATGTCACCCTCCCGGCAAGCGCGCTGACGCCTAGCCGAACAGCAGCCGCACGACCCACACCGCGAACAGCATCGCCGCGATGTCGGCCGTCAGCCCGGCGGGAATGGCGTGCCGGGTGCGCTTGATGTTGACGGCGCCGAAGTACACGGCCACGACGTAGAAGGTCGTCTCGGTGGAGCCGAACATCACCGCGGCCATCTTGACGAACAGCGAGTCCTCGCCGTACCGGGCGACCATGTCCGCGACCAGCCCCGCCGAGCCCGAGCCGGTGAGCGGGCGGATGATCGCCATGGGCAGGACCTCGGCCGGGAAGCCGATCGGCTCCAGCACCGGGTTCAGCAGCGCGATGAGCGCATCCATCGCCCCGCTGGCGCGGAACATGCCGATGGCGAACAGGATGGCCACGAGGTAGGGGATGATGCGCACCGCCACCCCGAACCCTTCCTTCGCCCCCTCCACGAAGGTCTCGTAGACCGGCACCCGCTTGTACAGCCCGTACAGGGGGAAGCCGACCAGGATGACCGGGATGACGAAGGCGGAGAGGAGCCCGATCAACTCACGCGCGAGTTCCATCTCAGCCCTCCCCGCGCCGGGAATCCCGGCCGGCGTCCCGCGGCGTTTCCCCGAACGGCCGGGTCCGGTTGGGATCCGACGCGCGCGAGCCCGGCAGCTTCCCGTAGAGGCGGGCCGCCATGATCGCCACGAGCAGCGACAGCCCGGTGGTGATGATGATGGCGAAGATGAGCCGGTTGATCTGGAGGCCGAGGAGCGCGAGCAGCAGCACCGGTGGCACCAGCTGGACGCTCGCCGTGTTGACCGCGAGGAGCATCACCATGGGGTTGGTGGCCGTGTCCTCGCTCGGGTTGAGCTTCTGCAGCTCCTCCATGGCCTTGATGCCGAAGGGCGTCGCCGCGTTGCCCAGCCCGAACACGTTGGCGGTGAGGTTGAGCGCGATCATGCCGAGGGCGGGATGGTCCTCTGGCACTTCGGGGAAGAGCGGCCGCAGAACCGGGCGCACCACGCGCACGATGGCGTAGATGATGCCCGCCTCCTCCGCGATCTTCATGACTCCCAGGAAGAGCGCCAGCACCCCGATCAGCCCGATCGCGATCCCGGCGGCGGTCTCCGCGAAGTCCAGCGCCGCCGCGCCGATGGCCGTCATCTTCACGAAGCGGACGTGCTCGAACTGCACGGTCGCCTGAGCGGCCGTGGGGTCATCTCCCAGGCCCAGCACGGGCGACAGGAAACCCTCGACGGTCCCCTGAAGCTCGTCGTCGTTCGAGCGCGACACGCCCCGGATCGTCTCCAGCGGCTCGGGAAGCGCGGCTCCCGCATCGAAGCGCAGCACCATTCCCTCGCCGGTGCGCAGCAGGACGCCGTCGTAGCTTGGCGCGGGGCTCTCGTCCGTGCCGTAGAAGTCCTGGTAGACCCCGGCGTTGATGCGAATCCGCACCGGCGTGCGCCCACCCGCGGCGGCGGTGCCCTCGGGAAACTCCAGCACCACAGGGAGCGGCTGGCCGTTGCGGTAGGTGTCCCGGCTGAGATCGCCGATGTCGGAAGCCCCCGCGAAGACGAAGGCCGAAATCAGCAGAGCCGCCCAGATGTAGTTGAGCAAGCGGTCGTTTCCCCGAATCGAGTGGCAGGATGGACGCTCGGAGGGCCGGCGGACACCTTACCGGCGCGCGGGGTTATGATAGCAGTCATGCTCCGGCCCGGCACGGTTCCGGGGCCTTCCTCGCCGACAAGGCTGAACCACACCATGCACCCCCGGCCCCCGCTGCTCGCCGCCGCCGCGGTGTCGCTGCTGCTCTCCTGTTCCGACGCCGCCACGGGCCCCGAACCCACGACGTCCGTCGACCTCGGTCCCAACTGCTCGATCGACACCGACCTGGTCTTCGACGGTGGCGTGGGGGTGGACGGGATCCCCGCTCTCACCAACCCGCCCGTGACGGGGATCTTCGACCAGCAGACCGGCTTTCTGTGGGAAAGCGACCGCGTGATCAGCTTCGAGCTGGACGGGCAGGCGATCGCGGTGCCTCATCGCATCCTCTGGTGGCACGAGATCGTGAACCTGACGCTGGGCCCGTATCGCGTTGCCGTCACCTATTGTCCCCTGACCGGGTCGAGCATCGTGTTCGACCGCAGCGAAGTCGCGGGCGACGAGTTCGGAGTATCCGGGCTTCTCTTCCAGAACAACCTGATCATGTACGACCGCACCGACGGCGACCGCTCGCTCTGGCCCCAGATGCTGCGCCAGGCCGGCTGCGGGCCCAAACAGGGGCAGCCGCTGCCGCTGATCGCCTCATCGGAGGTCACTTGGGAGCGCTGGCGCGCGCTCAATCAGGACGGCCTGGTGGTGGTGCGCCCCGACGGCGGCCTGAGCACGCAGTATGACCGCTATCCCTACGGCGACTACGAGAGCCTGGGCAACACCAACCTCTTCTATCCCCAAACCGTCACCGACACCCGCCGCCCGGTCAAGGAACGCGTTCTCGGGGTCCTCGACGACGCGAACGGCGGCAAGGCGTACCCGTTCGGTGAACTCCGCGGGGACGGGTCGCCCGTGACCGTGGTAAACGACGTGGTGGGCGGGAAGCCGGTCCTGGTGGTGTGGGACAATGACGGGGAGGCGGCGTTCGCGCTCAACCCGGTGGTGGACGGGCAGACCCTCACCTTCGAGTTCACCGGAGGCGACATCGTGGACGCCGGGACGGGTTCGCGCTGGCGGGTGGACGGGGTGGCCTTCGAAGGGCCCATGGAAGGCACCCGCCTGGAACCGGTCGAGGGAGCCTACATCGCCTTCTGGTTCGCGTGGATAGCCTTCCAGCCCACGACCGAACTGTGGGAGGCGAACTGAGTCAGTTCCCCTTGCGCAGCTCCTGCGCGGCCGACCGGAGCATGGCCACGGCGGCGTAGAGCACGACCACCACCACCAGCCAGCGCATCACGTCGAGCGGCAGCGACCGGACGATGAACGCCGCGGCAAGCACGGCGGGGATGCCCCCGATGGTCAGTCCCAGGGCCGCCTTCAGCCCGTAGCGGCCCGCCCGCGCGAAGCGGATTCCCGCGACCGCCATCAGGAACGCCGCGGACCCCATCATGATCGGAAAGGCCACCGCGGGGGTCATGCCGATGGCGCTGACCACGATCATGGTGGGCGCGTACATGCCGATCCCGATGGTCATGAGCGCCCCCAGCACGAACAGGCAGACGGCCGAGATCACAAGGTCGGCGCCGGCTACTCCGGTTGCCTCACCACCCACCGGGTCGGTGCCGAAGATGGACCGCAGAAAGGTCGCGGCCGCGATCAGCAGCGCGACCCCCATGCCGATCTGAATCCAGTGGCGCGGAAGGCGGGTCACGACCCCCGCACCCAGCCAGGCCCCCAGCACCGCCGCCGCGATCAGCGTGAACAGGGTGAGGGGCTCCACCAGGATGATGGTCATGAAGATGAAGGCCTGGATGATGACGGGCGGGGTGTGGCCGGTCATCATGGTGCCCGGGATTTCGTCGTCGGGGACGGTCTTCGCCAGCTTGTAGAGCGATGTCGTGGGCGCGAAGGAGCCGATCCCCAGGGTGTCGAAGAAGTTGGTGCCGAAGCCCACCGCCAACTCGAACAGGTTGGGCTTGCCGCGCCTTCCGCCCCTTCCCGAGCCATCGCCGGCCGTCGCGCGCGCGGAGCTTACCCAGTGGTAGACGAACATCAGGGCAATGATGGCCAGGGCCGTGAACAGGTACAGGCGGGGGTCGCTGGTATTGAACACGTCCGTTCTCCGCTGGGGGAAACCAGGGTTGTGCGCGCCGGTGGAAATCCCGTGGAAGTCCGCTCGCCGCGCGGCAACTCGTTTGATTCGAGGCCGATCGGTCGCTAACGGTACGTGAGCAGTTCGCCATGTGCCAGAAAGAGGAGAGTCGGAGATGCGCGCCACACGAATCCGCGTCCGGAGTCGGAGAAGCCACCGAGGACCCGTATCGTCCCTCCGCCGGCGGCCGGGGCGTTGCCTGGGCGCGACGCTGATCGTCGCCCTGGTGGCCGCCTGCGGCGCTCCGGATGGTGAGAGCAGCCCGCAGGCGAACCCGTCCACGCCCGAAATGCGCAGCGCCGAGCCGGCCGGCGAGGCCGACCACTTCGTGCCCTCCACCCCCGAGAACGTTGCGTGGGGCTGGTTCCCCATCGACAAGGAGCCCGTGCTGCGGGTCCAGCCGGGCGAGACCGTGCGCATCAACACCGTCACCCACGCCGGCGCCACCCAGAGCGAGGAGCCGGTGGCCTATCTCACCGGCCTCGGCCTCCCGCGCGACGAGATCCTGCAGGACGTGCTCGACTTCTGGGCGTCGCGCGAGGGACGCCCGCGCGAAGGACGGAGCGGCCACGTCATCACCGGTCCCGTCTACGTCGAGGGCGCCGAGCCGGGAGACGTGCTCGAGGTCGAGATCCTCTCCATCGAGACGCGGGTGTCCTGGGGCATCAACAACACCTCCGCCAGGGGCGGCGTGTTCTCGATGAGCTATCCCGGCGCCCGTCCGGACGACCCGGCGCTCGACATTGCGCCCGGAACCCGTCACGTCATCCGCACCGAGGAGGTGGACGGGCGCGAGGTGGCCCTCATCTCCGACGACATCCACGTGCCGCTGGCGCCCTTCATGGGAATCCTGGCGGTCGCGCCCGATCCGGTGGTGGGCCAGCCGGGTGTGACCGTGCCCGGGGTTCAGGGCTCCCGGCCCCCCGGCGCCTTCGGCGGCAACCTGGACGTCAAGGACCTCAAGGCCGGCACCACCCTGTACCTGCCCGTCTTCCACGAGGGCGCGCTCTTCTACACCGGCGATGGCCACGGCGCGCAGGGCGACGGCGAGGTGAGCGGCACCGCGATCGAACAGTCGCTCTCCGGCGTGTTCCGCTTCGCCGTGCACAAGGACCGCAGCATCTCCGCGCCGCGCGCCGAGGACGACGAGTACTACATGATCATGGGCATCGACCTGGATCTCGACCGCGCCGCCCGCCACGCGACCTGGGAGGTCGTAAACTTCCTGGGGGAGGAGAAGGGGCTGTCGCCCGCCGAAGCCCTCTCCCTGGCCAGCATCGCGGTGGACTTCCGGGTCAGCGAGGTGGTCGACCTGACCCAGGTCGTTACCGGCTACATCCCGAAGGACATCTTCCTGAGGTAGCCACGGCGATCCCCGGGCGTTGGAGACAGCCGCTCATCGAGTTCGCTTGTCCAGGGTTGCGCGAATCCGCTCGCGCACATCTTCCGGCGACAGGCCCTCGATCCGGACCCGCTTGCGCCGCGACCCGGCCCCGGCCACGATGACGATCCGGTCCCTGCCCATCGAGAGCGTGCGCGCCAGCAACGCCACTACGGCTGCGTTGGCCCTGCCTTTTTCCGGGGGCGCCGCGACGCGCAGCTTCAGCGTATCCTCCATCCAGCCCGTGATTTCGTCCTTCCGGGCCCCGGGAGCCACCTTCACCGTGAGAACCGCCATGAGACGCTTCCTCGCACCGTTTGTCGTTGCGTGGGTCCTGATGGCCCCCGCAGGACTGCTCTTCGCGCTCGAGCCGCGCACCGATTGCCCCACCTGCGTCTTCCCGGGGGAGGAGTGGGAGATCGTTCCCCGGGACGGACTGGCCGGTTTCGGCTGGGAGGCCGACGCGCTCGGGCTGGTGCGCGACTTCGTGCGCGACAGCGCCAACTCCACCGGCATCGTGGTGGCGGACCGGGGCCGCATCGTATTCCAGTACGGCGACATCGAGGAGTTGTCGTATCTGGCCTCGGTGCGCAAGAGCATCCTGGCGATGCTGTACGGCTACTGGGTCGAAAACGGCACCATCGACCTGAACGCCACCATGGCCGATCTGGGCGTGGACGACATCGGCGGGCTGCTCCCCGTCGAGCTGGGCGCCACGGTGGACCACCTGGTCACCGCGCGCTCGGGCGTCTACCACCCCGCCTCCAACGGCGGCGACAATCTCTCCGAGGCGCCGCCGCGCGGGTCGCAGGAGCCGGGCACCTACATGCTCTACAGCAACTGGGACTTCAACGCCGCGGGGGCCGTCTTCGAGCAGCTCACGGGCCGCGATCTCTACGACGAGGCCCAGGCGCAGCTGGCGATTCCGCTCCGGTTCCAGGACTGGGACCGCTCCATGCACCGCAAGTCCGGCAATCTTTCCATCTCGCGCAATCCGGCGTACCACTTCTGGCTTTCAACCCGCGACATGGCGCGCATCGGGCACCTGATGCTCAACGAGGGATCGTGGGACGGGGAGCAGATCATCTCGCGGGAGTGGGCGCGGCGAATCGTGAGCGTCGTAACCCCGCTCGAGGAGATGAACCCGGAGCGGCGCCGGGACGGCTACTTCGGCTACGGCTACATGTGGTGGGTGTGGGATGGTCCGCGCGCCGCCGGTCCGTTCGAAGGGGCCTACACCGGGCGCGGGGCGGTCGGCCAATGGATCACGGTGTTCCCCGCCCTCGACCTGGTGGTGGCGCACAAGACCAACTCGGTGTACGGCCGGACCACCAGCTGGGAGTCGTGGGAGCGGGCGCTCGAACTGCTCTTCGCGGCGAAGGGCATCGAGATGGAGGAGTGGCCGTGGAGCGGGTGAGGACGCGGGCGGAAACCGGGGCCGAGGTCGCGCGCGTGGCGCGTGCGGTGCCGAAGCGGCGGTCGTGGCGGGGCGCTGCATGCATGCTGGGCGCGCTTGCGGTCGGGTGCGCGCCGTCCGGGTCGCCGGACGCGGATGCCGGCCGGGCCGCGGCCGAACCCGCGCCGCGCAAGGAGATCATCCAGCCCGAGGGGGTGGCCCGGCTGCCGGTGTTCTCGTCCGCGGTGCGGAGCGGCGACCTGATCTTCCTGTCGGGTGCGATCGGGGCGCTCCCGGGCGTGTCCCCGCCCACGCTGGCCGAAGGCGGCATCATCCCGGAGACCCGTCAGACCATGGACAACCTCGCGGCCGTGCTGGAGGCAGCCGGGGCGGGGTGGGAGGACGTGGTCAAGTGCACCGTCTTCCTCGCCGACATGGCCGACTACGCCATCTTCAACGAGGTCTACCTGGAGTACTTCCCCGAGGACCCGCCGGCCCGCTCCGCCCTGGCCGCCGCCGGGCTGGCCTTCGATGCGCGCGTCGAGGTGGAGTGCATCGCGGCCGCCCCGGAGGGCAGCCGGTAGCGGGAGCGCTCGCCTAGTCCATTATGCGCCGGTACGTCGCGTGCCCGACCCCGGTGATCTTCCCCTCCTCGTCGAGGCGCACGTACTCGTTCTGAATCGTGTTGCCGTCCTCGGAGAGGGTGTTGATGATGACCTGGTAGACCCTGCCGCCCCGGCTGTTCAGGATGCGGGTGCTGCGGTCGTCCACGACCTCGACCGCGGTCTCGGCGTTCTCCTGCCCCTCCACGGCGCGGAACACGCCGTCGAACAGAGTCACGTACCCCCATTCGGAACTCTCGCCGCGCGCGTTCGTGCTCGCGACCGTGATGCGCATGCCGCCATCGCCATAGGGCTCGTAGGTCATGACGTTGGAGGCCGGCGGGGGCCGGTCCGAATCCATCAGCCAGGCGCCGTAACGTTCCTCGCCCTGGGCTTCGGCCCCCGAAGAGAATGCGAGTCCCGCCAGAATCGCCGTTCCCGAGAGCCATACGTTGCGAAGTCGCATCTCATCCTCCGTGTTGCAGGTCATGCCCCGGCGAGCGGGGTTTGAGACAACATATGCCCGGCGCTCGCCTCGTGAAACGTCGGGGATCCCCGACATCGTCACCGGCGGCGGCGGGCGCGGCGACGATTGACCTTCAGGGCCACTTTCGCAGATCTTCCTGCGCCGCATCAACCCCTGTCAATGGCTGGAGACACCATGAAGAAGCCCGCCCTCCTGATCCCGCTCCTTGCCCTCGCCCTGGCGTCGTCCCTCGCCGCCCCAGCCCTTGCCGCCCAGGACTTCGAGCGTCCCGAGGACTGGCAGGTCCGCTTCGACGAGCCCGGCGCTTCGGAGGACCAGCTGGAGATGTTCGTGTCGATGCCGCCCGGGTGGCACGTAACCTCGGGGCCCGCCGGGATCTACTGGGGCCCGGAGATGGAGGCTTCCGGCGAATACCGCATCGAGATGGAGGTCTTCCTCTTCGAACCGCAGGGGATGATGCGCGAGGCGTTCGGATTCTTCGCGGGCGGGCTCGATCTGGATGGCGATGACATCGAGTACACCTACTTCCTCATCCGCGACGGGGGCGAATTCATCGTCAAGCGGCGCGAGGGTGCCGACGCGCCCACGGTCCTCCCCTGGACCGGCCACGAAGCCATTCTGGGCTGGGCCGACCGCGGCGACGGGGCGACGGCGAAGAACATCCTCGCCGCCGAGGCGGACGCCGACGAGGTGCGATTCTTCGTCAACGATGCCCAGGTGGCCGCCCTGCCGCGCTCCGAAGTCGCGATGGACGGGATCTACGGCTTCCGCGTCAACCACATGCTCAACCTGCACATCTCGCGGCTCGAGGTGACGCCGCTGGACTGACTCTGCCGGGATTCGCCCGTTGGCCGGCGCGTCCTCAGAAGTCGTACCTCACCCGCGCCAGCAGCATTCTCCCGATCTCCGGCGCGCCCACGAACTCCCGGTGCAGGTTGTTCAGGATGTTGTTCGCGGTCAGCGAGACATGCGTGCTCGGCTGGAACGGGAGCCGGTATCCGACCGAGGCGTCCACCACGCTGTAGCCGTCCACGTCGCCGACGTAGACGCCGGAGTTCATCGGAAACGCCGTGGTCATCCGCATCCGCCCCCCGAACGAGAATCCGGTGGCGCGGTCGTCGAAGGTGAACCCCATCGACCCCTTGTGATTGGGAGCGTTGAGCGCGATGTCGTCCGAACTGGTGCAGTTGCCGTCGTCGTTGAAGTCGAAGCACTCGTCGCTCTGGAAGGAGTAGCTCGCGTTTATTCGCACCCGGTCCGACGCGATGATCTGCGCGGACAGGTCCGCTCCCCAGAAGTCGACCTCACCGAAGTTGCGATAGGTGACCAGGAGGTCGGGGGCGTCGACCTGGTCGGGCACCACGGTGCCGAGGGGGAGCTGAGCCACTCCCTCGACGATCGGGAGGATCTGTTCCCGGGTCACCAGGCCGCCCTGGATGAGCGGCGACAGGCGGTGAAGGACGAAGGCCGTGACGCTCTCGGGGTCGAAGAAGACGTTGGGGGTCACGACGCGGAGCGGGCCGACGAAGTTCTCCACCCGGCTGAAGTACACGTCGGCGGCCAGCAGTACGCGGTCGTCGATCAGGCCCTTGTATCCGATTTCGTAGGTGTTGTTGATGGTCGAGGTGAGATCGGTGATGGTCTCAACCGGCGAGCCGTCGAGCGGGAACGCATCCGCCGGATCGATGGCCGCCTGGTTCAGCCGGCGGAGCACGGTGCCGATCGCGGGATCACCCGGCAGCGCGCCCGGGTTCTGCAGGAGATTCCCCAGAACACCGGCGAAGGGCTGGAAACCGGGGCTGAGGAGCGCGGGCAGCATCTCGAGGAGCCCTGGCCACAGCGCCAGCGCGTTCGCCGGAATGGCCTGGCCCGGTGCGAAGGGCGAGCGCATGCAGTACGACATGAGTCCGCCGGGACACTGGGCGCTGAAGGTGAAGCCGCCGGAGGGCACCCCCAGCGCTCGTATGTTGTAGGTGGCGGGCAGCGGAGAGAGTGGAATCTGCGCCGCGATGATATCCAGGAAGAGGTTGGTTGTGGTCGGGGTCGCAAACGCCCGGTTGTAGGTGAAGCGGAAGTTCTGGTTGTCGGCCGGCCGGAACACGAGCGCCGCGCGGGGAGAGATGTTCACGTCGGCAAGCCGGTTGTGATCGTCCAGCCGGATCGCCGTGACGAGGTCGATCCGGTCGCCCAGCGACGTCTCCGAGTGCAGATAGGTGCCGACTTCGGAGATCATGTCGTCGTCTTCGTTCCGCCCGAAGATCGTCCCGCCGGTGCGCGGATCGGTCCGCTGCAAGTCGAGGCCGTAGGTGAAGCTCTGCCGGGAGCCGATGTCGAAGCCGTGCTGGACCTGGGCCGCCATGGTGCGCGACTGGTCCACGACCGCCGCGCCGGTGCGGAGGCCGAAGGTTCCGTCCTGGACCGGCGCGTTGAGATCGCCCCCGGAATCGGTCATGTTGAGGAAGGCCTGCGCGAAGAGCCGGCCCTTCGACAGGCGGGCCTGCGCGAAGTTGTACGTCCAGTTCTTCACCTGAAAGGCCCCGATGCCCGTCATGTCCACACCCTTGGCTAGGGTGCTGGTGCCGCCGTTCACGATGAACGACCCGTCGTCGTCGAACCGGAAGTCGAGGCGGGCGTTGGCGGAGTATCGCTCCGAATCGTAGTCGCGGGTGCAGATCATGCCGCATGCGCCCATGCGGGCCTGTGCCTCGCCGGGATCGTCGTATTCCCAGTCGTTCCCGCGCTGGTACTGGCCGGAGATCTTCAGGCCGAAGTTCTCCGACGGAGCGTGGGCGGACCGGAACTGGCCGTGGAAGAGCGAGCGCTCGCCGCCCGCCAGCGAGATCGTGGTGCCCTGCCGGTCGATCGGCGAGGACGTGATGATGTGCATCACGCCGTTCGAGGCGTTGGGTCCGTAGAGCGCCGCCCCGGGGCCCAGCGAGACCTCGATCCGGTCGATGTCCAGGTCGGTCGTCGGAAACATCTGGTAGGCGTTGAACCGGAGCGATGGAACGCGCGCGTAGCGGTTGTCGATGATCGTCAGCAGGCTTCCGGAGAAGACGTTGTTGAAGCCGCGCGCGACCACGGTCCCCTGGGCGATGCCCGTCTGGACCGCATCCACCCCGGGAAGCGTCTTGACGTGCTCGGCCACGGTGACCGCCGCGACCCTCGCGACCTCCGCCTCGGAAACCGTTGCGACCGACGTGGGAGCGTCGAGCGCCTTCTCCTGGCGGCGTGACGCGGTGACCACGACCGGGTTGAGGATCAGGGCCCTCGACCGGATGGGAATCTCGATGTCGGTAGTGCCGCCCGCGTCCACCGCGATCCCGTCCAGGCGGGTGGTTTCGTAGCCGATCAGGGTCACGATCACCGAATGGGTGCCGGCGGGAACCGATGCCGAGAAGTCACCCTCCGCCCCGGTTGCGCCCAGCATCTGCCCCACGATCTCGATCGTCGCGCCCGACACCGGCGTCCCCGCCTCGGCGTCGGTAACACGCCCCGAGAGGGTCCCCTGCTGCGCCGCCAGAGGGGCGCCGAAGAGAGTTCCCAGGGCGACGAACATCCAGGGGAACCACCGCTGAGACCTCGTGCTGATCGCTTTCATCCAACTCTCCTCTCATTCGGATGCCCGAGGCGTCCGGAAGAACGGATTTGTCGTTGCTGTGACCGATATTGTCGCAAGTACAGTCGTTTCCAAGGGTGAATTGAGCCTATCCGAGGAGGGGCAAAGTAACCTGTCGGCCATCCGGGCGGCTAGGGACGAGCCCAGGCCTCCAGTAGCGCCCTTGCCCGGTCGAAGCGGCCCAGCAGGTTCGGGATGTCGACGTCTCCATAGCCGATGACAAGGCGGTTTCGCGCGACGCGCAGCACCTCCGCCAGCTCGGTGGCAGCACGCATTCTGGCGCCGGGCTCCGTACTCCCGATTTCGCCGATCCAGATGGGCGCGGTGTGAGCAAACGGATAGCTGGCCATCGACGGCCATTCCGTACTCCCGCCCACGGCGCGCACCGCGATCCATCCGCCTTCCGGGAGGTCGAGCGTTCCTTCGTACCGCCGCAAGCCCGGCCCATCGAGTCCGTCGGATTCCCAGGCCACTTCTCCGTTGACGAGCACCTCCACGCGCTCTACGGCACCCGCGGAACTCAGGTCGAGCGTCCAGGCGGCGGATCCTGACGCCACCACCCCGCCCGGCCCCGCCCCTTCCAGCCGGAAGTCCACGAAGGGACCGTTGGTGACGAAGGTGCGGCCCTCCCTGAGGGCGGCCATGTATGCCGGCCAGTTGAGCTGGCCGCCGGTCATCGCGTACACCCTGGTGGTCCCCACCGCCATGGTGCGGAAGAAGTTGTTCATCACGTCGGTGCCGGCGCTGGGCGCCACCGGAATGCCCAGGTTGAGGAAGCGGTGCCACACCTGGGTGGTGGTGGTCTCGTCGCTCCACAGGCAGACCACCTCCAGCGCGTCCAGGTCACCGAGAACCGCGTCCGCCACCAGTTCGACGGGCACGCCGGGGGCCAGGTCCTCGAAGGGAACTTCCGACCACGGCTCGGCGCGCTCGGCGGTGCGCGCGTTCACCGGATGCACGTAGTACCCGAAGCCGCCCCGCGAGCGGGCGTGGCCCAGCGCCTCCGCGTTTTCGCGGTCGTCAGTGCCGTAGACCTGGTAGCCGGGGCCCCACACCCACGGCCAGAAGAAGTCGCCGATGCCGATCAGGCCCACGTGGCCGAGAAAGTGGGAGCGCACCTCCTGGCCGAAGCGGATGAGCGGGCCCTCACCCGCCCGCTCCCAGCCCCACAGGTCCTGGTCCTCGAAGCGGTTGTGCAGGTTGGCCAGCAGCGGGGTGGCGACGTCGAGCGCCTCGCCCCGCATCATGGGCACCAGGTCGGCCGGGGCCAGATCGTAGGGGCCCCCGTAGTTCAGGTGGAAGTGATGCTCCCCCGACACCCATCCCGCGGCGCGCGCGCCCCAGACGGGGGCGAGCGTCACCTCCAGCTCGGTGGTCCGGCCGGCCGCGACCTCGACCGTGCGGGCGACCTCGGGGGTCGCGAGCCCCTGCACGGCCGCCACGGTGGCGCTCCCGGCCGGCACGGTGTACTCGGCGATCCCGGTCGAGTACGCGTACACCCGCCCGCTCTGGCCGTCGAACCAGGGCCGGGTGCCGGCCGGGACGGCGGGGTGGCCGGCGGCGTCCACCACGTCCAGGCGGGCGGCCGCGGGCGGGCCTCCCGCCTCCAGGGTGGTGCGCACCCGCAGCGTACCCGTCTCGACCCCCCAGTCCCAGGTGCGCACCACGACCTCCTCGGGCGGCCCGCCCGCGGCGGGGACCCGGTAGAGGCGCATCGGCCGGTTGCCGTCGCCGCGCGAGAAGTACACCCACTCCCCGCCGGGCATGCTCCACGCCGGGGTGAGCGGGGTGCCGCCCCCCGTGTCCGGAGGCCCGACCAGCAGAATCGACCCCGCCGGGTTGTCCACGTTCACCAGCCGCAGCTCCCACCCGGCCTGCGTGGGCCAGTTCACCGCCACCGTCGACCCGTCGGGACTGAGCGCCGGGCGCGCCATGGAGGCGATGCTGCCTTCGAGCAGCGTGCGCGGCCCAGGACCCGCCGGAGACCCGGCGGCGTCCAGTTCGCGCACCAGCACCCGGTCGCCACCGCCGCCGCCCTTGGCCAGGTACACGAGGGCCTCCGCGCCGGGCTGCGGTTTCAGCTCGATCCCCCGGACGTCGGTGATCCGGACCCTCTCCCCGCTCGCGAGCTCGAGCGCCCACAGGTCGATGGTGCCTGCCGAAGCGGACGCGAAGTAGAGCCGGGAGCCATCGGCCGAGAAGGCCGGGTCGAGCTCGATCGCGGGGGTGTTCTCGCTCAACACCTCCGCGCCCGTCGCGGCATCCGCCACCACGATCCAGGTGTCGCGCGTGTCGTCGCGCACGAACGCGATGCGGGCCCCGTCCGGCGACCAGGCCGGGCGCGCGTCCATCGCCCCGCCCGAGGTCAGCCGGCGCGCGCCGCCGTCCACCAGGTCCATCACCCAGATCCAGCCGTGCGACGCGAAGGCAAGGCGCGTGCCGTCCGGGGAAGCCGCGGGGTCGATGGGACCGCTGGTGAGGGTGGGCATCTCGTAGCCTTCCAGATAGATCTGGTGGCCGTAGCCTTCCACTCTCGGGTAGCGGTTGGTCCATTGGGCGGATACCAGCGCCGGCGCCAGCGCCAAAGCCAGAAGGAGCCCGGCCGATCCGCCAGCCGCCGGAATGACACCCCGAGCCCGAGTTGCGCGTCGATTCATGTTTTCAGCCTCCTTTCCTGGCTTCTACCTCTGCTCCCGGTCGTGGGTGCGCCGCAGCGGAACCTCCGGGATGCGCGCCGCCAGCAACCCGGCCACGAGCGTGAGGAACGCGGCCATCCAGTAGATGCGGTGTGAAGCGCCGGTGAACGCCAGCCGCACCCGCTCCGCCGAGTCCCGGGCCACCCTGAGGCCTTCGGCGCGCAGCGCGCCCGCCCGATCCGCGGTGCCGGCCTCCGCGGCCCTCTCCTCGAAAGCCGCGAGGATCGCCTCCGACAGCCCGGAGCCGCCGGTCGAGACGTAGGCCTGCGCCGTCACCCTGCCCCCGGTCCGGTCCCGCAGTTCATTGTCCAGCACGCCGAACGTAGCCGCCAGTGTAAAGGTCAGCACCGCGCCCATGGCCGCCGCCCCCACCGTCGCTCCCGTCTGGCGGAAGAACTGGGAGGCGCTGGTCGCCTGGCCGACGAAGCGTACGTCGGTGGCGTTCTGGATGGCCAGGGTGAAGAGGGGCATGCCGGGCCCGGCGCCCAGGCCGCAGAGAGTCATGTACAGGTAGACCTGGCCGTACGCCGTGTCGGCATCCATGCGCGCCAGCAGCGCGGCGCCCAGGAAGAACACCGCCGTCCCGGCGACGATCTGGCGCCGGTAGCCGATGCGGCTGGCGACCTGTCCCGCAAGGGTGGCCGAGGTCACGATGCCGAGCGAGAACGGGATCAGCACCACGCCCGCTTCGGTAGCGGAGACCCCCCTGGTCGAGACGAGGAAGAGGGGGACGAAGATGTTGACGGAGATGAAGGCGGCGCCGAAGAAGAACGTGGCCAGGGTGGCGCGGCGAAAGACGGGTTCCGAGAAAAGCCGGGGCTCGAGAATCGGCCCCGTCACGGTGCGCGACCGGCGCACGAACGCCATCAGCAGAATCGCCGACACCGCCAGCAGGCCCGGCGTCGCCCACAACTGCCATCCTCCGCCCGCGGCCGATCCCTCCGCCGCCGCGGACGCCGAAGCCAGCCAGGGAAGCCAGGGGCTGGCCTGCTTGTCGATCTGGAGCCCGAGCACCAGCGGCGCCAGACCACCGACCAGAAGGCCCGCCCCGACGAAGTCCGGCCGCGTCGCCCCCGGGGCCGCCTCCAGCAGCGGCATCCGGCGCAGGATATGCCACAGGGCCACCCCGCCGATGGGCAGGTTGACCAGAAAGACCCAGCGCCAGCCGGAAATCCCCGGCATCCAGCCGCCCGCGTGGTCCGTGAGCAGCCCTCCCAGCAAGGGTCCCAATACGGAGGAGACGCCGAAGACCGCGCCGACGTACCCCTGGTACTTGCCGCGCTCCGCGGGAGTGAAGAGATCCGCGATGACGATGAAGGTCATGGCGAAGATGCCGCCCGCCCCGATGCCCTGAATTCCCCGGGAGATCACCAACTGGCTCATGCCGTCGCCGAGCAATGGCAGCGGCCCGGCAATCCCGGCCAGGCCGCAGGCGACCGAGCCGCCCAGGAAGAGGCCAACGGCCGCCAGCGTCACGTGCCTGCGCGCGTAGGTGTCGGCCAGCTTGCCGTAGACCAGCGCGAGCGAGGTCGAGGCCAGCAGATACATGGTCGCCACCCAGGTGTAGCGCTCCACCCCGGCCAGGTCCTCCACGATCTTCGGGAGCGCGGTGGCGACGATGGTCTGGTCGAGGGCGGCGAGCAGCAGCGCGAGCAGGATGGCCAGGAACACGGTCATCCTGTCGGCGCGCGAGATCCTGCCTTCCTCCGGCCCGGCCCCGGATGCTCCCGGCGCGGTCGCGTTCATGAAGCCTGTTTCGGGAGGGGCATCGCGCGCGCCTGTGCTCGCTTGCGTGACAAGCGGTGGTTAGGGTACGGGGGCTCGACCAAAGTTAGGCCACCACGTGCAAGCGGCCAGTTCCCGGCGGGGCGTCGCCGTGGAGCCGATCCCGCATGGAGGAGCAAGTCATGCCTGCCGATCGACGAGAGTTCCTGAAGATGTCCGCGGCGGCGGGAGCAGCGCTGGGACTGGGCGCCGTGCCCGGCGCCGCGCTGCCCCATCCGGGTCCGGCGCGCGGGCCCGCGGCGCCACAGGAAGCGCCCCGCTCGCTGCGCATCCTCATCCTCGGGGGCACCGGCTTCATCGGGCCCTTCCAGGTGCGCTACGCCCTGTCCCGCGGCCACTCGGTCACGCTCTTCAACCGCGGGCGCTCCAACCCGGGGATGTTCCCCGACGTGGAGACGCTGATCGGGGACCGCAACGGCCAGCTGGACGCGCTCCGCGGCCACACCTGGGACGTGGTCATCGACAACTCGCGCTCCAACCCCGACTGGGTGCGCCTCGCCGCCGAATTCCTGCGCGACTCGGTGGACCGGTATTTCTACGTGTCCTCGCGGTCGGCGTACTCGGATCTGAGCAGCGTGCCGATGACCTCCGACGCCCCGACCTTCACCTATGAGACCGCGGGCATCGAACCGGGATCGGAGAACCTTCCCTACGGCCTCGCCAAGGCGCTCTCGGAGCGGGAGGCGCAGAGGATCTTCGCTGGCCGCGCGAACATCGTGCGCCCCGGGCTCATCATCGGCCCCGAGGACGAGACCGACCGCTTCACCTACTGGCCGGTGCGCATCCACCGGGGCGGCGAAGTGCTGGCCCCGGGCGACGGCTCCGACACCGTCCAGATCATCGACGTGCGCGACCTCACCGAGTGGATGATCCGCATGGCCGAGACCGGCCACACGGGTGAGTACAACGGCATCGGGCCGGCCACGCCGCGGCCCATGACGGAGCTGCTGTACGGCATTCGGGCGGTGACCACGGCGGAGACGACGTTCACCTGGGTCGACACCGACTTCCTCATCGAGAGGGGAATGCGCCCGTACCGGGAGATGCCGGTGTGGCGGCCGCCGGTCCCCGGATTCGAGGGCTTCGCGCGCTTCGACCTGACGCCGGAGGTGGAGGCCGGGCTCACCTTCCGTCCCCTCGCCGAGACGGCCCGCGATACGCTCGAGTACCACTTCTCCCGGCCGCCGGAGCGCCAGGCCAACCTGCGAGCCGGCGCCACCCCGGAGCAGGAAGCGGAGGTGCTGGCGGCGTGGCACCGGAGCGGGCGCGCGAGGGGTTAGGCCTCCTAGTCCGGACCGGAATCCCTCTCCAGCCGCCAAAGCAGCAGCAGGAGCGCGGTGATCATCAGGAAGGCCGCGCCCGCCATGGCGGGAATGGAGATGAACCCGAAGACGGCCACGTAGCGCCCGGAGCAGGGAACCCCGCCCTCGCAGGGGACCAGATCGAGCGTGGGCTGGAACTGGAGCGCGACGTGGTAGGCGGCGATGGCCAGACCGGCCACGGGGAGTGGAATGGCGAACCGCCAGATCCTCGCAGACGGGCGCAGCAGCCCCACCCCGAGCACCACCACCAGCGGGTACATGGCAAACCTCTGATACCAGCAGAAGGGGCACGGCACGAAGCCGACGATTTCGGAGAAGTAGAGACTGCCGGCGGTCGCGATGGAGGCGATGCTCCAGGCCCAGGCGACGACGTGGCGTTCGTAGCCCGCGAGCGAGGCGCGCAGCCAGGCGCGGCCTCCCGGCATGATGAGCCCCGCCAGGAGCACCAGGGAAGCTGCAGCCCCCGCGACGGAGGCTCCGCCGAGCATCTGCACGATTGCGGGATAGAGTGTCATCGGGTGCCTTGAATGGTTGCGGCAACGATCCGGGTCTCGAGCCGGGTTTCCGAGCCCATGAACCCGCGGGTTCAGCGCTTAACGCCTCTGGCGTGTCCGACAAGCGAAAGCTATTCTTATGATTCTTTGAGCTTGAGGCAAAAGCCGGGGCGAGCAAATGGCTTGTGGGGCCCCCGCACCGCCGCTCCTCCGGTACACAGCAGCGTGAGGCCAGCATGAATCCTCTCCCCGCCGCGCTCACCACGCTCGGACTGCTTCTCGTCCTTGCGGACCGACCCGTTGAGCCCGTGCCGGCCGCACCCATCGAGGCGGCGTCCGTTGCGGCTTCGGCGAGTACGGCCGCCGGCAATCCCGAGCACGCCGCGTCGCTCACCGGCGTCATCCGCATGTACTGCCAGGTGTGCCACAACGACGCCCTCCTGACCGGCAACATCTCCTTCCAGGCGTTCGAGGTGGAGTCGGCTCCGGAGATGGCGGAAATCGCGGAGCGGATGATCCGGAAGCTGCGCGCCGGCATGATGCCGCCGCAGGGGTTTCCGCGGCCTGCCGGAGACACTCTCCAGGCCCTGGCCGCGGAACTCGAAGCCCGGGTGGACGCGGCCTGGGAGCAGAACCCCAATCCCGGATTCCGCACCTTCCAGCGACTCAACCGCGCCGAGTTCGCCAGCGCCGTCGAGGACCTGCTCGGCCTCCAGGTCGACGTCGGTGAGTTCCTTCCCCTCGATACCCGCAGCGCCAACTTCGACAACATCGCGGACGTGCAGGCTCCCTCCGCCACCCTGATGGAGGGCTACCTCAGGGCCGCCAACTACATCAGCCGGGTGGCGGTGGGCGACCCCGACGCCGAACCCAACTCCATCCGCTACCGGCTGCCGCGCACCACCTCCCAGAAGGACCGCGTGGAGGGTGCGCCCTTCGGCACCCGGGGCGGCGTATCGGTGATTCACAACTTCCCGGCGGACGGCAAATACGTCTTCCACATCCAGCCCTATCCGGCGGTGGAGGGCGAGGTCTTCGGGCGCACCTTCGGCAACGAGCAGATGGAAGTGTCCATCGACGGCCAGCGGGTGGCGCTGGTGACCATCGACCGCTGGATGTCGGAGTCGGAGCCGACCGGGCTGAACGTCCTCACCGATTCCATCTACGTGCGCGCGGGTCCGCGCCGCGTGACCGCCGCGTTCCTGAAGCGGTTCGAGGGCGAACTGGACGACCTCATCCGCCCCATCGACCACACCCTGGCGGACGGTCAGATCGGCATCGGCTACGGCGTTACGACCATGCCGCACCTGCAGCGGCTCTCCGTCCTGGGCCCATACGAGGTCACCGGCGTGTCCGACACGCCCACACGGCAGCTCATCTTCTCCTGCCGCCCGACCTCGCCCGAGGAAGCTCGTCCCTGCGCGCGTGACATCGTTTCCCGCCTCGCCGCCAAGGCCTACCGGCGCCCGGTCGACGATTTCGACGTGGAAGGGCTGATGGCCTTCTACGACCAGGGCGCGGATGAGCGCGGATTCGAGGGCGGTGTGCAGTTGGCGTTGCAGGCGATCCTCGCGAGCCCGCACTTCCTCTTCCGCATGGAGCGCGCCCCCGGCGCCACCGTGGGCACCCCCTACACGATCACCGACGCCGACCTGGCTTCGCGTCTCTCCTTCTTCCTCTGGGGCGCCCCGCCCGACCAGCAGCTCATCGACGCCGCTTCCCGGGGCGAACTCTCCGACGGGAACGGGTTGATGCGGCAGGCGCGGCGCATGCTCGGCGACGCGCGGGCCGCGGAAGGGCTCGCCCGGCGCTTCGGCGCCCAGTGGCTCAGGCTTCAGGATCTCGAGAAGATCGATCCGGACGCGCTCACGTATCCGTATTTCGACGGCACCCTCGCGGACGCGATGCACCGCGAGACAGAGCTGCTGTTCGCCAACATGGCCATCGAGGATCGGCCGGTCCGCGAGCTGCTGACTGCCGATTACACCTTCGTCAACGAGCGGCTGGCGCGTCATTACGGCATCCCCGGCGTGACCGGGCCGGAGTTCCGCAGAGTGCAGTACCCCGACGAGAACCGGCGCGGCATCCTCGGCCACGGCAGCGTGCTGACCATGACCTCGCACGCCGACCGCACCTCACCGGTGCTGCGGGGCAAGTGGGTGCTGGAGGTCCTGCTGGGAACTCCGCCGCCACCGCCGCCACCGGACGTGCCCGCCTTCGAGGAGACCGAGGGCGCGGACGACGGCCGTTTCCTCACTGTGCGCGAGCGCATGGAGATCCACCGCGCGAATCCGGTGTGCATGTCGTGCCACCAGCTGATCGACCCGGTGGGACTGGCGCTCGAGAACTTCGACGTGACCGGCGCCTGGCGGATCCGTGACGAGGGGAACCCCGTGGATCCGGCCGGAGAACTCTACGACGGCACGTCGCTTACGGGACCGGCCGACCTTCGCAACGCGCTCCTGAAGCGCCCGGAGGTCTTCTACCGCATCTTCACCGAAAACCTGATGGCGTACGGCCTCGGCCGGCGCGTCGAGTACTACGACATGCCGACCGTGCGCAAGATCGTGGCGGCGGCGGCGGACAACGACTACAGGTTCTCCTCGTTCGTCCTGGGCGTCGTGGAGAGCCCGGCCTTCCGCTCGTCGCTGGTGGCGCCTGAGGCCGTCGCCACCCCGGCCGGAAACTGAGCCTGCAGGACGTGAAGTCCCTTGAGCAAATCGATTACGCGAGCACCGCATGAGCCGGTGCCATTGCAGAGTTGTACTTCGAACGGAGTCTGAACGATGAATTTCATCACCGGAAAGAGCATCTCCAGGCGCACGATGTTGCGGAGCATGAGCGGCGTCATCGGGTTGCCGCTGCTCGACGCCATGGTTCCCGCGGGAAGATTGTGGTCGGCGACCGCCGCGGGACGGGCCGCCAACGACACCCGGCTCGTCTTCATCGAACAGGTGCACGGCGCGGCCGGGTGCAACGAGTGGGGTGCTTCCCAGAACCTCTGGGCGCCCGCCGCCGAGGGTAAGGACTTCGACCTTTCCCCCACCAGCCTCCGGTCGCTCGAGCCCTTCCGGAAGTACCTCACGATCGTGACCAACACCGACTCGCGCATGGCGGATGCTTTCTCGCCCGAGGAGATCGGCGGCGACCATTTCCGCACCACGGCGGTGTTCCTCACTCAGGCGCACCCGAAGCAGACCCAGGGCTCCGACCTGCATATCGGCACCTCCATGGACCAGCTCTTCGTCCAGCGCTACGGCCAGGAGACCCCGATTCCGTCGATCCAGCTCACGATCGAGAACGTCGACCAGGCGGGCGGCTGCGCGTACGGCTACGCCTGCGCCTACACGGATACCGTCAGCTGGGCGTCGCCCAGCGAGCCGCTGCCGATGATCCGCGATCCGCGCGCGGTCTTCCAGCAGCTCTTCGGAGCCGGCGGAACTCCGGAGCAGAGGGCCCAGCGCCTGCGCACCGACCGCAGCATCCTCGACTGGATGCTGGACGAGATCACCAGCCTGAAGCGGGAACTGGGACCGGCCGACCAGCAGCGCGTCTCCCGCTACATCGACAACATCCGCGACCTCGAACAGCGCATCACCCGCATCGAGATGCAGAACACGAGCGGAGAGGAGCGGGAGATCCCAGAGGCCCCCGTGGGCGTGCCGGATGATTTCCGCGAACACATGGAAGTGATGTTCGACCTACAGTTGCTCGCCTTCGCCTCCGACACCACGCGGGTCTTCTCGTTCAAGCTGGGCCGCGACGCGTCGCCGAGGATCTATCCGGAGAGCGGTTCCTCGACACCCTTCCACGCGGGCAGCCACCACGGTGGACGTGAAGAGCGGATTCTCGATTTTGCCCTGATCAACACCTATCACGTCGGCATGCTTCCGTACTTCCTGGAGAAGCTGCAGGCGACCAACGACGGGGACGCGACCCTGCTCGACAAGACGATGATCATGTACGGATCGGCGATGGCCGACCCCAACATCCACAACCATGCCCGCTGCCCGCTCTTCATGGTCGGCGGCATGAACGGACTGCTGGAAGGCGAGCAGCACGTGGTCGCGCCTCCGGGCACCCCGATGGCGAACGTCATGCTCGACCTGCTGCATCGGCTCGGCCTGAACGAGCTCGAGTCGTTCGGCAACAGCACCGGCACCTTTGCCGTGTAGGCACGCTGCGAGGAGTGGGACAATGGTGACAGGAAAGCGAACTATCGCACCCTGGTTGAAGCGCACGCTGGCGGTCAGCGCCCTGGTGCTGGTCGCGGCCACACCCGACGAGTCTCCGGTCGCCGATGCGGCGCAGCGGGGCGAGGCGGAGGAGATTCGCAATCTGCTCCGGCAGGGAGCGGATCCCAGCGCGGCGCAGCCCGACGGCATGACGGCGCTGCACTGGTCGGCGCTGAACGACCAGCTCGAGATCGTCGAGACGCTGATCTTCGCGGGCGCCACCCTGCAGCCGGCTACCCGCGTGGGCGGCTACACGCCTCTCCACCTGGCGAGCCGGGCCGGCAACGCCGAGGTAGTCGCGGCGCTGCTCGGCGCCGGCGCCAATCCGGACATTCTGACCGGAACCGGTGCCGCGTCCCTGCACTTCGCCGCCGAGGCCGACGCCCTCGAGGTGGTGAATGCGCTGGTCGGGCACGGTGCCGACGTGAACGTCCGCGACGGCTACTCCAGCCGCACGCCCGCGATGTTCGCGGCAGCGCGCAATTCCGCGGGGGCGCTCGAGGCGCTTCTCGACGCCGGTGCCGACCCCGACCTGGTCAGCGATACCCGCGACTTCTCCGAGATCGAGGCCGCGGACCGGGAAGAGCGGACCCGCCGGCAGCGCATCCGCGAAGCGGAAAAGGACCCGGAGCCCGAGGAGGAGCCGGGTGCCCAGCGTCCCGGCCAGGGGCGCGGTGGTTTTCCGGGTGCCGGTGCCGGTCAGGGGAACGAACCGGAGATTCCGCCGGACGGCCCCAAGGTACTCTCGTCCATCGAGCAGATCGGCATTCAGGGAGGATTCTCCCCGCTGCACTACGCGGTCCGCAACGGGCACGCCGAGGCGATGCGGGTGCTGGTTGACGGCGGGGCCGACATCAACCTGCCGAGCGCGGATCAGTCGTCGCCCCTGTTGCTCGCGACCATCAACGGCAACTACGACCTCGCGAGGACGCTGCTGGAGGCCGGGGCCGACCCGAACCTTCTGAGCGATGACGGCGCGGGGCCCCTGTTCGCCGCGCTCAACATCGAGTGGTCGCTGCGCACCTGGTATCCCCAGCCGCAGGCCTTCCGCCAGCAGGAAACCGACTATCTCGAGCTCATGCAGTTGCTGCTCGACGCGGGAGCCGACCCTAACGCGCGCACCACCACCCACATCTGGTACGCCGCCTACAACGCGGGTCGCATGGGCGTGGACTTCGCGGGCGCGACCCCGTTCTGGCGGGCCGCCTACGCCGCCGACGTGCAGGCCATGAGGCTGCTGCTCGACAACGGGGCCGACCCCAACATCTGGACGTACAACCTGATCAACCCCAGGCGCTTCTTCTTCCAGCGCCCCGGCGAACCGGAAGAAGATCCCTCCGGGCTCGAGCCGGTGCCGCACGGGGGACTTGGCGTCCATCCGCTGCACGCCGCCTCGGGCGTCGGCTTCGGCACCTCACGTGTCGCGCAGACGCACCGGCACGTGCCCGATGGCTGGCTGCCGGCGGTGCGCTTTCTGGTCGACGAGGTCGGCATCGATCCCAACATCCGCGACAAGGACGGGTTCGCGCCCATCCACCACGCGGCCGCCCGGGGCGACAACGAGACCATCCTGTTCCTGGTGGAGCGGGGCGCCGATGTGACCTTGCTCAGCCGGCGCGGACACACCGTCGCCGACATGGCGAACAGCCCGGAGCAGCGGGCGCAGCCGCATCCTCCGACCGTCGCCATGCTGGAGAAGCTGGGATCGAAGAACAACCACAACTGCAGATCCTGCTGAAGCACGGAATCTCTTTCCGCCAGGTGCCGAACCCCTCGTACTTGTGCGAGGGGTTTGGTTTGGCCAACTGAACCCGAGGACGTCGGCGAGCGTCCGGCTACGGAGCATGGAATGAAGCGTTACGCGTTGATGGCGATGTTGCTGGGGCTGATCGGCCTCCCGGTGGAAGGCACCGCCCAGGACACGGTGTGGAACCGTTACACCCTCGAGGACCTGGGTGGCGTCTTCGTGAGCGCGCAGACGGGCGCCGCATGCGCCGGCGCCGGGGTCACCGACGAGTCGGTGCGGGTCCAGGCCGAGGCGACGCTTGCGGCCGCGGAGGTGGAGCTGCTGACCCAGGGCGAGATGCTTCGCAACCCCGGCCTTCCCGAGCTGCGCATCATCCTTGAGTGCACGCCCGGCGACGGCGTGGCAGTGACGGGCGCGCTGGCGTATTCGGTGGCGGTGCGCGTGCACCAGTCGACCCAGATGACGCGCGACAACCAGATCACGCTGTCGGAGGCCGTCACATGGTTCGCCACCGGGCTGGGGGTCGCCGCGATCGTCGATGCCCAGGCCGCTCTCGAAGCCGCGGTCACGGCCAAGGTGGAGGAGTTCGCGACAGCCTACACGGAGACCAACGGCTGAGCTGACGCCGCTTCAGGTTGAGCGGCCACCGGCCGCACACGCACGCGCAACACAAGTCGGTGTGCGGCGGACGCCACCCGGTTGCCCGCAATCCTATCTCAGCGCCCGAGCAATCTCCTCGCGCACCCAGGCGTCGTCCTCCACCTTCATGCGCGCCCGCAGCGCGGCTGAGGCGTCGGTCGACTTCGCCATCCGCCCGAGCCCCCACGCGGCGTGGCCTCGCACCAGCGGGGCCCTGTCCTGAAGCGCCCGGCCGAGCACCGCGACCGCATCCTCGCCTCCCTGGTTCCCGAGCCCGACGCAGACGTTGCGCAGCAGGCCGTCGCGCCGGGCCCGCTTGACAGGAGAGCCGCGGAAGGCGCGCGAGAACGCCACGTCGTCCATGGCGAGCAGACGCTCGGCCAGTTCCACCAGCAGGAGACCGTCCAACTCGGGCCGAGCCCGGTACGCAGGCTCGGCAGCGGACGTCTGGAACTTGACGTTCCAGGGACACACTTCCTGGCAGATGTCGCAGCCGTAGATGCGGTTGCCGACCGGCGCCCTCAGCTCGCGCGGAATCGGCCCCCGGTGCTCGATGGTCAGGTAGGAGATGCACCGCCGGGCGTCCATGACCGGCGCCCCCCGCGCATCGCGTCCCAGCAGGGCGCCGGTGGGGCAGGCGTCGAGACAGCTCCGGCAGGTCCCGCAGCGATCCTCGGTGAAAGGCTCGTCCTCCGGCAGCTCGAGGTCGAGGAGCAGGATTCCCAGGAAGAAATACGAGCCGCGTCCCGGGTCGATCAGCATCGTGTTCTTCCCCAGCCATCCCAGTCCCGCGCGCATCGCCAACTCGCGCTCCAGGATCGGGCCCGTATCCACATAGGCGCGCCCGGAGACACGGCGTCCGACGTCTTCCCCGATCTCCGCGAGCAGCTTCACCAGGCGCCGTTTCATGACGTCGTGGTAGTCGTCCCCGCGCGCGTAGCGGGCGATCACCGCGCGCCTCCCGTCCTCCGCGAGCCCGGGGGGATCGGGCTGGTAGTAGTTATGGGTCACGAGCACGACCGAGCGCACGTCGGCCATGGTGAGGCGGAGGTCGCCCCTGCGCGCGATCGAGTCCTCGCGGGCGAGGTAGCCCATCTCGCCGTGGGCGCCCTCTTCGATCCAGCTCCGGTAGAACTCCATGTGCCCGCTGGCGTGCGGGGCTGTGAAGCGAACCCGGTCGAATCCCAGGGCGCGGGCGCGGGCGCGGATACGGTTGCGAAGCGCGGCGGCGGACTTCACGCTTGCGGGGTCGCGGGCGTCCAGCGATCCGCGTCGCGCTTCTCGTACTTCTCGAGAACCCGCTCCAGGGCATCGTCGAGATCGATTCCCCGCTCGTTGGAGAGCGCGATCAGAACAAAGAGGATGTCGCCGATCTCGAGTGCGAGGTCCCTCTCGGCTTCGTCGGCCCGCTTGAGTTTGGAGCCGAAGCGGTGATTGAGCTCGCGCGAAAGTTCACCGACCTCCTCGACCAGGCGCGCGAGGTTGACGAGCGGAGGCCAGTAGCCCTCCTCGAAGCGCGAGATCCAGTCGTCGACCCGCGCCTGGGCTTCCTTCAGGTCCATCTTCCGCAGGAGCGCAACTTGAACCTAAGCGGCATTCTTCTTGAGGTGATTGAGGCGATTCCAGGGGATCAGCCTCTCGTGCTGCAGGCGCCCGACTACGATGCCCGGAGCTATTCCCTGATCCTGCGCGAATTCCCGGATGCTGCCGGCATCGAAGGCGCCATCCGCTACGAACCGCCGCCAGTGCTGGCGAGGCAGAAGAAAGTTGGTTGCCCAAACGTTCGCCTGTGCTTCGACATCGTCGCCATCTGGATTCAGATCGTCGATAAAGATCTCCCGCCTGCTGTGAAGGAGCAGGTGAGCCGCTTCGTGAAAGAAGCTGAACCACAGATGATCATCGGATCTGTGACGCCCTGTAAGGGCGATTAGGGGTTTTCCCCGTCTGTACCACCAAGCGGCACCACTCAGGCGCACCTTGGGCAACGGGTCGACTACCGCCAATGCAACGCCCGCCTCGCTGCAGAGCCGTCTCGCTTCCTCGATGGCATCCGGCATCGGGTCACGGGTCAAGCAGCGAATCTGGCGCAACGCCGATCTGAAACGTGGCGCGTCGTAGCCGGCGCAGTTCTGCTTCTCTGCATCCATTTCGACAAGCCGGAGCCATGTCTTCAGTGAGGGCTCATCGCTCTCGAAGCTCGGTGAATGTCGATAGGCCGCCTGAGCCGCTCCGTATTTTGTGTCCCAGGCGTGCTTTGTAGCTACGCCGAAGAAGGACAGGAGTGTCTGCACCATTGCGCTCTCGGACGAGGGTGGATCCATTGCGCCCCGCTTCACGAGGTGCCCGGTAGGAAACGTGTTCGCCCAGGCTACCAGATCGCGGGTCTTCCTGGCGTCAGCCTCGCGCGCCTGAAACAACTGATAGTCCGCCTCGATGCCGAGCCAGATGGTTGCGTCCACTCCCAGCACCATCTCCAACTGCAGAGCCGTGCCTGGTTCGATCGGGGCCCTGCCGGCGATGAGTTCGCTGATGAGCTTGGGTGACCGACCACATCTTCTGGCAAGCTCAGCCTGGGAGATATCGTGCGTGGCAAGATGCTCTTCGATCACCCAGCCGGGCGGTACCGCGTAGTCTGGGGAATACCTGTTTGCTGCCGCGGTCATGTCCCAACTCCGTCGTCTTCAGTGGTAGTCCGTTACTTCGACGATCGTGATCGATGTCACCTGGTCCGTGGCCAGGCTTCCGTCTTTGCGACAGGGAAGCGGATCGTGATCGGGTTGGAGAATCAGCCGGTAGGGATGAACCAGGTCCACGGCGTGTTGCCCTTTCCGTTTGCCCCGGAGCGGATGCAGACGTTCGGGCGGTGTGTTGGGCACCATCGAAAGCGTGCGGGCGTTCTTCAACACCGCGAGACGGGCCGCAATGCGCCGCATCATCGGAGCGCCGTACCTTTTTTGGAGTTCTTTTTCCGAGTTGAAGATTCTTGCAAGCTTCCGGGTCTTGAAGGTGATTTCCAAGAACGATGTTCCTTATCGTTACCTAGAACGTAACGCTTTCTTGTGGTTGATCAAGTGATCAGGAGAATGGCACACAAGCGTCGCTTCATGCCATTCAGGAATGGAGCGTGATGCAGGCCCTCATGGCTTCAACACCAACTTGCCGAAGACCTCGCCCGCCTCGAGCCGCTCGTGCGCTTCGCGCGCCCGCTCGAGCGGCAGGATTTCGTCGATGGGGGCCCGGACGACGCCGTCGAAGACGAGCTGCATCGCCCTGCGGTAATCGGCGGGCGTGCCCATGGTGCTGCCGAGAATCGAGGCCTTCTTCCAGAAGAGGAGGGGAAGGCTGGTCTCGCCGACGGGGCCGGTGGTGGCTCCGTAGCAGACCAGACGGCCGCTCTGGCGCAGGGCGCGCAGATTCGACTTCCAGGTGGCCGCGCCGACCGAGTCCACGATCAGGTCGACGCCCTGCCTGTCGGTGTCCTTCCAGAGAGCGCGCCCGTAGTCGACCTCCAGCCGGTCGTAGACGACGTCGGCTCCCAGGTCGCGGACGCGGGCTACGTTGTCGGCCCCGCTGGTGACCGCGTAGACGACCGCGCCCGCGTGGCGCGCCATCTGCACGGCCATGGTGGAGACGCCACCCGATGCGCCGGTCACCAGCACCCGCTCCCCGGGACGCACCCGGCCGCGCACCACCACCGCGTGCCAGGCGGTCACCCCGACCAGGCTGGCGGCGGCAGCGTCCTCGAACGGGACATCCGGCGGAACCTCGATCAGGTTGGCGGCGGGAACGACCGCGTAGTCGGCGAAGCCGCCCGGCGTGTGCTCACCGATGATGCGGAGTTCACGGGACGGCAGGCTCCGCCCGGGCGCGCTCCCGTCGTACCAGTCGTAGTCCAGCGAGGGGTCAACCACCACGCGCGCGCCGACCGGAACGTGCCCGGCGCCCGGACCGACCGCGTCCACCACGCCCGCGATGTCCGACCCGCCGATGTGCGGCATCGCAATGTCGATGGGCAGGCCGCGCCGCACCCACAGGTCGAGATGGTTCATCGCAGCGGCCCGCACGGCGATCCGCACCTCGCCGGGGCCGGGCGCCGGATCGGGCACCTCCTCGACGCGCACGACCTTGGGACCGCCGTACTTGTGGAACAGCGCGGCTTTCATCGGTTGGGTTCCTCGGGTTTCATGGGCTCGCTGCCCTCCACGACGCGCAGGAGGCGGGGGAACACAAAGAGCCCGGGTCGACGGCCTCGTCCGGGGACAGCTTCGTGAAGTATATCGGCGTCACACAGCCGCTGCAGGATTCTTCGTGCCGTTGGCGGCGAAGGGGCGGTCTCACGGGCAATCTGGACGCTGGAGAAGACGGGTCGCTCGAACATCCAGTCCAGAACTTCGACCGCATACCGAGAGCGGGCCAAGTCCGGTACTCGGCTCTGCATCTCTTCATGGAGATCGAGAATGGCCTGCGCTCTGGCCAGATTGTCCTCTGCCTGGATTCGCACGGCGTCGAGGAAAAACCTGCACCAACCGGTCCAATCGTCATCGCGGGAGACCGACAGCAACCCTTCGTAGTAGGCCTGGCGGTTGGCTTCCATGTAGGGACTGATGAAGAAAGCCGGCTGGCGAATCAATGCCATCTCCCACATGAACAGCGGGACGAGCATGCGGCCGATGCGGCCATTGCCGTCATGAAACGGGTGAAGCGCCTCAAACTCGGCATGCAGGATGGCGAGCTGGATCAGGCGGTCAGGATGGTCCTGGTGCATGTACCGCTCCCAGATGCCCATGGCATCCAGAAGCTTGTCCGCGCCGATGGGAACGAACGTAGCGTCCTCGATGGAGCAACCGGCTGGTCCGATGAAGTTCTGGTTTCGCCGATAGGCGCCGGGGGATCGATACCTTCCCCGGCCACGGGACAGAAGCACGCGATGTGACTCTCGAATGACTCGCTGCGAGAGTGGCAGCGCTTCCAGCATGCCCTCCGCGTGCTCCATCGCCATTCGGTACTGGATCACCTCCAGGATGTCGTCCCGACGAGCAGGAGAACTCGCCTTGCCTCCCGCCTCGAACTCCAGCACCTCGCCAATCGTGGCCTGAGTCCCCTCGATCCGGGACGAACGCTCGGCTTCCCGCCTCGACAGCGGTGCAAGCAGGATGCGAGGATTCGGAACCCCGGAGAGCATTCCGTCGTATCTCGCCACCGCAGCCGATGCCGGACCGATCAACGGAACCAACCGAGGCCAGTCCAGTCGGCCATCGGGCGGGAACCTCCCCTCGTGGTAGTGAACCGGGGGCATCAGGGTGTCTTCCTCCCTCGCCAAGCCATCTCCAACCCGATAGCCCAGGAGGGTGCCAGCGGTGAAGACGCGCGGTTGTCGATCATCCGTGAGCATCAAGAGGATTTTGCGATCACAAAAGGGGAAATATGAGCGACAAGAAGATTCGTCGATCCATCCGTGAGCGTCAAGGCCCGTTGTCGATCACTTCTGTGAGAGAATGAGCGACAAGGAATGTTGTCGATCATCCGTGAACGTCAAACGATCCATCGGTTCACCCGCTCACGCCGGCATCGAGCCGGCGCCGCCCGCTCGGCGCTGGCTCCACCGACGCCACGGCCGCCGTGGCTTGATCCCCTGCCGGTCGGTCCTAGTTTGGGGGTGTGACCGACGGGCCCCCGGACGGGATCGCCGAGCCTGGAGTCGGGACCGCAAACCTGGAAGAAGACTTGAACCGGATCCTGCTGGGCGACAACCTCGAGGTGCTCCGCGGCCTGCCGGACGGGCTGGCCGACCTCATCTACGTCGATCCGCCCTTCAATACCGGCAGGGTCCAGCGCCGCACGCGCATCAGGACGAGACGCTCGCCGAACGGTGATCGCACCGGCTTCAAGGGCGAACGCTACCGGACCGAGTCCCTGGGCACGAAGCGGTTCCGCGACAGCTTCGACGACTACCTCGCCTTTCTCGAGCCGAGACTGGTCGAGGCGTACCGCGTCCTCGCCCCGCACGGGTCGCTGTATTTCCACATCGACTACCGGGAAGTCCACCGCTGCCGCTTCCTGCTGGATGAACTCTTCGGGCCCGACAATCTCCTGAACGAGATCATCTGGGCATACGACTTCGGCGCGCGGCCGAAGACGCGCTGGCCGGCGAAGCACGACAACATCCTGTTCTACGTCAAGAACCTGTCGGACTACGTCTTCGACGTGGACGCGATCGAGAGAATCCCGTACATGGCTCCTGGGCTGGTGGGGCCCGACAAGGCCGCGCGCGGAAAGCTGCCCACCGACACCTGGTGGCACACCATCGTGCCCACCAGCGGCGCCGAGCGGACCGGGTATCCCACCCAGAAGCCGCTGGGCATCCTCCGGCGCATCGTGACGGCTTCATCCCGCCCGGGAGACCTGGTGCTCGACTTCTTCGCGGGGAGCGGCACAACGGGGATGGCGGCGCACGAACTGGGACGCAGGTTCGTCCTCGTGGATGACAATCCCGAGGCGCTGGAAGTGATGGCGAAGCGATTCGCGGAGGTGCCGGAGGTGCGGTGGGAGGGCTATGAGGCGTGCGTATCGGGATCGGCGGAGGATTTGCGGTGAACGACATGTCGCACGCCAGGCGGGACGAGAACCGCGCGGATGGGGCTTCACCGGTCTCCGACCACGAGCCCGACGACATCCACGGGGTGCCCGACGCAACCCTGGGCGGCTATCTGGATACGCACGACCGGCCACCCGCCTTCGAGGGCGCAGATGGCCATCCGTACACGGTGTCGCTCGAGGTGGAGCAGACGCCCGACCTGCGCGCGCCCTACGTCGGCTACCTGGTGTTTCCGCGCTGGGCCGCCACCGGGCTCGGCGTGATCGGACACGTGCAGACGCCGGTACTCTGCCGCGAACGGGGACGCGTCGCCGCCGAAGACCACCTGCGCGAACTGTCCCTGGACCGGGTGAAGTCGCTGCTCGACGACGGGATCGAGCGCCGGGGCGAGGACGCGGGCGGTGAGCCAGGGCTCGACCCGTACTCGTTCGGATCGGAATGAGTGCCGTCCGCAGGGAATCGCTCCGCGTGACCGAGATCTTCCACTCGATCCAGGGGGAGTCGACCTGGGCGGGGATGCCCTGCACCTTCGTACGCCTGACCGGCTGTCCGCTGCGATGCGTCTGGTGCGACACCGCCTATGCATTCAGCGGCGGGGAGCGCATGTCGTTCGACGCGATCCTCGCCGAGGTGAGCATGCACGGGTGTGATCTGGTGGAACTCACGGGCGGAGAGCCCCTCGCCCAGGCGGGCGCCTACACGTTGGTGGATCGCTTGCTGGACGCGGGGTGCACCGTGCTTGTGGAGACATCCGGAGCCATCGACGTGGGGCCGCTCGATCCGCGCGCGCACAAGATCATGGACCTCAAGTGCCCGGGATCGGGCGAAGTCGCGCGCAACCTGTGGTCGAACCTCGGCCATCTGACCGCCCGCGACGAAGTGAAGTTCGTGGTCGGGGATCGAGCCGACTACGAGTGGGCTCGGGACGTCATCTCCGAGCGGGGCCTTGCGGACCGCGTCCGGAACGGATCGCTGAACGCGCTGCTGATGTCGCCTGTGTGGGGAGAGACCGACCTCGAGGCCCTCGCCAGCTGGATTCTGGAAGACGGCCTCCCGATTCGCTTCCAGACGCAGCTGCACAAGCACATCTGGGGCGCGGACGCAAAGGGGGTTTGAGGTTGAGGCAACGCCTGATCCTGACAACGTTCCTGCTGACGACTTGCGCGCCCCCCGATTGCGCCACCTGGAATACCGAGGCCTTCTTCAGGTCGGCCACTCCGGGCGATACGAGGGCCTGCCTGCAAGCGGGGGCAGACGCGATGGTCCGGGATTCAGCCGGTCTGACTCCCCTTCATCTCGCTGCGGGCTGGAGCGAGCACCCGGGTGTGGTGGAAGCGGTTGTCGAAGCCGGGGCCGACATCGGCGCCATGGACAGCTACTTCGGTGCAAGCGCCATGCATCGCGCACCCCTGGACATGGCGGCGCGGTACAACGGGAACCCCCGGGTGGCTCTCGTCCTTCTGGGAGCCGGCGCACGTGCCGAAACCCGGCACCTGCTGGGCGCGGCAGCATTCAACGAGAATCCGGAGGTCGCCTTGACCTTCGTCCGCGCCGGGGTGGACGTGAACGCCACGAACTCCGGAGGACCAACAGCCCTTTCCCTCGCGGCCCGGTCCAACGAGAACCCCGAGATGGTCCTGGCTCTCATGCGGGCTGGAGCCGATCTCGACGCTCGCGCAAGCTACCTCGACGATGCGCCTCTCCACCAGGCGGCGGCAAACAACGAGAACCCCGAGGTCGCGTTGGCTCTCGTAAACGGTGGATCCGACGTGAACGTCGAGAACGGGCACGGAGATACGCCTCTTCTGAGGGCGTTGTCCAACAACGACAACCCCGAAGTGGCTCTTGCCCTTATCGAAGCCGGGGCGGACGTGAACGCCGGAGAGCTGGTAACGTCGGCAACACCCCTGCACAGCGCGGCGTCTTTCGGCCGCGGCCCCGAGGTCGCGGCGGCGCTCATCCAGTCCGGGGCCGACGTGAACGCCAGGAGCGCAAGGGGTGCGACACCCTTGCATTGGGCGGCGAATGCGGAAAATACGGACATTCTGAACGTCCTGCTCGAGGCCGGCGCCGATGTGTCGGTCCGTGACTACGACGGCCGGACGCCTTTGGAGACAGCCGAGCTTAACGGTCGTTCGGAGGCGGTTGCGATGCTCCGCCGCGCGGGCGGCTAAGGGTATTCCGGCCCACCCCTTGATCGGTAATGATAAGTCATTATCATTACGGTTCAGGCAATCGCGTTTCCTTTCTGCCGGCATGGGGCGTGACAACATCGACCGCGCGCAGAACCGCGGGCGTACGCAAGCCGGAGTTCCGGCGCATACATGATGCAAGGACACATTCCTGGTCCGCGTAGCCGTCGTTCCCGCATCGGGGCCTCGCGGTGGCCCGCGAAGCGGCACGGGGGAGCCAATGGCCCGGTTGGCTGACCCAGTGCGGATCCGGGGGCGTGTGCACCCGCTTGCCGGCATCGCCGTCGTCCTCACGCTCTTCGTCGCCTCTGTCGCAGACGCCTTCCACGCGCATGAGGACGAGGCCGAGTCGGCTGCGGAGTGTTCCGTGTGCCAGCTGGCGCAGACTCCCGGCCACGCCACCAAGTCGCAAACGCCGGCTCTCGCCGGGCCGAATCTGTTTCGGGCTCCGGCGGTCGCGGTACCCGGTCCGGCCCCCGCGGCTCTCCACTTCTCTCCCCAGCGGACCCGCGCTCCCCCCCTCTCCGTCTCTCTGTAGCGAGAAGTCCCCTCAAGCCGACCCCGGCGTCGGCTGAAGGCTTGTCCACGGTTGCGCCGCTGACGGCGCACCCAACAGGAGACAATCATGCCGTCACCCGGCAATGCCACACCGACATCCAGACGCTTTTCCGTCCCCTTCTGCCTCCTCGGGATGATCCTCGCAGGCGTTCCGGCACCCTCCGCGGGCTCGACGGCTGTCGAACAGCAGGCAGCAGACACCCTCGACCACGTAGTGGGAATCGTCCGGTCGGCAGACGGCGGGATGCCTCTCGCGGGCGCGACCGCAACGGTCGTCAGCACCGGCGGCCACGCAGTTACGCACGGCGACGGGTCGTTCCGTATCGCCGTGCCCGATGCCGAGCGGTATCGGCTCCGGATCGATCGCCTCGGGTACGCAGCGGTTGCCGTCGATGTCCGCCCGGGAGAGATGGTCACCGTCGACCTCGAAGTGGCCGCCATCCCCTTGCCGGACGTTGTCGTCACGGCAGTCCTGAGCCCCACGGCCGCGAACGAGACGATCCGGCCTTCCGCGGTCTTCGCGGGGGAGAAGCTGCAGCGGCAGCTGGCGGCAACCCTCGCGCAGACGGTCGAATCGGTTCCGGGGGTAGCCGTGACCAGCATGGGGCCCGGCACCTCCCAGCCCGTCATCCGCGGCCTGGGCGGAGACAGGATCCTCGTGCTCGAGGACGGCCAGCGGGTAGGCGACGTCCTCAGCAGCGGCGCGGACCACGCCACGGCGACCCCCCCCTCCTCCGCTCGGCGCATCGAAGTGATTCGCGGACCAAGCGCGATCCTCTACGGCAGCAACGCCCTCGGGGGCGTGATCAACGTGGTTCGGGACGAGGTGCCCCGCGCGGCGCCCTACCGGGCGACCGGCTTCACTTCGCTCAGCGGCCGGGGAGCCACTCGCGGCCTCGGAGGGAGCAGCCAGGTAACGGTCGGAGTCACCGAGCACATCCCTCTCCGCATCGAGGCATCGATGCATCAGGCAGGGGATTTGCGGACGCCCATTGGCAGGCTGGAGGGAACCCAGGTCGACACCTGGGGCGTGGCGGCCGGGACATCGTGGGTGGACGACTGGGGCTATGCCGGTGGTGCGTTTCGCTTCTACTCGAACGACTACGGGATCCCCGGCGGCTTCCTCGGCGGCCACACGAACGCGGTGCGCACGGAGCAGGAGCGGGCCGCAAGCCGGTTTCGCAGCGTCATCCGGCCCGGGGGAGGCCTGGAAGCGATTGAACTCGATGCCGGCTACACGTGGTACCGGCACCACGAGTGGGAACCCCCGGACATCCTGGGAACGCTGTTCGAGCGCCAGATCGCGAGCGGGGAGGCGCGGGCGCGGCACGCCGGGTGGGGGCCGTTCGCATCGGGCGCCGTCGGAGCACGAGTCTCGTGGGAGCATTTCGGATTCGGGGGCGCGCTCTACACCCCCAATTCCGGGCGCAGGACGCAGGCTGCGTATGTCATCGAAGAGATCCAACTGGATCCGGTCTCGATCGAAGCCGGGCTGCGCTACGACCGGGTCGAGCTGGAACCGAACGAGGAGGAGCAGTCCGAGATCGGGCACACCCGCGCGCGTTCCTTCGACGCGATGTCCGGCTCGCTGGGCGCGCTTCTGCCGTTGACGGGCCAGTTCACCGTGGGAGCGAGCGTGGCCCGTGCCTTTCGCACGCCGGACGTAAACGAACTCTACTCGGAGGGGCCGCACCTCGCGGCCAACTCATATGACGTCGGCAATCCCTCGCTCGGGATGGAAACGGGACTCGGAATCGACGTGTTCGGACGTGTCGCGGGACGACATCTGAGCGCTGAGGCGACGTGGTTCCGAAACACGATCGAGGGCTACATCTTTCCGCAGGCCACGGGGGAGCTCAGCCGGATACGGCTCCCCATCTATCAGTACGTGGGCGAGAACGCCGTTCTGACCGGCTTCGAGAGCCTCCTCGGGTGGTCGATCCCGGCCGGACTCAAGCTGGAGGCCGTCGCATCGTACGTGCGCGGCACGCTCCGCGCCACAAACGAACCCCTCCCGTTCATGCCCCCGCTCCAGGGCCGCCTGGCCGTCGGCTACTCGCCGGTGGACTGGTTCGTGGAGGCCGAAGCGCGATTGGCCTCGAGCCAGGAGCGGACGGGGCAGTTCGAGCAGTCAACCGATGGATACGCGGTCCTTGGTCTCTCGGGCGGCGTACGTCTCACGGTCGCCGGGCGGCTTCACGTCGTGACGCTCAACCTCGCGAACCTCGGCAACACCGAATACAGGAACCACCTGTCGCGCGTGAAGGAGATCATGCCCGAGGCGGGCAGATCCGTCAGCGTGGCATATCGAGTCGTCTTCTGAGGGCGAGGCTCCGCTGGTCTGCGGGACGCTTCGCGCCGGGGACGACCAGAACATCAACCCAATTGAGGAAAGAGAGATGAGACATTCGAGACTGAGGCTGCCGTTCGCCCTGCTGAGCGCGGGCATCCTGGCCCTCTCGGCGTGCGAGAGCGCAACCGAACCCGAAGAGGACCATGCCGAGGAGGTCGAGGGCGTGGAGCTGGTGCTGAACGGCCAGATCATCGCGTCCTACGACGGACACGACGGCGAGTGGACCGGAGAACTGGAGGTCGAGCCGGGCGAGGAAACCGCCCACATCACCGTGCGCTTCGTCGACCACGACATGGTGGCGGTCCAGCTGGATGACGACTTCTACCTGGAAGTGGAAGTAGAGGACGAGTCCATCGCCGAATTCGAACAGGACACCCCCGGGGAGTTCGGGGGACACCTGCACGGAGGGGCCGAGGGCGACACCGACATCGTCTTCCGCCTGATGCAC
>JAJDXG010000040.1 GCA_022823365.1 Gemmatimonadota bacterium
AGCTCTGTTGGGCCGAGAGGCCGCCCCCGTCCGTGGCCGTCACGGTCACCGCGGCGGCGCCCGACGCCACGCCGGCGACGGTCAGGACGCTCCCGGACACAGCCACCCTCACACGGGTCGTGTCCGACGAAACCGCCCCGAACTCCAGGTCGTCCCCGTCCGGATCCGAAAAACGCCCGGCGACTTCCACCTCCGACACGCCGCCCACGGCGACTTCCAGATCCCCGATCTCGCCGACCGCCTCCGGCGCCCGGTTCGGCACCGTGACGGCGAAGCTCTGTTGGGCCGAGAGGCCGCCCCCGTCCGTGGCCGTCACGGTCACCGCGGCGGCGCCCGACGCCACGCCGGCCACGGTCAGGACGCTGCCGGACACGGCCACGGATGCGACCGCCATGTCGGAGCTGGAGGCGCCATAGGTCAGGATATCCCCGTCAGGATCAGTAAAATAGCCGGCCAGGTTCACCGTGGCCGTCTCCGCGACGCCAACGGTCTGAGCCGGAATGGAGCCGCTGGGCAACGGCGCCCGGTTCGGAGCTGGTGCAGGCTCCGTGCTACCGTCGCCGCAGGCCGTGATCGACAGGGCGATCAATGCCGTGCCAAATAGGACCCGGCGAGCGCATGGGGGAGGCATCTGGTTGGTCTCCGGTGCAACCGCGGGTTGCTGTGACCGGTTCGCTTCGCGTCAGCTCTAGGACGAACTACTCGAACTGGTCGACGACGAGCCGCTGCTCGAACTCGACAAGGAACCACCGGATGCCTGGCCCCCACCCCAGCCGCTGCTTGAACTCGACGAAGAGCTGCTCGAACTGGACGACGAACCGCCGGAAGCATTGCCCCCACCCCGACCGCCGTTGCTCGACGAGCTGCTCGAACTCGACGACGAGCTGCTCGAACTCGAACTGGACGACGAACTGCTCGACCTGGGCGACGAGGTGACCATGAACCTCTGCGAAGTCGAGAGGCCGCCCCCGTCCGTTGCAAACACTGTCACCCTCGCGGTACCCGCTGCCAGGGCGGCGATGGTCACAACCTTGCCGGACGAGGTCACCCTCACGCGCCTCCTTTCCGACGAAACTGCCTCGAAGTCAAGTTCGTCTCCGTCGGGGTCGCGGAAGTACCGGGCGACATCCAGCTCAGTCACGTTGTTCACTTCGATCTCCATGTCCCTGATCCTGCCGACCCGCTCCGGCGCTCGGTTGGAATTCGTACTGGAACTGGAGGACGAGCTGCTACTCGAGCTGGACGAGGAGGAGCTGCTGGAACTCGACGACGAGCTGCTGCTGGAACTCGACGATGAACTGCTGCTGGAACTGGACGATGAACTGCTGCTGGAACTCGATGACGAACTGCTGCTGGAACTCGACGACGAGGAACTCGACGACGAACTGCTACTGGCCGACCACGAGTCGGATCCGTCGTCGTCAGGACCAACCAGACCAACGCCGGCATACGTGCAGGCAGCAAGTTGCGTCATCCCGGCACTCACTACCCCACCCGCCAGCAGTCGCAGGAATGCCCGTCGGTCCTCGCGGTAGCCGACATCGGAGCCTGTCTTGGAATCCTGCATCCAACGCTCCCACGATTTGCTTTACCACCCAAGTCTAGGACGGAGTTTCGGAAATGGCCAGTGTGTAGTGCAAGTGTCGTTTCACGCTCTCTAACGCTTATGATGGGGCGCGGTTATCTCGGAGCTTGGGGCTTGCGGAGCGCCATGGACAGGTCAACCAGGACGTGGTTCGGGGCTCAGGTGCTCTGCCGGACTGGCAAGGCGCCGTGAAGGCCGCGGGATGAAGCCGGCCCGGCCCATCGACGTGGCCGCCATCCGGGCTGCGCGCGGGCGTATCGCGGGGGCCGCCATCCGCACGCCGGTGGTGCGCCTGGAGGCACCCGGGGCGTCCTCGGAGGTGTGGCTCAAGCTCGAGTGCCTGCAGCCCATCGGGTCGTTCAAGATCCGGGGGGCCGCCAACGCCATGGCGCTCGCCGATCCCGCCCTGCTGGCGCGCGGGGTCTACACCGGAAGCGCCGGCAACATGGCCCAGGGGGTCGCGTACGAGGCCCGGCGGCGCGGGATCCCCTGCCGGGTGATCGTCCCGGACACCGCGCCCGCGGCCAAGCTCGACGCCATCGCCCGGCTGGGGGCGACCGCCGTCCAGGTACCGTTCGCGGAGTGGTGGGGTGTGCTGCGCGACCACGGCCATCCAGGCGAGGATGGGTTCTTCGTGCATCCGGTGAGCGACCCGGACGTGATCGCCGGCAACGGCACCATCGGGCTGGAGATCATGGAAGACCTGCCGGACGTGCGCGCGGTGGTGGTTCCCTTCGGCGGGGGCGGCCTGTCGTGCGGGATCGCCACGGCCCTCCGGGCACTTCGGCCGGAGGCGCGGGTGTTCGCGGCCGAGGTGGAGACGGCGGCCCCGCTGGCGGCGTCGCTGGCGGCCGGCGAGCCGGTGGAGGTCGCGCACACCCGCTCGTTCGTGGACGGGATCGGGGGCGCCGGCCTTCTGCCCGGGATGTGGCCGCTGGCCCGCGCGCTCCTGGCCGGGTCGCGGGTGGTGTCGCTCGAGGACGTCCGCGGGGCGATCCGGCTCCTCGTCGAGCGCACGCACGTGGTCGCGGAGGGGGCGGGCGGGGCGGGGGTGGCGGCGGCGCTGCGGGGGCTCCCCGGGGTCGACGACGGTCCGGTCGTCGCGGTGGTCTCCGGCGGCAACATCGACGCGCGCGTTCTCGCGGCCATTCTCGAAGGCAGAGCGCCCTGACACGCCTGCCGCAGGGACCGCCGACTCTGGAACCCCTCGCCTGCGCGCGACGTACCTATCCGGCATGAGCCCCCAGACCAAACGACGCCTCGTCTTCCTCGCCGGCTTCGCCCTCTATTTCGGGACGATCTGGTTCGCGTGGGACACACCCATCGTCTATCCACTGAAAGTCTTCGTCGTGCTGCTCCACGAGATCAGCCACGGCATCGCGGCGCTCGCCACGGGAGGCTCCATTCAGGGCATCGAACTCGACCCGGCCCAGGGCGGCGTGTGCTACTGTCCCGGCGGGAACGCGTTCCTGACGCTGTCCGCGGGATACCTGGGCAGTCTGGGCTGGGGCGCGCTGCTGCTCATGGGCGCGCGCGCCGGCGCCCGGCCGTCACGGTGGATCGTCGGCGCGGTGGGCGTGATGGTGGTCGTGCTCACCCTGTTGTACGTGCGCAACGGCTTCGGCTTCGGCTTCGGCCTCCTGTTCGGGCTGGCCCTCTTCGCCTCGGCGGCGAAGCTCCCGGCGCGGGCCAACCGGGTACTGCTCACCGCGCTCGGGCTCACCAGCTGTCTGTACGCCATCCTCGACATCAAGAGCGACATCATCGACCGCCCGGAGCTTCAGTCCGACGCGCGCATGCTCGCCGAGATGACCGGGGTCCCCACCATGGTCTGGGGGTTCCTGTGGATCGGGATCGCGATCGTGGTCGTGCTCGTCCTCTTCCGCAAGGCGTTTCGGGAGGCCTAGCGCCCCCAACCCCAGCGGCCCCACCCACGATGGATCGGGCCGGACCCGACCGGCAGGCCCCTGGGTCTCGTTGCGCCAGCGGATCGGGAGTCAGTCATGTGCGCCCGGCGGCCGGAAACAAGTGAGCCCATGCGTCCGGGCTTCGGCATTCTTGACACGGGCGCCGGCACGGCAGACTATCCACCCGTCAGCCAGCAGATTCATGCCCAACCGAAACGGAGATCACAAACGATGGCCGGAACCGAGAGCCGCCTGCGAGCACTGATCGATGAACACCTGGCGCTTGACCATGAGCCAAGTCTTACTGGAGGGTTTGCCGATTCAGGCATTTCCTCGATGGATGCGGTCGCCTTCATGAGGATCGTGGAACGCGAGTTCAACGTGTCGATCCCGCCGGAGGACTGCGGCAAGATCGGCACGTTCGGGGAACTCGTCGCGCACCTCGACTCAAAGATGGGCTGACGGCACCAATCCCGGGTGCGTTGTCCGGCCGACGGCCGGACGTGGTGCTCGCATTAACGGTTCGAACTCACGTAATCGGTTCGAACCAGTAGCGCTCGCGCTGAAAAGGGTAGCCGGGTACCGAGATCCGGCGCCGCGCTTCTCCGGCAAACAGTCCGGTGAACGTAACCGGAAGGCCTGCGTCGTACGCCTGTGCCACCCACTGTTCGAATGTGCCTGGCGCACGCCCTGGGCCGTTCGCCCAATCCTTCAGCGGCACGGGGCCCAGCCCGGGGCCGGCACCGATCTCGAGAACCAGATCGACATCGAGATCCGCCAGCGCCTGGGCTGCTTCGCGTGCCACCCTTGGCGTCCGCGCCTGCTCGCGCCAGTACGCGACGTCGAGGGCCTCCGCGGGGCCGACGGCCCGCCCGTCCACCTGACTCAGGATGGAAAGCGCGGGTGACGAAAGTGCGATCTCGGGGAACGCCGCTTCCCTAACGTCCATACCCAGTGCGGATGCGAAGCGAAGACCGTCTTCGAGGCCGAGCACCCCCGCGCACCATGCTGCCGCCAACCCGCCGACCCCGCGCCCCGTCACCACCTGGGGTCGGATGCCGACGCTCGCCCAAAGCGCCGTAACCGCACACTGGAGGGCGAAGATCGCTGGTTGGCTCCAGGCCGGGTCAATGGCGTCCGCCTTGCCGGTGGCCTGGCCGAAGATCAGATCCCGCAGGGTAGACCCGCGACGCTGGTCCTGGAAAACCTGGTCGCAGCGATCCAGAATCGCGCGCACCACGGGCTCCGTCCGGTACAGAGTCTTCGCCATCCCCGCCCATTCACCACTCTCGGCGGCGTACGAGAAGGTCAACTTCGGTGTCGCGGCGGCCGCCCGCGACGACCTCGCCCTGTCCGAGTGTGCGACGGCGCGCAACCCCTCACGCAGAGATCCGGCATCGTCGAAAACGATACCCGCCCGGTGCGGGAAGTGGTCACGCCCGACGCCCGCCGTCCAGGCCATGTCCGACAACAGGGCGTTCGCGGCCCCACTCGCGGCATCAAGATCGCGGGCGTGCGCGTCCAGCCAGGCGAGATATCGTTCCGCCAACTCGCGCAGTGCTTCGTCCGATTTGCCGGAAATCGGCAGGACCCGGAGAATGCGGGGGTTGACGTCGCCTGATGCAGGCGGAAGTACTGTCAGCGGCTCCGGAATCGGAATGCCAACGGTTTGCGCGGGCCCGGCGGGCCGACCCGCCGCGTCGGCCGCATGGAACGTGTCGTCGGGCAGTTCGTAGCCCTCGACGACTACATGAGCGTTGGTGCCCGATATCCCAAACGCACTCACGCCGGCACGTCGAGGCCGGTCAGGATCCCGGGGCCAGGGCGTCGCCTCCGATGTCACCCGCACCGGAAGCGCGTTCCAGTCCACGTGCTCGTTCGGGCTTTTGAAATGGAGGTGCTTCGGGATCACTCCCTGCTTCATCGACAGCATGATCTTGATCAGCCCGGCAATTCCCGCAGCCGACTCGAGGTGGCCGATGTTGGTCTTTACGGAGCCGATCAGGAGTGGACGGCTCGGCTCGCGTTCCTCGCCGTAGACTGCGGCCGCCGACTGCACCTCGATCGGGTCCCCCAGCGTGGATCCGGCTCCGTGAGCTTCCAGATAGTCCACCTCGCCGGGCGCGACGCCGGCGCGCTCGAGCGCCTCCCCGATCACGCGCTGCTGCGCTCGCCCGTTCGGCACCGTCGGTCCGGCGGTCGCCCCGTTCTGATTGACCGCGGTGCCGCGAACAACGCCCCAGATCCGGTCACCGTCGGCCTCCGCTTCACGAAGCCGCTTGAGGACGACCATCCCACAACCCTCGCTGCGCACGGACCCGTTCGCCGAGGCGTCGAAAGTCTTGCACCGGCCCTCCGGCGACAGCATCCCCAACTCGACCATCTCCCTGGTCAGCCCGAGCGAGAAGATGGCGTTCACGCCTCCGACCAGCGCCAGGTCCACTTCACCCTGTCGCAGGGCAGTTACGGCGTGGTGCACGGCGACCAATGACGCCGCACAGTTGAGGACTACCGGCATCGTGGGTCCCATGAGCCCCAGCTTGTAGGCAATCCCGCCGAGCGCCATGGAACTCGCGGTGCCGAGATAATTGAGGTCCTGGCCGCCCGCCAGCATCATGAGGTCACGGTACTCGCTGGTCGCGATGCCCGCGTAGACGCCCGTGTTGCTGCCCCGCAAGCTCTCCAGATCGATTCCCGCATCCTCGAACGCCCGCCAACTGGTCTCCAGGAGAAGCCGCTGCTGCGGGTCCATCATGCGCGTGCCGATCGGCGTCATGCCGAAAAAGCGCGCGTCGAAACGGTCGATCCCCTCGACGAACCCGCCTCGGCCCCAGGCGCTGTCCCCGGCCGCGGGGTCGCCCGCAATCCCAGCCCAGGACCCGTCATCCTGTCGCCCGCCCGTCACGGCATCGTGGCCGGCTTCGAGTTGGCTCCAGAAGGCCTGCAGATCCGGGGCACCGGGGAAACGGCACGCCATGCCGACGATGGCGATTTCATCGTCCTCCCGCGTCGTCACCGCTGGACCGGTGGGCGCGGCAGCCGGCTCGGGGGTGGGGGCCGGCTCGGGGACGGGCGCTGAATCAGCGGCTGCTCCCGCCTCGTCGAGCGCGTCCACCAGATGACCGGCGAGATCGGAGATGGTCGGGTAGTCGAATACCAGCGTATTGGGCGCGACATACGTCTCGGAGAAGGCCCGGTTGAGGCGGTTTCGCAGTTCAACCGCCATCAGGGAGTCCATCCCCAGATCGAAGAAACCAACCTTGGGCGCGGGTGCCGCAGGCAGTCTCAGGACCGCCTGGACTTCCCCTTGCAAGAAGGACACAAGCGTGCTCTCGCGCTCTGCCGCCGGCGTCGCAGCGAGCAATGCGAGCAGGTCGTCCGGCGAGGACGTGCCGTCGTCGTCCGCATCGACGATGAGCAGTTCCTCCAGCAGGTGTGGACGGCCCTCGAGCGACTCTCCGAAGACGGGCCAGTCCACCGCCGCCACGACGCCGCCCGTCGCGTCCTGCCGCAACAGGCGCTCGAATGCCATGAAACCCTGTTCAGGCGTGAACCAGCCAGTGCCGGAGGCCTCTCGCCGCCCGGCGATCCGTTCACGCTGCTCCTCCGCCTCACCCAGTCCCGACCACGCACCCCAGGCAATGGCTTGCCCGGGAAGCCCAAGCGCACGCCGGTGGGCGGCGAGCTGATCGAGGAATGCGTTGGCGGCCGCATGGTTGGCCTGGCCTGGATTGCCCAGGACTCCGGCGACGCTGGAGAACAGGACGAAGATGTCCAGATCACGTTCCATCGTCGCACGGTGAAGATGCCAGGCCCCCAGCATCTTCGGCCACAGCACGGTCTGGAAGCTCTCCCAGCTCTGGTTCCCGAGGGCGGCGTCCGACAGCACGCCGACGCTGTGGATGACGCCGGCGAGCGGCGGCAGCGTCCCGTCGATCCGGCTCAGCATGTCATCGAGCGCGGCCGTGTCCGTGACGTCCGCAATCTCCACCTCGATCCTGCAGCCGCGGGCGCGCAGCGCCTCGATCTCTTCTTCCGCCGCCGCGTCGGGCGTCCGGCGACCGTTCAGCACGACCGATCCCGCGCCGCGCTCGGCGAGCCATTCGGCGAGGGCCAGGCCAATGCCGCCCAACCCGCCCGTCACCAGATACGTCCCATCCCGCCGCAGCCGTCCTCCCGTGAGCGGCGGCGTCGTGAGCACGATCTTGCCGATGTGCCGTGCCGCGCGCATGTAGCCCATCGCGGCGCTCGTTTCGGCGAAGGGCCATATGGTGTGCCTGAGCGGTTCCAGCTGGCCTGTTGCGATGCGTGCCAGCACATCTCTCAGGGCCGCGCCCGGCGCCGCGGGGTCGTGCTGCTTCAGGGTGTAGAGATCGAGGATCGCGTAGGTGACATCGGGCCGCAGCGCCGCCATCTCGTCCTCGCTCAGGATGTCCCGCCTGGCGAGCTCCACGAAGCGGCCGCCCTGCGCGAGACAGGCAAGGCTCGCCTCGATGAAGCCCTCGCCCGTCAGGCTGTTGAGAACGACGTCGACACCGGCGCCGCCCGTTGCATCGAGGATATCCTGGCCGAACGCGGTCGAGCGGCTGTCGAACACGTGCTCGACGCCAATCGAGCGGAGATACTCACGCTTGCGCGCGCTCGCCGTCGCGAACACCTCCGCGCCCGAAGCCCGAGCCAGCTGAATGCCCGCAAGCCCGACGCCGCCCGCGCCGGCGTGGATCAGCACCCGGTCCCCGGCCTTGAGCCCGGCAAGCTCATAGGACAGCACGCAGGTGACGAAGACCGAGGGAATCGTGGCGAGCGCCGTCGCCGGCACGTTCGGCGGCACCAGCGCCACAAGCTCCTCCCGCGTCACCACTTCCTCCCCGAACGTGCCGAACGCGAATCCGGCCACGCGATCGCCCACGGAGACGGTGGTGACGTCGGACCCGGTCTCGACGATCCGCCCGCACAATTCCTCGCCGAGCGATCCCTCCTCCTCGACAAGGCCCATGGCCCGGAACACGTCGAGGAAGTTGAGCCCGCAGGCCTCGACTTCGACCCGCACCTCCTTCGGCTCCAAGGGGCGCGGCGACAGCGGCTCGATCCGCAATGTCTCGATCGCCCCGCCCTCGCCTGGCGCCAGCACCCAATCTGCGTGCTCCGGCAGGGCGAGGCGCTGCACACCGCCGCCCGCCCGGACGAGCCGGGCCGTCTGGCGGCGCCCCTGCCGATGCGCAATGTGGTTCTCCGAATCAGGGAACAGCAATTCGTCCGCGAGGACCGCCTGCGGCTGCGCTGCTTCGGCGTCGAGATCGAGCATCCGCGGTTGCAACTGGGGCGCCTCCCGCGCCACCACCTTCCCGAAGCCCCAAAGGGGGGCGCCGGCCAGTTGCCCGGTCCGTTCCCGTTCGAGCACCTGCGCCCCCCGGGTGACGAACCACACGCCCTTGTCGGGCACGGCATCCGCGTCCGCGATGCCCTGCACCAGCGCGAGGGCGCTGGCCGCGGCCCGTTTTGCATCCGCCGCGAGGTCCGCGGTCGTCGCCTGCGCTCCGTGGCCGTCCTGCGCCACGAGATGCACCACGCCGGCGAAGGGCACATCAGGGGACAGGCCTTCGATGAGCGATCGCCACGACTCGCGCCGCTCAATGTCGACCGGTGCCGCAATGATCGCGGCCTCGCTCTCCGCCGCCGCGACCTCCGGATCGTCGCCCGCCAGCACGACCCGCTGATTCTGTGCCGCCAGTTGCGCCGCCAGCTCCGCGGCCACGCCGCCCCGGTCGGCGGCCAGGACCCAGACGCCCTCCGGCAAGTCGATCTCGGCCGGACCCTGCGCCACGATCACCCCTCGATCCGGCAGACCGGCCACTTCCTGCAGGTCCAGGCCGAGAACCTCCGATTCGGCAAACCCCGTATCGGCAAGCGCTCGACGCCACACCTCGGGCCCCGCGAGAGCGTGGTCCGTGCGGTAGCGATCGTCGAAGCGCCACCATCCATCCAGCTGCCCGAATATCAGATCCATCCAGCCCCTGCCGCGCTGGTTTTCGAGCGCCACCAGCAGCCCGGAGGGCGCGAGGAGCGTCCTGCAGTGGGCAAGCGTCTCATCCAGATGGCGGGTGGCGTGCAAGACGTTGGCCGCGATTACCAGGTCGTAGCCGTGGGCCTCGAAGCCCTGGTCCACCGGGTCCTTCTCGATGTCGAGCACCCGGTAGTCGATCGAGGCATCCCCGGCGCTGAAGCGTGCCTCTGCCTCCGCGAAGAAGCCCGCGGAGATGTCGGTATACATGTAGTCGCACCGTCCCGCCGGAAGCTCTGGCAGGACGTATTCGGTCGCCGAGCCGATCCCGGCGCCGACCTCCAGCACACGGAGGCGCCGGTCCGCCGGCAACTCGTCCACGAGCGTGCGAACCACCTCGCCCAGCATCCGGTTTGCCGCGCGCCAGACCGCCGCCCGCCGATAGAGATCGGCCGCCGTCGGCTCCGCATCACCGAACAGCAGCGACAGCGGGTCCGCATTGCCGCGAAGCACCTCGGGCAAGGCGCCGGCACAGCGCCGAAACAGCCCGATCTCGTTCGTCGCGTGCGGGAACCGCCCCGCTGTCTCGCTCAGAAACGCTTCGACGTCGGGCGGCATTCGATCCGGCAGCGGCTCGTCGGCTCCGATCGTTACGACGAAGCCCTCGTCCTTCGGCTGCAACACGCCTGAACGAGCCAGTATCGCGAGCATCCGGCGCAACAGATTCAAGTGCTCGGGCAGGACTTCCAGGCGCACGCACAGCTCTTCGGGGTCGACGACCTCGCCCGCCCTGCGCTCCCACCCCAGTGCTTCGAGGGCTGAAAGCGCGTAGCACCACGACACCCGCTCCATAACCCCCTGCAGGTCGGTCTCGTCCGCGACCTCGACTCCCTCGTCAGCCAGATAACCGGAGAACGGCTTCGAGCGGGAGGCCGCGGCCGACGGACTGGGGAGGAAGTCCGCCGCCGGCATGCCCGGCGGCAAAGCGCGGTCCCGCCATACGACCTCGTAGAGCAACTCCTCCAACCCCTCCACGGCGGGGAGCAGCGCACTCCGGGTCGCCCGCTTCACCGTGTACCCGATCAGCGTCCCGATCCGGGATCCACCGAGGTCGTAGAGGGTGATATCCGAGCTCAGCACTTCGGGGATTCCGGTGCCCGCGCCGTCCGGCGCCTCCCTCATGCGGACATGGCAGAACAGCCGCTCCGGCAGCTGTTCCGGCACCGAGAGGCGCTCCCACCCGAAGGGCAAATAGGTGACGTCGTCGTCGGACCCGAAGGTCTCGCGGGCTGCACCCATCACTTGAAAGCACCCGTCCAGGACGAGCGGATGAAACGCCAACCCGCCGCTGTCGGCCGAGTCCGGCAGGGATACATCGCCCAAAGCTTCGCCCGGCCCGGCCCAAAGCGCTTCCAATGTGCGGAAGGAGGGGCCGAGCTCGATCCCCACCTCGTCCTTGGCGCGGTAGTAGGCCGGAAGATCCACCGGCGCCAGATCCGTCCTGAGCCGTGCGAGATCCGGCGATGCGGCGAGCGGCGGATCCGCACCGGCGCCGGTCGAGACCCGGCCCTCCGCGTGCAGCGTCCATTCCTCGTCGGCGGCACCCCGGCTCAGAATCCGGACGCGGCGCGATCCGTCCTCGGCGGCATCGTCCAGCAGCACCTGCAGCCGCCGACCCTCTTCCTCGCTTCCGTCTCCACCGTCCCGCTCCGGGAAGACAAGCGCGCTCTGCATCTGGAAGTCTTCGACGACCGCCGGACCGGGGCCCTCCATGGTGCAGGCCGACGCGGCCATCGCGCCGTGGAGTGCGCCGGGAGCCACCACCCGGTCGAACACGCGGTGGTCGCCCAGCCATGCCGGGTCGGAGGGAAACAACTCGGTGTCGAAGCTGATCTCGCCGCTGGCGGATTCGTGGCGGCTGCCGAGGAGCGGATGATCGGCGCTCGAGCGCCTCCGTCTTGGCGCGTCGATCCAGTGGCGGTCGCGGCGGAACGGATACCCTGGCAGCGAGATTCGGCGCCGCGACTCGCCGGCGAAGAGCCCGTCGAAGCACAGCGGCAGCCCCGCGTCGTACGCTCCCGCGACCGCCGCGAAGAAGGCGTCTTCGGCCTCCGTTGCCGAAACGTTGCGTCCAGGCCGCTTGAGACTCGACAGCGCCACGGGAGGCTCGGGGGTCGCTGCCGACGCGGGCCAGGCGAGCGTGGTCATGGGCGCGAGCACCGCGTGCGGACCGATCTCCACGACCGCGTCCACCCCCAGTCCCGCCAGCGTCTCAACGCAGGCGCGGAACGCGACAGGTGCACGCATCTGCCGCCGCCAGTACGCCGCGTCCAGCGCCTCGCCCGGACCGACCGTCCGTCCGGTGAGATTGCTGATGAAGGGAAGCGAAGGTGGCGCAAAGGCGACCCGCGAGAGAGCTTCCTCCAGATCGTCCAGAGCCGGCTCGATCATGGCGCTGTGGTAGGCGGGACTCTTCCGGAGCCGCGCGACCCGAATCCCCGCCGCCTCCAGACGCTCGAGGATCGCGGCGACCTCCGCCGCCGGACCGCTGATGACCTGATGAGCGCCATTGTCGGCGGCGATGCAAAGGCCGACGCCGCGGCAGGCCGCATTGTGCTCGTCCAGCGCCTCCGCGACGTGAGTGGCCGGCGCGAACACCGCGCCCATCGCGCCTTCGCCGGGAAGGGCGCCGACCAGCTCTCCCCGCACCGCTGCAAGGCGCAGGCCGTCCTCCAGGCCGAACACGCCCGCGGTATGGGCCGCCGCGATCTCGCCCAGGCTGTGTCCCAGCACCACGTCCGGCCGAATGCCGAGGCTTGACCACAGCGCCGCGAGGGCGCATTCGAGTGCGTAGATCGCGGGCTGCTTCCACTGCGGATCGTCCAGGTCCCCCGCGGCCGCAGGGCGACCGAACATCACGTCGAGCAGCGAGGCGTCACGCTCTCGCCGGAGCACTTCGTCGCAACGATCGAGTACCGCGCGCACTACCGGCTCGCTCGCATAGAGCCCCGCGCCCATGCCCGGCCACTGACTGGCCTGTCCGGTGTAGGCGAAGGCGATCTTCCGTCCCGCCCCTGGCCGGGGAGACTCCGTTGGCGGACCCTGTTCAGGCGAGACAAGCGCCTTCAGCCTCTCACGCAACGACTCCGCGTCCCGGAACACCACGCCTGCCCGGTGATCGAAGTGACTGCGCCCCACACCCGCCGTCCAGGCCATGTCCGCAAGAAGCGCTTCATCCGCGCCGCTCATGGCGGATTCCTTCCCCACTCCTTCGTCGACCCAATCGAGATACCGACCCGCCAACTCGCGGAGCGCCTCTTCGGACTTGGCGGAAAGCGGCAGAATACGTGTCACGCGGGTAGCGAGTCCTCCCTGTCGCGGCGCAAGCGACGGCATCGCATTCGCGCTCTCCTCCGCCGGCGGGACGGCGACGGGCAACGCCGGCCCGACGGGCCACCGTCGGTCGTTCGGCCCCCCACCCTCCGAGGCGCCGTCGGCGGGTTCGTGCCCTTCCAGGAGGATGTGGGCGTTCGTCCCGGACCACCCGAAGCCACTTACCCCGGCCCGCGGAGGTCGGCCCGCACGAAGCGGCCACTCCATCCGGTCTCCCGTCACCCGCAGGGGAATCCGATCCCAGTCGATCCGGGGGCTTGGATTATGGAAATGCAGGTGTTTCGGGATCGTTCGCTGCCCCATGGAAAGGACGGCCTTGATCATCCCCGCCACGCCCGCGGCCGCCTCCAGGTGGCCGATGTTCGTCTTCACGGAACCGATCAGGACCGGGCGCTCCGGTTCCCGTCCCCTGCCGTAGGCGGCTGCCGTCGCGCGCGCCTCGATGGGGTCCCCTACTTCCGTTCCCGTGCCATGCGCCTCCACGTAGTCCACATCCGAAGGCTGGAGTCCCGCCCGCAGGAGCGCGTCCTCGATGCAACGTTCCTGCGCGTCCTGGCTCGGCACCGTCAGGCCCGGGGTCGCGCCGTCCTGGTTCACTGCGGTGCTGCGGATCACGGCCCAGATCCGGTCGCCGTCGGCCAGGGCCTCGCCGAGCCGCTTCAGGACCAGGATGCCGCACCCTTCACCTCGCACATAGCCGTTCGCCCCCGCGTCGAAGGTGGCGCACCGTCCATCCGGCGACAGCATCCCGGCGTTTGCGCGCATTTCGAACAGCTGGGCCGACAGGATCGCATGCACGCCACCCGCCAGCGCCAGGTCCGCCTCCCGACGTTGCAGCCCCGACACGGCCTGGTGAATCGCCACCAGCGACGAGGAGCAGGCGGTGTCGAGGGCCATCGCCGGACCGTTCAGCCCCAATGCGAAGGCAACCCGCCCGATGGCGGTGTTGAAGGATGTTCCCGTGACCGAGTAGAGGCTTGCGGCCGGTTCCGTCGGCTGTCCCGCGTCGAGGACCAGCGCCCGGTAGTCGTAGTTGCTGATGCCCGCGTATACGCCGGTGCGGCTGCCCTTCAGCCGATCCGGATCGATCCCGGCATCCTCGAGCGCCTGCCAGCTCGTCTCCAGCATCATGCGCTGCTGCGGATCCAGGCGTTGCGCCTCGACCGGCGAGATACGGAAAAACGAGGCGTCGAACTCGTCCAGCCGATCGAGGAAGCCGGCAAACTGACAACCCCTTGCAACCTTGTCGTCTGAGAACAGCTGGCCCGCACGCCCGGCTCCGGAACCCGGAACCCCCTCGGTGACCGCGTTTACGCCGGCTTCGAGCAGGTCCCAGAACTCGCGAACACCGGGTGCACCGGGAAATCGGCAGGCCATGCCGACAATCGCAATGGGCTCGGAGTCATTGGGGGGCATTGCTACCTCGTCGCCACGGCCCGTTACCACGATAGGGTCTTCGAGTATTTCACCGAGAACGCCCTTCCCGACGACAGCGGCGTACGCGGAATCATGTTTTCATCCCGCTCCGTGTGAAGGCCCTCGCTGTATACGAGCCAGAGATCGGTGCCTTCGCTGAAGTGATAGCGAATGCGCGTGTTGATGCTGGTGAGGTCGTCCACGCCGTTGTACTGGGTGTATGTGCTCAGAGAAAGACGGGTGTCCAGCGCAAACTCCACCTTCAGTTGCGCCAAATGCGTCGTGGTGGCCAGGTCGCGCTCGGGGAAATCGATCCGGTTGATGGAGTACGCCATCCCGAGCTCGAGATGCCCGGAGACGTTCCACACCGGCCCGGCCGATACACCGATCCGGCTTCCGTCGTAGAAGGTGCCGGCCGAAGCCGTGAACCTGCCGCGGAAATCGTCGCTGCGAGACAGCATGAAGTTGGCCGCAACCTCGTGAAACCAGTAGTCTCCCGCCGCGACTTCCACATCGGAAATGGGGAACGGGTCGCGCACGCTTTCGAACTGCGACCTGACACCCACATCGAGCCTGGCTCCGCCCTTGAACTGGACCTCCGCCTTGGGATATACCTCCCTCGATTCCGGCGTCCCGTCCGAATTGCGGGTGAACTGCGTGGCGGTCAGCCGCACGCCCTGCCTGCGAAACATCGAGCTGGCGTCCATGTACTCGCCGTATGCCAGTTCCAGGCCGCCAAGGGTGAAGCCCGTGCGCCGCTGGAATCCGAGGCCGGGCCTGTAGTCGGATCCCACTCGGACGGCATCGGCGGAGTAAGTGAATCCCTCGTCGCGACGCCGCTCCCAGCGGGCCCGCATCAGTCCGGTCTCCAGGCCGGTGGCGTCCGCCGTCGCCTCGTCGAAGGTCTGCGCCCATTGCAGCAGGGCGTACTCGTCGCCGGCCACCCGCACCGACGCGTCCAGTCCGTACGCGACGTTGTCCCCGCCGTGCGAACCCAGCCGGCTGGTGACCATCGCGCCAACGGTCGAGTAGGGGTTCAGGACCTGCTGGCGCAGACGCACCACGCCCATGTTCTCGGAAGACACGCTGCCGTGCGCCCCGGTCTGCATGTTCAGGAGCCCGTAGTCCGTACCCCCGATCCGTCCAACCGCGCGCACGCCGCCGTAGATCTTCACGATCTCGCCTTCGTGAAGCCCGATCTGCCGGCTGTGGAAGAGCCGGTTGAAGGGCCCGCCGGTGTTGAAGTCGAAGGTCGCGGCGCGCTCCTGGAAGAACTGCCGCTTTTCGGGAATGAAAAGCGGAAAGCGCTCGATGTTGATCTGGGCGCTATCGGCCTCCACCTGTGCGAAATCGGTGTTGGCGGTGAGGTTCAACGCAAGGTTGGAGGTGGGGGAATACTTGATGTCGAGTCCTGCTTCACGGGTGCCGTCCTGTTCGGCATCCCACACCGAATCCGGGCCTCGGGGACCGTCCGCGAGCTTCGGGGTCCGGCGCACGCCGCCCAGCACATAGGGCGTCGCGTAGACGGGAGTCTGCTGTCGCACGTTCTGGAGGGCGATGCGCTGAGCCTGGGAGGGCTTCACGAACGCCACCCCGCCCCAACCCGGATCGATGTCCGGGAAGAGGTGGCGCTCGTCCTTGCGCGCGATCATCCGGTAGATGATCAGGCCCATCGTCACCTCCTCGCCCAGCACCTGGAAACCCAGGGTGGAGAAGGGAATCCGAAACTCGGCGAACCAGCCCTCGCCGGTTCGGCTGGTCGCCACATCCCAGTACGAGTTCCAGTCGTTATTCATGGGCAGTCCGCCGCCGACCGTAAACTGGGCATCGTTGTAGACCGTGCGGTCCACGCGCGTCCCCGCCGGATTGGTCAGGAACATGACGGCGGTCTCATAGTCATTGTAGCTGTCGACGATGATGGCCAGGGCGTCGTCCCCGCTGTACCGGTCCCGGTAGAAGGTGTTGGCGCGGATTCCCTCCGGATCGGAGTCGTACATGCGACCCGACACGTAGAGAAAGCGATCATCGTGGGCGATGCGAACTTCGCTGGCCTCCGTGATGGGGCCATGGTACGTGGGGGCGAACACGATCATCGGGACGGGCTCGACGGCCTCCCATGCCGCCTCGTCCACGATCCCGTCCAACTCGATGGGCCCCGAGATACGGGGAATAACCATCGGGATGGTCCGGGAGTCACCCGTGGACGGGTCGGGTCCGGCCTGCGGAACCTGCCCGCTCAGGGGCGACGGCGGGAGCCAGGGCACCGCCGGAAGCAATGCCACGAGGAAAGCGCGGGCGAACAGCCTCGGCACATCCACGCGGGATGCCCCGGAGACGGGGCCGGCACCGCCGTCACCCGCCGTCGGGAAGGAAACTGTAGCCCCCATCTGTCGTCCTCGCTTACCCTCGGCTGTCACCGAACTCGGTCAACGCTCTGCACTCCGAGGATTTTCCGCAACCCGCCGGGGCACGGCTTCCGGGGATGCGTCCGATGTCCGCAGCGTCCCGGGAACAAATGATCCCCGGTACCCGGGCTTCTGCTTGCCGCCGGTGTAGCGGCCTTGTAGTATTCCTGCAGCCGCTCCATTGGGGGAGTGGCGGGGCCGCTGGGGAATCGCTCAGATGGCGTTCTCCGACGGACCGCGGGCGCGGGCCCGCCGGCGTTCGGCCCGAGGTCGACTCATGAAAAGGAGGTGATCAATTGTCTAGTCCAAGTACTCTGTTCAGCCTGGCATGGGCAAGCGATCGCCGTTAGCCGAGTGATCGTATCTGTTCCGGCCAGCGGCCATCGTGCCGGGCTGAGCAGAAAACGCAGGAAGAAGGCGCCGTCGGATCGTTCCGGCGGCGCCTTCGTCGTGGTCAGGCGGTGCTGCCGCTCACTGCCGGCGCGGCTATCCCTGTATCCGGACCGGCGCGGACGGTACTGGTTCGGTCCAGCCCGGTGAGCGGCCGCAGTCCCGGGGGCGACCCCCCCCTTCGCTACCAGCCCGACGAGAAGCCCCCGCCCCGGCTCGCGCTCGGGGTCGGCCTGCAGCTCGCGGTGCTCAACATGGCCGCGGTGATGTTGATTCCCATGGTCGTGATGCGGGCCGCGGGCATGAGCGACGCCTACCTCTCCTGGGCCGTGCTCGCGTCGGTGGCCATCTGCGGCATGGCGACCATGCTGCAGGCGCGGCCCGCGGGACGCATCGGCATGGGGCACGTGATGGTCATGGGCACTTCCGGGGCGTTCATCCCGGCATCCATCATGGCGCTCGAGCAGGGCGGGGCCGCCCTGCTCGCCACCCTGGTCGCGATCTCCGCGCTGGTCCCGCTTCTACTTTCGTGGCGGCTTTCTCTCTTCCAGCGCGTCCTGACGCCCGCGGTCTCGGGCACCGTGATCATGCTCATTCCGGTCACGGTCATGCCGTTCATCTCGAACCTCCTGGCCGGCTCGTCCGAGGCGGGCTCCCCCCCCGGCGCGCCGATCAGCTTCTTCGCGACCGTCCTCGTCATCGGAGTCCTTGCGCTCAAGGCGAGCGGAGCACTGCGGCTCTGGGCCCCCGTGATCGGCGTGGTGCTGGGCTCGGTGATCGCGGCCGCATACGGCCTCTACGACCTGGAGCGCGTCGCGGCCGTCCCATGGGTCGATCTCCCGCGAATCCGGGCGCCCGGTTTCGATTTCGGCTTCGGCACAGCTTTCTGGACGCTCCTCCCCTCGTTCCTGCTCGTGGCCGTGATCGCCGCCATCCGCACGATGAGCAGCGCGGTGGCGGTCCAGCGCGTCTCGTGGCGCCGCAGGAGCCGCGCGGTCGACTTCCGCGCCGTACAGGGCGCCATGGCGGTGGACGGCGTGGGCAACCTGCTCGCCGGGCTTGCCGGGACCGTCCCCGGCAGCGCAACCACCACCAGCGTCCCCCTGACCCAGCTTACAGGGGTGGCCGCGCGCGCGGTCGGGGTCGTCGCCGGGGCTGCCTTCGTTGCCTTCGCCTTCCTGCCCAAGCCGTTCGCCGCCGTGCTGGCCATCCCCGATCCGGTTTTCGCCGGCTACCTGGTCATCCTGCTCGCCATGCTGTTCGCGATCGGCATGAAGATCGTACTGCAGGGCGGCCTGGGATACCGCGAAGGCCTGGTCGTCGGCATCGCCTTCCTGGCCGGGGTGGGATTCCAGTACGGCTTGATCTTCCCGCAGGAAGCGTCCCGATTCGCGGGCGGGCTGCTTGAGAACGGCATGAATGCCGGTGGCTTCAGCGCCATCCTCATGACGCTCTTCCTCCGCTTCACGGAGCCCCGTCCGAGTCGCATCGAAACCGGACTCGGCAGCGCCGAGCTACCGACGATCCGGACGTTCCTGAGCGATTTCGCGTCCCGTAGCGGATGGGGCGGGACGATGGCCAAACGGCTCGGGGCCGCCGCCGAGGAGGCGCTGCTCACGCTGGCGCGCGGGAAGGATTCGGCGCGAGAGCGGGACGGCGGTCAACGGCGCCTGATGCTCTCGGCGCATAGGGAGAAGGGCGGCGCCGTGCTCGAGTTCGTCGTCGGCCCCGGGACCGAGAACCTGCAGGACCGGATCGCCCTGCTCGGAGAACCGTCCGACGAAGCCAGCATGGAGCAGGAGGTGTCGCTGCGCCTGCTCCGCCACCTGGCCTCTTCGGTTCGCCACCAGCAGTACCACGACACGGATATCATCACGGTTCGCGTGGAGGCTCCGCGCGACTCCGGCTGACGGCTCGTCGCGAGACGGCGCCCGACGTCTCGGGGACCGGATCGCGGTAACATCTTCAACTCAACCCACGGGAGAAGAACCATGCACGACGTCAACCTGCTCGCGGTGCTGGTGGCCGGGCTCGTCCCGATGATTGTCGGCTCGCTCTGGTATGGACCGCTCTTCGGCAAGCGCTGGATGGCGCTGATGGAAACGACGCCCGAGGAGATTCAGGAAGGCTTCAGTCCGCTCCGGACCTACGGCATCAGCTTCCTGCTCTCGCTGGTCACGGCCTTCATTCTGGCCCAGTTGATCGCCGAAATCGCGCCTGGGAGCGCATCCGCGATGGCCGGGGTACACGTGGGGCTGATGGCGCTGGTCGCGTTCGTTCTTCCGGTGGCGCACCAGGGGGTCGCCTTCGAGAGGCGCAAGGCGGGGCTCGCGTGGCTGAACGTCGCCTATAACGGGGTGGCGCTCATCGGACAGGCGGTTGTCATCGCCTTGTGGCCTGTATAGCCGACCTACTGGACCAGCCCGCTCTCCTCCAGGAAACCTCGCATCATCGCGACGCAATCCGCCGGATTCTCCACCTGGAGGAAATGCGTCGTCTCCGGAATGAAATCGTAGTCCACGGTCTCGATGTGGCTGAGGTCGAAGGTGGGGAGGTACGCATAGGGCAATGTCGGATCGGAGCCGATCACCTTCGTCGGGCACGGAAGATTCCCGAAGTCCACCAGGAACGCAAAGGTCCTCACGTAGGCGATGATCTGTGCCTCGTATTCGCGAGGACAACGGAGCTCGTACCCCCCTTCCCCGGAGGACTCCCGCAGAACCGTTCGAGCCATCAGATCCGCGGCCCCCGGAACCGCTCTGGTAAGCAGTGGCAGAAAACTGAGGAGGTCCGTAAACTCCTTCCTTTTCCGGAACCGGTCGGCACGGCGGCTCGCCATCCCGGCTGCCGCCTCGGCGAGCGCGTCGAAATCCGGGTCCTTGGGACCAGGCCGGTAGAGCGGCGGATCGAACAGGACCCACGCCGACAACCTGTCGCACCCACCCGTCCCCAAGGGGGACGAAAGGAGCGCCGTCAGCGCGGAAAGCGAATGGAAGACCCCGATTGTGGTCCGTTCGCCGTACCGGCGCGCCGCCGCCTCGATAACGCGCTCCTGATCCCGCACCAGGTTGGGCATGTTGTGCTCCGGGCGTTCCCCGACGGCATTCCAGCCATGATTGCGCAGATCGTAGAGCAGCACGTCGAAGTCACCCGTCAGGAGCGACCAGAACGGGTAGTAGAAATCCATGGCCAAGCCGTTTCCGTGGCCCAGCAGAAGACGCGGGCCGGCCGGATTCCCATGCCTGCGCAGAATCGTGACGCTGCCGTCGTCCTGACGGACCTCGTGCACGGAGCGCGGCTCGGGGATCTCCCATCTGGCTGCCCTGTTCATGCCTGTCAACGCTCGGGCTCAAGTACGCGTTCCGTCACGAACGCGGGGTCGATTCGCCAGAAGAGAACCCGGTAGTCGAACACGGTAAAGGCGATGCGGTCCCCGGCCGGCGAATAGGCCGGCTGGGTCTTGTGCGAGGGGTCGAAGGTGAGCTGCTCGGCAGCTCCGCCCCCGGCGGGAACACGGAAGATCTGGAAGAACCCGTCGCTGGCCCGGTCCACGTACGCGACCCAGCCCCCGTCGGCCGACACCCCGATCCCCGAATGGAGCTGGTCGGAGTCGTAGTCATGAAAGCGCTCCGGCGCCCCGCCCGTGCGGGGCACCCGCCAGAGGCTCTTGCGTCCGACCGCTTCCGCGGACTCGAAGATGACCGTCTCGCCCGCGTCGGCCCACTCCCCCTGGATGATGTCCTGTTCGAAGCCCGTCAGCTCGATGCGCGTCTGGGGCTGCGTGACTTCCCCCGTCTCCTGGTCGATGCCGATCACGAACAGGTACGCCCGGCGCGCCCCGGACTCGTCCACGCGATAGCTGGGATAGAGGATCCAGCGCCCGTCGGCCGACCAGCGCGCCCACCCCGTCTCGTGGCCGTCTTCGCTGATCATGCGTGCCTCGCCGCTTCCGTCGGCGGCCATGAGCCAGATGTCGTCGGATTCCACGTGGGTATGGAAGGCGATCCACCGCCCGTTGGGCGAGGTGTGCATGCCCTGGTCCTCGGAGTAGGACTGGCGCACCACGCGCCCGGGCGCATCGTGGGGGGTGACACGGTCGGCCGTCACGATCCCGATGTGCTGCGCGATATCCGGGTAGTGGAAGTCGTCGGTGACGTGGCGCCAGCTGCCGAAGGTGAAGGCGACCTCCGAGCCGTCCCAGCTCCAGGTGGGCGTCTCGGACTGGAAGGTGGTCAGCGGCGTGGAGGGCCCGCCCGCGGCCGGCGCGGTCGCCACGAATACGCGGTAGTCCTGCGACTTGAACAGGATGCGCCCGTCCACTCCCACCGAGGGTGCGTAGGCGTCGCGCGAGAAACCGGTGAGCCGGACAGGCGCACCGCCCGAGGCCGGTCGGGCCCACAGATCCAGAAACCCGCCCGCGCCCGGTGCCGCGTAGTAGACCTGGTCCCCGGCGGGCGAGAAGGCGAGCGGCCCGTACACCTCCTGGTCCGTGAAGAGCGGCTCGGGCGCGTCGCAGGGGAGGTGCAGCCGCTGATGGTCGCCTTCGAGCGACAGGCAGGCCAGCCGCCCGTCCGCCGACCACGCCGGGAAGGAGAGCCGCGTCCCCGTTGCCGCCGGGCGCGGGTTGGCGCCGTCCGCATCCACCAGCCACACCGTGGATGCACCGCCGGCCGACGACACGCCCGCCACGGTGGTTCCGTCCGGCGACCAGACGAGCATGTCCAGCGAGAGCAGGTCGGGCGATGCGTCGCGCCCCGGCCACAGCGGCTCGTGGGCGCCGGACGCGCGGTCGTAGACCCACCACTCTTGGCGGCTGCGGTCGAAGACACGCTCCCGGGCCGCGATGCGACGGCTGTCCGGAAGCCAGGCGAGGAATCTAATCGACGCGGCGCCCGACCCCATAACGCGCTCGGCGCCACCCCGAGCCGGAACCACGTGCACCCGGTCGCGCTCGGTGTACGCGAGCCAGCGGCCATCGGGAGACACCACCCCGAGCGGGTCCCGGTACGCCACCGGCCCCACCTGCTCCGCGGAGGCGACGAAGTCGAGGGGTGGAAGGCCCGCGTCCGCCCGGGGGCCCTCGGCACACCCGCCGACCGCGAGCACGAGGAGGCCGGCGGGGAGGACTCGGCCTGCCCGACGAGTGCAGCCGGGCACGGCGGACCGGCCCGACCGACCACGGGACGAGCCCATCATCCCCCAAGTCATCGCGCCAGCGTCTTGCATTGGCCCTATGTCATCCCCATCCGCTGTGGCAACGTCTCGAGCGCGACGATCTCGTATCGGCGCGCCCCCCTGGGGAGCTTCACCTCGACCTCCTCGCCCGGGCGCGCGCCCATCAGGCCGCGGCCGATCGCAGAGGCCATCGATACATGGCCCGCCTCGATGTCGATGTAGTCACCGGCCGCGATCGTGTACGTTATCTCCGTTTTCCGTACACAATCACGGACCGTAACCCGCGAACCGAAGCCAACCCTGTCGGCGGGCATTCTCTCCACGTCGATCTGCGACAGCTCGGCCACGCGCTGCGTCAGATGTCCGATGCGCGCGTTCACGAACTGCTGCCGCTCCAGCGCCGACTTGTACTCCGAGTTCTCGCGCAGATCTCCGAGTTCGACGGCCTTGCGAATGCGCACGGGAAGCTCGAACTGCAGTTCCCGGGAAAGCGCCTCGATTTCTTCTTCGATCCGTTGCCTGATCTCGTTCAGCATGCGGCCTCTCCGAACGAAACGGGCAGGCGGAGCGGCGCGCCCTCAGGCACGCGGGTCGGAGGTGGCCAGGACCACCTCGCGGCGGGCCTTCCTGTCCGCCCTGACCGCCTCCCGGAACCCGGCGTCCGCGACCCCGAGGATCTGGGTTGCCAGAATCGCGGCGTTGACGGCCCCCGCCTTGCCGATGGCCAGCGTCGCGACCGGCACACCCCCTGGCATCTGGACTGTGGACAGGAGCGAATCGAGGCCGTCCAGCGCCGAACTCATGGGCACGCCCAGCACCGGCAGCGCGGTGCTCGACGCCACCACCCCGGCCAGGTGCGCGGCTCCGCCGGCCGCCGCGATGATCACGCCCAGCCCGCGCTCCTCGGCCGTGCGCGAGTAGTCGAGCACCACCTCCGGGGTCCGGTGGGCGGACATCACGCGCACTTCGTGCGGGACGCCGAGTGACTCGAGGGTGGCCGCGGCGTGCGTCATCACGGGCCAGTCGCTCTTCGAGCCCATGATCACGCCAACTTTGGGACTATTGGAATCCATGCGAATGAAACCGGTGCAGGGCGGAGGAAGTGAACGGAGAAAGCCCACGATGCAGAACCGCCGCGAAGGGGTCAAGGGTTGAATTGGCGCCGAAGCCGGAGTTACTGTCGGTAGCTCCGTCCGCATCCGTCCCGCACAGCACCGTCAGATCAACAGGGGAAACCGCATGAACATCAGGGTTACGCTTCGCTGGCTGCAGGTACTCGACAAGCTCGAGCCCTGGTACAAGGCCAAGGGCCAGTTCGTCTTCTGGACCAGGGTCACCAGCGGAGGCAACACCGACGAACGCCGGTTCCCCGAAGAGGGTCACTACCCCATCTCGGATCATCGGCGCTGGAACAAGCTCGACCACCTGAACAAGGTCATGTACGAGGGTGAGGCGGGCGACTCCCTGCGCATCGAAGTACGCGGCGTCGAGATGGACCTGTTCTCGAGCGACGATGAACTGGAACGCTACTCGCGCGAGTTCCCGGGCCCGGCCGACTCGTGGGTCGGCCGCCATCAGCCCGGGGACGAAGGGCCGCCCGATCCCGAGGCCATGACCAACTGGCGGATCTGCTACGACGTGGAGGTCGTCTAGCGTCAGGCGCGCAGGGCGGGCGTCGACCCCCAATCGGGCGTCGAGCCCCGATCAGCATCTGTCGGAGCCGCGGTTCACCGGTCTCCCGTGCGGACCAGGTGATACCGCTTCTTCCCGCGTCGCAACACCACGAACTCGCCATCCAGGGTCTGGTCCATCGTGACGCGCGCGCGCACGTCCGCGACACGGTGGTTGTTGACGTAGATGCCTCCCCCGCTGATGGCGCGGCGGGCATCGCTCTTCGAGGCGGCCAGGCCAGCGCCGTGGAGCAGGTCCACGAGCAGGAGCCCCTGTCCCTGCAGGGCGTCGCGCGTGATCCGACTGGAGGGCACGTCCGCGAAGATGTCCGCGATCTCGGCGGCGTCCAGCCCTTCGACTTCGCCCCCGAACAACACCTCGCTCGCCTTGCGCGCGCGGCCCAGTCCGTCCTCCCCGTGGAGCCGGCGGGTAACGTCGGCGGCCAGCGCCTTCTGCGCGAGGCGTCGATGCGGTTCCGCCTCGATGGACGCCTCCAGCTCCTCGACCTCCTCCCGCGGGAACAGGGTGAAGAGGCGGAGGTAGGGCGCCGCGTCGGCGTCCGGGGTGTTCATCCAGAACTGGTAGAACCGGTAGGGGCTTGTGCGCGCGGGGTCCAGCCACACGGTACCGCTCTCGGTCTTGCCGAACTTGGTGCCCGAGGAGGTGGTCAGGAGCGGGAAGGTGACCCCGTACGCGCGGGCGCCCCGCACGCGCCGGATCAGTTCGATGCCGGCGGTGATGTTTCCCCATTGATCGCTTCCGCCCATCTGAACGGTGCACCCCATACGGTCGTGGAGTTCGAGGAAGTCGTAGGCCTGCAGCAGCACGTAGCTGAACTCGGTGAACGAGATGCTCGCCTCCGGATCCTGTACGCGCCTGCGGATCGAGTCCTTGCCGAGGAGGGCGTTGATGGAGAAGTGCTTGCCCACGTCGCGCAGGAAGTCGACCATCCCCACCCGGCCCAGCCAGTCCAGATTGTTGGCCATGCGCGCGGGATTGCCCTTTACCTCGAAATCGAGGAAATGCGCGAGCTGGGAGTGGATGCCGGCGGCGTTGGCCTCGGCCTCGTCCTTCGACAGCAGCGCGCGCTCCGCGGCCTTCTCGGACGGGTCGCCGATCAGGCCGGTGCCTCCGCCGACCAGCGCAACCGGGGTGTGTCCCGCGCGCTGCAGGTGTACCAGCCCCATGATGGGCAGCAGGCTGCCGACGTGCAGGCTGGAGGCGGTCGGGTCGAAGCCGATGTAGGCGACCCGCGGCCTGGAAGCGAACGCCGGCGCGGAGCCGTCGGTCGCGTCGTAGAGCAGGCCGCGCCACGTGTATTCGTCGAGCAGGTTCATGGATCGGGGGATGGCGGGACGGCGCCGGGGCTGCGGGTGAACGATGGCGGGACGGGTCGGTGCGCGCGGGGCTGTCGGGACGGCCAAAGCTACAGGGTCGAGCAGCGTTCTACCATGGTCACGGGGGCGTCGTGCCGGAAAGGCGGGCGGCGAGACGGTCGCGGTCGATCTTGCCGTTCGGGTTGCGAGGAAGTCGGGCGAGCACCACGAGGGCGCGCGGGCGGGCGGCGGGTCCGAGCAGTTCCCGGCAGTGCCGGTGGATCGCCTGGACGCGCAGCTCGCGCGCAGCGGCGGGGACGATCGCGGCCGCCACCCGTTCTCCCCACTCGGGGTCGGGCAGCCCCACAACCGCCGCCTCCGCCACCGCGGGGTGCGCGGCGAGCACCCGTTCGACTTCGGCGGGGTGGACATTGACTCCTCCGCTCACGATGCGGCGGGCCTTGCGGCCGGTGACCCACAGGTGGCCGTCCTTGTCCAGGCGGCCCAGGTCGCCGGTGCGATGCCAGCCATCCGGACGAGCGATGGGACCACCCTTGTGGTACGCGCGCGCCACCATTTCGCCGCGCACCTCGAGCTCCCCGTCGGCGGCGACGCGGACCTCGACGCCGTCGAGGGGGGCGCCCGCGGTGCCGGGTTTGGCGCGCACCAGGGCGGGCGGGGCGGTCGCCACCTGCGAGCAGGTTTCCGTCATGCCGTAGGTGAGCGCCAGCGGCAGCCCGGCGGACAGCGCGCGGTCCACCAGGTCGGGCGGGGCGCCCGCGCCGCCCACCAGCACGCACCGCAGGGAGGAGGGGAGGGGATGGGGGAGGCCGGCGTCCAGCAGGCGGCCGAGCATGGTGGGCACCAGGGAGACATGGCTGACGGCGCCCGCCTCGAGCAGTTCGACCAGCGCCTCCAGCCGCCATTCGCCGCGCGTCACCACCCGGCTGCCGGCCGCCAACGCCCGGTCCACCAGCGCCATCCCGCCGATGTGGGCGAGCGACAGGGAGGCGTGCCAGGCATCGTGGGGCCCCAGTGCCAAGCGGGCGCGCACGGCGCGCGCGCTGGCGAGGAAGTTGCGCCGTGTGAGCGCAACCGACCGCGCCCGCCCCCCGGTCCCCGAGGTGCGCAGGATGGCGACCACGTCGTCCGGGGTCGGCCCGGGGAGAGGCTCGTCGCAAGGGATCACGCGGCGGATGTCGCCGGGGGTGCGATTGCCGACGCCGGGCTGCCGGTCCCCGGGCGGGGCCTCGCGGCTCGCAAGCGAAACCACCCGCGACTCCCCCCCGCCCACCGCCCCGGCCAAATCGCGCGCCAGCGCCAGCTGAGCGGGGTCGCACAACACGACCGCCGGCCGCGCGACCGCGAAGGCATCCTCCATCTCCCGGCGTGCCAGCGCCGGACTGAGCGGGGCGAGCGCCGCGCCCGCGCGCTGCGCCGCGTACATCGCCGCCACCGCCCCGGGCCCGGCCGACGCGAGCATCGCGACAGCATCCCCCGGTCTCACGCCGAGCGTCACCAGGCGCCGCGCCAGGCGGTCGGCCGCCGCGTCCAGGTCGTGGTAGCTCAGCCGCGCACCGCCGTCGTCGAGCGCGATCCGGCCCGGATGCGCCCGTGCTCCGGCAGCGACCACGTCCTGCGCCGGGCGTTCGATCACGTGCGCGTCATCGCCCCGCCGCCTGATCACCCCAGCGCGAACCCGAGGCCGAGCAGGAAGCCGAAGAGCCCCACGAAGCGCGCGGTCCCGGCCAGCGCGCGGTTGAGCACGGCCGGCTCGCGGTGGTCAAGCACAAGCTTCAGCGGACCCGCCACCGCCGCAAGCGCGCACAGGGAGACCAGGACCCAGGGACTCCAGCCGTGCAGTGCCATCCCCGCCGGGGGAATGACCGCGGTCAGCACGACCAGCAGGACGTACTGCACCTTCGTCCACCGGCCCCCGATGCGCACCGCCAGGGTCCGCTTTCCTGCGCGCGCGTCGGTCTGGATGTCGCGCAGGTTGTTCACCACCAGAATCGCCGTGCTGGAGGCTCCCAGGGCGACGCCGGCGGTCAGCGAGTCGGGGCGGAACTCAAGCACCTGCACATAGCAGGTTCCCGCGACCGCCACCAGGCCGAAGAAGACGAACACGAACAGGTCGCCCAGCCCGTGATACGCCAGCGGCCAGGGGCCTGCGGTGTACGCGATTCCCGCGGCGATGCTGGCCACGCCGATGGCCACCACCGGCCACCCCGCCACCAGCGCCAGGAAAATCCCCGCGCCCGTGGCGAGCGCAAACGCCAGAAAGGCCCCCCGCAGCACGTCCCTCCCTTCGATCAGCCCGGCCTGGGTGACGCGCACGGGACCCAGCCGCCCCTCGCTGTCTCCCCCCTTCTGGTAGTCGTAGTAGTCGTTGGCCAGGTTGGTGCCGACCTGGATCAGCACGGCCGCGGCCAGCGCGGCCAGCGCGGGCAGGAGGGCGAAGCCGCCGTGCATGTGCGCCAGCCCCGTGCCGGCGGCAACCGGCGCGATGGTGGCGGTAAGGGTACGGGGCCGGCAGGCCATCACCCAGGCCTGCGTCCGGGAGATGCTCCCGCCGGTCATGCCTCAGCCCGGCCGGGCCGATCCGAACATCGCCACGCCCGGGCTTCGCGACCGCCGCACCCCCGAAAGGATGCCCCGGGGTCTCGGGTCCGGTGCGCCTGCTACGGCAGCCACGGATACTTGCGGAAGTCCGGCCTGCGCTTCTGCAGATAGGCGTTCCTGCCCTCCTGCCCCTGCTCCGTCATGTAGAAGAGCAGGGTCGCGTTGCCGGCCAACTCCTGGAGCCCGGTCTGGCCATCCACGTCGGCGTTGAAGGCGGCCTTGAGGCAGCGGATCGCCAGCGGGCTCTTGTCCAGGATCTCCTGCGCCCAGCGCCAGCCTTCCATTTCCAGCTCTTCCACGGGCACGACCTTGTTGACCAGCCCCATCTCCAGCGCCTCGGCGGCGTTGTACTGCCGGCACAGGTACCAGATCTCGCGCGCCTTCTTCTGCCCCACGATGCGCGCCAGATACGAGGAGCCGTACCCGCCGTCGAAGCTGCCCACGATGGGCCCGGTCTGGCCGAAGACCGCGTTGTCGGCGGCGATCGTCAGATCCGACACCACGTGCAGCACGTGGCCGCCCCCTATGGCGTATCCGGCCACCAGGGCGATGACCGGCTTGGGCATGGTGCGCATGTAACGCTGCAATTCGAGCACGTTCAGCCGCGGAACCCCGTCGCCTCCCACATATCCGGCGTCGCCGCGCACGCGCTGGTCTCCTCCCGACGAGAACGCGTACTTGCCGTCCTTCGCGGGACCGTTGCCGGTGAAGAGGACGACGCCGATGCCCATGTCCTCGCCTGCGTCGCGGAAGGCCTCCTGCAGCTCGAAAAGCGTTTCCGGGCGGAAGGCGTTGCGCACCTCGGGACGGTTGAAGGCGATGCGCGCCACCCCGTCGCTCTTGTGATAGGTGATGTCCCCGTATTCGCGGACCTGCTTCCAATCCGGCTCTCTCATTCACGATCTCCCATTTGGTCCGGCCTGCCCCCGCCCCCGCCCCGCCGGGACCGCGCGGGGGCCCGGCCCGGATCGGCCGCATTCTCTCGCAGATACGAGCGGACGGCGTCGCAGACAGCCCGGCGGCAGAGCCGGTTCCGCTCGCGGTCCGTTTCCACCTCGATGATCCTGCTCCCTCCCCGCGTGATCGCCCGCTCCAGCGAAGACCCGAGCTCCGCCCGCGTCCGCACCCGCTCGTGCGGCAACCCGTAGAGGCCGGCCGCGTGAGCGAAGTCCAGCCCGTGCGGCGCTGCGAAGTGCCGGGTGAACGCCGGTTCGAAGCTCCGGATGGGCAGGAAATGGAAGATACCGCCGCCGTCGTTGTTGACCAGAACGAAGATGACCTCGGCGTGGTCGCGCGCGCTCAGGAGCCCGTTCATGTCGTGGATGAACGCCACGTCGCCGACGACGGCCAGCACCGGGCCCTCTCCCCCAGCTGCGACGCCCGCTGCCGACGACAGGATGCCGTCGATGCCGCTGGCTCCGCGGTTGCCGTGAACCAGAAGCGGCTTCCGGCAGGGAAAGGCGAAGGCGTCCAGGTCGCGCACCGGCATGCTCGACGACACGAAGACTGTGCTCCCGGGAGGTGCGGCGCGCACCACCTGGGCACACACGGCGCCCTCGAACAGTTCGCCCTGCGAGGCCTCGGCGACCGCGCGCGCGGCTGCCTCCTGCGCCCGGCGCCAGAGGGCGGACCACTGCGCCTTCGACTCGTCGCCCGCGCTGGGGCCCTCGAGTCCCGCGGCCTTTGGGGCCGCCTCGGCACCCGCGTCCGCGGACCCGGCGTCCATCGCCGCGCACAGCGCTTCCGCGAAGCCCGCCACATCGGCGCGCAGGTAGTCGCTGGCGACATTGAGGTGATCCTTCCACCGATCCCCCGCGTCGATCACCCACTGCTCGCCTCCCGCTTCCCCCAGGAGCGACAGGAGATTCGCGGAGGTGGGGCTCGCGCCGAGGCGGAGGACCAGTTCGGGGCGCAGCGCCTCCCGCGTGGCCGCGTCCCCCAGAAAGAGGTCGTAACCACCGAGGCGCAGCGCCCCCCCGGCGTCTCCGAAGCGGGCCCCGGAGAGGGCGTCCGGTAGAAGCGGATAGCCGGTGGCGGCGGCGAGGGCCTTCGCGGCGGGCCCGTCGCGCTCCGGCTCGGGCGAGGGGCCGGCCACAATCAGGCCGCGGTCGACCTCCCGCACCCGCGCCGCCAGCTCGGCCAGGCGGCCGGCGGGCGGTGCGGAGCGGCGCACCGCGATGCGCGTGACGGGCGCCGCCTCCGGGCGGCCCCGCGCGGCCAGCGGATGCGCGGCGGCGAACCCGTCCGGAACGTCGCCGGGGACGCGGGTGGGTGCGAGCGGCTTGGCGAAGGGCAGGTTCAGGTGCACCGGGCCGGCTGGGCGACCGAGGGAGGAGGCGACCGCCCGCGCCGCCAGCGCCCGCAGATGGACGAGCGCAGCCTCCTCCGCTTCGGGCGGCGCAGCCTCCACGAAGTCGCGGACATGCCTGCCGAATATCCCGGCCTGATCGATCGCCTGGTTCGCGTCCGCGCCCCGCAGCCGGTGCGGGCGGTCGGCGGTCAGCAGCAGGAGGGGCGCCTCGCTGTACGACGCCTCCACCACGGCGGGAAGGAGATTGGCGACCGCGGTCCCCGAGGTGGTGATCACGGCGGCGGGCCGCCGGGCGCGCTTGCCCACTCCGAGCGCGAAGAACGCCGCCGACCGCTCGTCCAGGTGGGTGAAAACGCGCAATCGCGCGTCCGCGGCGGCGGCCATCACCAGCGGGGCGGAGCGGTAGCCGGGCGCCAGCACCACCTCGCGCACGCCGGCGCGCGCCAGTTCGTCCAGCAGGACGCCGGCCCACATCAGGTTCCGGTTCGGACCGGTCAACTTCCGCCGCCGCTCAGCGGATCCCGCGGGCCCCGGCCGCGTCCAGCGCGCGCAGCACCGGCTCGAACTTGATCCCGGTCTCGTCCCACTCCCCGTCGGGATCCGAACCGGGCACGATTCCGGCGCCGGCGAAGAGCCGCCAGGTGGTCGAGCGCGCCACCGCGGTGCGCAGCGCCGGCACGAAAACGCCGTCGCCGCGCGTGTCGAACCACCCCACGGGACCCGCGTACCATCCGCGCTCGAAGGGTTCGTTCCGGGAGAGCAGGTCGAGCGCCGCATCCCGGGGCAGACCGCACACCGCGGGCGTCGGGTGGAGCGCCGCCAACAGATCCAGCACCGAGGTGCCGGGCCGCAGAACCGCCTTGATGCGGGTCTCCAGGTGCTGGATGCGGGCCAGCGTGAGAACGTGCGGTTCGGCTTCGGCCTCGACCGTCCGGCACAGCGGCTCCAGGCGCGCGACCATGTCCTTCACGGTGAACGCGTGCTCCACCCGGTCCTTCGCGCTGTTCAGGAGCTGCCGGGCCAGGGCGCGCTGCTCTTCGTCGGTCGCGCCGCGGGACACCGAACCGGCCACGGCGGTCGCGCGGAAACGGTCGCCCCGCACCATGGCGAGCGCCTCCGGGGTGGCCCCGACGATCGGCGATCCGGCCGCGGGCTCGAAGAGAAACACATGGGCATCGGCGTTTTCACGGCGCAGGTACGCGAGCACGTCCACCGGATCAATGGCGCCCGTCGTGGACACATCGAGAATCCGCGCCAGCACCGCCTTCTCCATCCGGCCCTCCTCGATGGCCGAAAGGATCTCCTCGACCGCCCGCTGCCAGCTCCGGCGCCCGGACCGCAGCCGAGCCGCGGGATGCAGCGCCCGATCATCCCCCTTTCGAGCAGCCAGGGCCACACCCTTGATCGTATGGTCGAGCCGCGCCCGCAGCTGGGTGCGCACGGTCGTCACGTCTTCCCCGGGGGCCACCAGCTCCTGGGCAGTGAGGCGCACGGCCTCCCCGTCATGTTCGAGCTCCAGGTCCGGAAGAACGAAACGCGCGCGCGGGTACGCGGCCCAGAAATCCCGCGGCACGTGATCGTCCCGGAACGAGAAGCCTCCATAGAAGCGCAACGCGGGCTCCGGCCCCTCTCCTCGCCACCCGTTCCCGTCCCCCTGCCCCGCACGACGTGCAGCACGGTCCTGGATTTCAAGGAAGCGATTCCGCGGCCGGGACCCGGGATGAACCACCAGCGAGTCGAGTTCCCCAACATGGGCCAGCCATCCCCGGCCTCTCGCCCAGAAGCCGCGCGCGCGGCCCCGGCCCCATCTCAGGAATGCACCGGGCTCGAGGCCACTGTCCTCGACGGTTTCGCGCACCGGCTCGAAGCGCGGGGGTGCCTGTAGTCTCATGTCTCCGGCAGGTGATCTCCGTGGTCCCGGCGGCCCCCGCGGCAACGTGTCCCGCGATGGCTTGTGCTCCATCATGCAGCGCCGGCGGCCGGCCAGCGGCCACGGCGCCGGAAAACGTTCACTGTGCTTGCGATGACGTGCAAGGGGCGCGTTGCCCCGCACTCCGCGCGCGTCTATCATCAGCCGGGTTTTCGCCTTGTACCATCTCCCCTGTGAGGAACCCGATGGACCGCAGACTCTTCGTTCGTTCCGGCGCCACCCTCGGAGCCCTCGGCATGGGAGGCCTCGGCTTCCCCCGCTTCGCGAGCGCCAACTGGTCGCCCAGGCTCCAGGCCGGCGCCATCCGCATGAACTCCAACGAAAACCCCCTGGGGCTCTCGGCTGCGGCCCGTCAGGCCGTCATCGACAACCTTGATCTCGCGAACCGCTATCCTGGCGATCTGATCGGGCAACTCAGCGACAGGATGTGCTCCTACTACGGCATCAACCCCGATCAGTTGGTGCTCGGGGCGGGCTCCACCGAGATCCTGCAGATGATCGTGCAGGCGTATGCGTCGCCGCTGCGCAAGCTGGTGCTGGCCGAGCCCACCTTCGAGGACGTGAACGACTATCGCGACACCTATCCGTACGATGTCGCGACAGTCCCCCTCAACTCCAGGTACGAGCACGACCTGAACCGCATGCGCGAGGAGTCCGAGAAGGACAGCCGTCCGGCCATGGTCTACATCTGCAACCCCAACAACCCGACGGGCACCATTACGCCCAGCGCCGAACTCGACAACTGGATCGCCGACGCGCCCGAGCACGTGCTCTTCCTCATGGACGAAGCCTACTACGAGTACGTGGAAGACCCCGCGTACTGGACCGCGCTCAAGTGGGTGCACGACCGCCCCAACGTGATCGTGGTGCGCACCTTCTCGAAGATCTACGGGATGGCGGGGCTGCGCCTGGGCTTCGGCATCGCTCACCCGCACGCCGTCCGGCGCATGCAGGACTTCGCGATACACAGCAGCGCCAACCAGCTCGCGCTGGCGGCCGGCATCGCCTGCTTCGGCGACGAGGAGCTGATGGCGAAGAGCCGCGAGGTGAACCGGGAGGCCCGCGAGGTCACCGAAGCCTGCCTGGATGAACTGGGTCTCGAGTATCTGCCCACCCACGGCAACTTCCTGATGCACCGCATCAGCGGGGATCTCGACACCTACATCAACCGCATGAGCGACGCGGGCCTCCTGGTGGGCCGCAGGTTCCCGCCCATGCTGGGCTACAACCGGCTCTCCTTCTCCCTCCCCGAGCACATGGAGCAGTGGGCGGACACCCTGCGCGACTTCCGCAGCAAGGGCTGGGTGTAGTCGCCCGTGACCGACAGCCATGACACATCCGAGCATCCGGCCGCCCCGGAGGCCGGGAGGCCTGCGGACGACGTGCAGGACGCGGCCCCGGGGCGGGTCCCGTTAACGCGACCCTTCCCCACCTTCGGGAAGGCGCTCGGGCTGGTGGTGCTGGTCCTGGTGCTGCAAACGGCGATCGCCTTTACGGCCTTCCTGCTGGATCCGACCTCCGGCACCTACAGCCAGCACCCGCTCACGCTCGGCGTCGCCAACCTGCTCGCCTTCGGCATCGTGATCGTGGTGGCCACACGGCGCAGCGGCGTCGGCTTCCGCGAACCCTACCCGCTGTCGTCCGTCTCCATCCGGGTGCTCGCGCTCACCGCCGTTCTCATCCTGGGCACGGTCATCCTGCTCTCCGACATCGACAATCTCACGCGCTCGGTCTTCCCGCCTCCGCAGGCGCTGATCGAGGCGTTCGAGAGCATCATGAATGCGGCGGACTATCCCTTCAGCAGCTTCTTCCTGCTCGTGGTCGTGGCGCCGGTGACCGAGGAAGTGCTCTTCCGGGGCCTCATCCTGAGGGGGTTCCTGGCCAACTACTCGAAGAGGAGCGCCATCCTGCTCTCCGCGCTGCTCTTCGCCGTAATGCACACCAACCCGTGGCAGTTCATCTCCACCTTCGTCGCCGGAGTGGTGCTCGCCTGGCTGCTGATCGAGACGGGGTCGCTGCTGCCGTGCCTGTTCGCGCACGCAGCGGCCAACGGCACCGCGTATCTCGCGGGACTGAGCCGGGTGGAGGTCCCCGGCTTCACCGGCGGAATGGGCGATGCCGTGCAGTTCCAGCCCTTCTGGCTGAACGCGGTGGGCGTGGCCTTCGCCGCAGGCGGCTATCTGCTGCTCCGGCGCACGTTCCGGGAGGCGGCTCGTCCGCCCGAAGATCTGTACCGCCGTCCGGGTCTGACCTCCTGAACCTCATCGCTCCGCGCGAGGATCCGCCGATGACCACTCCCCCATCCGTCCGGCCGGGATACTGGACCGCCAACCTGCGCTATCTGGCCATCCTGCTGACGATCTGGTTCCTGGTGTCGTTCGGCTGCGGCATCCTGTTCGCGGACGCGCTCAACGGCTTCCGGATCCCCGGCACGGGATTCAAGGCCGGATTCTGGTTCGCCCAGCAGGGCGCCATCTACGCCTTTCTGGTGCTCATCTTCATCTACGTCCGGCTGATGAACCGCCTGGACCGCGAGTACGGGGTGGAGGAGGAATGAGGGGGGCGGCTCGATGAACGTTCAGGCCTGGACCTTCACCCTGGTTGCAATCTCCTTCGCGCTCTACATCGGCGTGGCGGTGTGGTCCCGCGCGAACACGACCCGGGATTTCTATGTGGCGGGCAAGGGCGTGCATCCGCTTTCGAACGGAATGGCGACGGCCGCCGACTGGATGTCGGCCGCATCCTTCATTTCGATGGCCGGGCTGATCGCCTTCCTCGGATACGACGGCTCGGTGTATCTCATGGGGTGGACGGGCGGCTACGTCCTGCTGGCGCTGCTCCTGGCGCCCTACCTGCGCAAGTTCGGCCGCTACACCGTTCCCGACTTCGTGGGCGAGCGCTACTACTCGAAGACGGCGCGGGTGGTGGCGGTGGTGTGCGCCATCTTCATCTCGTTCACCTACGTGGCCGGGCAGATGCGCGGGGTGGGCATCGTCTTCAGCCGCTTCCTCGAGGTGCCGATCGAGTGGGGCGTGGCGATCGGCATGGCGATCGTCTTCTTCTACGCCGTGCTCGGGGGGATGAAGGGCATCACCTACACGCAGGTGGCGCAGTACTGCGTGCTCATCTTCGCGTACATGGTGCCCGCCATCTTCCTCTCGATCCTCATCACGGGGAACCCCGTGCCGCAACTGGGGCTGGGCGGCGCCGACCTGGTCAGCGGCGAATACCTGCTGGACCGGCTTGACGGGCTCCACGAACAGCTGGGCTTCGCCGCCTACACGGACGGCTCCAAGTCGACGCTGGACGTGTTCGCCATCACGGCGGCGCTCATGGTGGGCACGGCGGGGCTGCCCCACGTGATCATCCGCTTCTATACCGTACCGCGCGTGCGCGACGCCCGGATCTCGGCGGGATGGGCGCTGCTCTTCATCGCAATCCTGTATACCACGGCGCCCGCGGTGGCCGTGTTCGCGCGCACCAACCTGCTCAACACGGTGTCGGAGCAGCCCTACGAGGCGGTCCCGGAGTGGTTCACCACGTGGGAGAACACGGACCTGATCGCCTACGAGGACCACAACGGGGACGGGCTGATCCAGTTCGTGGGCCCCGATGCCATCGATGACTCGGGCCAGCCGGTGGAGAACGAACTCACCATCGACCGCGACATCATGGTGCTGGCCAACCCGGAGATCGCGGGGCTGCCGGCCTGGGTGGTCGGGCTGGTGGCTGCCGGCGGGCTCGCGGCGGCGCTCTCCACCGCGGCGGGCCTGCTGCTGGTGGTCTCGTCGGCCATCAGCCACGACCTGCTCAAGGGAGTGTTCCGGCCCGGCATCTCCGAGCGCGGAGAGCTTGTCTGGGCGCGCATCAGCGCGGCTTTCGCGGTCGTCCTGGCCGGCTATCTGGGCATCAACCCCCCGGGCTTCGTCGCCCAGGTGGTGGCGTTCGCCTTCGGGCTGGCCGCGGCCTCGTTTTTCCCTGCCATCATCCTGGGCATCTTCTCGCGGCGCATGAACCGCGAGGGCGCCATCGCCGGCATGATCTCGGGAATCGTTTTCACGGCCGCCTACATCATCTACTTCAACTACGTGAATCCGGCCGCCAACACGGCCGACAACTGGTTCCTGGGGATTTCGCCGGAGGGCATCGGTTTCGTGGGCATGCTGATCAATTTCGTGGTCGCGGGCATCGTGTCGCGGTCGAGCGCGGCGCCGCCCGAGGAGGTGGGCCGGCTCGTGGAGAGCATCCGGGTGCCGAAGGGATCCGGACCTGCGCACGAGGTGTCGGCATGAGCCGCGTGCGGTGGCGGACGGCCGCGGTGCTGTGCGCGGGCGCGCTCACGGCCGCATGCGCGGGTGAGGAGACCGGATACGATGTCGTGATCCGCGGGGGCACCGTCTACGACGGTTCCGGCTCACCCCCGGTGGTCGCCGACGTCGGCATCCGCGGAGACCGGATCGCGGCGCTCGGCGACCTCTCCGGCGCCGAGGCCGCGCAGGTGCTCGACGCTTCGGGGATGGCGGTATCCCCGGGCTTCATCAACATGCTCAGCTGGGCCACCGAATCGCTCATCGTGGACGGCCGCTCGCTCGGCGACATCCGCCAGGGGGTGACGCTCGAGGTCTTCGGCGAAGGCACATCGATGGGACCGGCGAACGACGCCATGAAGGCCGACTTCCTCGAGGGCTTCGTCTCCTGGCTGGGTGGGACGGAAGCCGCCGCGCGCGCCCTGGGGCTGCCGCCGGATGCGCCGCTGGAAGTGCCGTGGACGACGCTCGGCGAATACCTGAGCTTCCTGGAGCGCAAGGGGGTCGCCACCAACGTTGCCTCCTTCATCGGCGCCACCACCGCGCGCATCCACGAGATCGGTTACGACGACCGCCCCCCCACCGCGGACGAGCTGGAGCGCATGCGCGCCCTGGTGCGCACGGCCATGGAGGAGGGCGCCGTGGGGGTGGGTTCGTCGCTCATCTACACCCCCGGCTTCTTCGCCGACACCGACGAGCTGATCGCGCTCTCCGAGGTCGCCGCCGAATACGACGGGCTGTACATCTCGCACATGCGCAGCGAGGGCGCGCGGCTGCTCGAATCGGTCCAGGAACTCATCACCATCGCGCGCGAGGCCGGCATCCGCGCCGAGATCTACCACCTGAAGGCGGCCGGACGCGAGAACTGGCACAAGCTGGAGGACGTGATCGCGCGCGTGGAGCAGGTGCGTGCCGAAGGCCTGGGCATCACCGCCGACATGTACACCTACACCGCCGGCTCCACCGGGCTCGACGCCGCCATGCCGCCCTGGGTGCAGGAGGGCGGCTACGACGCCTGGGCGGAGCGCATCCGGGATCCGGAGATCCGCGCGCGCGTGGTGGAAGAGATGCGCACCCCGACCGACGAGTGGGAGAACCTCCTGCTGTCGTCCGGCCCCGAGGGGGCGCTGCTGGTCGGGTTCCGCAACGAGGAGCTGCGCCGCTACCAGGGCATGACCCTGGCCGAGGTGGCGGAGGAGCGCGGCACGCCGCCCGAGGAGACCGCCATCGACCTGGTAATAGAGGACGGCACCCGGGTGCAGGTCGTCTACTTCCTCATGTCCGAGGAGAACGTGCGCCGCCAGATCGCGCTGCCCTGGGTGTCGTTCGACTCCGACGCCGCGTCCATGGCGCCGGAAGGCGTCTTCCTGCAGAACAGCACCCATCCGCGCGCATACGGCAACTTCGCCCGCCTGCTGGGCAGATACGTGCGCGAGGAAGGCGTCATCCCGCTGGAAGAGGCGGTGCGCAAGCTGACTTCGCTTCCGGCCGCGAACCTGCGCATCTCCGACCGCGGGCGGCTCGCGGAAGGCTATTTCGCGGATGTCGTGGTGTTCGACCCGGCCACGATCATCGACCACGCCACCTACCAGGACGCCCACCAGCTCGCCACAGGCGTGACGCACGTGTTCGTCAACGGCGTGATGGTGCTGGAGGACTCCGAACCCACCGGCGCGATGTCCGGCCGCTTCGTGCGCGGGCCGGGCTGGAGAGGTAATTAGCTAACTGGACTAAACTAGATTAGTCCGGTCGCCGTTCCTCAGTCGGGCACGAAGGCCACGATGCGCAGCGGCCCTCCGCTGCCCCCCGCGATCTTCATCGGCAGCGCCACGACGAAGGCGCCCCATTCGGGGAGTTCCGGCAGCGAAACCACGTTCTCGTACCCCGGGATGTTCTCCCAGTAAAGGATTCGGTGCGTCTCGAAGGCGCTCGACTGCCCGTAGTCGAGGCTGGGCGTGTCGAGGCCCAGCGCAGCAATGTCGCGGTTGTCGACCAGCCACTGCGCCGCCTCCGGGTCCAGTCCGGGGAAGTGGAGTTCCGGAACCGCCTCCTCGCCCCGCAGGGCAGTCCCCAGGTAGCGGACGGGGTCCGGCCAGCGGTCGGCCCAGCCCGTGTCGAGCAGGACCGTCGTTCCCGGTGGGATGGGGCCGTGGCGGGCCTCCCACGCGGCGATCGCCTCCACACCCACCTGGTGGTCCGGATTGTCCCCTGCGGGGTCGCGGATGACGGCGGCCGGCCCGATCAGGGCGGAAAGGGGGATCTCGGCGGTGGATATCCTTCCCTCGGCGAAGTGGATGGGCGCGTCGACATGGGTGCCGCCGTGCTCGGACGACGCGAAGTTGAAGGCGGCGTAGAAGTACCCTCCCTCGGTCATGCCGTAGGCGACCGTGTCCAGCACGAACGGATCCGCAGTGGGCCAGAAGACGGCGTCGGCGGACACGTCGTGGGTCAGATCGATCCAGCGGCCCGCGGTCCCGTCGAATACGGCCGAGTAGTCGGGGGTCCTGGGCGCGCAGGCCGAAGCCAGCGCCAGCGCGATGATGATGTGAAGTCCGGTCGCTCGTTTCATGACAACCTCCCGCGGGAAACGTGATCGGCCCATATCGACATTCCGAAGCCCGGCGTCGGCACGTATCATTCATGTGCGCCTGCGGTGTTCACCGGCTCGCTGCATGGGTGATGCGCGGTGACCCGGAACCTCAACCTGGGGCCAAGCGATGCAAGGGGAAAGCCTCGTCGGCGGGATAGGCCCGTGAGCGGCGACCTGATCGCAATCCTGGCCGTCGGCATCACTCTGGCCAGCCTCCAGTGGCGCATGGCCAGCGTGTTGCGGGGCAACATGGCGTCGTTCAGGAACGAGACCAAAGCGGAGTTTACGACGCTGCGGGTCGAAATGACCGCATCGCGCAGCGAGTCGAAGGAAGACACCGGAGCACTCAGGACGGAGTTGAGGAAGGACATCTCTGTGCTCAGGACCGAACTCAAGGGCGACATCGCCGACCTCAGGACCGAACTCAAGGGCGACATCGCCAAGCTCAGGACCGAACTCAACGGCGACATCGCCGAGCTCAGGACCGAACTCAAGGGCGACATCACCGAGCTCAGGACCGAACTCAAGGGCGACATCTCTGCGCTCAGGACCGAAATGAGGGAGGACAACGGTGCCCTCAGGACCGAGATGCGCGACGGGTTTCGTCAAGTGGATACGCGGATTCGTTTCCTTGAAGAACGCGCTTTTCTGGACCGGCGCTCGAGGTCGGCGTCCGGGGACAGTTGATCGCGGCCACCGAACCACCCACAGGCTGGCGCGGTCCGGGGCGTCTCTCCATCATCCATGGCGTTGCACCAATCAGGCGCCGGAGGAACGCCCCATGCCTCGATCCGAACACCAGATTGCCCTGATCGCTCTCGCGCTCGCGCCATGGCTGACGACCGCTTGCGGCCCCGCCGGACCCTCGGGCATGCAGGCGGACATGAACGCGGATCTGCTGGCCGCCGCGGTGCGCACGCACATTTCCGCAGCCTCGCTCGAACCGCACGCGCGCGCGATCGTGGAGCACGACCGCCTCTCCGGGAGCGAGGGCGAAAACGCTGCGATCGACTACATCGTCGCGACGCTCGAGGCGGCCGGCGTACCGGTGGAGGTGCACGCCTTCGAGACCTACGTATCCGATCCGATCTCGGCATCGGTGTCCGTGCCCGACGGCCCCGCCTTCAGCGCCATCACGTCGTCGTTCTCCGCCACGGTGGGCTCGCTGCGTGCGCCGCTGGTCGACCTGGGTGCGCTTGCCAATCTGCCTCCCGTCGAACTCGGCACGGGCGAGCGCATCGTGCTCGCCGGCGAGGGAATGGACGGAGCCGGCGCTCGCGACCTTCCCGACGTCGCGGGGGCCATCGTGCTCGTGGACGGGCAGCCGAGGAACATCCCGGTCATCATTCTGGACCGGCTGGGTGCCGCCGGGGTCATCTTCGTGCACCCCGAGGAGCGGGTGAACGACCTCATCGTCACCTCGACCTGGGGCACGCCTTCGCTGCTCAACTACCACCGCCTGCCCGACATGCCCGTCGCGCACATCGCGCGCAGCGCCGGGGAGCGACTTCGGGCGCTGCTCGCCGGCGGCCCGCTTGAGGTCGAGCTGTCGGCGCGCGCCGACGCCGGATGGAAGGAGCTTCGACTTGCCGTCGCCCGCATCCCGGGACCCGAGCCGGAGAGCCCGTACGTCCTGTTCGGCGGGCACATCGACGGATGGCACTACGCAGCGACCGACGAAGGGGCGTCGAACGCGGCGATGCTCGACCTGGCCCTCGCCTTCCACGCCGAGCGCGAACGCATGCGGCGCGGCCTGGTGGTGGCCTGGTGGCCGGGGCACTCGAACGCGCGCTATGGCGGATCGACCTGGTTCGCCGACCACTTCTTCCAGGAGCTGCGCTCGCGCGCGGTGGCCCATGTGAACGTGGACGGGATCGGACAGATGGGCGCGCGCCTCTTCGCAGCCGCGACGACCACCTCGCTGGCCGAGGTCGCGCGCTTCGCCATGCAGCGCGGGGAGGACGCCGACATCCAGCCCACCCGGCCGGGACGGAACTCCGACCAGTCGTTCAACGGAGTCGGCCTGCCGCTCCTGCAGCTCTACCGCAACCGCGCGCAGGAGGACGGCGGCTACTGGTGGTGGCATACCCCCGAGGACACGTTCGACAAGATCGACTTCGACATCCTGGAGGGCGACACCTACCTGTACGCGATCGCGCTCTCGGCGCTGGTAGGACGGGAGGTGCTGCCGGTGGACCTGGTGGGCCAGGTCGAGGCTCTGGGCGCGGCCATCGCCGCGCGCTCCGAATTGGGCAGCGGTCAGTTCGATCTCTCGCAGGCCGCCGAGGCCCAGGGCGAACTTCTCGCGCTGGCGGGCCGGCTGCAGGCTGCCCTGCCCCGCGCGACCGCCTCTCCCGAGCTCGACATGGCGCTCGTGGACGTGCTGCGGCCACTGCACCGGGTGCTCTACGTCCCCCTCACCCCGCACCACCCGGACGCGGGCGCCGTCCCCGGCCCGCTTCCCGGCCTGGCCCCGACCCGGATCCTCGCCGAGGAGGCGCCCGGCAGCGAGCGCTACCGCCTCGCCATGGCCACGCTGGTGCGCGACCGGAACCGGCTGCTGGAGGCCATCACCGAATCGAACCGCCGCGCGACCGCGCTGCTCGCGTCGCCGGGGATCCGCTAGGAGTTGTTGACATGACGCACTCCCGCCCCCTCAGCATCCTCGTCCTGGGCGGCACCGGGTTCATCGGCCCGCACCAGGTGCGCTACGCAATGTACCGGGGCCACCAGGTCAGCATCTTCAACCGGGGCCGCACCGCCCCGGACCTCTTTCCCGGCGTGGAGACGCTGATCGGTGACCGGGACGGGCAGCTCGGCGCCCTGCAGGGCCGCACCTGGGACGCGGTGATCGACAACAGCGGCTACGTGCCCCGCCATGTGCGCGACTCGGCGGAACTCCTGCGCGACTCGGTGGGCCGATACCTCTTCACCTCGACCGGATCGGTATACAGCTTCGACCAGGACGAGCTCACCGAGGAAGCGGAACTCCTCCCCATCGAGGATCCGGAAAGCGAAGACGTCGACCGCTACTACGGACCTCTCAAGATCCTCTGCGAGAATGCGGTCACGGACACCTACCGGGAACGCGGCACCGTGGTGCGGCTCCATGTCGTGGCGGGGCCCGGCGACACCACCGACCGGTTTACCTACTGGCCCGTGCGCATCGACCACGGCGGTGAGATCATCGCGCCCGGGAGCCGGCACACACCGGTCCAGTACATCGATGTCCGCGATCTGGCCGAGTTCATGATCCTGTGCCTGGAGCGCGACGTCGGCGGCACCTTCAACGCCGCCGGCCCGGCCCTCGCCCCGACCTCGATGGCCGAGTTCGTCTACGGCATCCGCGCGATCACCAGCGCGCCGCTGTCCTTCACCTGGATCGATGAGCAATTCCTCGCCGACCGGCAGGCGCGGTTCCCGCTCTGGTATCCGCCCACGGAGGGCGCCGTTCGCGGTATCTCGCGCGTCAGGTCCCACAAGGCCGTCGCCAGAGGGCTCAAGTTCCGCCCCATCGCGGTCACCGCTCTCGACACGCTGGAATGGTTCAGGACGCTTCCCGAGGAACGGCGCAACCAGCTTCAACTCAACCTGGAGCGCGACCGGCAACTCCTGGAGGAGTGGAGAGCCTAGCCTGAGTCCGGAAAGCCTGGGACTACACCCGGAAGAGCACCGACTCGCGCCCGTAGAGCCGGATCGAGCACCACGTCAGTAGCGCGAAGCCCAGAGCGTTAACGCCGGCCAGGAGCGCCAGCGCCAGCCAGTCGAGCTGCCCCTGTATGGCCTCCCGCATCGCCAGCGCGTTGCCGAGGATGGGCACCGCGTACACCGCTGCTCCGAAGGAGGTCGGCGCGAGGGCGAAGATGGCCAAAAAGACCGACAGAAACACCAGCGGCGCAGTGTACATTCCCGCCTCGCGCTGCGAGCGCGCCCAGGTCCCGATCACCATGACCAGCGCGGACACCAGCAGAGCGAGCGCGGCGAGGTTCACGGCCAGCGCCGCGACCTGCGCCGGCGCCAGCGACAGTTCGCCCGGCCCCGCGAAGTCCTCGGGCGCGAGCCCCAGGCGGGCCGCCATCATCATCCCGACGATGAGCAGGAGCGACGCCGCCACCGCGAACGTCATGATGGCCAGGCTCTTGCCGATCACGATGGCCGGACGCGGCACCGTCGACACCAGGAGCGCCGCCAGCGTGTTCTTCTCCTTCTCCCCGACGGCGACGTAGAGCGCGCGCGCCGCGTTGGTGACCAGCAGGATCACCGCCATGTAGGGGATCAGCAGGCTGAGCGCCCCCCCGATGCCGCCCGAGGTATCGATCAGCACGACCTCGAAGGGCCGCAGATCGCGCATGCGCAGGCCCCGCTCGGCAAGCCTGTCCTCGACGGCCCGCTGCTGCACCGCCTGCAGATCCTGGCGCAGCGACACCGCCGCGGCCCAGACCGCGTTCTCGGCGGATGCCGCCCGGATCCGGTACGCGGTCCCTTCCCGCAGCACGGTCACGTGGGCGTCGCCGCCCTCCGCGACTTCTTCCAGCGTAGCGACACGCACCAGCGGATTGGCGTCGAGCAGCCGGCGCAGGACCTCATCACCCCCCGGGGCGACGACCGGGACCGGCCCGGAGTCGTCCCCGGTCAGCCGGTCGAGGTTGCTGGCCAGCCCCATCAGCAGGGGGAAGAAGACGAGCGCGCTCGCCACCATCCCTCCGATGAGCCGGGCGTCCCGCCTCAGAACCCGCATCTCCTTGCCGTAGATCAGCAGCGCCTTGCGGATCATCGGCCGCCCGCTTCCCCGTCGGCCCCGACAAGCGAAAAGAAGATGTCCTCGAGGTCCCCGAGCCCGGTCCGGGCCCGCAGCGATTCCAGGGTGCCTTCGGACCTGAGCCTTCCCCGATGGATGATGCCGATGCGGTCGGCGAGCTTTTCCGCTTCCCACAGGATGTGGGTCGAGAACAGGACCGTCTTCCCCTCCCCCTTCAGCAGGCGTATGTAGTCGATCACACGCTTGGCGGTGAGGACGTCGAGCCCGGAGGTGGGCTCGTCCCAGATGAGGATCAGCGGGTTGGTCACCAGCGCGCGCATGAGCACGGTCTTTTGCTTCATGCCGGTCGAGAACGTATCGGTGCGCTCGTCGGCGAACTCCGTCATGTCCAACAGATCGAAGATGTATGCGAGGTTGTCTTCGATGGCGGCCCGGGCCATGTCGTTGAGGCGGCCGAAGAAGTGGCCGATCTCGCGCGGCGTGAGGCGCTCGTACACGCGGGTCTCGTACGAGACGAAGCCGATCAGGGCGCGGATGGCAGCCTTCTCCGTGCGCACCGAGTGTCCCCGCACCCACGCTTCGCCCGAGGTCGGGTCCATCAGGGTGCTCAGGATGCGCAGCACCGTGGTCTTCCCCGCCCCGTTGGGTCCCAGGAGGGCGTAGATCTCGCCCGGGTCGCAAGTGAGGTCCAGACGATCCACCGCCTGCACCCGCCTGGCCCCGCGAGACCGGAATTCCTTGCTGAGCGCCTCGGTGCGGATCATGTCGTTCTCTTCAGCGGTTCTCCTCGCGTCCCGGCTCCGGCGCCGGCACCGGCCCCCTTGCCCTTGATCGTCGATGCCGAAGCCGATCACTATTCAGGGGAAGCCCGCGGGAGAGGACCCGGAGAAGCTACATGCGCACATGGCTTTCCGCGATATTGCTCGCCGTCCTGGCATGCGACGGCGGCACATCGCCCTCGCCTCCCGCCTACGTCGTCGTATCGCCGGACAGCAAGTTGCTGGTGGAGCCGGGCACGACCTTTCGCTTTGCCGTCCAGGTTACCGACGCGCAGGGCTCGGCCATCACCGGGGCGGAGGTTGCCTGGTCGGTCGACGATCCCTCCGTCGCGACCGTCGACGCCAACGGACGGGCCACCGCCGTCGCAACGGGCAGCACGGAGATCCGGGCCACGGCGGGAGACGTGTCCGGCACGGCCAGGCTGGAAGTGTACGTCCCTCAGCCCGTCGCCGAGTACGTGCCCGGCCGGACCTACTTCGGACGCAACCGGTACGTCGAGTATATCGCCGGCGACCTGCCCCTGGTGGTGAGCGCAGGGCACGGAGGCGGGGAGGAGCCCGACGAGATTCCACGCCGCACCTATGGGACCCTCGCGCGGGATTCGTGGACACAGGAGACCACCCGCGCGGCTCGCGACTCGATCATCGCCTATTTCGGGGGCGGCCAGCCGCACATCGTGATCAGCCGGCTCCGGCGCACGCGCCTCGACCCCAACCGGGAGATCGTGGAGGCAGCCCAGGGGAGCGAGTTCGCGGAGCAGGCCTGGCGGGAATACCATCGCTTCATCGCGATCGCGCGCGACCGGGTCGCCGAGGACCACGGCCACGGATTCTATGTGGACCTGCACGGCCATTCGCACCCCACCCCGCGGGTCGAGCTGGGATACCTCCTCACCGGGAGCGACCTGAGCCGCTCCGACACCCAGTTGAACGCGCCGCGCTTCCCGGAGCAATCGAGCATCCGTTCGCTCGCCCGCCGGGTCGACCTCTCCTTCGCCGACCTCGTGCGCGGACCCGAGAGCCTGGGCGCGCTGCTGTTCGGGGAGCGGGTCACGACGGTGCCCAGCCCGCTGATTCCCGATCCGCATGGCGAACCCTTCTTCAGCGGAGGCTACAGCACGCGCCGCCACGGGTCACTGGATGGAGGCGTGATCGACGGCGTGCAGATCGAGCTGCATGGCCCGGGGATTCGAGACACGGACGAGAACCGACGGCGGTTTGCGGGCGCGCTGGCGAGGTCGCTGAGGTACTTCCTGGAGACGCACTACGGGTTTGAGTGGGACTAGGCGGAATCCCGCCTTGCACGACCCTCCCCCCTATCGGAATCTGATCCTTCCGCGAACGCCCACCGTGTGGTGTGCTCCGGCGAGCCCGCTCTCGCGCCGCGTGCCTTCGAGGCGCAATCCGACATCCGCGCCCAGGTCGTAGCGTACGCCGCTCGAGAAGGCACGCATTCCGCTCTCAGCCAGGTAGAAGCCGCTGTAGGGCGTCCCTTGGAAGCCGCGGATGCCGTAGGCGATCTCGCCGTCCACGTTGGGGCCCATGCCCAGGTCGGGGCCGCCCACGGCGTCGTGCACCCCGCGCTCCCAGAGCTGGCTCACCCCGCTCGTGTAGTCGCCGTAAGACGGCGCCACCCGGATCGAGAGCCCCTCGCCGCGAGCCGCAGGATCGAACATGAGCGTGCCGCCGAGACCCCATTCCTCGTAGCCGTCGCGCGCCGAGATCACGAACCTGCCGCGGCCCTCCGCGGTCAGTCCCAAGCCGGAGTTCGTATAGCGGAGTCCGCCGCCGACTTCGGCGCTGGCGCCGTTCACGCCGTCGCCGTTGTCGTAGCGCATCCCGCCCTCGAGCACGAACGCCATCTCCTGCCCCTCATTGGCGCGAAGGGCCTGCGTCAGCTCCAGCGCGAGCTTGCCGCGCTGCATGCTCAACGTGACCTCTTCGATCTGCTGGCTGGCATCGACCATGACCTGGCCGGCCCAGCCCTCGGCCTTGAGGCGGACGCCGCCCGAGCCTCTCGTGAGCAGTTGGTAGCTGGCGCCTCCCGCCCCGGTCAACATGCTTGCCGGGCTGGTGCGGAGTCCTTCGCGCACGTCATCGACCTCGATGTCGCCCCGGCCGAATCCCGCCGAACCCCACAGCGAGGTGCCCGGTGTTCCCGAGAACCATGCCACGTAGGGATGCACGCTGGTCATGGTGGCACCGTACGTGCCGGTCACCGCGCTCGCGCCGGTCCTGTCGGTGAAGTCGAAGGAGCCCGAGGAATACGAGCCCGCGACGCCCGCCAAGATGTCCGGCCCCACACGCACATCCACGCCCACGTGGGCGCTCACCATGTTGCCCTTCCAGTCGACGCCGGTCGCGCCGGGTTCGCCGAGGTGGTGGTACTCGCCGGCGCCCCAGCTCGCCAGTTGCGTGCCCGTGGCGGACTGCTGCGGCGCGGCGATGGCCCCGAACGGCATCGTAAAGGAGGTGCCGCCGAAGAGGGCGGCCAGGCCGGCCTGGTCGCCCTGGGCGATCCCGAGGCCGCCGGCGCCCGGTGCGGACAGGCTGGCAGCCATCGACGTTAGCCCGTTCGTCGCCACGCGCTGCTCCATGCCCATCCCTCTGGCCACGGCATCGACGCGCCCCGCGATCGCCGAGACGGTGCTTGACGTCATCGCCGCGGCCACGTGCGGCAGGACGCGCGTGTTCAGGCGCCCTGCACGCTGCAACGGGTCGTCGGTCGCGGCCGAAGCGCTCGCCGAAGCTGCGCCCGTGCCCGCCCGGTTGATCGCCGCGACGCGGTAGTGGCGCGTGCTGCCCGGCAGCAGGCCGGTGTGCGAGAAGGTGGTGACCGTTGACTCGGTGTTGGTCACCAGGTCTGACCAGATGGCGGCGTCTTCCGAGACCTCGATGCGGTAGCCGGTGATGCGCGCACCGCCATTGTAGGCGGGCGCGAGCCAGAACAGGTCGATCTGCGTGGGCGTGACGTCATTGGCGGTCAGCCCGGTGGGCGCGTCGGGCACGGTCGCGTCGGTGGTGGAGCCAGCGACCCGCGACGCGTTGCCCACGCCGACCCGGTTGACCGCCGAGACACGGTAGTGGCGTGTCGAGGCCGGCGCGAGCCCGGTGTGCGTGTAGACGGTGGCCGTGGTGCGCGTGTTGGCCACCAGGTCTTCCCAGCTCCCGCCCCCGTCGGCCGAGACCTCGATGCGGTAGCCGGTGATGCGCGCCCCCCCGTTGTCCGAGGGCGCCTGCCAGGAGAGGTCGATCTGCGAGGTGCCGACGGCCTCGGCGCTCAGACGCCGCGGCACCCCCGGCACGGTCGCGTCGGTGGTCGCGCGGGCCGTGTTCGACCACGCGCCGTCCCCCGCGAGGTTCCTCGCGGCGACCCGGTAGTGCCGCGTGGTGGCAGGCTGCAGGTTCACGTCGGAGAAGGTCGTCGTCGTCGAGTTGGTGTTGCGGCGGAGGATGGTCCAGGTAGCGCCCCCGTCGTCGGAGGTCTCGATCCGGTAACCGATGATCGAGACACCGCCGGTGTAGCGGGGCGCGTTCCACGAAAGGTCGATGCGCGCCGTGCCCACCGCCCGCGCCGTCAGCCCGGTCGGGGCCCCGGCTTTGTCCGCGTGCGTAATGGCCGCCGCCGGGAGGTCCGGGGGCGATGGCGCGAACTCCCCTCGGCCCCTGCGGTTGATGGCCGCCACGCGGTACTGGTACCGGGTCACCGGCTCCAGGCCGGTGTCCGTGAACGTGGTTGCCGTCGTCCCCGTGTTGGAACGGTGGGTGATCCAGTTGTTGTCGTTGGGCCCGATCCTCTGGATGGCATAGCCGGTGATTCGCTCTCCGCCGTCGGTCTCCGGCCGGTCCCAGGCGAGGAGGATGCCGTGCGGCCCGGTGCTGTGCGCGCGCACGTTCTGCGGCGGCCCGGGAGGCGCTGAGTTGGTGGTGCCTTCGGCCACGTTGGAGAACGCCCCGAAGCCCTGGCTGTTGCCCGCGGACACGCGATAGAACTGGGTGCTGGCGGGAGCGAGGCCGGTGTGCACGTAGGTGGTGCCCGTGCCGCCGGTGCTGGCCACAAGGATGACCCAATCCGAGGTAATGGTGGAACGCCACCAGATGCGGTAGCCGGTAATCGGACTCCCGCCATCGTCCGTCGGGGCACTCCAGGAAAGGACGATCTGGTCTGTTCCCCGAACCCCGCCCGGCACCGCCCTCAGGCCCGTGGGCGCGCCCGGGGTAGTGGTGGCGGTGGTCGCCTGGGCAACGCTCGACCACGCGCCCCTGCCCGCGCGGTTGATCGCCGCGACGCGGTAGTGGCGGGTGGTGGCGGGCCTGAGGCCGTCGTGGATGTACCTGGTTGTGGTGGACTCGGTGTCGGTTTCGAGCGGCGTCCATCCCCCGGTCCCCGTGCTCGAGACTTCGATGCGGTAGCCGGTAATCGGAGCCGAGCCGCTGGAGGAGGGGGCGGTCCAGCTCAGCTCGATGACGGACGTCCCCCGGGCCCGCGCCCTCAGGCTCCGGGGCGCTTGCGGGAGTGGGTCCGCGGTGGTGGCGCTGGCAACGTCGGAAGGGTCTCCGGCTCCGTTGAAGTTGATCGCCGAGACTCTGTAGTGGCGCGTGGCTCCGGGGGACAGGCCCGTGTGGCGGTAGGTGGTGTTGGTGCTCCGGGTATCGGTCTCCAGGTACCTCCAGGTGTCGCCGGCGTTCGTCGATACCTCGATCACGTACCCGGTAATGCTGGTTCCGCCGTCCGAGGTCGGCGGATCCCAATCGAGTTCGATCGCCGTAGGTCCGTCGGCGGCCGCCGTAAGGTTGCGCGGCTCGCCCGGCACCGCGGTGCGGGTCTGCCCGGTCACGTTTCGCACTGCCCTCGTGAAGCTGAAGGCGAGATTGCCGACCCGATCCCTGATCGCGTTGACGCCTCTGTCGTCGTAGAACACCCGAACCAGGTATTCCCTTTCCACGGGGGTGTCCAGGGTCAGAAACACCTCTCGCGCCACCACATCATCGACGGCGGACAGGGGCGTGACTCTGTACGGACCGCCCGTGCTGAACGACACCGAGAAGTCGCCCACCGACGGCACGAAGGTCTCGTCGAGTTCTTCGTCGAAGCCGAGGATGAGCTTGTTGCCGTCGATCTTCGCGTCCTGCACCTCAGGCGCCCGATTGTCGGCGTCGAAGGTGATCGCCCGACCGATGTTCCCCTCCCCGCCGGTGTTCCGCGCCACGCCCGAATGGACGGTGATGACCACCGGGCCCTGATAGTTCGCCTGCGTCGTCATGTCGATCGAATAGCTGCGCCCCGAACCGCGCAGCGGGGGCACCTTGACGGCTCCTTCCACCAGGATGTCATCGATATCGAAGCCCGTCACCGCCTCCGAGAAACGGATGATGACCTGGAATGCTTCGTTGGCCCTGGTCCAGTCGCTCGTAATGGTAGTGATGGGGGGAGCGGCCGCGCCCAGCCTGTCACCTCGCGCGACCGGCCGCGCCACCTCGTGCGAACCATCCGGAGACGGTTCCTGGGCGCGCGCGCCGATGGATGGAACCAGCGACGCGCATACCACTGCGGCGGTCAGGAGGGAACGGGCTGCTACACCAGGCTGGTTCCGAATCATCGTACTGTCTCAGGTCAGGTGAAAACGTGCGTCACCCCCCGCCCGGGAATCCCGGACGGGGGGTGAGCTGTCCTGCGACCATCAGCCTGGCTGGTGACGAGTCAGCCAGGCTGATGGTGTTGAAGTGTTGGTTAGCCGCCGGATGCTGCTCTCGCAGCGAGCGGGACTGCCGCGGAGCGCACCCACTTGGGAGCGTCGTCGCCCGCACCGGCGGTACCCTGCACCGACTCGACGGCGATATTGATCGCCGCTGCAAGCTCGTCTTCAGTGACGACCACGGTGGTACCCGCGCCGTTGGCGACGGCCGTGGTCGTGCTCAGGCCGCCGGCGGTGCTGATGTCCGCCGAGACGGTCGCCCTGTCGGTTGCCGCGACCGTACCCTGCAGGACCACCCACACCGTGGCCCCCAGAGTGCCGGACTCAACCTCGGCAACGAGCCTGAAGTCGGAGTTGTCATTCGTCACGGCGCTCCAGCTGGCTTGGATGAAGTTGCCGGTCGCAGCTGCCTCATCCGAGTCTACTGCGGCCTGACGCCTCGCACCCACACCGCTGGCCGACGGATCGATCGCCGCAACCGTCACCTCCGCCGAGGTGTGGGAGTACGGCGCAGGCGGGGTCGAAGGCGTGGTCTCATCAGCGGTGGTAACGACCCGAACCATGAACTCGCCGTCGCCACCATCGGTAGCGGCCGGAGTCGGGATCGTGAACTGACCTGGGAGATCCTCGGTGTCGTCCGCGTTCCGCACGGCCGTTCCCGTAGCGTCCGTCCAAGCACCGTCAGTGCCGGTGTTGGTCTGGATCGTGTACGTCGGCGCGGCGAACCCTTCAGGCATGTTGTCGGCGTCGGCGTCGTATTTCACCAGGATGGTGGTACCCCATTGCTGCGTGGACTCGTCGACATCATCGGTGGTCTCGTCGTCGTCAACGCGCTCACGCACCGCCGAGAGGTTCAGAGCCCCCGCCGTCGCAGCCTTGATGCGGCCGAAGTCCGCGGTCTGGCCAGGACCGGCGAAGATGGTCTGGTTGTTGTTCGGGTACGTGAAGACGTGGTTGCCCAGCGTCGCTTCGATACGGTAGGTGCTGACCGGCGGCACGCTGAGCGTGAACTGACCGACCGAATTGGTGGTCGTCATGTCCGCGGGCGTGGTTGCACCCTCGGCCGTCGATGTCGCGGTGACCGTCACACCAGCCAGGGCGCGGCCGCTCGGACCTTCAACGGCGCCTGTAATCGTGCCGTTCTGGTAACCCTGGAAGTTCACCACCGCCGGCGAGTTCCCGTCGGCCAGGACAGGCGACGCGTCGACCGGGAAGTGGTAGTGATCCTTCGCCACGGAGACGCTGGCAGTCTGGCCTCGGTTCTTGGTTTCGATCCGCGCCGTGTAGGTGCCGTCGGCGCCCGTAACCAGCTTGCCCGCGTACTGGCCACGCGTCGCCTTGTTGAGCGGCGCCACGCCGTCGACCTTGACTTCCACGGCCGCGATTCCGTCACCCGTCAGGATGTCGGTGACCCGGCCGGTGATGTCGACGGTTGCGGTTACGCCGCCGAGCTGCATGTCATGCATGAACGGAGCGTTGGCGGGCGTCATTTCCATCACGCCTGCGGGGTTGGAATCCTCCCATCGGTCGTCGCCATCGGGAATGTCCCAGTGGCTACCATTCCACAGCATGGTGTCCGCGGCGACCTTGAAGTCTTCCATCGACGCTGCGACGACGACGATTCGCTTGTTCCGGTAGATGTCCTGGGTCGGACGTCCGTCAAAGCCGGTGACCGGACCGAAACCCTCCACGATATAGCGGCCCTTGGAGTCGGTGGTGGCCTGCTCACCGTTCACGTCCACGGTCGCGCCTACCACCGCAAAGTCGTCGGAGTCGATGATCCTGCCATAGATCACACCCGTTGCCGGAACAACGTCGATCTGCAGGGTTCCCGTGTGACGGAACTCCGACGAGAGCGAGGTCAGGCTGCCCGGAACGCCTTGCTTCGTCGTCCAGCCGGCCGGAACGCTGACCTTGTAGACGCCCTCTGCCATCTGACCGAAGTCGAACTGCTTGCGGTCGTCGAGCGGCGTTGCCCGGCTGTTCGTCGACGCGGCGGTGAAGGAGCCGGAATCGTCTCCCAGGTTCTTGCCTTCGACCGGATCGACGCTGACCGTGGTTCCGGTCACGTGCCGCAGGTCGGTGTACTCGAAGCCGTCGCCGTCGGCATCAGTCTCGACCAGGCGCTTCCACGCCTGTCCCGTCACCTCGTGGGTGTTGACGTAGGCGAACGACGAACACTCATCGTGGTTCTGGTCGGTCGGATCGACGGCCATCAGCGGACAGAGGCGAACCGTGTGGCTGGTCCCGCCCATGTCGCCGAAGGCGCCGCCCATCACGCCGTTCATGTCCAGATTCCGGTAGGTCGCGAGCTCGTCGGGATCGAGAATCCGGATGTTCGCGTCGGAGTCGGCCTTGCCCGCGCTGACGACGACGTTCGCATCCGCCGGCAGGTGGCTGAAGACCGCGAGCCCGGTCTTGCCGTGACCCCGGTGGATCAGGCTGCCCGACGCAGTCTCGGAATCCGCTGCGAACTGCGAATTCGCCACCTCGTCCCACTCGTCCTTCGTGAACGAACGCGAGCGTCCGGCGTCGTCGATGTAGCGGATGTCGAGGTCGAAGTGGTCGGTCGAAGCCCTGACGTCGCCCTCGATGACGTTGCCGGTGTACCCGTGTACATGATCCCGCTCGTAGTGCACGTAGACCATGAGGGTCTGGGTCGTGAACGCCGCCTCCAACATGCCGGCGTCCACCGTGCCGGCCAGCTTGAGGCCGGTGTGCAGGTGGGTTACCGGCTCTGCCCCGAAGCTCTCGCCACCGTCCATCGCGTCGTCCTGGTCGTCGGCGAGCGAGATGGCGTAGGACACGGGCAGATCGGTGGGCATCACGGTCGTCATGAACGCCGCGTTGCCTTCGTCATCAAGCATCTCCGGCGCGCCCTCGACCGGCATCAGGCTGGTCGAGTCGGTCGGATCGCCGCTCACAACGGTGATCGCCCAGCCGGCGAGCACGTCGCCCCCACCGGCATCGGTGGTGACGGTGGCGCCGCTGACGCTCACGTCGACGTTCAAGTTGACGATGTCGTTGTCGTTCGTGCCCGCGGTTGCGAACATCTGCGGATCCCACGACACGGCCGTCATGCCGTCGGCCACCTCGTAGCCCTCCACGGCGACGCCCGCATGCACCATGTTTCCGCTGGTGCCGGCACGCGCGACCTTGATCGCAACCGAGCCGTCTTCGCCGGTCTCGCCGCTGGCGATCTTGGTCTCGCCGGCCGCGTCCGAGAAGAGTGTGACCATGGCGCCGGGAACCGCGTCGCCGGTGTCGTCGCCGTGCTTCAGCGACACCGTGAAGTTCACGGTCGTGTGCGTGATGTCGAACGGGATCGCTTGCGAAGCGGCCTCGCCGACACCAAGGGCTACCGAGTAGCCTTCGCCCGGTCCGCCGTACGCGATGTCGTTGGCCGAGAGCGCCGCCGCAACCGTGGCGTTGATGAGCACGACCAGCTGGTACGGGCCGGCCTGCAGCCCCTCGAACGAGAACGCACCCATGGCGTCCGTGGCCCCGAGCCGCTGCTCGTTGACGCCCGGGCCCACCAGCGCCACCGGAATCCCGGCGTGCGCGAGCGGATGCTCGCCCTCGTCGTACATGTCGTTCTTGGTCGCCTCGTCGAGGAACACCATCCCCGACACGCTCGCGGTGCGCGCGTGCGCGCCCTCGAAGCTCACGATCGCCGACTCGTCGTCGCCGACCGTCACGTCCTGGCTCATCGACTCGAACACGTACGCGTCGCTCTCGACCGCGATCGTGACCGTGTAGTCGCCCGCCGCCAAGCCCGCGAAGGAGTACTGGCCACCGTTTGCGGTCATGGCGGTGCGGCTCTCATCACCACCCGCCAGCGTGACCTCGATGCCGTCGAGACCCATGCCTTCGACGCTCACCCGACCGCTGATGCCGGAGGTGCGGAGCAGGACGCCGGTGAACGACACCGTCCCCGTCTCGTCGAGATCCACGCTCACGTCCTGCGAGGTGGCGGCGAACTCGTAGTCCCTGGGGTCAAAGTCCGCGATCTCGACCGTGTAGTCGCCGGGGCGCAGGTCCTCGAACCGGAACATGCCGTCGCCGTCGGTCAACATCGTGTAGCTCTCGTCGGCCGGTCCGCCGCTCAGAGTCACGGTAACGCCGGCAAGCCCCTCGCCCTCGATCACCACCTGGCCCTCGACCGCGGAGGTGCGGATGAAGTGGCCCGTGAAGTCGGCGCTGCCGACCTCGCCCACGTCGACCTCGATCTCAAGGCTCACCGTCTCGAACGACACGTCCTCCGGGAAGTCCGAGATCGTGACGGTGTAGGTGCCGGCCCGGAGCCCGGTGAAGGCGAAGCCGCCGTCCTCGGCGGTCTCCATGGTCTCGCCCATGGCGTGCTCGCCGCCGAGCGTGACCGTCACGCCCACCAGCGTCTCGGGCTGGCCGTCGCCTCCGCTCATCATGGCGTCGGCCGCTACCACGTTGCCGACCACCGCTGAGGAGCGGATGTACTCGCCGGCGAAGTTGAGTTGCACGTTCTGACCATCGGTCGCGATGGTCGCGGACTGCGTCACCTGGGCGAACGTCGCGTCCTCGGGAAAGCCGCTGATGGTGACCGTGTAGGTCCCGGCTTCCACGCCCGAGAAGGCGAAGCTGCCACCCGACCCCGTCGTCGTGGTCGCGCCCGACGACAGAGTGGCGGTGATGCCGCTGGCGGCCGTCCCTTCGATCGTCACCGTCCCGGAGATGGTTCCCACGGGAGTCGGCGGCGGGGGCGGCTCCACAGGCGGCGGAGTGCCCTCGTCGCAGTGCCCTCGGATAGGCAAAGGTGGTGCCAGTTTGGAAACCTTCATATTTGACAACCAGTTACGGACTATCACTCCGCTCCTGGACACATGGTCGGTCGCGAAATCCTCGAATTATCGAAGACGACCACTGTTTTCTGATACGAAAAAAGCGCCGTAATATATACGAATAAAACGATGATTGTCTCGAGCGGCATGCCCATAGTGCTTCGGGCCGCGGACGGAAACCATCAAACAGGCCGGTGCGATACCCTGTAGGAATATAGGGGTAATACCCTTTTTCCTGAAAGGCGCGACGGAACGGTGTTCCTGCCATATTCCGATAGTCGAGCGCAAACGGGCAAGGAGAGCCGCCTCGTGGAAGTTCCTGAGAGTTCCGGGAGGCCGAGCCGGGATCCGATGCACGGTCTCGGCTTGAGGCTGCTCTCCGACCCGTCCTTCAGACCGTCCGTCAGGGAAGCCATCAGCCGGGTTTGCGGCCTGCACGGCGACGCTGCCGCCGCGAGGTTCGTGCCGGCGAGTTCAGTTCGCCGACTGGCGGGGCAGGTCAACCTGGCCGCGTCGACGCTGCGCCAGTACTGGAGAGAGGACCCGCCGCTCCGATGCCGTCTGAAGGAGTTCGTGAACTGGGCCGTCCTCCTCTGGGCCGTTCGCGCTCGCGCCGGGGCCGGCTGGGAGACGGTCGCCGACCAGGTGGGGCTGCGGCGCCGCACGCTGGAAATCAACGTCAAGCGGATGGCCGGATGCACACTCGCGGCTGCGGCCAGGGATCCGGAACGCGTCGTCGGGCGATTCGATGAGTGGGTCGATTCGGTTTGGGAGCCCCGCTCCGCGAACGGATCAGGGACGCATGATCGGGTCTCCGCGCCGGCATCCGGCGCGCGGGCGACGTGACCGTGGACGCATCGGCTGCCCGGCGCTACGTCGGCTGGCGGTGCAGGCTCTACCCGAATCCTGCGCAGGACTCGGGGCTGCTCCGGTGCAGAAACGGTCTGCGCGAGCTCGCGAACGAATTGCTCGCAGCCTCTCAGCTCAGGTACGGAGAGACCGGACGGCGCTTGTCTCTGACCGAGATGCGGGCCTTCGCGCGCGAGTGGCAGCGGCGCCCGGAGCACCGGAACTCTCCCGCCAGCGCCACCTACCGGATCGCCAGCGATCTCGACCGGGCCTTCCGCACCTGGTTCGCCAAACCCGACAGACGCGGGCGCCGCGGGTTCCCCCGGATCAAGGCCATCGGACGGGAGCCCGGCATCTACTTCAGCAACCAGGGTATCCGCTTCGAGGGCAGCCGGGTGTGGCTGCCCAAGTTCGGCTCGGTGCGCTGGAAAGGCGGGAGCCTCCCTCGGGGAAGGCTCAAGGGGCCTGCCGGACGAAAGACCCTCGGTCTGCTCTCGGCACGGGCCTGGCTGGATGCGGGCAATCGCTGGATGCTCTCGTGCCTCTTCGAGTGCGCGCCGCTCACGCCCATCGAACCGAGGACGGACAGGGCTGCGGTCCGCCAGAACGGCAGCGAGATCAGCGTGACGGTCGACGGGGAGGCCGTCCACGTGGTGAGGGAGAGCAGGGCGCTCCGGAACGCGCGACGCCGCCTGGCCAGGCTGGAGCGGCGGCTCGAGCGATGCGCGTTCAGGTCCGAAGGCCGCAAGCGCGCTCTGGCCCTCATGCGCAACCAGGCGCGCAAGGTGAGAAACCACCAGGCGGATCTGCAGCACAAGACCACGACCGGCGTCGTGCACGACGCCCGCGAGATCGAAGTCGAAGGCGCGAGCTCGGAACTGCTGCGCCAGCTCGAATACAAGGCGGAGTGGCACGGCCGCCGACTGAAGGTACGGCGAGGCCCGCCGAAACCGGGGACCGGCAAGCCCCGACGCGCGCGGAGACCGGGGAGCCGGTCGCAGAAACGCGAATCGCGGACGCGAAGGCCGAAAGCTCTGTAGCCGTCTGCGAGGGCCGGAACGAATCAGGGGCTGAAGTCCGGAAAGCCCTCCAGCGACAACACGCGCCGCACAAGATCCGCCTGACCCGATATGCCCTGTTTGCGGAAGATGTTCTGTATGTGCCAGCGTACGGTGCCTTCGCTGCGTCCCGTGCGCGCGGCGATGTCACGCGTGTGTTGCCCGGAGGCCACCATGACCGCCAGCCGGCTCTCGGCCGGGGTCAGGTCGAGCGCCGCCTGCACGAGGCGGGCGTCGATGCTGGGCCGGCGCTCGGGGTCGGCGACCAGCACGAGCGCGGCGACCTGCCGGGCGCGGAAGTCCCGCTGGCGCGCCGCCACCGGGGTAACGTGCACGACCACGTTCGTGCGGGATGACGAACGCTTGATCGTCATCGAGCCGGACGATCCGGGGCCGCCCAGCCGCGGCAGCGCCTGAGCCAGCAATTGCTGCAACTCGCCGTTGTCGCGGGGCGTAGTGGCGCTCAGGAACCCGTCCCGGTCCGACAGCACTTCCGCCTCTCGCAGCAGACGGGAGGCCCGGTCGTTCGCCGCAATGATGCGCGCGTTCCGGTCGAGTTGGATGACGCTGCAGCGGCTCTCGTCGAGCAGCGCGATGAGCGAGCGTCCCAGCGCCCCCGCATCGGTCAGCGTCTTGCGCACGCGCACGAACTGGCGCACATGCGGCAGCAGGCGCCGGACCGCGGCAAGCTGAGACGAACTCCAGCCTCCCGGTTCCAGGGAGTCCGCGAGACTCAGTACGATGCTCGATCCGCCCGGCCCGTCCAACCGCACGTTGAGGCCGTTCTGCATCCCGGTCCTGCGCCTCGCCTCGGTGTACGCCGGCGACAGTCTCTTCTCGCGGTCCGTGTACAGTTCGGCGGTGGACGCCAGCGCTCCATCCGGCAGACGGCCGATTCGGGGAATGCTCTCGTCCCGTTCCCAGTACTGGCTGAAGTACTCCCTTTCGAGGTCCTCGCGGCGTTGGCCATCCTGGCACAACTGCATGAACAGGAAGTGCGCATCAGCCTGGGCGCGCCCGTCGGCGAACGCCAGGGCGCTGCCGCTTGTCCCGCTGATCTCGTTGATCAGCAGCGCCGCCTCCGACCAGCGCGCCTTGCCGAGCGCGGCCTCCTGCAGCGACATCACGACGCGCTCGAACGGATCCGGTGGGTTCATGGCACCTGCCTCGACGCGTCATCTGAACACGCGCCTCCGGTAGACGAATGGAGTCATGGCTTGGATACAGCACTCCACGCTACCGTGGGCATCATTCAAGATAGCCGATGGCATGTGATTTGTCAGTCATATTTCGAGGTCGCATGGTGATATTCCAGTGATATTATTGGTGCGAACACGCCCGACCCCTTCCTGTATGGTGCAAGAGATGATAATTCGGGCTGCATTTGCGGCGTTTTGGTGATGCGACGGTTGTATCCGGGGACAGGACGACGGACGAGCTCCGGGGGGACGGGCCGGTGACAGGGCACCCGGACGCGCTGAGAATCGAGGAGCGCGTCTCGCAACTCTGCAACGCGATCCTGTGCATCAATGCAAGCCTGGACCTTGAGACCGTCCTGCAGGAAGTCGTCGACAGCGCCCGCGCCCTGACCGGTGCGCGCCATGGCCTGATCGCCACCGTCGACGACGGGGGCGAACCCGGATCCTGGGTCGTCTCCGGCCTGACCCGGGAGCAGTTGCGGCAGCTCGAGGAGTGGGAAGATGCGCTCCGGGTCTTCGAGCACTTCCGCGACCTTCCGGGTGCGGTGCGGATCGGGGATCTGCCGACCTGGCTCCGTTCGTCCGGCTTTCTGCCCGTCGCCATTCCATCCAGGACGCTGCAGGCCACGCCGATCCGTCATCGGGGCGTCTATGCCGGCAGTGTCTTTCTCGTCGGAAAGGACGGGGACCGCGAGTTCACCCGCGAGGACGAGGAGGTTCTCGTGCTGCTGGCGTCGCAGGCGGCGACGGCGATCGCCAATGCCCGCACCTTCCGCGAGGAGCAGAGTGCGCGCGCGAAGTTCCTGGGGATCGTGACGCACGAGTTGCGCGCGCCGCTGGCCGCCATCAAGGGCTCGTCAACCACGGTGCTCGCGGCCTCCAGGCGCTTCTCTTCCACCGAAATGCTGCAGTTCTTCCGGATCATCGACGAACAGGCCGACAACATGAGCGTCCTCATGGGCGACCTGCTCGATGCGGGGCAAATCGCGACGGGCACGCTGTCGATCTGGTCCGAAGCCTCCGACGTAGGGGCGCTGATCGACCGGGCCAGGAACACGTTCCTGAGCGCCGCCGGCCCGCATGGCGTGCGCGTCGACGTTCCTCCGGACCTGCCGGGCGTGCTGGTGGACCGGCAGCGCATTGTGCAGGTCCTGGGCAACCTCCTCTCCAATGCGGCGAAACACTCTCAGGCATCGTCCCCGATAGAAGTGAGAGCCCGGCGGGACGGTGTGCACGTCGCGATCTCGGTCTCGGACAATGGCAGGGGCATCCCGCCCGCCCGGCTCGCGCGATTGTTCTCCGGGCAGGCCGGTGCGGGCGACGGAAGGCGCGGTGTGGCGACGGGCCTGGGGCTCGCCATCTGCAAGGGGCTGGTGGAGGCGCACGGAGGGCGCATCTGGGCGGAGAGCGACGGCGAGGACCGGGGCGCCCGCTTCACGTTCACCGTCCCCATCGCCGCGGAGGCCGGCGGCGACGTGACGGCGCCGGAGTCCTACGCGCGGCAACGCTCCCACCGGGGTGGGGAGGCGACGCGCATCCTGGTGGTGGACGACGACCCGCAGGCGCTGCTCTTTGTCCGCGATGCGCTCACCACGGCAGGGTACGCCGTGCTCGAGACGGGCGAGCCACGGGAACTGTCGAGCATCATTCGCGCGGAGCGGCCCCGCCTGGTCCTGCTCGATCTGATGTTTCCGGGGACCGACGGCATCAAGCTGATGGAACAGGTTCCGGACCTGGCCGACCTGCCGGTCATCTTCATCTCCGCCTACGGACGGGACGAAACGATCGCGAAGGCTCTCGAAGCCGGGGCCGCCGACTACATCGTCAAGCCGTTCTCGGCGACGGAATTGACGGCGAGGATCCGGGCGGCGTTGCGCAGGCGCGCCGAGCCCGCATCCTTCGTGCTCCGAGAGCTGGCCATCGACTATGATACGCGCCGGGTGACGTTCGCCGGCGAGCCGCTGGAGCTGACAGCCACCGAGTACGAGCTGCTGCGCGTGCTCTCGACCAACCCCGGACGGGTGCTGACCTACCGCGCGCTTCTGCGCCTCGCCTGGGGCACCCGCTACCGGGGTTCCGTCAACCCGAGGCTGGTGCACGCCGTCGTGAGGAGGCTGCGCGACAAACTGGGCGAGGACGGGGCTCGGCCGGCCTACATCATCAACGAACGAAGGGTGGGCTACCGGATGCCGGCACCGGGCGACCGCCCCACGGGGCCTGCCTAGGCGAAGCCGACTCGAGTCGGGCGGCTGCCAGGGTGCACCGGCGGGCTGCCGTCAAACGATCAGCGCGGTGACGATCGCCGTTACCCAGCCCATGAGCACGTCGCCCGGATAGTGCACGCCCAGGTAGGCGCGCGACACGCCGATGGCCAGCCCCAGGCCGAGAACGGTGAAGGCCGCCAGCGCGGGGAGCGCGACGTACAGCGGGATGGCAACCGCCAGCCCGGCGGTGGCGTGGCCCGAGGGGAAGCTGAAGCGGTCGGGAGGTTTCAGTACGAACAGCCCCGTCGGACGCAGCTTCGGCCTCGCCCGATTGATGGTGCGCTTCATCAATTGCACCGCCAGGTGCGACACCGTAAGCACGGCCATGCATTCGAGCCCCACCCGGCGGAGTCCGGACGGGAATCCGAAGCTGAGGATCAGCGTGATGCCCACCATCGACGGCCAGTCGCCCGCATGCGTGACACCGCGCATGAAGATGTCCAGCCACCGTTTCCGGCGAGCCGTGATGACATCCAGCATGCGCTCGTCGTAGGCTCTCAGCGCTGCCATCATGATTGGATTCCTGGCGAGGTGTGCGAGGCGCCTTCCATCTTACGAAGAAGCGAACGGTCGGCAAGGGGCTCGAGGTAGCGAACGGCTTGGCAATTCCGACATCCGACGTGTAGCAGTGCGGACATGTTTCGCGTACGCGAATCCCGCCCACCCGCAGTCGAGACGGCAGATTCCCGCAAAATGGACCCGGCCCTGGAGAAACTGGTGCAGCAGACACGCGGCCTGCAGCCGTGGCGGCGCGTCGTGCACGCCGGCTGCGGCCTGGGGCTGGTCGGGCTCATCTGGCTGGACGTCCTGCCGCCGCTGGCGCTCTCGGTGGGTCTCGGCGCGATCATCGCGGTGGCCGTCGGGACGGATGTCCTGCGCCTCCGGCGACCCGACCTCAACCGCAAGTTCTTTCAGGTGTTCCGCCACCTCGCCTCGCCGCGGGAGTCCGGCAAGTGGGCGTCGTCGACCTGGTACGTGATCGGCGCCTCCGCGGTGATGCTGGTGTTTCCGAGCCGGGTCTGGATCCCCAGCATCCTGGTGGTCGCGCTGGCCGATCCGTGCGCCAGCGTGTGCGGGCAGTTGTGGGGCCGCGCGGAGCCCGGACAGCCGTCGCTGCTCGGGTCCGGCGTATTCTGGGCGGTCGCGACGGCGTGCGTGCTGCCGTTCGCCGGACCCGTCCCCGCGGTTGCCGTCGGCCTGGTGGCGGCGGCGGCGGAACGGGCGCCCATCCCGGTGGACGACAACGTGACGGTGGCCCTGGTGACCGCGGTCGCGCTGACCCTGCTCGGGGGGTAGGGATCAGGGGCAGGCCGCGGCCACCCGGGGCGCGGCCGCGCTCCCGCCAGCTTGCCGGCGACGTCTCAGGGCACGGGGTTCTCCGGGTACAGCACGACCTTCACGAACCGGTCGTCACGCAGGTACCGGAGCGCGGCCTCCTGCACGTGGTCCGCCGTCCATCCCTCGATGAACTCGTAGGAAGTCGCGTAGCCGTAGTCCACGCCGAGCTGGTGCAGCCGCTGGAGGCGGCCCAGCCAGTAGCGGTTCTGCTCCAGCTGGGTCTCCCTGTTGCGGCGCTGGGTCTCGCGCACCTTCTCCACGGTCTCCGCATCGGGCCCTTCCAGCTGGATGCGGTCGATCTCCTCGAACACCACGGCCGCCAGCTCCTCGGCCCGCTCCGGCGCCGACCCGAAGCTGATGCGCACCGAGTACTCCTCGTCCGGGCGGGTCGACAGGAAACTGCTTACGCCCACCCCGTAGGTGCCGCCCAGATCCTCGCGCAGCAGCTCGCGAAGACGGATGTCCAGGACATCGGCGAGCGCGGCGAGCGCCATCTCCTCCTCGCGCGAGAACTCGGCGTCCCCCGCGAAGACGATCCGGGTCTGGCTCTGGGGTTCGAGTCCCTTGCGCACCTCCCTCTCGATCACGCCCTCGGGAGGATCAATCCCCACGTCCCGCCACGTCTCCACTCGTCCCAGGCTCGGGAGTCCGCCCAGCCAGGTCTCCACCAGCGGCCGCATCTCGTCCGGGTCGAACGCGCCCACGAAGAAGAAGACGAAGTCGCTGGCGTCGGCGAATCGATCCTGATAGAAGGCGAAGGAGGCGTCCAGATCGAGCCGCTCGATCATCTCGTCGTCCGGCGGGAGCGCCCTGGGATGCCCCTGCGTCAGGATCAGCGACACGGTGTCGCCGAGCGCCGCGGCGGGACTGGCCCCCCGGTTGGCGAAGATGCCGGACAGCAGCGTCTTGTAGGCCGCGAACGCGATTTCGTCCTTCCTCGGGGCCATGAAGCGCTGGTAGATGAGCTGGAAGGCGGTCTCGATGTCGCGCGGGGAAGCACTGCCGCCGATGCTCTCGGTCAGCGAGCCCACGCTCGCGGACACGCGCACGTCCAGGCCCGCCAGCTTCTTGTCCAGCGCGAGCTTGTCGAATTCGCCGACGCCGCCCTCCACGACCACCGCCGAAGCCATGCGGATGCCCGCGAACTCCTCGTCGGGAACCAGCGAGCTGCCCCCGGGGCTGGTGGCCGCAAAGAGGATCTCGTCGTCCCGGAAGTCGGTGGGCTTGAGGACCACGCGCACGCCGTTCTCGACGGTCCACACGGTCACCCCCACCTCCTCCACCACTTCCTCGTCGACCACCGGGGATCCATCGGGAATCGCGGCTACAAGCGGCGCGTCGACCGCCGTGTCCTCCCAGGGGTCGATCTCCCGGCTCACCACGGATGCGAACACGCTCTGGATCGCCTCTTCGTCGGGCACCTCCAGGTCCGCCTTCTCGGGAGCGTTGGCCATGACCACGCGTCCGCGCTCCTGCAGCCATTCCTCGGCCAGGCCGTTGACTTCCTCCAGCGTGATCGCGGGCAGAAGCGCGTTCGCCAGCTCCAGCTCGTCCTCGGGGCTCGTGAAGGCGCTGCCGGTCAGAAACGCCTGGACGTAGCGGCCCGCCAGACTGGCGGACTCCTGGTTCTCGCGCTCGGCGAAACGGCGCTCGAAGGCGCGTGTTACCTCGGCCTTGCGGCGTTCGAACTCCGTCGCGGTGAAGCCGTGGCGGCGGACGCGCTCGGCCTCCGTGAGCAGCGCGTCCAGTCCGCGCTCGAGCCCGCCGTCCGGCACCAGTGCGAGGAGCTGGTACATGTCCAGCACGCGCACGAAGCTGCCGCCGGCCGGGAAGGCGATGAGGAAGGGCGGGTCGGCTTGCTGCGTCAGCTCCTCGAGGCGCGCCGCCATCATTCCCTCGTACAGGCTCTCGGTGATGCCGCGGCGGAAGGCGGCCAGGGTGCCCCTGGCGGCCACCGGCCTCTTGTACAGCACCGACACCTGCGACTGGAGCGCCTCGACGTCGGTCGCGATGGCCACCCGCGGCGGGTGGTCGAAGGGCACCTCCAGCGTCTCGCGCGGGCGGGGATTCGCGGGCGGTGCAAGGCCCTCGAACCCGCTGCGGATCATGCCTTCGATGGCTTCCCCGTCGAAGTCCCCCACGGCCACCACCGCCATGAGGTCGGGCCGGTACCAGTCACGGTAGAACCGCTCGAGCACCGAGGCGGGAGCCGTCTCCAGCACCTCGGTCTTCCCGATAGGCAGGCGGTCGGCATAGAGGGAGCCCTCGAAGAGGATGGGGAGCTGGGCATCGAACATGCGGGCCTGCGCCCCCCGCCCGAGCCGCCACTCCTCGATCACCACCCCACGCTCCCTGTCCACTTCCTCCGGGTCGAAGACCACGCTGCGCGCCCAGTCCTGGAGGATCTGGAACGCCGTCTCCAGCACTTCCGGATCGTCCATGGGGACACGCAGCATGTAGACCGTCTCGTCGAAGCTGGTATAGGCGTTGATGTGGGGACCGAACTGCATCCCGATCGATTCCAGATAGTCGACCAGTTCCTGCTTCTCGAAGTTCTCTGTGCCGTTGAAGGCCATGTGTTCGGTGAAGTGGGCCAGGCCGAGCTGGTCTTCGTCCTCCAGGATGGAGCCGGCGTTCACGACCAGGCGAAACTCGGCGCGGTTCTCGGGCGTGGCGTTCTCGCGCACGTAGTAGCGAAGTCCGTTCGCGAGTTCGCCCACCGTGACCGCGGGATCGGCCGGGAGCGGGCTGTCGGGCGCCGGCGCCTGTGCCGGCAGGATGGCGGGAGCGAGAAGCGTCCCGGCCGCGGCGAGCAGTCCGTGGATGAATGCGGGGGCGTTCATGATCTTTCTCGTGCGTTGGCGAGGGACGTCACCGGGAACGCCGCCACCAGCAGTTCCCGACTCCGCACGGACACGCGTGCAACGATAATCATCGCGTGATCGGCACTACTCGGGCAACGTTCGGACGCAGGCCCGCTTCGGGGCCGGTCATCGTGGCAAGGATCGGGTCGATTTCGAGGGACGGAAGCGCCAGCTTAGGGCGAACGCGCGGCCCAGCCACCCCTTCCGGAGCTTTCAGGTGAACATGACCGACTACGACCGCATCGAGTCCGCCATCCGCTACCTCGACAGGCATCGGGCGCGCCAGCCGGACCTGGCGGAGGTGGCGGCGCACGTCGGCCTCAGCCCGAGTCATCTGCATCGGCTGTTTTCCCGGTGGGCCGGGGTCACGCCGAAACGCTTTCTGGAGTTCCTGACCGTCCGGCACGCCAGGAAGCTGCTCGACAACGCCGAATCGGTTCTCTCGGCGGCGTACGGAAGCGGGTTGTCCGGCCCGGGAAGGCTGCACGATCACTTCGTGGCGGTGGAGGCTGCAACGCCGGGCGAGTACCGGAGCCGGGGCGCCGGGCTGCGGATCGGCTTCGGGACGGGAGATTCCCCGTTCGGGCCCGTCTTCGTCGCGTGGACGGGCCGGGGCGTGTGCCGGCTCTCGTTCGCAGGCGCCCGGGATGTGGAGGCCGAGAAGCGGGGGCTCCGCCGCACCTGGGGGCGGGCCCTGCTGGAAGTCGATGACTCACGGGCCGGCTCGATCGCGGAGACCATCTTCTCGGCGCCGTTCGATCCGGAGGCGGGCCCGCTGACGGTGCATGTGCGCGGGACCAACTTCCAGCTCGCCGTGTGGCGCGCCCTCCTGCGCATTCCCACCGGCGCGGTCACGACCTACGGACGCCTCGCCGAAGAGGTCTGCAGCGCACGGGCAGCGCGTGCGGCAGGCAACGCGGTGGGCAGCAACCCGATCTGCTTCCTCATCCCCTGCCATCGCGTGATTCGCGCCACCGGGGAATCCGGGAACTATGGCGGAGGCCGCTCGCGCAAGCGCTGCATGCTGGGGTGGGAGGCGAGCCGGCGTTATGTTCGTCTCCGATGAAGATCGCTACCTGGAACGTCAATTCCATCAACGCCCGCCGCGAGCGCGTGTTGACCTGGCTGCGCCTGCATCGGCCCGATATCCTGTGCCTGCAGGAGCTGAAGGTGGCGGACGAAGCGTTCCCGCTGGAGGCGGTCGAGGAACTGGGCTACCACGCGGCGGTGCACGGGCAGCGGACCTACAACGGCGTGGCCATCCTGAGCCGCGCCCCGGCGCGCGACATCGAAGTGGGCATGGGGCCCGGCGACCGCGACCCGCAGGCGCGGCTGGTGGCGGCCACGGTGGGCGGCATCCGGGTGCTCTCGGCGTACGTCCCCAACGGCGCGCGCGTGGGCACGGACAAGTACGGCTACAAGCTGGACTGGCTGCGACGGCTGCGGGAGCATCTGGAGCAGACCGCCTCCCCCTCCGAGGCGCTGGTGCTGGCCGGTGACTTCAACGTGGCGCCGCGGGACCGCGACGTGAACCAGCTGGAGGACTGGAAGGACAGCGTCCTGTGCCACTACGCCGCGCGGGACGCGCTCGAGCGCATCCGCGACTGGGGGCTCGGCGATGTGTTCGAACGGCACAACCCCGAGGGGTCCATCTACACCTGGTGGGCGTACCAGAGACTCGCCTTCCCGCGCAACAACGGCCTGCGCATCGACCACATCTACGCTACCGAGAGCCTCGCCGAGCGCTCGACAGACGCCTTTGTGGACCGTGAGGCGCGCAAGAAGGGACCCTTCTCTGAAAAACCCTCGGACCACGCCCCCGTGGTTGCGGAATTCGACGTCTGAGGGAGGGGTTGGCCGGAGCCTCGGTCAGGCGCCCGCCACCAGCCTCCAGGCCTGGGCCACCAGGAAGCACACCACGAAGCCGATCCCCAGCGGCGCCAGGGCCGAGACCGTGGTCCACTTCACGCTCCCGGTCTCCTTGTAGATGGTGTACAGGGTGGTGGAGCAGGGATTGTGCAGCAGGCTGAAGAGCATGAGGCAGACCCCGGTGAGCAGCGTCCATCCGCCTGCCGCCAGCAGGGTTTCCACGTCCGTCGCCGAACTCAGCTCGAACATCACCCCCGCCCCCTCCCCGGCGCCGGCGATGCCCGCGGTCATGACCGTGAGCATCAGGATCGTCGGGATGACGATCTCGTTGGCGGGAATCGCGACCAGGTAGGCCAGCAGGATCACCCCGTTCAGCCCCAGCAGCACGCCGAGCGGATTCGACCAGTTCACGAAGTGCTCGGCCAGGCTCGCGTCGCCCACGACGATGTTGGAGGTGAGCCAGATCACCGCCCCGGCGGGCATGGCGAACACGATCGCGCGCCAGAGCACGATCAGGGTCCGGTCGATGAGCGAGGTGTAGAGCGTCTGCAGGATGCGCGGGGGCCGGTAGGGGGGAAGCTCCAGGCTGAAGGTGGAGGCTTCGCCGCGCAGCAGGGTCTTCGAGAGCACCCACGAGGTCGCGAACATGAAGAGGATGCCCAGCACGGCCACCCCGACGACGGCCGTCGCCGAGACCAGGCCGGCCAGGTGCGCGGGCGCGACGGCGCCGATGAAGATGGTCGCGATCAGGATCTGCGTGGGCCAGCGGCCGTTGCAGAGCGAGAAGTTGTTGGTGACGATGGCCAGCAGGCGTTCGCGCGGGCTGTCGATGATGCGCGCGGCCACCACTCCCGCGGCGTTGCAGCCGAAGCCCATGCTCATGGTGAGCGCCTGCTTGCCGTGGGCGCCCACCCTGCGGAAGAGCCCGTCGAGGTTGAAGGCCACGCGCGGCAGGTAGCCGAAGTCCTCGAGCAGCGTGAAGAGCGGAAAGAAGATCGCCATGGGCGGGAGCATGACGCTCACCACCCATGCTGTGGCAAGGTACACGCCGTCGAAGAGGAACCCCGACAGCCACCACGGCATGGAGAGCGCGGAGCCCGCTCCGGCCAGCCAGGGGTGGACCTGGTCGACGAGCAGGGTGGCGAGCAGCGAGGAGGGGACGTTGGCCCCTGCGATGGTGAGCCAGAACACCACCGTGAGGATGAGCAGCATGACCGGGAATCCGGTCCAGCGGCTGGTGAGGGCGCGGTCGAGCGTGCGGTCCAGGTCGAGGCCCATGCGGCGCAGCCCCCGGACTTCCGCGGCCCGGGCAATGCGTTCCGATTCGCGGTAGGCGGCGGTCACGAGGGAGTCGTGGAAGTCCGCCGGGAGTTTCCAGCGCAACTGGGAGGCCAACTCCAGGACCTCCTCGCGCGCGGCCCCCTTCGTGCCCGTGCCGCCGATGTCGCCGGTATGCACCGCCTCCTGCACGCGCTCGTCCGCGTTGAGCAGGCGGAGCGCCACCCAGCGGGCGTTGGGAAGTCCGGGGAAGGCCGCCTCGATGGCGGGCGCGAGCGCGGAGACCGCCTGCTCCACCTCGGGTGTGTGGCTGGCGGCCCGCAAGGGCGACGCGGCGGCCTTCCCGGTCGCCATGTCGTGTACCGCGCGCATCAGCTCGTCGATGCCTTCGCCCCGCCGGGCCACCGTGGCGACCACGGGCACGCCCAGTTCCCGCGCCAGCTTCTTCTCGTCCACGGCGATGCCGTGCCGGCGCGCCTCGTCGACCAGGTTCAGGCACACCACCACCCGGGAGGTGATCTCGAGGATCTGGAGGGCCAGGTTGAGGTTGCGCTCGAGACGGGTCGCGTCGACCACGACCACGGTCACGTCGGGGCGGCCGAACAGGATGAAGTCGCGCGCCACCTCTTCGTCGGTGCTGCCGGCCTGCAGGGAGTAGGTCCCCGGGAGGTCGACCACCTTGACCCGGTGTTCGTCGTGCAGGAAGGCGCCCTCCGAGCGCACGACCGTCTTCCCCGGCCAGTTGCCGGTGTGTTGGCGGAGCCCGGTGAGCGCGTTGAACACGGTGCTCTTGCCGGTATTGGGGTTGCCGGCCAGGGCGACCAGATAGTCCCACCGGCCGGGATGGATGCCCAGCTTCACCAGGGGGGGCTCGTGGCCGGCTCCACACCCCCTGCCCCGGCGCGCGCGCGCGATCATGGCGACCCCGCTTCGCGGCTGCCGGGCGCCTCTTCAGCCGCGGGCGCGATCTCCACCCCGGACGCCTGGCCACCCGCCTCCTCAGCCTCGGGCGCGATCTCCACCCTGGAAGCCTGCTCCCTCCTGAGGGCGATGGTCGCGCCCCGGATCTGGTAGGCGGTGGGGTCGCCGCCCGCCCCGCGCAGGGTCGCGCGCACGGGCGTGCCGGGAACAACGCCCAGATCCAGCAGACGGCGCCGCGCGGGACCCTGGCATGTGGGCGCGATGCGGTCCACGACGCCGGTCTCGCCGAGCGCCAGCTCGGCAAGCGTCCTGGGCGGTGAGGAAGGCACCACCAGGTCCTCCGCCGGCTCCACGGTGACGCTCGCCGCCGCCACCGGATCGAGCAGGTGCTCCCTGCCCCAAAGGAGAAACCTGACCCCCCTCGGCGAGACATCCACGACCCGGATCTCCATGCCCGGGGAGAGCCCCTCCACCAGCAATCCCAGGTAGATCTCGCGCGGCTCGTCCTCCAGATGGATGATGCGGGCGCCCGCTCCCGCGCGCAGCTGTGTCAGGGCGACCCCGGTGCGCGGCGGCACCTCGCCCCGGGCGGTCGGGATGGGATCGCCGTGAGGGTCGAAGCGGGGATGACCCAGGCGCGCCGCGAGGGCATCCGTTTCCGCCTCCGACATGCGGTGCTCCCGCACCTCCGCCTGCGCGTGCCAGTCGGCCTCCGCCACGCCCGTGCGGTCTGCCAGGTAGCGCTCCCACAGCCTGTGGGTTCGCACCACCCGGAGGGCGTAGGACCGTCCCGCTCCGGTCAGCGAGACGGCCGTTCCGCGCGCTTCCGCGAGCCCCAGTTCGCACAGGCGGGCGACCAGGCGCCCGACGCGGCCGCGGCGCATCCCGAGCCTTCCCGCGAGGCTCTCGAGCGTGGAAGGCAGCGCCAGGTACTCGCAGTTGAAGAGGTGCTTGAGCGCATCTTCGATTCGCACGCGCTCCGTCATCCGCGCGGCGCCGAGGGCCCGCGCCAGAAGCCCCCTGCGCGGCCACAGCAGGGCAGCGGCAAACACCACCGCCACGGCGAAGACGAGAAGCGCGAATCCGGGATCGATCATGTCCGGGGAATCCCAGCGAAGCGACCGGTGAACGGGAGACGACCGGTCGCGAGGGTTTTGTAGGCTTGCCTAATGAATAAGTTAGGCTTGCCTAAATATCAAGCCGCACGTCCGCGCCACCGAAACATGCGGGAGGCGCGCGGGCAGGCGCGATCAGCTCCAGAGATGGCTCAGGAAGCGTCCCGGAGCATTGAGGAAATCGCGGGTCAGGTTCACGGCCTCGATCTCCTCGAACGTCACCTCGCGAACGGGCCGCCCGTCGAAGTCGTAGATCCTCGCCCCGGGAAGGGCCATCAGGATGGGAGAATGGGTCGCGATCAGGAACTGAGAGTCCTGGTCGATCATGTCGCGCATCATGGCCATGAAGCCGAGCTGGCTCTGGGGAGAGAGCGCGGCCTCGGGTTCGTCCAGCAGATATAGCCCTCCGGGGACGAAGCGCTCGCGAAAGAGCTTCAGAAAGCCTTCGCCATGGGAGTTGGCGTCCAGGTCCGCCCCATACTTCCGCTCGATGGCCGCAATGGAGCCCGCAGCGGGACCGCGCGCGAGTGTCCGGGCCAGCGGGGAGTGCGCGCGGAATCGCTCGTCGACCTCCGCGAGCTCCTGCTGGAACTCGATCCTCAACCGGGCCATTCGGCGCGCGAAACCGAAAAAGTCTTCGGCGCGCAGGAAGAAGCCGCGGTGCGTGCGTTTGCTCCACGCGAGCCTGAGCATCTTCGCCAGGCGGCGCTGCGGCGCGAGCGTGGGATCCCGGTCCGCACTCCTGCTGCCGACCGTGGGCAGCCCCGTCGCCGCCGCAAGAGCCTCGAGCACGGTCGACTTGCCCGAGCCGTTCTCTCCCACCAGGAGCGTTACGGGAGTCGCGACGTCCAGGGCCTTGAGGCCCTGCAGGGCCGGGATGTTGAACGGGAATTCATCCGCCCGCCCGTCCGCTTCCGGGAAATTAATGCGCTCTAACACCCGGCGATGTCCCGTTCCGACATCCCTGCGCCCCTCCTCATGCCGTGTCCGGCGTCCGTATCGCCTCCAGCTCCTCCAGCGTGCGCGGCCAGTCGCGACCCAGGAGTCTGGACAGCGCCCGGTCGGCCAACAGCCTGCCCCCCGTCTGACATTCCGGGCAATAGTTCGTCTCGCGGCTGGCGTAGACGATGCGCTGAATCGGGGTGCCGCACCGGGGACAGGGCTTGCCGAACTTCCCGTGGGCGGCCATCGCCGGATGGAAGGCGGTGACCTTTTTCGGAAAGCCCCCGCCCGCCTCGGCCTGCAGACGCTCGGTCCATGCGCGCAGGGAGGTCCGAGTGGCGTCGTACAGGCGGCGGAGTTCCCCGGTCGATAGCCGGCGCGTAAGGCGCACCGGCGAGAGGCCAGCGGCGAGCAGAATCTCGTCGGAGTGCGCATTGCCGATGCCGCTCAGGATCCTGGGATCGGTGAGCGCCCGCTTGAGGGTGCGGTTCTCGCGTACGAGCGCCGCCTGAAAGCCGGGGAAGTCGACCTCCAGGGGTTCGACGCCGCCGGGGTCGAGCCGCCGCAAGGCTTCGTCCCCGCGCACCACCCACATCGACATCCTCTTCTTCGTGCTGGCCTCGGTCAGGACCAGGGTGCCGTTGGGGAAGTCCAGGGCTCCCGCCGCGCGCTTCCCGGGCAGGCGTGCCCCGGCTTCCCGCCACTGGAACCGCCCCGCGATCATCAGGTGGATCACCGCGTGCAGGTCGTCGTCCAGGTGCAGCGTGATGCGTTTGCCGATGCGCCCGATGGCGCGCACGTGCTTGCCCACCAGCTCCGAGACCGGAGGATCGAAGGTCTTGAGCAGCGACGGCGAGCGGAGCCGGACTCGCTCGATCGGCTGCCCGGTGATGCGGGCGTCGAGCGCGTTCACATACAGGCAGACTTCCGGAAGTTCGGGCATGTCGAAAGATCGATGCTGTGCACGGAGGGGCGCCAGTGGGAAAGATGCGCCGCGACGCGCCAGCGGCTACCGTCATGGTCGGCGCGCGCTGCCGGCACCCGGCCCGCGAGCCCGTTCCGAGCGGCGACGGGCGCCATCCCGTCCAACCCTTCCACGCAAGCGGGCGACCCACCATGAACCGTTATCTGCGCGTACCCCCGCTCCTCCGGGCTTTCCTGGCGGCGCCGTTGCTGGCGTCTCTGTCCGCCGCCGTCATCCTCCCGGGTTCAACCCCCGTTCGGGCCCAGGAACCCGCGACCCGGCTTGTGATTCTCGGAACCGGAACGCCCATCGCCGACCCGGATCGGTTCGGGCCTTCGGTCGCGGTGGTGGTCGGAGAGGAGTCCTACCTGGTGGACGCCGGAGCGGGGGTCGTGCGGCGGGCGGCCGCGGCGGCCCGGAACGGCATCGCCGCCCTGGCGCCATCGAACCTCAAGCGGGTCTTCATCACGCACCTGCATAGCGATCACACGGTCGGGCTCCCGGACCTGATGTTCACCCCTTGGCAGAACGGCCGCAACATGCCCGTCGAAGTGTACGGACCACCCGGGACGCTGCGCATGACCACGAACATCGAGGAGGCATGGGTCGAGGACGTCCACATGCGCCTCTTCGGCCTCGAGGGCCGCACCGCCCACAACTACCGCGCCGTGACGAGCGAGATCGAGGCCGGAACGGTCTACGACGACGGCACGGTGCGCGTGGACGCCATTCCCGTCCAGCACACCAGCTGGCCCGTCTCCTTCGGATACCGCTTCGTCACCCCGGACCGCACCATCGTCATCTCGGGGGACGCCCGTCCGAGTCCGTCTCTCGTCGAGGCCTGCAACGGCTGCGACGTGCTCGTGCACGAGGTGTATTCGCGCGACTTCTTCGACCGCCACCGGAACCAGACCTACCACGCGGCGGCGCACACTTCGACCGCCGAGGTGGCCGCGCTGGCGATGGAGGCCCGTCCCGGGCTGCTGGTGCTCTACCACCAGCTCTACCGCTCCGCCACCGACGAGGATCTCATCCGCGAGGTGCGCGAGGCGGGGTACGCCGGACGCGTGGTGTCGGCGGCGGACCTGGACGTGTACTGAGTGTCGCCCATGGACGATCGCCTGGCGATGGCACGGGTCTCGCATGAATCGTCGTCGCCGCGGCGCATGCCCGAGACGCGGTTGCCCTGAATTCCGGCGCCGGAATAACTTGGGCGGGGCACGGTCGCGCGGCGGGCAGCCGGCGATCATGCAGTGATGGACCCTGGCGGAGTCGGAGAATGCTACGTTCGAGTCTGTTGATGGCGCTCGTGATCCTGGTCTCGGGCTGCGCCCGATGGGTTCCGGCCCGGGTCGGCGACGTGCCGGTCGGCACCGACGTCCGCCTGCGGCTGTCGGATGAAGGCGCCGCGCAGTTGGAGGAATTGACCGGGACGCGCCGGTCCGAGGTCTCCGGACAGCTGCTGCAGTGGGACAGCGAAGTGATGGTCTCGGCCGCCCTGCAGGCCGCCGGAGCCGGGGCGAACAGCAGCAGCCTGCGCCAACGCTTCGTGGTGGACCAGGAAGACATCCTCGGGGTGGATATCCGGGAACTGGACCGCACGCGGACCGGACTCTTCGTGGGAGGCGTCGCCGTGGTGGCGGGTTCGGCCATCGTGTGGGTGGTATCGCAACTGGCCGGCGGAGGAACCGCGGCAACCAATCCCCCTCCCAACGCGCCCAGCGAGCCCTTCGTGCGCATTCGCATTCCCTGACCGGAGGCCAACATGACACGCGCCGGTGTGATTCTGGCTCTTCTGTTGACGGTATCCGGCTGCGCCCGATGGGTGCCGGCCCAGCTGGGGACGGTCCCGCCCGGCACCGACGTCCGCCTGCGCCTCTCCGAGGAGGGCGCCGCGCAGCTCGAGGAGATGACGGGGGCGGGTGCCGCCGAGGTCACCGGAGAACTGCTCCAGTGGGAACCCGAAGTGCTGGTGTCCACCGTGCTTGCGCCCACGGGCGCGCGCGTCGACCCGGGCCTGCGTCAGCGCCTGGTCGTGGATCCCGCCAACGTCGTCGGCATCGACGTGCGCGAGGTCGACCGCACCCGCACGGGGTTTCTGGTGGGTGGTGTCGTCGCGGTTGCGGGATCGGCGGTCGTCTGGGCGGTCGTCAACATCATCCGGGGCAGCGAAGGCGCACCCACCACGCCCCCGACGGACGGCCCCCAGGAACCCTTCGTACGGTTGCGCTTCCCCTAGGTACGCGACCCCCGGCGCACCCTGAGCGGCTGGTGCCGCTCGCGGGTACGCCGGGGGTCGGCGGTGCTATCAGCTACCGCCCTGGTAGTGGGGGTTGCCGGCGATCTCTTCGGAGGAGACCGGCCAGCGACGGTTCGTCCCCAGCTGCTTCGTCACCTCGTCCCACTGCCACGGCTTGATGTCGTAGTAGCGGTGGTCCTGGAGCCGCCGCCCTTCGATCATGAACTCGAGCCGGCGCTCGTAGATGATCTGTTGGTGGACTTCGGCAATGTCCATGCTCATGAACGGCGGCAGATCCCAGTTGGCGCGCACCATGTTGATCTGGTTGACCGCCTCCTGGTAGTTGCCCGCCAACAGGTGGCCCTCCGCCAGGATCAGTCGCGCCTCCTGCCAACGGCTGACGGGAAGATCCGCGTCCAGCCCCTGATACTTGAAGAACCGATGCACGTCGCCCGTGTGGGGCGGCGGCGCGCGGAGCTCGGGCGGACCGACGCGCGTCCCTACGCGCGGATCCACCATGCCGCTCACCGGATCCTCGATGGCCACGTTGCGCGGATCGATGATTACGCCCGTGATCGACTGGTGGTACGTGTTGAGGCTGTTCAGCGAGCCCGGTTGCTGGTAGCGGCACGCGAAGTAGAAGTCGGGCTTGACCGCGAGCGCGGCCTCGGCCGCCTGCATGGCAGCCGCCACCTGCGACATGTCCCTGCCGCGCTCGAAGAAGAGCGACCTGTGGACCCGGGCCTTGGTGGCGAGGGCCGCCGCACGAAGGTCCGGATTGCTCGTCTGCGCCACCTGGTCGAGCGCGGACAGCGTCTGCTCGAGCACGACATCGGGCGCCAGCGGCGCCTCGCCGTTGAAGGGCACCTCCTTGAAGTGATCGGCCAGAGTGATGCGCGCGAAAGCCTCCCAGAAGATGCCGCGCACGATGGTCGTGTCCGCCGGGTTCGACTCCTGCAACCTGCTGATGGCCTCCTCTGCGATCCATCGGGCGGACGACAGAGAGTTCCAGACCGCGTTCTGGGTCGTGTTGAACCCCTCCATGTGACCCCACATGTGGAGTTCGGTGAATGTGAAGCTCGATATGAACGTTACATCGTCGGACTGCAGGGCGTTGGCCGCGACCGTGCCGTCATATGCGTCGCAGACCACGCCCTCGGGCGTGGCGGCCAGCGCCGGAACCAGGTTCGGGTCCTCCAGGTCGGCAAGCGTGAGGCTTCCCGGGTTGTCGACGCTGAACAGGTCACCACAGCCCGCTGCAATCAGCACGGTGAATGAAAGTGCTCCCAATCTCAATATGCGCATCCGCATGACTATCTCCCTTGCTTCAGAAATCCGCTCATCGCCATTGGCGATCGATTCGATACCCGTCGCACACCCGTGTCCTAGAACGTCGCCTGGAAACGAATGCCATAGCGTCTGGGGCTCGGCGGCTGACCGTAGTCGGAGTTCATGCCGAATGCGTTATAGGGTCCACCGGCCCGGGCATCGGGAATTCCGTGATAGGGGGTCAGGGGATCCGACATGCAGACGTCCACGGGGCACTTGTTCCAGAGGAACAGGTTGGTCGCCGACAGTCTGACCACCAGGGAATTCATGCCCGCGAGCGAAGTCACAAAGCTCTCCGGGACGTTGTAGTTGAAGGAGAGGTCGGCGAAGCGAAGGAAGTCGGCCCTGAAGAGGTAGCTGGAGATCATGGAGGGATGCTGGTTGCCGAAGTTCTCCGCGACCCGCTGGCGTTCCGCCACCGATGTGTTCGGATCGTCCAGGATGGACTCGAATTCGGCCACGCGCGGTGAATTCCGGGTAAAGGCATCCTGAATGACCGACACCTCCGAGAACATGTGATAGTCGTACGCACCGGTGAAGGTGGCGTTGACGCTCAAGCCCCCGGGGAGGTCGAGCGACGTGAGGAAGCTCCCCGTCCAGAGCGGGATGGGGCGCCCCACGTATTCCAGCGAATCGCCGCCCGCGGCATTCTTGAGCTTGTTGGGCGTGATCTGGTTCAGCCTCGTGAGCTGCTCGATGGGCACCGCTACGGTGTAGGGGTTGCTGGGATCGGGCACCGGAGCGATCCACGCGCCGGGAGTGAACCCCTCCTTCATCGTGGGATAATACCGGCCGGCGCTGGTGCCGCCCTGGATGTGAACCCGGTAGGCGGGCACGCCGCCCATGTCGAGGATCTCGGAGTCGTTCAGGGCCACCTGGAAGGTGGTCGACCATCTCAGGCTGGGACGTCGGACCCAGGTCACGTCCAGCGAAGACTCGAACCCCTGGTTGCGGATCTTGCCGACGTTGGAGATCACCGGCTGAAGGAATCCGGTGGAGGCCGCGGACGGCACGGGCAGGAGCGCGTCGCTGGTGGTCGCGTTGTAGTACACCACGTCCAGCCCCACCCGACCGTCGAGGAAGCCGAACTCGGTCCCGAACTCCCACTCCAGGGTGCGCTCGGGCTTCAGGTCCGGGTTTCCGGGGTTGCCGGTTCTCACGATGGAGAGGTTGTCCACGCCGATGCCGGGCACCCACGTCTGGGTGGCGTCGAACGCGCCGGGCTGCAGCCCCGCCGCGCCCAGCGCCGCCCGCACGCGGAACTGGTCCCAGCTCTGGAACGGCCAGAAGTCATGCTCCGACACGACCCAGGACGCACCGCCCTTGGGGTACACCTGGAAGGCGAAGTTCTCACCGAAGGCCGAGTTGCCGTCCACGCGCAGACCGGCGTTCAGGAAAAGGCGGTTCCACAGCCCGACTTCCTCCTGGGCGTACACGCCGGCGTTGATGACCTCCTGGAAGGTCTCGTTCGGTGGCAGGAGCTGCGATCCGGCCGGCAGGGTAGCGAGCTGGCGCAGCGGGAAGTCCCGAACCCCGAGCGTCCTGAACCACTCTTCCTCCCAGAAGCTCTGGCCGCCCACCAGCAGGGTGGAGGTCAGGTCCTCGCTGAAATCGCGGCTCCAGGACGTCTTGAAGTCCAGCGTCGTAGCCGTGCGCTCGGAGGTGCGCACCAGCCGCTCTCCCTGCTCATGATAGATGTTGAGGCCCTTGTTGACGTGCTCGATGTACTCCTCGGTCATCCGGTCCCGGCCCATGATGAGCTCGGAGCGGATGCCGTTGCCCCAGTCGTAGGTCATGGCCCCGCTGAGCGTCACCCTCTGCTCGTCCTGGTTGGACGTCACGCTCGCGATGGGGTCGCTGTCGAGCGGGAGGAAGTGCTCGCTCGGGGAGAGCGGTCCGTTGTACCCGTGCGGAGGCGGCCACGCGATCTCGTAGGCGTTGACCCCGTAGCGCCCGCCGTAGGGGAAGCGCGGCGCCGGATTCCTGGGCGTCGCCAGGAAGAAGCCCCAGAGGTATCCGCTCCCCCAGTTGAGCCCGTTCTGTCCGGGCTGGCGCCGGTCGCTGAAGACCGTGTTCATGTCCACGCGAATGCCGAGCCTCTCGGTTGCCTGCACCGTGAGGTTGGCGCGCAGGTTGGCGTCCAGGGTTCCCTGGAAATCGCGGTACTCGCGGCCCATCTGCCCGACCTCGTCGCGGAGACGGCCGGAGGCGAAATACTGCACGGTCGAGGTCCCGCCGCGCACGTCGGCGTTGAAGTCCATGACCGAGCCCCAGCCGCCGAGGTAGTCGAGGACGGGCTTGCCGAGGGTCTGCAACTGCTTGGTGTCGAAGTTGTAGCCCCATACGCCCTTCAGGCGGGCTTCCGGTATCCTCGTGCCGTCGAAGCCGGTCCCGAAGGTCCACACCGGCTCGCCCGCGCTCCCGCGCTTGGTGATGATCTGGATCACC
>JAJDXG010000051.1 GCA_022823365.1 Gemmatimonadota bacterium
AGCCCGTCGGCACGGTGTGGTACGCGGTCCACCTGGACGGGCGCACCCAGGCACGCCGGAGCGTCCTTCCGGGTGCGCGCCGCGCCGTCCGCGAACGCAGCGCCCAGGCGGCGCTCGCGCTCCTGTACCGGATGTTGCGGGGCGGTTGAAGGTCGTCGCCGGGGCACCGCTTGCCGGTGATACCCACTACCGGTAGTAGGTAGACCACTACGGACAGTGTATTCGGCAGTCCGCACGGCCGAGCGGCGCGGTCCGTCGCCGGATGCTACCGCAGCCAGTCCTCCAGGGTGGTGGCCAGATCCGTCCCGGCGTCCCGGTACTTCACGATGACCGGGGCGTACAGCGACAGCCCCTGCGCGCGACCCCACTCGCGGGTAACCGCACGCCCCCCGGGGACGACCACGGCGTCCTCGGGAATCTCGAGCGGACGGGAGGGGCCGGCGCGATACACCTCTTCGCGAACCAGGTCGAAGACCGGCGTGCCCCGTGTCAGGATGACCCCTGCGGCCAGCACCGCCCCGCGGCGCACCACCGTCCCCTCGTAGACGCCCGCATTGCCCCCCACCAGCACGTCGTCCTCGACTACCACCGGGGCCGCGCCCACGGGCTCGAGGACCCCGCCGATCTGGGCTGCCGCGCTCAGATGTACGCGCTCCCCGACCTGGGCGCATGAGCCAACGAGCGCGTGCGAGTCGATCATGCTGCCCGCCCCCACCCAGGCGCCCACGTTCACGTACATGGGGGGCATGCACACCACCCCGGGACCGAGGTAGGCCCCGCGGCGCACGGCCGAGCCGCCCGGCACCACCCGGACGCCCTCCCCGGCGGCGAAGCGGCGCACGGGCAGGTTGTGCTTGTCCAGGAAGGCGGAGGGAGCCCGGGCGTCCACGGCGCTGCTCCCGGGGGCGGCGACCGGGGTGACGCGCCCGCTGCGGAACGCCACCAGGATGCCGCGTTTCACCCAGGGCACCGCCGCCCAGGAGCCGTCGCCCTCCCGCACGGCGGAGCGCAGCGATCCCGCCTCCAGACGGCCCAGCAGTTCGGCCACGACCTCTCCGGCGGCCTCCGGAAGAGCCTCGCCGGCGGGCCAGGCATGGAGCGCGTCGATGTGCTCCTGCAGCGTTGTCCCGAGGTCCGGGATGGATGGGCTCATGTGGCCGCCGCGGCCCGCACGGCCGTCGCCACGGCCTCGCGATTGGAATCGGCAAGAGGGGCCAGCGGCAGCCTGACCCGGGGATGGATGCGCCCCATCATCCCCAGCGCCGCCTTGACCGGCACGGGGTTCGACTCGACGAACGCCACCCGCATCCAGTCGGCGAGGCGGTAGTGCAGGGCCCGCGCGCGCTGCAGGTCGCCGCACGCCATCGCCCCCACCAGCTCCGCCATGGCGCGCGGGGTGGCGTTGCCGACCACCGAGATGACGCCGTCCGCGCCGAGCGCCATGAACGGCACCGTCATGGAATCGTCACCTGACAGCAGCGTGAACCCGGGAGGCCGTCCGCGGGCGATCTCCGCGACCTGGTCGCAACTGCCCGCGGCCTCCTTGGTCCCCACGATGTTGGGGTGTTCGGCCAGCGCCAGGGTGGTGGCGGCGGCGATGTTGCTGCCCGTGCGTCCCGGGACGTTGTAGAGCACCACCGGGCAGGGAGCCGCGTCCGCGACCGCGGTGAAGTGCTCGACCAGCCCGCGCTGCTGTGGACGGTTGTACGGGGGCGAGACGTGCATCAGGTGGGTGACGCCGGTCGACGCGATTCTGAGCGAGAGGTCGATCGCCTCGGCCGTGTCGTTCGATCCCGCTCCCCCCACGACGGGGACGCGTCCGGCGGCCTGCTCGACCGTGACCGCCACCACGCGCTCGTGCTCCTCGACCGAGAGCGTCGCCGTCTCCCCGGTGGAGCCCGCGGGAACAAGGAAATCGATGCCCTCTTCGATCTGCCAATCGACCAGCGACCGCAGCGCCGCCTCGTCCACCTCTCCCGTTTCCCGGAACGGCGTCACCAGCGCCGTTCCGCATCCTCTGAGCGTCTCGTGCTTCACCCTGCCTCTCCCGCGAGAAGATCTCGCATGGTGTATACCCCCGTGCGACCGACCAGCCACGCCGCCGCCCGCAGCGCGCCCTCCGCGAACACGCCGCGGTCGCGGGCTTCGTGGCGCAGGACGAGTCGCTCGCGGGGACCGTCGATCGATATCTCGTGTGTGCCGGGAACGTGCCCGGTCCGGATCGATGTAATGGAAGAGCTCCGTCCCAATCCTTCTTCCAGCGACCGTTCCAGGGCGATGGCCGTGCCGGACGGGGCGTCGAGCTTGCCGGCGTGATGGGTTTCGGCCACATGCGCGTCGAAGCCGCCCGCGCCGGCGAAGAGCTCGCCCGCCCGGCGCGCCAGCAACTGGAGCGCCACTGCCCCGAAGGAGAAGTTGGGGGCCCATAGCAGCGCCCCACCCCGCTCCTTCACCCAGGCGGCGACCGCGGGCAACTGGTCGGACCATCCGGTCGTGCCGGAGACGACAGGGCACCCCGCATCCACGCACAGGCGAATATTGGAGGCGGCCGACGCGGATGTGGTGAACTCCAGCGCCACGTCGGCTCCGGCGATGCGGTCGCGCGTTACTTCCCGGCGTCCTTCCACGTCGCGGCGCTCCAACCTGGCCAGCACGTCGAAGCCCCGCGTCCGCGCGAGCGCATCGATCGACCGGCCCATCCTTCCGCATCCGAGGATCACGATGCGTAGCGATTCCGCGCCGGCGCGACGTGCCACGCCCTTCCTCCGCTGTTTCCGCGTTCCTGCTTCCGGACGAACGGATGCCGCCCGTGGGGAATGCCGGAATCTACCCTTTGGAACGCTGGTCGGTCCCACGGGTGACGCCGAATCCCGCCCACTGGACATCTCGTTCGGTACCGGGGTATCGTTTGCGGGCCCGCAGCGCCGTCAACGCCTCAACCCTGAACGAGATAGATGAGCCCCAGGACTTTCGACAACCAGGCAGACCCGGCTTCCGAGGCCGATTCCGAAGCCCCGCGGGAGGAACCGGAGACAGGCGACCCGCCGGACGACGCGCGCGCCGATCGTCCGGGGCCGGAGACTTCCGGCGACGAGGATCCGCCGGACGGCCGGCCGCAGGAGGAAGCCCACGGGGGGGCGCCCGCGCACGAAGGCGAAGCCGGCGCGGACTCCCCCTACGAGCCGGGCCCATCCAGAAGCGATCTCGAACGCGAGATCGACCATCTGAGCGACCGCCATCTGCGTCTCGCCGCCGAGTTCGAGAATTACCGCAAGAGGGTTCGCGCCGAGAAGCTGGAAACCTGGGCGCGCGCGCAGGCGGACCTGGTGCGCCGCCTGGTGGAGTCGGTCGACGACCTTCAGCGGGTCGCCCTCCTGGATCCGAAGACGGCGTCCGTGCAGGACATCGTGGAAGGCGTCGACATGGTGGAACGAAAGCTCTTGCGGGCGCTTGCGGAGGCGGGCCTGGAGGTGCTCGACCCGGCCGGCGAGGACTTCGACCCGAACGTGATGGAGGCCGTCATGACGGCCCCCGCCTCCTCGGAGGACGAGGACGACACGGTGGACATGGTTCTGCAGCGGGGATACCTGCTTGAGGGCCACCTGGTGCGGCCCGCGCGCGTCAGCGTGCGCAAGCACGGCTAGAGCGGCTGCGATCGATGTCGCCGGCGACGAAAGACTACTACAAGGCCCTGGGCGTCTCGGAGAAGGCGACGCCCGAGGAGATCAAGAAGGCCTATCGCCGGTTGGCGAAGCAATACCATCCGGATGCCAACCAGGGTGACCCCGCGGCGTCCGAGCGGTTCAAGGAGGTGGGGGAGGCATACTCGGTGCTCTCCGACTCCGCCAAGCGCAAGCAGTACGACCAGATGCGGCGCCTGGGCGCCTTCGGTCTGGGCGGCAATCGGCGGGGGCCCGCGTCTCCCGGCGCCGGGCCGGCGGGTGCCGGGCAGGGGTTTTCGTTCGACGATCTGGGCGGGATCGGCGACCTCTTCGGTTCCATATTCGATCGCGGAGGCCGGAAGACCGCCCGGGAATCCTCGACCGGCCCGCGCAAGGGCAACGACGTCGAGTACGTCGTGGACATCGACTTCGAGGTAGCGGTGACGGGAGGGCGCGTCACCATAACGGTTCCCATGACCGAGGAGTGCGCCACCTGCGGGGGCAGCGGAGCTCGGCCGGGAACGACCACCACCCGCTGCAAGGAGTGCTCGGGAACCGGGACCGTCTCCTTCGGCCAGGGCGGATTTGCGGTGAAGCGACCCTGTCCGGCGTGCCTCGGCCGGGGCAGGATTCCCACCGATCCGTGTGACGCCTGCAAGGGGACGGGAACGGTGCGCCAGAACCGCAAGATCGGGGTGGGCGTGCCGCGCGGCGTGGACACGGGCTCGAAGGTGCGGCTGAGCGGGCAGGGCGAGCGCGGCGCCAGGGGCGGGACCCGCGGGGACCTGATCATCACCTTCAAGGTGAAGCCACACAGGTTCTTCCGGCGGGAAGGGCGCGACATCCACGTCACGGTGCCCCTCAACATCGCGCAGGCCACCATGGGCACCCGCATTCGGGTCAGGACCGTGCACGGCAAGAGGGTCGTGCTCAAGATCCCGGCGGGCACGCAGCCGGGCGCGCGCTTTCGCGTCCGCGGGCACGGGATCCGGAAGGGAGCGCGCGTGGGCGATCAGATCGTCGAAATCCAGGTCCAGGTCCCGGAGGCGCTCTCGGAGGACGCCCAGGAGGCCATCCGGCAGTTCGCGGAAGTGGCCGAACTCAGCTATTGAGGCCCGGCAGATGCAGCGCATGATTCGCGACGGGTCGTTTGGCAGGTGGGAGGCCTTCGCCACCACCGGCCGCCACGGGCTCGCGCATCCGGGGCGGGTGGTCTTCCGCTGCTGTTCGGATCCCGCCAGGCGCGCGAGGGTCGCCGAGGTTCCGGCGGGGAAGGCCGGAGCGGAGGCCCTCGTGAACGGCGCGAGCGATGGCGAACTGCTCCGGCTTCTGGAGGGAGCCCGGCCGCTGGATTGAGGCGCGCGTCAGGGGCGAAGCGCCAGGTCTCCGGCCGCTTCCGCGAGTCCGCCCGCGGTCCCGCCGGCCATGGCTGCAGTGGCGATGCGTCCGCCCCCGAGAATCCTCCCGCTCTCGTCGAAGAAGACCGCCGACTGCCCGGGTGTGACAGCGAGCACTGGCTCCTCCAGCTTGAGGCTGAGACCGTCCCCGCCGTGCTGAACGCGGCCCGGCACCGCCGGAGCCCGGTAGCGGAGCTGAGCGCGCACGACGGTTCCGTCCCCGGGCGGCTCCTCGGCGAGCCAGTTGAGTTCGGCCACCCGCAGCTCGCGGCACTCGAGCGCCTCCCTCGCGCCCACCACCACCTCGCGCGTATCCGGACGGATCTCGACGACGTACAGCCGCTGGTCGAAGCCCCCGCCCAGTCCGCGCCGCTGGCCCACGGTGAAGGAGGCGTAGCCCTGGTGGCGGCCGACGACCCGTCCGCGGGTGTCCACCAGGTTGCCGGGCCGGAGCGCGTCGTGGCGGCCGCCGAGCTTGCGCCGCAGCAGGTCGCGGTAGTCGCCGGTGGGCACGAAGCAGATCTCCTGCGACTCGGGCTTGGCGGCGGTGACGAGGCGGAGTTCGCGGGCACGGGCGCGCACCTCGGGCTTGGTGAGTTCGCCCAGCGGAAACCTCAGTCCGGGCAGCAGCGCGCGGGGAAGGCCCCACAGGAAGTAGGACTGATCCTTCGCCGGGTCGCGGCCCCGGAAGAGAGCCGCCTCCCCGTCCACGACCCCGGCCCGCACATAGTGTCCGGAAGCGATGGCATCGCACCCGAGCAGCTCTCCCCGCCGGAGCAGGTCCCGGAACTTGGTGTTGGAATTGCACCGCACGCAGGGGTTGGGCGTGCGTCCGCGCGCGTACTCCGAGACGAAATCGTCGATGACGTCGCGGGTGAACTCCTCCTCCACGTCGAAGACGTAGTGGGGGATGCCCAGCGCATCGGCGACCCGGCGCGCGTCCATGATGCCGTCGAGCCCGCAGCAGGTGCGCGACGGACCCGCCTCCCCCTGGTAGCAGAAGGTCTTCATGGTCGCGCCGACGAGCTGGTGGCCCTGCTCGGCGAGCAGCGCGGCCGCAACCGACGAGTCGACCCCGCCGGACATGGCCACCAGGATCCGCTCGGCGGGCATCGTCAGACCGCTCCTGCGCCGACAAGCGCGCCGGCGCGGGTCACGATCTCGACCGTCCGGCGGGCGGCATCGCTCACCTCGGCGGAGGTGGTGGTGCGGCCCAGGCTGAAGCGCACGGAAGCCAGTCCCTCCGCGTCGTCGCCGTAGAGGGCGCGCAGCACCGGGCTGGTGGTGGTGCTGCCGGACGCGCACGCCGATCCCCCGGACACCGCCACCCCCGCCAGGTCGAAAGCCATCACCAGAGTGGCCGCGTCCAGCCCGGGGAATCCCAGGTTGAGGAGGTGCGGGGCTCGCTCGGCCTCCTCGCCGAACACGCGCGTCGCGGGGAGCGCGTTGACGATGGCGGCCTGCAGGCGGTCGCGCTCCGCCGCGAGCCGCTCCGCCTCGGCGGCCTGTTCCGCTACGGCCAGGGTGAGCGCCTTCGCGAGGCCCACCGCTCCCGCAACATCCTCTGTCCCCGGCCGCAGGCGGCGCTCCTGCCCGCCTCCGAACAGGAGAGGAGCGAGCTCCACCCCGCGGCGGCGGTAGAGCAGCCCCACCCCCCGGGGTCCGCCGATCTTGTGGGCGGTCATGGAGGCCAGGTCGAGTCCGGCCCGGCCAAAGTCCACCGGCACCTTGCCCACCGCCTGCACCGCGTCGGAGTGCACCACGACACCCGCAGCGCGCGCCCGGCTCGCCGCGCGCTCCACCGGCAGCACGGTGCCGACCTCGTTGTTCACCCACATCACCGAGAGCACGCACGCGCCCCGCGCCAGCGCGTCCGCCAGTGCGCCCCCGTCGAGTTCGCCCGCCCGGTCGACCTCGACTTGCACGCTCTCCCCGCCGCGCGCGGCCACCTCGTCGCACGCCTCCCGCACGGCGGGGTGCTCGATCGTGGTCGCGATCGCGCGCGGGCGTTCTCCCGCCGCCACCGCGACCGCGGCCCTTCCCAGCACGGCCATGTTGTCGGCCTCGGTGCCGCCGCGCACGAAGGCGATCTCCGCCGGCTCGGCCCCGACCGCGCGCGCGCACTCCGCCCGCGCCTCATCCAGGGCCGCGCGCGCCCGCCGTCCCCACCGGTGCGCGCTCGACGGGTTGCCGAAGACGCCGCCAAGGTGCGGACGCATGGCGTCCAGCGCCTCCGGCCGCAGGGGCGTTGTGGCGGCGTGGTCGAAATAGAGGGCGGGACGGTCCATCGGAAACGGCGCAGGCTGCTCATGGCGGGAAAGGTTCCGGCGCCTAACTTTAGCCGCCCCGGGGTTTCGATTGAAGGTGTGCATCCAACAGGGAATCGCCGATGAGCCAGGCACGACTTCCCGCGGGCCCGCCGGCGCGGTTCCGCTCGACCGTTCACGGAACCGTATTCGGGGGTCGCGACCGGCATCTCGACGCCCTCAACCCCGGCGACGCGCTGGTGCTCATCGCCGATCCCGCGGACGGCCGCCACGGCGCGGTGTGGGTGCACCTCCCCGCCGGAGATCCCGTGGGCTACCTGCCTCCGGAGATCGGCGGGTGGCTGGGACCCTGGCTGCGGGCGGGCGGACGCACCCGGGCGACCGCCCTGCGCGTTGGAAACGACCGCGTGCCCAGTTGGCGGCGGCTGGTGGTGGACGTGCGCTGCCTCGTCGCAGACGGGCAGGCCTCGGGTCTTCCTACTCGAAGCCCAACGCCCTGACCGGCGTCATGCGCGCGCCGCGCAGAGCCGGGAAGAGGCCGAACAGCATCCCTGTCACGATGGCGGAGACCAGCGCCGCGATGATCGACCACAGGGGGATGGCCGCGGGGAGCGGCGTCCTCGCCTCGATTCCGGTCGCCAGCGCCGCTCCCAGCCCCAGCCCGATCGCGCCTCCCATGAAGGTCAGCACCGCGGCTTCCACCAGGAACTGCCAGAGGATCTCGTTCCGGGTTGCGCCGACCGCCTTGCGGATGCCGATCTCCCGCGTCCGCTCCGTCACCGAGATCATCATGATCCCGATCACACCGATACCGCCTACCATGAGGGCGACGGATGAGAGCGCGATCATCACCAGGAAGAACACGCCGGTGAGCTGATCGAACGTCTCGATCATCTGCTGGGACTCGATCAGCGCGAAGTTGTTGTCGTCGCCGGGGCCGAGCCCTCGCATGGACCGCAGAACCGTGGTGACCTGGTCCTTGGCTTCTTCGCGATCGAGATCGGGGCTGGGCACCACCACGAGCGACAGGAAGTTCTGAAACGGGTTTCTGGCCTTGAGTCGCTTCTCGGCGCTCGTCCAGGGGAAGATCGCGAAGTGATCGACGACTTCGGCGAAAACGTTGCCCTCCAGGTCGAAGACGCCGATGACCCGGAAGAGCGGGTTGACGCCCCGCGTCCTCGCGGACACCCGGATGCTCCGGCCAATGGGATCGCGCTGGCCGAACAACTCTTCGGCCAGGGGGCGCGAAAGGACAACGACCGCCCGCGCCTGCTGTACCTCGCTGGGAACGAAGTTGCGGCCCGCGGAGAAGTCTCCCGCCGTGTAGCTGGGCCAGCCGGCCGAGTTGCCGCTCGACTGAATGCCGGTAACGCGGTTTCCCTCGAACGACATGGTAACGTTGAAGTCGAAATCCACCGTCGCCTCGTCGACGGCGGGCAAACGTTCGATACGGCGGATCTCTTCGTGCGTGAGATCGGGCCGGTTCCACCATGGCGGGCGCCCGCTGCCGTCCCCGGTCAGACGGATTTCGCTGAAATCGAACGGCATGACGAAGAAGTTCTCCGGGCCCGCGGCCTCGAAGGACTCGAAGATGCTGCTGCGGATTCCCGTGATCATCGCCGCCATGGTGACCACTACCGCAACCCCGATGGCTACGCCGATGATGGTGAGCCCTGCGCGCACCTTGCTCGCCCCGATCGCGCTCAGGGCGATGCGGATACCCTCGCCGAGCGTGTTCAGGTTCGCCTTCATCACTCGTACCTCAGGGCATCGACCGGATCGAGCTTGGACGCCCGCGCCGCCGGGTAGACCCCGGCGATCACGCCCACCGACACCCCCAGTACGACCCCCAGCGCGATCCAGTGGGGCGCGACCGCCGCCGGCAGGGGGGAAACCGCGCGCACGATGAAGGTGAGCCCGACCCCGATCCCGATTCCGATCACCGCTCCCACCCCCGAGAGCGTGGCGGTTTCCACCAGCACCTGGAACAGAATGTCCCTGCGGCGCGCCCCGATGGCCTTGCGCACCCCGATCTCTCGGGTTCGCTCCATGACCGACACCAGCATGATGTTCATGATCACGATGCCGCCCACGACCAGCGAGATCGCCACGAGGCCGGGGAACGCGACGAAGAGCACGCGTGAGATGGTGTCCCAGAAGCTCAGGCTTTCCTCGGCCGTTTCCAGGTCGAAGTCGTTGGGCTCGCTCGGCCGCAGACCGTGCCGGGCGCGCATGATCCCTTCGAGTTCGGCCTGTGCCTCCCGGAGCGATTCCGGACTCTCGGTCTGGACGACCACCTGTCCCACGAAGTCCCGCCGGCGCACGATCCGGCGCAGCGGCGAGAGGGCGGGCGCGATGATCATGTTGTCACGCGAGAAGCCGAGCATGGATCCCTGTTCCTCGATGACGCCGACGACGCGATAGGGAATGTTCCTGATGCGCACGGTCGTGCCCAGCGGGTCCTCATCCTCGAACAACAGCTCCGCCGCACCCTTTCCCAGCACCGCGACGGGCGCTCCCCGGCCTGCTTCCTCCTGGGAGAACGGACGACCCACCTCCACTCCGTAGTCGCGAATGGCGAAGATCTCCGGAGAGGCGGCAACGAGCCACGCGTTTTCCAGCTTGCGGCCGCCCGGCCCTTCGACCTCACCGCCGACATTGGTCTCCGTCGCTACCAGGGCCGGCGTCTCCAGCCGTTCGCGAATGGCCTCGGCGTCACCCAGTTCGATCCAGGGCCGGCGTGCGGCGCGGCGCTGGGAGATCGGATCGCCATCGACGACGTTCGGTCGGCTGCGCTGCACGGAAACCGTGTTTACCCCGAATACCATGGAGGACAGATCGTCCCGGATGTACCGGTCGATGCCCTCGATGATGCTGACCACCACGATCAGGAACATGATGCCGACGATGACGCCGAGGAGGCTGAAAAAGCTCTTCAGCTTCTCGCTGCGGATGTAGCCCAGCGCCAGCCGTACGCCTTCCCAGAGCTGCATGATCGCCTAGGTCCGTCCGCGGATCACGAGGCCGGCTCGTCCGGCTCTACCGAGGCACTGTCGGTCCGCACTTCCTCGCCATCGCTGAGTTCGCGGATGCGCTGGTAGGGGCCGCTCACCACCGTGTCGCCCTCCGAGAGTCCGGAGAGCACCTCGAAGTACTCCTGTCCCGCGATCCCCACGTTGACAGGGACGAAGTGCGCCTCGCCGTCGCGCACCACGAAGACTCCTTCCTCGTCTTCCTCGTCCTCGTCCTCGTCTTCCGTCCGCGTATTCTCCGATTCCGTCGACCCGTCGCCGGTGTCTCCGTTTCCGAGCGTCCCGTCGCCATTCGAGCCGCTTCCTTCCGCCTCGTCCTCCGCGCGGTCACGAATCGTGAGGGCGATGATCGGAATCGCGAGGGCCTGCTCTCGAGTCTCGGTGACGATTTCGGCCGTGGTCGAAAGGTCCGGCCGCAACTCGACAGGCGGGTCGTCCAGCGTGATCACAACTTCGAAGTCGATGGTGGGGGTCTGGCCCGTGCCCGCCGTGCTCGACGGAGGCCGGATGGCGGAGTTCCCGATCTCGGTCACGGTCCCCGCGAAGTCCGTGTCCGGAAACGCGTCCAGTTCGATCGCGGCGCTGTCGCCGATGCTGATCTCCGGCACGTCGGTTTCGTCGACCTGCATGACCGCCTCGATCACCGACAGGTCGCTGACGGTGAGCAGCAGGCTGCCCGGGTTGTTCATCGTGCCCACGATGGCGGTCTCGCCGAGCTCGATGTTCAACCGGGTGACTCTGCCCGAGATGGGAGCGCGGATGGTGGTCTTGGACAGGCGATCTTCGGCCTCGGCCAGCGTCGCTCGGGCCTGGTCCACGCCGTGCTCCGCCGCGGTGTAAAGAGCCTGCGCGACCTCGGCCTGCGTCCCGGCGTCGTCGACCTGCTGCCGGCTGACGAGCGTCGAGTCGCGCGTCCAGAGTCCCTGCATGCGGTCGTACTCGCGGGTCGCCTGGATGAGGCTGGCGTTCTGCTGGGCTGCCTGCGCCTCCCGCTGGGAGAGCCCGGCTCGCCACTGGGCCACGGCGGCCTGGAACTGCGTCTGGTCGATGCGCAGAAGTACTTGTCCTTCTTGCACATCATCGCCTTCGTCGACGTTGAGCTCAACGATGCGGCCCGAGACATCGGAGCTGATGTCCACGGTTCGCCGCGCCCGGATGTTGCCACTCGCGGTAACGATCGCTTCCAGGTCGCGCCGGACAACCTCCTCTGTGCGCACCTGCGTGCCGGTGTTGCGCGTCTGCAGCGTGGTCAGCACTCCGGCCACGACGAGCACGGTTACCACGAGCACGCCGATGGCGATCTTTGCTCTAAGCGTCATTTGGATGTTGTTCCCGAATTCCGGTCCAGGACCCTGGGCACCTGTGCCCCATCGCCTTCCCTCGCACTCCGGCGGGCGTCAGGGCCGCAGCCTCGCGCCCACCAGTGCTTCCAGATTGGCGAGCAGGTCGTGATATGAATATATGGAGGCGACGCGTTCGCGGTCGGCCTGCGCCATGACGGTCTCCGCCTCGACCAGGTCCAGAAAGCTCGCGGAACCGACGCGGTACTGCTCGGTGGCCAGGCGCAGCTGCTCCGCCGCCACCGCCTGGTTGCGCTGCTCGATGAGTTCCGTCTCGTACGCGGTGCGGACGGCCGCCAGGCTCGAGGCGATCTGCGCCCGCAGATCCAGTTCCGCGCCTCGCAGCCGATGGCGCGCGTCTTCGCGGGCGGCGCGGGCGTTCTCGACCTGCAGCTGCCGGCTGAAGCCCTGGAACACGGGCACGCTCACCGTGAGGGAGGCGCGGGCCGGCTGGCGCGTAAAGTCGAACGGGAACGCGTTGTTCTGCGCGGCGATGGCCTCTGCCTGATCGGGCGTAAAGACGAACCCGCTGCAATCCTGTGTGGGCAGAGGATCGACCAGCCGCCCGTACACCTCGTTCAGCAGGTGACATTGCTGCTGTTGACCGATGACCCGGGCCCTGGACTGGCTGATCAGCGATTCCACGCTGGACGCCTCGCGCGTGAAGCCGCTCAGCCCCGCGCTCAGGGACAGGGAAGGGTAGTAGGAGGACCGCGCCATCTTCACGTCGCTGGCGGCAACCGCCTCATTGGCCCGCTCGGCTATGAGCCCGGGATTGCCCTCGAGCGCCATCGCCACCAGTTCCGCTTCGGACCAGACCGGCTCGCGGACATCGAACGCACTCACGACCGTGAATTGCTGCGGCACCTCGGCTCCGAGAATGACCAGCAGCGCGATGCGAGCATTGCTCACGGCGAATTCGGCCTGCAGAAGGGTGACCTCGGCACGGCCGACCGACACTTCGGCCTGGCGCACGTCGCGCGGGGTCGCCGTCCCCACCTCCAGCTGTCCTTCCGCCAGGCGCAGGTTGAAACGGGCGCGCTCAAGTTCCTGCTGGGCGAGCAGGTATCCCTCCTGCTGGCGCAGAACGTCCAGGTAGACAATCGTGACGTCGCGAACGAGGTTGGCCTCGGCCTGGTCGATCAACGCGAACGTGGCGTTGCGGGCGGCCTTCTCCCGCCCAGGGCGAAACAGCGACTGGGCGCCGATGGAGTAGCTGAGGCCCGCGTTGTAGCTGGAGAAATAGTAGGAGGGCTCGTTGCCGAACCCCAACTGGCTGGTCGTCAGGCTTCCGAACTGTTGTTCACCTTTCCCCTGCCAGGAGAGGCTGGAGCTCAAATTGGCGAAGGGCAGCAGATCGCCGTAGGCGGAACGAACCGACCAGTCCGCGACGCGCGAGTCGTTGCGAACCGACTGGAACACGGGGTTTTGCAGCTGGGCGATGCGGATCGCTTCGTCGAGCGTGAGGCTGGAAGGCACTTCCTGCGCCTGCAGCCGGGACGACGTCGCGCAACACAGCAGAAGCGTCAGCGCGCACCCGGCAACCGAAATCATCCTGAACACCGTATCGTTCTCCCTTGCTTGAATGGCGGTCTTCGGCCTGTTGCGGCCGCGAAACATACGAGCCCGTGTCCGATGGGGTTTCACCGCCGAGCCGATGCCGCGGGGATCCGGCCACTCGTCGGAGCCGCAGGATGTACCGGGCAGGGACGGCTCAGGATCCGGGGCGGGTCAGGCGAACGGCGGAGTATCCCGTGGAACTCTCCACGACCCGCAAGACCCTGCCCTCGGCGTCATGCCATGCCTCCCAGCGCAGCTCTCCGGCTCGCACCCGGTAGTGCCGCGCCGGCATCACCTCCCCGCCGATGCGCAACTCGGCCGTTCCGGCGAGGATGACCTGGGCCTCGGCCTGAAATCCGTCCCGGGGCACGATGACGGGAAGGGACAGGGGACCCGGATCCGCGGGAGGCACAAGAAAGTGAAAATGATGTGCAGCGCCCCGCTCGAGGATCCTGGTGCCCGGGGCGGCCCGATACTCCTTCACCTGCTCCCCGATATCGGATGTGACGCGCGACTCGAAACGGGCGCCGCGAAGTTCGAAGCCGATCTCCCGGGCCCCCTCGCCCCCTACCTTGTTCTGATAGGCGGACGGCATCCAGCCGGCGCCGGTCAGCTCCATGAGCATGTCCATCGTGTTCGCTCCGTCGGGGAGGGCGGCGCGAATCTGCCCCGCGGCGATGACCCGGGCCTCGCTCCCGGTGCCCACCTGACGGATCGAGAAGGTCTCGGTCCCCACTCCCCTGCCGTTGACGGCCACCTGGAACTCGCCCCGGTCCAGGATGGTGATCTGCGCGGAAGCGCCGCTGGATGGAGGGGATCCGGCAAGGGTGAACAGCAGTACAGGGAGAAGAATGCGTCGCACGGACGGAGCCTCGGTCGCAAGTGATCGAAACGACATCCGACTACACCCCAGCCAGGGGACGGATCCTGCAAACCGATTCCCGCATGTCACCGATTGCAGCGGTCGCGGAGCAGCCGCGGGCCTCGCGGTCCGGTCCTCCGGAGGCTGGGAAGCGGATGCGCAACGCGCGCTGACGCCACGATGAACGGCGTTTCCTCCTTGCTCAGGGGCCTCCTGCGGGCCGGGTCACGACAGTCCGCCGTGTCCGCGCTGTTGTGGCTGAGCGTGGCGGCACTGGCGGTATGGACGCGCTGGTCCGCGCCCGGATGGCTGCTGGTGAGTGCGCTGGCGGCTGTTCCGGGCGGGCTCCGGATGCTGTCCCGCCGGTCTGGTCGCGATCGCTGGACTTTCGCCGCCGCTCTTGTCCTTCTGGCCGGGATCGCGAGCGGGATGCTGGGTTCCACGCGCTTCGCACTGGTGACCGGTGACTGGGATCGGTTCCGGAGCGGACGCGAGGCCCGCCTGGAAGCGGCCCTGGACCAGCGCTTCGAGACCTTGATCGACCACGGTACGGCAGCAGTCTCGCGGGTCGCCGGCCGGGAGTTCGACGGGGGCTCGCCCGGCTACTGGGCGTTTCTGGAAGACGTCCGGCGCGAAGCCGACCTGCATGCCATCGCGGTATTCGACGCGCGCACGGACCTCGTCGCCTGGGCAGGCAATCATCAGGGGGTTGTGCCCCTCGATGCCCGCTCGGGCTGGGACCGGTACGTATTCGGGCAAGGCCCGGTCTACAGCTATCTGTACTTCACCGAACGCATCGGCGCGAGCGGCGCGACCGCGGTGGCCGCCGCGCTGCTCCAGAGCGACATGCCTCCCGACGTACCCGACGAGGAGGCCGCCTTCGCCACGCGATTCGGGTCCGACGTCGGAAGGGCGATCCGGATCACGCACTCCGAACAGGCAACGGGTCCCGCCATACGCGACTTCAACTGGCAGGAGCGGACGCTCTTTTCCATCTCCTCCGAGGAGGTGACGCAGGGGGAGGCGTTCGAGTCGGTTCGGAGGGCATGGAGCCGGGTGGTCGCCGGCCTCGCGGTAACGGCCTGGTTGCTGCTGCTCATCGGCCTCAGGACCAGGCCATATCACGCCGTCCTGGCCGCGGCGACCCTGGCCCTGCTCGCGACCGTGCTGCCGTTCGGCGATCTGCTGGGCGTCTCCGGACTGTTTTCGCCGGCTCGCTTCCTTCTCCCCGGGACCACCGAGGGCACGCTGGGCCGCGTGTTGGCGCTCGGGCTGGCGGGGGCGTTCATCGCGGGACTTCTGCCCGGGGGCGTCCGCGGACGCGGCGCTCCGTTGATCGGCTCAGCTATCGCCGGCATCGGGTTCGCGGCAGTGATTCACTGGTTCTCGCTCGCGCCCACGACATCGCAACTGGGTGGTGCGACGGGCTACTGGCTGATCTACCAGTGCGCGCTGACCTCCGTGCTGGTCGTCGTGGCCGCGCTGGCGCTTCGACTCGCCACCCGGCCCGCGCCTGCGTCGGGGAGGCCGTCCCTGGTCGCGGCCGGCCTGCTTCTGGCGCTGGTGCTCAGCCTGCTGGTGCACAGCGTGTCCCTCGGTTCGCCTCCCACCCCCACCTGGGCTGGTGTCCTGTGGGCGCTCCCGGTGGCCCTGATCGGCTTGGGCCGACAACCCGCCACAACGTGGCGCGGCTCGGTTGCGACGGGGGCGGCTGCGGTCCTGCTCGCCGCGAGCGCAGCGCTGCCGTTCACCTGGGGCGGGCGTGTCGCGGCGCAGCGTGAGGTCGCCGAGCAACGTCTTTCGACCCTCGGGAACCAGGTCAATCCCTATCTGCAGTTTCTCCTCGAGGGCTTGTCCGAGAGAACGGACTCCCTGTTCGAGAGCGGAGCCCGCGGCACCGGGCTTCTCTACGGCACCTGGCGCGCGAGCGGTCTCGCCCAGGAGGGAGTCGCCGTCTGGATCGACCGCTGGACTCCCGGCGGACTGCCCAGCGACGCGTTGCGTATCGGCGTTTCCGATCCCCGTCCCTCGATCGTGGACGACTATCTGGACGAAGCCGCGCTCGGAGCCACGGTACTGCAGCTTCAGTCGGAGGAGGTACACTACCTCGGTCTCGCGGTGCTGCCGGACCGATCGGTGATCACCGTCGCTGTGCCCCCGCGGCGAGGCTTCAGCACGGCCCTCTTCCCGGATGTCCCCTTCGGGCGGGACCGGGCGGACGAGGGGACCGTCACCCTGCTGCCGCTCAACGAGGACGATCCGTCGCCGACGCGGGAGGCCCCGCGGTGGGAGCGGACCTCCCAGGGATGGCAGGGCGAGCAGACCATCCTGTTCCCCGAGGGATGGTACAACGCACACTACGAGGTGGAACTCCCCGGGACGGCGGTGCTCGTGGCGGGAACCGTGCTCGTCCTGCTGCTCGATCTGCTGATCGTGGCCGGTCTGTGGGGCGTTGGCTGGTGCAGCAGCCGGGGCCTCCCGCGCGCGCCGATGCGGCTGGGCCCCGGGGCGGGCCGCAGCTTTCGGGCGCAGGTCACGTTCGCCCTGTTCCTGTTCTTTCTCATCCCCGCCTTTGCGTTTGCCGCCATCGCCTCCAGGACCCTGGACCGGGCCGTGGTTCGAACCGCCGAAGCGCTGGCGGACCGCGCGGTGGCGGACGCCGCCGAGGACTTCCTCGCCCTGCAGGGGCAGGTGGGACTGCTGCCCACCAGCACCGGCACGGTCCTCCTTCTGTATCAGGACGGCGAGCTGATCCGAAGCTCCCGGCCGGCGTTCCTCGAACTGGGCGTCCAGTATTCCTGGCTGCCCGCGCAGGTCCATCGGTCGCTCGAGGACGGGGAAGCGGTGCTCGTGCACGCGAACGTGCGTCGCTGGGGCGGGGAATACGTGCTTGCGTATCGGCGGCTTCAGACCGGACAGGTGCTGGCCTCGGCGGCCCCGCTGGATGCCGGCGCGACGGCGTTCGAGCAGAACGATCTGATCCTGCTGCTGGCGTTCGCCGTGGTCACCGGGATCGCACTGTCGCTTGGGCTGGCGCTGCTGGTGGGCCGTCGGCTGGCGAACCCCATTCGCACCCTGCGGCTGGCGTCGGAGCGAGTGGGCGAGGGGAACCTGGGGGTGCGGTTGCCGGAGACGCGCACCGATGAGTTCGGCACCGTCTTCCTGGCGTTCAACCGAATGGTGCAGCGGCTTCATCGGGCGCGCGGCGCGCTGGTGCGCACCACGCAGCGCACGCAGGCCATCGTGGACGAGGCGGCGACCGGGGTGATCGCGCTGGATCAGGCGGGGGCGGTAACCCTGGTGAACCCGCAGGCCCAGGCGCTGCTGGGAGCCTCGGTAGGGCCGGGAGAGCCGCTGCCGGCGACCCCGGGCCTTGCGCGCGACCTGTCGCGCTGGGTGGAGCACTTTTACCGCGACGGGGGCGAGGGAGCCGATCACGAATTCGAGTTGCCCGGAACCGAACTTGCAGCAGCCGCTCCCGGTTACCGGGACTCCTCGCGCAGAGTGCGGGTGCGGGCACGCCGCATCACCCGCGACGGCCGCCCGCGGGGAGCCGTGCTGAGCCTGGAGGACGTGACCGACGAACTGCGCAGCGAGCGTATCGTGGCGTGGGGACAGATGGCTCGTCAGGTGGCCCACGAAGTCAAGAATCCGCTTACGCCGATCAAGCTGAGCGTCGAGCACGTCCGTCGAGCCTGGCACGATCGTCGGCGCGATTTCTCGGAGATTCTCGAGCGCAACGTGGAGTCGATCCTTCGGGAAATCGATCGGCTCGCCGAGATTGCCCGCAGCTTCTCGCGCTACGGCTCTCCCAGGAAGGCGAGCGAACTCCCCCTGGAAGGCATGCACCTGGACAGGGCGGTAGGCGAGATCCTAGCGCTCTACCGGAGCAACGAGCGGGGGATCGTCATCGACACCGCTTTCCCGGCCGCCCTCCCCCGGGTCCGCGCCCGGGAGTCCGAGTTCAAGGAGGTCCTGATCAACCTGCTCGAGAACGCGCGGGAAGCCGTCAAGCCCAGCGGCCAAGTCCACATCGGGGCCTCCGCCGAGGATGGGCGCGTGTGCCTTCAGGTCAGCGACGATGGCCGCGGCATCGAACCGGAGCTCCTGGGTCGCATCTTCGAACCGAGATTCTCCACCAGCTCCACCGGCACGGGTCTCGGCCTCGCAATCGTGCAGCGGCTGGTGCGCTCCTGGGGTGGCCGGGTGTGGGCGGAGAGCACGCCCCGGGTCGGCACGACGATGTCCATTCGCTTTGTGGCGTGGGAGCCGGGGCCGCGCACGCTGGTCTCGGCCGCAGGCACTGGACGGACGATGCCCGACCCGCAAGATTGAGTGCTGGACCGGCCCGGAGTTGGCCAGGTTCGCGACCACGGCCTGCACATCACCCCGATCCCCGGCACATCATCCCCATCCGCGATTCCGCCACGAACATACTCGAGTCCCCCATGCAGCCCCCGGGGGCGGGACCCTCACTCGCGCAGCTCGACCCCGTCGAAATGCAGGCCTGGGTGATCGCCAGGAGCGACAAGATCGTCGCCCGCTGGCTCTCCGAGGTCACCAAGCGGTTTGAACGGCGACCGCAACAGCTGGTCGAGCTGCTCCGCGATTTCTACGAGACCTTCGTCAGCATCCTTCCCGAAATCCTGGGGCCGTACCGGCGCAGGGTGCGGCCGGTCTGGCAGGAAGCCGCGAATCTCTACGGCGAACTCGCGGCCGAGCGGGGGTTGGTGGCCGGTGAGGTCATCGAGGAGTTTCAGGTTCTTCGCGTGTCCCTCATCCGGGTCCTCTACGCGGAGCCGCGCATGCCCCCGGACGTGGTGCCGGGGATGCGTGAGGTGCTGCGCCTGAACCGGCTGGTTGACCAGGGCGTCACACATGCGTCCATCGGCTACACCGACAGTCTGGTCTCCGCGCTGGTTGCCGGTCCGGGTGTTCCGGAATCGGTGACGGAGGAACTGCTCACCCGGGTCGCCGAGCAGCTTCGCGCGATCCGAAGCGAATTCCGCGACATCGTGGGAAGCGGCCGCGGCTGAAGCCCATGCGACCTTCCGACGCCGGCCTTCCGGCCCTGCCTGTCGCGGAGCTGGGAGACATGCCTCCCGAGGAATTCCTGGTCCAGGGCCGGCGCATCGTCGAATGGATCTCGGAGTACCTTGGCTCGGCCGGACGATACCCGGTTCTGGCCCGCGTGCGCCCGGGCGAGGTGCGTGCGTCGCTGGCGCCCTCGGCGCCGCGCGACGGCGAGCCCATGGAGGACATCCTGCGCGACTTCGAGGAGCGGGTGGTTCCGGGCCTCACGCACTGGAATCATCCGGGCTTCCTGGCGTATTTCGCCAATACGGCTTCCTCCCCGGCCATACTTGGCGAACTGCTGGCCACGGCGGTCAACGCGAACGCCATGATCTGGAGGACATCTCCCGCCGCAACCGAGGTGGAAGGCCTGACGGCTGACTGGCTCCGGCAGCTCCTCGGCCTGCCGGAGGGCTTCGCCGGATTCATCAACGACACGGCTTCGCACAACTCCCTGTACGCCCTCGCCGCCGCTCGTGCGCGGGCGTTTCCGGAAGCGGGCGAGCAGGGGCTTCACTCTCTGCCAGCGGGGCGGATCTACGCCTCGGAGCACGTCCACTCCTCCATCGACAAGGCCATCGTCACGCTCGGGCTGGGCCGCCGGGGCGTGCGCCACCTCCCCGCCGACGACGGCTATCGCATGAAGCCGGAAGCCCTGCGCGCCGCGATCGAGGAAGACCTGGCCGCCGGGGTGCGTCCGGTGGCGGTGGTGGCCGTTGCCGGGACGACTTCGACGGCGAGCATCGATCCCCTGCCGGAGATCGCCCGCATCTGCGAGGAGCACGGGATCTGGATGCACGTCGACGCCGCGTACGCGGGCGTGGCGGCGATCGTCGAGGAGCTCCGCCCGCTGCTGGCCGGGTGGGAGCGCGCCGACTCCATCGTGCTCAATGCCCACAAGTGGCTGTTCACGCCCATGGACTGCGCGCTCCTCTATTGCCGGCGCCCCGAGGCTCTCGCCGACGCGTTCTCCCTGGTCCCGCCCTACCTGCGCACTCCCGAAGCGGACGAGGCGCGTGACCTGATGAACTACGGCGTGGCGCTCGGCCGCAGCTTTCGCGCGCTCAAGCTCTGGTTCGTGCTGCGCTACTTCGGCGGCCGCGGGCTTGCGGACCGGCTTCGCGAACATTGTCGCCTGGCGAGCCGGTTCGCGAGGTGGGTGCAGGCTTCGGACCGGTGGCAACTGATGAGTTCGACGTTGCTGGGCCTGGTCGTCTTTCGATACCGCGATCCCGAAATGGGACTCGACCGGACCAACCAGGCCAACGAGCGCATCCTCGACGCGGTCAACGCCTCCGGAGATGTCTTCCTGTCGCACACGATCCTCGATGGGCGCTACGTTCTCCGCCTTTCCGTCGGCAACCTGCGCACCCGGCGCGAGCATGTGGAACTGGCGTGGCGCAGGCTCGAACTGGAGGCGGCGCGGCTGCGCTAGACCATGGACTGGACACTGTCCCGCTGCGCCGTCCGCGCGCCCGTTGCGGCCATGTCGCGGGCTCGTTATCTAATGGGGGGTTTTTCCCCGGGGGATGCCGTCGGGACGGGTCTCAGGACCCGCAAGAGGGGCACATTCTGACATTCCAGCGGAGAGGCGGATGAGGGTTTGCGTACTGCGGGAGAGCCGCGCGGGAGAGCGCCGGGTGGCGCTGGTTCCCGCTGAAGTCGCCGCGTTGGCGAAGGTGGGCATCGAGGTCGCGGTGGAGTCCGGCGCGGGAGAGGATGCCTCGTTCCTGGACGATGCCTTCCGCGAGGCGGGCGCATCGGTGTGCGAGAATGCCGCCCGGGCGCTCGAAGGCAGCGAAGTGGTCGTGAAGATCAACCCGCCTTCCACCGGCGCCAACGGCAGCGCCGACGAGGTCGCCGCCCTTCCGGAAGGAATCGTATTGATTTCGTTCGTCTCGCCGGTAGCGAACCTGGAACTCGTACGCCGGTTGGCGGAAGCCCGCGTTACGACGCTGGCCATGGACCAGGTGCCCCGCATCACGCGGGCCCAAAAGATGGATGCGCTCTCGTCGCAGGCCACGGTGGCCGGCTATCGCGCTTCTCTGCTCGCGGCGACCCATCTGGGCAAGTTCCTGCCCATGTTCATGACCGCGGCAGGCACCATACCCCCCGGCAAGGTCCTGATTCTCGGCGCCGGCGTGGCCGGCCTTCAGGCAATCGCAACCGCTCGCCGCCTGGGTGCCGTGGTCGAAGCCTTCGACATCCGCCCCGCGGTCAAGGAGCAGGTCGAGAGCCTGGGCGCCAAATTTCTGGAGGCGGAGCTGGACGAGTCCGCCGAGGACGAGGGCGGCTACGCACGCGCGCTGTCGGAGGAAAAGCACCAGCAGGAGCTCGAGCTGATCGGCGGCCGGCTGCCGGACATGGACGCGGTCATCACCACCGCCAACATCCCCGGTGCGCGGGCACCGGTGCTCATCACCTCGGCCATGGTTGCGACCATGCGTCCCGGATCGGTCATCATCGATCTCGCGGGCGAATCCGGCGGAAACTGCGAGCTGAGCGAGCACGGAACGGTGGTGGTCCGCGACGGGGTGATCATCGCCGCCCCCGACAACCTTCCAAGCGAACTGCCCACGCACGCCAGCCAGATGTACGCGCGCAACGTCACCTCCTTTCTCCAGGACATCGTCGAGGACGGGGAACTCAAGCTCGACTTCGACGACGAGGTGGTCTCCGGTTCGTGCGTGACGCACGACGGCGAGGTCGTGCACGCCCGCACTCTGGAGCGCATGTCGAGTTGACCCCCAACCCAGCGGAGAACCCATGGGTGAATTGATGATCGGTCTCTATGTGTTCGTTCTGGCCGTGATGGTCGGATTCGAAGTCATCACCAAGGTGCCGCCGACGCTGCACACGCCGCTCATGTCGGGAGCCAACGCGATCTCCGGCATCGCCGTCATCGGCGCACTGGTGGTGGCCGCCCAGGCGGGCGAAACCACCGGGCAAGTGCTCGGGGTGGCGGCGATCGTCATGGCGATGGTCAACGTGGTCGGCGGCTTCATGGTCACCGACCGCATGCTCGAGATGTTCAAGCCCGGTCAGAAGAAGTAGCGCCGGTCCCTGGCCGCCCGGGTGGGTCCTGCGCGCCCGCCACCCGGCAAACTCCCATACATACCCGGATTTCCGAGGAGTCACGGTGAACCCCGATACCCTGCTGCAACTCGTCTACCTTCTTTCCGCGACCCTCTTCGTGTTCGGGCTCAAGCGGCTGGGCTCGCCCGCCACTGCCCGGCAGGGCAACCGCATGGCCGCACTCGCCATGCTCATCGCCATCGTCGCGACCCTGGTCGAGCAGGAGATCCTGAACTGGCAGCTCATCGCCCTCGGCATCATCCTGGGATCGCTCGCCGGTGCGATCGCGGCGCGCACGGTCAAGATGACCGACATGCCGCAAATGGTGGGGATCTTCAACGGGCTCGGCGGCGGGGCCTCCGGAGTCGTGGCGGCGGCCGAGTTCTTCCGGCTGGGCGGGGGCGACCTCGGCGTGGAGGCGGGGATCACCATTCTCCTGTCCACCCTGATCGGGACGGTGACGCTCTCGGGCAGCTTCATCGCCTTCGGCAAGCTGCAGCGCTTCATATCCGGGGCGCCGCTCACGTTCCCCTTCTCCAGAACCCTGAACGCCGTACTCTTTGCCGCGATCCTGGTCATCGCCGCGATGCAGGTGACGGGCGAAGCCACGGTGACGATGTATCTGGTGCTGACCGGCCTCGCCCTCTTGCTGGGGATCCTGCTCGTCACCCCCATCGGCGGGGCCGACATGCCGGTCGTGATCTCGCTCCTGAACTCGTACTCGGGGCTGGCGGCGTCGGCGGCCGGATTCGTGCTCGGCAACATGATCCTGATCATCTCGGGGGCGCTGGTGGGCGCCGCCGGGCTGATCCTTACCAACCTCATGTGCAAGGCGATGAACCGGTCGCTGGCCAACGTCGCCTTCGGGGCCTTCGGCGCGGCCGATTCGACCGGGGGCAGAATCACTCCCGGAGAAGGGAAGACCGTACGGGACGTGGACGCCGAACAGGCAGCCATGGTGCTCGCGTACGCCCAGTCGGTGATCGTCGTTCCCGGCTACGGCCTCGCGGTGGCTCAGGCGCAGCACGACATCCGCAAGCTTTCGGATCTGCTTCAGGAACGCGGCGTCACCGTCAAGTTCGCCATTCATCCGGTGGCGGGGCGCATGCCCGGGCACATGAACGTGCTGCTTGCGGAAGCCGACGTGCCCTACACCCAGCTCTTCGACCTGGACGAGATCAACGACGAGTTCAGCACCACGGACGTGGCCCTGATCGTGGGAGCCAACGACGTAGTGAATCCCGACGCGCGCGATCCCTCCTCCGTGATCGCCGGCATGCCCATCCTGGATGTCGACCGGGCGCGCAACGTCATCGTCATGAAGAGGAGTCTCAGCCCGGGCTTCGCCGGGATCGACAACCCGCTCTTCTATCTCGACCGCACGATGATGTTCTTCGGCGACGCCAAGGGCTCGATGGTGGACCTCGTGCGCGAGACCAAGGAGGTCTGACGCACGCGGGTTGCCGCGTGTCCGGCACGACTTCTGCAGGGAGGTTTCCCGGAACCCGCCCGGGACGATCCCCGGCGGGGCGCCGGTCCCCGATGCGCGGAGGTTAGAAAGATGCGCGGCATGCGTTTCGTTCTGGTGCAGCTCGCGGCGGTCTTCGCCCTGACCGGGCACCTTCGCGCGCAGGTGTTCGAAGAGCCCGACCCGCAATGGTTCCTGGGCCTCGGCGGAATCATCAGCGAACCGCAGGGAGCGTTCGCCGAGGCCGTGGGGACGGCGCCGGGCCTGGGTGTGAACGTCCGCTACAACCCGTCCGGGGGGGCGGGATTCGGCCTGCGCGCCGATTTCGGCTTCATCCGCTACGGGTCCAATACCCAGCCCGCCTGCTTCAGCGTGACCGTAGGGTGCCGGATCCAGCTGGACGTGGTGACGGCGAACGACATCCTGTTGTTCAGTATCGGCCCGGAGTGGGTACTGCCTGGCGGGCCGGCGAGGCCCTACGTGGCGGGCAATGTCGGGCTGGCCCACTTCTACACGCACTCGTACCTCAAGGGCGTGGACGAGCATGACGAGGACGGCTTCGGCGAGACCACCAACTTCAAGGATACCTCGCTGGCCTGGCGCGCGGGCGGGGGAATCCTTCTGAGGCTGGTTCGCGGAGAGGTCTTCCTGGATCTGGATATGGCGGCCTTCTACCATCGCAACGGGGTGGCCGAGTACCTGACCGAGGTCGATATCGAGGACCTCCCCGGAGGGGGCATCGACATATTCCCACGCCTGGGCGAAACCAACTTCCTCTCGTTCCGCCTGGGTCTCTCGCTCGGTCTGAGCAACCCGGCTCCGTAGCGGCATGTAGCCAGGTCTTCCCATTCCGCCATGGGGACGCCCCCGTAACGTCGCCACCTTTCTCCTGTGCGGGGAAAGGCCCCGCCGTCAGGCACCACGTCAGGCATGGCAGCGGGGGGCGATGTTCACTCGGGTCCGTTCGGCCGCCCTGAGCGGCGTCGACAGCTTTCCGGTCAGCGTCGAGGCGAGCCTGACGTCCGGCCTCCCGTCGTTTTCGATCGTCGGTCTGCCGGCAGGCGCTGTGCGTGAAGGCCGCGAACGGGTGACGGCCGCGCTCGCCAGCGTGGAATTCCCGATCCCGCACCGCCGGGTCACGATCAACCTGGCGCCGGCCGACGTGCCCAAGACCGGCAGTGCCTTCGACCTCCCCATCGCGATCGCGCTTCTGATCGTGGCCGGCCACCTGCGGGCGGAGGAAGCCGACGGCCTTGTGTTCGTCGGCGAACTGGGGCTCGACGGCGAGTTGCGCCCGGTGCGCGGAGCGCTCTCCATCGCAAACGGCTGCCGCGGGATGCAGGGCCTGGTGCTTCCTTCCACGAACGCGCGCGAGGCGGCGGTGGCGGGGGCGGTGGAGGTGATCGGGGCGTCGTGCCTGCCGGAAGTGATCCGGCATCTGACCGGGAGCGCCCCGATCAGCCCGGCCACCGTGGACGGCGTCGCTCTTCTGGGCGGTGGCGCCGGGGACGCGCCGGACCTGGCCGACGTCCGCGGTCAGGCCCATGCCAAGCGCGCGCTCGTGGTGGCGGCCGCGGGAGGGCACAATCTGTTGCTGACCGGGCCGCCCGGAGCGGGCAAGACCATGCTCGCGCGGCGCCTGCCGGGAATCCTCCCGCCACTCGAGCTGCAGGAGGCGGTGGAGGCGACGAAGGTGCATTCCGTGGCCGGACGCCTGCCCCCCGGAGAGGCGCTTGTGACCCGCCGCCCGTTCCGTGCCCCTCACCACACCATCAGCGACGCGGGGCTGGTCGGCGGCGGCCGCGTGCCGCGACCGGGCGAAGTCAGCCTCGCGCATCAGGGGGTTCTCTTTCTCGACGAGCTTCCGGAGTTCCGCCGGAACGTGCTGGAAGCCCTGCGGCAACCACTGGAGGACGAAGCCGTTACGATCTCGCGCGCCAGTCAGGCGGTGACCTATCCCTGCCGCTTCACCCTGGTCGCTGCAATGAACCCCTGTCCGTGTGGGTTCCGCGGTGATGGATCGGGACGCTGCTCCTGTACCGAGGCCACCATCCGCCGCTATCGCAACCGGGTTTCCGGGCCGTTGCTGGATCGCATCGACCTCCATGTGCACATTCCGGCCGTGCCGATTGAGGAACTCCATGGGGGCACCACCGGAATGACGAGCCTGGAGTCACGCGCGCAGGTCGCGGGCGCCCTGCGCCGGCAACAGCAGCGCGGGAGCCGGAACGGAACCGCTCTCTTCAACAGCCGCCTCGGATCCAGGGAGATGCGACGCTGGTGCCTACCGGGGTCGGAGGGTCGCCGGCTGCTGCGCGGTGCCGTGCGCAGTCTGGGTCTCTCGGCACGCGGCCATCACCGGATTCTGCGCGTGGGTCGCACCATCGCCGACTTGTGCGAGAGCGAGCGCGTAGGTGCTTCACACGTCGCGGAGGCCATCCAGTACCGAAGCCCTATTTCCCCTTCACCCGCGGGAGGATGATGGTGAACTCCGTGAATTCGCCCTCTTCGGTTTCCACGGCGAGCTGCCCGTTGTGTTTGCGGACGATCTCGTGCGAGATCGACAGCCCGAGGCCAGTGCCCTGGGTGCCGGACTTGGTGGTGAAGAAGGGGTCGAAGATCTTTCGCACGACGCTCTCGGGCATGCCGGTGCCGTTGTCCCGCACCTTGATGCACACGGTGTCGTCCCGCCCCTCGGTGGATACGAGCAGGGTGGGGGAGTACCCGCGGCCTTCCGCTTTGCCGCGCATCTGGGTGGCCTGACAGGCGTTGGTGACGATGTTCAGGATGACCCGGCTGAGATCGCGGGCGATACCGTCGACGCGGCCTGCCTCGGGGTCGAGTTCGCGGGTGATGGTCACGTTGAAGGTGGCGTCGGTGCCGCGCATCCCGTGGTAGGCGAGCTTGGTGTATTCCTCCACCAGCAGGTTGATGTCGATGGACTCGATCTGGCCGGCCTCGTCGCGGGAGTGGGCCAGCATGCCGTCGACGATGCGGTTTGCCCGGTCGCCGTGCTCCTTGACCTTGGAGATGTTGAGCTGGAGGTCGCCCAGGATTTCGTCCACGATTTCGGTCAACTCTTCATCGCCGGCGGCGGCGAGCGGTCCCACGCCATCACCATTGCCGCTCTCTCCTTCCATGCCGAGTTCCTCGCGCAACTCGTCGATCAACTCGACGGAGAGCGCCGCGAAGTTGTTGACGAAGTTGAGCGGGTTGCGGATCTCGTGGGCCACGCCCGCCGTCAGCGCGCCAAGCGACGCCAGCTTCTCCTGGGTGATGACCTGTTCCTGCGTGCGCCGCAGCTCGTCGAGCGTGCTCTCAAGCTCGGCGTTCTTGTCCTGGACCTCGGTGGCAAGTGCCTCCACCAGGTTCAGGCGCTGAACTTCGATGGCGTGCTGGCGGAACACCTCGAGGGCGCCCGCCATGTCGGTGACCTCGTCGTTGCCGGCAATCTCAAGCTTCGCTTCCAGTTCGCCGCGCGACATGCGGCGCATCACGTCGGAGAGGTGGCGCAGCCGGACCAGCAGGCGCTCACCGAAGAACTTCCAGCCTCCGAAGACGGCCGCCAGCACAGCCAGGACGTTGACCGCAAGGATCGTCCACCAGCCGATCTGCAGGAGAGTGGCCGACCGGTCCGCCGCCTCCCGGGTCGAGATCTCCGCGTTCTCCACCAATGGCTGAACGAGCGCGGCCAGGTCGTTGGTGGTCGCTTCGTTCAGGGCCAGATACTCCTCGGACTCCGCCAGCTCGGCCAGTTCGAGGGTGCGGATGGTGTAGATCCCGCTGGCGGCCGAGTAGAGTTCGCCGAGACGCTCGAAGGAGGGCCGCAGCAGCGTTGCCGTCGCGGGCAGCAGGTCATCCAGGTCACTCTGGAGGTTGCCCATGGCGGCCGTTACCCGCTCCCGGTTGGTCTGCAGGAGACCCGGGTCGTCCTGGGTAAGGGCCCGCTGGATGAGCAAGGCGACCTCGTTCTGATTCGTTTGGTAATTGAGCAGCCCTCTGTACTGGTCCAGCTGCTCGGGCGCGTTCCTGGCGGAAGTCGGCGCGGGCTGGTCCGTGAGTTCCCGCAATCCCGTTGCCATGAAGAAGTCCTGATCGTCGATTGCGGCGACCAGGAGGAGCTCGGCTCCCAGCGTGAGCTCCAGCACCTCGCGCTCGAGGTCGCCGACCCGGGCGCGATAGGTCAGGCGCCTGGCCACCGATTCCCGGATGAGGTCGATGCTCCCCACCAGATTGGAGGCCAGGACAACCACCGAATCCTGCAACGTGCCCTGCATGCCGGTACCGGTCATTTCCCCGAGCCGGGTCAGCAGGAATTCTTCCTCGCGCATGACATCGGCTTCGACCAGCGCCAGGTCCTCCGGCGTATCCGCCGCGATCAGCCTGGGCGACGCGCGCACCAGCTCGGAACTGCTGCGCGCCACGTCGAAGGCGGCGATCATGCCCGGCATATAGGTGCCGGTGACTTCCCGCTGGCTCGCGTTGACGATCGTCATGAGACCCAGCGCCAGCAGGCTCGCCACCAGAGTCAGGGAAACGCCCCCGCCCAGCCCCACCCAGATCTGGCTCGCGATCCCGAAGCGGTTCCCCGTGGCTTCGCGGAGCTTCACGCCCCATCGGGACGGCAGCTTCGCAAGAACCCACTCGAAGGTGGAGTGGATTCTGGAGTCCAGACCCTCCTGAACCGGAGGAGTCATCGCGAGAGCCGCTCCATCGCGCGGAAACGGCCAGCCTGGATCCGGGTCAGAAACACGCGGTCCGAGCCCTGGTTGTCGCGCACCCCGTACTCCACCTCGAACCCGCCCAGATCGATGAGCCCTGCTTCCCGAAGTGTCTCGAGGAAGCTCTCCCGGGTCGGTGCCGGGCCCGTCCGGTCCAGCCCTTCGGCGATCAGGAGTCCGGCCAGATAGCCCTCGAGCGAGACGAAGCCGGGGCTCGCATCCGGGTCGACCGCTGCCAGCGCCTCGTGGTAGCGGGCCACCACGGGAACGGAGGTGTCCTGGGGAAAGGGGACGACCTGCGTGACCACGACACCCTCGCCCGCCGCCCCCAGTTCGTTGAGCAACGCGTTGCTGCCCACGAACGAGATGTTCACGAAGATGGCGTTCACGCCGATGCGGCGCGCCCACCTGATGAACGTGGCCGCGGGTTGATATGCGCCGATGATGATCACGGCCTGGGGGTTGCCTTCCCGAATACCGAGAAGAGCGCGCTTCACCGCGGTGGTGTTGCGGACGTACGCTCCCTCGGCCACCAGCACCATGTCGCGCCTGCCCAGAGCGCGGCGCATGCCGGTCAGCCCGGCGTTGCCGTAATTGTCGTCCTGGTACAGGACCGCGAAGCGCGTAAAGCCGAGGTCCGTGGTGAGGCGCTCGACCATCTCCTCGGTTTCCTGGTAGTAGGATGCGCGCAGGTTGACCACGAAGTCGCGGTTCTCACGCAGGAATTCCGCACCCGTGAACGGCCCGATGTAGGGTACGCCCGCGGCGCTCGCGACCGGTTCCGCCGCGGTGGAGGTGGGAGTGCCCACCGCGCCCACCAGTCCGAACACTCCCTCGGCGATAAGCGCGTGCGTGTTGTCGGAAGCGGCTTCGGGCTCGTATCCGTCGTCACGCGAACGAAGCCGAAGCATCCGCCCCTGGACACCCCCGCGCCGGTTGGCTTCCTCGAACGCCGCGAGAATCCCGAGCCTCATGTTGGAACCAAGCTCGCTCGTGGGGCCGGTGAAGGCGGCCGACTGCCCGAACACGATCGAATCCGCGAAGACGCCCTCCGCTTCCGACTGGGCCGCCAGCGGCGAGCCCGCCAGAGCACCGACCAGGACTCCCAGAAAGACTGCGGTGGCAGCGTGGCGAGGCGTCAGGGCATGGGTCGCGGGCCTTGCGCCCCGGCACCCCGTCCCGCGTCTCATCAGTCTCCCCCGTATCGGAGCGCCAGACAGGTCAGGTCGTCGGACTGGGGTGCGCCGCCGGCGTGCTCATGGACGGCATCGACCACCTGGCGCGTCATGTCCTCGGGGTCCGCACCGGCCGCCCTTCGCAGGACATCCAGCAGGGTATCGTCTCCGAACTGGTTTCCGGCCTCGTCCATCGCTTCCGTCACGCCATCCGTGTAGAAGAAGACGATGTCGCCCTCCTCCAACTGCATCGAGTGTTGCTGATAGGGGAATTCGTCGATCACGCCGAGAACGATGCCGCTGTCCCCCGGCAACCATGTCACCTCGCCCGAGGGCTTGACCAGACAGGGGAGGTTGTGGCCTCCGTTTACGTATTGCAGAAGCCCCGATGCCGGATCGAGCACCGCGTAGAACATGGTTACGAACATCGACTCCTTGTTCTGTTCGTAGAGTAGCTGGTTGACCTCGGTTATGCATTTCACGGGTTCCCGTTCGCCCAGGGCGGATCCCTTGACGAGGGTCCGGCTGACCATCATGAACAGCGCGGCGGGAACTCCCTTGCCGGAGACGTCCGCGACCACCACGGCAAACCCCTCATCCTCCACCGGGAAGAAGTCGTAGAAGTCGCCGCCAACCTCCTTGGCGGGGGTCATCCAGGCGAACAAGCCGTAGCGGGGATGCTGCGGGAAGATCTTGGGAAGGATCGAGTCCTGCATCTGAGCCGCCACCCCCAGCTCCTGGCGCAGGGCAACGAGCTCGTCGCGGGACCGAAGCGCTTCGCGCATCACCTCCAGATGACGGATCGTCTTGTCGATCGTGGTCTCGAGATCGTCGAAGTTGATCGGCTTGGTGAGGAAGTCGAACGCGCCGCGATTCATGGCGGTGCGGATGTTCTCCATGTCGCCGTACGCCGTGACGATCACCGCGCGCAGATCCAGGTCCAGCGAGTTGATCTGGCTGAGGAGCGTCAGCCCGTCCATCTCCGGCATGTTGATGTCCGACAGGACCATGTCGATGTCGTCCTGCTCGTTCAGCTTGTCGAGCGCTTCGACACCATTGCTGGCGAAGACGAGTTCGATCTCCCGCCGGCGCATCTTGCGGCGGAACTTCTGCCTGAGGAGAAGCTCGAGATCCGGCTCGTCGTCCACCACAAGAATCTTCTTCATACGTCCTCCCGAAAGAGAAGCGATCCCGATGGACTCCGCCGGGCCGGCGGCCGGCCGGCGCGGGAGCCTGATCGGGCGTTGGCGTCGCCCAAAACTACTCTTTGCGCGCCCGTTGGCAACAACGATCCACACTTGTCGGAGCTCGGAAATGTTGGAGATCAGCTTCCGGTTTCGCGTTGCCGGCGCGTGGTGGCGACGCCGTGGTATCGAGGGATGCGCATTCGAGCCTGCCGTGATAGGTTGTTAGGCCGGCAAATCCGGAAGCCTTCGGCGCCCGGAGCAGGCCGGCGGGGAAACGGGGTGCGGAACAAAGGGAGAATGGCGCAGTCGTTGGGGCACAGCGGCGGATCGACGCATGGATGTCACACTTGGGATTGATGTGGGGGTGGACCAGCACGAGCCTCGCAGGGTCGTGGAGGTGTTCGAGCGCTTCGCCACGGCGAACGGCGTAAGCGATCTCGTAGTGCAGAGGTTCTGTCTGGCGCTGGACGAAATCCTCACCAACGTCATCTCATACGGATTCGAGAAAGTGCCGGAGGAACCGAGGATTCGCGTAGACTTCGGGCTGGGAGACGATGGGCTGAAAGTCCGCATCGAAGACAACGGACGATCGTTCAATCCGCTGGCTGACGCGCCGCTTCCGGATTTCACGCTGCCGGTGGACGAGCGACCCATCGGAGGGCTCGGCATCCACCTTGCCAAGAACCTCGTGCACGACATATCCTATCGACGCGATAAAAAGCGAAATTGCCTGACCCTCACACAGCCGCTGTAGGGCGCGACAGGGGATCCAAATCCGTGAAAGTCACAGCCAGTCAGTCCGGGGACGCCGTGATCGCGGCCGTAAGCGGCCGCGTTGATTCGGTAAACGCGACCTCCTTCGAACAGGAGTTGAGCAAGGCCATGGAGGGCGGTTCCAGCCGCCTGGTCGTGGATTGCGGCGAGCTGTCGTACATCAGCAGCGCCGGCCTGCGCATTCTCCTCCTCGCGGTCAAGAAGACCCGTGCGCAGGGTGGGGGAGTGGCGCTGTGCCAGGTGCAGGACCACGTCCGGGAGGTGCTGGAGGTCAGCGGTTTCACGCGCATCATGACGGTCCGTGATACCGTCGAGCAGGCTATCGACAGCTTCTGAAGGCGGCTGACAGGGAGCCGGAGCCCGACGCAGCTACCGGCGCCTGCGGCGCGACTCGTCCTTCGTACCGGGCGCTGCCCTCTCGGTCCACGCGTGTGGAGAGGTGCTCCCGCGGTCCGCGCGGCGTTTCCCGGCCACCGAGCCCGCAGATTCCGGTTTCAGGCTAGAAGTACGTGAAAGCCTGGACCTTGAGGGACCATTCGGTGCGGTCAAGCGAGGACCGGTAGATATCCAGGTTGGTCGAGATTCCGTTCTTCCCGAAGGCGTACAGCATGAAGCCGGGGGTGATCGTGAATCCGGAAACGTCCCCGCCATCGGCGTCCTCGGTCCTCGCCCAACTCAGGCGCAGCAGAGGCTCGATGGCTTCGAAGCGTGCGGTCTCGGGCAGCCGCGCATACCAGAGGCCCATCGCCTGAAACGCCGTGAACGGGGTGTCCTGGGCCACCTTCCAGTTACGCCCCCGGATCGCCCCCAGCAGCAGGTGGCCTCCGTCGCGCCATGTCCCTGCCTCGAACTCGAGCCCGTAGGCCGGGGTCCAGGCCGACCCGTGCTCGAAGTGGGTCTCGTCGAATGAGGCGTAGGCTGCGAAGCGGCTATCGTCGCTGAGGTCGAAGGACAGCTGCGTGGTGGTCGACTTCCAGTTGTTGGCATCCCGGTTGTCGATGCCTTCCCCGTTCGTGAGCGTTACTCGGTAGCTCGCCCGGCTGCCGAGGCGGCCCGTCATCAGCAGCCCGGGCTCGTATCCGTTAAGGCCAAGCCGGAACGCCAGGTTGCCGAAGGAACACACGCCACCGATTCCCGGGCAGTCGTCGACGCCCGAGACCCTCGCGTCACGTTCGATGAGGGGCAGATCCGAGTTGGGGACCAGCCAGAAGTACGAGATGCCGCGCTTGAACTGACCCATGTTGAGCACGAACGCCTCCGAGAAGCTCAACGTGAGCCACGCGTCCAGCACCGTGCCTCCGCGCAGCGCCTCAAACTGCAGCCGACCGCTGACGAAGTCGTTGTAGCGCCCGTCAAGCGTGATCCAGGCGCGCCGCATGGAGAACGTCGAGACGGCGCCCTCGGGGCTCGGCGCCTCGTACTGCGCGTGTACGCGCGCATCGAAGGAGACACTGGAGCCGCCATAGGACCGGAAGGGCGGATCCTGGGCCTGGAGTGCGGAAGAGGAGAACGCCATGGCTGCGAGCAGCATGCCTCCGAGCACCGTCCTTGCGGATGCCTTCGAATCCGGCCGCCGCTTCCGCCGGCGCTTGCCGCCATGGATGCCCGGATTCGGGCGGGAATGGAAATCGCGTGCCGCTCCTGCCGTGATCGTCGTCTCTTGGTGCGCCGGCATCATAGCCTCCTGGGAGGTGGGGTCGCGGTTGTCGTATTGCGCTGCGTCCGGCCGTGCCCGATGTGGCTCGGCACGGACGATGGCCGATCAGGGGTAGTCGCGCCTGTTAGAATAGGCCGATCACCCTTCCGGTGTCAGGATCCAGGTCGACATCGTAGAAGGAGGGACGGGTCGGCAGTCCGGGCATGGTGCGCATCTGACCCACCAGCGGGTACAGGAACCCGGCGCCCACGGAGGCGCGCACGTCGCGGATGGGCAGCGTGTATCCTCGTGGAACTCCCTTGCGGCGCGGATCGTGGCTGATGCTCAGATGGGTCTTGGCCATGCAGATCGGCAGATCGGAGAAGCCCTGGCGCGTGAAGAGATCGATGCGTTCGCCGGCCAGCGGCTCGAACTCCACCCCGTCCGCGCCGTAGACCTCACGGGCGATGATCTCGATCTTCTCCCGAACCGGAAGGTCGAGCGGATAGAGGAAGCGGAAATCGGAGGGCTGCTCGGTGGCCCGCACCACGGCCCGGCCCAGCGCGACCGCTCCCGCGCCCCCGTGGGCCCAGTGCTTCGAGACCACCGCGTCCACGGCTCCGGCGGCGCGCGCGGCCCGGATCACCAGGTCCACCTCGGCATCCGTGTCGGTGGCGAAGTGGTTCACGGCCACCACCACCGGAACTCCGAACTTGCGTGCGGTGCGGATGTGGTGCTCCATGTTGGCGATTCCCCGGGATAGCAGCTCCAGGTTCTCTTCGGTGTACGCGCGGTCGAGCGGCCGTCCCGCCACCACGGGAGGTCCGCCGCCATGCGTCTTCAGGGCCCGAATGGTGGCCACCAGCACCACCGCGTCGGGTGCCAGCCCGGAATAGCGGCACTTGATGTTGAAGAACTTCTCCATGCCGATGTCGGCCCCGAATCCCGATTCGGTGATGACGTAGTCACTCAGCTTGAGCGCGATGCGGTCGGCAATGATGGAGCTGTTGCCGTGTGCGATGTTGGCGAACGGTCCGGCGTGGACGAAGACGGGAGTACCCTCGAGCGTCTGCATCAACGTGGGCTGAACGGCGTCGCGCATGAGGACGGCGAGCGCCCCCGCGGCGCCGATGTCCTCGGCGGTTACGGGTTCGCCGCCGCCCGTCGCCCCTACCACCATGGCCCCGAGCCTTCGGCGCATGTCGGCCAGGTCGGTGGTGAGGGCGAGAATCGCCATGATCTCGCTGGCCACCGTAATGTCGAACCCGGTGGAGCGGGTGAATCCGAATTCATCCGGACCCTGCCCGACCGTGATCTCGCGGAGCATGCGGTCGTTGGTATCCATCACGCGCCGCCAGGTGACGGTGTCCGGATCGATTCCCAGGCGCACGAAGCGGCTGCGCTCCTCCGGCGTCATCCGGTCCGGGTCGCTCGTGGCGATGCCGAGCTTCTCCTTGCGCACCTGCATGCCGCGGGCGAAGAAGCGCCGTCCGTTGCGGAGCGGGAAGAGACGCTCGAAGAGAAGCTCGTCGCTCTGGCGGGACTCGTGCAGCATCCGTATGTCGATCGCCGCCGCGAGCAGGTTGTTGGCCGCGGTAATGGCGTGGATATCCCCGGTGAGGTGCAGGTTGAAGTCCTCCATGGGGATGACCTGGCTGTAGCCGCCGCCCGCCGCTCCGCCCTTGATGCCGAAGGTCGGGCCCTGGCTGGGCTGGCGGATGCACGCGATCGTCCGCTTGCCGAGGTGGGCGCCCATTGCCTGGGCGAGTCCCACCGTGGTCGTGGTCTTGCCCTCGCCCAGGGGAGTTGGGGTGATCGCCGTCACGTCGATGTACTTGCCGTCCGGCGCGCCGGAGAGCCGGTCGAGCACGGAAAGCCGCACCTTCGCCTTGTACGACCCGTGCATCTCGAGCTCCCCGCCTGCGAGGCCGAGTTGCGCGGCGATGGAGGCGATGGAGGTGAGCGGGGCTTCCTGCGCGATCTCGATGTCGGACGGGACGGGCGAACGAATCTGGAGCGAGGTATTGCGGCCGTGATCGGTCATTGGCAGGGGATAGTCCATGGTTTCGGGACGCTGGCGTCGGAGGCCGAGGGATTCGTCGCGCAACAACCCGGCGCTCGCGGATGCGCCAGAAAGATTCCCTCCGCGGCCTGATTTGGGAATAGGCGCAGGAAACGAGTCTGGCCGGGAACGGTGATTTCCTTGATTCGGTCCCGCGGGTACGGGTACATTAATCGCGGTTTCGCGGCGCGCCGGCGCCACCATCCCCGGCCACCCTCCTTTCAAGAGTCCCGCATGCGACTATTCATCGCGCTGAATCTCTCCGATGGCGCGAAGGAAGGCGTGTACGACGCCGCTCGGCCCCTCAGAGAGGCCGACTTGCCGGTGCGGTGGCTGGATCCCGAAACGTATCACCTGACCCTCAAGTTCCTGGGGAATCCACATCCGGACCTTACGCCGCGCGTGTCGGAGGTGATCGACGAAGTCGGGGGCAAGAACCGGTCGTTCCCGATGGAGATCCGCGCCTTCGGCGCCTTTCCCACGATTCGCCGCCCAAGGGTGCTGTGGGCCGGGGTGGAGCCGGTCCTCGCCCTGCGCTGTCTGAAGCAGGATGTGGAGTGGGGGCTGGCCAGCCTGGGCTTCAGCCGGGAGACGAGCGCCTTCCATCCTCACATCACCGTGGGCCGCGCCAGGCCGGAGACCGGCGCCGGCGCCTTCCGCGGACTGGACGCCCTGGTTGCCGGCCTGGATTTCCGCCATCACATCGACGTGACCTCGGTGGAACTCATGCGCAGTCATCTCTCCCGCACCGGAGCCCGCTACAGCGTCGTATCCTCGACGGCGCTCGGGACGCCGGAATCGGCGCAGCCCAACGCCTGATGGCCACGATCCGCGCGAGATCCCCGATGCTCCGCCCCTGACCCGACTTCATGGCAAACATCCTGATCGTCGACGACGACGCCTCGGTCAGCGGCGCGCTGCGTCAGGTCTTCGAGTACGAGTCGCATCGCGTGACCATCGCCCCCAACGGCCCCGTCGGCCTCGAGCGCCTCGTCGACGACAATCCCGATGTCGTCTTTCTCGACGTCAAGATGCCGGAGATGGACGGCCTGGAAGTCCTGTCGAGGATGAGGAAGCTGGACTCCCGCACCCCGGTGATCATGATCAGCGGGCACGGGAACATCGATACTGCCGTGGAGGCCACGCGCAGGGGCGCGTACGACTTCCTCGAGAAACCCCTCGACACGGCGCGCCTGTTCGTTACCCTGCGCAACGCTCTCGACATGCACGGGCTCAAGCGCAGCGTCGAATCGCTTCAGACCGAAGTGGAGAGCCGGTACGAAATCGTCGGTTCCTCGCCCCGGATTCATGAGATGCTGATGCGTATCGAGAAGGTGGCGCCGACCCGGGCGCGCGTGCTCATCACCGGCGAGAACGGCACGGGAAAGGAGCTGGTGGCCCGGGCGGTCCACAGGCTGTCGGACCGGCGCGACCGGCCGTTCGTGGAAGTGAACTGCGCCGCGATCCCCTCAGAGCTCATCGAATCGGAGCTCTTCGGCCACATGAAGGGGTCGTTCACCGGGGCTGTGGCGGACCGCGCGGGGAAGTTCGAGCAGGCGGATGGCGGCACGCTCTTCCTGGACGAGATCGGAGACATGTCCTTCGCCGCCCAGGCAAAGGTGTTGCGCGTCCTGGAGCAGGGCGTCGTGGTCCGCGTGGGAGGCTCCCGGACCTTGCAGGTGGACGTGCGCGTCATCGCGGCCACCAACAAGGACCTCGCCGAAGAGATCGGGAATGACCGGTTCCGGGAAGATCTCTACTATCGTCTCAACGTCGTTCCCATCGAGCTTCCTCCGCTTCGCGAGCGACGGTGTGATATCCCCATGCTCGTGAAGCACTTCACCACGCTGATGGTGCGGACCGGGCGGGCATCCCGGAAACACTTCACGGAGGGTGCCCTGAACCGGCTCAAGGCGATGGACTGGCCAGGCAACGTGCGCCAACTGCGCAACGCCGTGGAGCGCTTTCTGATTCTCTCGGAGGGCGACGAGATCCGCACGAAGGACGTCCGACTGCTCTCCGGAGGCAGCCCGGGCGCGGTCGTCCGCCAACTGCTGGCCGCGCCTTCCTTCGCCGACTTCAAGGACCGCGCGGAGCGGGCTTTTATCGAGCACAAGCTGCGCGAGCACGACTGGAACATCACCGAGACCGCCCGGTCGGCGGGCATGCCGCGCTCCAACCTCTACAAGAAAATCAACAAGTACGGGCTGGAGCGGGAGTCGTGAGGCGGGCAGCGGGACGGGACGGAGAGCGGGAGGATCCGTTGCGGACCGGTGACGGGGCGAAGGATGGCGGACGCGACTCCGAACCGGCGGCGGAGGCACCCATGAAGTCGCTGGCCCGGACGGCGTGGGAGTGGTGCCGGTCGGTTCTGATCGCATTCGCGCTCTTCCTGATCATCAGAGCGTTTCTGGTGGAAGCCTTCACGATTCCCACCGCCTCCATGGAGAACACCCTGCTGGTGGGAGACTTCCTGGTGGTCAACAAGGCGGTGTACGGCGCCGAGGTTCCGGGCACGGCGCTGCACCTTCCCGCATTCGCGGAGATCGAGCGGCGCGATGTCATCGTGTTCACGCCTCCCCACGACCGCGGAAAGAACTATGTGAAGCGCGTGGTCGGGGTGCCCGGGGATGTCCTCGAGATGCGCGCCAAGAATCTGTACCTGAACGAGGTGCAGCTCGACGAGCCGTACGTTCGCCACGTGGATCCGCGGCGTGACGAGTTTCATCCCGACATGGCGTGGCAGGCCGATTTCCTGGCCGACGGCCGCGACCCGGCGTCCTACCGGCCGACGCGGGACAACTGGGGTCCGATCCGGCTTCCGGAGGACGGCTACTTCGTCCTCGGGGACAACCGCGACAACAGTGAAGACTCGCGCTACTGGGGATTCGTCGACAAGAAGTCGGTCCGCGGCCGGCCCTGGTTCGTCTACTACTCCTTCGACCCGTCCTCCGATGAGGAGGCTGCCTGGGTGAGGGACGTGCGCTGGGGCAGGATCGGCGGGATTGTCCGGTAGACGCAGGCGACGGTGCTGGTTGACACCATGCGGCCTGTCTGATACCCTTGACTGCTTTGTTGCTCTACTCTGCGGGCTCGACGCGAGGGCGAGACCGCGGAATAACGTCTCCCCGGACAAATCGCGGGTGAACCGTACGTGAAGACATATACGCCCAGGGCGCGCGACATCGAGCACCATTGGTGGGTGGTCGATGCCGCGGGACAGCCGTTGGGGCGCCTGGCGGCGCAGGTCGCGCGCGTGCTGCGCGGCAAGCACAAGCCCATCTTCACGCCTCATCTGGACACGGGGGACAACGTGGTGGTGATCAACGCCGCCCGCGTGAAGCTCACCGGCAACAAGGCGGCGCAGAAGACCTACTTCCGTCATTCGGGCTACATGGGCGGCGAGCGCCATATTCCCTTCAGGACGATGCTGGAGCGGCATCCCGAGCGGGTGATCGAGCGCGCCGTACGCGGCATGCTCCCGAAAGCACGCCTGGGTCGCCGACTCCGCCGCCGGCTGCGCGTCTATGCCGGAGCCGAGCATCCTCATCATGGCCAGCGTCCGCGCCCACTCACGTTCTGAGGTCACGGGTTCATTGCCATACGTAGAACAGGTTCAGGCCGTAGGCCGGCGCAAGAGCAGCGTTGCGCGCATCATGCTGCGGCCGGGAATCGGAAGGTGGCTGATCAACGGCCGGGAACTGGACGACTATTTTCCGCGGCTGGTGCATCGCAAGCGCGCCACCGAGCCGATGCAGGTCGTTGACGCCGACGCGCGCTTCGATGTCGTCGTGCGCGTACACGGGGGCGGGATGACCGGTCAGGCCGACGCCATCCGCCTGGGGGTTGCCCGAGCGCTGGTCGAGGAAGACGAAGACGCGCTGGGCCCGCTTCGCCAGGGCGGGTTCCTTTCACGTGATCCGCGCAAGGTGGAGCGCAAGAAGCCCGGCCGTCCGAAGGCCCGCAAGCGCTTCCAGTTCAGCAAGCGATAAACCCGAGGACTGCCTGGAGACGCATGGAGCAGGTTTCTCTGAACCAGATGCTTGAGGCCGGGGTCCACTTCGGACACCAGACGCGCCGATGGAACCCCAAGATGCGCCGTTTCATCTTCACGGAGCGGAACGGCATCCATATCATCGATCTGCGCAAGACGTTCGATCGGTTGATCACGGCCCGGAAGATCGCACGCCAACTGGTGCTTTCGGGCGAACGCCTCCTGTTCGTCTGCACCAAGCCGCAGTTGCGCGGAATCATTGAAGAGGACGCCGCCCGGTCCCGCAGCCTGTTCGTGACGGAGCGCTGGCTGGGCGGCATGCTCACCAACTTCCAGACCATTCGTCGCCAGATCCGCCGCCTGAAGGAGCTGGAGCGGGGGCAGGAGGAGAACGCCTTCGAGTTCTACACCAAGAAGGAACGCCTTCTGCTCGAGCGCGAGCGGCTGAAGTTGGAGAAGTACTTTTCCGGGGTGAAGGACATGACCCGGCTCCCGGGCGCCATCTTCGTCGTCGATGCCCGGCGCGAGGCGATCGCGGTCAGGGAGGCCCACCGGCTCGGTATCCCGATCATCGCCATCACCGACACCAACGCCGATCCGGATCTCATCACCTACCCGATTCCGGGGAACGACGACGCGATACGCTCGGTCAGCCTGATCAGCGGCGCCCTCGCCGAGGCCATCAGCCAGGCCCGCAAAGAGGTGCCGGAAGATGAACGCCGTCGGGTGGAGGACCTGGAGGCCACGACGTATTCGACCGAGACAGGCGAGAAGGCCGCCGCGGTGGAGGAGCACCCGCGCCGTCGAGCGCGCCGACGGCCCCGTCCGGGCGTCATCGCGGAACGCCAGACGGGCAGCGGTCGAGCGGATTCGCAAAAGCGAGTCAGGAGGGCCCGCGTTCTGGTCAGGAAGCCGGGGCGCGAGGCGGCCGAATCGGATTCCGGCGGAGCGCCCGCGAAGCCGTCGACCAGCCAGGAAGCCGAACCGAAGCCGTCCCGGGTCCGGCGCGCGCCTCCCAAGCCGGTAGCGTCCCGGACCAGCTGATCCTTCCCGCCGGCGAGTGCCGGAACAGGGAAGTACGGACGAGGGTCGCGGGAAAGCGTCGCCACCGGATCCCGCACCCCGGAACCTCGACACGACCACCAGACGGATGTTCCACATGACGATTCCCGCAAAGATGGTGAAGGCCCTGCGCGACCGTACAGGCGGGGGCATGATGGATTGCAAGCGCGCCCTCGAAGAGACGGGAGGCGATCTCGAGGCCGCGGTCGATCTCCTCCGTGCAAGGGGTGCGGCGAAGGTTTCCAAGCGGGCGGGCAGGGATACGAACCAGGGAACCATCGGCAGCTACGTCCACTTCGACCGAAGGGTGGGCGTCATCGTCGAAGTCAATTGCGAGACCGACTTCGTCGCCAACACCGACGACTTCCGGGCGCTGGCCAAGGACATCGCCCTGCACATCGCTTCCGAGGACCCGATTGCCGTGCGCGCGGAAGATCTGCCGCAGGATGTGGTCGAGCGTGAGAAGGCGGTCTACCGGGAGCAGGTGCGCGCCCAGGGGAAGCCGGAACGCATTCAGGACATGATCGTCCAGGGGAAGCTGAAGGCCTTCTACAAGGATCAGGTGCTGCTGGAGCAGCCCTTCATCAAGGACACGGCCCGGACCATCGGCGAGCTCGTGACCGAACTATCGGCGAAAACCGGCGAGAAGGTCGAAGTCGCCCGTTTTTCAAGGTTCGCGGTCGGGCAGCGCGGCTGACGGCGCACGCCCGCGGGACGATGAGCGGCTCGTCGGAATTCCGGTACTCGCGGGTTCTCCTGAAGCTCTCCGGCGAAGCGCTCGCGGGAGAGGAGGGATTCGGCATCTCTCCGCCGGTCGTGGACCGGCTCACCGACGAGATCGGGACGCTCGCCGACCTGGGCGTGGCCCTCGGCATCGTCATCGGCGGCGGGAACATCATGCGCGGGGCGCTGGCCAGCCGTCAGGGCATGGACCGCGTCACGGCCGACTACATGGGCATGCTCGCCACCGTCATCAACGCGTTGGCGCTTCAGGATCTGCTCGAGCGCAAGAACGTCACCACGCGCGTGCTGACCGCCTTTCGCATGGAAAAGCTGGCGGAGCCCTACATCCGCCGCCGGGCGATTCGCCACCTGGAGAAGGGCAGGGTGGTGATCTTCGCCGGAGGCACGGGGAACCCGTATTTTTCGACCGACACCGCGGCCGCGCTGCGGGCGATCGAGATGGAAGCCGACGTGATCATCAAGGCCACGAAGGTGGCGGGAATCTTTACCGCCGATCCTCTCCTGGACCCGACCGCGCAGTTCATCCGGCGCATCAGCTTTCAGGAAGTGATTGCGCGGGAACTGGGGGTCATGGATGCTCCGGCGGTGTCGCTCTGCAAGGACAACAAGCTGCCCATCATCGTACTCAATCTCGGCGAGAGAGGAGCGGTCGGGGCCGCCATCAGAGGGGAGCGCATAGGCACGTTGGTATCCTGACCGGGTATCTGCTCTCCGATCGGTACCACACGCGCGCGGGAGGCTGTCATGGGACTCATGGAAGAACTCACGGAGCGCATGGACGCCGCGCTCGATGCTGCCCGGCGCGAGTTCGCAACCGTTCGAACCGGCAAGGCCACCCCGGCTCTGCTGGACAGCGTCCGGGTCGACGCCTACGGGGCCAGCATGCCCCTGAACCAGCTCGCGACGGTGGTCGCGGCCGACGCGAGCCTGCTGGTGGTGCAGCCATACGACAAGTCGCAGATGTCTTCCGTCGAGAAGGCGATCATGGCCGCCAACCTCGGGCTCAATCCCTCCAACGACGGCAACCTCATACGTGTACCGATTCCTCCGCTCACCGAGGAACGACGCCGGGAATACGTGCGCATCATCCACAAGATGTCGGAGAATACCCGGATCTCGATCCGCCACGCCCGGCGCGCGGGCAATGGCGAGGTGAAGCGTCGCATCAGGGAGCACGAGATCAGCGAGGACCAGGGTCACCAGATGATGGGCGGGATTCAGAAGCTCACCGACCGCTACGTGGCCTCGCTGGACGAGCTCATGAAGGCCAAGGAGGAGGAGGTCATGGCCATCTAGCCATGAAGTCCAACGTGCCGGCCCGGATTGACATGAGCGGGCCCATGCCGCGTCACGTAGCCGTCATCATGGACGGCAACGGACGCTGGGCCCGGCGGCAGGGCCTGCCCCGCAAGACCGGGCACGAAGCCGGAATGACCGCCGTGCGCACGACCATCGAGGCTGCGGTCGACGTCGGCATCAAGATCCTCACCCTCTTTGCGTTTTCCACCGACAACTGGAATCGTCCGTCGGAGGAGGTGTCGGCTCTGATGTCGCTCCTGAAGGCATATGCGGAGCGGGAGTGCTCGGAGCTCGTCGAGAAGGGCGTCGAAGTACGTGTGCTCGGAACCCTGGCCAGAATGCAGCCTTCAGCGCGCGAGGCCGTGGAGCGCATCATGCGGGAGACCGAGGGCGGAACGACGCTCAGGCTCAATTTGATGATCTCCTACAGCGGGAGGGAAGACATCCTGACCGCGGTTCGCCGTCTGGCCGCCCGCGCCCGCGCCGGAGAGCTGGACCCCGCCGAGATCGACGAGGCGTGCCTGGAGCGGGCGCTGCTGACGAGCGGCATCCCGGATCCCGACCTTCTCATCCGGACCTCCGGGGAGTGCAGGATCTCCAACTTCATGCTTTGGCAGATTTCGTACTCGGAGATCCACATCACCCCCGTGCTGTGGCCGGATTTCTCCAGGGACGACCTCTTTGCGGCCGTCCTGGACTACCAGCGCCGCGACCGCCGCTTCGGCCGGATCACTTCCGCCTGATGGCGATGGCCGACCTTTCGCGCCGCGCGGTGGTGGCGGTGGTCGCGCTGCTCGTCGTGCTACCGGTCATCTACCGGGGCGGATGGCTGATGGGTGTGCTTGCGGCGGCGCTGGCCATGCTGGCCACCCGCGAGTTCTGCCTGCTGGCTCGGCGGATGGGTGTACGGACCTTCACCCGCACGGCCATGGCCATCACGGCAGCGCTCATCCTGGCAGCGACGGCGGAGCCCTTCTTCACCGGTTTCGCCCCGCTCGCGCTGACGGTCGTCATGGGGGCCACCGTAGTGCTCTTTGTCGCCGCCGTGCGGGCGCGCGCGGTGACGGACCAGCCGCTCGCGTCCGTCTGTTCAACGCTGACGGCGGCTGTCTATGTGGGAGGCGGACTCTGCTTCGCGGTGCTGCTGCGCCACCTTCCGGAGACGGGGGTCGCCGTGAGAGCCCCCGGCCCGCTCGAAGGCCCGTTGGTGGTGCTCTTCCCGCTGGCGGTCACCTGGGTCGGGGACATCGCCGCATACTTCGCGGGCAGCCTGTGGGGAACTCGCCGCCTGTTTCCGGCCGTCAGCCCGGGCAAGACGCTGGAAGGCACCATCGCCGGGATTCTCGCCGCGGGCGCGGCGGGCCTGTTCTTCGCGATCGCGGCCGCCGAGCCGTTCGTCCTGCTGGGGGTCGGGCCGAGCTGGCTCGTCGGCATCGCGCTCCTGATCGGCGCGGGCGGACTCGCGGGCGATCTGGCCGTTTCACTTCTCAAGCGCGAAGCCGGCGTCAAGGACACGGGGTCGATGCTTCCCGGCCACGGCGGAGTGCTCGACCGGATCGACGCCGTGCTAGTGACGCTGCCGCTCGCCTACGCGGCGCTTCAGCTCGCCGGTTCGGTGTCGCCATGAGCCGGGTGGCGGTCTCCGAGGCGCAGGGTGCCCCGACGTGATCCGGGTTGCAATCCTGGGATCCACGGGTTCGGTCGGGCGCAGCGCGCTCGAGGTAGTGGGCCGGCATCCGGAGCGCTTCCGCGTGGTCGCGCTGGCCGCCCACCGCTCGGTAGCCGTGCTGCGCGAGCAGGCGGCGCTGCATCGGCCGGACCGGCTGGTGGTCGCCGACCCCGGCGCCGGGAAGCTCGACCTCCCCGGCGTGTCGTGCGCCTACGGGCGTGAGGCTCTGATCGAGCTCGCGGGGAACAGCGGCGCGGATGTGGTCGTCAATGCCCTGGTGGGGGTCTCGGGCCTCGAGCCCACCCTCGCCGTGCTGCGGGCGGGCAAGCGCCTTGCGCTGGCCAACAAGGAGTCGCTGGTGGCGGGAGGCGAACTCGTGAATGAAACGGCGCGTGGGGGGGGCGGTGAGCTGGTGCCGGTCGATTCGGAACACAGCGCCATTCTGCAGTGCCTCGCGGGCAGCGACCCCGGGCATGTGGCCCGCATCGTATTGACTGCATCGGGCGGTCCCTTTCGCCGCTGGGACGCGGCGCGAATGAACGACATCACGCCGGCCGACGCGCTGCGCCATCCCACCTGGAACATGGGTTCCAAGATCACCATCGACTCGGCCACGCTCGCGAACAAGGCGCTGGAGGTCATCGAGGCACACTTCCTGTATGGGATGGATTATGAACGCATCGACGTGGTCGTTCATCCGCAATCGATCGTCCATTCCTTCGTGGAGTTCACGGACGGATCGGTCGTGGCGCAACTCGGCCTTCCCACCATGGAACTGCCCATCCTGTACGCGCTGACACACCCGGAGCGGATCGACGACGTCCGCCTGCGAACGTTCCGTCCTTCGCGCCTGTCGGATCTCACGTTCGAGGAACTGGACCGGCCGCGGTTCCCCCTGTTCGAACTGGGCGTGCAGGCCGGACGCGCCGGTGGCTGGGCGCCGACCGTCTTCAACGCGGCCAACGAGGTGGCTGTGCACGCATTCCTGGAGGGCGTGCTACCCTTCAGAGAGATGGCGGTGGTGGTGGGAGCGGCGCTGGAGCGAACTCCTCCAGGAAGGATCAGGTCGGTCGAAGACGTGCTCGGCGTGGATGCCGAGGCCCGGCGCGTGACCCGGGAATCCATCGAAGCGGTGATCGCGTAATGGCGCACGGCTCATGAGCGGGCGAATACAGGGAGAGGGATGATGGCGTTGCTGGCGACAATCGTTGTCCTGGGCGTTCTGATTCTCGTCCACGAACTCGGGCACTTCTGGGCGGCCAAGGCCGTGGGCGTAAAGGTCCTGCGCTTCTCGATCGGGCTGGGGCCGCGGGTTCTCGGTTTTCGCCGCGGCGATACCGAATACGTGATCTCGGCGATTCCGCTGGGCGGCTACGTCAAGATGAGCGGCATGGCCGACGAGGTCATGGACCAGGTGGAGGGGGGTGGCGGCGAGGTGCGGCGCGGGCCCGCCCCCACCGACTTCGACGGCAAGCCGGTGTGGGCGCGCGCGCTGGTGCTGTCGGCGGGCGTGATCATGAACATGGTCTTCGCCTTCGCGGCGTATACCACGATCGCGGCGGGTTGGGGCAGGGTGGAGGCCGACGAAACCCGGATTGGCTATGTGGACATGGAGCTGCTGCCGCCGGGTGCGGAACCGCTGGCGGGGCTTCCCGTGGGCGCTCGCGTCACGCGGGTGGGAGACCGCGACGTGGTCCACTGGGGGGATGTGCGTGAGGGATTCCTGTCGGCACGGGGCGAGACGATCACCGTGGAAACCGAGTCCCCGCGCGTGACGGTCTCGGTGCCGGCGCCCGACGATCCTTCCGCGCGCGAGCGCCTGGCATTTGCCCTCGACTACTGGATCGAAGCCGAAGTCCTGGACGTCGAGCTCGGGATGCCCGCGGCGAGCGCGGGGGTGCAGCCGGGGGACCGCGTGCTCGCCGTGGACGGCGTAGCCGTGGACAACTGGGCGATGTTCCGGCGGGAGATCATGCGCCGTCCCGGTCGCACGGTCGAACTTCAACTGGCGCGCGATGGCGCTCTGATGGAGATCGCGGTGCCCCTCGCAACGCGTGAGGAAAGGGGGCCCGACGGGGAGATCAGGACCGTGGGTCAGGTCGGCATTCTGGCTCCGGTGGCCGATCCGGTGTACGTGCCCGTTCCGCTGACCCGCGCTGCGGTGATCGGATACCGGGACACCGTGGGCACCACCCGCATGATCCTCGCGTTCCTCGGCGATCTCGTGACCGGGAACGTCTCCCCGCGCAACGTGGGCAGCATCGTCACGATCGGAACGCTGTCCGGCCAGGCCGCAGAGGCGGGGATTCAGACCTTCCTGCGCTTCATGGCTCTGTTCTCGGTGAATCTGGCGATCCTGAACCTGCTTCCCATTCCGATACTGGACGGCGGACATCTCGTCTTTCTCGGGATCGAGGCGGTCAGAGGAAGGGCACTCAGCCTGGAACAGCGGCTGCGCTGGAGCCGGGTCGGCTTCCTGGTGCTCATGGGCATCATGGTCTGGGCGCTCTCCAACGACATCCTGCGCGTGCTGGGGTTGTGACGCCGAACCGCCCCGGTGGCGGGGCCTGGAAGGACGGCTTCAGAGAAACGACAGCTGCTCGGGACCGCGTTCCCGGCGCAGGGTGTCGACGCACAGCATCTCCGTAGGCTCCTCCTGCCGGGCAACGCCCAGAAACCCCCGGTATCCCGCCCTGGCCAGTGCCCGAGAGACGGTTTCACGCGCCAGCTCGGGTGTGTTGCACTCCGCAGAGAGGTGGGCGAGCAGTATGCCGGCGAGGCGGGGATGGAGGAGATCCAGGGCAAGACGGGCGGCCGCGCGGTTGGACAGGTGTCCGTGGCTGGATGCGATGCGCGACTTGACGGCGGCGGGGTAGGAACTCTGGTGGAGAAGCGTCTCGTCGTGATTGGCTTCCAGGACCAGGAAGTCGCAACCCGCAAGCGCGTGGCGCACGATCGCGGTGGACCGGCCCAGATCGGTCGCGAGCCCGACGCGGGTGCCCGATCCGACATCGACCAGGGCAATGGCCACCGGATCGGCCGCGTCGTGTACGGTCATGAACGGCTCCACACGCAGATCCTCGATGCCGAAGGCTCGCCCGGGCCGGTATTCCACAACCTGTTCCGACCCGCGGAACAGGCGGCCGCACGCCTTGCGGGTGGCCTCGGTAAGGCAAACGGGGATGCCGTGGCGTCGCGCCAGCACCCCGCTGCCGCGGGTGTGATCTCCGTGCTCGTGCGTGAGGATGATGGCCGAGAGCTCACCCGCCTCGGCTCCGACCAGCCGAAGGCGGCGCTCGGTCTCGCGCGCGCTGAAGCCGGCGTCCACCAGGACGGCCGCGCGCCCGGAGCGGACCAGAATCGAGTTGCCCCTGCTGCCGCTGCCCAGCACGCAGATCTGCACGACCGGTCCGGACCCGCCGGCTAGTCGGCGCCGGCCACGCTGAGCCAGGCACGCTCGAGAACGGCCTGCATCTCCGGCGCAAGCCGGACGCCCCTGCGGCTCATGACATGCGCCGCCGTGTCCAGAAAGCGGTTCAACTCAAAAAGCGGCGCTTCGGGCGCCGCGCCCCATCGAAAGGGCGGGAGATAGCTCGTCGGGGCGGTTGCGCCGAACAGGTTGCAGCCTGCCCCGATGACCGCGCCGGTGTTCAGGAGCGTTCCAATGCCGGTCTTGACGTGGTCGCCCAGAAGGCAGCCCAGCTTGGCCAGACCGGAGGGCACGGCGCCTTCGCCCGTGCGGACCTTCACGTCGCGATAGTCGTTGCGAAGATCGCTGTTCGTGGTCATCGCGCCCAGGTTCACCCAGCGACCGAGGTACGAGCGGCCCAGGAAGCCGCCGTGGGCCTTGTTGTCGTAGCCGAGCAGGACGCTTCTCTCGATGTCGCCGCGGATTCTGCATGCCCGACCTACGTAGGAAGCGCATATCCTTCCACCGAGCACGGTCGAGCCGGGTCCCACATACAGCGGACCCTCCAGGCGGGCCGGCCCGCACACGCGCACGCCCTCGCCGAGGACGACGGGCCCCGGGCCCGTGTCGAGCAGCACGCCCGGCTCGACGGCGGCACCGGGGCCGAGGGTGAAGAGGCCGTCTCCCAGGAGGTGGACGCCGGGGGGGAGGGAGGAGCCTGAGGGTGGGATCGCCACGCCACCCTCGGGCGCCCCCGCCGGCCGCCCACCGGCCCCGCTCGGCGGCGTGGAGGCGAGAGGGGTGAACATCCCGGCCTCGAGGTCTTCACGGAGCTGAGCGGGGGCCCGTTCCACCAGTTCCCAGACGTGGTCCAGCACGAATCCCTCCAGCTCGATTCCGGCCTTCGTCCGGGGAGCGGCAGCGGGATCCGCGAGGTCGCGGGGGTGGGGAAGGGGGACGCCGGCAGGCAGGCTCCACCCGACCCGGGCGCCGTCGATGTACAACTCGGCGGCGACCGGGGGCAGCTGCCGCGGCCGGCTCGGCACCACGGCCCGGCTGGACACCAGGATGCGGTGGACGCCGCGCTCCACGTCGGAGGCCACGAGTGCCTCCGGCGCTTCGTTTTCGCGGAAACCGGCGAGGCGGGCGCCTGCAAGATGACCGCCGTACTCCACACCCCACGCGCGGGCTGCCCGCTCCCAGAGCCGCAGCGCACCAAGGACCAGTTCGGCTGCGGGACGTGTCAGGGCAAACGGTTCCCAGCGCCGGGCGCGGGCGTCGTCGAACAGGTAGAGGCGGGCGCTCACGTCCGTTGGGTGCGCGACGAGGAGGGGAGCCGCTGCACGAGGCGCTTGAGTTCGCGGGCGTGCTCGCGGGTCGTGACCATCGTCACGTCCCCCGTGACGACCACGACCATCTCTCGGACGCCGAACAACACCACCCGCCCGCCTTCGCTGTACACGATGTTGTCTTCACTCTCAACGCAGACGATGTCGCCGGCCCGGGTGTTCCCGCGCTGGTCGAGCGTCCGCGTCCGGGCGAGCGCCTCCCAGCTGCCCACATCATCCCAGTCGAAGGATGCCGGAAGCATGGCGCACGAGCGACTGCGTTCCAGCACGGCCTCGTCGACGCTCACCGTGGGCGCGTGGCGGAAGAAGCCGTTCACGTCGCCGTCCCCGAGTCGCGGAAGCAGGGCGGCGATTCCGGGAGCGTGCGCGCGAAGTTCCTTCAGGAACACCGATGCCCGCCAGACGAAGATACCCGTGTTCCACAGGAACCCCTGGCGGATGTACTCGGCGGCCTGCCGGGCGTCGGGTTTTTCGTGAAAGCGCAGCACACGCCGGGGAGGCTCGCCCGCCCCGGCGCGGGCGGGTCCGTCCAGGGCGTCGCCGGGTTGCAGGTATCCGTAGCCGGTGTCGGGGCGATCCGGCCGGGCCCCGACGGTCAGCAGGACATCGTCGCGGGCCGCGATCCGCACCGCGCGCGCGACCAGCGAACGGAACGCGGCGGCGGGGCGTATGACATGGTCCGAGTGCAGGGAAACGATCACCGCCTCCGGATCGCTTCGCCAGGCGCGCCAGGTTGCCCAGGTGAGTGCCGGTGCCGTGCTGCGCGGCCGCGATTCCCAGAGGAAGCAACCGGGAGGCAACTCCGGCAGCGCGGCAGTCAGCGGTGACTCCAGGTGCCGTCCCGCGACGATCCGCAACCGGCTGGCCGGGACCAGCTCCAGCGCGCGCAGGACCGTGTCGGCCACCAGGGGGCGGCTCGAGACCAGCGGCAGGAGCTGCTTGGGGCGAGCGGGCGTGCTGGCGGGCCAGAAACGGGAACCGGCGCCACCCGCGAGGATGACGACCCGGAGGTGGGGGTCGGCGGGGGTCAACGCCGCTCGCTGATGCGGGTCGGAATGCACGCGGAAACTTACCCGCGGCATAGTGTAAAATCAACGGAATTCACCGCTCCGGGGTTGACCCGCCGGAGCCGTCGGGGTAGTCTTTGCGCGCTCCGCGAGCAGGCTGTCGGCTCGCCGGCGCCAGCCCTTCCTCCGTTGCCAAACAGTCGTCATGCGTTCGCTCGGGATCATCGTCCTTCTCCCTTCGCTGATTGCCACCGCTGCGTGCGGAAGAGATCCTTTCGCGCTCGAATGGATCGCCTCCGCCGATACGGTGCGCCTGTACGCGATCTCCCGTCCCGAGCCCAACGTCGAAACAGGCTTCGACTTCGGTGCCCGGCACGCGGTCCGCATCGAAGCCCCTGCCACCACCTCAGCCTGGGACCTGGCCGTGGAT
>JAJDXG010000054.1 GCA_022823365.1 Gemmatimonadota bacterium
GAGGAGATCCTCGGACTCTACTACCCCGTGCTCGACCACGGCTTCGTATCGCTGGTCGACTACATGGGAAGCGACGAAAGCATCGAGCACGCCGCGCGGGTCAGCTACGGCTACGGCACCCGCAAACGCAGCGCCACCCGCGGCCTCATCCGCTACCTGCGGCGCCACCTGCACACCACCCCCAGCGAGATGGTCGAGCTCAAGTTCCACTGCGCCATGCCGATGTTCGTGGCCCGCCAGTGGGTGCGGCACCGGACGGCGTGCCTGGCGGAGGGCACCGAGGTCTTCTTCGACCTGCCCGGCGCGGAGGCGAGGGGGCGCCGCCAACTCTACAAGCTACCCATCGAAGAGATCTGGCGACGCTTTCAACCCACCCGGAATCGAACTCGCCCCGACAAGCAGCGGAACCCGTTTCATCGCCGTGATCGCCTGCGCCGGATGAAACTCAGGCAGGTGAACGAGGACACGCTGGCGTGCCAGCACACCCGCATTGTGGATGTGTACCGGAACGGCCCGAAGCCGGTGTTCAGGATGGTTCTGGAGGACGGCAAGTCCATCGAAGCCACATCCGATCACCGATTCCTGTTCGGGACCGGTTGGGACACGCTTGGGCGGGCGACCGGGTTGCGGGAAACTGGTGGACGCGCGGTATGGCGGCACGGCGACTACTTCGTGTACGTCAACGGTGCAGCCGAGGAACGTCCCGAACACCGGCGTTCGCTGGCCGGCTCCATCGCCGGCCGGGAGCTGGAGTTCGTGGAACGACTTGGCGGACCGCCGGTCAAGTCCGAGTGGGTGCCACGCCCCAGGATCCCCTGGAACCGCCTCGACAAGGCCAAGCTCGTGCGGATCAAGCGCATCGAGTTCGTGGGCGAGCGCGAGACATACGACCTCGAAGTCGAGGGCCCGTACCACAACTTTGTGGCGAACGGCATCGTCACCCACAACTCCATCAATGAATATTCGGGTCGGTATAGCCTGATGCCGCTCCTTTTCTACAGCCCCGATCCCGGCAACTTCTCGCTGCAGAGCAGCGTCAACAACCAGGGAAGGGAGGCGGACGCGGCCCCGGAGCGCCTGTACGGGGATGCCATTCGGCGATGGGAGGAGGTGCGGTCCTCGGCTTCGCGCGCGTACGCGTGGATGGTACAGGAGGATGTCGCGCGCGAGCTGGCCCGCATCGACCTGCCGCTCTCGACGTACACGCAGTGGTATTGGAAGATCGATCTGCACAACCTCCTGCACTTTCTTACGCTGCGGGTGGACGATCACGCACAGTGGGAGATCCAGGAGTTCGGGCGGGTGATGGCCGGGATGCTCAAACGCGTGGCCCCGCTGAGCTTCGAGGCGTGGATCGACTACCAGGTGTGCGGCGACAAGCTGAGCCGGATGGAGATCGAGGCGCTGGCGAAGCTGCTGGAGCCCGATGCGGATGGCGGGCTGGCGGTACGGGAGGATGGATCGCTCAGCTTCGAGGAACTGCGCGGCATGGGGATGGCGCCGCGCGAGGTTCGCGAGCTCGCGGGCAAGATCCGGCGCCGGAGCGTCCCCGACTTCGATCTGGACCTCTCGCGTTTCCGGAGCGCCGAGGACGTCGCCGCGGAGATGCACGAAGCGGTGCCCGGGAACTTCGAATAGGGCAACCGCGCGATCGCGAGCCGGGTTTCACCGTGCCGCCACTATGGGAAGGAAGAGAAGCGCTGCTGAACGAGAATGAGGCTTGGAGGAGGAGAATGAACACGCACGACACCCGCTGTATCCGCATGGCGCCGCCCCTCGCCCGTGGCTGGTTCGCCGCTGGCACGATGTTCCTCCTTCTTGCCCTCACGGGCCCGATCGAGGGCTTGTGGGCGCAAGACACGGACGCCGCGCCCCGCCCGATGACCATCGTCGACCTCATCGAGGTGCCCTCGCTCGGGGACGCGCGCATCTCCCCGGACGGAACCCGGCTGCTCTTCGTGCGCCGTGACGCGGACTGGGAGGAGAACGGGACGGTCGCCCACATCTGGAGGGTGGACGCGGACGGCGAGAACCTGATCCAGGTCACCAACGGCGAGAACGGGGAGACGAGCCCGCGCTGGTCGCCCGACGGGAGCCGCATCGCCTTCCTGGCCCGGCGCGGCGAGGACGAGCACACCCAGGTCTATCTGCTGAACGCGATGGGCGGCGAGGCGAACGCCCTCACCGGGCACCCGACCGCGGTCTCGAGCATTACCTGGGCCCCGGACGGAAGCGGCATCTACTTCGTTGCGGCGGACGAGTTGTCGGAGGACGAGCAGGCCCGGCGCGAAGCCGGGGACGACGTCTTCGCCTTCGACGAGAACTATCAGCAGAGCCATATCTGGCGCGTGAGCGTGGAAGACGGCGAGACGAGCCCGGTCACGGAGGGGGACTTTTCGATCACCGGATACTCGCTTTCGCGCGACGGCACCCACATCGCCTTCCACCGGGGAGAGTCGCCGCTGTTCGAGGGTGTCGACCGGCGCGAGGTCTGGGTGATGCGGGCGGACGGGAGCGAAGCCCGCCAACTCACCCGCAACTCGGTGCCGGAGTACAACGCGCGCCTTTCTCCCGACAATCAGTGGGTGGCCTTCCACGCGGACTCGAACGAGGACTTCGACTTCTACTACAACGACAACCTCTTCCTCGTCCCGGCATCCGGAGGCGGGGAGGCGCGCGTGCTGTTGCCGGACATGCCGCATGGCGTCGACGCGATCGCCTGGTCGGGGGACGGCGAGGCGATCTTCTTCCGGGCCAACACGGGTGTGCGCGAGGAGCTGATGCGCGTCGACATTGCCGATGAGAGCCTGACGCAGCTGACGGAGGGCGAGCACCAGGTCATCAACTGGCACTATGCCCCGGCGCTGGACGCGCACGTTTTCGGGCTGAACCGGGCCGACAACCGGGGCGACCTGTGGATGATGACCGGCGACGGCTCGCCCGAGCGCGTGACCCGCGTCTTCGACTACCTCACCGAGGACTTCGTGCAGCCGCGCCAGGAAGCCATCCAGTGGCAGGGTGAGGACGGCGTCGAAGTTGAGGGGCTGCTCTTCTATCCGCTCGAGTATGAGGAGGGCACGGAGTATCCGCTGGTGGTTCAGACCCACGGCGGCCCCGCCGCGTCCGACAAGTTCCAGTTCTCCACCGCGGGCAATTTCGTGCAGGTGCTGAACGGGATGGGCTACTTCGTGTTCAAGCCCAACTACCGGGGCAGCACCGGGTACGGCGACGACTTCCTGCGCAACATGGTGGGCAACTATTTCGACCAGGCCCACCTGGACGTGATGACCGGGGTGGACCACCTGATCGACCTCGGCCTGGTGGACGGCGCCCGCATGGCCAAGATGGGGTGGAGCGCCGGCGGGCACATGACCAACAAGATCATCACCCACACCGGCCGCTTCCAGGCCGCCGCCTCGGGGGCGGGCGCCGCCAACTGGGTGTCGATGTACGCACAGAGCGACATCCGCGTGTACCGCACGCCGTGGTTCGGCGGCACGCCCTGGGAGGAGGACGCGCCGGTCGACCAGTACTGGCAGGACTCGCCGCTGCGCGAGGTCTGGCGGGTGAGCACGCCGACGATCTTCCTCGTGGGCGAGGAGGATGCCCGCGTGCCCATGCCCCAGTCGGTGGAGATGTACCGCGGGCTGAAGCACAACGGCGTGCCCACGCATCTGTACGTGGCGCCGCGCGCCGGACATGGCTGGACCGAACTCAGGCACCAGCTCTTCAAGGCCAACGTGCACCTCGAGTGGTTCGAGCGCTGGGTGCACGACCGCGAGTACGAGTGGGAGGAGGCGCCGGGGGACGAGGAGGCTCAGGTGACGACGGCCGCGGAGGCCCTCCCGGGTACCTGATCGCGGGGCACCTAAGACCCCGGAACCCCATAGAGCACCGCGCGCGGTCGGGAGCTGGCGCGTCCGCCATCCAGCATCGGTCCGCCTTCGAACGCGGTGGCTAACCCGCGGTTCCCGCAGCCTTGCCGTACGAAGGGTGGCGGCCTACACTGCGTCGCCGATCCTCCTCTGTCCCTGCGCTATATTATGATCCTGTATCAGCTTAGCAGCTCTCGGGTGCAACGCGTGCACAGGGTGTCCGCGAGCGTCGGGGTTCCCTTCAGGAAGCATGTCATGATGAGCCGCGGTCGGATTCCCGTCCTTGCGTTCGCGGCGCTCTCGGTCCTGGCCTGGGCCGCCGGTTGCGGCGACGGTGCCACAGCGCCGCCGTCCCAGCCACCGCCACCTGATCCCCCTCGACCAACGACCGTGACGGTAAGTCCTGCCACGTCCACGTTGACCTCGTTGGGCGCGACGGTACAACTGGCAGCCAGGGTGCTCGATCAGAACGGCCAGGCGATGACGGGCACCACGGTGACATGGGCGTCGAGCGCCGCGGCAGTGGCGACGGTGGACGGTGCGGGCCTGGTGACGGCCGTGGGCAACGGTTCGGCGACGATCACGGCGAGCGCGGGTGGGACCTCGGGAACAGCGGCCTTGACGGTGATGCAGGCAGCCGGCTCGGTGGTCGTCTCGCCGGCGGAGGCGACTCTGGCCGCCCTTGGAGACACACTCAGGCTGGTGGCCGAAGCGCTCGATGCGAACGGCAACGCGGTGGCTGACGCGCAATTCTCATGGGAGTCGGGCGACGCGGCGGTGGCGACGGTGGACAGCGCGGGCCTGGTGACGGCCGTGGGCAACGGCACGGCAACGATCACGGCGTCGGCGGGGAGCGTATCGGGGGCAGCCGAAATCACCGTGGCGGTATCGCAGGCTTCGCCGGACCGGCCTGCTCTCGAAATACTCTACGAGACAACTGCGGGACGCCAGTGGACGAACAACGCCAACTGGCTCACCAGCGCGCCGGTCGGCGAGTGGCACGGCGTGGAGGTCGATGCGGCAGGCCGTGTGATCGGCCTGGCGCTCTCCGACAACAATCTCGCGGGCTGGATCGCGCCCGAGATCGGGGACCTTGACCGGCTGCAGTATCTGCACCTCGACCACAATGAACTGAACGGCCCGCTGCCGGCCGAAATCGCGGGCGCCACCGGCCTCACTTCGCTGCGGATCAGCGACAACACGCTTTCCGGCCCGCTGCCGCGGTCGCTTCTCGCCCTGTCGTTCACGGAGTTTCGCTACGCCGATACCGGGTTGTGCGTCCCGCCCTATGAGACGTTCCGAGACTGGCTCGGTGGCATTGCGTCCCACGCGGGCACCGGCGTGGAATGCACCCCGCTCACCGATCGCGAGATTCTGGTACGACTGTACGAAGCGACAGACGGGCCGAACTGGAAAAACAACACCAACTGGCTCACCGAAGCGCCCCTCCGCGAATGGTACGGTGTATCGGCCGATGCCGGTGGACGCGTACGGCGTCTGGACTTGAGTTTTAACGGACTGCACGGTGTCGTACCGCCGGAAATCGGTGGTTTGTCGAACCTCCAGTCCCTTAGTCTGGTGACTGCGGCCAGAGGACTGACCGGACCCATTCCGCCCGAGTTGGGCCAGCTGCGTCAGCTACAGCAGCTGATCCTCTCCGGCAACGGGTTTGTCGGACCCATTCCGCCGGAGATCGGAAATGCGTCGAGCCTGCGGTGGCTGGATCTCGCCAACAATCATCTGACGGGCGCGATCCCGCGGGAACTCGGGCAACTCACGCGGTTGGAAGTGCTCTCCCTGGAGCTTAATTCCCTGAGCGGCGAGCTTCCGTCCGCACTGGCCGACCTGGCCCGTCTGGAGTCGCTCCAACTCCACCGCAACCTTCTGCTTGGCCCGATTCCCGCAAGTTATCTACGGCTCGAGTTGGCGTATTTCAACATTGACGAGAACCCGGGTCTCTGTACGCCGGGGACGGCTCGTTTCGTGGCGTGGCGTGGGCGCATGGCCGAGGTACAGGGACCGCACTGCAACGCGGCCGATGCCGCCGTGCTTGGGCTGGTCTACGAAGCCGCGGCCGGTGCCGATTGGGCGAAATCCGACGGCTGGCTGGGCGGCCAGCCGCTCAGCGACTGGTACGGCATCGTCACCGACTCCATCGGTCGGGTACAGGAACTCGATCTGAACGGAAACGGATTGGCTGGCGCGCTCCCTTCAGAGCTCGGCGAGCTCGCCGCTCTGACCGCGCTTCGGGTCGGCGAGAACGGCCTTTCCGGTCCTCTGCCACGCTCGCTCACCCAACTTCGTCTCCGGGAATTCCACTATTCTGGCACTGAACTGTGCGTGCCTCCCGGCGGACCGCTCAAGGAGTGGCTGAGCACCGTTTCGTCTCACGAAGGCACGGGTCTGGAATGTCCGCCGTCCGATGACCGCGCGGTTCTGGAAACGCTGTACCGATCCCTCGGCGGACCGAACTGGAAGCGCGCGGGCGGCTGGTTGACCGATTCGCCACTCGGCAGCTGGCGTGGCGTCCAGGTCGACGGCGAGGGGAGGGTCGTTGGTCTCTCGCTGAACAGCAACGATCTGTCCGGGCGCATCCCCTCGGAATTGGGCGATCTGTCCCGGCTGAGAAGGCTGCACCTGGAGGGCAACTCCATCGTCGGTCCGATTCCGGCTGCCATCGGCGATCTGTCCCAGCTTGAAGAACTCGACCTCGACTTCAATCCCCTCGCTGGCGAGATCCCGCCCGAAATCGGGAAGCTCTCCAACCTTAGAAGATTCAGCCTCGCGAGTACTCACACACTGGGGGGATCGATTCCGGCCGAACTGGGCAACCTCGCCAAGCTGGAGGAGCTGCAACTCAACAACAACCTTCTGACAGGGCGTATCCCGCGCGAGCTGGGCAACCTCTCGAACCTGAGGCGGCTGATGCTGTACCAGAACGGGTTGACCGGCGAAATACCTTCCTCGCTTGGCGAGCTTTCGCAGGTGGAGAACCTGAACCTCCACGTCAACCGTCTCAGCGGCACGATCCCGGCGACGCTCGGCAGCCTGGGCAACGTCACGAACCTGGATCTGCGGTGGAACACGCTGAGCGGCAGGATCCCGCGCGAACTCGGCCGTCTGGCCAACGTCGAGTTCCTGTCGTTTCGAGACAACCTGCTCACGGGCAAGATCCCCCGTGAGCTGGGCAACCTGTCTCGCGTCGAGACACTGGGTCTCGCCGAGAACGACCTCACCGGCGTCATTCCCGCGGAAATCGGCAATCTTTCTCGCCTGCGGATCCTCCTGCTTGCGCAGAACCAGCTGGCGGGATCGATACCGCCCGAACTGGGACGTCTAGCGGGCTTGCAGGAACTTGACCTGACGCTCAACCGCGACATGCGGGGAACCCTGCCGGCTGCTCTGACGGCGTTGCGTCAACTGAAAACGCTCCTGCTCTCGAACACCGGATTGTGCGCGCCTCGCGAGCCGGAATTCCTGGACTGGCTCGCCGGTCTGCCCAACCAGCAGGTGGCCCGGTGCGGCGCCGTGGAGGGATCGGTCGCATATGTGACGCAGGCCGTCCAATCGGTGGACTTGCCCGTACCGCTGGTGGCGGGCAACGACGGCTTGCTCCGGGTGTTCGTGAGATCCGACCAGAGCACGACCCAGAGTCTGCCGGACGTCCGTGCCCGCTTCTTTCTGGACGGTGCAGAGGTGCATGTCGTCGACATCCCCGCCCAGTCCGCCACGATCCCCACCGAGTTCGAGGAAGGGGATCTCGCCCGCTCGGCGAATGCGGTGATTCCGGGTGCGGTACTGCAGCCCGGATTGGAGATGGTGGTCGAGATCGACCCTGCAGGAACGCTGGATCCCGCTCTGGGGGTCACCGGACGCATTCCCGAAACCGGACGGACCGAGGTGGACGTGCGCGCGATGCCGCCATTCGATCTCACGGTGATTCCTTTTCTGGCCGAATCGGATCCGGATTCCTCGGTCCTGGGGTTCACTCGAGACCTGAATGCCGAGTCGGATCTCTTCCGGGATGTGCGGACGTTGCTGCCCATCCGTGGGTTTGCCGTGACGGCACACGAACCCGTGCTGACGGCGGCAGTCGATGTGTACAGCGTGCTCCGGGAGACGGAGGCCATCCGAATCATGGAGGGCCGCAGCGGCTACCACCTCGGGCTTGCACGCCGGACGGCGGCCAATCGCGGCGTGGCCAACCTGGGCGGGTATTCAAGCGCGAGCATACCCGTGCCCGATGTCATTGCACACGAACTGGGGCACAACCTGAGGCTCGTGCACGCGCCATGCGGAGGGGCGGCAGGCCCGGATGAGTCGTTCCCCCAGCGCGACGGCTCGATCGGCGCATGGGGATTCGACTTCCTGAACAACGTCCTTGTGCCACCCAGTGACCCGGACCTGATGACCTACTGCGAGCCACGCTGGATCAGCGGCTACAACTTGACCAAGATGGTCAACTTCCGCCTCAACCGGGCGGGTGGCGCGGCCGCGTCCTCGGGGTCCCCTGCAAGGTCGCTGCTCCTTTGGGGTGGCGTTGACGGGGAGAACAATCTCTTCCTGGACCCGGCAATGGTTGTCGATGCGCCCGCGGTCCTGCCGAGTGCAGGTGGGGCCTACCGGCTGGTCGGCCTGGCGGCGGACGGGCGCGAGTTGTTCGCGTTGAACTTCGACATGCCGACCGTCGCCGACGGGGACGGACGGTCCTCGTTCGTGTACACGCTTCCCGTACAATCGGGGTGGTCCGACGCGCTGGCGAGAATCGCGCTGTCCGGACCGGAGGGATCCACGACGCTGGGACGCGACAGCGATCGCCAGGTCACGATTCTGCTTGATTCCGGGACGGGACGCGTGCGCGGCATCCTGCGGGGCTCCGGCGGCGCTGTAATGTCGGAAGCGGCGGCGCCCGGGTCGGCGTGGGCGGCAGAGGGACTGAGGGTACTTCGCAGTCGCGGGATTCCGGAAGCCGCGGCCTGGAGGCGCTAGTTTCGGTGCACGTCGCCCGGGACTTGCCTCAGTCGCGCGGTGCCCGCGCCGACCAACCTCGGTGACCCGCCGCCGCACTCGCCCGACCGGGATGTCGGGCCGCTACGTGTACGATATCGACCCGGTCGACGGCGACGAGGCGTGGGCGTTCTTCGAGGCTTGCCGGGACGGTGACCTGGATCGCGTTCGGGAACTGATCGGCCACGACCCCACCCTCGTCCACGCCCAGTACTGGTACACCCAGCCGATTCACTTCGCGGTCTGCGCGAACCGGCCTGAGGTGGTGCGCGTGCTGCTGGACGCGGGTGCGGAACCGGGCCGCGTGCGCTTCATGGACTCCGGGTGGAAGAAGCTGGTGCGGCGCGCCGGCGCCATGGGGTTCGACGAGGTGCGCAGCGTTCTGGAGGCCGAGGCACGCGCCCGCTTCGGGTACGATCCCCGCTTCACCGAACTGCGGGACGCCGTGGTGGCGCGGGACGAGCGCCGGGTGGAGGAGATGCTGCTGGCGCGGCCGCGCCTGGCCGCCGCCGCCGACATCCATGGCAGCAACGCCGTGCACTGGGCCGTCATGACCCGCCAGCCCGGGCTGCTGCCGCTTCTGGTCGACCGGGGCGCCGACCCGGATGCCTGCCGGAGCGACGGACAGACTCCCGCGCACATCCTGTACAACGGTGACTACCAATTCCGCGTGTGGCGGGAACTGAAGGGAATCTCGCATGCGGAGCCGGCGTTCGTGCTGGCGGCACTCTTGGCGGTCGGCGCGACCCTCGACCTCTCGGCGGCCGGCGCATCGGGCGACCGGGCCCGGGTCGAGGAGCTGCTGGAGGAGGACCCCGGTCGCGCCCGCCGCCTCGATTCGGGCCGCCGCAACCCGCTCACTTACGCGGCGCGCGCGGGCCACCTCGACATCGTGCGCCTGCTGCTCCGGCACGGCGCCGATCCGAGCCGCCCGGAGGAACTCGCGCCCGAGGGACACGCGCTCTGGATGGGGTGCGCGCGCGGCGATGTCGCCATGGTGGAAGCGCTCCTCGAGCACGGTGCAGACCCCAATTCCGCGCCCGACTCGTCCGACAGCTGCCTGGGCATCGCGGTCGCCTGGGCGGGTGACGCGGCGCACACGATCGAGCGTCTGCTCCGCGACCACGGCGCGACCACCCCGGTCTGGTCCATGACCGCCGCCGAACTGGGCGAGGCCATCACCACCGGCGCACCCGTTACGCAGGCGCCTGACTTCGCCGAAGAGGTCATCGCCCGCAACGACCTCCCGCTGACCGACCTGCTGCTCGAGGCCGACCCGGCGGTCACGCGCCGTCTCGACGGCGGATCCCTCCGCAGGGGCGATCCGACCGTGAGCGTCACCTCGCGTCGCGTGCTGGAACGCCTCATCGAGGCCGGCTTCGATCCGAACCGCCCCGACTGGCAGGGCAGGAACGCGCTCCACCACTACGCCGGACGCGGCGACATCCCCAATGCACGCCTGATGCTCGAGCACGGAGCGGACATCGACGCTCTCGACGACCAGTACCACGGCACCCCCCTCGCCTGGGCAGCCCGCAAGGGCCATGAGGACATGGTGCGGTTTCTGTTATCCGAAGGAGCCGATCCCGCGCTGCCCCGCGATCTTCCCCCGGCTGTCCCGCGCGCCCGAGCCCGGGCTGCAGGTCATCAGCGAATCGTCGAGATTCTGGAGGGAGCATCTCGTTAGACGCATCCGCAGGGCCCCTGCCCGCGCTTTATCCGAGGGACTCATCCGCGGCCTCCCGCGCAGCGGCCTCGATCTCCCATGGTATCTCCGAGTCGCGGTAGAGCGCGGCCCCGTTTGAGAGCACGAAACCATCGCCTTTCGCCGGGGCGCCGGGATGCGCCGATGGGACCGGGGGGAGGTTTGCGGTCCGCGCTACCGGCGGCTTCGGCGCGTCGACCAGCATTCTCCCCTTCGGCGTGAAGAAGAGCACCGTCCCGTCGCTGTTCACGGAGACCTTGACCCGTCCCTCGTGAACGGCGCGGTGATGCCGCCGGCAGAGCAGCAGCGTGTTCCTCAGGCTCGTCTCGCCCCCGTCGGCCCAGTGCTTCACGTGATGCGCCTCGGTGAACCGGCAGCCGCACCCCGGAAAGCGGCATCCCCGGTCGCGCTCCTCCAGCGCCCGCCGGATGTGCGGCGGAATCGTGCGCGTTCGCCGGCCCACGCTCAGCACCGACCCGTCCCTGGCGTGAGCCATCGCGACCACCGCCGCGTCGCACGCCATGCGCCGCGACGTTTCCGAGGAGACGCGGATCCCGTCCAGATCCGAGCGTCCCGGCTCGCCCTCGGCCGCGAGCGTCGCGGCATCGCAGTGGACCATGACCTGGTAGCGCTCGGCGCGGGTGCCGGACTCGACGCGGGGTGACGCGGGCGTTTCGGTGTGGGCTTGGGCCTCCGGTTCCCCGCGGAATCGAGTCTGCGGTTCGTCCCGGGATGGAGGCACGACGTGGGACTCGCCACCTCCGAATCCCGCCGCCAGCGCCCGCTCCGCGAGCAGTCCCACCGCGTCCGCCCGGCGCTGCTTCGGCCTGGGACGCGCGTTGCCGTCATCGCCCTCGCGGCTGCCGGCACCCGCCCCTCCCTCGTCACTACCGGCGCCCGCCCTGTCTCCGCGGCTGCCGGCACCCCCGTCGCCCTCCCGCCGGAACAGCGCATCCGACGCCGCCTCCACCGCCCGCATCAGCACCGCCCCGACCTCGGGCTCGAGCCGCCCCTTCACCACGTACATCCCGTCGCCGTCCACGAACACCGAGAACGTCCGGCTGCGGTGGCGCGCCTGCTCTGCCGTCAATTCCTCATCGCGGGACAGTTTCTTCCACATGCGCAGCGTCCGCTCCAGCTTCGCCGCCGAACTGGCGCGCGCGAACTCGAGCAGCTCCGCCTCGCGCTCGGGCGTGGCCACCCGGGTCAGCGCCCGCACCTTGGTGTAGGAGATGGTGCCGTCCGCCAGGGCATCCGCCGTCTGCGGCAGGCTTTCCAGCGCCCGCGCCGCCCGGACCCGCTCGCGGGCCGGGCCGATCTTCATGCCGATCCGCCACGCCAGCCACTCGGCGCAGGAAGAGTAGCCGCCGTCCTTCCACCCGCCCCGGCGGTCAAAGTCGGCGATGAGGGTCATCATCCGAGCCTCGGCGGCATTGATGCTGGCCGCGAGCTCCGCGATGCGCTCGCCGAGTCGATAGAGTTCGTCGTCGTCTTCGGCGGGCGCGGGACCGGCGGGCGCGGGACCGGCGGGCACGGGATCGGAAGGCTCGAAGCCGGAAGCCTCGGGATCGGAAGGCGCGGAACCGGCATCGGCGTCGGATCGGGAGCCGACCGGTTCCCGCAGCATCGCGGGCCACGGAGAATGCCTCCGGCGAGTGTCGTAGAGAACAGCTGGAGATGCGATCATCGGTTGCTCCCGAATATTGAGTTATTGTTGCTGACTTACGTGCAAATATAACGGCACTGAAATCGGCCTCTCAGGATGCCCTGTAGTGGGCGACAGGGGGTCGGGAGACCATCGCAGGAGGCAGCGGCCCCCGAAGGCTCCCAGAAGGCCGGCCAGCGCCCTTGGCGGACTATGGAATGCGGGATATTGGATCCTGCCGAAGGGCGGGTTCGAAACCTGTCAATGGCAAAAGGGGACACGCCCATGTGAATTCGGACACCCTGGCTTCCCTCCGCTGGGAGCCGTGCCTTGGGATGCCGTCAATGGCAGCAGGGGACGCGCCCATGTGAATTCGGGCACCTTGGCTTCTGCCCGCTTGGGCCGTGCGCTGGGGAAGCCGTCAATGGCAAGACGGGACGCCCGCGTGTGGATTCGGGTGAATTCGGGCGCCCCGGCTCCTGCCCGCCGGGGGGCGTGCGCCGGGGATACCCGGACTTGCCACAAGACCCCCCCGGCCCCGCGTGGACAACCGGTGCTCCGCGCGCGCCCCATCCGCCGGCACCGAAGGATCGTCGCCGAGCCCCGTCCGCTGGCCACCGAAGGATCGTCACGCGCCCGGCCCGCCGGCCACAAAAATCGTCACGGTCCTGGACGGACGACCTCAGCAGGTTCTGGAACGCCGGCCCCACCTGGCCGGGCAGGAGGACTGGCGGGGGACGGCCTGAATTCGCCGCGTAACAGGACCCCGGCGTCAGCCCCGCCCGCTACTCTCCGAATGCAGCTGCAGCACCGGAGCGTGCTCCCGCTCGAGCGCGCTGCCCCGTCCCGACAGGCTGGGGTTGTTCATGAAATAGTCGTGGGCGCTGAATGCCCGTTTCCCGTCCGGGACCCGGCGGTAGGAGCCGTCGGGCGCCAGGCGCCAGCTGCTCTCCGTGTCCTTCAGGTTCGCCACCATGATCTCGTCGAGGATCTGGCGGTGCACCGTGGGGTTGGTGACCGGAACCAGCAGCTCCACGCGCCGGTCCAGGTTGCGCGGCATCCAGTCCGCCGATGAGATGAATACCTTCGCCCGGTCCGAGGGCAGCTCCGCCCCGCCCCCCACGCACACGATGCGCGAGTGCTCCAGGAACCGGCCCACGATGCTGGTCACCGTGATGTTCTCCGAGAGTCCGGGGACCCCGGGGCGCAGGCAGCAGATGCCGCGCACCACGAGATTAATCTTCACGCCCGCGCGCGAGGCCCCGTAAAGGGCGTCGATGACCTCGCTGTCGAGCAGGGAGTTCATCTTGGCCCAGATTCCCGCGGGCTCTCCCCGGCGCGCGCGCGCGGCCTCGCCGGCGATGAGTTCGAGAAGCGTGCTGCGCATGGTGAAAGGCGCGATCGCGAGTTGGTCGAGGCCCTCGGGACGGGCATAGCCGGTCATGAAGTTGAAGGCCCTCGCGGCGTCGCGGGCCAGCGCCGGGTCGCACGTGAAGTAGGACAGGTCGGTGTAGATCTTGGCGGTCACGGGGTGGTAGTTCCCGGTCCCGAAGTGGACGTAGGAGCGCAGCGAGCCGTCTTCCCGCCGCACCACCAGCGAGATCTTGGCGTGTGTCTTCAGTTCCGCCACCCCGAAGACGACATGCACCCCGGCGCGCTCCATCCCCCGCGCGAACGCGATGTTGGCCGCCTCGTCGAAGCGGGCCTTCAGCTCGACCAGCGCGGTCACGTTCTTTCCCGCCTCTGCCGCCTCGATCAGCGCCGTCACGATGGGCGAATCCTGGCTCGTCCGGTAGAGCGTCTGCTTGATGGCCACCACGGCTGGATCCTCGGCGGCCTGGCGCAGCAGTTGCACCACCACGTCGAAGCTCTCGTAGGGGTGGTGGACGAGGATGTCCTTCATGCGGATCGCGGCGAAGCAGTCTCCGCCGAAGTCGCGAATCCGCTCCGGGAAGCGCGCGTTGTAGGGCGAAAACACCAGGTCCGGCCGATCATCCCCGATGAGCTGCGCGGTATCGCCCAGCCCCAGCAGATCGCCCTCGCGGAAGATGTCCCCGGGGCCGACGTCCAGTTCGCGCATCAGGAAGCGCTGCAGGGTCTCCGACATGCCGCGCGAAACCCTCAGGTGGATGACCCGCCCCCTTCGCCGGCGCTTGAGCGCGGATTCGAATTCCAGCAGCAGATCCTCGGCTTCGTCCTCGATCTCCACGTCGCTGTCGCGGATCACGCGGAAATACCCGGTTTCCCTGACCGCAAAGCCCGGGAAGAGGCTGTCCAGGTGCATCCCGAGCAGCTCCTCCAGGCGAATGAAGCGCTGGTTCTCTCCTGGAATGGCGATGAAGCGGTCGATCTGGGAGGGCAGTGGAAGCAGGGCGTGCATCTCGGTGCCGTCCCGCGGGCGCGCCAGCGACAGCACCATCGCGTAGCCGGTGTTGGGGATGAAGGGGAAGGGATGCGCGGGGTCGACGGCCAGCGGGGTGAGGACCTGGAAGATCTGTTCGTCGAAGTAGGCATCCAGGGCCGACCGGGCGGCCCCGCTCAGCTCGCTCGGATGCGCGATGACGATGCCCACGCCGCGCAGTTCGTCACGCATTTCGCGCCATCTCTTCTGCTGGCGCACCATCAGCGCCCGGGCGCGTCGGTCGATGGCCCGGAGCTGTTGCGCGGGCGTCATGCCCTCGGGGGTCGTGGTCGTGATGCCGGCGTCCACCTGGGCCCTCAGCCCGGCCACGCGCACCATGTAGAACTCGTCGAGGTTCGTGGCGGAGATGGAGAGGAAGCGCAGCCGCTCCAGCAGCGGATGGCGGGAGCTCGAGGACTCGGCCAGTACGCGCTCGTTGAACGCCAGCCACGAGAGCTCCCGGTTGATGAAGCGCTCGGGGGCTTCGGACGTCGGGGTTTGGGCTGCTGCCGCCTGGGTCACGCGGATGGGCTCCGGCACCGGGGACACGAAACGCCGCCCGCCGGTCCCGGCCGGTGCGGCGCATGTCGAAGTCTGTACCATTCTTACACTTCGCCGGGGGCGTCAAGGTTCCACGGCGGCCTGGTGGGGGCGCCGCAGCTTTGCGCGCGTCGACGGGCTGGCGGTGGAGTACTGGCAGGGGAGGGCCCTCCCCTCAACGAAGGTGGACCCGGAAGTCCTTGAGCCAGAGTTCGCCCGCGCCGCTGACCGCCTCGTTGCCGAACTCGATCGCGGTCAGGTAATGGTCGGCCGGCAGGTAGCCCAGGTCGATCAGGAAGCGGAAGAGGGCCAGCAAGTCGAGGGAGCCGACGAGCAGATCCCTGTGCCGTACCAGCGCCATGTAGTCGGCGACGAGTTCGCGGTCCCCGTCTGCATTCGGCCAGACCCGGTCCGGCCAGTGGTACAGATCCCACAGGACGCCCTCGATCCGGACCGGGCCGACATAGAACTCCTGTCCGGCCGGCCGGAAGTCATGATCCAGCCAGATCATCACTTCGTGTGAGATGCCGGACACGCTGGGCGGATCGTCGCGCGTGATCCAGAAGTCGAACGCGAGGTTGTACGTGCCGTCGACGGTGAGATAGGCCTCGTAGTCGACCTCGAGGGTTTCGATGGCGTCGATGCGTCGAGGAAGCTCCGGCGTGGTCGAACGCGGATGCCAGGGCTTGTGCCCGTAGATGAGCTCCGGGTAGGCCTTGACCTGCCCCCTTCTCGCCGGCCATCGCCATCGCCAGCCGTATTCCACCGTCTCGACCAGCCCGGGCAGTGTCCGTCGCATGATGCACTGCTCGTAGTCTCTCGTGTCCTGCCGGTTCCAGACGTTGTTGAAGTAGGAGAAGTCACCCACGAACCACTCTTCCCAGCCCCGGCAGGCCATGATCTCCGGCGCCACGGGCGTGGGATCCGCGGGCGGAGGCGTGGCGTCGAAGGGGGCGGGTCCGGGGATGGTCACCAGGGCGGTCCCCGAGATGGAACCCGTCGCCGCCGTGATCGCCGCGTATCCCTTTCCGGCCGCCTGCACGACACCCTCCGAATCGACCGCCGCCACCGACAGGTCGCTCGATTCCCACGTGAAGGAGATGCCCGCAACCGTGTCGCCGTCCGCGTCGGTCGCCGCTGCCGCCAGCCGGACCGTGTCCCCGATCGCCGGCAGCGTCACCGCGGAGGAGGAGAGGACGATGCTCGCGGGGCCGGTCCGCGGCGGCGCCACCGGCGCGTCGTCCGCACCGCAGCCGGCGAGGTACGGGACGACGACCGCCGCGAGCAGGATAGTCGACGCGGTGCCGACCGGGCGGGTCGCGGAACGGCTCTCCGCCCGCGTGAACGGGCGCGGCCGGGGACGCTGGACCGGCAGGCCGTCCGCACGGAATGCGCCGCTCATCAGGTGTGCCGGCATTCGCGGTGCTCTCTCGTAACTCGTGCCGTTGAAGTGCCTCGTTCCGCGCGACCCGGGTATGAGTTGCGGGCCGGTCATCATCTAAGAACACCCGCAGGCCCGTTTATTGCCATGGAAGTCCCTGGCCGGGGCGTGTCCCCGCCGCATGCGCTAGGTTCATGGCACGGACAGGGCGGTCCGAGGAGCCGCGGATCATCTGATGAAAGACCTCAACATCCTTCCCAGCGCGTCAACCACCGCCAACGGCCTTGGCAGAGGCCGGATTGCGGCTCTGCCGCGCGTGGCCGAGTCACCTCCGCAGGTCCCGCTGCGGGCACTGGACCAGCTCTGGTTCCAGGTGAGCGGCACGGTGTGCAACCTGCGCTGCCGCCACTGCTTCATCTCGTGCAGCCCGGACAACCATTCGTTCTGGTTCATGACCCGCGGCCAGGTCGCCTCCGCCCTCGCCGAGTCCGTCCCGCTGGGGGTGAAGGAGTATTACTTCACCGGCGGCGAGCCCTTCATGAATCACGAGATGTGCGGCATCCTCGAGGATACGCTGGAGCTGGGGCCGGCCACGGTGCTGACCAACGCGACCCTCCTGCCCGAGCGGACGGTGCGCGAATTGGCCCGGCTGGCGGCCGGATCGCGGTATTCCCTGGAGCTGCGGGTGAGCCTGGACGGGGTCACCCCGGAGATGAACGACGCCATCCGCGGAGAGGGGACCTTCGCGCGCTGCATCGAGGGCGTGGAACGGCTGGTCGACGCCGGGTTCCTGCCCATCATCACCGCCATGCAGAGCTGGCCCGAAGCCGAGACCGGGCGCATCCTGGGAGGCTTTCGCGAGCTTCTGGCGGAGATCGGCTACGGCCGCGCCCGGCTGAAGATCATACCGCCGCTGCTCATCGGCGAGGAAGCCCGGCGCACGCAGGGGTATGCTCCGTCGATGCGGGTCACCCACGAGATGCTGCACGGCTTCGATCTCGATCAGCTTCTGTGCACGCGCGCGCGGCTGGTTACGGCCGCCGGGGTCCACGTCTGCCCCATCCTGCTCGACTATCCGGACGCGCGCCTGGGCGACACCCTCGGCGAAGCGGTGGCGCGGCCCGCCTCGCTGTCCGAGCAGGCCTGCTACACCTGCTACCTGCACGGGTCCATCTGCGCCAACACCTCGGCGAGCAGCGAGTTCTAGCGGGTGGATGAATCGGCGCGGGCACCGGAAACGGAGGGTGCCGGGCCGGTCCCGCGGCACGGGGCGGAGCCGGACCGATTCCATCGCGTGGCGGTCTTCGGCGGCGTCTACTCCAATCACCTGGCGCTGGCGGCCGCGGTCGAGGATGCGCGCGCCCGCGGCGCCGAGGCGCTCTTCTGTCTGGGCGATCTGGGGGGCTTCGGGCCAAGTCCGGACAAGGTCTTTCCGGTCCTCCGGCGCGAGGGGGTGCGGGTGGTGCAGGGCAACTACGACGACTCCATCGGCCGCGGGCTGGACGACTGCCGCTGCGGCTACACCGACCCGCGCGACAATCACTATGCCCGGCTGGCGTACGACTACGCGCTCTCCAACACCTCCCCCGAACATCGCCGGTGGCTGTCCGCGCTCCCCCCCGCCATCCGCTTTCGGCTGGGCACGCTGCAGGTGCTCGCCTGTCACGGCAGCCCGCGTCAGGTCAACGAGTTCCTGTGGGAAACCACCACGCCTTCGCATTTCCTGGCGAAGCTCGCCGCGGACGCCGGCTGCGATGTGATTCTCGGGGGACACACGGGCATCCACTGGGCCCGGCGGTTCGCGCCCCGGGGGTGGTACGTCAACGCGGGGGCGCTGGGACGTCCGGCGAACGACGGGCGAACCTGCGTCTGGTATGCTATGGTATCGGCCGGGGGGGACCGGTTGCGCGTCGACTTCGTTCCGGTCCGTTACGATCACGAGGCGCTGGCCCGCGAGATGGCGGGAGAGGGCATCTGTGAGGAGTTCATCACGACCATTCGCACCGGGTGGTGGACCACCTGCCTGGAGATCCTGCCGGGCAAGGAGCGCGCGCGCGGGCGCTACTGACGTCAGGCCGGCGGTGCTTCCTTCCGGTACCCGAGCCGAGAGACGCCGTTGAGCACGCACATCGCCTACCTGGACGGTCCGCGCCTGCGCCGTTCGCTGGTAGCGGCCTGCGAGTACACCCGGCAGCAGCGCCAGGAGCTCAACCGCATCAACGTCTTCCCGGTGCCCGACGGCGATACCGGCACCAACCTTGCGCTCACGGTCGAAGCCATCGCGGACCGCCTGCGCCGCAACCGGGACCGCGACGTCTCGACCGTCGCCGACCAGGCGGCCGAAGCGGCGCTGCTCGGCGCGCGCGGCAACAGCGGGATGATGCTGTCGCACTTCCTGCTGGGCTTCGCGGCGCAACTGAAGGGGCGCCGGCGCGTGGGTCCGCGCGGGTTTGCGGGCGCGCTCGGCGGGGGCATCGAAAACCTGTACGATGCGCTCGACGATCCGGTCGAGGGCACCATTCTGACCGTCATCCGCGATACCGCGAACGCCGCGCGCGAGGCCGTCGCCACCGACTTCGTTCCCTACGTCGAGGGACTGGTGTACGCGGCGCGGGAGTCGCTCGAGCGCACGCCTTCGCTGCTCCCGGTGCTGAAGGAAGCCGGGGTGGTGGATGCGGGCGGGCGCGGCTTCGTGCACATGCTGGAGGGCGTGCTCCTGCTCATCAACGGCGACCCCATCGTGGCCGGGGACGAGACGGACTACTCGAACGCCCCCGCGGCGGTCGCGGAAATCGAGTACCCGGACGACGACGAGCAGTACCGCTACTGCACCGAGGCGCTGGTGTGGGGCGAGCGGCTGCCGGCGTCGGCGGTGGTGCGCGAGGAACTGCGCCGCCACGGGGACTCGATCATCGTGGTCTGCTCGGACACCCTGCTGAAGGTGCACATCCACACCGACGGCCCCGAAGGCGTCTTCTCCTATCTCCGCACCCTGGGGCGGCTGGCCACGAAGAAGGCCGAGGACATGCGCGCGCAGCACGCGGCGGCCCGTCACGGCGGCGGGGGCCACCGGAGCCTGGTGCGGCGGCCGTTCGCGGTCGTGACCGACAGCGGCAACGACCTTCCCGAGGAAATCATCCGGGCGCACGGCATCCACGTGGTCCCGGCCATCCTGGTGGACGGGGGCCGGCCCCTGCGCGACGGCGTCGACATCACCGCCGACGACTTCCACGAGAAGATGCGCGACGCCAGCGGCGAACTCCCCACCACCTCCCAGCCACCGCCGCAGGCCTTCGTGGACGGGTTCACCCGGGCCGCCGAGGACGGGGACCGCATCCTGGGCGTGCTGCTGGGCAGCGGCGTGTCCGGCACCTTCGGATCGGCGGAGGCAGCGGCGCGCACCTTCGACGGGGTGCCGGTGCACCTCTTCGATTCGCGCGGTGTGTCCGTGCTCGAGGGGCTGATGGTGCTCAAGGCGGCCGAGCTGTCCGAGAGCGGGATGTCCGCCGGGGAGATTCTGGCCGAGCTCGCCCGGGTGCGTGACCAGTCGGGCATCTTCGCCACCGTGGACACCTTCGACCGCCTGCTGCATTCCGGCCGCGTGGGGAAGGGGCAGGCGTGGGTCGGAGGCATGCTGGGCGTGAAGCCCATCCTGTCGCTGACCGATGAAGGGAAGGTCGGTCCGGTCGGCAAGGTGATCGGCCGGAGAAAGGTCCTGCCCGCGGTGCTGGGGCTCCTGGAAGACCGCATCCCGGCCGGCGCGAAGAAGCTCCGCTTCGGCGTGGTGCACGTCGGGTATCCGGAGATCATCGAGAAGGTGTCGGCCGCCCTGCGGACGCGCTACGGCGACGTCGACATCCTCACCGGGCCCGCGGCACCGATCTTCGCCACCCACGTGGGGCTGGGCGCCTGGTGCCTGGCCTACATGGTGGAGGACTAGAACCGGCAACTCCGGATCGGCCGCGGCGGCGGCCATCCCCGGCCGGATTCCCCCACCCGGCGCTTCGGCGGGGATGCCCGTTACCCGCGCGTTACCTCCCCCATCCTGACGCGTTACCTCCCCTATTCTGACGCGTTACACGCCCTATCCTGCCGCGTTACACGCCCTCCTTAGGTTCCGTTCAGCACCGATGGACCGGGTCTCCGCGCCCGGCGCTCATCCGCACCTGCAGGCCTGCCCTGCACAACCTTTCGCCCCGCGAGGCCGCCTCGCGGGACCCTCTCTCGGAGATGCGATGTTTCGAAGGGTAATCACCATCCTCGCGTGCCTCTCGGCACCGTCCGGGCTGGCCGCCCAGGGGCCCGCCAACGGGGAATACGGCCGCATCACAGGTCACGTCTTCAGCACCCGGACCGGCGACGCGCTGCCCAGCGTACAGGTCTTCATCGTCGGAACCGGAATCGGCACGCTTACTTCGCCGGACGGCCGTTTCGTCCTCAGAAACGTGCCCACCGGGACGCACAGCCTCCAGACCGAGATGATCGGATACGGGTCCAAGATCATTTCGGATGTGCTGGTGGATAACGGCGAGCCCATCGTGGTCGACATCACCCTCGACCCGGAGGCGATCGAGCTCGATGGCCTCACGGTCTCGGTGGAGGCCGAGCGCGGGAACACCGCGGCCCTGCTGGTCGAGCGCCGCCGCGCCGCGGTCGTCGTCGACGCCATCGGCCAGGACCAGATCTCGCGCTCCCCGGACGGGGACGCGGGGGCCGTGCTGAAACGCGTGCCCGGCGTCTCCCTGGTGGACGGCAAGTACGCCTTCGTGCGCGGTCTGGGCGAGCGCTACAGCGCCACCACACTGAACGGCACCCGGCTCGCGTCGCCGGTTCCCGACAAGAAGGTCATCCCGCTCGACGTCATTCCTTCGGGGATGCTCGAGAGCATCGTCACGGCCAAGACCTATTCCCCCGACCAGCCCGGCGACTACTCGGGCGGTCTGGTGCAAATGCGCACCAAGGACTTTCCGACGTCGCGCATCTTCTCGATCAGCGCGAGCAGCGGCTGGAACTCGGTGACCACCTTCAAGGACGGCCTGGGCTACACCGGCGGATCACTGGACTTCCTGGGTCTCGACGACGGAACCCGTGACCTGCCCTCCGCCATCCCCACGGATGCCGCCGTCCGCTATTCCCGAAACGGCCTGAGCCGCAACGACCTCGCGACCATCGGCCAGAGCTTCGGCGGCGACTGGGGGCCGACGCCCATCACACTGTCGCCCGACCAGAGCTTCAGCGCTTCCCTGGGCGACGAACTCGATCTGTTCGGCCGCTCGTTCGGCTTCCTCGCTTCGGTGTCCCAGTCGCGCAACTACTCGCAGCAGGCGGACCTGGTTGAACGCGTCTTCGCGACCGGCGGAGGGGCCGACGAACCCGAGGTGGACTACGCCGGCGACTTCACCACCGCATCCGCCTCCATCGGCGGGCTGATGAACCTGTCCTACGAGCTGGCGCCGGCTCACACGATCCGCGCCAACCTCGTATACAACCGTCTCGCGGACGACGAGTCGAGGTCGCTGGAAGGCTACAACCTCGACTCCGGCACGGACCAGCTCAACACCCGCATCCGCTACGTCTCGCAGACGCTCACCAACGCCCAGCTGGAGGGCACGCACGTACTTCAGGGACTTGGCGGGTCGTCGTTCAAGTGGCGCAGCACCTACACGCGCGCGGAGCGCTACGAGCCCAACACCCGCGAGGTACTCTATCGCGCCTCGGGCGGCACCTTCATCTACGACGACTTCATCCAGAGCGGCAGCGTCTTCCACCAGGACATGCTGGACGACGGGCTGAGTGGAGGGGCGGACATGGAGGTGCCCTTCCAGATGCGTGCCCTGCCCGCCTCCATCCGCTTCGGTGTGAGCAGCGACCGCCGCCAGCGCGACAACTTCTCCCGCCGCTTCCGCTTCCGTCCGCGGCGCGGCGGTGACATCAACAGCAGCGTGCTGGCGCTTCCGCCGAACGAGTTGCTTGCCCCGCAGTACATCTCCCCGACCGGGTTCGAGATCCAGGAGGCCACCTTCCGCGCGGACAATTACGACGCGGAGGAGATCGTCGACGCCGGCTATCTGATGATGGACGCGGAGATTCTCCCCCGGCTCAGGCTCGTGGGCGGGGCGCGCGTCGAGCGGACGCGGCAGGTCGTGACGCCCCAGGATCTCTTTCCGGTCCCCGGACTGGAGCCGCTGGTGGGCGCGGACGTCAACGAGACCCAGTGGCTGCCCGCGATCAACCTCACCTACGAGGTGAGCGACGCAACCAACTTCCGGGCCAGCGTTTCCCAGACCCTGGCGCGGCCCCAACTGCGCGAGCTGGCGCCGTTTTCCTTCGCCGACTACGCCGGCGGCTATCTGGTGGTGGGCAACCCGGAGCTCACCGTCTCGCGCATCCGCAACTTCGATCTGCGCTGGGAGTGGTTCTTCGAGCCCGGCGCGCTGATCGCGGTCAGCGGGTTCTACAAGCAGTTCCACAATCCCATCGAGGCGCTCACCTTCCCTTCCACCGAACTCATTCGCAGCTGGGTGAACGCGCCCGACGCAAACAACTACGGCACGGAGATCGAACTGCGCACCGGTCTGGCCTTCCTGTCCGAATCGCTGGAGAGCTTCTCGCTCAACAGCAACCTGACGCTGGTGAACTCGACGGTCGCGACGGGCGGAACGGCGCGGATCTACCTCCAGGGCTCCGGGCCGACCGATCTCGCGGTCGTCGACCGCAAACGCGGCCTTCAGGGACAATCGCCCTACATGGTCAACTTCAGTCTCGCCTATGCGTCGAGGTCGGAAGACATCCGCGCCTCGGTCTTCTACAACCGGTTCGGCCGGCGCATCGACGCCATCGGCGGGCAGGCCACGCCCGACATCTACGAGGAAGCGCGCGGGACCATGGACGCCGTCCTCGAACAGAGGCTGTCCGGCGATTTCTCGATGAAGCTGTCTCTGACGCGCCTGTTGGGGAACGTGGTCCAGTTCACTCAGGGCGACGGCACGGTTCGTCAATACGACACCGGCCGCAGAGTTTCGCTTTCCGTGCGCTGGGGGAGCTGACGCAGCTCACTCCAAAATGAACGCTTCAATCACAAAGCCCTCTGGCGAGGGCCACAGGGGAGGACTGTGCCTCCGCCCCACCCACTTCCCTCCACAGGAGAAACCCGAGGATGTCGCAATCGAAGAGACTGTTCCTGCTGATGGCACTTCTTGCCGGACCGGTTCTGCTCGTCGGATGTGGCGACGACGAGCCGACCCCCGTCGCACCGCCGCCGCCCGAGCCTCCGCCGGCGCCGGCCGCGCCTTCCACGCCGACCAACGTGCAGGCCGCGCTCGACATGGCGACGCATCACGTCACCGTGACCTGGACCGCCGCCGCGAACGCGACCACCTATACCTTGGAGCGAAACCTGGTCGGAAGCGGCGAGGGGTTCGGGCAGCTGCAGACCGGCATCAGCGGCACCTCGTACGTGGACGAGAATGCGCCCTTCGGCACCCTGCAGTACCGGGTCATCGCGGTCGGCGCGGGGGGCTCCTCCGGGGCGAGTGACCCGGCCGAGGTGGTCAACGAGCAGATGATGGCGCCCATGGGGACGCTCTCGACCCGGGTCGGCCCCGGGGAGATCCGCACCCTGTCCGCGGACACGGTCTATACGCTCCAGGGGGTGGTTACGGTCGAGGATGGTGGCGAGCTGCACATCCCGGCCGGCACCCACATCTACGGGTCCGCCGAAGTACAGCCCAGCGCGCTGATCGTCCGGGCGGGCGGCAAGCTCTTCTCGGAAGGCACCGAGGAAGATCCGGTCGTCTTCACCAGCTCGAATCCGCCGGAGGAGAGGAGCAAGGGTGACTGGGGCGGCATCGTCCTGAACGGCCGTTCGCTCTGCAACTTCCCCGCGGGCGACTGCGTGGGTGAAGGCAGCTCGGGGCAGTACGGCGGCACCGACCGCAACGACAACTCCGGCACCATCGTGTACACGCGCATCGAGTATGCGGGGTTCGAGGTCAGCTTCGGCAACGAGCTCAACGCGCTCACCATGAACGGCGTGGGCGACGGCACCACCATCCACCACGTGCAGACGCACGCGGGATCGGACGACGGCTTCGAGTGGTTCGGAGGGACCGTCAACACCCACCACCTCCTGGCGACCGACATTTCGGACGACTCGTTCGACTACTCCACCGGCTTCCAGGGCATGGGACAGTTCTGGCTCGCCCAGCAGGATCCGGATGACGGCGACAACGGCTTCGAGGTGGATGGAAACGAGGACGACTACAACGCCGAGCCCTTCACCGTCCCGCTGCTTGTCAACGTGACCCTGATCGGCAAGGGTCCGAACGGCGAGGGCGGCACCGAAGGCGAGTCCGTCGACGGCTTCAGGCTCCGTCGCGGCACCGGTGGCCACATCGTCAACGCGCTCGTCATCGGCTTCGGTGGCGACGGGCTCGACATCGACAACCCACCGACCGCCCAAAGGATTGCGGACGGGCTTTTCAGCATCAGGAACTCGATCATCGCACTGAACGCGGATGCCTTCGAGGACCCTGAGGAGGGCATTGACGAAGAGGCGATCTTCAACACCGAGGGCTGGGGGAACCGGGTCGGCGTGGATCCGATGCTCGGCGATCCCTTCGACCGGGAGCATCCCGACTTCCAGCCGCAGGCGGGCTCTCCCGCGCTGGAAGGCGCCGCCAGCCTGGTGGAACTCGCGCCTCTCCTCACGACGCTGCCCCCCGAACTGCAGCAACAGTTCGCTACCGCGGCGACCTTCTTCGATCTCACTGCAGTCTATGTCGGCGCGGTCGGTCCGGACCACGACTGGACCCAGGAGCACTGGACCCGCTTCGGCGCACATGACCACTGAGTACGTGCGCGGCGCGGCGACCTCCGGAGGGGATGGTCTCCCTTCCGGAGGTCGCCATTGTCCGCATATCCGATACTGCCATAGAGAATAACGTCTGCGAATGCCTCCCAAACCCAACCTGATCCCCGCGTGCCTGCTCGCCTGTCTGCTCGGAACCGGCTGCGACAGGACCCAGCCCCTCGGTGAACTTGCGTTTCCGGGCTCCGCGTCGTCCGTGGAGGTGCTTGCCCGCGATGCGCTGCGCGGCCTCTCCGCCTCGGACGCCATCCTGCTCGAGCAACTCCGCCTGACAGAAGCCGAACACAACGAGGTCGTATGGCCCGAGCTTCCCGCGTCGGCACCGGAGATCGGCTTTCCCGTCGATTACGCCTGGCGAAACATCCAGTTGCGCAACGAGTCGGCGCTCGAACGGGTGGCCGGCTGGTATCGATCGAACCGGGTGCGCTACCACGTCACCGAATGCAGGGGCGAAACGCAGGCGTTCGCGACCTTCCGGGTCCACACCGATTGCTGGGTCCTCTTCCTCACGACCCGGGGAGAGCTTCTCGAAGCTCAGCTCTTCAAGGACGTGCTGGAGCGCGACGGCGGCTTCAAGGTCTTCCGCTACTACGACGAGCTTCCGAGGCGCGCGCGTCTGTAGTACGATGAAGTGTGGAACGATTTGACGCGGTGAGCGACCTGGAGGGACGGAAGTCCGCGGGCGCTTCCGAGCCCCCGCCGCGGGTCCTCGTGGTCGAGGATGAAGCCGACATCGCGGCGCTGGTCGCGTACCAGCTGACCCGCGACGGGCTGCGGGTGGAGACGGTGTCGAGGGGAACCTCGGCGCTCTCTTCCATCGACCGCGAGATGCCGGACATCGTCGTCCTCGACCGCCTGCTCCCGGGGGAGTCGGGCGATGAAGTCCTGCGCACCATTCGCCGCAGGGCCGCGACCCGCCACCTGCCCGTGCTCATGCTCACGGCCAAGCGGGAGCAGGAAGACCGCATCGAAGGGCTGGAGATGGGCGCGGACGACTACCTCACCAAGCCCTTCAGCCCACGGGAATTGATTCTGCGGGTACGCTCCATCCTGCGGCGCGCCCGGTCCACCCACACGGCCGGCGCGGGACAGATTCTGCGCGCGGGACCGCTCGCCATCGACCTGACCGGCCACCAGGTGACCCTCAAGGGCCGCGAGTTGAACCTCACGCCCACGGAATTCCGGCTGCTTCGGGTGCTGGTTGAGCGCCGCGGGCGGACCCAGAGCCGGCGGCAGCTGCTCGAGTCCGCCTGGGAGGTGGGGCCCGAAGTGTCCGGCTACATCCACACGCGCACGGTGGACATGCACATCCGCCGGCTGCGCACCAAGCTCGAGGAGGTGGGCGACTGGGTCGAGACCGTGCGCGGCTTCGGCTATCAGTTCCGGCTTCCCGACGCGGAGGGATAGCCCGGGCCCGCCATGAGGCTGCGCGCGCACCACGGCCTGTTCCTCGGTTTCGTGGCCGTAGTGGGCCTGCTCGTCGTCTCTCTGGTCGTTATCATCGGGACCGGTCTGCGGCGGCAGCTGGTGGAATCCTATCAGAGCGACCTGGCCGGGGACCTGGCGCTGGCCCAGCTGCTGCTGGAGGGAAGCGACGGCGGCTTTACGAATCTGCAAGAGCTGGCGGTGCGCATGCGGGAGCGCGTCGACTACCGGGTGACGGTGATTGCGCCCGACGGAACCGTTCTGGCCGACTCCGATTCGGACTACCGGGCGATGGAGAACCACGGCGACCGCCCGGAGGTGCAGGGGGCCCTCGCGGGTGCGACCACGTTTGCCGAGCGCCGGAGTGCGACGGTGGGAGTCGCCCTTCTGTACGCGGCGACCGGGTTGACCGTCGAAGGCGAGCCGGTCGTCCTGCGACTGGCGGCGTCGCTTGAGGCCATCGACGCCACGGTGATTCAGACCCAGGGAGCCATCGCCGGCGCGGGCGCGGTGGCGATCGTCCTGGCGCTCGGTCTCTCGTACGTGCTGGCGCGCGCCCTGTCCCATCCCCTCGAACGGGTGGCGGCGCGCGCGCGCCTGATCGCAGCGGGTGCGGCGGGCATGCAGCCGCTGGCTTCGTCGCGCATGACGGAACTCGCCGAGCTGGTCGAGGCCTTCAACCGCCTCACCTCGGACCTGAACGCGCGCATCCGCGAGCTTGCGGGCGAGCGCGACGAGGTGCGCGACGTGCTCAACGCCATCAACGAGGGCGTCGTCGCCCTGAACGCCGACGCCCGCTTGGTGCGCATCAACGAGGCCGCGATGCGCATCCTCGAGGTGGAGCCGGTTCCCGCACTGACCCGTGTGAGCCAGTTCGTGCACTCCGCGGAGCTCCGGCTGCTCATGGAGGCGGCTCCGTCCCACGCCGTGGGCGCGCGCGAAGTCCACCTGGGCGAGAAGAGGTACCTGGTGTCGGGCCGGCCGCTCGGGGCGGGCGGGGCCGTGATCACGTTCGTCGACGTGAGCGAGATCCGGCGTCTCGAAGAGGTGCGGAGCGACTTTGTCGCCAACGCGTCCCACGAACTCAAGACGCCTCTCACCGCGGTGCGCGGGTTCTCGGAGACGCTTCTTGAGGACGATCCGCCAGAGGACCTCCGCCAGAGCTTCCTCGATCTCATCTGGCGCAATACCGTGCGCCTGCAGCAGCTGGTCGAGGATCTGCTGGACCTGTCACGCCTGGAGTCCGGAGGATGGGTGCCCCAATCCGAACCGGTCCGGGTGGAAGAGGTCGCCGTCAAGGCCTGGGTCCAGGCCGGGCCGCGCGTCTCCGAGTCGAGCGTGCGGCTGCACATCGACGGGGCCGGCATCGCGACCGCCGACGCCCGCGGGCTCTCGCAGATCTTCCAGAACCTCTTCGACAACGCGCTCCGGCACACCCCCTCGGGAGGGTCGATCCAGGTGCAGGTCGAGTCCGAGGAGGACGAGGACCTCCTCCTCGTGTCGGTGAGGGACACGGGCAGCGGCATACTGCCGGTCCACCTGCCGCGCATCTTCGAACGGTTCTACCGGGTGGATCCGGCCCGCTCGAGAGCGGAAGGGGGGACGGGCCTGGGACTTGCGATCGTACGCCATCTGGTGATCGCCATGGGAGGCGAGGTCTGGGCCGAGAGCGTGATCGAGGAGGGAACCACGATTCGCTTCACGCTTCCGCGCGGCTCCGCGACTTCGCTGTCTCTCATGGAGTTGGATGAGGAAGACGACGACGATGAAGACGACGAACTCGACTACGGAGACTTCGTCGCCGCGTCGTCGCTGATCGGGGAGTAGATATCATGGGCAGGGAAGGGAAGGCCGGAGGTCGCGTGAGCGACCGTGAATGGAAGCATCGCCTGACCCGCGAGCAGTTTCGCGTTACCCGCCGCAAGGGGACGGAGCGGGCGTTTACCGGAGCCTACTGGAACCTGAAGGACGACGGCCTCTATCGCTGCGTGTGCTGCGAGGCCCCGCTGTTCGACTCGGGCGACAAGTACGATTCGGGGACGGGATGGCCGAGCTTCAGCGACACCGCCGAGGGCGCCGACGTCCGCCTGGAGGACGACCGCAGCTTCTTCATGCGCCGCACCGAGGTGCTGTGCGCGGCGTGCGATGCCCATCTCGGCCATGTGTTCGGGGACGGTCCCGCCCCCACCGGCCAGCGCTACTGCATCAACTCCGCGGCGCTCACGTTCGACCCGTCCCGCGGCCGGGCAGGTACGCAATCCCGAGAGTGAGGACGCCGACCTCGCGTCTCCACAGCAACTCGCCCGTGCCGATGCGCAGCGCGGCCACCCCTCCGGACTCGCCGACCCCGCCCTCCCAGGTCACGTAGGCGACCTCGCCGGCCGGGTCGAGCGCCACCCCGTGCGGGAACGCCGCGCCGGCCAGTTCGATCCGGCGCACCTCCGTGAGGGTGGCCGGGTCGAGCACCGACACCGAGCCGCCGCGCCGGTTGGCCACCACCAGCACCCGCCCGTCCGCGGACCCCGCGATCTGAGCGGGCATGCGCCCCACCGCGACGGCGCCCTCGGGCTGGCCCGCGCGGGAGAAGGCCCGCACCTCCCCGCTCCCCGACATGGTCGCGAAGAAGCGGGCGCCGTCGGGGCTCCAGGCGACGTTCATGGGGGTGTAGCGCGGCGTTCCGGCGGGGGCGGGACCGGGTCCGGCCGGGACGCGGGCGAGGGTGGCCGCCGCGGCCGCGTCCATCAGCACGATCTCGTCGGAGAGCGAGCAGGTGACGGCGACCCGCGTCCCGGCGGGGTCGACGGCGGCGTGGTGGGGGGCGGGGCACACCACCGGCAGCGCCGCCACGGTCAGGTCGTGGACGTCCACCACCGCCACGCGGCTCTCCTCTCCCAGGCCGCCCCGCCAGTAGTCGGGTACAAAGGCGCGGCGGCCGTCGGGAGTGAGCTCCACCCGCGCCGCGCCCGGCATGTCCAGCTGAAGGCGCCCGACCAGCCTGTCGCCGTCCGTCTCGAACTTCCACAGGGTGGGGTGCCCGTGCGCGAGGGTGGCGTACCAGTGGCGGCCGTCAGCGGAAACGGTCACGCCGTGGGGCTCGTCGGTTTCGGTGCGGCGGCGGTCCAGCGAGACGACGCGCAGGGTGCTCCCGTCGCGCGCGTCCAGCACATGGATCCGGTCCGTGAACCCGGAAGTGACGTACAGGCGGGGCGGCTCCTCGGGGCCATCCGCGGCCCCGCCGCAGGCCACCAGGAGCAGCGCCGCGCCGACCCGCCTCAGGGACCGGGCTCCAGCACGACGAGCCCGTGGTTCATGTCGGCGGCGTAGAGCTTGCCGTTGTCGTGCAGTTGGGGAGCCCAGGTGCAGGTGTCTTCGGAGCCCAGGAAGCAGTAGTTGGTCTCGTTGCCGTAGTCGATGAAGCCGGTTTCGCGCCCCTGCAGCTCCAATTGGCCCATGAGCTCACCGCTGACGTCCAGAATGCGCACACCCCGTTCGTACCAGGCGAGGTAGAGGGTCGCGGCATCCTCGTCCATCCAGTAGTTGTGCGACGTGGCCCCCTGGACTTCATAGCTCGCGACCTCGCGCGGCCGGGTGATATCGCCCAGGTCCACCACGTGCATGATCCCGGAGGGACTCGTGGAATAGCCGAACTGCTCCTCGCCCACGAACGCATAGCCGGCGTCGGGCCAGTACCAGACGTTGTGGGTCTGCCCGCCCAGATCCTGCAGGCGGCTCACCTCCACCGGGTTGGTGGGCGATCCCCCGGCCATCCCGTTGCCCACGTCGAGGATGACGAGCCCGGCGTCCCAGTGCGACAGGAAGGCCAGCCCGTCCCGGACGTAGACGTCGTGGAGCAGGCTCGAGCCGCCGTAGTAGCTGGCGGCGAGCCGCGGTGAAGACGGGTCGGAGACGTCGAGGATGCGCAGGCCGCTGTTGTAGGGGTCCAGGGCCAGGTATGCGTAGTTGCCCTCCAGCCACGCGTTGTGGACGCCGGCGGCAAGGCCTTCCGTGAAGCGGCTGATGATCTGCGGGTGCGCGGGATCGGAAAGGTCGAAGAACGTGACCCCGTTGACGCCTTCGGGGTCGCCCTCGTGGGTCAGCACGCCCAGTCGGCCATCCGCCCGGATCTTGACGTCGTTGACGGTGCGCGCGTCGACCACGATCGAATCCGACAGGGTCGGCATCCCCGCGGCGTCCAGCGACCACGCGTACAGCACGTTGCCCGGAAGCTCGGCGCGCATGCCCCAGGTGCCGGTGTAGGCGTAGTCGCCGTGCACCCACAGGTCCGAAGTGTAGCGTTCGTCCACGGCGCCCTTTCCCACCAGGCGAAGCGCCTGCGAGAGCCCGCGTGCCTGGACCGTGACGGGCGTGGTGGCGGAATCCGGCCGAATCGTGCCGTTGACGCTGACCTGTGTATGCGCGACGACCGTGATGTTCCCGGGGGCGTAGGCCACGAACCGGCCATCGGCGTCGAACAGCCCGGCATCCGGCGGGGTGGTGCGCCAGGTCACCTGCGCCCCCTGCACCGCGGCGCCGCTGCTGTCCCGGACCTCGGCCGAGAAACGCACCACGTCGCCCTGGCGGATGCGCCGGTTCCCTGCCGCGATGCGGATGTGCGTGCCGTCAACCGGCCCCACCCGCTGCTCCACCTGGAAGCGCAGTCCGAGCGATGCGCGGGCGTCGCTGCCGGCCTGCGCCTCGAGCGTGGCCTCGTAGCTGCCCGCCTGGGCGGCGTCCGGTACCATCACCACTATGGAAACGGTCTCGCTCGCTCCGGGGTTGAGCGTCGGTATCTCGGAAGGCGTGGTCGTCGGAACCATGCCGGGCACGGCGACCCCGCCCGTGCGCGCGGCTCGGGCCGACAGGCTCACCGGCCCGACCGCCACGTTGCCGGTGTTGGCCAGATCGACGGCGCCCCGGTAGGAGAGCGCGCTTCCGTCCCGGGAAGCCACCAGTTCGAGGGTGGCGGTGGAGAACTCGATCGCCGCGACGCGCTCGACTGGAGGTTCTACAGGATCGCGGCAGGTGGTGAGCAGTAGCGTGAGCGCCAGACTGAACAGGAGCCCTCCGGCGTGCCTTGCCCGCGATGCGACTCGCGCGACCGGATTTCCTGGCTCGGAGGTTTCTACGGGGCGCATGTGCCTGGCTGTTGGATGCGAAGGCGTGCCGGACGACACTGCCTGAAATGGCAACCACCTCTTAAGATATAACGACCGGGTCGCCGGAGCGCATTGAGTTGAGCCCGAGCGGACACTAGTATCCATGGTTGCCCCCGGAAGACGGCGGACCCGGGGGCGGGCAGCCAGATCGACGTTTTCAACACCGTGCGCAACATACGGAAGGGAGTATCCCGCATGACCGGGTGCCGGGTCGGCAAGGACGAGGGTGCGGTTGGTTCACGCCTTGTGACACGCCGCTCCCTGATCCGCTCCGGGCTGGCGGCGCTGGCGGCGGCTCCCTGGGCCAGGCCGCTGGCGGCGGCCACGGGTCCCGCGCGGAATCGAGGCCCGAACTCCGGTCCCGCCCAGGAGGGCGAAATCGTGTTGGGCGTGTCGGCCGCCTTCTCGGGTCCCTCCCGCGGTCTGGGCACCGAGCTCTACCGCGGCTCCATGGCCTGGTTCCACCACGTCAACGACAACGGCGGGGTCAACGGCCGCAGAATCGTCCTCAGGCTCACCGACGACGGCTACCAGCCCGATCCCTGCGTCGCCAACACCATCCAGCTCATGCAGGACGAGAGCGTATTCCTGCTCTTCGGCTACGTGGGCACGCCGACCGTCACCCGCGTGTTGCCGCTGCTCAAGAGGTTCCGCGAGCGGCAGGTCTACCTCTTCTTTCCCTTCACCGGGGCGGAGCCGCAGCGCGAACCCCCGTACGGCGAGTTCGCCTTCAACCTGCGCGCCTCCTACCGCCAGGAGACGGCGGGGCTGGTCGACAACTTCGTGCGCATCGGGCGCCGGCGGGTGGCGGTCTTCTACCAGAACGACGCCTACGGCAGAAGCGGCTGGGCGGGGGTGCGCGAGGCGCTTGCGGCACACGGGGAGACGATGGCCGGCGAGGCCACCTACATGCGCGGGACCCAGTTCGACGCCAGCATGCGGGCGCAGGTCGAGATCCTGCAGGCGCAATCCCCGGACGCCGTTATCTGCATCGGCGCGTACCAGGCGTGCGCGGCCTTCGCGCGCGATGCCGCCGACCTGGGGCTCCACGTTCCCGTCGCCAACGTCTCCTTCGTGGGAAGCGAGAACCTGCTCGCCCTCATGCGCGAAGGACGCGCCGACCCGGAGTCGCACACCCGCTTCCTCGTGAACTCGCAGGTCGTGCCGAGCTACGAGGACACTTCGCTGGCGGCGGTGCGCGAATATCATGAGCTGATGGAGCGCTACGATCCGCTGCCTCCCGAGAACGTCGAGCGCATCACACGGGGAGAGGTCTACGAACGCTTCCCGCAAAGCTTCGTCAGCCTTGAGGGATTCCTGAACGCGAAGCTGATCACGGAGATACTCGCACGCATGGGGGACGAGCCGGACCGATCGCGGCTAGAAGAGGCGGTCTTCGCGGTGCGCGACTACGATCTCGGGGTCGGCGAGCGGGTGTCGTTCGGTCCCGACCGCCGGCAGGGGCTCGACCAGGTGTACTACACGGTTCCGGAGGGGGACCGCTTCGTGCCGCTCGACGACTGGGAGTCCAGGTTCGCGATGTCATGAGGGTTCACAAGCTCTTTCGCAGGCTGCGCTTCGGCGTCTTCGCGCTCTTCGCGCTCGTCGTCCTCTCGATCTTCCTGCTCTCCATCCGCACGGTTTCCAGCGAACTCGAGACCGAGTACGTCAGCAACAGCGCGAACATCGCCAGGAACATCGCCGACGCCAGCGTCGACATCCTGCTGAACAGGAACCTGGCCACCCTGCAGTCGCTCATCGATCAGTTCGTGGAGATCGAGAGCATCCGCTACATCTACATCGTCAGCGATACCGGCGAGTTCCTGGCGCATACGTTCGTTCCGGGAATACCTGAGGAGATTCTGGCAAGCGACCCCTCGCTCACCGATCCCGTCGAGCGCAGCCTCCCCGGGCTGGGCGAGTTCGTCGAAGTGGGAAGCCCGATCCTTTCAGGGGTGGCCGGCACGGTGCACGTGGGCATGGACACGGAGGCGCTCGCGCTCAAGATCCAGCGGGCGGTCGGGCAGCAGATCTACCTGCTGTGCATCATCCTGGTCGTAGGCGTGCTGGCGCTGATCTGGATCGTCAAGGCGACAGCGAAACCGCTGGAAGAGCTGCTCACCTACGTGGTCGAGCTGGCCCGCAACGGCGGCGAGGTGTCCGACGACGGCGTGCTGGCGCGGAAAGATGAAATCGGGGACATGGCGCGGCTCATGCGTCACGCCGCCGGCCAGGGTTCCCCGCCCGCGCAGTGGCGGGCCCGGGTCAAGCGCCCGAGGTAGGCGGAACACAACGTGCGCGTCCCCAGAAGCGTCGTCGTCCTCTTCTGCACGGTGCTCCAGTTGTGCCTGGGCACCGTATATGCGTGGAGCTTTTTCCAGACCATGCTGGTCCGCGACTCCGGCTGGACGTTCAGCGAGACGGCGGCCGCGTTCAGCATCACGATCTTCTGCCTGGGGGTGTCGGCGGCGATTGCGGGGCAGGCGCTGCCGAAGGTAGGGCCCAGGGCCCTCGCCCTGGCCGGAAGCGTCCTGTTCTCGAGCGGCTATCTGATCGCCAGCCTCGCGCTGTCGCTGGATTCCCTGTTGCTCTTCTATCTGGGATACGGGGTGATCGGGGGTGCGGGCATCGGGATGGGTTACGTGACGCCGGTTGCGACCGCCGCGAAGTGGTACCCGGATCGCAAGGGACTGGTGACGGGCATCGTGGTGATGGGCTTCGGTGTCGGGGCGCTCCTGCTCAGCAAGGGTCTGGCGCCTCTTCTCGTCGTCGGAACGGAAGGCGATCTGGCACAGGTATTCCTGTGGCTGGGGATCGTGTTTGCCTGCATCCTGGTCCCGTCCAGCCTGTTTCTCAGCGATCCGCCGGAGGCCCCGGCGCCCGCGTCCGGGGACGGCTCGAGGTCACCGCCGCCCGAGAGGGTGGAGCCGGCCGCGCCCTACCTGCGCACTTCACAGTTCACGATCATGTGGATCGTGTTCTTCTCCAACATCGCGGCCGGCATCTCCGTGATCAGCTTCCAGTCCGAACTCCTGCAGGAGGTCTGGGGGCTGGCCGACCCGTCCCTCGGTCCCGCGATACTGGCCGAATACGGCGCCACGCTCATCGCGGTGAGTTCCGTCTGCAACGGCGTCGGACGACTCCTGTGGGGCTCGCTCTGCGACCGCCTGGGACAGGTCACCGTGTTCCGCCTTCTCCTCGCCAGCCAGATGGTGGTGTTCGGCATCCTCATGACCGAGTCCAATCCGTGGATCTTCTCCGCGCTCGTCTGTTATGTGCTGCTGTGCTTCGGCGGAGGATTCGCCACCATGCCGTCGTTCGTCGTGGACGTCTTCGGGTCGAAGAACATGTCCAAGATCTACGGCACGATCCTCACCGCGTGGGCGGCCGCCGGGATTATCGGCCCGATGTACGTCGGCTACCTGAAGGACACCTATCCCGACCGGGCGGTCATGTACTGCTTCCTGATCGGCATCCTGCTGCTCGGCACGGGATATGTCTTCTCGTACCTGCTGGACGGTGACCGGATCAAACTGGGCCGCCCGACTGTGAAGGGCACGCTGCGCCGGTACGGAGTCCCGGTGGCGGAGGAGGGGTAGGGTCCATCCCATGCCCCGGACCATAACCGTCATCCACGGAGACGGCATCGGCCCGGAGGTCATGGGCGCCACCCTGTCGGTGCTGGACGCGGCCGGCGCGGGGCTCGACTACGACGAACGGCTGGCGGGGATGACGGCGCTCGAGCAGGTGAACGATCCACTGCCCCCGACCACACTGGACTCCATCCGGGCGAACGGGGTTGCGCTCAAGGGACCGCTCACGACGCCGGTGGGCGGCGGGTTCCGGTCCATCAACGTCGCCATCCGCAAGGAATTCGACCTCTACGCCAACGTGCGGCCGGTGCGCACCTTCGTTCCCGGCGGACGCTATGAGGACATCGACCTGGTCCTCATCCGCGAGAACACCGAGGGGCTGTACGTCGGAGTGGAGCACTACATCGGCATGGAGGGCGATCCCCGGGCCGCGGCCGAGTCGGTCATGATCGTGACCCGCTTCGGCGCGGAGCGCATCTGCCGCTACGCATTCGAGTACGCCCGCCGGCACGGCCGCCGCAAGGTGACGCTGGCGCACAAGGCCAACATCCTCAAGTACACGCAGGGACTGTTCCTGGACGTGGGCAGGGAGCTGGCCGGCGAGTATCCGGACATCGAGTTCGAAGACCGCATCATCGACGCCACCGCGATGAACCTGGTGCTGAACCCGTACACCTTCGACGTGCTCGTGATGGAGAACATGTTCGGCGACATCGTGAGCGACCTGATGGCGGGGCTGGTGGGCGGCCTGGGCATGGCCCCCGCCGGCAACGTCGGCCGGGGCGTTGCGATGTTCGAGGCGGTCCACGGCTCGGCGCCGGACATCGCGGGGCGAGGCATCGCCAACCCGACTGCGCTCATGCTGGCCGCGTGCGCCATGCTCGACCACATCGGGCAACCGGAGACGGCCGCCCGCATCCGGGGGGCCATGCAGAAGGTGCTGAGTCGGCGCGCGACGGTGACCGGCGACCTCGGCGGCAGCGCCTCCACGCAGGAGTATGCGCAAGCCGTGATCGGGGCGCTGGACTAGAATCGCGGGCCCCCGGGGCTGGTCTCCGCGCTACCTCTGCCGCTCGCGCACCTCGCGCACCAGCACGCTGCGGCTCACCGAGACCTCCGCGGCGGTGCCGAGCGCTTCCGGACGGACCCGGGACAAGTCCCGCACGATGCTCAGGATGCGCCCGGTTGAGCGGCTGGTCACGATCGCGCCTTGTCCGCCGCTGTCGCGGTCCAGGGTGGTGAAGCCCTCGGGTCCGGCCAGCGTCACGCGCTCAAGCTCGTCCGCCCATCCCTCCTTGACCGGAACGGCGAAGAGGAATCCCGCGCCGCCATGGTCAACCTTCTCCGGGGTGAAGCTCATCGAGAACATGCGTCCTCCCGCCGCGTCGATCCCCTCCAGTCGGTATGGACCGGGCGACGTCGGAAGCTTCACCGGGGTATCCCACTCGAAGACGGGCTCCAGGCGCAGTTCCCCGTCCTGGATTCTGCCCCACAGCAGCAGCGTTCTTTCGACCGCCCTTCCACCCTGGGCGGCGGCCGGCGCCGGTGGAAGCCCCATCCTGTACTCGAGGGCCTTGGCGAAGCTGAAATCGCTGGTCCACGGCGGGTCGCAATAGGACATGAAGTCCCGGTAGCGGGCCGGACTGATCAGCCTGCCGAAGTCGCCACCCGTGCTGAAGTCGACGCCCCAGACGCCCGTATAGGCGTCGGGGTACGGGTAATCCGGATCGGGGCCCCCCGCGCCGCAGCCCGGAGCGTGCCGGAGGGTGAGGTTGTGGCCCAGTTCGTGGGCCAGCGTGCTGCCGAAGGGCCCGTCGCCGCGATAGACTCCTTCGACGTGTGACAGGGTCAGGGCGGCCCACCCGCCAATGTAGGCGATGCCCGCAAAGCCCCACGAGAAGGGATAGCGCGAGGCTGGCCAGGCCAGGATGCCGTGATAGTATTCGTTGGTGCCCCCCGCTTCGATGAAACGTAGCAGGTGGATTTCGTCCCGAAGCCCGACCCCGCCCTCTTCCGTTGTATCGGCCTGGGTGACGTAGGGCTCGCGCTGCTTGACGTTCAAATCGGAGAGCGGCAACAGAGCCCGGGTCTCCTGCAGCGCCGCGTGGGAGTCGCTGGCGGCCATGTCCTTCACCAGGGCCGCGACCAATGCGTTGTCGCCTCTGCTCACCTCGGAAGAAAACGCGACCGGGACGAGCGTCACGTCGAGCGGAGGCAGCGTGCGCACGTCCAGCGACTGCCGACCGGTCGCCGGAATGCGCATCTGGCTGCCCGTGAGCGTCGACAGAGTGCTGTCCGGGTCGATCTCGACCACCATCTCCAGGCCGGGCTGCATGACGGAATCGGGGATCATGGCGTTGAAGGAGGCGCTCAGGCTGCTCTCGTCCACCCTTCTGGGAAGCCCGGAAGGCGGGGTCAGGTCGGCAACGTGGATCTCCTCATCGTCGAGATAGAAGGTGGCCCGCGCGGAAGGACGGTACGAGTTCAGGAAATCGGCGGTCGCGAAGACCCGCAGCAGCGCCTCGCGGTCCGCGACCAGGGGCACCTTGCCGGCGTAGGACTGCGTGGCCTGGACGAGATAGGCGGCCTGCGCTTCGACCTTCAGATCCGGGGGGTTGACCAGCACCAGCGGGTCGCCCGAGACGGGTGTCATGCCCTCGAAGCAGAGGAAGGAGCCGCACTCGTCGGGGGGCGCTTCCGGCAGGGAGTCGAACTGGATGTACTGCGAGACGCTGCCTTCCCGGCGGGTCACCGTAACCAGTCGGCTGAGGGTATCTCCCGCGGCGATCGAAACGACCGTCGAGCGCGGCTCGCCCCCGCGGGCGCCGAACACCAGGCGCATGTCGAACGGGGCGCCCTCTCTCACCGCGATACCGATCTCCGCGGGTCCTTCGGCCAGTGGGTCCTCGCTATCCGTTCTTACGGCCTCCAGCGTAAGCGGGAACGGATCGGTCAGATTGTCCTCCAGCCAGACCACCTCCAGTCCCGTCATGCCTGCGAACAGTCCGCGGGGCAGCTCGGTCAGCGAGTTCCCGTACGCCGAGAGGAACTCCAGGTCGGGCGTGCCGTCGAAAACCCCCTCGGGCAACGCGGTCAGCCCGTTTCCCTGCATCCAGAGCGTGTCCAGGCTGGCGAGGTCGTCGAACACGCCGTTAGGCACCTCGGCGACGCGGTTGCGGGAGAAGCTGAGGTAATCGAGCTCGGAGAGGCCCTCGAACACGCCCTCCGGGAGTCCCGTGAGCCGATTCAGGGTCATGCTCAACTTCTCGATGGCGGCGAGGTTGGCGAACGGGCTGTCGGGCAGCGCGGTCAGTCGGTTCCCCCCGATGAACAGCTGCCTGAGTTCGGTGAGGTTGTCGAAAACGTCATCGGGCAGGGTTCCCAGCCGGTTGCTGGTGAAAAACAGCTCCGTAACGCTGGTGATGTTGTCGAAGACGCCTGCGTTCAACTCGGTCAGGCGGTTGCCGGAGAACGTCAGGAACTCCAGGCTGGTCAGATCGTCGAAAGCGCCTTCAGGCAACGAAGACAGCAGGTTCCCCGACAGGTCGAGCGCCTTCAGCTCGGAGAGGTTGTCGAAAACGCCGTCGGGCAGGGTCCCCAGCGCGTTGTCCTCGAGCCATAGGCTGTCCAGAGCCGTCAGGTCGGCGAAGATCCCCTCGGGCACGGTGGTCAGCCAGTTGTCGTCGAGATAGAGCTTCTTCAGGGCCGTGAATCCGGCGAAGCTGCTGTCGGGCAGTGCGGTCAGCGCGTTGCCCGAAAGATCGAGGTATTCCAGCCCGGTGAGTGCTGCGAAGACGCCTTCCGGGAGCGATGCCAGCAGGTTCTCCTCGAGATTCAGGGTGTCGAGGTTTGCGACATCGGCGAAGACGCTGTCGGGCAGCCCTCTCAGGAAGTTGTGGCTGAGATCCAGGAACACGAGGCCGCGCAGCCCCTCGAAATCACCGTCCTTGAGGGAGATGATGCGCTCGTCCTCGCCGTCGGCTCCCGCCATGTCCATGAACACCGTGCCGGTCCCGCCGGGACCGGATGGCCGGGACTCGCATGAGGTCGGCGCGCCGCCGCGTTCGAATTCACCCGCCATCGCTTCCGCGCAATCGGGGGCCGACGCGGAGGTGGTGTCCTCGTGCGGACCGCTGACGTCAAGGCGCCTGAGACGCGCAAGCAGTCCGGCGCTCACCTGTGCGCAGTCTTCACGGTTGGTCGCGGCCATGAGCGCGTCCCGAACCTGTGGAGTCCGACCGCAGACACCGTCGGTCGACGAACTGTTCACCGACGCCTGCACCACGGCGCTCAGGTCTCCGGCCACGACGGTGATCGCAGCCGTCCCCGTCGAGACCGCCGTCGCGACGCCATCCTGACTCACCGAAACGACCGAGGCATCATCGCTTGTCCACGTGAACGGCGCGCGCACGGCATTGCCGTGCTGGTCCAGCACGGTAACGGTGAGTTCCGCCGTCTCACCGGGGACACCGAGCTCGACCTCGGCCGGGGAGATCGCGAGCGAAGCCGCGCGCGGCGGTTCCGGTTCAGTGACGTCCTGGACATCGCCGCACGCGATCAGCGCCGCCAGCGCCACGCCCGTGGCCAGTCGCTTCGGATGATGTGAAGAAAGGCTCATGGCTATATTCGCCCAGACCTTTGGTGGCGCATTCCAACTCCATGCGGCACCTGTGCGGGGTGGACCGATTGTCCCCCGGCCGGGTGCATCCTCATTCAAATCGGGGGGATCGACGTTACCCGCAGGCTCGGCACCGACGCAAGGGGCGACACCTTGCCGTGACAAGGCCTGTGAACACATCCTTTCGCGGCGGCACTGCCGGTAACATGAGCCCGACCCAATGGCCGGCGAGATGCTCTGACAGGACGGACAGGGACCCATGGGTTTTCGTGACCTGATCGCAGACGAAATCCAGTGCTCGCGGTGCGGCGAACTCCGCGACCGCAGCGACGTCGACCGGCTGCTCTGGTGTGTCGGCTGCCGCGGCCGCGCACGATTGATCGCCGCCCGCAAGGCACGCATCGCGGCGACGGTTCTGGCGGCCGTCGTAGCGGGCTACATCTGGGGCATCATCCGCCCGACCGACGTGGTGATCGGCGGCTGGATCGCCACCGTCATCGCGGCCTACTGGATCGGAGGCAAGCTGGCCCGCGAGATCTTCTACGGCATCGAGCGCTCCAACAGGAAGCGCTATCCCGGCAGCACCGGCTGAGCCCGCGAGGCGCCTCTTCGCTCTGACGGACGCCGGGGGAGGGGACGATCTCCGTGTCCGCCTTGTTTTCCGTTAGCTTCCCTGCGCATCTCCAGGACCGTCGGCGACAGGGGCACCCTCATGGCGGAAAAATTTCAGGGTTTCGACTTCTACGATCTGGACTCCGCGCTCAGCGAGGAGGAGCGGATGATCCGGGACGCCATCCGCGAGTGGGTGGAGGAAGAGGTCATCCCGATCATCGGCGAGGCCTACTACGAACGCAGGTTTCCGCGCTCGCTCATCCCCGGGCTGGGCGAGCTCGGGGTCCTGGGGGCCAACCTGCCGGAGGAGTACGGCTGCGCCGGCCTCAACAACGTCGCCTACGGGCTCATCATGCAGGAACTCGAGCGTGGGGACTCGGGGCTGCGCTCGTTCGTGTCGGTGCAGGGTGCGCTGGTCATGTACCCCATCCATGCCTTCGGCTCCGAGGAGCACCGCCGCGAGTGGCTCCCTCGCCTGGCCTCGGCGGACGCCATCGGGTGCTTCGGCCTCACCGAGCCCGACTACGGCTCCAACCCGGCGGGAATGATCACCACCGCGAAGAAGACCGCCGACGGATGGGTGCTGAACGGCACCAAGATGTGGATCACCAACGGCTCCATGGCCGATGTCGCGGTCATCTGGGCTCAGACCGACGCGCCCGACAACCCCAAAGGCATCCGCGGGTTCGTCGTGCCCACCGACACCCCCGGCTTCAGCGCGCGCGACCAGACCGGGAAGCTCTCGCTGCTCGCCTCGGACACCAGCGAGCTCGCGCTGCAGGACGTGCACGTCCCCGACGACGCGCTCATGCCCGGCAGCACGGGCCTCAGGAGCCCGCTCATGTGCCTCACCCAGGCGCGCTACGGTATCGCGTGGGGCGTGGTGGGCGCCGCCATGGCCTGCTTCCACGAGGCGCTCGGCTACAGCAGGCAGCGGGTCATGTTCGACACGGTGATCGGCGCCAAGCAGATCCAGCAGGTGCGCATCGCGGACATGCTCACCGGCATCACTCAAGGCCAGCTGCTGGCACTGCAGGTCGGCCGCCTGAAGGACGAGGGCAAAGTGACGCCGCAACAGGTGTCGCTGGCCAAGCGGGCCAACTGCCACATGGCGTGCGAGGTGGCGCGGGAGGCCCGGCGGCTGCTGGGCGCCAACGGCATCCTGGTGGAGTATTCGGCCATGCGCCACATGGCCAACCTGGAGTCGGTGTACACGTACGAGGGTACGCACGACATCCACTCCCTCATCCTGGGACAGGCGATGACCGGGCTGTCCGCCTTCTGACCTTGACCCCCGACCCGGCGCGGCGCAGGTTACCTGCCCGGCGCGACATTGCCCGCCTCGCTAGCTCAACTGGTAGAGCAACTGACTCTTAATCAGTAGGTTCGGGGTTCGAGTCCCTGGCGGGGCATTGCCGGTAACCGGAGACCCACATGTACGCTCCTCTGCCGGACCCCCGACGGTGGGCGTCCGGTCGCCTTCTCGGCGTCAGCCTGTTGATCGTCGCCGCGTCCGCATGCGGAACCCGGGACGACGCGCCAGGTGGGGTCGGCGCGGTCGATTCCCCGGCGGCGCAGCTGGTCGAGCGCTCCATCGCCTTCCACGACCCCGAGGGAGTGTGGGGTTCGCGCGCAATTGAAATGGTCTGGTTCGGGACCGGTTCGGACGGCGGCGAGCGCGTCTCGGTGGATCTCAGCTTCGGTTCGGACGAGAGCGACTTTGCTTTTTCCGGCCGCTATGCGGGATCGAGTATCGAATACGAGGTTTCGGGCGAGGTCTGGGCCGCCACGGTTGACGGCGACGGTTCGCCGGACGAGGAGACCCTCGCTCGAATGCGGCTCGACCGCGAGGACGGCGTCTTCTGGCGCAGCTACTACGGCTTCCTGGCCGGCCTGCCCATGAAGATCGCGGACCCGGGCGCCCGTCTGGTACCGGAGGTGGCGGAGACGACGTTCGAAGGGCGGGACGTCCACTCGGTGCGGGTGACGTACGATCCGGAGGTGGGCGGCGACACCTGGTACTTCTACTTCGATGCGGACACCGCGGAGCTCGTGGGCTGCCGCTTCTACCACGACGAGAGCGCCAACGACGGAGAGTACATCACGTTCGAGGGGCTGGCCGAAGGGGGCGGCTTGCGCCTGCCGCGCTACCGCGAGTGGTACACCAACGCCGGCGACCGCTTTCTGGGCTCGGACGAGATCCGCTCCGTCACCGTGAGGTGATGCGCTCTTCGCTGGAAGTCCCCGCGCGCCTCCCTACATCGAGAATACCGACCTGCCTCGCGAGAACGTCTCCAGGATCGGGATGAACTCCAGGTTCGCCGGGTCCGCGGTCAGCGGGCTCTCGTCCAGGATCACCAGATCCGCCTGCTTGCCGACCGTGATCGAGCCCTTGGTGTCCTCCTCGAAATACTGGTAGGCGCCGCCGAGCGTCACAGCGTGAAGCGCCTGCATCACGGTCAGCCGCTGATGCGGCCCCAGGATGTGCCCGCTGCGGGTCTTGCGGTTCACCGCGATCGACACCAGGCGCATCATGTGCGGCGGGACCACCGAGGCGTCGTTGTGGATGGTGAAGTTCACTCCCCGTTCCAGCGCCCAGCCCATCGGGCTGGTGTTGTTGCCCCGATACTCGCCGAAGCTGATCCTGTGCCAGTCGCCCCAGAAGAACGCGTGCGCCGCGAAGAACGACGGCACGATGTTCAGCACGGCGGAGCGATCCAGCTGGTCGTCGCGCATGAGCTGGGCGTGGATGATGACGGAGCGGTGATCGGGCATCGGATCCATGCCCGCAACCGCCTCGTCCACCCCGTCGATCATCAGGTCCATGGCCGCGTCGCCGTTGGCGTGGACGATGATCGGAATGCCTCCCCGGATGAGTTCGGCCGCGGCGGACTTGTATTCGTCGGGGATCATGACGCCGTAGGCCACGTAGTCCGGCGGGGCTCCGGGGGGGCCTTCTTCGTAGGGGATCGTGACCCATGCCGTGCGGCCCTGCGGGGAGCCGTCGAGCATCAGCTTCACCCCGCCGATCCGGAAGCCGCCCTGGTAGTCGCGCCTGTAGCCTATGCTCGCCAGGTCCGTGGGCGTCTCGTTGAAGCGCGCGAAGGCCGCGACGTCCGCCTTGAAGGGCTCGCGGTTCGCGGCCGCCTGGAACGCCTCGGCCTGCGCCGGGCCGGTGCCGCCGTCCTGGATGGTGGTCGTGCCGTGGCTCAGGTAGATGTCGATCGACCGGCGAATCAGGTCGTCGAGCTCCTCGCCCGACGGGGTGGCGCGACGATCGAATGCGAGCAGTCCGCGGGCGGTCTCCTCCAGCACCCCGTTGGGCTCCATCGAGCCGTCCATGCGCCGCACGTGGCCGCCGGGCGGATCGGGGGTGTCGGCGGTGATGTTGCTGGCCGCGAGCGTGGCGGAGTTGGTCGTGGTCAGGTGCCCCGACACGTGGGTAAGGATGATGGGATGTTCGGTCGACGCGCGGTCGAGATCCTCGCGCGTGGGATGCCGGCCCTCCTCGAGCAGCGAGTCGTCGTAGCCGCGCCCGGTCACCACTTCTCCGGGAGGGATGTCGTGCTCGTCGATCCACGCACGGACCTTGCGCACGACGTCGTCGATGTTGTTGACGTCGCCCACCGGCGGCGGGTGCAGCCCCAGCGACGTCTGGTCGCGCCCCGCGCCCAGGAAGTGGCCGTGCGAGTCGATGAAGCCGGGGAGAAGCGCATTGTCCCCCAGGTCGACCACCCGGGTGGCAGGCCCCTGGAGCGCCATCACCTCATCCATCGATCCGGCGGCCACGATGGTCTCGCCGCGCACCGCGACCGCCTCCACCGTGGGTTGCTGCGGATCCATGGTGACGATGTTGTCGCCATGGAAGATCGTGTCCGCGGGGTCGGCTTGCGGAGCACAACCCGCGAGTACGACGGAAAGGGTAACCGCGAAAACGGTGAGGGCGTGACGTGACCTGCGCATGATTCCCTCCGGGCCTGCTTGAGACTGACTCCGCCACCGTACGCCGGTGCCTCACGCCGCGTCAAGCCGGAGCCCCGGCGGGGTCCCCGCAGCGCCTTGCCAGCGGCGGCGGCACGCGCCTACTTACTTGACACGGATTCCCGGGAACGCCCAACACGGCGAGGCTGCACATGGCAAAGAGAACGATGACTCCCTCCGAGGCGCTGGTGGAGACGCTGGTCGCCGAGGGTGTCACTGACGTCTTCGGGTTGGTGGGATCGGCGTTCATGGACGCCCTGGACCTCTTCCCGGACGCGGGCATCCGCTTCATTCCGGTGGCCCACGAGCAGGCCGCCGCGCACGCCGCCGACGGCCTGGCCCGGGTCACGGGGAGACCCCAGGCCTGCATCGCCCAGAACGGGCCCGGCGCCGCCAACTTCGTCTCGGCGATCGCGGCGGCGTTCTGGGCGCACTCCCCGGTCGTGGCCATCACGCCCGAAACCGGGTCGCTGGGCATCGGCACCGGCGGCTTCCAGGAGCTTGACCAGATGCCCATGTTCGAGGCGCAGACCGTCTTCCAGGTGCGCGTCAACCGTCCCGAGCGCATGGGCGAACTCGCGCGCCGCTGCTTCTACCGGGCCAAGCTGGAGCTGGGCCCGACCCATCTGAACATCCCCCGCGACTACTTCTACGGGGACATCGAGGACGAGATCTTCGCGACCCCCACCCTCGGAGCCGGGCGTCCGCCCCGCGCCGACATCGAGAAGGCGGTCGGCATCCTGAAGGACGCCCGCTATCCGGTCATCGTCTCGGGAGGCGGCGTGAGCCAGGGCGACGCCGTGAACGAGGTCAGGGCGCTGGCCGAGCACCTGAGCGCGCCGGTGGTCAACACCTACCTGCACAACGACACCTTCCCCTACAGCCACGAGCTGGGGTGCGGCCCCATCGGCTACTGCGGGTCCAAGGCGGCGATGCGCACCATCGCCAAGGCGGACGTGGTGCTGGCGCTGGGGACGCGGCTCGGCATCTTCGGTCTCCTTCCCCAGTACGACATGACCTACTGGCCCGAGGACGCCACCCTCATCCAGGTGGACCGGGACGCCAGGCAGTGGGGCATGAGCAAGATCCCCGCGCTTTTCTCGGTTGCGGATGTCGGGGAGTACGCCGCGGAGCTGCTGGAGGAGCTGAGGGCGGCGCTGCCGAACGCGGAGAGGAACGAGGAGCGCATCGCCGATGTCGCGCGTGAAAAGCGGGCCTGGGACGACGAACTCGAGACGTGGTCCTCCTCCACGGACAGCTTCATGCATCCGCGGCGCTTCCTGTGGGAGTTCACGCGCGCGCTCCCAGGGGACGCGCTGGTCACCACGGACATCGGCAACACCTGCTCGATCAGCAACGGGTACCTCAGGTTCGACGGCCCCCGGCAGCATCTCGCCGCGCTGACCTGGGGGAACTGCGGCTTCGCCTACGGGGCCGCCCTCGGCGCAAAGGTCGGCAACCGCGGCGCGCCGGTCTTCGCCATTCAGGGAGACGGCGCCTGGGGCATCAGCGGGCTGAGCGAGGTCATGACCGCGGTGCGCGAAGACATCCCCGTTATCGCCGTCGTCATCAACAACCACGAATGGGGCGCAGAGAAGAAGAACCAGATCGACTTCTACGACAACCGTTTCGTCGGCACCAACCTGCGCGCCAATCCGGACTTCGCCGAGGTGGCCGAGGCAATGGGGGCGAAGGGCTACCGGGTCGAAGACTACCGGCACGTGAAGGACGTGGTGCGCGACGCCATCGCGAGCGGCCGGCCCTGCGTCATCAACGCGGTCGTCGAAGGCGGCGCGAGGGTGCTCGCCGAGCCCTTCCGCCGGGACGCGCTGGCGATGCCGACCCGTCATCTGCAGAAGTACGCACACCTGAGCCTGGACTAGGCGCCCATACCGGAGGAAACCAGATGTCCGACACCCAGGCGCTGCTCGCCGACTACGACGTCCAGGATGTCATCGAGAAGGACAGGAAGCACCTCTGGCACCATCTGTTTCAGCACAGCGTCTTCGAGACCCAGGACCCGCAGGTCTTCGTGGAGGGAGAGGGAGCGCGGGTCCGGGACATCCACGGGAACGAGTATCTCGACGGCGCCTCGGGCGGCGTCTGGTGCGTCAACGTCGGTCACGGGCGCGAGAGTATCGCGAGGGTGGTCTACGAGCAGCTGATGCGCCTGCCCTACTATGCCGGCGTGGTCGGCACCGTCCCTGCGGCCCAGTACGCGAGCGCGCTGGCGGAATGGCTGCCGGAACTGGACCACGTCTACTTCGCCAACAGCGGCTCGGAGGCCAACGAGAAGGCGATCAAGATGGTTCGCCAGATCGCGCACCTGAACGGCACCGGGAAGCACAGGATCCTCTACCGGGACCGGGACTATCACGGGACCACCATCGGCTGCCTCGCGGCGAGCGGACAGGAGGAGCGCAAGGAGGCCTACGGGCCGTTCCCCGACGGGTTCGCGGGGATACCCCACGCCATGTGTTACCGCTGTCCCTTCGGCAAGACCTATCCGGACTGCAACATCGAGTGCGCGCGCGCCCTGGGGGACGCCATCGAGGCGGAGGGGCCCGACACGGTGGGCGGGGTCATTCTCGAACCCATCACGGCGGGCGGGGGCGTCATTCCGCCGGTGGACGAATACTACACGATCGTCCGCGAGATATGCGACGAATACGGTGTGATTCTGATCATCGACGAAGTCGTATGCGGATTCGGGCGCACCGGGACCATGTTCGGGTACGAGCACTACGACTTCGTGCCCGACATCGTCACCATGGCCAAGGGCATGGCCAGCTCCTACGCGCCGATTTCGGCGGCGGCCGTGCGCGGAGAAGTGTTCGACACCTTCCTCGAGGACCCGAGCGAGAAGTACCACTACTTCAGGGACATCAGCACCTACGGCGGATGCACCGCGGGCTTCGCCGCCGCCCTGGAGAACCTGCGCATCATCGAGGAAGAGGATCTGATCGAGAACAGCCGCGTGATGGGGGCGTACCTGCTGGACCGCCTGCGCGAGCTGTCCGACCACCCGCACGTGGGCGACGTGCGCGGCAGGGGCCTGTTCGCAGGCGTGGAACTGGTGGAGGACAAGGCTTCCAAGGCGCCCGTGGGCGAGGACGTGATGATGGCGGTGGTGAAAAAGGCCGCCGAGGAGGGCGTCCTGGTGGGCAAGACCACGCGCAGCGTCCCCGGCCTGAACAACACCGTCAACATGGCCCCGCCGCTCATCGTCACCAAGGCGGACGTCGACGAGCTGGTGGATGCCGTGCAGGCCGGGATCGAGCACGGGTGCCGGGACCTCTGAGAGAAATCCCGGGCCGAGGCAGCATCGGGCCTGTGATCGCCGGTGCAACAGACGGACCAACGGACGGGAGAAGCCGACGATGAACCGTACACGCCAGCCTCAGGGCCTGCTTCAAGCCGCGATCGTCCTGATGGCCGCCGGGGTGGCCGCGTGCGCCATGCCGGCGCCGGTGCTCGAAGTCGACACGATCTACCTGAACGGGCAGATCGTCACGATGGATGCGGAGGCGCGCACCGTGGAGGCCGTGGCGGTGCGAGGCGACGAAATCGTGGCGGTCGGGAGCGACGCCGAGGTGGGATTGATGGCCGGTCCCGGCACCCGCGTCGTCGACCTGGAAGGCAGGGCGATGACACCCGGCTTCTACGCCCCCCACGACCATTTCCCGTGGGCGGGGGCCATCGCGGTCACCACGGTGAACTTGAACAGCCCGCCCATGGGGCCTGTGCAGAACATCGACGGCCTCGTGGCCGCGCTCAGGGAGAAGGCCGCCGAGACCCCGGCGGGCGACTGGATCCAGGGGTGGGGCTACGACGACACCCTGATCGAGGACCAGCGCCACCCCGACCGCCACGACCTCGACCGGGTGTCGACCGAGCACCCCATCTACATCAGCCACACCTCCGGCCACCTGGGCGTGGCCAACACCATGGCGCTCGGCATGGCGGGCATCAACGCCGACACGCAGCCGCCCCCGGGCGGTGTCATCCGCCACGAAGCCGACACCGGCGAGCCGGACGGGGTGCTCGAGGAGACGGCCGCCTGGATGGTGATGGGCATCGTGCCGCCCGCGACCGTCGAACAGAAGCTGGAAGGTTTCAGGCGCGCTGTGCAGATCTACGTCGAGCAGGGCGTGACCACCACCGTCATCACCGGGGGGACGGCCGACAACGTCATCGACCTGCAGATGGCCCGGCGGGAGGGACTCCTCGCCCTCCGGGTCGTGACCATGGTGAGCAAGGCCGCCCCCGGATTCCAGTCACCGGCGGAGGCGGGCGGCTTCGTCTCCGGCTTCGGCGACGATCGTCTGAAGCTGGGGGGCATCAAGATCGTCCAGGACGGCTCCAACCAGGGCTTCACCGGCTACTTCACCGAACCGTACCATACGCCCTTCAACGGCGATCCCGAGTGGCGCGGCTACCCCGCCCGCAGCCGGGAGGACCTCACGGCCATGGTGAAGGGGCTGCACCGGGCCGGCTACCAGATCGCCATCCACGGCAACGGCGATGCCGCCATCGACGACATCATCCATGCCTTCCGCGAAGCCCAGCGCGACTTTCCGCGCGAGGACGCGCGCCATCGCATCGAGCACTGCCAGATGGTGCGCAAGGACCAGCTCGACGAGATCGCCGAACTGGGCATCACGCCCTCGTTCTTCGTCGGGCACGTGTTCTACTGGGGCGACCGGCACCGCGACATCTTCATGGGTCCGGAGCGCGCCGCGGGTATCAGTCCCCTCAAGTCGTCCATCGACCGGGGCATTCGCTTCACGGTGCACGACGACACCCCGGTGACGCCGGTGGATCCGCTGCAGCTCATCTGGGTGTCGGTAAACCGCCTGACCCGCAGCGACCAGGTGCTCGGACCCGAGGAGCGGGTCTCGCCGCTGGAGGCGATGCGGGCGATGACCATCGACGCCGCCTGGCAGAACTTCGAGGAGGACATCAAGGGGTCGATCGAGGCGGGCAAACTGGCGGACCTCGTCATCCTGTCCGACAACCCGCTGACCGTGGATCCCCTCACCATCCGCGAGATCCAGGTGCTCGAAACCATCGTCGGAGGAGAGACCGTCTACCTGCGTGGGGACTGACCGCGCGGCTGGAAGACCTGTCTCGCGACCATTCGCGACACGCGTGCACGTTGCACGGTCGTTTGTCCCGCGGCGCGTAACCGAGTCCGGGGCACAGGTTTGCGAAGGGGGAGCCCAATCCCCACAATCAGAGGACGCTCGCCTCCCCCAACCCCCGCACGTCGAAGTGCATCCGTAAGCCCGCGCATGGGAGGAAGAACGCGTCGGGGTGGCGAGACCGGCTTTCCGCCGCGCCTCGCGGGCCGCGAATCCGAATCGAGCACGGGTTCCAGCCAGGCAGCCGGGACAGTGGCCAGGTCCGGCCGCTCTTCCGCGTTGCGACCCGCGTGGCAGGCCCAAGGAACCGCAGTTGGAGTCCGCAGACTCCAGGGAGGTTGCTGTGAAACCGTTCATCGTTCTTCTTCTCCTGTTCGCCTGCTTCGCTCAGGCGACCGCAGCCCAGTCGGTATCGTTCGACCCGCAGCCGACGCTGGTCCTGGAGGTTGCTCCCGCCGAGGTGGACGCGCGTCCGGTCCCCGTGCAGGGCACCGTCACCGGCACGGTCACCGACGCGGGAACCGGGCAGCCCATCGCGGCGGTGCAGATGTCCGTCGTGGGCACCGGTCTGGGCGGGCTTACCAACGCGGATGGCCGCTATCTGATCGCGAACGTGCCCGACGGGCCGCAGACCCTGCGCGCGGAACGGGTGGGGTATGCGACCGTCGACGTGGCGGTCACGATCGCGGCCGACCAGACGCTCGTGCAGGACTTTCTCCTCTCCGAGCAGGCCTTCGCGCTGGACGAAATCGTCGTCACCGGCGTACCCGGCGGGACCCGCAGGCGCGCCATCGGCAACTCGGTGAGCACCGTCGAGGCCGCGGCCATTACCGAACTGGCGCCGGTCGAGGACGTGCAGACCCTTCTGCGCGGCCGAACCCCCAGCGTGAACATGATGGGCGGCGGCATGGTGGGGCAGGGTCCCCGCATGCGCATCCGGGGAGCGTCCACCTTCTCGCTCAACGGCCAGCCCCTCATCTACATCGACGGCGTGCGGGCCAACAACGACGAGACCACCGGCTACACCTTCGGCAACAACGCCGGCGTGCGCTCGATCCTCACCAGCCTCGACCCCGAGCAGATCGAGCGGATCGAGGTGCTCAAGGGCCCGGCGGCGGCGACGCTCTACGGCACGGAGGCCTCGCGCGGCGTGATCAACGTCATCACCAAGCGGGGCCAGGAAGGCGGCGCCCGGGTCGACCTCATGGTCCGGCAGGGCGTGAACTGGATGGCCGACAAGCAGGGCAAGGTGGGGTACGACAACTACTGGACCGACCCGGCCAGTGGGCAGATCCACACCCTGAACATGCTGGACTACCACGACGGCCTCGGCAACGACATCTACACGCCGGGCTCCGTCCAGGCGTACAGCGCCAGCCTGAGCGGCGGCTCGGCGGACACGCGCTACTTCCTTTCGAGCACCTATGCCGACGAGACCGGCATCCTGAACTACAACTGGCAGAAGAAGTTCAACCTGCGCACCAACATCGAGACCGAGCTTTCCGACAACCTGGGCCTCGCCGTGAACATGGGGTACACCAACTCACGGGACCGCCTGGTGCGCGACGGCTTCGGAAGCATCACCGAGGGCGTGGAGTTCGGGAGTCCCCGGCTTCTGCCCGAGCACTGGTGCCGCACCAGCAACAACAGCTTCGGCTGCGGACTCCTGCACGGCTACAATCGCTACGACATGCCGGTGCGGGACCAGACCAACTTCAACCACCAGTACCTCAACCGGTTCACCGGCGGCCTGACCTTCAACCACGAGGCGCTCGGTTTCCTCACCACCCGGCTCACCACGGGTATCGACTTCACCGGCGAGCAGAATGTGGCTTTCCGGGAATACCAGACCAGCGACACCGCGGTCGTGTCGCTCGGCGCGAACAACCGGAGGGGCTTCCGCAACGAGGGGCACTTCACCCACTTCCGCACGACCACCGACTTCTCCACCACCGCCAACCTGAACGTCTCTTCGGCGCTGACGACGTCCACGTCGGTGGGCGTTCAGTACTACACGCGCACCACGACCTTCCTCTCGGCCACGGGACAGCAATTCGCCGGTCCCGGCCTGAGCACCATCACCTCCACCTCGATCCCCGGGGTGCCGGCCAACAACCGCATCTCCGACAACACCCTCGGCACCTACGTCCAGGAGACGCTGGGGTGGAATGACCGCCTCTTCCTGACCGGCGCCGTGCGCGTGGACAACAACAGCGCCTTCGGCAACGACATCAGGTTCGTGACCTACCCGAAGGCGTCGCTCTCATGGGTGATGAACGAGGAGGGATGGTTCCAGGACAGCGCGCCCGCATGGCTGAACACCCTGCGGCTGCGCCTGGCGTGGGGGGAATCGGGCGAGCAGCCCGCGTCGTTCTCGGCGCTGCGCACCTGGGCGGCCGTGACCGGTCCCCGGAGCACAGCCGGCGTGACGCCCAACACGGTCGGGAACCCGGACCTGACCGCCGAGGTCGGGCAGGAAACCGAGGTCGGATTCGACGCCGATCTCCTCGACAGTCGCCTGGGACTTCAGTTCACCTATTACAACAAGCTGACCAGGGGCGCGATTCTCGAACGGGACCTGCCCCCCTCCAGCGGTTTCACCGGAGCCCAGTTCGTGAACGCGGGCGAGATCACCAACTCCGGCCTGGAAGTCTCGCTCGACGCCCAGCTCGTCGAGACGTCGGGCCTGAGCTGGGATGTCGGCCTGAACTTCTCCAGCAACAGCTCGGAGATCCTGCAGCTCTCCGGGGAAGCGGGCGACACCACCATCGTCTTCAACAGCTGGAGCTCGATGGAGCACCGGGTGGGCCATCCGCCCTACAGCTGGTTCGGCGTGGACGTGGTCAGTTCGGACCTGGACGCCAACGGCAACACCGTCAACGCCCAGTGCAGCGACGGGCAGGGTGGCACCACGCCCTGCTTCGACGCCGGCGGGACCACCATCGCTCCCCGGGTCTTCCTGGGCCGGGCCATCGCGCCCTACGAGATCTCGCTCACGTCCGACATCGCCGTCGGCAACAGCCTGCGCTTTCACGTCCTGATCACCTCCGAGCAGGGCCACAAGCGCTTCGACAACACGCTCCGCCAGCGCTGCCGCCTGTACCGGGTCTGCCGGTCGAACCATCATCCCCAGGAGTGGGATCCGATCATGAAGGCGACGGTCGAGAGCAGCGATCAGATCATCGACTCGTGGGTCAACGACGTGAGCTTCATCCGGCTCAAGGCGGTCTCCATGACCTACGACCTGCCCGAGCAGTACCGCTTCGGCTCGAGCCGCGCCGTCCTCCAGATCGCGGCCCAGCATCTCTTCACGTTGACGGATTGGACCGCTTCGGACCCCGAGGTGATGTTCTCGAGCGGCGGCAGAGCCTTCATGGCGCAGAACAACCTGCCGTTGCCACAGCAGATCACCGCTTCGGTCCGCTTCAGCTTCTGAGCCCGACAAAGAGGAGAATGTGATCATGCATATCAAGACGATTCCATTGACGACCCGGGCTCTCGCATGCGCCGCGCTGGTGGCCTTCTCCGCCGCGTGCGACGTGGACAGCCTTCTCGAAGTCACCGACCCCAGCCGCCTGCTCTCGGAGAACGTGGAGATTCCCGCCCAGGCCGGAGCGCTCATGAACGGCCTCGAGGCCGACTTCCTGTGCGCCCACGGTGCGTTCCTGGTCGTGACCGCGGACCTGAGCGACGAATACGAAGACACCAACGCCGGCGGCGACAACTGGTCGCTGGACCGCCGCCGCCCCCAGGGCCAGAACGCCTGGGCCGACAACGACTGCACCGGGTTCCTGCCTTCGGGCTACGTTCCCGCGTCGCGAGCGCGATGGGTGGCCGACAACCTCGTGAACCTGCTCGAGAGCTGGAGCGACGCAGAGGTCGCCATGCGCACCCAGCGGCTCGCCAGGGCCTCTCTGCTGGCCGGGTTCAGCCTCTCCATGCTGGGAGCGGCGCACTGCACGATCGCCCTGGACAGCGGCCCGGAGATCACCTCCGTCGAGGCCTTCGCCCAGGCGGAGCAGCGGTTCTCGAACGCGCTGCAGCACGCGCAGAGTTCCGGGGCGGGCGACATCGCCAACGCGGCGCTGGTGGGCCGCGCCCGGGCGAAGCTCTACCAGGGAGATGGCCAGGGTGCTGTCGCGGACGCCAGGCAGGTGCCCGAGGGCTTCCGCATGGACATCTATCCTTCGGACGCGCCCAATCGGCTGAACAACCGCATCTGGGCCACAAACCTGTTCAACTTCAGCTTCGGCGTGGCCCCGTGGACGCGCGAGCTGATGACCGGCGGCGTGCTGGATCCGCGCACCATCACGTACGACACCGGCCAGAACACCGGCTGGGCGCCGGGCAACGTGTGGGGCCAGAGCAAGTACACGTCGGCAAGTTCGCCGATGCCGATCGCCCGCTGGGAGGAGGCGCAGTTGATCATCGCCGAGGTCGTGGGCGGTGACGAAGCCGTTGGCATCATCGACGGACTGCGCGACGCGCACGGGCTGCCCCACTTCATGGGCATGGGCGAGGCCGAGATTCGCCAGGCGGTCATCGACGAGCGGCAGCGCGAGCTGTGGTTCGAAGGGTTCCGGGCGTACGACATTCACCGCCTGAACCTGCCCCTGGTTCCCGCTCCGGGCGAGCCGTATCAACTGGGCGTCAAGGGTGGGTCGTACGGGGACCAGACCTGCATCCCGATCCCGATCATCGAGACCTTCAACAACCCGGTCATCCGGGGAGGAGCGTAGGGTAGGGAACAGCGGCGCCGCGCTTCGTACGAGTCCGGACGCGCACTGATCGTCCCTGGTCGCTGACGACACGGGTCGATGTGACGTTCCTCGACGAGTTGCGGCATCGGGCGGGGAAGCGGCCGCGGCGGGTCGTGTTCCCCGAAGGCGGGGATCCGCGAATCCGCGAGGCGGCGCTGGCCGCGGCCGCCCACGGACTCGCGGATCCCCTGCTGCTGGGCCCCGTCGGCGAGCTGCAACGCCAGCTCGCCGGCGATCCGCGCGCGGGCGCCGTCCGGGTGGTCGACCCGGCCGACCCGGCGCGGGTGGAGCGCCACGCGGCGGTCCTGCGCGAGCTGAAGCGCTTCCGCGATCTCCCGGGCGACGAGTTGCGCCGCCGCGCGGCCGATCCGCTCTACCACGGCGCGCTCATGGTCGGCACCGGCGAAGCCGACGGAGGAGTCGCGGGGGCGGTCTACACCACCGCGGCGGTGATCCGGGCCGGCATCCACTGCGTCGGCCGCGCCGAGGGGGCCACCACCGTCTCCTCCTCGTTCTTCATGGTGGCTCGGCCCTTCCGCGGCCCGGAAGCCGAGGTGCTCACCTTCGCCGACTCGGCCATCGTGCCCGATCCCACGGCCGAGCAGCTCGCCGAGATCGCGCTGGCGTCGTGCCGCGCGCGCCAGCGCATCGTGGGCGACGAGCCCCGGGTGGCGTTCCTGTCCTACTCCACCCGCGGGAGCGCGGAAGGACCCTCGGTGGACCGGGTGCGCGCCGCGGTGGCCCACTTCCGCAAGATGAGCCCGCACACCGCCGCGGACGGCGAGCTTCAGGCCGATGCCGCCCTCATCGAAGCGGTCGGCCGTCGCAAGACCCCGGACTCCCCGGTGGCGGGAAGGGCGAACGTGCTCATCTTCCCGGATCTGGACGCCGGCAACATCGCCTACAAACTTGTCCAGCGGCTCGCCGGCGCGGAGGCGCTGGGTCCGATCGTGCAAGGGCTCGCGGGCCCCTGGTGCGACCTGTCCCGGGGCGCGTCCGTGGAGGACGCGGTACACGTGGCGTGCATCACATCCCTTCTGGCGGACTGACCCGGTCGGCCCGCCCCCTCACCCCAGCCGAGGACGCCCTCCATGGGTCTTGACGAACGAATCAACGAGTTCATGCAACCCGTTACGGACGCGGTCGCCGGCTTCATCTTCTACGCCGTGCCCATCGCCGGCGCCGACGTACCCCTCATCGTGGCGTGGCTCATCGCGGGCGGCGTGTTCTTCACCCTGTACCTGCGCTTCATCAACGTGCGCGGCTTCAAGCACGCGCTCGACCTGGTCCGGGGGCGCTACACCGACCCCTCCCAGCCGGGCGAGGTCACCCCCTTCCAGGCGCTCGCGACCGCCGTGTCGGGCACGGTCGGGATCGGGAATATCGCGGGGGTGGCGGTGGCGATTTCCCTGGGCGGGCCCGGCGCCACCCTCTGGCTCATCATCGCCGGCCTGCTGGGGATGAGCACCAAGTTCGCCGAGTGCACGCTGGCGGTGAAATACCGCCACACCAACCCGGACGACTCCGTCAGCGGCGGCCCCATGTACTACCTGCAGCGCGGCCTCGAGCTGCGGAACCTGCCCGGGGTCGGCAAGGGCCTGGGGATGTTCTACGCGGCAGCCATGGTTTTCGGCTGCCTCGGCATCGGCAACATGTTCCAGTCCAATCAGGCCGCCGCCATCCTCATCGAGGTCACGGGGGCGGAAGGCAGCTTCTTCAGCGACAAGGCCTGGCTGCTGGGCGTCTTCATGGCGGTCGCCGTGGCGATGGTCATCGTCGGCGGGATCAAGAGCATCGCGCGGGTCACCTCGAAGCTGGTGCCCTTCATGGCGGTGCTCTACGTGCTCTCGGCGCTGGCGATCATCGGCATCAACGCCGAACGCCTCCCGGCCGCCATCGTCCAGATCTGGCAGGGCGCCTTCTCGCCCGAGAGCATCGGCGGCGGGATGATCGGGGTCATGATCATCGGATTCCGACGCGCCGTCTTCTCCAACGAGGCGGGCCTCGGCTCGGCCGCCATCGCCCACTCCGCGGTGCAGACCGACGAACCGTGCACGGAGGGCTTCGTCAGCCTGCTCGAACCGTTCATCGACACGGTGGTCATCTGCACCATGACCGCGCTGGTCATCATCACCACGGTCTACGATCCCGCGCTGGCCGATGCCGGCATCAACGGCATCGAGATGACCAAGACGGCCTTCGAGAGCACGCTCTCCTGGTCGCCCGTGCCCCTTTCCGTCGCGGCCGTGCTGTTCGCCTTCTCGACGATGATCTCGTGGAGCTACTACGGCCTGAAGGCGGCCACCTACCTGACCGGCGAGAACCGGTCGGTGGAGACGGGATTCAAGCTGTTCTTCTGCGGCTTCGTAGTCCTGGGCTCGAGCATCAATCTCGCTGCGCTGATCGATCTTTCGGATGCGATGATCTACGTGGTCGCGATTCCCAACCTCCTGGGGCTGTACCTGCTGGCTCCTGTCCTGCGAAAAGAGGTGCTCTCGTACCGGGAACGACTTGGCCGCTACTAAACTCCACTATTTTCAGGAGGAACATGATGCTCAGGAACGTCCTCGCCGCCATCGCCGGCTACATCGCCATGGCCGCCGTGCTCTTCGTGCTCTTCTCGCTTCTCTGGCTGACGCTGGGGCCCTCGCGCGCCTTCCAGCCGGGTTCGTGGGATGTTTCCGGCGGCTGGGCTCTCGGCTCGGTCGTGCTCGGGCTGGTGGCCGCGTACATCGGCGGACGAGTCTGTGCCGGAGTGGCGCAGGACGCCAGAGGCGCCACGATTCTGATCGGTCTGGTCATCGTGCTCGGGGTGGTGACGGCCCTCATGCCGGTTGAAGTGGCCACGGGACCGCGCCCCGATGACGTGTCGATGATGGAGGCGACGGCGGGCGCCCGCCAGCCGACGTGGTTCAGCTGGCTCAACCCGGTAATCGGGGTCGTGGGCGTCTGGTTCGGTTCGAAGCAGTTGCGTGCGTAGCGCCCAGTCCCGGCCTGCCCGGGATGCCGTTCGCCTATTCCTCAAGCACGAGTTCCAGGCCGGGGAGATCAACCCCGTGCGTCTCGACCCGCCAGTGCTCGCCGGCAGCGAGCGGCGCTAGCGCGGTCATGGTCCCGGTGCTGACGACGCGCTCGCGCGATGAGTGCGGCTCGGCTTCGAAGTTCGACCGCAACCGCGGGACGAACTCGAGCGCCTTGCGCGGATGGCCGAGCACGGCGCTCCCGCGTCCCTCGGCCACCGGCTCGTCGTTGCGGAAGAGCCGGACCTCGAGCCGGTCGAGTCGTTCGACGCCTTCCGCGAATCCACGCACGGCGCGATGCACGCGGGGGCCGACGACAAGTGCGCCATGGAGCGCGAAGTCCGCCACCGAGTCCGCGGGCGTGAGGTCCCAGCCGTAGTGGCAATCAACAACCTCGAACCCGATGGCCATCCAGGCGGGGCGACTCCAGTCCGGCGCGACCCCTTTCGCCTCGATCCCGAACACGACCTCGACCTCGATGCGCGGCGCGCAGAATCCCGCCAGAGACAGCTCGGCGACCGGCTCAGCCGTCGTCAAGGTCTGCTCGTACACCGGCCCCAGAATGGGCTCGGAGATGCCGAACTGCGGCCAGACGGTCCTGTTGGTGAACCCCACCTTCCACCCCGCGCGGCGGTATCCACGCGCCCGAAGATGCCGTGCGAGCGCCGCGCCCACGCGGTACGCGCCGTCGAGACCGAGCCCCGTTATCTGGCTGGTCGGAGGGGGAGTGGTGATTCGCCGGTCGCGTGCTTCGAGGAGCACGCCTGCGAGTTCGGCTTCGGTCATGGCGCAACTCCCGGCCCCGGGCACCTTTCGCGCGGGCGCCAGGGGTGAGGAGAGCGTGGTCTCTTCATCGCTGTCCACCCCCTCTGCACCGTGTTGCTTTTTGGGTTTGGCAACACATTGTTGCATTATCGATTTGTCAACGCCTTGTTGCATCTGACGATGTGCAACACCCTGCAGAGGGCCGTCGGCCCAGACAACCAGTCCTGGCCGGCAACCACTGCCGGCCGTCAGCCGGCCCTAACCGCCAACCAGCCGGTTGTACCTCCTCAGGATGTCGCGCAGGCGGTCGTGCGGCAGCGCGTGAATCGTCCAGTCGTTCGCGCCGGTCATGGTCTCGCCCGCCACCAGCGCGTTGATCACGGCCTCCTCGGTGCCCTCCACAGTCGCACGGAAGATGCCGTCCAGGCGGCCGTTGGGCAGCATGACCAGCGGGACCTCTCCTTCTCCGCCCACGGTCGCCTCCCGGTTCGCGGTCGAGAAGGCCATGAAGATGTCGCCCGAGCCGCCGGTGGACACGCTGCCGTTGCGCGCCAGCCCCAGGGAAATACGCCGCGCCACCCGCTTGAGCTGGTTGGGCAGCAGGGGCGCGTCGGTGGCCACCACCACGATGATCGAGCCGTCGCGGTTGGCGGGCGGCGGCTCCGGGGGCCCATCGGTCGCGTCGTCCGGCGCCGGCCTTTCCGGCAACAGGTCGGGAATCTCCTGGCCCACGGGCACCCCGGCGACCCGCAGGAGGTCGCGCGAGCCGTAGTTGCACTGCACCAGCACGCCCACGGTATACGTGGCCTCGCCGACCTCCACGACTCGCGACGCCGTCCCGATCCCGGCCTTGAACCGGTGGCAGCGCATTCCGGTGCCGCCCCCCACATTCCCCTCGACCACGGGGCCTCCGGTCGCCGACTCCATGGCCGCGATCGCATCCGCCTCCGTTACGTGCTGGCCGCGGATGTCGTTCAGCGTCCCGTCCCAGGTCTCGGCCACCACCGGAAGCGCGTTGAGCCACGCCCCGCTCCCCGTCTCAACGCTCTTTGCCGCCCCGTAGCGGATGACGGCGTGGTGCACGATCCCGACGCTCAGCGTGTTGGTGATCATCAGGGGGGTGTCCATCATGCCCCGGTCCTCCACCCAGGTGGTGCCGGTCATCTCGCCGTCCCCGTTGAGCGAGAACCACGCCGCGAACACGGGCGCCGGGTCGTCGTTGCCGCGCGGCCAGATCGCGGTCACGCCGGTGCGCACCGGTCCTTCGCCAACGACCAGCGGGCCGCTCCCGCGGATGATGGTGGTGTGCCCCACCGTGATTCCCGGCACATCCGTGATGGCGTTCAGCGCACCGGGGGTGCCGTCGAACGGAACGCCGAGGTCGCGCGCCCGCGGCCTGTCCGCATCCTGGGCCGCCGCCTGCCCGGCCATCGCGACCAGCGTGAAGGTCGCGACAATCAAAGTCATGTGCCTCATGGGTTCATCTCCGGTCTGTTCCTGCCCTGCTCCCCAGGATTGATCCTATGGCGCGTTGGGGTTGGGGGCCATCGACACCAGCAGTACCAGGCGCCCGTCGCTTCCGTTGCGCACCCCATGGGGCTCATCCGGCGCGGACCAGGCCAGTCCTCCCGCCGCCAGCCGACGTGTTTCGGCACCGATCGTGACCAGCGCCTCGCCCTCGATCACGTAATAGAACTTGGTGGCGCCCGCATGGGCGTGAACCTTCTGTTCCTGGCCCGGTTCCAGGCAATAAACGTCGCAGAACATCTGCGGTGTCTCGAAGAGATTGACCTTCTGCATCTTCTCTTGAGAGAAACGCGGAGCCTCGCCGGTGTGGACAAATGACATGTTTTTGGGCCTTTAGTGGATATCTATGTGGACAACTGGGCTTTGGTGCGCACCAGAGCGCCTTCCACCGTAGCCGGCGGGGAAGCGCACCGGCAAGGGGAATGTCGCGTGCGCTGCCCTGCCCGGGTCCCGCGCCGCCCGCCGCGCTCGTGGCACTCGCACGAGTTCCGCCTCCGGGCTATCTTCGGCCCCCGGCGGGAGGATCCGTCCCGCGTCCATCCATCGATGGAAGCCTCGAATCCGGGGATGGATCGGCCTCCCGGGCAGCACACGACGACCACCGCATGGGGAAGGAACATGACCTACGTTACGACCTTGACCGCGCGCATCAGGCTGGGGGCTCCGATGCTGGGGCTGGTGCTCCTTTGGGGCTGCGCCGGCGACGCAACCGATGAGACGGAGGGACCCGACGTGAGCAGTCCGCTGATGAGACCGGCCGAGCTGGCCGAAACCGCGCCCGACGTCTACCGTGCGCGCTTCCAGACCAATGAAGGCGTGTTCGTGGTGGAGGTGAACCGCGCGTGGGCCCCCAACGGCGCCGACCGCCTCTACGTGCTGGTCAAGAACGGGTACTTCGACGACGCCCGCTTCTTCCGGGTGATCGCGGGCTTCATGGCCCAGTTCGGCATGCACGCGGATCCGTACGTCACCGCCGCCTGGCGCAACCATCCCATTCCCGACGACCCGGTAACGCAGAGCAACCTGCGGGGCTACCTCAGCTTTGCGGCCACCTCGCTGCCCAACTCGCGCACCACCCAGGTGTTCATCAACCTGGTGGACAACACCAACCTGGACGGGATGGGATTCTCACCCGTCGGACGGGTGGTCGAGGGAATGGAGGTCGTGGACAACCTGTACTCCGGTTACGGCGAAGCCGCTCCGGCCGGCAATGGCCCCCTCCAGCAGAACATCTCGGCCAGCGGCAACGCCTACCTGACCGAGAACTTCCCCGAACTCGACTACGTGGAGCAGGCCACCATCGTCGGGGGATAGCGCCGGCTCGGACGCACCCTTTTGACACCCGGAAACCCGGACCGTACTCTGTCCGTTGGGCAGGAGTCCCGGTGCGCCTGGACCTCGGCCCGTTTTCCATTCAGGATGCAGCGGTGCCCCGGCGCGCTGCCGCCAGCGGGCTCCCCCCGGGTGTGCAGAGTTCATCCGGGTGAGCAGCATCATCGTGCGGCGGAGGATGACGATATGGAGTATCTGCCACGGAACCCCCACAGGAGGACACGCACCATGCAATCACCCTGGCGAACCACGCTGCTGGCCGCGGGTGTGCTGGCTCTCTTCCTCACGCCTTCGCTGGAGGCGCAGGAAAACGGCCGCATCACCGGAGTCGTGACCGAATCGGGTTCGGGCGGGCCGGTGTCGGAGGCGCAGGTCTATCTCCCGGACCAGGCACTCGGCGGACTCTCCCGCGCCAACGGACGCTACCTCATCATCAACGTGCCGCCGGGCACCTACACGGTACGTGCCGAGCGCATCGGCCTCGGCTCCGCCGAGCAGGAGGTGACGGTCGGCGCGGGCGAGACCGTGACCGCCGACTTCGTGCTGGAAGAACTCGCCCTCGGTCTCGACGAGATCGTGGTCACCGGTACCGCCGGTGCAGCCCGCCGGCGCGAGATTGGCAACTCGATCGCGCAAATCAACGTCACGGAGCTGCCCGACAGGCCGGTCCAGATGGTGGACCTGCTCCAGGGCGCGGCTCCGGGTCTCGACCTGAGCGCCACCGGGGGGGAGCTGGGCGTCGCGCCCGCCATCCGCCTGCGGGGCAACTCCAGTGTCTCGATGAGCAACAACCCCATCATCTACATCGACGGGGTGCGCATGCGCAGCGAGCCGCTGGCGCACGTGGCGGCTCCGGACCACCGCGGCATCCGCGGGTCCAACACCTCGAAGACGCCGCTCAACTCGATCAACCCCAACGACATCGAGCGCATCGAGATCATCAAGGGATCGGCGGCAACCACGCTTTACGGCACAGAGGCGTCCGCCGGCGTCATCCAGATCTTCACCAAGCGGGGATCCGTGGGGGCGCCCCAGTGGACGATGGAGAGCCAGCAGGGCGCGGTGTGGAGCCGCAAGTTCGGGAACTACCCGGACTCCCCCTTCCCCTACCTGCGCATGGAGCCCTTCCTCAAGACGGGCCACAACCAGCACTACATGACCTCGGTGCGCGGCGGGCTGGAGAACCTGCAGTACTTCGTCTCGGGCTCCTTCTCCGACCAGGAGGGCTATCTGCCCAACGAGTACAGCACCGAATACATCACCCGCGGCAACTTCACCTTCACGCCGCTCCCCAACTTCCAGATCCAGTGGAACACCTCGTATTCGAGCGAGTCCGCGCAGCAGCTCTCCCAGAGCAACGCGCAGGGCCTGGGCCACAACGTGTACCGGGGCAAGGCCAACTACTTCACCGACGACTCTCCTGACGTGATCGCGGCCAGCGTACTCGCTTTCGACATCCGCCATACCATCGACCGCTTCACCACGGGCGGCACCTTCACCTACACGCCTCTGGCCGACCTGACCAACCGCTTCACCATCGGCTACGACTGGCTGCAGCAGGACTCGCGCAACCTGCGTCCCTTCGGCTTCCGCTTCCGTCCGCGGGGCGCGCTGCTCAACCACCACTGGCAGAACCGCCTCATCACCTTCGACTACGTCGGCACCTACAGCTTCAACCTGATGGACGGGATCCGCTCCAACTTCTCCTGGGGCGGCCAGGCGGTGGGCGACGATGAACACACTGTCGAGGCCTGGGGCGAAGGCTTCCCGGGCGCCGAGGAGCCCACGGTCAACTCGGCCGCGGCGACTCAGGGGTTCGAGACGCGGCAGAAGGTCTGGAACGCGGGCTTCTTCTTCCAGAACGTCTTCGACATCAACAACAAGTACTTCATCACCGGCGGCGTCCGCGTCGACGGAAACAGCGCCTTCGGCGAGGGCTTCGGGCTTCAGGTCTATCCCAAGATCAGCGGTTCATGGGTGCTCTCCGACGAGGACTTCTGGGATCCCGGGATGGGCTCGCTGAAGCTGCGCGCGGCCTGGGGGAGGTCGGGACGCGCGCCGGGCGCGTTCGACGCGGTGCGCACCTGGGAGGCCGCCGGCCTGAACGACCTGCCCGCCTTCCTTCCGCAGAACCTGGGGAACGCGGATCTCGGACCCGAAGTCACGACGGAAACCGAGTTGGGCTTCGATGCTTCCTTCATCGACGACCGAGTGGCGGTCGACTTCACCTTCTACCACCAGCTCACCACCGACGCGCTCTTCGCGGTGCTGCAGATTCCGTCCAACGGCTTCCAGACCAGCCAGTTGGAGAACATCGGCGAGCTGAAGAACGAGGGCTTCGAGGTGTCGATCAACACAACGCCCTACCGGAGCGCCAACTACGAGTGGAACCTCGGGCTCAACGTCTCCACCAACAAGTCCGAAGTGCTCGACCTGGGCGGCGCACAGCCCTTCCAGGCCAGCCAGGGGACCTGGATCGTCGAAGGCGAGCCGGTTCCGGTGGTGCGTGACGACTACGTCTCCAATCCCGACGAGATCGGCGATCCGATCCGCGAGCGGAACCACATCTACGGCCCCAACTTCCCGACTCACAACATCGGTCCAAGCACGAGCCTGCGTCTCCCGGGCGGGATCTATATCTCGGCGGCCGGCGAGTTCAAGGGCGGCCACTTCCTCCGCGACTCCAACGTGCACCCGGGTGGCATCAGCCGGGGCGGCAAGATGCCCCTCTGCTGGCCCTACTACGAGGACAAGGCCAACAACACCAACATCACGCTCCTGGACAGCACCCCTGCTCTCTGGCGGGCCCGGTGCACGCCGAGCCTGATCGACTCCGGCTACCTCACCTGGGACGCCGACTTCTTCCGGCTGCGCAGCCTGAGCGCCCAGGTGCCGGTGGACTTCGCGTTCCCGGACCGCATCAGCAGTGCGCTGCTGACACTCGCGCTCAACAACTCCTATACCTGGAAGAGGATGCCGTATCTCGATCCCGAGATGCGCGGCAACCAGGGAGGAGTAGACCTCGCGCAGGCCATCGCGGCCCGCAACCCGACTCCCATCAGCTTCCGGGCCTCGCTCCGGATCCAGTTCTAGAGGAGGGCGGACGATGACCACGACCAACAGACGACTGACGGCTGGCGCGCTCCTCCTGGTGGCGTTTGCGGGCGCTTGCGAAGTGACCAATCCCGGCCCGGTGCAGGACAAGTTCCTCGACGACGAAACGTCGCACGCGGCGCTGGTTCGCGGGGCCGAGCGCATGGTGCTCGAGACCGCGAACTTCGTCTTCTACACCACCTCCGTCATCACGCGGGTGCTCTTCCCCGGGGGCGACACCAACTCCCACAGCCCGCGCATTCAGGGAGGCTCGCTCCCGCCCGAGGACGTGAACGGGGACTGGAACAACGTGCAGCAGGCGCTCTTCATCGCGAAGAGCGCGCTGGAGAGGGGTGTGACGGGTGAGAACCTGGCCCAGGCGCACATCTGGGCCGGCTACACCTACCGGATCCTGGGCGAGAACTGGTGCGAGTGGCTGGAGGCCGCAGGCGCACCCCAGCCCCCCGGCGCGGCCCTCGACAACGCGGAGCAGCACTTCACGTCGGCACTGGGCGCGGCCGCCAATTCCACGCAGAGCAACGCGGCGTACGCAGGGCGCGCGCAGGTCCGGGTGGCCAAGGGCGACTGGGGAGGCGCCCTGAGCGATGCCGCCCAGGTACCACCCGACTTCGTGTTCGCGGTGCAACCCGATCCGAACTTCTTCAACACGCGCAGCAGGGTCGGGTGGGCCAATGCCGACGAGCCCTACCGGCAGTTCACGCTCCTGTTCACCTTCTTCGGCGAACAGGCCCCGCCCAACATTCGCTCGCTGCTGCCGCTCGAGGCCAGCGATCTTCCGGTGACCATTCCGGGCACCGGATACTACGCGGAGTCCGGTGATCCCCGGGTGGCGTGGCACAGGATCCCCGACCAGCCCTTCGCCAACGCCTCTCTCCAGGGGTTCGGCCAGGTCCCGTGGAGCAACTTCACCTGGCTGGATCCGGAAACTCCGATCCATCTCGGCACGGGAACCGAGATGCTTCTGTATCGGGCGGAGGGCATGCTGCGTGACGGCAACTACGCGGGCGCCATGGAACTCATCAACCAGGTGCGCTCGATGTACATCAGCGACAACACCGGGGAGCCGCTGGCGCCCTGGGACGCGATGAGTCTGGAGGCGGCGTGGACTGCCTTGAAGACAGAGCGCATGATCGAGGGGCTGCTCGAGGGCCGCCGTCTGGTGGACCTCCGCCGCTGGGCCGCCGACGGTTCGCCGGGCGAGGCTCCGTTCCCGGCGTGGGAGGAACTGTCTCCGCTGTTCGCGGAAGCGCCGACGGCGACGTGCTTCCCCATCGCCGAGAACGAGGTGAACCGGAATCCCAACCTGGGCGGCTGAGCGAACGCCGAAGGCGCGGCTCCCGGCTGATTGGTGCCGGGAGCCCGCGCTGGTTATTATGCATGGTTGGCATGGACTGACTCCCTTCGGAGGGCTGGACGATGAACTTCATCACGGGCAAGCACATCCCGCGGCGGACCTTCCTGCGCGGAGCCGCCGGCGTGGCGGTGGGACTGCCGCTCCTCGACGCCATGATCCCGGCGGGCGGCCGCTGGAGGGAGGTGATGGCGGCGGTCGACAAGACGCGCCTGGTCGGCATCGAGATGGTGCACGGCGCGGCGGGCTCCAACGACTGGGGCGCGACCCAGCACCTGTGGTCGCCGGCGCAGATCGGCCGGAACTTCGACCTGAGCACCAGCGCTCTGAGTTCGCTCGAACCGTACCGCGACTACCTCACCATCGTGTCCAACACGGACTGCCAGATGGCGGAGGCGTTCCAGCCCAAGGAGATCGGGGGCGACCACTTCCGCACCAGCGCCGTCTATCTGACGCAGGCGCACCCGAGGCAGACCGAGGGCTCGGACGTGTACATCGGCACGTCGATGGACCAGTTGTACGCCCAGCGCTTCGGCCAGGACACCCCGATTCCGTCGATGCAGCTCTGCATTGAGAACGTGGACCAGTCGGGCGGCTGCGCCTACGGCTACACCTGCGTCTACACCGACTCGATCAGTTGGGCCTCCCCCACCGAGCCGCTCCCCGTCATCCGCGATCCGCGGGTGGCGTTCGACCAGCTCTTCGGAGCGGGCGGCACTCCGGAGGAGCGGGTGGCGCGCAGGCGTGAGAACCGGAGCATCCTGGACTGGGTGGCCGCACGGGCCGCGCGCCTCAAGACGGAACTGGGGCTCGAAGACCGGGCCCGCCTCGACCGCTACATGGACAACATCCGCGAGCTCGAGCGGCGCATCGAGATGACCGAAGCGCAGAACCGGAGCGGCGAGAGCCGCGAGCTGCCGGAGGCCCCGGCCGGAGTGCCCGATTCCTTCCGCGAGCACGTCGAGCAGATGTGGGACGTGCAGGCGCTTGCCTTCCAGTCCGACATGACGCGCGTCTTCTCTTTCAAGATGGGGCGCGACTCCTCTGCGCGGGTCTTCCCCGAGAGCGGCACCGACAAGCCGTTCCACCCGGCTTCCCACCATGGAGGCAACCCGGAGGCGGTATCGGAGTTCAACCTCATCAACCGCTACCACGTGAGCACGCTTCCCTACTTCCTGGAGAAGCTGAAGGGCATCGAGGAGGGCGACTCCAACCTGCTCGACAAGAGCATGATCCTCTACGGATCGGCGATGGGCGACCCCAACCTGCACAACCACAAGCGGGTGCCCTTCATCGTGCTGGGCGGGGCCAACGGACGGCTGGAGGGTGGCCTGCACCTGAAGGCGCCGGACGGAACCCCGCTGGCCAACGCAATGCTCACCCTGCTGCACGCGCTCGGCCTTGACGACATGGACGGCTTCGGCAACAGCACCGGGGAATTCGCCCTGTCCATGCCGACCTCGATGGTGGAGCAGGCCAGCGGCAGCTGACGAACTCGGATCGGCCCCTCGCCCGCGGGGGGCCGCATCCAGGAAATAGCCGGAGGCGAGATGAAGGACGGAAGAAGAAGTGTGCGCCCCCGCCTTGACGTGGTTGCGGCGCTGCTGGTGCTGCTTGTCGCGACCGCTGCGACTCCCCCCGATTCCCCCGTGGCCGACGCGGCCATGCGCGGAGACCTGGACGAGGTGAGGGAGCTGCTCAGGAGCGGCGCCGACGTGAACGCCCCCCAGAGCGACGGCCTGACCGCGCTGCACTGGGCCGCCGACAACGGCGACGCCTCCCTGGCCCGCGTGCTGATCTACGCCGGGGCCAACCTGGCTCCGCTGACCCGCAACGACGCCTACACCCCGATGCACCTGGCGGCCCGAGGCGGGCACGCTCAGGTGATCGAGCAGCTGCTTGAAGCCGGCGCCGATGCGGGCGTCGCGACCTCGCGCACCGGGGTAACCCCGATGCACCTGGCGGCCAAGGCCGGCAGCGGCGAGGCGATAGGGGCCTTGGCCGCCGGCGGGGCGGAGGTCGACGCGCGCGATCACCAGTGGGGACAGACGCCGCTCATCTTTGCGGCCGGGTTCAACCGGCTGGTGGCCGTCAACACCCTGGTCGAGCTCGGCGCGGACGTATCGCTGACCGAAAACGTGCTGCACATGCCCACGCGCTACGCCGTGGACAGGGCGGCCAGAGCGGCGCGCAACGAAGTGTTGGAGTCGTTCCGGGCGCAGTCCGACAACCCGGGCCTGTGGGCTCCCTCGCCGCAGCAGGTACAGGCGGCGTCGGAGGCGGCGTGGCGGGTGCAGGCGCTTTCTCCCGAGGAGATCATCGGCAAGGCCACCGAGCAGCAGATGACCGAGAATCAGCTCGCGCTGCTCGAGACCAACGCGCTCTCATACCACGAGATGGTGGGGAACCAGGGCGGGCTGACCGCGCTTCTGCACGCCAGCCGCGATGGTTTCCGCGACGTGGTCCACGCCCTCCTCGACGCGGGCGCCGACGTCAACCAGGTGAGCGCGGGCGAACGGAACAGCCCGCTCCTGATCGCGGCCATCAACGGACACTTCGACCTGATGCTCGACCTGCTCGAGCGCGGCGCCGATCCCAGGCTGGCCGACCTCTCCGGGGCGACCCCGCTCTTCGCCGTCGTCAACACCCAGTACGCGCCCAAGACGCGCTATCCCCAGCAGCAGGCCTTCAAGCAGCAGGAGGCCACCCATCTGGAGGTGATGGAGGCGCTGCTCGACGCGGGCGCCGACCCCAACGTGCAGCTTGACCGGCACCTCTGGTACCTGGAGTACAACTT
>JAJDXG010000044.1 GCA_022823365.1 Gemmatimonadota bacterium
ACGTGACTCATGGCCCAACTCGGATATCCTCCGAAGACGCCGTCATCGTCTCCGCCGCCGTGTCGCCACGGCTTGTGGCGCTTACTGCCGGATACGTCGAAACCGACGCGTTGCGCGCCGGACCCTTTACCGGACACGTCGGGACCGCTGACTCGCGGGAAGCCTAGGAAGACTGGGTGGGGTTTGATTTGGGCCAGTCGCACAGCGGCAAATCACCTGCTCCGATTCCCGCCGATCACTCCTGCATTCCGGGGATTTTGGGACGGTTCAGTCGGATGCCCTTCAACGGCAGGAGTGGCAGATCGTGCAGCCCTGATTGAACTTACGTGATCTCCTGCCTTGATTGGCCCCTTCGGGTTTCCGCTACTGCGACGTGTGCCGCGAGCAGTTCGCAGCCCTAGACGGCCGGGATCCGCTCGAGATTTCAGACCCTCCGGCGGATGAAGCCTGGCGGCGCTTTCGGTGGGACAGCGTCACCGGAGCCGTCCGGGGACTCGCCGAGGCGGTGCACCGGCATGGCAAGCCGATCAGCGCGGCCGTCTTCCCGACGCCAACCATCGCCCGCAGGCTGGTGCGGCAGGACTGGGACGAATGGCTCCTGGACCGCTTCTTTCCGATGCTCTACCAGGGGTTCTACCTGGAGGATGTGGCGTGGATCGGGGATGGCGTGCGTGAGGGGATCGCGGCTCTCGCGGAACGTGGGGGAACACCTCTCTGCGCGGGGCTATACCTCCCCTCGCTGGATCCGGCGCAGTTGGCGGAAGCGGTCGAGACGGCCAGGGCCGCCGGGGCAGCGGGCGTTTCCCTGTTCGAGATGGACGGCCTCAGCGACGAACATCTGGCGGCGCTGCAGGCGGCTTTGGTCTAGCAGCAACGGAATACCGATGGCCTGCCACAGACATCCTCAGATCGCCACCGACATACCGAGCGCTGCGGTCGCCTCCTGAAGCGCCGGGTTCTGGGTCGACAGCACTTCGGGGCGCCCGAAGCGCACGCTCCCCTTCATTCGGGCCGTAAAGAGGACGATACCGTGCCAGTCTCCCCAGAAGCTGGACCACCATCGCAGGCCGGGGTGGCCCCTGTCCCACACCGACGCCGCGATCGTCTGGGTCCGCCGTCGATGGCGGGAGGCGACCCGGTCCGCGCTCAATCCAAGTCGACCGAGCACGTCCGGCTGACACAGGTCGGCCAGCTCCGACGCCGTCCCGGGCGCCACCTGCACCGCGACCAGCGCCAGGGGACGTTCGGCCCGCACCAGGTGGGGCGGGCGCAGGGGCCGGTTGCGCCAGGGCTGAATGGCCTCCGCAATCGCGTGTTCGGGCGATTCGGCCACGTAAAGCACGGGAGAACAAGCCAGCGGCAGATCGAAGCGCCCCCGACCCGTGGTCGGCGGGATGAAGGACGGCGAGAACAGGTTGCCCTCGTTCACGTCCGGATCCCAGGGAAAGACGCGCCAGAAAGAAGCCAAGGTCAGGCGAAGACACCGGTCTTCATCGCTTCGACCGCTCCCACGACCTCCGCCAACCGGCTCTGCTGGATTAAATACGACGGAGCGGCCCCGTCGAGGTGGGCGTTCGCCCCGGTGAGCCACTCCTCGATGATGTCCGCGTCCAGCCACCGGAGCAGCATCTCGACCACCAGGGCCAGCCCGGCCAGGCGATCGGCGTTCTCCCGGTCGGGACGCTGGCCCCGCTTCCAGCGTGACACCTGGGAATGCGAGATCCCGAGGACAGCCGCGATCGACCGGTCGGAGCGTACTCCGGCCCGGATCGTCCTCAGATGACTCTGGGCCCTGGCTGTACGTCGATCGGGGGTCTGCATTGTGATGGCGGCGGGTTGACTCATGGGGAAATGTAGCGATGCCTCACAGTATGCGCAACGAAAAACGGTGCGCTAAGTGTTTTTTGGTCCCTGAAATACGTGATACGCACCGGAAAGCGGTGCGCGCTCTGCTAATCGCGTGATCGCGGGCAAACTGCGGGTGGACCAGCGACGGGCCCGGGCCGCAACCAGCGCCCACGCGGCGATGAGTTCCCACTGGGTGCCGATGTGTCGGGCTGACCACGTTCACGGCACCCCGAGGCGCAAGCGTCGCGGGCCGGCCTTCCAGGACAACCCGAAGCGACAACAATGTCGCTGTTCATCGCGACAACTCGACCGTCCGGATCCGACCCGCCACGCGAAGCCCCTCGATGCAGGCCCACCCGGAGGCCTGGGCGCCTCCGCCGCCGGTGTCGGTGGTGATGTCCCCTCCCATGTTGTGGGCGACCAGCGCAGGCGCCCGGGAGCCGATGCGCAGTCCGCGCCAGGGACAGGCGTCGACGAACTCTTCGATGGCGCCAAGCGCGAACAGCGGCCCCCAGCTCTGGAAGCGATGGCCCCGCCCCCGGCCGCTGCGCGCGTCGAAGTTCTCGCGGCAGAACCGGGTGCGCCGGCGGTCGGCCAGGAACATGAGCGCCCCCTTCCACGCCAGTTCGCCGGCGAGTTCGTCGAAGCCGTAGCGGCGCAGCCCCTGCAGCACGAGGTAGTTCATGGGCGGCCAGATGGAGCCGCGCCAGTACTGCTGCTCATCGAACGCGGGGTCGTCGCGCGAGATCGTGGGCACCACCCAGTCTCCCCAGAAGCGCGCGGGGTCTCGCAGCACGCCCACCATGCGGTGCGCCTGACGCGCCGACGGCACGCCGGCGATCAGAGGAAGGAAGTTCGACGCCGCCACGCGCCGGGACCGACCCGCGGGGAGTTCGTCCAGGTAGAGTCCGGCGGCGTCGGACCACAGCACCTCGTTCATCGTCACGACGAGGCGGCGGCGCTCGGCATCGAACTGTCGCGCAGCCGCCGGGTTGCCCAGGATGCGGGCAATCCGCGACAGGCACTCGAGGTCGAGGGCGCGGTAGCTGCACAGGTCGACGGCGGACATGGCGAGGATTTCCCGCCGGGGATCCCACTGCGCCTCCTCCCACAGCGGCAAGTCGTCCTGACCCGATTCCCACGCCGCACGCTGGTGGCCGCGAGCACCCACCTCCCACTCCGGGAGCTGCTCGCGCCCCGGAACCAGCCCCGCATCCGAGCCCCACGCGAGCAGTCCGGGCGTGAGGCCCTCCCGGCGTGGCCGTCCACCCTTGTCGGCCACCCACCAGTCGCTCCACGCGCGCAGCCCGGGCCAGGCGGCGGCCAGCGCGTCCCTGTCAGGGCACACGTGGTGGAGCTTTAGCGCCGCGAACGATCCCACCGGCGGCTGGGAGCGGTCGGGCGTGCCGGAGTGCCGACTCCTCCAGTTGGGCACATTTCCATTCGAGTAGCGCGACTCGAGTCCGGCCAGGAGAGCGTCCCAGGCCAGGCGCCCCGAAACGGTGGCGAGCGCGAGGGCGTTGAAGAAGGAGTCCCACCCGAAGACCGTCCAGTCGTCGGGGGCGGGAGCTCGCTTCCCTGCGCTGCTGGCAGGTCCGCCGTCTCCCGACCGGCCGTCCACCGGTGTCCCGTCCCCCGGCTGCGGGAAGATCCACCGCCGGCCGGCCGGCGCGTACAGGCGTCCAGTCTCCGGTTGCAGGAGGACGGTCCACATCAGGTTGTCGGTGACGGCTTCGACCAGTCCTTTCGCGGCCCCCGACGAACGCGGCCGGCGGCGGCCCCAGTCGGTGCGCGCGTCGTCGATCCAGCGGTCCAGCCCGGAGAGAAGGCGTCGGGCGGGGGACAGGGCAGTGTTCTCGGCTCCCGGGCATTCATCGTCCGCTTCCGCGGACCCGGACGGCGTCCCTCTCGGCGCCCAGGCAACTACTGTGGCCACTCGGTCTTCCGCGGGGGGCTCGAAGGCCGCGGCGATCTCCACGCTTCCGAGCGCTGCACACCAGCCGTCGGCCATCTCTTTCCACCGCGCCTTCCATCCCCAGGGAGCATCGCCCGCCAGATCCAACCGGCCCGGCGCACGCGCCACCGCGCGCAACGCCACGGCGTCCTCCCGGCGCGACCACTCCAGAATGAGCGTGCTCTCCTCGGGGCGGGAGCCGGGCGACGGCTCGGCGGCAAGATCGAACTCCATGCGCGCGTAGCTGCCGTCCGGCGCGTGCGGACCGACGCGGGAGACCATCCAGTACCAATCCTCCAGGGCCCGGCGCCGGCCGTCCGGCGTGGTGAAGACGAGGTGGAGGCCGATGCCCTCGTCGGGTCCAGCCGCGAACACGAGGCCGGCCCACCGGCGCGCCTCGAGAGCCCCGACGCGCATCATCTCACGCAACGCGTGCAGGCGAAGGACATCGGCGCGTGCCCCACGTCAGCGAATCCCCTCCAACTGGATCCCCCGCACGAAGTACCGCTGGGTGAACAGGAACAGGAGCGCGATGGGCAGGACCGCGGCGACCCCGGCCGCCATCTGGTAGGGCCAGTTGATCTCGTACGTCGAGTGGAAGGCGGCGATCCCCACTTCGACCACGCGCATTTCCATGGACCGGGTGACCAGCAGCGGCCACAGCAGGTTCTTCCACGCATCGACGAACGCGAACAGCGCGAGCGTGGCCACGGCGGGCTTCGCGAGCGGCAGGCCGACGCTCCAGAAGATGCGCAAGTGCCCGGCTCCGTCCACGCGCGCGGCGTCCTCCAGCTCCCGGGGCACGGTTCGGAAGTACTGCCGCATGAGGAAGATGCCCCACACCGAGACCAGCTCGGTGGAGATGAGCCCCTGGTAGGTGTCGATCCAGTCGAGGGCGTCGATCACGAGGAAGCGGGGGATGAGGACGACGACCGCCGGAACCATCATCGTCGACAGGAAGAGCATGAAGAGCCCATTCCGGCCCGGAAAGTCGATTCGTGCAAAGGCGTACCCCGCGGTGGCCGAGGTCGCGACCTGGCCCGCCGCCACCGCGGTCGCGAACACCAGCGAGTTCAGGAAGTAGCGTGCGAAGGGCTGCGCCGTCAGCGCCTCCGGATAGTTCGACCAGCGAGGCACCCGCGGGAGCATACTCCCGCCCGAGAACACCTCGAGCTGTCCCATCAGGCTCGTCAGCCCCATCCAGAGGAAGGGCGACGCCATGACGAGGCATGCCCCGGCGAGCAGCAGCCCGCGCGCCATCCGGGGGGCGATGCCGTGGTCAGCCATGTGTCGCGCGCTCAGCCATGGGCCCGGCGCGCATCGAGGAAGCGGAAGTGCAGCCAGGTGGCGGCGAACACGACGGCGAACAGGAGCCAGCTCATCGCGGCGGCGTTGCCGAACTGCAGGAACTCCCACGCCTCCCGGTAGATGTGGTAGACGGCGACGTCGGTGGCGCCCAGCGGGCCGCCTTCGGTCATCACGTAGACGAGCCCGAAGACCTGGAAGGAGCCGATGATCGACGTTACGAGGACGAAGAACAGGGTGTGGCGCAGGCCCGGCAGCGTGATGTGGCGGAAGCGCTGCCACGGTCCCGCGCCGTCGACCCGGGCCGCGTCGTACCAGTCGCGCGGGATGGCGGCGAGGCCCGCCTGGAAGACCACCATCTGATAGCCCACGACCATCCAGATGCCGATGATCATGAGGCTCGCGAGCGCGGTGTCGGGGGAGGTGAGCCACGGGACGGATCCGACTCCCGCGCGCTCGAGACCCCGGTTGAGCAGCCCGTACTGGTCGCTCAGGAGCCACTTCCACACCACCGCGATCGCCGCCACGCTGGTGATGCCGGGGAGGAACAGGGCAAGCCGGGCCCAGCGCAGCGTGCGCCGCGAACCCCGAGTGAGGAGCGCCAGTGCGAGCGCGACGGCCATCGCGGCGGGCACGTGCAGCGTGAACAGCGCCGTGTTCCCGATCGCCGACCACCACTCCCGGTCCCGGAGCAGCGCCGCGTAGTTGTCGAAGCCGAGGAAGAGGGGCGCGGGGTCGATGAGACGCCACTCGTGAAGGGAGATCCACAGCGAGAAGAGGAGCGGCCCGAGGGTGAAGGCGAGGATGAAGGCCGCCGCCGGGGCGAGCAGCCCCCAGGCCGCCAGCGTTCTTCCGAGGGCGCGGGGACGGGACGCGAGCTGCCCCAGGTGGAGGACGAGGGCCACCAGCAGGCCGGCGAGACCTGCCGCAGCCGCCAGAGCGAGGGTGGGAGAGGACGTGCGCTCGTATCCGAGGAAGGCGATGTGGACGTCGGCGGCGCCGGCCACATGCCAGGTGGCGCCGTCCGCTTCCACCGTGAGCGGGCTTCCCTCCACATCCCGTGCGGGCGAGTCAGCGATGGCAGCCGCGACCGCCGCCGGCATGGTCCACTGTTCGGTGAGAGAGTCGAGCGACAGGTCCTGCGCCCACGGAAGCTGAGCGAACCGGGCGGCCCCGGCCGGATCCGCACCGGTCGCCAGGGCCAGTTCGACGGCCCGCGCGCCCTGGGCGACGGTAGCGGCGCTCAGCGAACCGAGTTCGTCCCCCGCCCACCGTCCGCCGGCGACCGCCGTCAGGCCGATGCAGCCACCGGAGAGGAGCGCGATGCCGGCCGGGTAACGGATGCGCGTGGGCCCGCGGCGCCGGGCCAGAACCCACCCTGTAACAACCGTCAGGCCCGCCAGCGCGATGGCGATGGCAGTGACCGGGAGGGCGCCACGGGGACCGCCAGCTGGAGGCGGCGCGACCGCGATCCAGACAGCGGGTTCGAGCGCGCCGGCCTCGTAGCCGTACGCGCCCGGTCCGGATCCGGCGCCACCGGCGTCAGCGCCCGTGATCGTCGCCCGCTCGCCGAGCAGCCCGGCCACGGCATCGGCGCCGCCGCCCACCAGCTCCCACAGGGCAGCCGCCATGCGCGCCTCGGACTCCGCCGCGCCGACCCGAGCACTCTCCACCCGGCCCGCGGCCACGACCAGCACGAGCGCAAGGCCGGCCGCCAGCACGACGGCGGCGAGGGAGTCCAGGACGGGCTGACGCACGCCGCTCACCACCCGAACTCCGCGTCGACGCGGCGGGCCACGTCCGCGGCGCTCGATGCGAGCGATTCGCCCCGCACCAGCCGGCGGTCCATGATCTCCACCGCCAGCGCCTCGATGCGGGAGAAGTCCCGCACCCGGGCGCCCCACGTCATGCGCGCGCCCTCCACCAGCGCGATGAACGCGTCCTCGATCCCCGCGGCATCCGCTGCCGCGATCTCCGCCGCAACGTCCATCCGCGAGGGTATCGCGAGTCCCGACCGCGCCCGGATGCGCTGGGCTTCGGGCGAGGCGAGGAACCCGGCCAGGTCGATGGCCCGGCGCAGGTTGGGCGCGTTGGGCGGCACGGCCCACCCCGACGCGTAGAGCACGCTGGTTGCCGCTGTTCGCGATGGATGGTGCGGAATGGGGACGATGGCCAGATCCAGGGCGCCGGCCTCTACCAGGTCTCCGAACACGGGAAGCGTCCAGTGGCCCGAGAGCAGAAACGCCTGTCCCCCCGACGCGAAACGCGCCTCGCGCGCGGGGTCGCCCTGCTGGACGAACTGCGCGCCCGGGGTGAGGCCGTCCTCCGCCAGGGCCGTGAGGAAACGGTAGGCCTCCAGCGCTCCAGGCCCGTCCAGGTAACCCGACGCCCCGTTGCCGACGGGCGCGAGGATGTCGCCTCCCGCCGACCACACGAACGGGATCCACTGGTACAGGTTGCGCGGGAAGTCGAACCCGAACACGTCTGTTCGGCCATCGCCGTCGGTGTCGGCGACCACCGCCTCGGCGGCCCGCCGGAAGTCCGTCCAGGTCCAGCCGGCTGGGGCGTCGGCCGGTGCCGCGGTGAGCCTTGGCGCAGCCTGCGAGGATGCGGCTGGCGGCGCTGTCCCGGGCGCTGGAGCGACCGGCAGAAGGCCCTCCACCCCCGCGGCCGCAAGCACCCCCCGATTCGCGTACAGGACCATCGGCGTGAAGTCCTTCGGCAGCGCGAACATGGATTCGCCCCGCCGAAACGCGTCCGCCACCTGCCCGAACACGCTGTCCGGCCGGAAGCGGAGCGCCTCCCGGTACGGCGCGAGATCCAGCGCCAGCCCCCGCTCCACGAAGGTGGGGATGTCGGGCGAGTCCAGGAGGTAGACGTCGGGCGGCCGCCCCGCCGCGATCGAGGTGAGCAGCCGCTCTTCGTATCCGTTGGGGGCCGACTCGAGCACCACCCGTACTCCGGGGTGCAGAGCTTCGTATTGGTCGGCTACCTCCCGCTCGATCTCCAGTTCGTGGCCCCCGGCCCAGAGGGCCACGCGCAACGTGCTGCCGGACTCGCCGGGAGCGCAGGCGGCCGCCGCGAGAACGAGAGCGGCGGGCACGAAGTCCTGCCACGGGCTCCTCATCACGAGACCTGCCGTCCCGCCGGCCGCGGCACGCCCTCCTCGCGGCGGCCATCCGCACCGAACAGATGGCTCCGCTCCCATGCCACGGAAACGCTCACCCGGTCGCCGGGGGCGACTCGAAGCGCAGGAGACGCGCGCGCCACCCACGCCGCGTCGCCAGGGCCGTCGAGGTGCACGAGCTGCTCGCTCCCAAGCATCTCCACGCGCAGCACTGTGGACCGGAAGTCGCCCGCCCGGATCGAGCCGCTGCCATCGCCCGATCCCCATACTGCACTCGAATCGGCCTCCCCACCGGACGCGTCGCCATCAGCCTCGCCCGGTCCCGCGACGGCGATATCCTCCGGCCTTACCGCCAGCGTGGCCCGATCCGGACCCGGCGGCCCCGCGAGCGCGAACGGTCCTCCCGCCAGGCGTCCCCCGCCATCGCGGGACAGCGGCATCCTATTGATGGGGGGCGACCCCACGAAGCCCGCCACGAACAGGTTATGCGGTCGCCGATAGATCTCGTCCGGCGTGCCCACCTGCTGCAGCCGGCCGCGATCCATGACCGCCACCCGCTGGCCGAGCGACAGTGCTTCCACTTGATCGTGCGTCACGAAGACCATCGTCGTGCCGAGCCTCCGGTGCAGGGCGGCGATCTCGTCGCGCGTCCGCAGACGGAGTTCCGCGTCCAGGTTCGACAGCGGCTCATCGAACAGGAACACGCCCGGATCGCGCACCATGGCGCGTCCCAGAGCCACCCGCTGGCGCTGACCTCCCGACAACTGGCCGGGCTTCCGCTCGAGCAGGTCCCCGAGCTCGAGCGCGGCGGCAGTCTCCGCGACGCGCCGTTCGAGTTCCGGGCGCGGCGTTCCGCGCACGCGCAGGCCGAAGCCCAGATTCCGGGCGACGGTCATGTGCGGGTACAGCGCGTAGCTCTGGAACACCATCGCCACGTCGCGCGCGCCCGGCTCGACCTCGTCCACCCTCCGTTCCCCGATCCACACCTCTCCAGAGGTGGGCGTTTCAAGCCCGGCGATGAGGCGCAACAGAGTGCTCTTGCCGCATCCCGAGGGGCCCACCAGCACCATCAGCTCGCCGGGGCGAACCTCGAGGTCCATCGGCTGCACGGCCACGACGTCGCCGAACCGCTTCTCCACGCCGCGCAGCACGACGCCCTGGCCGGCAGTCCGCAGACCGACTTCCCCCGGACTCACGGAACCCACGGAACTCGCAGGGGCTCGCCGCGCGGTCCACCGTACCGCTCGCCGTCGATGGCGACGCTCACCCGTCCGGGCTCCACCTCGACGCGCAGGGCCCTACCCCGCGCGATGACCGGACCCAGCGATACCCGGGGCGGACCGTCCGGCAGCGGCCGCACCTCGATGCCCGACGCATCCACGTGGAGCCCGGCGAATCCGCGTGCCGTCAGATCGAGGATCCAGGAGTGCTGATAGTCGTCGATGCCCCGGAAGTGGCAGGCGCGACCCGTGTACGGGTTGTAGTGCTCGAAGCAGTTGGGCCGGGCGAGGTCGCCATCCGTGAACATCATGCGCGCGAAGCGGATGAGCATGTCGGCCGCGAGGCTGCCCGCCCGCTCGCTGCCGCCGCGCCAGCAGCGCAGCAGCCCTTCGATCACGTGGCTCGTCGTCATCGGCCACACCCGCCCGTTCCAGGGGCAATTGCGGCGCTTTCCGCGCCAGATGCCCTCCGCGGAGAAGCGCGGGTCGTCCACGCTGGACGAAGGCAGGGGAAAGGGCGTCCCGAAGGTCCCGGGATCTTCGAGGTGGTCGAGCAGGGCGTCGAGGCGGGCGCCGCGCACCCGTCCGGTGAGCAGCGGATAGAACCCCACCGCCGCCTTCACGCCGGTGCGCTCGCCGCTCCCCCCGTCCACGTCGGTGAAGAGCCGGGCCTCCGCCGACCACATGCGTTCGTCGATCGCCTCCCAGGAACGGTCCGCGAGCTCCCGCCATTCGGCCTCGTCGCCCGGCCGCTCCAGACGCCTCGCCACCGAGCCGAGGGCCCGGAACAGTTGGTGCGCGTACACCGTGACGTCGATCCCCTTGAGGCGAAGCCCCGGGCGCCACCCCGCCACGTCGGCCTCCTCGTCCACGGCCATGTACCGGGACATGTACTCCTGTCCCGTCTCGAAGTGGTTCGTGACGGTGAACATCCCGGACCCCTCCGGATCGCGCGCCGCGGTCAGCCAGCGGGCGTAGCGGGACAGCCCCTCGTAGCAGCGGGCCAGCGCCACCCCGTCAGGCTGCATGTCGTCGACCGCGAGCAGCGCGTCGCCCCAGTTCGCGTGGTAGAAGTCGGTTCCCTCGAGGCGCTCGGGATAGAGGCGCCCGTGGAACGAGCCGTCGGGCTTCCGATTGTCGACGAAGTTCAACAGCGATCCCCACGCCTCGCTCCCGCTCCCGCTCCACCGCATCTCCATCATGTGGCACTGCGCGCTGTACGTGATGGGCACGTGGAAGTACTCCGGGCCTTCGGCGATGGCGGGATGCCGGATCGGGCCCCATCGACCCTCGATGCGGTTCAGGCCAAGGCCGTAGATGCGGTAGTCGAAATAGCGCTCGAGACAGGGATCGCCGCACTTGAAGTGGGGAAAGCCGCCGAAGAAGGACTCCCAGGCGGAGTATGGCGAGGTTGAAGCCGCGCGTCGGGGTCGGGCACCCTCCGGCCGGAGCGTCAGCCTGATGGTTGGCGGATCGTCGTCGCCGATCCCGGCCAGCGGAAGGGCGACGGCGATCCAGATCCACCCGGAGCGCCGCGCGTCCGGATCGGAGTCCGGATTGGGAGCCGCGCCGGGAACGGAGCCTGCCTCGGTGGCGTCGGACGGGCCCGGAGCCGCGACCCGGCCTTCCGCAAAGGGCGAATGCCGCCATTCGGGTTCGCCTCGCCCCTCGGATGCCGCGATGCCTGTCCACGCGGGCGAAACGGAGCCCGTGAGCTCCATGCGCAGCACCAGTTCCTGCCCGCGCCGGTCCGAGACCGCCCGCGTCCAGCCGACGCCGCCTGCCGTGGGTCCAGCTCCTTCGGTCGCGTCGGCCGGCTGCGCGGTGAAGCCGACCAGGTAGCCCTCGAGCGCGCCCGAAACCTGCCAGGAGGACTCCAGGATGCCGCCCGGCAGCACCCGGCGCCGCTCCTCGACGAGGACGCCTCGTTCATCCGACCACGTGGCGTCCAGCTGCCCCGGCTGCCACCTGCGTGGGGTCGATCCGCGCCCTCGCGGGCCCGGCGTCGCTCCGTGGAGGGGGTTTTCCAGCCCGTTGCGGTGCACCAGCGCCACCGAGAACCCCGGACGGACTTCGTGCTGCAGCACGTGCACGGAGTCCCAGAACCCCGGCCGGTGAAGCCAGCGCGGAAACGGTGGGGCCCACACTACTCCGTCCAGCCCCCCCAGGAACCACTTGTCATCGCGCGCCAGCGCCGCGATGCGGGCTCCGGGGGAAACGGCGGGATGAGGCGGGGGGTGGTTCATCGAGACACCATCGATCCGTGACGGGTCGCCGGTCAACGGGCCGGCGGTCCGCAGGCGAAATGAGCCGCCTCCAGTCAGCGGCGCCTGACACCTCCGCCGCCGAGCGCGCGTAGACGCGCACACGCCCCCGCGCCAATCACGTGAGTGGCCTGCGGGCGCGGCGATCCGCAGCCGTGCCGACTGTACAACCCTGCGTTCAGAGTATGGAGGAAGAGATGTCCTGGAAGCGTCGAGTCCATGGCCGCCAGTCACGGCCTTTCGCCCTCGTGGGCACCCTGTTCGTCGCCCTGATATCAACGGGCTGCGTCTTCATCGACGAAGACGAGTCGCGGGCGGACGTCGAAATGGGGGAAGTGAGGGAGGGCATGCACGAGGTTGCGGACGACCTCGCCGATGGTCTTTCCGACGCGGTGGAGCAGTTGAGCGAAGCGCTGCACCACATAGACCTGGAGCTGTCGAGCGAGACGCTGGTCGAGAGGCCGGTGTCATTCCGCGCACTGCGCGATGTCCTGCCGGACGAAGCCGGCAGTTTCTCACTCTCGTCCCGTGAAGGGTCGACCGTGGGCGCGCTCGGGTTTCGCGTCTCGACTGTCGAAGCCGAGTATCGGAATCGCGACGGAGCGGACGTGGACGTCGCCGTCGCCGATATCGGGGCTCTCCCGCTTGTCGGGTCGGAGGGATTCCTCGACTGGCTGGACGTCGAGATCGACGAAGAGAGCGGGCGCGGCTGGAAGCGCACGCTGGAATATGAGGGATATCCGGCCCTGGTCGAGTTTCGGCGTACGCGCGGAGACCGCGGCCGGGGGCAGCTCACCTGGTTGGTTGAGGGCCGCTTCGTGGTCTCCCTGGAGGGACGCGGCGTGACGATGGACGAACTCTACGGCCTCCGGGACGCGATCGACACGGACGCGCTGGCCGACATGCGTGACCGGGAGGACTGAGCGGACGGCCTCAGGCGCGCAGTAGCATCAGGGCGCTGGCCGGTGCCACCCGGCCTTGGCCGCCCACTTGTCGCGGGCGTCTACGTATGCCTGGTAGTCCGCTGGCGGCAAATCTCCCTCGGCGGCCGCGCGGCTCCGAGCGTCCTCGATCTGTTTTTCCAGCGGCGGGAGGCCGACCGCTTCCCGGCGTGCTGCAAGCTTGTGCGCATCCTCCACCTCGCCCGGCGACAGGCTCCCGTCGGCGTCCCAATCGAGCTGCGTGCCGTAGCGCTGCGGGCGCCCCTCGAAGAATCGGATCCGGTCCTCGAGCATCGCGGGGTGCGCAGGATCCGCCTTCCCTTCTCGTGCCGCCGCCGCAAGGAGTGGCAGTGTTCGCCGGAGCAGATCAGGCTCCGAGATCGCGTGTTGGAGTATCAACCACGCTGCCTCTGCTCCGTCAGCACCGACAAGGTCGGAACCCGGCCACCCCACCGACTCGATGATTCGCCGAAGACGCTGCGCATTGCGTTGGTGCACCCGGGCCATGCGAGGTTCATAGCCGGCGTTGAAGAGCGTCCCGGACGCTGCGAGTCGGGCACGCACGGCGCGGTCCAGCCGGGCCATCTCCAGGAGGTCGCGCCGCAGGGGCTGGAGCTGGCGGGACTTCCCGGAAGAGTGGGCCGTTGTCGTCAGCCCGCGCAGGCGGATACCTCCGGATGGGCCGTCCAGGCGTCGAAGGGTTCGCCTTCCGTCGTCAACGTCAATTCCATGGATTCGCCGGGGGCGAGGTCGGTTCGCGCGGTCGGTCCCAATTCGGTTCCGGTGGACAGGTGAACCTCGACACGCACGGCGCAGAGCACCTCCTGGGTCACATTCTCGACGGTGCCCACGAACGCGTCCCGTGCGGCATCGAACGACAGGACCAGGCGGGCACCCCTCCGGATCTCGTCCCAGGTTTCGCCGGAAGCGATGTATTCGCCCGATTCCTCGCCCTCTTCGTCGTGCTCGCCCTCCTCACCGTGTTCGCCCCCCTCGCCATGCTCGCCGCCCTCTTCACCCCCGCCGTGCTCACCGGTCTCGCCGTGCTCGTCTCCACCCTCGCCGGCGCCATGTTCGCCCTCCCCTTCACCCCCGCCGTGCTCGCCTTCACCCTCCGCCTCGTGCTCTTCCCCGCCTTCCCGGCCCTCCTCCGCCTCATCCCCATCGCCTCCTATCGGGGGAAGCATGCCGTCGAGCTCCGCGTAGACCTGCTGGATGGCGCGGGATGCCTGGCTTTCCGAAAGCCACCAGTCCCCGAGCGCTCCGAAGTCCGCGGCGGCCTGCGCCTCCTCCAGCCCGAGTCCCTGGCCGTGTAGCCGACGGGCTTCGTCGATCACCTGCACCACGGCCTGGCGGAACACCTCCAGCTCCTCCCGCAGAATCGCAGGGGAATCGACGAAGCCGTGTCCGGGAACGTACGTCCCGACATCCATCGCCTGCGCCCGCTCGATCATCGCCACCCATTCGCTGGGATAGGCGGTGCGCATGGCGGGGAAGACGCGGTGCAGATAGGCCTCGCTCATGAAGAGGATGTCCTCTTCGGCCAGGTGGACGACGAGGTCGCCGCCCGTGTGCGCGCGGCCCAGAAAGAGGATCTCGATGGTCCGGCCGCCCAGCTCGAGCACCTGGCGCTCGTCCACCAGGCGGGTGGGCAGCACCACAGGGGGCGCGTCCGCGGGCCGGCCGGGATTGGCGACCGTGGCCTCGAGCGCCCGCGCCGAGGTGGGGTGGGCGATGAACTCCGCGTCCGCGGGGAAGGCGGAGTTGCCGGCGGTGTGGTCGCCGTGGTCGGAGCAGATCACCACGTGGGTGATGGGCTGGTCGGTGACCGAGGCGATGTGGTCGATCAGGCGCTGGGTTTCGGCCACGTTGCCCTGGCCGTCCGCGACCAGCACGCCGTCGTCGGTCACCACGAACATGCTGACGGTGGTGAAGCGCTGGTCCCCGGCCGAGCGCAGCGCCTCGTAGGAGTAGACCCCGCCGGCGAGTTCGCGCAGGCGCGGGAAATCCTCCTCGGTGTAGCCGCGCGCGAACGGGTCGGCGGTGCGGACGAGTTCGTCGGCCGGAACGGCGTTCCCGGCTCCGGTTTCCGCGCCGCTCCCGGCCGCACCGCCTCCGCCGGCTGCATCCCCGGAACCCCCGCACGCGAGACCGGCGAACGCGGGTAAGAGGAAGATCGTTCTCAGGACGCTGAATCGTGTGGTGCGCTGGCGCTGCATAAGAGGTGCTCCCGGGGAGAAAACCTTCTGGACATCATCCGCATCCCATTGTAGAATCGTTCGCCCCCGCGCGAAAACGGGGGAGACCAGTGAGTTGCTCGCGCGCGGGACTGCACGGGCTGCCCGGGCCGCGCGATGACGAGTTTCTCGCGCGGCTCTTCTTGTATGCGGCCGCCGGGGCGCGGAGAGAACAACGCGGAAGGAGGACGGAATGATCGCCGTACAAGGGGTGACCAAGCGCTTCGGCCCCCTCCTGGCCGTCAACGACGTGTCGTTCGAGGTGGACCGGGGCGAGGTGGTGGGTTTTCTCGGCCCCAACGCGGCCGGCAAGACCACCACCATGCGCATGCTGACCGGCACCCTGCAGCCTGATTCGGGCGTGGTGCTGTTCGACGGCGTGCCCATCGAGACCGACCTCAGGGAGGCCAAGCGGCGCGTGGGCTACCTGCCCGAGGCGAATCCGCTGTACGACGACATGCTGGTCGCCGAGTATCTCGAGTACGTGGCCGAGATCCGCCGGATTCGGGGCGCGGATGCCCGGCGCGCCGTGCGGGACGCGGCGGAGGAGACCGCGCTCGAGGCGGTGTTCTTCCGACCGATCGGAGAGTGCTCCAAGGGATACCGGCAGCGCATCGGGCTCGCGGCGGCGATCCTGCACCGTCCTGAGATCCTCGTGCTCGACGAGCCCACCGAGGGCCTCGACCCGAACCAGCGGGTCGAGATCCGCAAGCTGATCAACGCGCTCGGAGCCGAGCGCACGGTCCTCCTCAGCACCCACGTCATGCAGGAGGTCGAGGCCACCTGCCAGCGGCTGCTGATCATCTCGGGCGGACGGCTGGTCGCCGACGGCACCGTGGCCGATCTGGCGGCCGACCGCACCGGCGGCGCCTTCTACCTGGTCGAAGCCGAGGGAGATGACGTGTCCGAGGCCCTTGGGGCCCTGGAGGGGGTTTCCTCCGCGACAGCGGAAACCCACGAAGGACGCACCCGCGTGCGCCTGGAGGTCGCGTCCGGCGCGGAACTGCGCCCCACCATCTTCCAGCTCGCCACCAGCCGCGGGTGGGCCCTGTGGGAGCTGCACCGGGAGCAGGCCAACCTGGAGCGGGTCTTCCGGTCGCTCACCGCGAACGGCGAAGCTTCCACAACGCCGGCCGAGGAGGTGGAAGAATGAACCTCTCGCGCATCCTGGCCGGCCTCAGGGGCGTGCCCACCATCGCGCGGCGCGAACTCGCGGGCTTCTTCGATCAGGCCACGGCCTACATCCTGATCGTCGCTTTCCTGGCCCTTGGGATCTTCATCGAGTTCCGTTCTCTGTACGCATCCAACATCGCCACCCTGCGTCCCCTGTTCGATCTCCTGCCCTGGCTTTTCGCGGTCCTGATTCCGGCCGCGACCATGCGTTCGCTCGCGGAGGAACGCCGCAGCGGGACGCTCGAGTGGCTGCTCGCGCACCCCTTCAACGAGATCGAGACCGTCCTCGGCAAGTTCCTGGGGAACTGGATCTTCGCCCTGGTTGCGCTCGCGGGCACGCTGCCGATGTCGATCGGGGTGCTGATGGCGTCCGAAGCCGATCCCGGCATCATCACCGCGCAATACGTGGGCGCGTCGCTGCTCGCGGCCCAGTTCGTGGCCATCGGCCTGTGGGCGTCGAGCATGACCCGCAACCAGATCACGTCGTTCATGCTGGCGATCGCCGTCAGCCTGGTGCTTGTGCTCATCGGCCTGCCCTTCGTGCAGATCGGGCTGACGCCGATGATCGGCGGCGCCGCGGCCCGCCTCTCCGTGATCGGGCACTTCGAGAACGTCGCCCGGGGCGTGATCGACCTGCGCGACGTCCTGTACTTCCTCTCCACCGCCGCCCTCTTCCTGGTGCTGGCGATCGGCATGGTGAGCCGGGAGCGGCTGAGTCACGGCCGGGCCGACTATCGGCGCCTGCGCGTGGGCGCCATCACGATCGCGGCTCTGGTCGTGATGCTGAACCTGCTCGGCGGCTACATCCGCGGGCGCCTGGACCTGACCCGCGGCAACCTCTACACGCTCGCCGAGGGCACGCGCGAGGTGCTGGGCAACATCGACGACATCGTCACCTTCAAGCTCTTCGTGTCCGACGAGCTTCCCCCGGAGGTGCAGCTCACGCTGCGCGACGTGGAGGATCTGCTCGCGGATTTCCGCCGCGCGGGCGGCGGGCAGCTGGTGGTGGAGAAGATCGATCCCGGCGACAGCGACGAAGGGCGTACCGAGGCCAGCGGCATGGGGATCCCGGAACTCGACTTCAACGTCCTGCGCGACGACGAGTTCGAGGTGCGCCGGGGGTACTTCGGGCTCGCCATGCAGTACGCGGACCAGCGCGAGATCATCCCCATCATCGACCGCACCGACGACCTGGAGCTGCGCATGGCCACGGCGGTCGTGTCCATGACCACCGACGCGCGCCCGCGCCTGCGTTTCGCCTCGGGGTTCGGCGCCAAACAGTCCTTCGAGATGCCGGCGCTGCAGCAGGCGCTCGGCGATCGCTACTCGATCGGAAGCGTCGCGCTCGACGGCGACACGGTCCCCGCGCTGAATCCGGATTCCATCGACGTGCTGGTGGTGGCGGGGCCGACGGAGCCCATGTCGCCGCTCGCCCTGGAGCGGCTCGCCGAGTACGTGGACGGCGGCGGTGCCGCGATGCTGCTTGTGGAGGGGACGCAGATCGACCCGCAGTCGCCGATGGCGTCGCCGGTGACATCGGGGCTGGAGACCTTCCTGGAAGAGCGCGGCATGAGATACGACGGGGGCATCGTCTACGACCTGGCCTCCGCGGAGCGGGTACAGATGGGTCGCCAGGGGATCTTCGCCGTGGTGCGTTCCTACCCCCTCTGGCCCATCCTCTTCCGGGGCGCCGATCATCCCGTGACCCGCGACCTCAACAACCTCTCCGTCGGATGGGCCAGCTCGCTGATCCTGACCGACTCGTCGCGCGTAACGCCGCTCTGGACCACCACCGAGGCGGGAGGCGTGCAGGCGCCGGGCAGCCCCATCGCGCCCGACATGCAGGCCTTCCCCGACGAGTCCAATCTCGGCGTTGAGGTTGTGGCGGCGGCGGTGGATTTCGCGCTTCCCGCCGAGGAAGGGGAAGAGGGCGACGGTCCCGAACCGGCTGGCCGCATGATCGTCGTAGCCGATGTGGATTTCCTGGACGAGCAGTTCGTCCGGTCGAGCCGCCAGAACCTGCTTTTCGCGGCCAACTCGGTCGACTGGCTGGCGCAGGACGAGGCGCTGATCAGCATCCGCTCCAAGGATCGCACGCCGCCTCCGCTGGCGCTGGAGTCGGACTTCGCCAAGAACGCGCTCAAGTGGGGGAACCTGGTGGGCATCCCCCTCTTCTTCTGCCTCGCCGGCGCCTTGCGGGTGACGGGCAGGCGGACCCGCGCCGAGCGCCGCTGGAACGAGATGGACGCATGAGCAAGAACGCACTGCAGAGACTTGTCATCGCGCTCGCGGGACTGCTGGTCCTGTACGGGGTCATCCGCCTGGTGGGTGGCCGGGGCCCGGAGCTTGCCCCCGGAGCGCTGGAGCTTGCGGCGGAGCTGGAGGGCATCGACGAGCGTACCCTGGATAGCGCCACCTTCAGCGGCGACAACCGGGAGATCGAGGTGGCGCGGGTCGCCGGTGAATGGACGGCGAACGGCCATGAAGCCGACTCCGCGGCGGTGGCGCGCATGTTCACGGCGCTCTCGGAGGTGGAAGTGGGCGCCCTGGCCGCGGCCAACCCGGGCAACCACGAGCGCCTGGGGGTAGCCGGCCGCGAGGCCTGGATGCTCGAGTTCCGCCTCCTGGGCGGGGAGAGCCGTATCGTGGCGCTGGGCCGGGTGGGATCGGCGTTCCAGACCGCCTACGCCCGGCTGCCCGGCTCCGACGAGGTCTACACTGTCCGGGGCGACCTGCGCGGCTCCTTCACCCGCACCCTCACGGACTGGCGCGACAAGCTTATCGCGCGCACGGACGTGGAGTCCATCGCATTCATCGAGGTGGAGCGCGACGGAGAGGTCATCATCGTCGAGCGCGGAGACGCCGGCTGGACAGTGGCGGAATCGGGCTCGGTGCCGGATTCGGCTTCCGTCGCGAACATGCTCGACGAGGTGGACGAGTTGCGCGCCATCGGTTTCGTGGAGGACGGATCCGAGTTTCCGACCGAGGCCCTGCGTCGCTTCACAGCTCTGAATGAGAGCGGCGACACCGTCCTTGCGCTGGAAATGGTGCAGGTGGACGCCGAGTACTGGGTGCGCGCCGCGGGGAACGATACCCTCTACCGGCTGGCGGCTTTCCGCGCCACCCGGATCGTGCCCGAGCCGGACCGGCTGCTGGGACGAGAAGGCGGTTAGGCGCTACCCTGCCGGCGTCATTGGTACCCGTCGAACTCTTGTGGGTAGTGGCCTCGTGGGTGTTGCCGCCCTTGAGCGGCCGCGGTATTAACTACGTACGGTAGACCGGAGATGCCAGCCGGGGTGACTCACATGCCAGGAACACGCCAGGGACTCCAGGGGCCGCATAAGCGCGGCGTGGCGATGTTGCTCGCGCTTGCGGGCACGATCCTGCATCTGACCATCGCGACGCCAGCCCGAGCCCAGTTGGACCCGCAGGCCATCATTGATCGGGTGGACCGGATGCTGCGCGGTGATTCCAGCCGGGGCGTCGCGACGATGGAGGTCGTGACCGAGCACTGGGAGCGGCGGATGACGATGGAGATCTGGTCGCTCGGCACGGACTATTCGCTCGTCCGCCTGCGGGCGCCGCGGAGGGAAGCCGGAACGGCGACGCTGAAGGCCGCCGAGGACATCTGGAACTACCTCCCCAAGGTTGATCGGACGATCAAGGTTCCTGCCTCGATGATGGGCGGATCGTGGATGGGATCGCACTTCACGAACGACGACCTGGTCAAGGAAAGCAGGCTCGTCGAGGACTACGACATCGAGCTCGTGTTCGACGGAGAGGATGCGGACGGCGTGGCCGTCCGGGACTTCCGCCTGACCCCCAGGCCGGAGGTGCCCGTCGTCTGGGGGCACATCGACTACCGGATCCGGCAGTCCGACGACATGCCGGTCCGGGCGGAGTTCTTCGACGAGGACGGCGAGCTGGCCCGGACCATAGAGCACGGCGACTACACCGAGTTCAGCGGGCGGATCGTTCCGAGGGTCATGAACATGTACCCGGCGGACAAGCCGGACGAACGCACGACCATTCGCTACGAGGAGCTTGAGTTCGACATCGACGTCGATCCATCCTTCTTCTCGCTCCGGACCCTCCAGCGCGGGGGGTAGCGGCGCGTGACGGGCCGGTTGTGGCGAATCGGGTGGCGCAACCTCGGTCGTAACCGGAAGCGAACAGTTCTCACCGCGCTCGGCCTCGGGGTTGGCTACTTCGCCGTGGTGTTCATGGTCGGATGGGCCGAGGGCGTGTCGACGGGACTCGTCGAGAACGCGACGTCGCTCGTCAGTGGACCGATCGAGATCCACGATGCCGACTACCGGCCCGAGCGCAGCCTGTACGAGACCATCGGCGGCCGCGAGGGTGCCGACGTGGGGGAGATCCTGCGCACCATCGAGGTCGACCCCTCGGTCGTGGCCGCCGCCCCGCGCGTGTACGCGAGCGGGCTCGTGAGTTCCGGCGAAGCGACATTGGCCGGCGTTCTGCTTGGCGTCGACCCCGAGCGCGAGGTGGCGCTGACCCGTTTTCTGGATCCCCTGGCAGCGGGCCGCCTGCCTGCCACCGGCCGATACGAAGCCGTGGTGGGAGAGGAGATGGCGCGGCAGCTCGAGCTGAGTGTCGGGGACGAGCTCATCGTCGTCGCCTCGGCGGCGGACGGCTCGATGGGCAACGACCTGTACACGGTGACCGGCATCTTCCGGACCGGCCTGCTCGAGTTCGATGCCGGCACCATGGTCATGCCGGTTGCAGACCTCCAGACGCTCGTGGTCCTCGATCCGGGTCGGATCCACGAAATCGCGGTCAGCACTGACGACCCGGCGCAAGCCGACCTGACCGCGACCCGCCTGGCAGCCACCCTTCGAGCCCCCGAACGGGCGATGTCGGTCGCGTCATGGACGGAGCTCAATCCGGTGCTTGCCCAGTATGTCGCGCTCGCCGATGCGACGTACTGGATCTTTATCGTTCTCATTTATTCAGTCGCCAGCTTCGGCATCGCCAACACGACGCTGATGGCCACCTTCGAACGCCGCCGCGAGTTCGCCGTCATGCTGGCGCTGGGTGCATCGCCGCGGTCCGTGGTCGGCACGGTGCTGTCCGAGGCGGTCGCGACCGGCATCATCGGGCTGGGCCTCGGGACCATCGTCACGGTGCCGCTGATGGTCTGGTTCTCGACGGCGCCACCCGACCTCGGATGGCTCTACGGAAGCCTCACAGTGGAGGGCGTCCTGCTGACGCCGAGTCTCCGTGTGGGGACCAACGTGCCGGCATGGGCCTGGGCGACCATCGGCCTGATCGTCACGGCACTCGTCTCCGCCCTCTACCCGGCACTCCGTGCGGCGCGGGTGCCGCCTGCCGACACTCTGTCGGGCGTGTAGCCGTGCTCCTGCGCGTCCTGGTCCGGCTCGCCCTGAGGAACCTGCGCCGTCATCTGCGTCGCACGGTGCTGACCGCCTCGGCGATGATCGTGGGCGGCGCATTCCTGGTCTGGTCGATGACGATCGACGACGGCAGCCACGAGCAGTGGGTCGATTCCGGTGTGCGCATGGGCAGCGGACACGTGACCGTCGAGCGGCCCGAGTACCGGCTGCGCCGTCAGATCGACAACCGGCTGTCGACGGACGTCCTCCGCGCCGCCGAGCAGGCGCTGGCCTCTCCGGAGATCGCGCCGCATGTCGTGACCACGTCCGCCAGGCTCGGGATCAACGGGCTGGCGAGTTCGGCGGCCGGGGCGCGCCCGGCGCAGATCGTCGGGGTCGACCCCGTCGCCGAAGCGGGCTTCGGCATGATCGACGACGGAGTGACCGAAGGGCGCTACCTCGAGCCCGACGATCGGCTGGCGGCCTTTGTCGGCGCCGATCTGGCCCGCAGCCTTGGACTTGAGATCGGATCGCGCTTCGTCGTGCAGGCGCAGGGTGCCGACGGCGAGATTACGGGGCAGCTGCTCCACGTGGTGGGGATCTTCCGCAGCCGCGTTGCCGCCATCGACCAGGGGACGATCCACATCACGCTCGCGACAGCCGGCGAGTGGCTCGGTTCCGGGAGCGACGTGACCAACGTCGCGGTCGTCCTGCAGGGCAGTGGCAGGACCCGATGGGTCTCCGACCGCCTGGGACTGGCGCTGGCGGAGCCGGTGGAGCGCGGCGAGGCACGCGTCGTGGGGTGGCGCGAGGCGAACCCCGTCCTGGCGGCGGGGATCGCGATCGACGAGTTCGGGAATTATGTGATTCAGGGGTTCCTGTTCGTCATCATCGCGTTCGGGATCGTCAACACGGTGCTCATGTCGGTGATGCATCGCCAGCGCGAGTTCGGCATACTTCAGGCGCAGGGGCTGACGCCGGGTCAGACGGGCACCGTCGTTCTCATCGAAGGCCTCACGATGTCCGCTGTCAGCGGGCTGGTCGGCGTCGGCCTGGGACTCCTGGCCACCTGGTATTTCTTCGGCGACGGGCTCGACACGTCGGTCTTCATGCAGGACATTGACGAGTTGACATTCTCGGGTGTCGCCGTCGACCCTGTCATCGTCCCGATCTTCGGGGTGCGACGCATCGTCCAGATTGTCGCGTTCATTCTCGGCATTGGCATTCTCGCCTCGGTCTATCCGGCGCTGCGCGCTGCCCGGGTCGACGTTACCGAGGCGATGAAGTTCGATCGATAGCCGCTCTCGTGCCGACCCCTTGGCGCGCAAGGAGAATCGAGGTGTGATGGCAGTGCCCGACACGGCAGCCGCCCGGACCGACGGCGTCTGGAAGGTCTTCGAGCAGGAAGCCGAATCCGTTCAGGCGGTCCGCGACGTCAGCCTGACCATCGAGCGTGGCGAATTCACCGCCCTCGCGGGGCCGTCGGGCTCCGGCAAGACGACGCTGCTGAATCTGATCGGTGGCCTGACCCGCCCCACCGAGGGACGGGTCTGGGTCGCCGGGCGCGAGGTGAGCCGCATGTCGAACCGGGAGCTGGCGCGGCTCCGGCTCGAGGAGGTTGGCTTTGTCTTCCAGGCCTATAACCTGCTCCCCGTGCTCACGGCGTTGGAGAATGCGGAGTTCCCGATGCTCCTCCAGGGCGTGCCGGCGGAGGAGCGTGAGGCGCGGGTCCGCGGACTCTTTGCGCGGACGGGAATGGAAGGGCTCGAAGACCGGCGCCCGGGCAAGCTGTCCGGCGGCCAGCAGCAGCGCGTCGCCGTCGTGCGTGCGGTGGCCAGCCGTCCGGCCCTGGTGCTCGCGGACGAGCCGACGGCGAACCTGGACTCGGCCACCAGCGACGCGCTCCTCGATGTCATGGGCGAGCTGAATCGCGACCTCGGAGTGACCTTCGTCTTCGCCACCCACGACAGCCGCGTCATGGAGCGGTCTCGGCGTCTGATCCGCATGGTCGACGGCACGGTGCATGACGACGAGCGCCGATCCTGAGCGGAAGACCTGTCTCAAAGCTCCTGCCGAGTGTTCGGCACGCTTTGAGGCTTGAGGCGCAAGTAATGGACATCCACGAAGCGATAGCAATCACCCAGGAGCGCCTGGCGGGAGAGGGTGCCACCATGCATGACCTGCTCGGGCACCTGCGAGGCAGAATCTCTCCCGTTCTGATCGGGGAGCAGGAGTGGGAACACCTGCTGGCAAGGGCGGGGACCCTGCCCATAACCATGGGTGCCCAGCCGTTCGGTTTCGAGCTGCCGCTCCACGACCGTCGGCCGCGGGCCGATTTCGGCGTCTCGCTGGCGAGCGGCAACCGGTCGGGCGCGTTTTTCGAAGATCAGGCGCGGCGCGATCCATCGGATCACACGGCGGCGGCGGTCAGTCGCCTGTTTCGCAGCATGGAGGCCGCGGACTCGCCCCTGAGCGCGATTGTCGGCCGCAAGTTGATGCTGGAATACGACATCGGGTCGGGGAGCAACGGCGATCCGCGGCCGGGGATGTTCCTGCGGCCCAACGAACGCATGATCTTCGGCGGCGCCGGGCAGCAGCACGATGTCGGCGTCGTGGTTGACGGACTCGTGGCCTGCCACAACCTGGAAGCGAGCGCGGCAGAGCGGAGCAGCGCCGAGCGCGTGTACCTGGCGCAACCGGAAGACACCCGCCTCGACTCGTTCGGCCTGTTTCCGTCGCGCGCACGCTCGATCCGCCTGGCGATCATGGGCTTTGCCGGGGAGCGGGAGGTCTGTTCCTTTCTCAAGGAAATCGCCTGGCCCGGGAACATCGCGACCGTGGAGACGGTGCTTGCACGCTTCAGCGAACGCACGCAGGTCGTCAGGACCGGCGTGAACGTCGACGTGCGGGCGGATGGCGTCGGTCCGGTCCTCGGCCTGACGCCCATAGTCAAGCAGAGATATACGGCTGCTTCCCGGGTCTGGATCGATGGCCTGACGGATTGGCAGCCGGTGCTGGAGGCCCTGCGCCACGAGGACCGTGTAGTGTCGGAGAAAGTCGCGGCGCTGGTCGGCTGGGTCTCGCAACCGACCATTCTGTTTGGCAGAACCGGACGGTTTATACTGTTGCGGGGAATCCACCACATCAAGCTGGTCATCGCCGGAGACCGGGTTGAACAGATCAAAGCTTACGTATACATGGTGCTTTCAGGTGTCATCGCGCCCTGATGTCCGCCTCGCGCGCGGCCTTGCGGATGGCGCGGGTGGGGCCGCGACATGGCGCGTCGCGTTGGCCGCGCGCTGTCGCGTTCAGGTGTCATCGCGCCCGGGGAGCTCGCCAGGGTGAAGGAACTCGGCAGCAGGTCGTGCGGAAAGATTGCGGTCGTCGGAGCCGGCACCGCGGGCGCGCTGGCCGCCGCCAGCGTATCGCGGTTGCACCCGGAGCGCGATCATGAGCTGCACCACATCTACGATTCACGCATTCCCATCATCGGCGTGGGCGAAGGAAGTTGGCCCAGTCTGGTCCGCGAACTGCAGCAACTGTCGCAGTTGCCCCACGAGACGGTTCAGCAACGCCTGAACGGCACCCGCAAGTTCGGAAGCCGCTTCGAGGGATGGGGTCGACGCCGGCAGGACTTTGTTCACTACTTCACGCCACAGCACGTGGCCTATGCCTACCACCTTTCGGCCGACCTGATGGCGGACCTGTTGCGCGCGAGTACGCGGGCCCGCCACATCGACGCGAGGGTGACCGCGATCACGAAAGTCGACGGCGGCGCGCAGGTGCAGTTCGAGGGCCGTGAGGCCGAGCGCTACGATCTGGTCTTCGATGCCCGCGGCTATCCGCGGCAACTGGACCCGCAGGAGCACATCGACATTTCGTTCATCCCCACGAACTGCGCCGCCATTCGCCGCGGCCCCCCGGTCGTCAAGGCGCCGCCGAACGCTCCGGTCCGCGAACCCACGTATACCCGTGCGGTGGCGCGTCCGCACGGATGGGTGTTCGTCATTCCGCTGACCGTGCACACATCCTACGGCTATGTCTTCAATAAGGACGTGTCCGATCTCGATGCAGTCGAGGCGGACTTCGACGAATTGCTTGCGGAGGAAGGCGTGTCGGATTTCGAGAAGCGCGCCGTCATTCCGTTTCCCAATTTCGTCCGCCGCCGGATCTATGACGGTGCCGTGGTCCGCGTCGGGAATGCCGCCGCCTTTATGGAGCCGCTCGAAGCGACCGCCATCAGGTTGGCGCAACTGCAGGTCGCGCTGGTTCTGCGCATGCGGTTCCACCGGCCGGCTGAGTATGTGCAGAGCGACGCGCCCGTAATCAACCGCTTTCTCGTCACCGATGCGCTCGCAGCCGGCTTGTTCGTCGGTTGGCACTATTGCTGCGGTTCGAAGTACGACAGTGCGTTCTGGCGCAACGCCCGGGACCGCGTGTGGCCGAACTACCGGGAGGCCACCGATCCTCTGGTCGTGGACTGTTCCGCCTTGCGCAAGTTCGACGAGATGCTCGAGGTGGTCGACGCGAAGACCCCCGATCCGGCGGATTGGGAGCGGCAGTGCGCGTTCTTTCCCGTGAGCAGCTTCGCGCAAATGGCCCACGGTCTGGGCGCGCCATTGGGGCGGAAGAGCGACTCCGTGCCGACCTAGCCGGCCGGCGGCCGCCCGAGTCTGCACCGCGCACCCGTACGTGCTATCCTTGTTCGACACCTGGTGAGGAGGCGATTCAGGGGCGTGTTCAATAATCCGTTTGGTTCGTTTCACGATACCGTTGCCGAAGCAAAGCAGGAACGGGAACAGCTCGACCGGCTGCTGACGGTTTCCACACCGCGGGAGCGCCTGCTCGTCGCCGCCGTCGCGCTGTGGTTGTTCATCTTCGTGACCTGGCTCTTCCTTGGCAGCGTAACCCGCAGCCTCGGGGTGGACGGTGTGCTGGTCGACCCGGGCACAAACCTGTCCGAAGCGGGCCGGTCCGTGCAGGCGCTCGTCTGGATCGAGAACGACATCGTGCCGCAGATCAGGGCAGGGATGCCGGCGGTGATGGAGCTGGGTGCGGCGGATGGAGAAGCGGCCACAATAAGCGTGGAAGTCGCGGCAATTTCCGCCGTTCGCCTGTTCGAGGCTCCCGCGGCCTTCGAGTCTGCGGTGCCGGTATCCATTCACCGCCTCGATATCGTGCTGGACGAGAGCCTCGACCTTGCTTCCATTGCGGGCAGGGAATGCCGGATCGTCATCGAGATCGGCACGCAATCTCCGGTCGCATTCCTGCGGATGGGGCGGTCATGACATGGCGCTGATCGCCTTCAGGGGGGTTGGCGACAAGGCCGCACCGAGCTTCGAGAAAAAGCGCGCAACCACGCCGATTCTGTTGCAGATGCACGCGTCGGAATGTGGCGCCGCCTGCCTCGGCAGCATTCTCGCCTACTTCGGACGCTGGGTTCCGCTGGTGGAATTGCGGGAAAGATGCGAGGTGAGTCGGGACGGGAGCAGTGCGGCGAGCATCGCGCGCGCCGCCAGGCACTACGGTCTCGAATGCAATGGACTCAGCGTAGGTGTCAGTCAGTTGAAAAGGCTGCAGTTGCCTCTGATCGTGTTCTGGCAATTCAGCCATTTTGTTGTCCTCGAGGGGTTCGACAGTCGCCACTTCCATCTCAATGATCCGTCCACGGGGCGGCGCAGGCTCTCGGCGGAGGAGTTCGGCAAGGGCTACAGCGGAATAGCGCTGCGATTCAAGCGGGGCTCCGGTTTCGAACCCGGCGGCGAACCGCCCGGATTGTACACGCAACTGGGCACGCTGCTCACCGGATCGCGGAGCGCGCTTGCCTGGGTAGTTGCCTGCGGCCTCATGCTGACGCTGCTGGCCCTTGTTGTCCCCGCATCTCTGGGCGTTTTCGTGGACGATGTTCTGGAGAACCGGGGGCCCTGGGGCGGACTCGTGACGGCCCTGCTCGGCGGCGGTGTCCTCGTATACATCCTGTCCCTGCTCAAGCACCGGTTCCTGAAACGGTTCGCGATCCGGATTTCGGTGATGGGCTACAGTCGAGGCCTGTCGCGCCTGCTGCGGTTGCCGGTGGAGTTCTTCGAACACCGTCTCACAGGCGATCTGACGGATCGAGTCTCGTCCATCGACAGAATCGCGAGAAACCTGACGGAACAGTTTCTGGTGCTCATTATCGACATGGGAATGAGCGCCGTGCTGCTCATTGCCATGTTGGCCTACGATGTCCGGCTCACGCTGGTTGTGCTGTTTCTGGCCTTTCTGCACGGCGTGCTGGCACACGTTCTCAACGGACTCAGGGCGGTTCGAAGCCAGGCGATGAGGCGCGAACAGGGGCTTTTGCTCGGTGTCGGCATGCAGATGCTGAATCATGCCGACAACCTGCGCATGACGGGATCGGACGACCATTTCTTCTCGCGCTGGAGCGGCCATCAGGCGCGCGAACTGCATGCGCGCCGGCGCTATTCCGCACTGGGCTCCGTCAACACCGCGCTCCCGGGCATGGTCGGCGCACTGCGCGCCGCGGCGGTCCTGGGCATCGGGGGCAGCCTGGTCATGGCCGGAGAGATGACCCTGGGTACGCTGGTCGGCTTCTATATCCTGGCCGAGATGTTTCTGGCACCGGTCGGGCGCTTCCTGGAGTTCGCCGGGCAACGCCAGGCGCTCGAAACCGATCTGCAGCGACTCGAAGATATCTCCCAGGCGGCGGAAGACCCCGCCTTCCGCCGCCGGAGTTCCCGGTCGGAGTCGCTTCCCACCTTCAAGGGCCGACTCCAGCTCACCGGCCGGCTCGAGCTGCGAGACGTCAGCTTCGGCTTCAACAAGAGTCGGCCCGCTCTGATCAAGGACTTCAACCTCCTGATCAGGCCGGGGCAGCGGGTTGCCGTGGTCGGTCCCAGCGGTTCCGGCAAGTCGACTCTCGCGCGTCTGATTGCCGGTGTCTATCAGCCCTGGTCGGGCGAAATCCTGTTCGATGGCCAACCCCGGGATGAGATTCCCGAGGAGGTGCTGCGGCGGTCCATCTCCATGGTGGATCAGGAGGTTGTGCTCTTTTCCGGGTCCGTGCGCGACAACATCACCCTGTGGAACCCCGCCGTTCCGGATGAGGCCATCTTCGCGGCG
>JAJDXG010000057.1 GCA_022823365.1 Gemmatimonadota bacterium
GAGGACCGGCGCCAGTACCGCGCCGTCGAGGTGTGGCCGGAGCAGAGCCGGGGCGCGGCGGAGGGCGTCCGCTACCGCTTCGTCTGGGATGCCCCGGTGCACATCTCCCCGCACGACAACGAGACGGTGTACGTAGGGAGCCAGCACGTGCACCGCACTCGCAACCGCGGCCAGAGCTGGGAGGTCATCAGCCCCGACCTCTCCCTCAACGACCGCAGCCGCATGGGCTTCTCGGGCGGCCTCACCGGCGACAACATCGGCGTGGAGTACGCGGGCACGGTGTTCGGCATCGCCGAGTCGCCCATCGAGCAGGGGCTGATCTGGGCGGGCACCAACGACGGCCTCCTGCACGTCACCCGCGACAACGGCGCCTCCTGGACCAACGTCACGGGCAACATGCCCGATCTGCCCGAGTGGCTCGCGGTGCGCAGCATCGCTCCGTCCCGCTTCGACCCGGGCACGGCCTACGTGGCCATCGACGGCCACCAGATGAACGTGCGCGATCCCTACGTCTACCGGACGCGCGACTACGGCGAGTCGTTCGAGAAGATCACCGACGGCATCCCGCCCAGCATGCTGAGCTACACGAAGATCATCATCGAGGACACGAAGCGGCAGGGACTGCTCTACGTCGGCACCGAGAACGCCATCTACGTGTCGTTCAACGACGGCGACAACTGGCAGCCGCTCCAGAACAACCTGCCCGCCGCCCCGGTGTCGGGGATCGTCATCCAGGAGCACTTCAACGACCTGGTGGTGGGTACCTACGGGCGCGGCTTCTGGATCTTCGACGATCTCGCGCCGCTGCAGCAGCTGACCCCGGAGGTGATGGCGTCCGGTTCGCACCTGTTCGCGCCCCGCGATGCGTACCGCTTCAGGTCCATCACGCCGCCCTCGGTGCCCTACGACGATCCCACCGTCGGGGTGGATCCCGAGTACGGAGCCTACCTCAACTACTGGCTGGCGGCTCCCGCCGGCGAGACGCCCACCGTCGAGATCGTGGACGGCATGGGCGCCGTGGTGCGCACCCTGCAGGGCAGCAACAATGCGGGCGTGAACCGCATCTACTGGGATCTCCGGGACGAACCCAACGATGCCATCATGCTGTACACCAGCCCGATGTACGCGGAACACATCGTGGTGGGCGAGGAGGGACGTCCGGCTGGCGGTGCCCGGATTGCCATCCTGATGCCCCCCGGACAGTACACCGTGCGGCTGAACGTGGACCGCGCGACGCACGAGCAGCCGCTCACCGTCATCAAGGACCCGCATTCGGCGGGGACAGAGGCCGACATCGCCGAGCAGGTCGCCTTCCTGCGCGAAGTGCGCGAGGACGTGGTGGCCGCGGGCGAGGCCGTGCACCGGGTGGAGGCTCTCCGGGTCCAATTGCAGACCATGGCCCGCTTCGCGGAGGACGAGGCCCTTTCCGACGCCATCGCCGAGCTGGAGGACAAGCTCGAGGAGCTGCAGGGAACCCTGGTGGACCTGCGCCTCACCGGACAGGGGCAGGACGTGGTCCGTTTCGCGGCCCGCCTGCTGTCGAAGCTGGGTTACCTGACCAACGCGCTCTCAAACGCCGACTTCCCGCCCACCGACCAGGAGATGGAGGTGAAGGGCATCCTCCACGAGGAGCTGCAGGCGCACCTCGCGGCGGTGGAGACGGTGATCGCGGAGGACGTGGCCGCGCTCAACGAGATGCTGCGGACCCGGGGGTTGCTGCTGATTACGGACGGGGAGTGATCGTGGGAGCGATCTGAGCGCGGCTCGGCAAGGCCGGGCCGCGTCAGTTGCACCGTTAGCGAAGGGCCGGGGGGTCGTCCCGGCCCTTCCTGCGTGTAATCAGGCAGGCGGAGCGCAGGGCCTCAGTTGCTTCGGTGAGGTATCGGACGCGGTAGCGCGTCACAGCGTCACGCCGAAGTCGTCCGCGAGCTCGCGGACGACCTCCCGAGCGTCGCGGCCGGAATCGCCGGCCTTGAGACGATCAAGGGCGGCTTTCCAGACATGTCCGCGCTCGGCGGCATGGACGAGGAAGTCGTAGCGCTTGGGGCTCATCACGACCATGGCCGCTTCGCCGTTCTGCGTGATCGTCTCGATGCGGCCCTCGGCCAGACGGGCCAGGTGCTCGCCCGTCTTCTCACGGAATTCGTGAGCGAATAGGTGTCTTGGGTACGGTGGGTCATCGTGCCTTCCCGTCGTTATTCCGCCTGAATTCAGTATGGTCGGCATCGGCCATCATGTACAGGGGAAGGTTCCAAGGGGTGGGTCTCCCTGTCGGCGCCGTACGCCGCGCCTTGAGCGCTTCGGCCGCCAGCGAACGGCGCGGCGGAACGGCGTTGAGGACGACGGCCGCTGGGCTGGCCGCGAGCGTCGTCACCTCCAGGCTGGCCCTGATGGCGGCCAGGTCGGGGGTGGAGGCCGACAGGGAACGAGAACTAGGTCGGCGAGCTTCGAGGCGACATGCATTGTAAGCAGTCTAGCTGCTCGCCGGCTGGGTCCGGATCCGCGCGGTACAAGCTTGGCGCCGAACTCGACGGTTGCGTCGTGCGAGAGCCTCGACAGACCGGCGACGAAGCGATGCGCTCAAGCTATCGAGTCGGACTGAACGGGTCTTGCGTAGGAGCCCCTGAACGCCATGCCTCCTCCCTAGCTCCGGCGTTCAATTGCGCTGACGGTCTCCGTGCGGATCACAGCCTAGGCTACGACCCGGTCATCCTCCGCACCCCTTCCTCGCAGTTGTTCTCGGCGGTCGGTGACTCTTGCTCATGTAATCCATTGAGAGAAATTACGAGATTACTTACCTTACACCATGAACACCTTCCGACGCCCCCAGCTCGACCGCCTCGTCCATTCTCTCACCGAGCAGGTTCATCCACGGATCGTCGCGCTTACCGGACCCCGTCAGACGGGCAAGACCACGATGATCCGGCAGGCGCTCCGGCGTGTGGACATCCCCAGCCGCTACCTGGCGGTCGACGAAAGGCTCGCGGAGCATGCCCACAGGCGGGACGAAGAGGGCGACTCGATACGTACCGGGTGGCTCCTGGACGCCTGGCAGAAGGCTCGCGAGGACTCCGAGCAGAGCGAGCGGGGCTTCGTGCTGGCCCTTGACGAGGTGCAGCACGTGAAGGGCTGGTCGACCATCGTCAAGGGCCAGTGGGACCGGGACCGGTGGACCGGTTGCCCGCTTCGCGTGATCGTCTCGGGGTCCGCGCCCTGGACCATGCTCACCGGCCTCCATGAGAGCCTCGCGGGGCGCTTCACGCCCGTGGAAGCCCGCCACTGGTCCTTCCCCGAGATGTCGGCCGCGTTCGATTTCAATGTCGACCAGTACCTGTTCTTCGGCGGCTACCCCGGCACCGCATCCGCGGTCGAGAACGTGGAGGCTTGGCGAAGGGACGTGCTGAGAACGATCATCGCGCCCGCCATCGAGCGGGACATCATCGCCCTGACCCGCGTGGACAAGCCGCCGCTCATGCGCCGCCTGATGGCACTGGCCGCCCGGTATTCCGGCCAGATGCTGTCGTACAACAAGATGCTGGGCCAGTTGCAGGAGGCCGGAAACACGACCACGCTGGCGACCTATCTCGATCTGCTCTCCGACGCCGGACTTGTAACCGGTCTTCCCGGGTACTCCGCGAAGCCATATCTGGGCAGGGCCTCGAGCCCCAAACTGAACGTCCTGAATACAGCGCTGATGACGGCGCCGCTGACCTACTCCTTCGACGAGGCACGCGCCGACCGCACGTTCTGGGGCCGGCTAGTCGAGAGCGGAGTAGGCGCGCACCTCGCCAACACGGCCGGGTTCGCCGTGGAACTGTCCAGTTGGAGGGACGGGGCGCACGAGGTCGACTTCGTGCTCTCCCGCGGTCCAAACCTGGTCGGCATCGAAGTCAAGAGCGGACCACGGCCGGGGCGCCTCAGCGGACTGGCCGAGTTCCGGAAGCGGTTCCCGGGCGCGCGGACGCTCGTGGTGGGGGAGCGTGGGGTGCCACTGCATGAGTTTCTCTCCCACCCGGCGCGCTACTGGGCCGACAACCCGCCGCCCTCCGCGGCCGGCGAAACGGGAGAGAGCCGTTCGGTCCGTGAACCGTCACCCGGGTACGAACCGTCACCCGCGCATACGCCACGCAGATCGTTTCCCGGATATCGAGACCCGATGCTGCCCGGGCGGGAAGCCGACGAAGACCCCATCCTGCGCGACGAACGCATCAGGTTCATGGCGGGCGTCCGCATGGACGAGGACGTGCTGGCGCGGGGCCGTGGCTCGCCGTGGCTCTGGCACCTGATCGGGCGCGCGTACATGGGCGCGATGCCGGAACACTTCCAGGACGACCCGATCGATCGCCTGCGCGTTCGACTGGAGGACGACGAGGGGCTCCTGGCGTCGGTGCTCGCCGGACTTCCCCGCCTCGTGGCGAGGGACGATCTCCCGTCGCTCGACGATGTCGTCCGGCGGGAGGAGGAGCGCGCGAAAGCACCGCCCTTCACCGATATGGTGCCGCGCTACGCGTACCAGATCCTTGCCGGCATGGGCGAAATCGGCCGGCTCGGCGGAGATGCGCTGGCAGGGCTCGATGCCGACGCGGTCGCCAGGGCCGTGGGCTGCTACTACATTACGCCCTACGTGGAGGAGCCGGCATGGTATCGGCGGGCCGTCCGGGCGCACCCCGGGCCCTGCGCGCGGGCGCTGGTGGCGGTGTACAGGTCGCTCATCCGGCGCCGAAAGGACCACAACAACCACCTATTCGCGCTCGCCGACGATGCGATCCATGCCGAGGTGGCGCGACTGGGTGTCCCCCGGCTGCTCGGAGTCTTGCCCACGCGCTGCTCGCGTACCCAGGTGTCGGCGCTATACGCGCTTCTGTGGGCCGCCCTCGCGCATGTGCCCCGGGATGAGTTCACCGGGCGAATCCGCCGCCGGGTCGCCGCGAAGGGGATGGACGTGGCTCAGCGCGCCGTCTGGCTCGCCGCCGGACTGATCGTGTCGGCTCGCGAATACCGGCCTGTGGTGGAGGACTTCGTGGAACGGGGACGGGAGCCGCGGGCGCGCCACATTCTCCGGTTCCTCGTCCCCGCCTGGCGCGGAGAGCCCGCCATCGCCGAGCCCTGGGTCGAATGGGACACGGCGGATATCGCCGCGCTGGTGAAGGCGTTGGGGTCATGGTACGACCCCTGGTGGGGCGGCCTCGGGTCCGGATCCAGGCTCGCCTCCTCGACCTTCAGTCTCCGGGTCGACGGCCTCATCAAGCGCTGGCTGGTGATCCTGGCCGAACGCCAGGACTCCGAGGCCGGGCAAGCCCTGGATTCACTGGCCGACGACTCTGCCTTGGCGACCTGGTACGATGTGATTGGGGAGGCGAAGACCCGGCGGCGGGCGAGGGCGATCCGAGCACGCCATACCGTCTGACCGGCCTGCCTACAGACTGAGCGGCTCCGTTATCGCAAGAGAGCGCGCGCCCGGCGCTACCTCAGGCCCAGCCTTCCCGCTCGATCAGCCGCTCGATGTGCGCCAGATGGTGCCGGCCGTGCCAGGCGTAGAGGCCGACGTTCCGGGCGAGCGGGATCGCGCCGGCGTCCGGGTGCACGAACTCGAGCTGGAACTGCGGCCAGCTGATTTGGCGCAGCAGGTCCTCCCAGCGGGCGTGGAGGGCCTGCAGGGCGTCGAGCGAGGGGCCGACGGGGCCGCGGGCGTCCGGCAGTTCCGCCCAGGCCTTCTCGTCGTAGGCCTTGATGGTCGGCCGGTCCTCGGTCAGGGTCCATTTGAAGCGGACGTAGCTGTTGGCGTGGCTGTCGAACAGGTGGTGCACGACCTGGCGCACGGTCCAGCCGTCCGGACGATAGGGCGTGTCCAGTTGGTCGGCCGTCAGGGGCGCGACCGTCGCCCGCAGATCCGCGGGCAGTTCGCCGATCTCGTCGATCCAGGCCTCGACCTGCTGCTCGGTGATCTCGGCCGGAGGGGCGTAGCGGCCGATGGGATAGCGAAGGTCCGCCGTGGCGGAATTCGTGGGTGTCATCGGGTTCATTCCCTCGGTGTTACCGCGTACCCAGCACACAGTATTGGTAGATCCTCAACCCTTCATCCTCCGCCATGTTCTCCGCGATGTCGTCTGTGCCGTACGCCTCGCCCAGGTCACCGATGGGCCCCGACTCCAATACCTTCAGCGGGGTCTCGGCCTCGAAAACCGACAGGTCTGCGAAACCGGTCGGGAACGAAGCCCCCATCGCGCGCTCCACCGCTTCAATGCGTTCCAGGTCCTCTTCCCTCTCGAAATTGCGCTCCGCCAGGTCCTCGGCGAAGTAGTCGAACGCAATCCGAAACGATGAAATCCCGCCGCAAAGGCCGTTGAGGAACGGGAAGATGGTGTGCGTGGGGAGGTACATGGTGTTCCCCTCCCAGACGATCGCGGTGCGGGCGTTCCGATCGAATCCGGCTTCCGCGAGCTTCTCGGGAAGGTCGACCTCCAGGTAGTTGTAGGGCACCGACGAGCTTGGGGTGACGCCGTGTTCGCGCAGGACTCCGTGCTTGTATTCCACCACGGGTCCCTGGTCGACTTCGTAGTGGGTCACGCCCGGAGCGGCGAAAATGTGCGCCCGCATGTCCAGACCGGCCCCCAGCGACACGACCTGGCGCGCGCCCTCCGCGATTTCGCGCTGTACGAAGCGGTTGAAGTAGCGGGTGCGGAACCGGAGCATGCTGGTGGACTCGGGAACGGCCGTGGCCAGCTGGCGCGCCATCCCCATCGCCTGGTCCGTGACGAACCATTCCGCGTACGGGTCCTCGAAGAGGGGCCGCGGGTGCTCCTTCTCCATCGCCCGAAAGCAGGCGATCACGAACGCGGTGGTGCCGACCTCGTTGATGTCGACGGTCATGGTCTCTTCTCTCCTCCTGTGCTTCGCTTCAGGTTTGCAGCGCCGCGGCATCGTTCGGCGCGGCGAACTCTAGCCTTGCGGGTGTCCGGATGGCAACGACCTGACGACGCGACGGCGCCAGGGACGGGATGGCTACTTCGGCAGCTCTCTGCGCCCGCGGTCCTCCGGCAGCCGCGTCAGCGTGAGCGCCAACTCGGCGGCGAACTCCTCGGCGATCAGCCGGTCGGCCCGTTTGATCCTCAGGACCAGCTTCGAGGGATGCTTGAGCTTGAGGCCCTGCGGTCCCGCGATCTTCTCAAAGGCAAGGAGGTCCGAAGCGGTGATGGTAAGCTTCGGGCCCCCCGGCTTCCACCATTTCCGCTCCGGCACGGACGCACCCGCAACCTTGGCAAGCGGGATCACGATCTCCTTCACGGGCTCGATCGCTTCGCGCGTCTCGTAGCCGCTGCCTTCCATCGATTCGGTCACCACGGCGAGACGCCACTGAATCACCAGGCGGTCCTTCTCCAGCCGCACGAGCCCATGGGCGGTCTCGGTGGTGGATTCGTATCCTCCGCCGGATGTGTAGAGGTCGGAACTGCGCTTCAGCGTGAAGGGAACGGCGCTCACGACAGCCATGACGCCTCCGGACGGGACGAATGCCGAACGTGGTACGTTCGCATTGACGCAGGCGGCGACGCAATGAGACAATGGCAGGCATGTCGCATTCCGTTCGCCGTCACCTGCGCGTCGAAGTCGAAGCGTACGACGAGATCATCCGCCGCTTCATCCCCGGCTACGACACGGCGCTGGATGTCGCCGCGCGCGCCGTCGCGGCCGTGCGTCCAGGCCTGGTCCTCGACCTCGGGGCCGGCACTGGCGCCCTCGCCGAGGCGATGCTTGGGCACAATGCGGTCGGGACCGTCGAGCTTGTCGACGTGGACCCGGAGATGCTCGACCAGGCGCGGGTCCGGCTGGAGCGCTTCGGGAGCCGTGCGCGCTTTCGCGAGGCATCCTTCCTCGAGCCGTTGCCCCGGTGCGACGCGGTGGCCGCCTCGCTCGCGCTCCATCACATTCCGGAGATGGAGGCAAAGGGCGCCCGCTACCGGGGCATCCACGCATCGCTGCGTCCCGGGGGCGTTTTTGTAAACGCGGATGCCGTGATGCCTTCGGATCCTGAAGGGCGGGAGGCCGGGTACGCATTCTGGGCCGCGCACATGGTCTCGCGGGGCATCGCGGAGGAGCGGGCCTGGCAGCACTTCGCGGAGTGGGCCGAGGAAGACACCTACCAGCCGATCGAGCATGAGTTGGCGGCGATGGCGGCCGCGGGCTTCACGGCCGGGATCGCCTGGCACGAGGGGCCGATGGCGGTTCTGGTGGGGCACAGGGAGTAGGATACGATGCAGCCGAGACCCTGCCGACAGCGCTCGCGGGATGCCCGACGGTACACCGCCGTTGTCGCGCTGGCGTGTGCGACCGCCCTGGTCACATGTCGGCCGCCGGAGGCTCCCGCCCGGTTGACCGGCAGCACGCGGGTATACGAAGCGCCGATGGCCTCGTCTGCCCCGGTCATCGACGGGGACCTCGGCGACGGGGCCTGGCGGGATGCGCCCTGGACGGAGTCCTTCGTCGACATCCGGGGCGAGGACTGGCCGGATCCGCAGTGGGCCACGCGCGCCAGGCTCACCTGGGGCGCATGTTGCCTGTATGTGGGGGCCGAACTCGAGGAGCCGCACCTCTGGGCGACGCTCACGGAGCGGGACGCGATCATCTACCGCGACCACGACTTCGAGGTCTTCCTCGATCCCGACGGGGACGGGCTGGCGTACTACGAGTTGGAGATCAACGCGCTCGGAACCGAGTTCGATCTCTTTCTGGACAGGCCCTACAGCCGTGGGGGCAGCGCTCATATCGCGTGGGACATGGAGGGGCTGCGAACGGCGGTACGGCTCGACGGCACCCTCAACGACCCGTCGGACGAGGATCGGGGCTGGACCGTGGAGATCGCGATTCCGTGGTCGGCGCTGCGGCCCCCGGACGGCTCGGGATCCGGGATGGCGCCCAGCCCCGGCGACGAATGGCGCGTCAACTTCTCCCGGGTTCAATGGCCGCTGGTCATCGAGGACGGGGGATACCGCAAGACGCGCGAGCCCGTCGATTGGAGCGATCATCCCGAAGACAACTGGGTCTGGGCTCCCCAGGGAGAGATCGACATGCACATCCCGGAGAAGTGGGGCGTGGTGCGCTTCGTTGCGGGGGTGCCGGAATGAACCGTCGCGATTTCGTTCAGGCTGCCGGCGGTGCGCTGGCGCTTGCGCCGCTGCTGGGTTGCCCTTCGGGATCGGATGAGGGCTCATCCTTCAGCGTCTGGAGCTGGGTACACGGCAACCGCGACCGTGACGAGGGCGAATGGCGGGGGCGGTTCGCGCGCCTGCGGGAGTCAGGGGTGGGCGCCGTGCTCGTCGGAGGAGGAGACGTCGACCTGGTTTCGGGGGCGGCCCGCGCCGAGGGGCTGGAGTACCATCGCTGGTTCTGGACGATGAACCGGAACGGGGACGCATGGGCCCGTGAGAACCATCCCGAATGGTTCACCGTTAGCCGCAACCTGCAGAACTCGCTCGAACACCCGCCCTACGTGGATTACTACAGGTGGGTCTGCCCCTCGCGGGAACCGGTGCGGGCGTACCTGCGCAGGCTGGTTGGAGAGCTGGCGGCAAATCCCGCCATCGACGGCGTGCACCTCGACTACGTGCGCCATTGCGACGTCATCCTGCCGCGCGGACTGTGGGAGACCTACGACCTGGTTCAGGACATCGAGCACCCCGAGTTCGACTTCTGCTACTGCGGCGGAAGCTATCGGGCTCACATCTTACTGTGACGATTGAGCTTACGGGACTCCTACCCCTAATTCCCGCTTTTCGATTCCCGCCGAACGCCTTGGGTCAGGCGCGAATTCTCGGGCGGCTCTCCAACGCCTGCCTGAGCTGTCCAGCGTCGGCCTGTTGATAGCAGCGCAGCACCGTCTGGGCCTCCTTCCAGCCACCGAGCTCGCAAAGCACCTTCAGCGGAAGAGCCATGAGGTCGGATGCGAACTTTCG
>JAJDXG010000007.1 GCA_022823365.1 Gemmatimonadota bacterium
CGGGTTTCCCCAGGTTGTCCCCCACCTGACGGCAGGTTGGTCACGTGTTACTCACCCGTTCGCCACTCGGCTCCAGGTGCAAGCACCTGGTCCTCGTTCGACTTGCATGTATTAGGCACGCCGCCAGCGTTCGTCCTGAGCCAGGATCAAACTCTCCGTAAAAAAAAGAAAGCTCGAACAGCTCCTAATCGAACGCCGATCTCGTAGATCGTCCGTTCGGAATCTACGTTGCTTGAACCCCTGTCTCCCTCGGGCGGATGCCGGGAAGACGACGCGGCAGGACGTAGCGCCTGCACGCGATAGGGGCCCGCCTCACTTCCTCGAAACCCCAATTTTCAAAAAGCTCCGGCACCGCGTACAGGCTGCCGGAATCATGGACTCCCGCAAGCGCGGCAACGCCGGCGCCTCGGGAGCGTACGATGGTAACCCCTCTCGCCAGGGGAGTCAACCCGCGTTCAGGGGTTCCCGGCGGGTTCGGATTCCGGGGCCGCGCCGCCCCGGGCCGCGGCCAGGAGCTGCCGTCTCGCCGTGCCCGCAGGGGCCATGTCATCCGCCAGTGCTGCGGTGGGTATTTCATGCGCTTCGACGCGGTGTCCCCGGCGCAGGGTCAGGTAGGCTTCCATGGCGCGGTAGGCCGGCAACCCCAGCGAGCGCAGGTAATCCGCCGTGCCACGGTTGCGGTCGACGACCCGCTGCCAGAACTCACGCGCATCCGGCCCCGGGAAGGGTGCGGAGTCCTTCTGCGACTCGTGCCTGAAGATCGCCTGCACCTTGCTCCGCAACTCCCCTTCCGAGAGCGGGACCAGCACGGTGGCCTCGTTCACGCTCCACTCCTGCCAGGCCCCCCGGTAGAGCCATAGCCAGGGCACTTCGCCGGTGTAGCGTTCCAGCGCCCGCTCCACGGTTTCGAGGCACATCCGGTGGGTGCCGTGGGGGTCGGAGAGGTCACCCGCGGCAAACACCATCGACGGACGCACCTCCTCCAGCAGAGCGGCCACGATCGCCACATCGGCTTCCGTGATCGGGTTTTTTCTGACCGTTCCCGTCTGGTAGAAGGGCAGGTTCAGAAAGCGGGCGCAATCACTTGAGAGCCCCAGAGCCTGGATGCCGGCAACCGCCTCGCTCTCGCGGATGACGCGCTTCAGGTGCTGCACCACGACCGGGTCCCCCTCCCCGGGCTCCTTGAGTGCAAGCTCCCTCTCCACCCGGTGGAGCACTTCCCCCAGGGTCTCGCGGTCCCCGAGCTCGATGACGTCGGCGGTGCGTCGCATGAAGTCGAGATAGCGGCGGATCTCGTGGTCGAACACGGCGATGTTGCCCGAGGTCAGGTACGCGACGGTCAGGCGATTGCCGTTCTCGGCCAGCTTGCGCAACAGCCCGCCCATGGAGATCACGTCGTCGTCGGGATGGGGCGAAAAGACGAGCATCCTCTGGCCGCGCGGCAAACGGCTCTTACCGCGGATCTTGGAGATCAGCGCGTTGAATACCTCGCCGTTGAGTGGTTCGGCCGACCCGTGCCGGGACACCAGCGATCCGAGGTGGTGCTCGCGGTAGTCGTCGGTGGAAAGGTGGAGGATCGGCTTGCCCGAGCGCCGGCTGAGCCAGACTACCGCCTCCACTTCGCGGTGCGGGGTCCATTCCACGTCGCTCACCAGCCAGGGGGTGCGGATGCGCGTCAGCTCGCTGGCGGCGGGAGGATCGAGGTACACCGTCGCGTGAGGGTGCTGCTGCAGGAAGGTGGCCGCGACATCGGCGTGCACCTCCCCCTCGACGGCGCGTTGCACGATTTCCGCCTTGTGCTCTCCCGTCGCCAGCAGGATCACCTCGCGCGCTTCCAGAATGGTCTCCACCCCCATCGTGATCGCGCGGGAGGGCACGTTCTCCTCGCCGAAGAAGTCCCCCGCCGCGTCGGCCCGCGTTACGGCATCGAGATACAGGCACCGAGTGCGCGACTCGCGCCGGGAACCCGGCTCGTTGAAGCCGATGTGTCCGCTGCGGCCGATTCCCAGAATCTGAAGGTCGATCCCCCCGGCCTCGCGAATGCGGCGTTCGAAGTCCAGGCAATGGTCCTCCACCTCGGCCTCGGCCAGATCGCCCCGGGGGATGTGACGGTTTCCGGGCGGGATGTTGACGAAGTCGAAGAGGTGTTCCCGCATGTAGCGATGGTAGCTGTGCACGCTCCCTGGCCGCATCGGGAAGTACTCGTCGAGATTGAACGCCACAACGTTGGAGAAGTCCAGGCCCTCTTCGCGGTGAAGGCGGATGAGCTTCCGGTACACGCCGACGGGTGTGGACCCGGTCGCCAGGCCGAGAACCGCATGACGGCCTTCGCTACTGCGTTCGCGGATGAGAACCGCAATTCGCCCGGCGACCTCGGCCGCGAGGCTGTCGTGATCCGGCATGATGCGAACGGCGATCCGCTCGCGACGTGCCAAGCCGGCTCCGGGCATGGATGCGCCTGCCTTGAGGGTGGTCGGCCCGGTTCCGACACCAGCGGAGATCCCTGCGGGGGCCAGAAGCCTGCTCCGCGAGCCTCGCCCGGGACAAGAAGCAAGGTGAGCGACCGGACTTGAACCGGCGACCTCCAGGGCCACAACCTGGCGCTCTAACCACCTGAGCTACGCCCACCACATGAGAGGTCGGCGGGGTCACGAGGGTCGCCGGCCTCACCGCTCTGATTCGAAGGGTGCCTCCCAAACGAGCGACGAAAGGTAATCCGGGGCCCGATGCGCGTAAACCACGGCGCGTACACGGGACCGGACCCTCGTCCGCCCCGCTCGAGGCGGACGAGAACCCGGAAGCTGGACACTCTCCGACCGCCTTTCGGCCGACGGAAAACTGGACGAGGCGCGCCCGCCAGGACTCGAACCTGGGACCTACGGATTAGAAGTCCGTTGCTCTATCCAGCTGAGCTACGGGCGCCTCTTTGGGAAGAGGGGCGAGGCCCCTAGATCTTGACGACGTTCTCCGCCGCGGGGCCCTTCTGCCCCTGGACGATGTCGAATTCGACCCGTTCCCCTTCGGTCAACGAACGATACCCGTCGACCTGGATGGCCGAGTGGTGTACGAAGCAGTCCCGATCACTGCCTTCGGGCGTAATGAACCCGAAGCCCTTCGCATCATTGAACCACTTCACCGTACCGGTGGTACGCATCCCGCGCTCCTTGCCCGCGCTCACCCGCGGCCTGTTTGGTGGCCGCCGAGACCCGGAACATCCGGCCCCACGACGTCCAACTGCATAAAATCGCCCCAATGTTACGGGCCGCTGCCGCCCGATGTCAACGTCCGCCGCATCCTGGCGCGATGCAGGGCGAAACGACCAGCCCGGCGTATGCCGAGCCGATCACGGTGATCTGCAGCCTCGTGACGAAGAGATGAGAATTCATTATCATTATAGGTCAGGAACTCACCGTCTTCGCGCCTCCCGTCGCCGATGTGACCACAATGAAGCACTTCCTCGCAACCGTCCCGTCCAACGCGCATCTGGCCTCCGGGTCGCGACTCGCGGCGTGTGCCGCGGCCTGGTGTGGCGTGCACTGCGCGCTTACGCCGTTCCTGGTCGCGGCGGCACCGGCGCTTGCGCTCTCCGAGGGCGTCGAACGCGCGGTGTGGGCGGGTACGGTGTTGCTCGGCACGGCGATGCTCGCGCTGGGCCCGGCCCGCAGGAATGCTGCCGTGATCCTCGCGTTCGCCGGGGGGGCCGCGTTCTGGGCGGCATCCCTCGCCGGCTGGCTCGAACCGCTGCCCGAGACCGTGACTTCGGCTGCCGGCAGCCTGGTCCTGGCAGGCGCCCTCGTGCAGAGTGCCCGGGTCTGCAAAGCGGACTCGTGTGCGGTATGCGCCGACGAGGAGCACTCGGACCGCGGCGGCTGACGATGCAACGAGATACCCGTCAGCGCCGGGCGATCCGCCGGGTGTTCATGAACGTCGGGCGCCCCCTTGCGCCTGACGAGGTCCTCGAGCACGGCCAGCGGATCGTGCCATCCCTCGGGCTCGCCACCGTCTACCGGAACGTGAAGGCTCTCACGGATGACGGATGGTTGTCGGAAGTGGAACTGCCCGGCGGCGGAATTCGGTACGAGTTGGCCGAGCGTCCCCATCACCACCACTTCCTCTGCCGTTCCTGCGATCTTGCGTTCGACGTCCACAGGTGCCCGGATGAGATCGAGGAGTTGGCTCCCGAGGGCTTTGAGGTCGACGGCCACGAACTGATTCTGTTCGGTCGCTGCGCGGAGTGCAGGTGACGGAGCCGTCGAACCAGCCGCTCGCGTGCGGGTCCGGCGCGTCCCACGGTCCGATCCCGCCTCGGACCTCGCGGTAGCTCCAATCGGGGCGGCCGGATTCGAACCGGCGACCTCCTGCTCCCAAATCCTCCACACGGGACGCGAAATCACGGCAAGAAATCAACGTAAGTCTAACTGGGACTGCACGATCTGCGCTTCTTGCCGTTGGGGCGTGTCTGGGTCTGCCGGACTGAAAAAGCCGGAAAATCGGGTCAAATGGAGGGCATTTGGCCGACATTTCGTGCTGTGCGACGCCCGCCCGCCGCGAGTCGCTAGGATCGCTGTCGGCGAATCGTCCGTAACGATGTTCACCTGGCTTGGAACGCAGCCGACTGCGGCACCTGACGAACTCCGTTGCGGCGGTCTCGGCCAATTTGCGGGCGACCGCCGGGGTGGTGCCAAGAGGCCTCGGCACGAGCGAATGATGAGCTGTCTCTCGTTTGACGGGCCGGTGGACGGAGCGCGACCTTGGAATAACCACCAACCTCTGGATGAGGGACGAATCGGAATGGACGCCAAGACGCTGGGTGAGCGGATACGGGAACTGAGACTGGAGCAGAGTCTCTCGCTCAGGCAGTTGGCGGTTCGAGTTGGCAAGTCGGCACCGTTCATCTCGGATGTTGAACTGGGTCGACGATTCCCTTCGCCCGGAGTGCTCCGCGCCATCGCGCGGGAACTTGAGGTCGACGCCGTGGACCTGCAGAAACATGACTTCCGAGAATCCCTGTCGACTCTCAAACGCTTGTCGCAAACCGACGCGCGTTGGGGGGTAGCACTTCGCACTGCGGCCGATCAGATCGAGAGCGGCAGTCTGACGCCTGAGGAACTGGTCCGGAAACTAACCGGTGGCGATTCAGGGCAGGAAGCGCCGTGAAAGAAACGGCAGCGCCCGGAAAGCCGTTTGGTCGCAGGCTTTACTTCGCCGAAGGCGAGATCGATCGGA
>JAJDXG010000031.1 GCA_022823365.1 Gemmatimonadota bacterium
GAGGAATGATGATCGCATCTCCGAACTCTCTCTACGACACGCGCCGGAGGTTCGCCTCGTGGCCTGCGATGGTGCGGGAACCCACGGGCGCCAGCACCGTGTCCACCGATGCCATCCCGGCTCTCTCCGGTTCCGGGCCCAACGATGCCATCCCGGCTCCCTCCGACTCCGGGCCCAACGATGGCGACGACGAACTCCGCAAGCTGGGCGAGCGCATTGCCGAGCTGGCGGCCCGCATCAACTCCGCGGAAGCGCGCATGATGACTCTCATCGCCGAGTTCGACCGGCGCGGCGGATGGAAGGACGGCGGCTACTCCTCCTGCGCCGAATGGCTGGCCTGGAGGATCGGCACGAAGATCGGCACGGCCCGCGAGCGGGTCCGGACCGCCCGCGCGCTGGAGCGACTGCCCCGGACCGCCGATGCTCTGAAGCACGGCACCATCTCGTATGCGAAGGTGCGGGCGCTCACCCGGGTTGCGACGCCCGAGCGCGAGGCGGAGCTGCTCGAGTTCGCGCGCGCGGGCTCGGCGGCGAAGCTCGAGCGGACGGTGCGCATGTGGAGGAAGTTGTCGCGCGACGCGGAGCTGACCGCCGAGCAGGCCCGGCATCGCAGCCGCACCTTCTCGGTCTTCGTGGACGGCGACGGGATGTACGTGGTGAAGGGCCGGCTCGAGCCGGAGGCCGGGGCCGTGCTGATGCGGGCGGTCGAGGCGGCGTCGGATGCGCTGTTCCGGGATGAGGACGATGCCCGGGACGCACCGGGAAGTGGAAGCGGTGTCAGTCGCGAGGGCGCCGATGCCCGCCCCGAGCCGAAGCAGCGCCGGGCGGATGCCGTGGGGCTGCTCGCCGAGAGGGCCCTGGCCGCTGGCTTCGGTGCCGCCCGCGACCGCGATGCAGGCGGATCGATCGAGGATTCCCTCGCACCGGAGACGTCATCCGTTGACGAAGGACGGGCGTCACCCAACGGCGAAGGACCGACAGCACCCAACGACGGGGGACAAACGTCACCCAACGGCGAAGGACCGACTTCATCCCACGGCGAGCCGTTGACCGCACCCCGCGTCGGGTCCGGCACGCGCGCCGAGCGCTACCAGGTCATGGTCCATTGCGACGCGGCGACGCTTGCGGCCGAGGGCGAGCCGGGACGCTCCGACCTGGACGGGATTCGCGTTTCCGCGGAGACGACCCGGCGCATGGCGTGCGATGCCGCGGTGGTCGCGATGGTCCATGCGAAGGACGGGTCGATGCTGAGCGTGGGCCGCCGGACGCGCACCATTCCGCCGCACATCCGGCGGGCGCTGGAAGAGCGCGACCGGGGATGCCGCTTTCCGGGATGCGGGTGCCGGTTCACCGAGGCGCATCACGTGAAGCACTGGGCCGACGGGGGCGAAACGAGCCTCCGAAACACGCTGCTACTGTGCCGGCGGCACCACCGCGCCGTTCACGAGGGACGGGTGAAGGTATCCGTGAACAGCGACGGGACGGTGCTGTTCTTCACGCCCAAGGGGAGGATGCTGGTGGACGCGCCGAGCAAGCCGGCACCGGTGGCCACACACTTACCACCGGTCCCATCGGTTCATCCCGGCGCCCCGGCGAAGGGTGGTGGCTTCGAGCTTTCCAATGGAGCCGCCCTCTACCCCGATTCGCGGATCCCATGGAAGATCGAAGCGGCTGCCAGGGAAGCCATGGAAGAATCGCTGACGTCTTAAGCTATCGGTTCTTTTCCGCCCCCGGCCGGACCGGTGCCGCCGGAGGTGCGAGGCTCGATCAGCCGCTCGGTGAAGTCCTGACGCTCCTCCAGCAGTGACAGTCGGTCGTTCATGGACTCGACCGTCTCGCGCAGGCGCCGGGTCTCCTCCAGCGCAGAACTGGATTTCTCACGGGCCATTGCGTCAAGGAGGGTACCGAGTTTGCCTGCGATGGGACGCAGGATGAGTACGCCTCCCGCCGTGACGATGAACAGTGAAGGAACGACCAGGGCGACAAGGGCCTCCCAGTCCATTGGCTGAGCCTCCGTAGTGGTGCTGTGTGGGAAGGAATCGAAAACCGTCCGGCCATCCAATACGACAACTGCGGGAAAGGTGTTGCAGGGACGGCAATTGCGGGAAGGGTGTTGCAGGGACGGCAATTGCGGGAAGGTGTTGCACGGACGGCTGTAGCGGGATGGGTCTTGCAGGGGTCTCTGCGAACCCGGGACGATCGGCCGACGTGGCGGGCAGGGGTTGCCTACCTCCGCCACAGAGGCAGCGTAAGGCATGTCGGCCCGCCTTCGCACGGCATGCAGAGCGCATCCGCTGCGAAGCATGTCACCGCGCACCCGGCGTCACGCATCAATCTCGCCGTGTGCGCGAACCCGTCGACGGCGATACACCTCCGGGGCGCCGTCGCGAGCACGTTGAGGTTCAGTCCGTTCGAGGCCTCGAACTCCTCGTCGCTCGCCTCCAGGCACCGGATGCCCCGGTCCCGCAGCAGTTGGCGCAGCGCGACCGGCAGCAGACGGGGGTAGACCAACACCAGATCGCGATCCAGCGGGCTGATCACCGACAGGAGGTGCAGGCAGGCGGCGCTGCCGTTCCATACGGGAAGATCGAACGTCACAAGCCTGATGCCGAGGGGCGCAAGGATGTCCTTCAGTTGATCGATGCCGGCCTGGTTGGTGCGGAACGAGCGTGCCGCCGCGAGCGTCGTTTCATCGATCCAGAGCAGGTCGCCGCCTTCGGCCAGGCCGGGTGGCTCGATTCTTCCGACGACCGGCACGCGCAGCCGCTGATACAGTGTCTCGTGCAGCGCCACCTCGGGGCGCCGGAGCGACTTGCCGGGACGAAGCACGATGGCGCCCGCGGGGGTCATGAAGGAGGGGTCGAAGACGAAGATCGAGTCGGAGAGGCCATCGTCCGCGGCATCCATCCACTCGATCTCCGCCCCCGAATCGGCGACGGACGCGGCGAACGCGTCGTACTGGCGCACCAGGCGGCCGGCGTCGAGTGGACCTGCGTAGTGCCAGCGCGCGGGATCGGCTTCGCGGGTAGCCCGGCCAGGACGGCGCATCGCGACGCGCCGGAGAGGATCCGTCATGCTCGCCACGCCGAAGCCGTCCGTCGACGTGGACTCGCTTCCCGGCCCGGCCTGCTGTGCCGGGCTCACCGCGCGCTTCCCGGTCCTTCGGTCATGCAGCGCCTCCGGGCCCACCGCCGGAAGCCGACCCTTCCCGCGCGGAATCACCCCCGCGCCAGCGCATCGCGGCGAAAACCGGTACTCCGGCCAGCAGCAGCAGGAATCCCCAGAACACGGTCTCCGCGCCCGCGCCCACGACCGCCCAAAGCGAAAACCCGAACGCCAGCACGCTCACGACCGCCCGCGCAAGGGACCTTGCAGCCGCACGACCCCCGATGCGTGACCTGGAGCGCTCGCGAAGCGCCATCATGAGCCCCGTCATGCTCGTGAAGACGTAGGGCAGGAGCGTCGCCAGGGTGGCCAGCAGGATGAGGAAGGTGAAGGCCTGCACCAGGCCGCGGGTGTAGTTCATCGCGATCAGGATCGTCGCCAGGACGGCTGACAGGAAGATCCCCACGACGGGCGTGCCTCGCGGGCTCAGGTGCGCGAAGCGCGCCGGGAGCAGCCCGTCCAGGGCGGCGGCGCGCGGGATCTGGCCGGTGAGCAGAACCCAGCCGTTGAGAGCTCCGAAGCAGGAGATGGTGGCGCCCGCCCCGATGATCCAGCGGCCCCAGGTGCCCCAGACGGAGCCCGCCGCGTCGGCGAACGGCGCCGTGGACAGCGCCAGCTCTCCCGGGGCAATGATGCCCATCACCGCGGCCGTGCATGCAATGTAGACGACGGCGGCGATGGATGTCCCCAGGATCGTGGCCTTTGGAATGGTGCGGGCGGGGTCGCGCACGTCGCCCGCGGGGACGGTTCCCGCCTCGAGCCCCAGAAACGCCCACAGGGTGAGCGCGACCGTAGCCGTTACGGCGTTGAAGGCGCTCTCGCCGGCGGGATTGAAAGGCTGAAAGTGATCGGCCTGGAAGTAGAGAAATCCGACCGTCCCGACCGCCGCCAGCGGCAACAGCTTCAGCACGGTGGTGACGAGCTGGACCAGCCCCGCCGTGCGCACGCCGTGGGCGTTGACGAGCGCGAGGGTCCAGAGGGCGGCCAGCGCCGTGGCCAGGCCCGCCGTCGGCGAAACCCCCAGCGCTGGCCAGAAGACGGTCGCGTAGCTCGCGGTGGCGACGGCGAGGGCGGCATTCCCCGTGAGCAGCGAGATCCAGTAGGACCACGCGATCCAGAACCCCACGAAGTCTCCGAACCCCTCCCGGCCGTACGCATACGGTCCCCCGACCCTGGGCAGCGTCGCTCCGAGCCGCGCGAGCACCAGCGCCATGCACATCGCGCCTCCGGCGCTCACCAGCCACCCCAGGATGCTGATGCCCCCGAACGGGGCCAGCGACGCCGGGAGGAGGAAGACGCCCGATCCGATCATGCTCCCCGCCACCAGCGAGGTGCACATCCAAAGCCCGAGTTTGCGCTTGCCCGTCATGGTCTGAACCTGTCCGCGGCCGCGCGTCCGCACCAGCCGTGCGCACGACTCGGTGATAGCGCGGCGCCTCGGCTCCCAACCGTGCGGTCCGTGCGGGCGTCGCGCGGGATTGGGAATGGCGTCATACCCGATGCCCGCAGGGGCTGGCGCGGGACCGTCCGGAGGTGGCATCGTGCACGCGTAGATCACACGAGCATTGCCGCTCCCGGCAAGCCGCCGATGAACCGGAATCCAGGAGTTCCACCCATGCGCGAAGTTCCCGCAACAGGCCGAAGCCGCACTGCGGGCGCGGCCATGGCCGCCTCCGTCGCGATCGGTTGTGTGTTCCTTGCCACGACCGCGTGCGAAACCGCGGAGGCGCCGGCGCAGGCCAGCGCGGCCGCGCAGAGCTCCGGGGAAGTGGTCTTCCCCGCCACCAACCGTCCCGATGTGCGCGGCGTCACCGCGGCCGTGTCGGCCGGTCACCCGCTTGCGGCGGCGGCGGGTCACGAGGTGCTGCGCCGGGGCGGCAACGCCATCGACGCGACGATCGCCATGGCGGGGGTGCTGGCCGTCGTGCGCCCGCACATGAACGGCGTCGGAGGTGACGCCTTCATGATCTACTACGAGGCCGAGAGCGGGCGCGTGTACGCGATGAACGGAAGCGGGCGCGCCGGCGCGCTGGCCACGCCGGCCCTCTTCGCCGAACGCCAACTCGACCGGATGCCCGGCAACGGTCCTCTGTCGGTCTCGGTGCCGGGCGCCGTGGCTGCCTGGGTGGACGCCCTGGACCGCTTCGGCACCCGCCCCATGACGGAGCTGCTCGAGCCCGCCATCGGCTACGCCCGCGACGGCTTTCCTGTCTCCACCCGGCTCGCCAGCGACATCGCGGGCTCGTCGCGGTCGCTGAACGACCACGCGCGGGCGCTCTACCTGCCGGGCGGGGCACCCCCGCCGGTGGGCAGCCTCCTCCGAAACCCCGCGCTGGCCGCCACTCTGGAGCGCGTCGCCCGCGACGGCAGGGACGGGTTCTACAAGGGCTTCGTGGCCGACCGTATCGGCTCCTTCCTGGAAGCGGAGGGCGGCTACGTGCGCGCTCCCGACCTGGCGGCGCACACCACCACCTGGGTGGAGCCGCTGCGCGGCGACTACGAGGACCACACCATGCTGGTGATGCCGCCCAACACTCAGGGCATCGCCCAGCTGCAGCTCTTCGAGATGGCGAAGTCGTTCGATATGAAGGAGTTGAGCCACAACTCGGCCGGCTATCTGCACACTCTCATCGAGATGAAGAAGCTGGCCTTCGCCGACCGCGACCAATGGGCCGCCGACCCGGAATTCAGCGACATCCCGCTCGATCGCCTGCTCGACCCCGACTACCTGGCTCGCCGTGCCGGCATGGTCGACGCAGACGCCGCGGCCGAAGCACGAATGGCGGGCGTGGGCGCGGAGATGGCCACGGGCGGCGGCGGGTCGGCCGACGACTCCGGCGACACCGTCTATCTCACCGCCGTGGACCAGTGGGGCAACGCGGTGAGCTGGATCCAGAGCCTGTTCGCCGGCTTTGGGTCCGGCCTGCTCGAGCCCGAAACGGGGATCGTGCTCCACAACCGGGGCGCCCTCTTCAACCTGCAGGCGGGGCATCCCAACATCATCGCGCCCGGCAAGCGCCCCTACCACACGCTCTCGCCCATGATGGCGCTCCGCGCCGACGGCAGCTTCGCCTTCACCCTGGGCACGCCCGGAGGCGACAGCCAGCCGCAGAGCCTGATCCAGATCGTCAACAACATGGTGCTCTTCGGGATGACGCCCCAGGCAGCCATCGAGGCGCCCCGCTTCCGCAGTTACAACGGGCTCGGGGTGGCCTTCGAGGACCGCATCGGCGCGTCCGTTCTGGGAGAACTCGGCGCCCTGGGCCACCAGGTCGAGGTCGTGCACGGGTGGACGGCCACCTTCGGGGGCGCCCACATGATCCTCCGGGACCGCGACGGCACCCTTACCGCCGCCTCCGACCCGAGGAGGGAGGCGTACGCCATTGCGTACTGAGGAGAGGAGGCCATGACCACCCTGGCGCGTGCCCTGGCCGCGAGCGGAGCCTCGCTGGCGCTCCTGGCCGTGGCGCTGGGGGCGTTTGGAGCCCATGCGCTGCGCGAACGCCTGGAGGCGCGCGACCTCGAGATCTTCGAGACCGCGGTGCGCTACCAGATGTACCACGCGCTCGCGCTTCTCGGCGTCGCGTGGCTGTCCACACGGCTGGCCGGCCCGCTGACAGGCTGGGCGGGATGGCTGATGGTGGCCGGGACGGCGGTCTTCTCGGGCAGCCTCTACCTGCTCGTACTGACCGGACCCCGCTGGCTCGGCGCCGTCACGCCCATCGGCGGCGTGATGCTCATAGCCGGATGGCTACTGGTGGTGGTAGCGATCCTGCGCAGCAGCGTCTGACCCCGACGGCTTGCCCTTCTAGCTAAGCTAGGCCAAGCTAGAACACGACCCGTTTCGGCCTCAGCTCCGTGATCCAGATTCCCGAGTTGAGATCCGACGAGTAGATGCGGCCCTTGTAGATCTGGGCCCCCCAGGTCATGGGCCAGTTGGGCACCACCATGTCACCGTCCCGGGGCACGAACGCTGCGACCTCCCTGCCCTGCTCGTAGAGGTTGCCGCGCAGCTCCCCGGAGATGTCCAGGACGCGCAGCCCCGCCTGGTAGTACCCGAGGTAAAGGCGGTCACCCTCGGCCCAGACGTTGTGCACGCCCGCCTCGGGCACCTCGTACCACGCCACCTCGACCGGGTTCTCGATGTCGGAGTAGTCCACCACGTGGATGAAGCCGCGCGCCTCGATGGGCCGCTCCGGGTCCCATCCCGGCGGGAAGATCTCGTCGCCGAGATACAGATAGCGGCCGTGGCGCCAGGCCACGTGGGTGTTGCCGATCGGGTACTTGAACTGGCTCACGAAGGCGGGCTCGCGCGCGGTGCCCTGGTGGGTGCCCGCCCCCACGTCCAGCATGATCACGCCGTCGTTCCAGTAGGAAAGGTAGGCGTAGCCGTCCTGCACGATGACGTCGTGCAGCGTCTTGCCCTGCTTGTCGAGCCCCCAGCGGCCCACCTCGACCGGGTTGGCCGGGTCGGAGATGTCGATGATGTGAATCTCGGAGGTGCCGTTGTGGCAGGCGTAGACGAGATCCTCGTCGCCCAGGATCCACACGTTGTGCACCCCTCCGGTGAGCGTCTCGTCGTAGCGGGAAATGATCTCCGGGTGGGCCGGGTCGGCGAGGTCGAGGAGCACCATGCCGTTGCGGCGGTTGGAGGCGCCTTCGCGGGTGACGATCCCGATGTGGTTGTCGGGATGGATCTTCACGTCGTTGATGCGGCGCGCGTCCAGCTGGATCGAGTCCGTGAGGACGGGCGCGCCGCTGTCGGTGACGTCCCACACCTTCATCCAGTCGTGCATGTAGGTGCCCACGTAGACATAGTCGCGCCCGTCCACGCCCTCGAACACCCACATGTCACCCGAGTGGTGCGAGGAGATCGGTCCCCTCCCCACCTGGATCAGCTCCGAATCCGAGATGCGCTCGGTCACCTCGACGTTGGCGGTGCGCACCACGCCTTCCCCGATCACCGCGTAGACGACGTAGCGCCCCGGGTCCTCGGCCACGAACACGCCCTCGGCTCCGTCGGCGTCGATCTGGGCTCCCACCCCCGCCACCGTCCACGCGGGCAGCAGCTCGGGTCCGCCCGCGCCCGAAGGCAGGTTCGCAGCGGCCCGGAAGCGCACCACGTCGCCGGTGCGCACCGTGGAGGCCGCGGGCTCGAGCGAGTACGAGAATCCCGGGTCGGCCTCCACGCTGACTTCCACTTCCTCCTCCGCGACGCCCGACCGAACCGTGATGGTCGCGCTTCCGGGGGCGAGGCCGTACACGCGCCCGAGCGCGTCCACGCTGGCCACCGCGGGCGCGTCGGAGGTGAAGGATGCCACCGGCGCGGTCAGCGTCTCGCCCAGCCGGGTGGTGGCCGCGAGCGATATGGGCGCGCTGGTGCCCGCGACGATCGCACCGGGCGCGGCCACAGCCAGGGTGGCGGCCCCCAGCTGCGGCACCGTCAAGTCGGCAAACCCCACCACCGTGCCCCCGACCATGGCGGCCACCTGGGCCTTCCCCGGCCTGAGGCCGGTCACCTGGCCGGACGCATCCACCGACACGAGCTCGGGGGTGACGGCCACCCACGTGACGGCGGCGCCCTCGATGACCGCCCCCTCGGCATCCAGGACCCGGGCCGTGAGCGGCAGCACCGCGTCGACGCCGACTTCCGCGCTGGCGGGGAGCACTTCTACGCGATCCGGCGCGGCCTGAACCGCGACGGCCAATGCGAACACATGTGCGAAGGACATCATCTGGTTTACCTCGGATGACGGAACGTAATGGCAGGCTGCCTCTTGCGGCCCGCGACCTCTCGAAATGCCCCCGGCAGGACTCGAACCTGCGGCCCCCGGATTAGGAATCCGGTGCTCTGTCCACCTGAGCTACGGAGGCGCGCGAACCCCATTCTACCGCCGTCCGCTTCAGCGGAGCAACGCCACCGCCGCGAAGCCCGCCACCAGCAGAATGCCGAAGATCCAGGTGAAGGTGTTGAAATGGCGATCGATCGCGCCCCGCAACGCGGAGCCCCATCGGTAGACCAGACCTCCCAGCACGAAGAAACGCAGTCCCCGCGAAACGCAGCTGGCCAGCACGAACACCGGGAAATCGATGGCGAAGACCCCGGCCGAGAGAGTGAACACCTTGTACGGAAGCGGAGTCAGGCCCGCCAGGAAGATGACCCAGAAGTCGTAGCGCCCGTAGAGCTCCTGCACGCGCGCGAAGCTCTCCGGCGACACCCCGGGGATATGGTCGAAGAAGAACTGGTCGAAGAGATGCCACGCGCCCGCACCAATGCCGTAGCCGATCACGCCGCCCAGAACCGACGCCGCCGTAGTGAATGCCGCGAAGCGCATGGACGCTGCCGGCGCACCCAGGCAGAGCGCCAGCAGCAGCGGATCGGGCGGAATCGGGAACACCGACGACTCGGCCAGCGCGAGCACCGCAAGCGCCCAGGCGCCGTACGGCGTCCCGGCCCAGCTCAGGACCCAGTCGTAGAGACGGCGCATCAGCGAGCGGGGTCCGGAGCTCAACCCTGCATCGTCAGATCCCACGCCCGCACCTCTTCAAGAAGCCTGTAGTTGGTGAGGTCGAGGTGGAGCGGGGTCACCGAAACGTAGCCCTCCTCGACGGCACGGAAGTCCGAGTCGGCCGAGCCGCTCCACGCCGGCGTGGATGCTCCGATCCAGTAGTACTCCTTCCCCATCGGATCGTGGCCGCGCATCAGCGAATCGCTGTATCTGCGGCGACCCAGCCGGGTGACCCGCACCCCCTTCGCCTCCGCCGGCGGAATCGGGGGGAGGTTGACGTTGAAGAGGGTGTCGGTGGGGAAAGGCCTGGCCAGCACCTGCTTCAGGAGGTCGGACAGAGGTTCGGACCAGCCGCGGCCCTCCGTCAGGTCGCGCCCGGCGTACGACACCGCGACCGACGGGATGCCGAGCACGGTCGCTTCCATCGCGGCCGCCACCGTGCCCGAATAGAGGACGTCCTCTCCCATGTTCGACCCGTGGTTGACGCCGGAGAAGCAGACCGTGGGACGCTCCTCCAGAAGCGCGCTCAGCGCCAGGATGACGCAGTCCGTGGGGGTGCCGTCGACTACGGAAACGCCCCCCGGGTCCGTTCGGGCGCGCAGCGGAAGATGCAGCGTGAGCGAATGGCTGGTCGCGCTCTGCTCGCGGTCGGGCGCGACCACATGCACCGAGCCGAGCCGTCGCGCGGCGCTCTGAAGAATGGCCAGGCCCGGAGCCATGTAGCCGTCATCGTTCGTGCACAGGATGTGCATGCGCGCCCGGTCAGGAATCGCCGGCCTGGCCGGGGACAGAGAGTATGTCCATCAACTCCGCCAGGTCGCTCTTGAGCTGGCCGCGAAGTTCGGGAGCGAGCGCCGCCTTGCGGGCCTCCTTGAGGCCTCCCGTCCTGCGCATCCGGGCCAGTTCCTGGCGGGCACCCTCCACGGTGTACTTGTCTTCGTAGAGCAGACGCTTGAGCAGGAGCACCAGTTCGACCTCCCGCGGCCGATAGACCCGGTTGCCGGCCTGGTTCTTCACGGGTCGAAGCAGCTCGAATCGTGTTTCCCAGTAGCGCAGCACATGCGCCTGGATGCCGGTGAGGTCGCATACTTCGCCGATGGAATAGTACGCGCGTTGCGCGATCGGTTCGTTCAATGGCTCCTCCCGGACCCCGGGACCGGAGACGCGATCACGACCAGTGCTCCGGCTTGGGATCCCGCATCATGAGGTTGTTCGCCGCCTCGGCAGGGTCCGTTCTCCCCATCAGGATATCGTAAACCTGGTCGCAGATCGGCATCTCCACCCGATACCTGGCGGCCAGCTCGTGCACGGCTTCGGCCGTCTTCACCCCCTCCGCCACCGCCGTCATCCCGCCCAGGATGTCGTCCAGGGTGCGCCCCCGTCCGAGCTCGAAGCCCACGGTGCGGTTGCGGCTCACGTGGCCGGTACAGGTAAGGACCAGATCGCCCATTCCCGCCAGCCCGAAAAAGGTGGGTGGACGGGCGCCCATGGCAACCCCGAGCCGGGTGATTTCGGCCAGCCCGCGGGTGATGAGGGCACAAAGCGTGTTGTGCCCGAAGCCGTGGCCGGCCACCACCCCGGCGGCGAGCGCGATCACGTTCTTGAGCGCGCCGCCCAGTTCGACTCCAATCACGTCGTCGTTGGTGTAGACGCGAAAACTGGGCCCCTGAAGCGCGGCCTGGACCAGAAGGCGGGCTTCCTCCGACCGGCTCGCCGCGACCACCGCGGTGGGCTGGCCGCGCACCACCTCGGCCGCGAAGCTCGGACCAGAGAGCACGGTCAGGCGCTCGCTCTGTCGCGGCGTGAGCAGCTCGGCCATCACCTCGTCCATGCGCCGCAGGGTCGCGATCTCGATCCCCTTGGAGGCGGACACCACCACGGCATCGGGCTCCAGGAAGCGGGCGGCGCCACCCACCACAGCCCCGGCGTACTGGGCCGGGCTCACCGACATGACGATCTCCGCGCCGGCGACGGCCCGCTCCATCTTGCCGGTCGCGTCCAGTTCGCGCGGAAGTTCAATGCCGGGCAGAAAGCACTGGTTCTCGCCGCCCTCCCGGATCTGCTGCACGACCTCCGGCTCGCGCGCCCAGAGGCAGACATCGTGCCCCCTGTCGGCGGCAAGCGCCGCCAGCGCCGTCCCCCAGCTGCCGGCCCCCAGCACGCCGATCCTGCAGGCCGGATCAGCCACCTTCGTCCCGCCGGGCCCGCCGATCGTCATGGATGCGCTTTTCCTCCCCCCGCAGCAATCGGCCGATGTTGGACCTGTGCGCCCAGACGACGAAGGCGCCGGCCAGGATCGCAAACCCCGTGATCCAGGGATCCGCCGCGCGACCCGCTGCATTCCCAACCAGCACCGTCGCCGGAAGCACGAGTGCCGCCGCGATCGACGCCAGCGATACGATGCCCCGCGCTGCCAGGACCAGTACCCAGACCAGCGCGGCGGCGAGCACGGCGAGCGGCGACAGCGCGAGAAAGGCTCCGGCGGCGGTGGCGACGCCCTTCCCGCCCCGGAAACGCACCCAGCAGGAGAAGGTGTGGCCGAGGATCGCGGCCGCCCCGTAGGCTGCGGCCCATCCGTCCGCGGCGCCGCCGTCAAGCATCGGAAACAGCCAGGCCGGCAGCCAGCCCTTGCCGACGTCCACCAACCCCACCGGCACAGCGACGCGCAGCCCCATCGCGCGGTAGACGTTGGTCGCGCCCAGGTTGCCGCTTCCCTCGCGCCGCAGGTCCATTCCGCCGATCATCTTCCCGACCACGAAGCTGGTGGGGAGCGATCCGGCGAAATAGGCGGCCAGCACCCAGATCAACGGGGTCATCCTCTGCCCGAGCCTCCATCCGCCTTGAAGCGCATCCGCAGCGGAGAGCCGGCCAACGGCCATCGGCTGCGGAACCCGTTCTCAAGATAGCGAACGTAGGCCGGCTGAATCTCTCTCGGCAGATTGCTGAAGAGGACGAAGGCCGGAGGGGCGACGCCCACCTGCGTGCCGTAGCGCACCTTCACCGCGCGCCCGCGCGAGTGCGCCGGCGGATGCCGCGCCACCAGCCGCCCCAGCTCCCGGTTCAACTCGGCAGTCGGGATGCGCCGCTCCCGCTCCGCCTGGACCCGGAGCACGAGGTCGAGGGTCTTGCGTACCCGCTGGCCGGTGAGCGCCGAGGTGAAGACGAAGGGCACCCAGCGAAGAAAGGGGGTTCGCGCCCGCACGGCCTTCTCTATTCCGGGCGCCGTGGAGCCGTTTCTCTCGACCAGATCCCACTTGTTGGCGACCAGGATGACCCCGCAGCCCGAGTCCCATGCCGCCTCGGCGACCTTCACGTCCTGCATGTGGATGCCGGAGGAGGCGTCCGTCAGGACCAGGCAGACGTCCGCCTCGCGAATCACCCGGGTCGCCCGCAGCCACGCGTAGTACTCGATGGAGTCGTGGATGCGGGCCTGGCGACGGAGCCCGGCGGTGTCCACGAAGACCAGGTTGCGGCCGTGGTAACGCATCGTCGAGTCCACGGGGTCGCGCGTGGTGCCGGCCGTCTCGCTGACCACCATGCGCTCCTCGCCGAAGAGCCGGTTGACGAAGCTCGACTTGCCCACGTTGGGCTTACCGATCACCGCCACCCGCACCGTGTCCGGTTCGGCGGGGGCGGTTTCGAGGTCGGGCAGGGCTTCCAGGACCACGTCCAGCAGGTCGCCGCTTCCCTTCCCGGAGATCGCGCTCACCGGGACCGGCTCGCCGACGCCCAGCGCCCAGAACTCGTGGTGGGAGGTCTCGCGCGGAAGGTTGTCAACCTTGTTGGCCACCAGCAGGACCGGGCGCTCGCTCAGCCGCAGCAGCGTGGCGAGCTTCTCGTCCAGCGGATGGATGCCGTCCCTGGCGTCGACAACGAAGAGAATCAGGTCGGCTTCCTCGACCGCCGCCAGCGCTTGGGCGCGCACCGCCCGGTCGAGCGGGCTGTCACTGCCCTCCACCACCCCGCCCGTGTCGACGAGGAAGAAATCCCTTCCCGCCCAGTCGGCGCGGGCGAAGTGCCGGTCCCGCGTCACGCCCGGGGTGTCGTCAACGATCGCCTTGCGCTGTCCCAGAACACGATTGAAGAGGGTGGACTTGCCCACGTTGGGACGGCCGACCACGGCGATCACCGGGAGCCGGGCGCCGATCATGGTTCTGACAGCATGCGCGTGATCTCGTGGCCGGCAAGCACCGTTGCCGGCGCCAGTTCGCGCTCCAGGCGCGCGAGGGGGTAGTCGTCGACGAACACCCCGTCGGCGTTGACTGCCTCGGCCGGCAGCAGAACGACATCCTCCCGCCTTCCCTCCCCCAGCGCCGCGCGCATGTCGTGCCCCGCAAGCAGGCCCGCCACCGTGACCCCCTCTCCGAAGTAGCGGTTGGTCACGGCCAGCACCTCGACCTCCGCCCGAGTGGCGGATTCGAGCTGCCCGGCACGGGCTTCGATCCGGGGCGCCATCGACCGGCCCGTCACCACCCGGATGCGGTGCCCGGCGAGATCGGGAAGCGTGCCCATCCCGGCGTCCAGGTCGTCCAGGAAGCGGCGCACCGCCCCCACCCCGTTTTCCATGAGCGAGAGGTCGTCGTAGTAGGAGACACCCGGCACCTCCATCCCCGCGATCAGGAACATCTCGTCGGCGGCGTAGGCCCACCGCGTCTCGCGCCGTCCGGGCGTCCGCTGCCGGGCCCGCTCGACCTGTTCGATCGCGGACGCGGCCTCGGCCGCGGTGAGGCGTCGCACCGGCCGGTTCTCGTTGTACCTGGTGAGCCCCACCGGAACGACAGACAGAGAGCGCACCCCCGGCCCCAGCGACCAGAGGTCTTCGATGGTCCGGTCGAGGTGCGCCCCGTCGTTCCATTCCGGGCAGAGCACGACCTGGGTGTGCACCTCCAGGCCCCCATCGAGCAGGACGGAGAGCTGCTCCATGATGAGCCCCGCTCGCCGGTTGACCAGCAGACGTTCGCGGACCGCCGGTTCGGTGGCGTGCACGCTCACGTACAATGGCGAGATGCGCTGGTCCACGAGCCGCTGAAGGCCGCGCGGTCCCAGGTTGGTCAGGGTGACGTAGCTGCCGTAGGTAAAGGAGAGCCGGAAGTCGTCATCCCGCAGCCACAGGCTCTGGCGGGCGTCCTTCGGATTCCCGTCGATGAAGCAGAAGACGCACTTGTTGGCGCATTCGCGGATCTTGTCGGGCTCCGGGACAAGCCCGACCGGCGTCCCGGGATCCCGTTCGATCTCGTACACGAAGCGGTCGCCCGCGGGAGAGACCGTCTCGACGGCCAGGTCCGGGTCTGCGAGCAGGAAGGCGAGGTCGATGCCGTCGCGCACGCGCTGCCCGTTGATGCGCACGATGCGGGTACCGATCTCGAGCCGGAGCTCGTCGGCGATGCTCCCGCTCTCGACCCCGGCGATCCGAACCATCCCCTGTTTCTCCGGCGCCTCCGCGGTCGCTCAGCGGCCGCCCGGCACCCCCTCCATCGCGGGGCCCTTCAGTTGCACGACGATTACTTCCACGGGCTCGGGTCCCTCGTTCACGTCGCCGTGCAGTTCGCCCGGCGGGTCGGCGTCGAGCCAGTAGGCGCTGCCGGTCTCCCAGGTCATGTCGCGCCGCTCGCCGGTATCGTACACGACCGTGAGGGTTCCACCCCTGAGCGCGATGATGGCGCGGGGATTGTCGTGACGGTGCATCTCCAGCGGCTGGTTGGGCACGATCACGCTCTTCCAGACCTCGACATACTCGTTCTCGAACTGGGGCGTGCGTCCGGTCGTCAGCTCCGGCTCTCCCGAGGGCTCGGCCCCGGGCCCGCAGGCGGCAACCAGCAGGGCGATGGCGGAGGTGGCGGTCAACATGGCCTTCATGATGCTCGTCTCCAGGTGTGGAAGGGCAGGCGAGCCTCGCGCCGGCGAGGAACGGGCGACGGATTCGTCACCCGGGATGGAAGCGGGCGACCGGGCTCGAACCGGCGACCCTCAGCTTGGGAAGCTGATGCTCTACCAACTGAGCTACGCCCGCGGGGCGGACCTGACCGGGCAGCGGCCCGGGCGACGCGTTGTCCGCGCCGTCGCCCGGGGCCCCCACAGGCCCTGCGAGATTATGGCTCCGGAGAAATGACCTCGTATCGATAAGCGACCACATCCTGGTCGGTGTCGAGTTCGACTCGGAAGACCTCCCTCATCTCCGCCGCGGGCACCGGGACCGAGATATCCTGGACGCCGATCTCAGTGCCATCCGTACCGTAGAAGAACACGCGGATGTCGACGGAGCCGCCTTCCAGCGAATGGTTGAGAAGCTCCCCGTTGACCACCCCGCCGCCTCCGCCGAACGGCTGCAGCATGGTGCCGTCGATCTCGAACTCGAGGGTCGCCATTTCCTCTTCCAGCACCCGCGCGGCCTCCGCCGTGTCCCCCTGGGCCATCAGCCCCTGCGCCAGCAGCCGGTAGACGTTGTTGTTGTGCGGGTCCATCTCCGCGAGCGATACGGCGGCCGGGTACAGCTCGTCCAGCTCGCCGGCGAGGTAGAGGGCCTGCGCGTAGTTGTAGAGCGCGTCCCGGCTCTCGGGAATGAGCTCGTACGACCGACCGAAGGCCTGCGCCGCCATCGAGTAGTTCTCGGCGTTATAGAGGCCGATGCCGGTGACATAGTAGTCGCGCGCATCCAGGTCGGTGCGCGCCAGAAGCCCCTGGTAAATCTCTGCAGCCTCCTCGTTGCGGTCCATGGCCATCAGAACCACGGCGAGGTTGCTGAGCGCGGTGACGTTGTCCGGGCTTCGCTCCAGGTAGGTGCGGTAGGCCACCTCGGCTTCCTCGTTGCGGCCGGCGTTGGCGAGAATCTGGGCCAGGTTGAAGGCCGCGATCTCCTCGTTCTCCGACCATGTCGCCTGGACGTCTGCCGGCTGGGCGTCGAATTCGGCGCTTCGAAGCAGTTCGAGCGCGGTCCTGTACCAGTCCACGGCATCGTCATCGTTCCCGAGCTGCGCGTGCAGCGAGCCCAGATTGAGCATCGCCTCCGGGCGTCCCTTGTAGATCGTGTGCGCCGACTCCAGCTGCGGAATCGCCCCTTCCATGTCGCCCGCCTGGATCTGGTTCACCGCCAGGTTGTACTGATTCACCCACTGCTGCTCGCGGAGGGGATCCAGGTCGAACGAGTACAGCGGGTAGAGATCCTCGGCCCGGGTCCACATCGAGTCGGCTCCGACGAGGTCGTTCAGCCCGACGAAAGCCTCTCCGGCCTGACGGTACGACTGAGGATTGTTGGGGTCGTTGGCGATGCCGTCCATGGCCGCCTGAAGTGCTTCCTCATACCGCGACTGGCGCTCCCCGGGGTCGGCGTTCTGCATGGCCTGGGACAATGCCAGCGCGGCAGTGCGCGTAAACATGTTGTCACGCGGGGGAACGCCTTCTTCCATGCCCGGCGGCATTGGCGTGTCGCCACCGCCACCCCCTGAACCGGCGGCGCATCCGCCCGCCACGATCACCATACTCGCCGCCAGCACGACACCAGCCTGGAACCTCATCCGGCTTCCTCCTCTCGATTGATGCGCGCCCGAGCTGCCGCTCCGCACGCGAGTTCCGAGTACCAGATAAACGTACCCGTAGAACCTGACAGTATCACATGAAGGGGGACTCTCGTCAAACCCGGAGGCGAGCCCCGCGAAGGACGAAGGAGGGGCGAGCCGACAGGAGTGGTGTCAGCCCCGGGCCAGCCCGTCCGGAAGCGCGGCCGAGAGGCGCTCCAGCGTCTCGTCGCGACCGTAGACGCCCAGCACCTGTCCCAGATCCGGGCCGCTCTCCCGCCCGGTCACCGCCCTTCGCACGGGATGGAAAAGCGCAGGGCCCCGCGCGCCCGCCTCTCTGCCCGCGGCGCGGATCGCCCGCCCGATGGCGCGAGGCTCCCACTCGGGCAGGGCGGCAAGCCCGCCGGCCACCGCGCGCAACACCCCACTCGCGCCCGCGTCGTTCCGCAGAGCCGCCTGAAGGCGGTCCAGCTCCGGCCCGCGGGCCACCAGGAACAGCGAGAGATGGTCGTTTACCTCCGCGAAGGTCGTCAGGCGCCCTCGTATCACGTCAACGGCCCGGGTCAGGTCGTAGCGGTCCACGGGAACGCGCACCGGATCGACGAAAGGCGCGACCGCGCGAGCCAGCTCGGTGAGCGGCATGCCGGCGATGTGCCTCCCCGCCACCCAGCGCAGCTTGGCCGGGTCGTACACGGTGTTGCTGGTACCGATGCGCTCGAGTCCCACCTCCCGGACCAGTTCAACGGGGGTGAGAATCTCTTCCCCATCGGGGGCGGACCACCCCAGCAGTGAGAGGTAGTTCATGACCGCGGAAGCCGGGTATCCCGCCTCCCGCAACAGCGCCAGCGAGGACGCGCCCTCGCGCTTCGAGAGCTTGCGGCGGTCGGTGCCCAGCACCATCGGCAGGTGGGCGAAGACCGGCCGCGGCGCATCCAGCGCGTCGAAGAGCACTGCCTGTCTGGGCGTATTGGACAGGTGGCCCACCCCGCGGATGACGTGCGTGATGCGCATGGCGATGTCGTCCACCACGACCGCGAAGTTGTAGGTCGGGCGCCCGTCCGCGCGTACGATCACGAAATCGCCGAACTCGGCCGGCGGGAACGAGACCTTTCCGTAGACCTCGTCGCGCACCACGATCTCGCCGTCGGGGACGTGAAAGCGCGTCACCGGGAGGGTTCCTGCGCGCTCGCGCCGGGCCCGCTCGTCCCGGGTCAGGGTCCGACAGGTCCCGGGGTAGCGGAAACCCGGTTCCCCTGCGCCCTCGACACCGCAATAGCAGGGGTACGCCAGCCCCGCCTCCACCAGGCGACCGGCGGCTTCGCCGTACCCGCGCTTCCGCTCGCTCTGCCGGTACGGGCCGAAACCGCCGCCCACCTCGGGGCCCTCGTCCCAGAGGGTCCCGAGCCAGCGCAGGTCTTCCAGGATGGTCTCGAGCGAGTTCTCCACGTTGCGCTCGACGTCGGTGTCCTCCACGCGCAGGATGAAGGTTCCGCGGTGGTGGCGCGCGAACGCCCAGTTGAAGACGGCCACGCGCGCGTTTCCCGCGTGCAGGCGGCCCGTTGGACTGGGGGCGAAACGGGTGCGGACGGTCATACCGGGCTGGTCCTCCGTTGGGCTGGACACGGTCACTTCCCCAGGTAGGTGAGCACCCGCGTCGCGAGCACCTCGCTGAAGCCGGGCAGCCTCGCGATCTCGGCCCGGCTCGCGGAACGCACGCCGCGCACCGACCCGAAGCGCGCCAGCAGAGCTTGCCGCCGCTTGTCGCCGATCCCGGGAATCCGCTCGAGTTCGCTCGTGAGGGTGCGTCTGCGTCTGAGCTTGCGGGTGTAGGATACTGCGAAGCGGTGGGCTTCGTCGCGCATGCGTTGCAGCAGATGGAGCGCCCGGTCCGCGCGCCCCATGCGCACCGGCCGGCGCCTGCCGGGCAGGAACACCTCCTCCTCGCGCTTCGCGAGCGACGCCACCGCCGTCTCGCGCAGTCCCGCCGAACCGAGCGCCCCGCGCGCAGCCGAAAGCTGGCCCCTGCCGCCGTCCACCAGCACGAGGTCCGGCACCGGGGCTCCTTCCTTGACAAGCCTGTTCGCGTAACGGGACACGGCTTCGCCCATCGAGCGGTAGTCGTCGTTGCCCCAGCCGCCCCGGATGCGCATGCGCCGATACCCGGCCTTGCGGGGCTCGCCGTTGCGGAAGACCACGACGCTCGCAACTACATCCGTTCCCTGGGTGTGGGAAACGTCGAAGCAGGCCATCAGCCGCGGAACCACCTTGAGCCCGAGCCGGTTCTGCAGATCGTAGAGCACCTCGTCGGCGCGGTCTGCGGCGTACTCGAGCGCGGTGACCCGGTCCTCCATGGAGTGGCGCGCATTGGCGCTGGCGAGCTCGATCAGCCGCACCTTGTCACCCCGCCGAGGCCGGTGGAACACCACCTTGCGCCCGGTCGCCCGGCTGAGGATGCCCTCAAGCAGGGGGCGATCCTCGAACTCGGCGGGAATGAGCACCTCCCTTGGCAGCTCGGCCTGCCCCTCCCGTCCCGAGCCGAGGTAGAATCGGGAGGCCACCGCGCTCAGCAGCGCTCCGTCGTCCTCGTCGGAAAGGCCCGAGAGCCGCCGGGTCTCCCGGCCGAGCAGAATCCCGCCCCGGATGCGCAGAACCACGGCGGTGCCGAGTTCACCGTCCCGGGCCAGCCCGATCACGTCCTGATCGCCGCCTCCCAGACGGTAGGCCCGCTGGTGCCGGCTCAGCGCATCCAGCCCCTGGAGCACGTTGCGGTGCCTCGCGGCGGCCTCGAAGTCCAGCGCCTCGGCGGCGGACTGCATGCGCGTCTCCACGCGCGTTCGCACGGACTCGGTATCGCCCCCCAGCACGCGCAGTATCTCGTCGATCATCTCACGGTAGGCATGCCGGCTCTGCAACCCCACGCACGGCGCCTGGCAGCGCCCGATGTGGTAGTCCAGGCAGGGACGCGCCGGGGCTTCCTTCGGCAGCCGGTACCGGCAGGAGCGTACCGTGTAGAGCCGTTTGACGACCTCGAGCGACTGGCGCATCAGGCCCACCGAAGTATAGGGCCCGAAATAGCGCGATCCGTCCTGGCGCAGCCGGCGTGTGACGAAGACGCGCGGGAAAGGCTCGGCCACGGTGACCTTGATGTGCGGATAGCTCTTGTCGTCGCGCAGCTGAATGTTGAACCGCGGACGGTATTCCTTGATGAGGTTCGCCTCCAGGATGAGCGCTTCGGCGCCCGAGCCCACCACGATGGTCTCCACGGCGGCGCTGCGGCGGGCCAGCTCGCGCGTTCGGAGCGACTGGGCGCGATCCGGGCGGAAATAGCTGCGCACGCGCGCGCGCAGAGCGTTGGCCTTGCCGATATAGAGCACCTCGCCGTCGCGATCCTTCAGCATGTACACCCCCGGGAGGACCGGGAGGTGTTCGAGATCCCGGGGTGCGATCGTCATCCGCCGCCTCCCAGGCGAAGTCCGAGCACGCGCGTGGCGGCGAGATACACGGCCCCGAAGGACAGGAGCGTGCCCGCAGCCGCGAGAACCGGATGGAGGTCTCCGAAGAGAAGCTCTCCTCCATGCCCGGCGGCGACGGCCAGCAGCCCCGCCGCCAGCAGACGGGGCAGCCGCCCGCGCGCCATCCCGTGCGGTCCCAGCGCGCGTCCGAGCTTCCTGCGGAGCAGCACGTACTCCAGCCAGGCCGCCAGCGACGTGCCCAGGCCGAGCCCCACCGCGCCAAGACGCAGGGGGCCCACCTCGAAGGCGTCGAAGGGGAACATGAGCGCCCCGCCCACCAGCAGCGACACAGCCACGCGCACCCCGGCCACGCGGGCCGGCGCCCGCGGGTCGCGTACCGCGTAGAACGCCGACGAGAGCATGCGCGAGTTGGCCGAGGCATACAGCCCGAGGCTGTAGGCGGCCAGGACCGCATAGGTTGCCGTGGTATCCACCGGGCCGAATTCGCCGCGCTGGTAGATGGCCGCCGTGACGAGATCGCCGAAGAGCAGGTAGGCCAACGTCGACGGGATCACGAAGTACGCCACCCGCTCCAGCGCCTCGGACACTCGTCCCGCAAGCACCTCCCTGGCCTGGCCCCGCTGGCGCGAGAGTTCCGGGAGTTCGGCAGCCGCGACCGCGAGACCGAAGAGCGAGATGGGCAACAGGTAGAGCCTCTGCGCATAGCCGAGGATCGCGACCGCCCCGGCGGCGAGGAAGCTGGCCAACTGGAGTTCCACCAGCGCGCTGAGGCTGACCACCCCCCGCGCCGACACCACCGGCACGAAGTTGCGGATCGCCTCGCGGATGCCGGGCGCCCGCAGGTCGAGCGAGGGCCGGAAGTGCTGCAGCTTCCCCGCCAGGAACGGCAGCTGGACACCGAACTGAAGCACCCCTCCGGCAAGGGCGCCCCATCCCAGCGCTACGATCAGATCGTCCGCATCGAAGGCCCAAATCCAGCCCAACGCGACCATTGTGGCGATCATGGCCGCGTTCCAGAGCACGGGAGCCACGTACGATACGAAGAAGCGCCGATGGCTGTTCAGGATCCCGAGGGCCCACGCGGAGAGTACCAGCACCCCGGTCATGGGGAAGAGGATGCGCACCAGTTGCACGGTGACTTCCCGGGTCTGTCCTTCGAAGCCCGGCGCAAACACCGTTACGACCAGCGGCGCCAGCGAAGCTCCAAGCAGGGCGAGCAGCCCGGCGACTGCGGTCAGGATCCCGAAGGCGGCCCCGGCAAAGCGTCCTGCGCGTTCGGTCTCGCCGCGTTCCAGCATCTCGGCGTAGATGGGCACGAAGGACGCCGTGAGCGTGCCTTCGCCCAGCAGGTTCTGCACCACGTTGGGGATTCGGAGCGCCGCTCGCCAAGCTTCCGCGAACACGCTGCTGCCGAAGAAGAACGCGAACAGCACATCGCGGCCGAGTCCGGCGACGCGGCTCGCAAGAATGCCCGCCGCCACCCAGGCCGCGGAGCGGCGTCCGTCTCTCCCGGCTGACGCTCCCGACTCAGCGGTGCCGGTCACCGGAAGGAAGATCCCTGTCCGGAGTGCGCTCGGTGAGAAGCCGGTGGAGGAACCTGCTCTCCTCCGACAGCCTGTCGACCTCCGAACTGAGCCGCTCGGTCTCGCTTTCCAGAAGGGCGATGCGCTCGTCGGCGATACGGTCCCCGTCGCCGAGCCCGCGCCGTTCCAGGCGTGTCGCGAGCGCCTTGCCGACCTGCGAATCCAGTACGATGGAGAGGATCGGGATCAGCAGGACGAGGAGGAGTAGCCAGAGCAACATGGTCCGAAACTAGGTTTGGGGGAGCCCGCCTGACAACGATTCGCCGCCTCAGGCCCGGAGCGACCCGACGCCTGCGATGTTCGCGGCGCGGGACTCGTCGCCGGCAAGCCGAACCGAGAAACGATCGTGAAGCGCGTCCAGGAATTCCCGTCCGTAGCGCATCAGGTAGTAGCAGGCGTTCAACGATCGTTCCTGCGGACCTCCCCGGGGATACAGGTGCACCTGAGCCTTCTCGAGCTGGCGGAGCTTCGTCTGCTTCTCCCGCTTCAGGCTGTGGATGATCTTCTTCCGCATCTGTTCGAGTGCGTCGAAGGCCACCGTGCGCACGTGCTTCGCGGGTCCCTTCAGAGTGGGATCCAGCGTGGCCGCCGCGCGACTCAACTCCTCCACGCCCCTGCCGATACCCCCGCGCAAGTCCGCAAGTGCCTGACGGACGCCCTCGGGTACGTCGTCCTGCACGACGCGTCCGGCAAGTTCGCCGAAGGGTCGAGCCAGGTCCTGAAGGGACAGGTCCAGCTTGTCGAGGACCTTGCGGATCTTGGGTTCGATGACCGTAACCGAGAACCGGGGGTGGACCACCGGCATGCGGATCCCGCAGAGCTCGAACAGGCCGCGGAGCTGTGCGAAGTAGGCGATTTCCCCCGGTCCGGCGACGTAGGACACCACCGGGAACACTGCGCCCTCGACCACGGGGCGGAGCAGGACGTTGGGGCTCAGCACACGGGGATCGGCATCCGACTCGGCGAGGATCCGGTGGCGGGCGAGAAGTTCGCCCGAGTGCCTGAGCCGGAAGTTGCCCCCGCTCCGGTACACGCGCTCCCGTCCCGAGCTTCCCTCGAAGAAGAGGTTGACCCCGCCGTCGAGAATGGGAACCTGTACGTGGTACCCGGCCGCCTGGAGCCGCTCCGCGGTTCTGCCCAGCAGCGCCTCCTGCCCGGCCGCACCGTCCAGCACCGCCGTGAACAGCTGCCGCGAAGCGCGCTTGAGCGGGAGCGAAGAGGCGTCGACGAATGCCATCCCCAGCGGCCCCAGCCAATCGGCGAGCACCTGGGAAAAGGCCTCGCCGAGTGAGTTCCCGGGCGCGTACGCGGAACGCAGACGCCGTGCGCAGGCGGGCTTGAAGTCGTTGTCCGGAAAGAGCGAGAGAAACTCCTCCAGCACCGGTTTGATGGCTTCGCCCATGGGCACGCGGTGGACGGGACGGTCCCCGCGCTCGGAACCGTCGTCGAGTGCCACGCGCCGCAGCTCGTTGGAGACGCTCACGGTCCAGGTGTGATCGACCTCCCTCCAGTCGTGATCCTCGGACGCCACCCAGAACAGGGGAATCACGGGCCTTCCCAGGACATCCTCGAGGGCGCCCGCCAGCCGCACCGCGGTGAGCGCCTTGTAGACGCTGTACAGGGGGCCGGTGAAGAGACCGGGCTGCTGCCCGGTGGTGACGAAGAAGCCTCCCTCCTCGACCAGGCGATCCAGCCGAGCCCGCACGGCAGGCGTGGGGGCGTGGACGCAGTCCACGGCGCGGGCCCGGGCGGCGCGGTCGAAGCCGGCCGCCACTGCCTCCGCCGCGGCCGTGTAGCTGGCCGCAAGCGTCGGGTCGCCCTGGAAGAAGGCAAGGGCGGAGGGGCGCCGCGTCAGGTAGTCGGCCACCAGGCGGGAGCCGGAGGGGTGGCCGACGAGCAGCTCCAGATTCACCGGGCGCTCCCTCCCGTGAGGCTGGGCAGCACGATCCCCGGGAGCTCACCGAGTGCGTCTTCCAGCCATCGCCGGCCCCTCTCGACCACGACCTCGAGGTGCAGGACGCGCGCATCCACCCCGTGCTCGCTCAGCCGCTGCAGCTTCACCGCATCCTTGGCGGTCGTCACGACCGGGCGCCCGCGCGCGCGGCGCGCGATGGCGGCCATGTCCGCCGCGGAGTAGCGGTGGTGGTCGCTGAAGATCATCGACTCCAACTCCATGCCGGGGGATTCCCGATGCAGCAACCCGTGAAACTCCCACGGGCGGGCAATGCCTGACAAGACCAGCGCGGAGCCCGTCGGGGCGGAGGCGGGAGCACCCGCGACATCGCTCCATCGCGAGAACGCGAGGCTCACAATGGCACAGCGCCGCCGGTGCACCGCCTCCAGCGCCTGGGCTCGGCGCCGGGCCGCGCCAAAACTAGCGACTCGGCGGGTTACGATCACACCCCCGGCGCGCGTCAGAGCCTTCTCCGGCTCCCGATAAGGCCCACGCGGCAGAAGCCTCAACGGTACAGGGTGCTCCGCCGCGACCAACACCAGATCCAGATCACGCGCCAGGGCCCGGTGCTGAAAGCCGTCGTCGAGGATCACCACCTGCGCGCCCCGTTCCACGACAACGGCGGCGGCACGCGCCCGATGGCCATCGGCGGCGACCGGCGCCTCGGGATTCCATTGCCGGTGCAGCAGCATCTCGTCGAGACCGTACCCGTTGGTCACGATGCCGGGGGTCACGCCGCGCCGCAGGAACCAGGCGGCCAACCAGGCCGCCAAAGGTGTCTTGCCGCTCCCCCCCACCGCCAGGTTTCCGACCGACACCACCGGCACCTCGGCCGACCGGATCGGCAACCGTCCGGCGTCGTAGCGGCGGTTGCGGACCGCCACCCCCGCCGCGAAGGCCATCTCCAGCGGCAGCAAAGCCAGCCCGGCCGCCGCCGCCGGCCGCGTGGACGCCCCCCACACCCAGCCCATTCCCGCCTCCACGGCCCGTCTCATCCCGCCGCCGCCCGCGCTGACGGGAACAGCAGGGACTCCGCGATCGCGGCCACCCGGCGGGCCGCGCCCGCCGAACCGAGCGCTCGGCGGACTTCGCCCAGCTCCGCGACCACCGCGCGTCGCTCCTCCGTGTCGTCGAGCAGCGGGAGCAGCGCGCGCTCGAGCCTCGCCGGGGTCGCCTCGTGCTGAATCAGCTCGGGCACCACCCGGCGGCCGGCGATGAGGTTGGCCAGGGCAATGTGGTCCACGCGCACCAGGCGGCGGGCCAGGGCGAAGGTGAGCGGGTGTGTACGGTATGCGGTGGCGAAGGGTACGCCCGCGAGCGCGGCCTCCACGGTGGAGGTGCCCGACTTCACCACCGCCGCGCGCGCATGACGGAGCAGGCTCCGGCCGTCGTCGACGACGGTGGCCGCCACCCCTGAGTACGCGCGAGCAGGCAGACCGGGCGCGCGCGCCACCACAGCCTGCAGTAGGGGACGCGCTCGCACGAGCCGCCGGGCGGTGCCCAGGAACACCTCCAGGTGGCGGTCGAGTTCCTGCTGCCTGGATCCGGGGAAGAGCGCCAGCAGCGGCCGCCGCGCATCGAGACCGTGTGCGCGGCAGAAGTCGGCCCGGGCCGGCACCTCGTGCTCAAGCTCCAGCAACGGGTGCCCCACGAAGGTCGCACGCGCGCCTGCCCTCTGGAGGAACCCGGCCTCGAAGGGGAGAATCACGGCGACGTGATCGGTGTCGCGGGCCAGCCGCCGTGCGCGCCCCGGCCTCCACGCCCAGACCTGGGGAGCGATGTAGTACAACACCCGGATTCCAACCTCGCGGGCGTACCTGGCGACACGCAGGTTGAACCCCGGATAGTCGATCGGGATGACCAGGTTCACACCGTGGCGATGCATGGCGGCGCGAACCCGGCCCATGAGCCGGCGGAAGAAGCCGAGGTGGCGCACGACTTCCGCAAAGCCCATGACGGCGAGCCGATCGAGACCCGCCATGCACTCGACCCCCTCTGCGGCCATGCGTTCGCCTCCCAGCCCCAGCAGCCGGGCAGACGGCCATTTCTCGAGCAGCGAGCGGGCGAGTGCGGCCCCGTGGAGGTCGCCGGAGGGCTCCCCGGCGAGCATGAGGATCACCGGGTCGCGCGCCATCGGTCAGAACCGGAACCCCAGGTACCAGATGACCACCAGCACCGCCACCAGCAGCGCGATGAGCTTCGTGGGGGGCTTGCCCCGCTTGGCGTCGATCCAGTCCTTCTTGCGGTTACGACGTACGCGAATGAGCGACATGGTCCAGAATCCTCTTCTCGATGCACAGCGTGATCTTCAGAGCCGCCCGGCCCTCATCACCGGAGACGACGGGTTCGGAGCGCCCGAGCGCCGCATCCCGAAAGCCCTCGAGCTCGACGCGCAACGGTTCCTCCGGGAAGCCTTCGAAGGGAATGCGCTCCACGATGTCCTCCAGCCCCGGAGCCGTCCCCGGACCCGGTCCCGCCCTTCCCTCCTCCACGCTGGCTTCCCCGACGTCTTCAAGCAAGGCGGGCAGGTCTCGCCGAAGGCGCAGGAACTCACCCCTCCCGCGCGCCAGATCGACGCGCAGGTATCCCGACCGCTGGAAGACACGCAGCATGCGCTGCCCCTCGCTCGATACCCGGCTCGCGGTCAGGTTCGCCACGGCCCCGTTCCGGAAGGTGAGGCGCGCGTTGGCGATGTCCACCGACGGAGTCAGCACCGGGATGCCCGCGGCGGCGATGTCGGCCAGCGGCGCCTGCACAAGCATGCGCACCAGGTCCACGTCGTGAATCATCAGGTCGAGAACGACGGCCACGTCCGTGCCCCGGGGGCGGAAGGGCGCCAGGCGCTGGGACTCGATGAAGAGCGGAGCGTCGATGTACGGAGCCGCCGCCCGAAGCGCGCCGTTGAACCGCTCCACATGCCCGGTCTGCACCACGACGCCCGCCCGGCGGGCCGCCGCCAGGATGCGATCCGCGGCTTCGAGCGAAGGCGCGATGGGCTTTTCGATCAGAAGGTGAACACCGCGCCCCGCCGCGGCGAGCGCCACCTCTTCATGGGAGGAGGTGGGCACCGCCACCACCAGCGCGTCTACCTCCGACAGGAGTTCCCGCAGACTGCGGGCCGGCTCAAGCCCGAGCTCCCCTGACACGAACGCGGCCCTGCGCGCGTCCACATCGAAGAATCCCGCCATCCGGACTTCCGGCAGATCGCCGAGAATCCGCGCGTGATGGAAGCCCAGGCTCCCGACGCCCGCCACCCCCATGCGGATCGGGGTGGGACGACTCATCCGCGGGTTATGCCGCGTGCGCTGTTGCGGATGAAGTCGAGAAAGTGGCGAACTTCCGGAATCTGCTCGACGTCGGTTTCGACGCGGGTCATGGCCTGGGAAACGTTCAGCCCGGACTGGAACAGGATGCGGTATGCCTGCCTGAGATGCCGACGGGTACCCTCCGGAAACCCGCGTCTCTCCAGTCCGACCGTGTTGAGCCCGTACAGTCTTGGACGGCCCCCCGCGGCCCGGCAGTAGGGCGGAACGTCCTTGGAGACGCGTGCGCCGCCGCCCACGAAGACATGCGCGCCGATGCGCACGTACTGGTGGATCCCCACGAGCCCGCCGATGATGACCCAGTCCTCGATGGTGACGTGGCCGGCCATGTTGACCGAGTTGGACAGTACGACGTGGTTTCCCAGGCGGCAGTCGTGGGCCACGTGGACATACGCCATGAGGAGACAGTCGCTGCCCACCACCGTGCCCCCGGACGCGGCCGAGCCCCGGTTGAGGGTCGCGTATTCGCGGACGACGGTGCGGTCGCCGACGATCAACTCGGAACGCTCGCCTTTGTACTTGAGGTCCTGCGGGTCGGTGCCCAACACCGCGCCCTGGCCAAGGCGGCACCCCTCGCCCACCGAGGTATCCCGTTCAATCAGCACGTGTGGGCCGATTCGGGTTCTCGCGCCGACGCGCACGCCCGGACCAACGATGGCATAGGGCCCTACGACCACCTCCGCTCCGAGCACGGCCCCGTCGTCCACGATCGCCGTCGGGTGGACATCGGGCTGAACGGTACGCGAAGGGTCCAGCAGCGAGTCCCCCATTCAGTCCACAACCCTCGCCATGAATTCGGCCTCCGCGGCCAGCATCCCGTCCACGTATCCCTTGCCTCTCATCTTGCAGGTTCCGCGCCGGAAGCGCAGTAGCTCCACCTCGCACACCAGCTGGTCGCCGGGCACCACCGGCCGCCGGAAGCGCGCCTTCTGTATGGACATGAGATAGACCTGCTTGTCGCGCGGGTTGCCCACGGAATCGATGAGCAGAAGCCCGCCGATCTGGGCCATCGCCTCCACGATGAGCACGCCCGGCATGATGGCCCGTCCGGGAAAATGTCCCTGGAAGAAGGGTTCGTTGATGGTGACGTTCTTGATGCCCGTGATGTGGCGACCGCCTTCGACAGCTGCGATCCGATCCACGAGCAGCATCGGATAGCGGTGCGGCAGGTAGCTCCGAATCCGCTCGACATCGAACGCGGGCGCGGCCGGCGCGCGGTCAAGCTGCTCCGCGACCAGCCGTCCGAGCTCGATGTTACCGCTGTGACTCGGGCGCTCCACCACCAGATGACCCCGCAGCCGGCTCCCCAGCAGCGTCAGATCGCCCAGTACGTCCCCGATCTTGTGGCGCAGGAATTCGTCGGGGAACCGCAGTCCGTCGTTGGCCACGCCCTCGTCGTCCAGAACGATGGTGTTGGCCAGCGATGCCCCCTGGGCGAGGCCGCGTGCATGCAGCTCGTCCGCGTCGGCGAGGAAGCCGAAGGTGCGCGCCGGAGCGATTTCGGCGCGAAAACCGGCGCCCAAGCTGTCGAAGGATCCGGTCTGGCGGCCGATCGCGGGGTGTTCGAAGTCGATGGTCGCGGTGATGCGGAAACCCGCGCCGGGCGCAAGGATGTACGATTGGCCGCCGGTAGCGCGCAACACGACCGGCTCATCAAGCTCGGCCACCCTTGCGGCCGCCTTCTGTTCCACCACTCCCGCTGCCTCCAGGGCATCCAGAAAGTCCAGGAAGCTCCCGTCCCGGATGGGGATCTCCGGTCCCGAGACGTCCACCCGCACGTTGGAGATCCCGCTGGCGCCCAAGGCCGCCATCAGGTGCTCCACTGTGCGCACCCGGGCTTCTCCCCGGCCGATGCTCGTTCCGAGTTCGGTATCCACCACCTGGTCCAGGGTCGCGGGAATCTCGGGGTTGCCGGGCAGATCGATGCGCCGGAAGACGATGCCGGCATCGGGTTCGGCCGGATGGAACGACACGGCCGCATGCTCTCCCAGGTGAATGCCGATGCCCTCAAGGCTCACCTCCCGGCCGATCGTGCGCTGGCGGCTCCCGCTCATGAACGCTCCTCCCTGCCGGTCATCACTCGTCCTTCCCCTCCAGCGCGGACAGGCGTTCCTCCAGCTCCTTCACCCGCTCCCTCAGCGCCGGAAGCCTGCGCATCGCCGCCATGGACTTCCAGAACTCCGCGCGCGGCCGCCCGGGGAACCCGACCACGCTGGTCCCGGCGGGGACATCCCTGATCACTCCGGTCTGCACGGCTACGCGTGCCCCGTCGCCGATCTCGAGGTGCCCGGTCGCGCCCGACTGCCCCGCCATCACGACGCCCTTTCCCAGGGTCGTGGAACCGGAGATGCCCACCTGGGCGATCAGGAGAGAGTGGTCGCCCACGTTCACGTTGTGGGCGACATGCACAAGGTTGTCGGTCTTGGTGCCCGCGCCGATCACGGTGTCCCCGATGGATCCCCGGTCGACGCAGCAATGGGCGCCCATCTCCACGTCGTCGCCGATGATGCAGCCGCCCACCTGGCGGATCTTCTCATGGCCGCCCTCGCTCATCACGAAGCCGAAGCCGTCGGAGCCCACGACGGTTCCGGCATGCAGGACGACGCTCCGACCCAGCCGGGTTCCCGGATACAGCACGACATGCGGGTGCAGACGCGAGCCGGCGCCGATGCGCGATCCCGCGCCCACCGATACGTGGGCGCCGATGTGCGCGCGGTCACCGACGTCGACATCCTCCTCCAGCACCGCGTAGGCATCGATGCACACGTCCCGGCCGAGTCTGACGCCCTTGCCCAGCACGGCCGTGGGATGGATCCGCGGAAGCGCCTCCTCCGGGGGATGGAGCCGATCCAGCAACCGGGCCAGGGCGAGGCGCGGCCGACCGGCGATCAACAGGTTCGGCACGTGGTCGCGAACGGAAGCGGAGAGGCTCTCCGACACCAGCAGGGCCTCGGCCGAGGACGAGTCCAGGTGCTTGAGGTAGCGCCGGTCGCCGAGGAAACCGAGCCTGCGGCGCCCGGCCTGGTCCACCGGCACAACTCGATCGAAGGTCCAGCCGGACTGCCCCTCCAGGCGCGCGCCGGTGAGAGCGGCGGCTCCTGCAAGGTCCATGGTCGTCTCCTGTCCTGCTGCTCTTGTGGCGGGCTCCGTCGTCGAGGACGGCGGGCTCACCGGTTGCCGGGCGGCGTATTCTGCATCAGCCGGTCGATGACCTGCTGGGTCAGGTTGAGTTCAGGATCCGCGGAGACGATCGCCTGGCCGGAAAGGTCGAAGATGATGGAATATCCACCCTCGGTCCGGATCTGGTCGATCGCTTCGGTGACCTGATCCATGATGGGCTGCACGAGTTCCGCCTGTCGCCTGCCGGCCTCCCCCTCCAGCTCCGCGGCGCGCTGGTTGTATTCCTCCTGCTTCGCCTGGATGCTCTGGGTCTGGGTGTCGCGCGCCTGGGGTGAAAGCGTGAGCTGCTGCTGCTCGAACTGCTGGATCATGGCCTGCAGCTCTTCCCCGATCTGATCCAGCTCCGCCCGGTAGCGGGCCATGTCGCGCTCGAACTGATCCTGTGCCTCGGTCGCTCCCGGGGCCTGCGCCAGGATCGCCTGCGAATCGATGTAGCCCAGTCTCAGCGGTCCCTGGGCGGCCGCGTCATCGGCCGGCATGAAGAAGGAGCCAGCCGCGAGAACAACTGCTATTGCACGCATATTCCGAGCCTCCCCGAACGCGCGGTCATGATGGAATCGTCTCGTTTTTCCCGAAAACCAACAGCCTGAAAGGATGTCTGCGATGGCCGCGCAACCGCAAGTCCCCCGTGGTACGACGGATCGCTTCCCGGATCAGAATCCCGGTCCCATCCTGAAATGGAGCTGCCATCCCGGAGTGGTCTTGTCGAAACCGTATGCGTAGTCGAGGCCCAGCGGCCCGAAGGGCGTGACCAGTTGAGCTCCGACGCCGGCCCCCCGGAACAGGCGCGTGGGCGTGAACTCGGCCGCGCTCACCCAGACATTGCCGGCGTCGTAGAAGAACCCGAGCGAAAGGTTGTCGTTGAACCGGATCGCGTACTCCACGGTCATCGACAGGAACGCGTTCCCCAGCCTCTCGCCTTCCAGGATCCCCGACCCGGATCCGCGGTCGAAGAAGCCGGCCGGGGTGATGGTGGTCTCGTCGTACCCGCGCAGCCTCTCACCGAACTGAACGCCACCCATCCAGTACCGGTCGAAGGGAAAGCGTTCCGCGTTGCCGATGATCGCCCCCGCGCGAACACTGAGCCCGAGGGTGGTCCGGATCGGACGCGCACCGCTTCCGATCTGCCCCACCGGGGTGAACCAGGTGCCCTCGACTCCGTACTTCATGAAGTCGCCGTCCCCGCCCAGGACGCCCCCGTTCATTTCGGCGGACAACACCTGCCTCGATCCCTGGGTCGGGAAGAGATTGTGGTTGAGGGTCTGCCGCTGAAGGCTCACGGAGAGCGTACTCAGGATGCCGGGATCCCTTCCGAACAGCGAGCGGTCGTCCGACCTGGAGAACAGCTCGTACTTGGTGCGCGAGAGCGAGTATCCCAGAAACAGTCTGGTGCGCAGGGAGCCGGGCATCGGGAGCCCGAAGCGCAGAGAACCGCCCTGCAGGCGGCGCTGGCCGGTGGTGAACTGGAAGAACCGGTCGCGCGTGTAGAACGCGGATATCGTGCCGCTTACGCGAGAGCGCCTGAGCGACGGGTCGGTGTACGACAGGGTGAAGTTGTTGATGTAACGGCCGAAATCCCAGCGCACGCTTCCCGCCTTGGCCTGCCCGAAGAGGTTGGGCTGGTCGTACCCCAGGAACCCCGAAAGCCCGTAGCCCCCACCCATCGCGGTGCCGAAGTTCACGGTGCCAGTCTGCCGTTCCGCGACCCTGTACACGATGTCCACGTTGCCGCTTCCGTCGGCGGCGGGCTGGAGGCTGGGCAGCTCCATCGGGGTCTCGAAGTACCCGAGGGCGGAGACGGCCTGATAGCTCTGGATCAGCCGCTCTTCGGAGTAGATGTCACCGGGCAGCGTAAACAGCTGGTCGCGGATGACGCGCTCGTGCGTGTAGTCGTTGCCCTCAACCTCGACCCGCCGGATATACGCGGGCGGGCCTTCCTCAATGCGCCAGCCCACCATGAGGGTAGGGTCGTCCTCGCCGTTCGTCTCGTCGAACTCGTAGAACGGCTCGACGCTGGCCCCCAGGTATCCGTTGTTGCGGTAAAGGGTGCCCACCGCGGTCGCGGCCGCGTCGAAGGCGCTGGCGTCGAATACCGGGTCCTGGTCGTCATCGCCGCCGATCCCGAAGCTGCTGAACAGTCCTCCCTGTGCAGGCTGATAGAACTGCTCGATCTGCTCGGTCGGGAAACGGCTGTTCCCCTCCACCACGAAATCGCGCACCCGGTAGCGGGGACCCTCCTCGACCGAAACCTCGAGCCGCGATTTCCCCGTTTCGGGGTCGATGACCAGGGTGTCCCCCAGAACCTCGAAGTCGAGATAGCCCTGCGAGCGGTACAGCTCGGGCAGGCGGGCGAACAGATCCTCCTCGAGCGTGCTTTCCTGGTATGAGCCCTGCCGGAACCACCAGAACGCCTCCGGCTTTGTGTCGAGGGCTCCGCGAAGCTGGTCGGAGGCCAGGTTCTCGTTGCCCTCGAATTCGACCTCGGCGATGGTGACGCGCTGGCCCTCGGTCACTTCGAGAGTCAGGCGCACGTGCCCCGGCCTGTCGGGGATCTCATCCACCCGCTCGTCGATGCGCGCGAAGGGGATGCCGTCGTCGGCGAGTTCGTTGCGGATGAAGTCGCGCGCAACCGCGAGTTTCTGTGGCGAATAGGGCTCGCCGGTGCGGAGGTCGGCGGTGTCCCGGACGGATCCCTGGCTCAACCGCTCCAGTCCCACGATGTCGACGACGTCCATGATGTCCTGCTCTTCGACGTCGAGCACCAGCACCACCGGCTCGCCCTGGCCTCCCGCGGCGCTGATCGTAAAGTCCCGGTATTGGCCGGTGTCCCAGAGCGCCTTGAGGGCCGCCTGGATGTCGCGGAAGGAAATCGTGGTGCGCGGCTGCAGGGTCAGATCGGCGAGAATCTCCTCGTCGGTCAGGCGCACGTTGCCTTCCACGGTGATGGAATCGACGAAGGTGCCCGCCGCCGGATCCGCCTGCTGCGCGGTCAGGCAGGCAGGCAGGAAGCAGGCGCCGACGAGCGTCGCCGCAAACCTTCCGATGCGCACGGAAGCACGTGCGCCGGCGCGTCCGTTCACGTCTTGGTCGCGGACGTGGCCCCGAGGGAAAGACCGTCCCCCGCCTCGTTGAGGTCGGCCTGGATCTCGTCCCCGGCGCCGAATTCGGCCGTGAGGATCATCTCCGAGAGCGGATCCTCCAGGTAGCGCTGGATCGCGCGTCGGAGCGGGCGCGCGCCGAATTTCTCGCTGTAGCCCTGCTCCGCGAGGAAACCGACCGCCGCATCGCTGAGGGTGAGGGTCAGGCTTTCCTCGTCCAGACGCTCGTGGATCTCCTGGAGCAGGATGTGCACGATCTGCCCGATATCCTCCCGGCTCAGCGCGTGGAAGACGATCGTGTCGTCGACACGGTTGAGGAACTCCGGGTTGAAGGTGCGATCGATCGCCGCCTGCACCTTGCCGCGCATGAGTTCGTAGCCGGAGCGGGCATCCTCTTCGTGGAACCCCAGGGTGCCGCCCTTGGAGATGTCCCGCGCCCCGAGATTGCAGGTCATCACGATGACGGTGTTCTTGAAATCGATGGTCCTGCCGTAGTTGTCCGTGAGGTGTCCTTCATCCAGCACCTGCAGAAGGATGTTGAAGACGTCGGGGTGCGCCTTCTCGATTTCGTCCAGAAGGACCACGGAATACGGCCGGCGCCGCACCGCCTTGGTGAGGGCGCCGGATTCGTGGTAGCCCACGTACCCCGGCGGCGCGCCGATAAGGCGCGAAACCGAAAACCGTTCCATGTACTCGCTCATGTCCACGCGAATCAGGGCATCCCGGTCGGCGAACATGAACTCGGCCAGTGCGCGGGCCAGCTCGGTCTTCCCCACCCCGGTCGGGCC
>JAJDXG010000041.1 GCA_022823365.1 Gemmatimonadota bacterium
GAAGTGGAAGTAGAGGACGAGTCCATCGCCGAATTCGAACAGGACACCCCCGGGGAGTTCGGGGGACACCTGCACGGAGGGGCCGAGGGCGACACCGACATCGTCTTCCGCCTGATGCACGGAAGCGTCGGATCCGGACACCCCGACTTCGTGACCGAGCCGCTCCACGTCCACGTGCACGAGGAGGATCACTAGGAGCGCACAACAGCTGCGGTTCGAGGATTGAATCGTGCAGCCCTCCCCGGGACGGTTCCGGGGAGGGCTCGCCGTTGTTCGCCACGCGGGATCGGCCGGCCCGCTGCCGGGTCACTTCCCGTCACTTCCCGGGATGGTCGTCGCGGGCGCATCCTGCGGGCGTTGGGCGGAAGGCCCCTCCGCGCGCTACAATGACGGGGCATCCCCCATCCCGTCCTGAACCCCGGAACGACCCATGCGCGCATCCAGACCCGACCCCTCAGCCCGGCGCCCGGAACCCTGCCTTCCGCGTAAGCGACCCGACCCGACCGCCGCATTCTTCGCGGGCGTGCTGCTGCTCGGCGCGGCGGCCTGCGGCGAGGGCACGTCCACGGGCGCAGTCAGCCCCGACCGCATCCTGCACAACGGCCAGGTCGTCACCGTCGACGACGACTTCTCGATTGCGCAGGCCATCGCCTGGCGCCAGGGCCCGAACGGCTCGGAGATCATGCGGGTGGGCGACGAGGAGGAGGTTCTCGCCCTCGCCGGGCCGGACACCCGCGTGACCGACCTGGAGGGGCGTGTCGTCCTGCCCGGCCTGATCGACTCGCATCTCCATTTCTCCCAGTTGGGGATCGAGGCGGAGTTCGAGAACGACCTGCGCTACGCGATGAGCACCGGCGAGATCGTGCAACTGGTCGCCGACCTCATGGAGCGACTCGACCCCGAGCCCGGCGAGTGGGTCACGAGCCGCGGCTGGGACGAGCACAAGTACGAGCGGCCCTTCACCCGCTGGCAGATCGACGAGCATACGCCGGACAACCCGGTCCGCCTTGGCCGGGTGTACCGCGGTGTCGCGGTCAACACCGCCGCCTTCCGCCTGATGGGCATCGACGACTCCGACTCCTCCACCTGGCCCGACTGGTGGCTCCAGGACCTGGACTGGTTCAACTACGAGGACAAGGTCTTCCGCGAGATGCGCACGCTGACGGTGGACGGGCAGACGCGCGAGGTGGAGGTCCCCACAGGGATGTTCCTCGGCAACGCGGTGCGGCTGGTCACGGTGAACCCGTCCCAGCGCGACTACGAGGCCCGGATACGCGCCATCGACTACGGCAGCCGCGAGATGACCCGCCTGGGCGTGACCGCCATCGTGGACCCCGGCGGCGGCGGACAGGTGATGCGCGCCTATCAGGAAGCCCGCGACCGCGGCATGCTCCACTTCCGCATCCTGCAGGTGTACGAAGGCATGTTCAACACCCAGTCACCCGAGGAAATCGACGCCCATTTCGCCTCCCTCCCCTTCAACAACCTCGGCGACCGCTTCCTGCGCTGGCGGGGCACCAAGTGGCAGATCGACGGCGGAGCGGGGACGCGCAGTTCGTGGGTCTCGCAGCCCTTCGTGAACTGGGAGACCATCGAAGGCGAGCCCAACTACGGGTACCACTGGGTGGAGGACGACCTGCGCGAGGCCCAGTTGCGCCCGACCGTCGACCGTGGCTGGGAGCCCCACATCCACTCGACCGGCGACCTGGGCATGAAGCAGACGGTAGACGTCTTCGCGAAGCTCATGGACTCCATCCGGGCGGAGGACCCCGACGCCGACCTGCGCTGGAGCGTCATCCACGCCTACCTGCCCATGGAGGCGGAGACCAACATGCTCGACAAGATGGCCGAATACGGCATTATCGCGGCCGTCAACCCGTCGTTCATCTACCACCAGGGCCGCTCGTTTTCCGCCAACCTGAGCCCCGGGCGCATGGCCCGCCTGAAGCCGCTGCGCAGCTACCTCGACGCCGGCGTGCGCATCGCGGTGGGCTCCGACTACGGCACCTCCCCATACAGCCCCTGGATCGGGCTCTTCGCCATGCTCACGCGCACGGATCTCTGGGGAGGCGAGCATGGAGCGGAGCAGACCATCACGCTCGAGGAGGCGCTGCGCGGCATGACCATCGACAACGCCTACCTCACCTACTCGGACGACTGGACGGGCAGCCTGGAGCCCGGCAAGGTGGCCGACCTGGTGGTGCTCGACCTCGGGGACGTGTGGGAGCTGGAGCGCGAGCCGGACGGGATCCTGGGAATGGCCGACCGCGTCCTGCTCACGCTGGTGGACGGCAACCCGGCCTTCCGGAGGGCAGGGTTCGAGTTCTGACCTGCGCCCGCTTTAGACTTAGTCCGATAAACTAAGCTAATTCCCGGCGATGGCCTCGCGGATCAGCTCCACGGTCTTGTTGTTGCGCCACTCCATCAACTGCTCGCCCAGGGCGATGGTCTCTTCCTTGGGAGCGATCGAGACGCCGTTGATCGTTGCCTTCCCGGCCGCGACCCGCTCGTCGTAGCGCACGGTCGAAGGATCGACCGTCATCTGCATGGAGGTCAGCCAGTAGGTGTCGTGATAGCCGTCGCTCGGGCCTTCCTCCACCCCCAGCTCGTTCATGCGCGCCACCACGCCGGCGTTGTCGTAGTAGCCCGCGATGTGGTGCGCCTTGGTCTCACCCCAGCGCTCGTTGAGGGCGGCGGCCGCGGCGGCCATTCCGGACTGGTTCCCGCCGCTGTCGCCGATGTAGATGATGTGCTCGAAGCCGTGCACGTGAAGGCTGTGCCCCACGTCCTCGAGCATCATCTGGAAGGTCTCGTCACGCACGGTAAGCGTCCCGGGATAGCGCATGTGCCCGGTCTTTGGCTCGAATCCGCCCTCCGGCACCAGCTTGATGATCGGCGTGCAGAGCGCGTTGCCGAGTTCGCGCGCGATGGCATCGCACGCCCCTTCGAGCACGTAGTTGTGCTTGCCCAGCGCGACGAAGGGGCCGTTCTGCTCGATGCCCCCGGTGGGAATGATGGCGGTGGTCCTGCCGGCGGCCATCGCGTCGCGCACCTCGATCCAGGTCAGCTCCTCGATCCATACGGAGTTGAGGGGAGCAATGGGGTTTTCCATGCGGATCTCGGCCTGGAAGGCGGCCTCCCGTTCTTCCGGCGTCGGCGCCTGCATGGCGGTGGGCGCCTGCGAGTCCGGGGCCTGGCCGGGACGCATGACGAGAAACGCGACCGCCGCCAGAATGAGAACGGAAATGGCGGACCATGCTTTCATCTTGATGCTCCTTGTGGGCGGAAGGCATGCCGGGCCACGTCCTGTCGGACCCGGCCGCCCCTGGGGCCGAGGGGCGTACCGGCACGTTAGCACACGGCGTTCATCCAGGCGAGAAAATCCGGCTTCGCGTGCGTACACGCGCGGTTGCAAGGAGAGCGAATGTTGCGGAACCGCGCCTCGTGACGGTACTGTGTATGCTGGTTAGTCGTCTCCTGCACCCTCGCCCTGCTCTCAGGCAGAACGACGGGAGGCCGGCGGCGGACGGAACCGGTCCGAGCAACCGGGTCTCGCATCTGGAAGGCAGTTGTCATGAGGCTACCCATCGCCAGTCTGATGGCGCTCGCCGGCTTCGCCGCGGCAGCCGGACAGCAGTTCGGAGCCGTCCCCGGCGAGACCAGCGAAACGATCGCTCTCGCCACGCCTTCGAACGCGTCCCGCGACATCTCCCCGGAAGACCTGACGGGCGTCGTGCGCATGTACTGTCAGGTGTGCCACAACGACGCCCTCCTGACCGGCAACCTCACCCTGGCCGCGTTCCACGTCGAGAACGCCCCGGAGTCCGCGGAGACGGCTGAGAAGATGATTCGCAAGCTGCGCGCGGGCATGATGCCCCCGCCCGGCATGCCACGACCCGCGGGAGACACCCTGGTCATGCTGGTCGAAACCCTCGAGCAGCTCATCGACGATGCCGCCGCAGGCAACCCGATGCCGGGCAACCGGTCGTTCCAGCGCCTGAACCGGGCGGAGTACGCGGCATCCATCCGCGACCTGCTCGACCTCGAAATCGATGGCGGCGACTATCTGCCGCTCGACACCAAGAGCGCGAACTTCGACAACATCGCCGATGTCCAGATGCTCTCCCCGACCAACCTGGACGCGTACCTTCGGGCCGCAGACGAGATCAGCCGCCTGGCGGTCGGGATCCCCGACGCCCCCAGCAATTCGGTGACCTATACGAATTCGGGCTATGCCTCGCAGTGGGATCGCGTGCCCGGCGCGCCCCGCGGCACCCGGGGAGGCGTCAGCGTCGTGCACAACTTCCCGGCGGACGGCGACTACACCTTCCAGCTCTGGTTCGAGCACACCACGACGGGCGAGATCACCGGGGGCGTGACTCCCGGCGAGCAGATCGAGATCTCCATCGACGGCGAACCTCTTGCCCTGCTCGAGGTGGATCGCTGGATGCACGTCGCCGATCCCAACGGGATGAGCTTCACCACCGAGCCGTTCCATGTGACCGCGGGACCGCACCGGGTGAGCGCCGTCTTCCTTCGCCAGACGGACGGGCCGGTCGAGGATATCCTCTCGCCCCACGACTGGTCGCTCAGCGACCGCAAGATCGGGAGCGGGTCGGGATACGGCATCACCGTGCTGGCCCATCTGAAGGACCTCGTCATTCTGGGTCCCGACAATCCGACCGGGATCTCGGACACGCCCAGCCGCCGCGCCATCTTCAGCTGTGTGCCCTCATCCGCTACCGAGGCGCGCCCCTGCGCACGCGATATCGTGGACAGGCTCGGCAGCAAGGCGTTCCGGCGCCCGCTGGACTCCTCCGAAGTCGAAGCGCTGATGGCCTTCTACGACCTGAAGGCCGACGAGGGCTTCGAGGACGGCGTTCGCACCGCGCTGCAGGCGATTCTGGCCAGCCCCGACTTCGTGTTCCGGGTTGAGGAAACGCCGGTGGGGGCACGGGCGGGCGATCTGTACCCCATCTCCGACCTCGATCTGGCTTCCCGCCTGTCCTACTTCCTGTGGGGTACCCTGCCCGACGAAACTCTGGTCAACCTCGCCGACCGGGGCGAACTCTCCGATCCGGCCACGTTGCGCGCACAACTCGGGCGCATGCTCGCGGATCCGCGCGCGGAGGCGCTAGGCTCGCGCTTCGCGGCCCAGTGGCTGCGGCTCGAGGACCTGGAGAAGGTCAATCCCGACCGCCTGCTCTTCCCGGACTACCATGAACAGCTCGGCAACGCCATGCTCGCCGAGACCGAACTCTTCTTCAACAACATCGTCCAGGAGGACCGCAGCGCCCTGGAGCTCTTCATGGCGGACTACACGTTCGTGAACGAACGGCTGGCCAGGCACTACGGCATTCCCGGAGTCGCGGGCGAGGCCTTCCAGCGGGTCCAGTACCCCGACGACAAGCGCCGCGGCCTCTTCGGACACGGAAGCATCCTCACCCTCACCTCCCATGCCAACCGCACCTCACCGGTGCTGCGCGGCAAGTGGGTGATGGAGGTGATGCTCGGTACGCCGCCGCCGCCGCCGCCGCCCGGCGTCCCGGATCTCGATCAGACCGAGAGCAGCGACGGCGGCCGCATGCTGACCACCCGCGAGCGCATGGAGCGTCATCGTGCGAGCCCGGTGTGCGCCGCGTGTCATCAGTTCATGGACCCGATCGGCCTGGCGCTGGACAACTACGACGTGACCGGCCGGTGGCGCATTCGGGAAAACAGCATGCCGCTCGACACGCGCGGGACCCTCTGGGACGGCACGCCCGTTGAAAGCCCGTCGCAACTGCAGGAAGCGCTCCTGCAGCGGCCCATCCCCCTGATTCGCAACTTCACCGTGAACCTGATGGCATATGCCCTTGGCCGGCGGGTCGAGTACTACGACATGCCCGAGGTCCGGGCGATCGTCGCGGCCGCCGAAGCCAACGATTACAGGATGTCTTCGTTCCTCACGGGCGTGATCGAGAGCGATGCCTTCCGCTACAGTCAGGTACCCGACATCGTCGTCGAGGAGGCGTCGAGCAGATAACCCGATCGCGGCCCGATGCAATGTACCGCAGATGGTGCAACCCGGGTCGCGCAAGACGGATACAGGAGAGAGTCGCTTCGCCTACCGCGGAGCCTACATCGCAGGACCGAGGGAGAAAACGATGAGACTGATCACCGGCAAGCACATTCCGCGCCGCATCTTCCTGAAGGGCATGGGGGCCACCGTGGCCCTGCCTCTGCTCGACTCCATGATTCCGGCCGGTCTGGGCGGACGGGAGGCCGTCCGGGCCATGGATGCCACGCGCCTGATCGCGATGGAGATGTCGCACGGGGCGGCCGGCTGCACCACCTGGGGCGCGAAGCAGAACTTCTGGAGCCCTTCCACGACCGGTCGCGACTTCGACCTGTCGCCCACCTCGCTGCGCAGCCTGGAGCCGTGGCGCCGGTATCTCACCATCGTGAGCAACACCGACGTGAAGATGGCCGAGGCCTTCATCCCCGAGGAGATCGGCGGCGACCACTTCCGCTCCACGGCGACCTTCCTGACGCAGGCGCACGTCAAGCAGACCGAGGGATCGGATGTCTACGTGGGCGCTTCGCTGGACCAGATCTACGCGGACCGCTTCGGTCAGGACACGCCCATCCCCTCGATGCAGCTGTGCATCGAGAACATCAACCAGGCCGGGGGCTGTGCGTACGGCTACACCTGCGTGTACACCGACTCGCTGAGCTGGGCCTCTCCCACGGAGCCCCTCCCCGTGATCCGCGATCCGCGCGTCGCCTTCGAGCAGCTGTTCGGGGCAGGATCGACGGCGGAAGAGCGGCTCGCACGACGCTCCACCAACCGCAGCATCCTGGACTGGATCGCGGAGCGGGTGGCGCAGATGCAGCAGACCCTCGGACCCGGCGACCGGCGGCGCATGGACCAGTACCTGGAGAACGTGCGCGAGATTGAGCGGCGCATCCAGATGGTCGAGGAGCGCAACACCAGCGGCGATCCGCGCGACATGCCGGAGGCGCCCGCCGGGGTGCCGGATTCCTTCAGCGAACACATGCAGATGATGTTCGACCTGCAGGTGCTGGCGTTCCAGACCGATATGACGCGGGTGTTCTCCTTCAAGCTGTCCCGAGACTCCTCCGCGCGCACCTTCCCGGAGAGCGGCGTCGACACGCCGTTCCATCCGGCTTCCCACCATGGGGACAGCGAAGAGGCGATCGCGGATTTCGCGGTGATCAACAACTACCACGTCAGCATGCTCCCGTATTTGATGGAGAAGCTGCACAAGGTCGAGGAAGTCGACGGCACGCTGCTCGACAAGAGCATGATCATCTATGGCTCGCCCATGGGCGACCCGAACGTGCACAACCACCTGAGGGTGCCGTTCATCGTCCTGGGCGGCGCCAACGGCCAACTCGACGGCAACGTCCACATGCACGCACCCGAGGGAACGCCGCTTGCGAACGTCATGCTGACCCTGCTGCACAAGCTGGGACACACGGACCTCACCAGCTTCGGCGACAGCACGGGAGCCTTCAGCCTGGGCTACTCCGGCGGGTTGGCCGCCGACGCCGCCTCGTCGGGCTGAGGCGTAGTAGCATGAAGGGCAAGATCCATGTGAACGTGTGGGCTCCGGCGGTGATGCTCGCCCTCCTGTGGGCAGCGCCACCGCCGGAGTCGCCGGTCGCCGATGCCGCCATGCGCGACGACATCGAGTCGGTGCGTTCGCTGCTCGAGGAAGGAGCCGAGGTCAACCTGGCGCAGAGCGACGGCATGACCGCGCTTCACTGGGCCGCCGAACTGGGCAACGTGGAGCTGGTCCGCCTGCTCGTCGACGCGGGTGCCGACCTCGAAGCCCCTACCCGGCTCGGCGACCTCACGCCGCTGCACATTGGCGCTGAACTGGGACGGAGCGGCACCGTGCGCGCCCTGCTGGAAGCCGGTGCCAACCCGGAGTCGCGCAACGCCAACGGTACCACCCCCCTCCACTTCGCGGCCCTGTCCGGGAACGTGGCAACCGTCGACGCGCTGGCCGGTCACGGGGCCGACATCAACGCCCGCGAGGCCAGGTGGGGCCAGACCCCGCTGATGTTCGCGGCGTCCCGCAACCGCGTGACCGTGATCGACGCGTTGATCGACCGCGGAGCGGATGTCGGTATCACCAGCAAGGTGGTCCTGTTCCAGGATCTCGCGGACCGGGAGAAGCTCACGGCCACGGTGCGCGACTCCGTGCTCGAGATCTACCGGGCCAGATCGCCGGATCCGGAGACCTGGGCGCCGACCCTGGCCCAGACCCAGGAGGCATTGCGGGCCGCACGCGCCCATGAAGCGGTGGCGACGGTCGACGCGTCGGAGGTGGTGCGCATCGACTGGGATTCGGCGCAGACCGCCGGAAGGGCCCCGACTTCACAGGAGAGGGCAGGCTACCACGGCGGCCTCACCGCTCTCCTGCATGCGGTGCGCGAAGGTCACCGGGAGGCAGCGTTTGCGCTTCTGGAAGGCGGCGCGAACATCAACCAGCCCAGCGGCGGCGATCTGAACACGCCCATCAACAGCGCCATGATCAACGGGCACTACGACCTTGGCCTGGAGTTGCTGAAGCGCGGAGCCGACCCGAACACCGCCAACTATCCGTCGGGCATCACGCCGCTCTACGCGGTCATCAACACCCGCTGGGCGTCCAAGTCGCGCTACCCGCAGCAGCGGGCGTTCGAACAGCAGGAGTCGAGTCACGTCGAGACGATGAGGGCCTTGCTGGAGGCGGGGGCCGATGTCAACGCCCGGCTCACCATGGATTACTGGTTCCTGGCGTACAACTTCGGCGGGATCGGCGTCAACACCTGGGGCGCCACGCCCTTCTGGCGGGCGGCACACGGCCTCGACGTTCCCGCGATGAAACTGCTGGTGGAATACGGGGCCGATCCCCACATGCCCACCAAGGCACCGGCCGGGAATCTCTACGTCGGCCTTGAAATCCCGGAACCGGAGGCAGACCAGTCCGGTGTTCCGCCCATTCCTCCGGGCGGCCCCGGCACCTATCCCATTCATGCAGCGTCCGGAAACTCCGGCGAGGGCGCAGGGCGCGCCGGCAACTTCCACCGGCACGTTCCGGACGGATGGCTGCCTGCGCTGAAATACCTGGTCGAGGAACTGGGCGCCGACGTCACCCTTCGCGACCACCTCGGCTACGGAACCATCCACGGCGCGGCGGGGCGGGGCATGAACGACGTGATCCTCTATCTCGTCGAGCATGGCGCCGATCCCCTCATCGTGGGGCGGTCGGGGCGCACGACCATCGACCTGGCCAACGGTCCCGCGAACGGCCTGACGCCCTTCTACGACACGATCGACCTGCTCGACAGCATGGGCGTGATCAACAACCACCTCTGCGTTTTCTGCTAGTTTCCGCGCGCGCGTGCTCGCGCGTCAGGATATGGACGGGCCCGTTCGTGAAGCCATCCGCGAACGGGCCCGCTTTCGTATGAAGTCCCGGATCCTCCAATAGGCGCGCGCATGGCTGCTTCCCCTCCCGCCCCGACCCCCTCCCGCCGCCGGGCCATCGTGGCCGCGAGCGTGGGGAACGCGCTCGAGTGGTTCGACTGGACCGTATACGCGACGTTCGCGATCTTCTTCAGCAGCCAGTTCTTCCCCCCCGGGAACGAGACGACCGCACTGCTGGCCGCCTACGGCATTTTCGCGGTGGGCTTCATCATGCGTCCGCTCGGCGGCTGGATCATCGGGGTGTTCGCGGATCGCCGCGGACGCAAGGCCGCGCTCGTTCTGAGCATCCTGATGATGTCGGGCGGTTCGCTGGTCATCGGCCTTTCTCCGACGTTCGCCGCAGTGGGGATCGCCGCCCCCGTCATCCTGACGCTGGCGCGCCTGGTGCAGGGACTGTCGCTGGGCGGACTCTACGCCTCGGCCACCACCCTGCTCGCCGAAATCGCGCCCGCCAGCCGCCGCGGCTTCTACTCGAGCTTCGTGTTCTTCAGCCTGGCCGCCGGCATCCTGGTGGCCTCGGCACTTGGCTGGGGGCTCACCACGACCCTTGCCGAAGAAGCGATGCGCACGTGGGGCTGGCGCGTTCCCTTCATTCTGGGCGGGGTCGGCGGGCTGGTCAGCCTCTGGATTCGCGCCGCGGTCCCCGAGCCCGAGGCGTCGCCGGCCGCGTCCGGCAAGGAGATCGTGAAGCGCCCGCTGCATGTGCTCCTGCGCGAGCATCCGGTCGCCCTGCTGCGGATCGTGGGGTTCGCCACCCTGACCACCTTCGCCTTCTACATCTTCGTTCCCTACCTGCCGACATACGCGATCCGCGCGGTCGGCGCGGATGCCTCGGTGGCCTTCGCGGCCAATACCGTGGGGCTCATCGTGTTCATGCTGGTGCAGCCGGTGTTCGGGGCACTCTCCGACCGCATCGGGCGCAGGCCCCAGTTGATCTTCTTCGCCCTGGGCTATCTCGTCCTCTTCTATCCGTTGATGTCGGCGATCCAGCCGACCTTCGTCCCGCTGCTCCTGCTGCAGCTGTTCGGGCTCGTCCTCTATGCGATGTACTCCTCCATCGCTCCCGCGATCATGTCGGAACAGTTCCCGGCCAACGTGCGCGCCGTCGGCATCGGCATCCCCTACAACCTGACGGTGGCGCTGCTGGGCGGCCTTACGCCGTACCTGCTGACCTGGCTGCAGAGCATCGGGAGGGAGGAGTCGTTCTTCCTCGTGGTGCTCGCAGGCGCTGTTGTCTCGCTCGTGACCTTCGTGCAGATGCCCGAGAAGGTCGGTCAGCCACTGGACTGACGATCCGGTCGCTCATGCCGGCAGCACAGCAGCCAGCCCGGTCCGCCCCACCGCCGGAGCAGGACATCCCCCTGCATTTTCGCGGCGCCCTGGAGCTCGCCGATGCCATCCGGACAGGCGACACGGACTCGCGCGCGCTCACCCGGCTGTTTCTCGACCGGATCCAGCGTGGCTCCGGGCTGAGGGCGTTCACGCACGTAGCGGAGGAACGGGCCGAGGCTCTGGCGGAAGCAGCCGACCGCCTTCTTGCCGCGGGCATCCTGCTGGGACCGCTCCACGGCGTGCCGGTGGCGGTCAAGGACAGTATCGCGTGGGAGGGGACGCCGCTCTCCGGAGGGTCACTGGCCCGTGCCGATTGCATCAGCGACAATACAAGCGCCGTGGTTCGCCGGCTGATTGCGAGCGGCATGGTGGTCCTGGGGAAGACGGCCATGACCGAGTTCGCCTTCGGTCTTTCCGGTCAGAACCCGACCTGCGGGACCACCCGCAATCCCTGGGACGCACTGCAGGACCGGGCACCCGGCGGGTCGTCGAGCGGTTCCGGCGTGGCCGTGGCCGCGGGGCTGGCGCCGATCGCCATAGGGGGAGACACGGGGGGCTCGGTGCGCGCGCCGGCGCTCATGAACCACCTTGTCGGCTACAAGCCTTCCTCCGGCCTCGTCAGCCGGGCCGGCTGCCTGCCGCTGAGTCCCACGCTGGATGTCCTGGGTCCCATCGCGCGCACGGTGGAGGATGCGCGCATCCTGACCGCCGTGCTCACGGGTCCGGACTCGGGCGACCCCGTCACGCTGACCCCGCAGCCGACGTCGACGCCCCCGGGCACGCGCGCGCTGGCGGTGCTGGCTGAAGAGGCCTGGCCCGTCTCGATGCACCCGGACGCGGCGGAGCACTGGCGCCGGGCACTGGAGCGCATTGCCGGCTCCGGCTGGACTCTGGAGACCTGGTCTCCGCCGGCCATCCTCGATTTCGACCGTCTGGGACGAGACAACTCCGCCATACTCGCCCATGAGGCCTACCAGCGCTACGGCGCCCTGGCCCGGGACGAGGCGGCGCCGCTCTGGAGCGTCATTCGATCGCGCATTCGGGCCGGCGCCGAAGTGGGCACCAGGGCCCATGCTGCCGCGCTCGAGCGCAGGCAGGCGGTCCAGGAACGTTTCGCCCGCGAGATGGCTTCGGTGGCCGGCCTTCTCATGCCCGGCTCGGATCAGAGCGCCCGCACCCTCGATCCCGAGGACGAGCGCCACGCGGGGCTGGGCGCCTTTCTCCGCCCGGCCAACTTCCTCGGGGCGGCAGCCGTCGCTCTACCCTCCGGCCGCGACTCGGACGGGATGCCACTCGGCCTCCAACTGCTCACCCCCGACGGCACGGACGCCTCACTCCTCAGGGTCGCTTCCGCGCTGGAGGGCGCGCTCGGCGCGGGACGGCCGGTTCCGGATCTCGGGCCCTGGCGGCTGACGTAGCTTGCCAGCCGGACGGCGCGCCACCTACCTGTAGCAGCCCGCGGACACTTCATGATTGGAGGGATCACACCATGCTTGCCATGATGCTCACCGTTGCGCGCCTCGCGCACAGGCGCCTTGACCGACGGGCTCTCTTGCCCCTTCTCATCACGGTTGGTGCGATGCCTGCCGAGGCCCAGATGCCCGCACAGCCGTCCGGAATCGGATGGGCCACCATCGAGGACCTGAACGCGGCGTTCGATTCCGGGGAACTGACCGCGGAACGACTCATCGAGATGAGTCTGGCGCGCATCGAGGCCTACGACCAGGCCGGCCCCGAGCTCCACGCCATGCTGTGGCTGAACGAGAACGCCCTCGAGCGGGCCCGGGAGCTCGATGAGGAGCGCAGGCGGAGCGGGCCGCGGTCGCCGCTGCACGGCATCCCCGTGGTGCTCAAGGACAACGTCGACACGGGGGACATGCCCACCACGGGCGGATCGGCCCTGCTGGCCGGCGCGGTCCCCCCCGACGACGCGTTCATCGTGAAGAAGCTGCGCGACGCCGGGGCGATCATCCTCGCCAAGACCGCTCTGAGCGAGCTCGCGTCCGGCGGCATCCTCAGCTCGGTCGGCAACTATTTTCCCAAGAACCCCCACGACCCCGCGCGAACGCCTTCCGGATCATCGACCGGGGCCGGCATCGCCGTCGCCGCGTCGTTCGCCCAGCTGGGCGTCGGAACCGACACGGGCGGCTCCATCCGCGGACCCGCGACGGACAATGGCATCGTCGCGCTCCGGCCCTCGCACGGCCTGTTGAGCCACGACGGGGTCATTCCGCTCTCGATCACGCTCGACATGGCGGGCCCGATGGGCCGTCACGTGTACGATGTCGCGGCGATGCTCGGGGTAATGACCGGCATCGATCCGGCCGACCCGACAACGCGCAAAAGCGAGGGCCGGTTCGAGACCGACTACACGCAGTTCCTCGACGCCGGCGCGCTCGAGGGTGCCCGCATCGGGATCGCGCGTGACTTCCTGGGCAACGACGACGGGGTCAACTGGGTCGTCGAGGCGGCGCTCGGGACCATGCGCGCCCAGGGGGCGACGGTCGTCGACGTGCGCTTTCCGCCGTGGCTTCTGGCCGTCAAGGGCGACTGGTACTTTACGGTTCGCTACCCGGAGTTCCGGTCGCAGATCGAGGATTACCTCGCGACCCTCGGGCCCGAGTACCCGAAGACGCTGCGGGAGATGATCGAGCGGTCGGACCGGATCGTCGCGCTGATGCCGGACGGATCCCGCCCGAACCCGGTCCGCTGGAACATCTTCAGGGAGGAGGAGGCCGGCGGCGAACTCACCGGCTACGAGTACGTGGCGATGCGCGAGCACGGCTTCCCGATGGTTCAGGCGATCGTGCACGGGATGCTGGACGCCCAGGACCTGGACGCCATCGTCTACCCCCCCTCGAACACGCCCCCTGCCCTGCGTTCCGCCATCAACCACTTCGAGGGCATGGTGGGCACCAACATCGCGAGCCTCGCCGGCTTGCCGGACCTCATCGTGCCGGCGGGATTCACCCGAAGGGGTCTGCCCGTGGGGATTTCCTTCCTCGCCCGCGCCTTCAGCGAGCCCCGGCTGTTCGCCCTGGGCTACGCCTTCGAGCAGGCGACGCGCGCCCGGCGGGATCCGATCCACACGCCGCCCCTGCCCAGGGAGCATGTGCCGCGCCCCGCCGGACCCGGAGGACGCTGAAGCAGCCTCCGGCCCGGGAGGCTGCCGGACGGTTCTGCCACTGACAGCCTCAAGGAGATGGCTTGTGTCGTATCTCCAAATCCGCTAGAATGTTGGATTTAAGTCTGTACGTGGTCCCGCGCTCTTAGGTCACTCCTGTCGACATCCTGTCGATGCCCCCGGGGCCACTCGTTGTGAGGAGGTGCAGTATGAGTCGTCGCGGGTTCTTCGTTGGTCTCGGTCTGTTTGCGTTCCTCCTCCTCACAGCGACTCCCGCGCTGGCGCAGGGCGGCACCATCACCGGCACCGTCGTCCACGGCGAAACGCTTCGCCCGCTGGCCGGCGCACAGGTCTCGATCCCCGAAACCGGAATCGGCGCCGTGGCGAACAGCCAGGGACGCTACCTCTTCCTCAACGTGCCGGTTGGCACGCACCCGCTTCAGGTCCAGATGATCGGGTACGGCACGCAGCAGACCACGGTTACCGTGGCTTCGGGGGAAACCGCGACCGTGGACTTCCAACTCGACATCGAAGCCCTCGGCCTGGACGAGATCGTCGTCACCGGGACGGTCGGGACCATTCAACGCCGAGCAGTCGCCAACGTGGTCGGGACCATGAACGCGGCCGAGGCGCTCGAGACCAGCGCGCCAGCGAACATCCAGCAGATGCTGACCGGACAGATCCCCGGGGTGTCCGTCCAGGTCGGCAGCGGCTCGGTCGGTTCCGGCAGCGGCATCATCATCCGCGGACGCAGCACGGTGGCGCTTGGCACACAACCCCTGCTGTACATCGATGGGGTCCGCGCCAACGGTGGCGTTGTCGGCTTCGGTCCCTGGACGAGCGACGGCACTTCCCGTCTCAATGATCTCAACCCGGAGGAAATAGAGCGGATCGAGATCATCAAGGGCCCGGCGGCCGCCACCCTCTACGGCACGGAAGCCTCGGCCGGCGTGATCCAGGTCATCACCAAGAAGGGCGTTCCGGGTCGCGCGACGGTCGAGGTCGTCGCCCGGCAGGGCGCCAACTGGTTCCACAATCCGGGCGGACGGCTCCCGACCAACTACGGGATCGCCTCGGACGGACGGACCATCATCTCCCAGCATCCCTACCAGGACGAGGCGGCGGCGGGTCGCGACGTCTTCCGCACCGGAATGGTCCAGGGGTATGTGGTGAACGTCAGGGGCGGACGGGACAATCTCACGTACTATTTCTCGGGAGCCTTCGACGACGAGGAAGGCTACCTGCCCAACAACGACAAGACCCGGACCAACGTACGGGCGAATGTTCAGGCGGCCGTGACGGACGAGCTCGACATGGCCGTCGATCTCGGCGTCGTTCGGAGTCTGAGGCACACGGCGAGGGACATCGATTTCGGCCTGATCGCCACCCACCAGTTCGGTTCTCCCGTCACCCGGGACACGCCGTTGCGGGGGTTCTCCAATGCTCCTCCTGAAATCACCGCGCTGCGCGACTGGCAGGACCGGCTGAACCGGGGCACGGTTTCGACCACGATCAACCACCGACCGACCGACTGGTTGAGCCAGAGAGTCGTCTGGGGACTGGACTTCACCGACTCCAGGCTTTCGACCTTCGTGCCCCGCATGCCGGACACCGAGGAGGCTTCATACTTCGGCTTCCACGGTTCGGAGGGCGGGGGCCAGGGTGCGAAGGGTGTTGAGGAGAAACGCGACGTGAACCAGACGTTCGACTACAACCTCACCGCGTCGTTCGAGCCGTTCTCCGAGGTCACCGCGGCATCGTCGTTCGGGATACAGTATTTCACGCGCGAGTTCCGGGTGACTTCCGCGAGCGCCATCCAGATGCCGACCCCGGCTGTGTCCACGGTCTCTTCCGGATCGGTGGCAACAGGCGGAGAGTCCTACGTCGCGAACAAGACCTTTGGCGTCTTCGGCCAGCAGACGGTCGGATGGCGGGAACAGCTGTTCCTTACCGCCGCGCTGCGCGCCGACGCCAACAGCGCCTTTGGCGAATCCTTCAACGCCGCCTACTACCCCAAGCTGAGTGGAAGCTGGGTGATCAGCGACGCCGACTTCTTCAACCTTCCAACCGTCGAGACCCTTCGCCTGCGGGCCGCGTGGGGAAGGTCGGGGATGCAGCCGGACGCGTTCGCGGCGGTCCGGACCTATGTCCCCTCCGTGGGCCCCGGCAACGTGCCCACCGTGAGGCCCGGGGAAGTGGGCAATCCGGACCTCAAGCCCGAGGTCGGGTCGGAGCTGGAGGTGGGGTTTGATGCCAGCCTTCTCGGGGACCACGTCAACCTTGAGGTGACCCACTACCGGCAGACAACGAACGACGCGATCCTGATCGCCGCGTCGGCGCCGTCGGGCGGCTTCTCCAGCAGCCGCTTCGTCAACGCCGGCAGGGTGGAGAACAACGGCTGGGAGCTGTCGCTCACCGCGCGCCCCATCCAGACGCGGGCGTTGGGCTTCAGCCTGACCGGCACCGTCTCTCACAACACGAACCTGCTCGCAGACAACGGCGGGCTCCCGCCGCTCCAGATCGACCGGCGGGGCCGCTTCCAGCACATCGAGGGCTGGCCCCTCGGCGCAAACTGGAGTCGGCATGTGGCTTCCGCGCAGTGGGGTGGGCCTCAGGGCCGGAACCTGGTCAACATCATGTGCCATGGAGGGCCGCCGGGCGTCTTCAACATGGACGAGTCCGAGATCGGCCAGCATCCGCCGGTCCCCTGCGGAAACGCGCCCTACTTCTTCACCGCCCAGGCTGGACCCGGATGGCTGGGCAGCCTCTCCTCGCAGCTGACGCTCGGCGACAACCTGTCGCTCAATGCACTGTTCACGTGGTACGCGGACCGTACCAGGTTCAGCACCACGCAGTGGAAGCGGGACAACTCGTTCGGGAACTCGCTCCAGGGGGCCCAGGCCCGCATCGGCGAACTCGATCCGATCCTGGCGGCCTCATTCCTGACGGCTGGAGTGGAGTGGCCGCACCACCAGCGGGAAGACCACATCCGCCTGCGCGACGTATCTCTCAGCTACAGCCTGCCGACCAGCCTGGTAGAGGGCTTCGGGATGTCGCGGGCAACCCTGACGGTGACCGGGCGAAACCTGTGGACCCCATATGTTCACGAGAGCTTCACCGATCTCGATCCGGAAGCGAAACACGCGCGGGACCGGGAGTATGGCTGGCAGCTCAATCCCCCACCCCTGCCACACTCCGTCATCACCACGCTGAGGGTGAGGTTCTGATGATCCGCCGTCAGCCGAGTGACCGAGCACGAAACAGTTTCCTGCCCGCGCTGCCGGCAGGAGGAAGAGGGGGTCGCATGCGCAATCGATTTCAATACCATCGCGGTTATCACCTGAGCGTTGGCGGGCTGACGCTGATTCTGACGCTGTCGCTCCTCGGGTGTGACAACCTTCTGGAAGTGGAACTCCCCGGTGCCACGACTGCCGAAGCACTGGACGATCCGGGGTTCGCCACGTTGCTGACCACCAGCGTCCAGGGTGAGTTCGAGTGTGCGTACTCCAGCTTCATCTGGGGCACATCTCACCTGGGCGGCGAGATCATCGGCGGATTCGTCGAGGCGGGGGGCGCCGAGTGGCTCCAGCGCAACGTCACGCCGGCGAGCAGTGACTATGTCGGGAGCGGCTGCGGCGGCACCGGCGTGTACGCGCCGATGGCGACGGCTCGCGCACTTGCGGACGACGTCATCGGGAGGCTCCGGGCCTGGACGGACCAGGAGGTGGCGGGCCGAGGCGAGCTGCTCGCGAAGGCCAACCTGTACGCGGGGTTCAACTACGTCATCTTCGGCGACGCAATGTGCACCGCGGCCTTCGACAACGGCCCTGAGCTGCAGCCGGCGGCCATGTTCGAACTGGCGAGGGACCGCTTCAGCGAGGCCACCTCGGCGAGCGATGCCCAGATCAGGAATGCCGCCTATGTCGGACTCGCCCGGGCCAATCTCTCGCTGGGAGACAATCAGGCGGCGCTCTCCGCAGCCGAGCAGGTCTCGCGCGGCTTCAGCTACGACGTGACCCGCTCGTCCGCCAACAACGCCCGCCGGAATATCATCTACCTGAACAACAACCAGAATCGCAGGATTTCCGTCGACCCGCACTACTGGGACGTGACCTGGATGGGCGTTCCCGATCCCAGGGTGGACGTCACGAACACGGGCGGCAAGACAACCGACGGCGTGACGGACCTGTGGCTCCAGACCAAATACGGTTCGGATTCCTCGCCTTACCGGCTCGCGAGCCATGTGGAGGCCCAGTTGATCATCGCCGAGGTCGCGGGAGGCCCGAGGGCCGTCGACATCATCAACGAGCTGCACGACGCCGCGGGAATCCCACCCTTTGAGGGCGGTTCCGAGGCCGAGATCCGGGCTCAGGTCATCGAGGAACGGCGGCGCGAGTTCTTCCTGGAGGGGAGGAGGTTCGGCGACCTGCGCCGCTACGGCGGGTTTGACGAGTGGACCAAGGGCACGCATCCGTTCACCCCCATCACATATGGGGGCAACGAGTGCATGCCCCTGCCCAATGTGGAGCGATTCAACAATCCCAGCCTCTCGGGCTGAAGGGTGAATTGAGACGCGCTTCGCGGGTCCGAAACCGGGTGCCGGCGGGCGCGCGCGTTTCCCGAGCGATCTGCAGAATGCTGCTCGCAAGAGACTTCCCGATCCGAAAGTACGTCTGCGTGGCTGCCGTCCAGTTCCTCTGTTCGGGATGCTTCGGCTATGTCACGGCGGAGCGCGGGACCGTGCCGCCCGGCGAGAGGGTGCGTGTACACTTGACGCAGGAAGGGCTTGACGACCTGGTGGAGTTCGCTCCTGGCCTCACGATGGACGGCACGCTCGTTCGGGCCGACAGCGACCAGCTCATCCTGCGCGTCTCGGTCGTGGACCAGACGGTCGGGATCATGACGAGATCCCTGGGGCAGGACCTGACGATCCCGGCCAGCCGTATCGCTCGACTGGAGCAGCGCGAGCTCGACCGCAGGCGAACCTGGCTGACCGCCGGGGTCGGCGCCGCCGCCGTGGCCGCGATTCTGACGAGCTTCGGCGAAGGGGTCCCGAACCCCGAGCTTCCACCTGTGGAGGAGGATCCCGCCGGATTCACAGCTTTGAGAGCGGCGATCTCGCTGTTTATGATTCGGGCCCGTTAGCGCGGAAACCCATGATGAACCTGGAAGCACGTCCGGCAGCGCGCGGCTCCTCGCCCTCCTTGCGTTCGAGTTGGGCACCAGCGGTTCTCACGACGCTGATCTGCGCGACGGCGGCCAGCGCCCAGGAGCCTCCGTCCGGTTGGGAGGAGATGGTCGCCTCCGAGGAAGCCATCGTCCAGGTCTCACCGCACATCAAGCGCCTCGGCCACTCGACCCTGAACCTCCGCCTCCCGGACGAGTCCACCCGGCCGGTGTTCGGAGACCTCGTCAAGGTTGTGGATCTCCTGTCGGTCGAGCCCGGAGACGGGAAAGCGCCCGGCGTGGTCGGGGGGGCTTCCCATCAGCCTGCGGCGAATGACGTTGCCCACCGGGATCTGGCCCTGTGGCGGCCGCTCCTGGATCACGTCGAGTACTTCGAGCATGCAAGGTTCGAGGTGATCCGCGGTCATTTGCTCGCGGACAACCCTGGACGCCTCGAGACCGACCTGGGCTTCGAAGCCCTGGCACGCGTCCCGGACGGCCGGCTCTGGTTGCGCGGCGACCTGACCGTCACATGGGCGGCCGGGGCTCCGTTGGAAAAGGACGGGCCGCCCACCTGGAGCATCGTGGAGTGGCGAACGGGAGAGCTGCGGACCATGGCGGCTGACCGCCTCCTCTTCGCCGAGATCCTGGATCAGGTTCTGAAGCCCGAAGCGCTCGGTCCGGCCCGTCGCTCGATACACGAGGAGTTCGTCCTCGAGTACCTGCTCGATCCGGACGGCTTCCAGCGTCCCACGCCCTATTTCGATGTACAGTCGGCGGATCGGCATCCGGGGGTTGCGGTCACGGATGTGAACGGCGACGGCTTTGATGACGTGTACGTCATGGCACGCTGGGGTCCGAACCAGTTCTTCCAGAACCAGGGTGACGGAACGTTCGAGGAAGTGGCCGCGGGAATCGGCCTTGACGTGCCCCATTTCACTTCGTCGGCGCTGTTCGCCGACTTCGACAACGACGGCGACCAGGACGTCTTTATCGGCCGGACGCTGCGGCCGAGCGTCTACCTGGTGAACGAAGGAGGTCGCTTCGTCGATCGTTCGCTCGACCTGTCCGACGACCCGCTGCCGGCACTCGTCTCGTCGGTCTCGGCCGCCGACTACGATGGCGACGGCCTGCTCGACCTCTACGTCTCCACCTTCGCCGCCGCCCTGCATCCGATCGAGACGATGGCGTTCCTCGACCAGCTCGACGGACAGCGTCTGTGGGCGCTCGCGACCGGCGGCGAGAGTCACGTCATCAAGAACAAGTTCGGGCCGCCCAACGTCCTCCTGCGCAACCGGGGCGGCGGCCGGTTCGCACGCGTGGAGGACACAGCACTCAACCTCTTCAGGAACACATACCAGTCCACCTGGGCCGACTACGACAATGACGGCGACATGGACGTGTACGTCGTGAACGACTTCGCGCCCAACAACCTCTACCGGAACGACGGCAGCGGTGCCTTCACGGACGTCACGGCGGCGACCGGGACGGCCGACCTCGGCTTCGGCATGGGGGCATCGTGGGGAGACTATGACGCCGATGGCCTGCAGGACCTCTATGTGACGAACATGCACAGCAAGGCAGGCCTGCGGATCGCCGCCCGGCTGAACGACGTCGACGGAACCTTCGGGCGAATGGCCCGTGGCAATACGTTGTTCCGGAACCGGATCAACGGGTTTGAGCAGGTTTCCGGCCTCGAGCGACCCGGATTGCCGGTCGAGGCGGCGGGATGGGGATGGGGAAGCCAGTTTCTCGACCTGGACAACGACTCGGATCTCGACATCCATGCGTTGAGCGGGTTCTATACCGCTCCATCGGCGGTCGAGCTACCCGTGGACATATGAACGGACTACTGGCGCGCAGTTGTGCGCTCGGACGAACATCCAGGGGCGCTTCAGCTCGAAACCGACCTCTATTCGAGAGCGACGGAACGGCTCCAGTCGGGAGCATCGTTCAGCGGACACGAGCGCAATCACGTCTTTCTCAACCAGAATGGAGACGACTACGTCGAGGTCTCCGGAATCTCCGGCCTGGATCACCCCGGAGACAGCAGGGCTTTCGGCGTTCTCGACTACGACCGGGACGGGTGGCAGGACATCGCGGTGGTCAACGCGAACGCGCCGCTGTTCCAGTTGTTCCGGAACCAGATGGGCGAGCGAAGTGATGCCGGCCGGATGGTGGCGATTCGCTTCGAGGGGGGAAACCGGTTTGCGTTCCCGAGCAGCGAGTGGAGTAGCCGCGATGCGTACGGAGCGCGCGCAGTCCTGGACGTCCAGGGCCGCGAACTGCTGCGCGAGCATCGCGCGGGTGAAGGTCTTGCCGCTCAGAACTCGGCGACTTTGCACGTCGGCCTCGGCACCGCGGAAGAGGTGACCAGGCTCGAAATCGACTGGCCGTCGGGGCGGCGTTCCGACACCACGGCCGTCCCCGCGGGGACGCTGGTCACCGCCTACGAGGATCCTTCGGCTTCGCCCACGGGGGCTCCGTTCATCCTGACGCCATACCGGGCATCCGGCGAGCCCCTCGCGGTCACCGCGTCCGTGAAGGCCAGGGCAACCGCCAATGCCGCAGACGGGCCCATCCGGGCCGCGCAGGAAGTCCTTCCCGGCGACCGCGCCCGTCTCATCCTCTATACGACCGTGGCAACATGGTGCGCCCCGTGCCTCGATGAGCTTCCGAGCCTCAACCTCCTCAGAGCCTCCTTCACAAGCGCGGAGCTGGAGATCTTCGGGGTGCCCTACGACTCGGAGGAGACACCGGAGATCCTGGCCGCCTGGTCGGAGCGATACGAGCCACCCTATCGCATCCTCTCCGAGTTGAAACCCAGGGAGCGCAATGCTGTGATTCAGGGTGCGCTCGACGCTCTGCGCATCGACGGGCTTCCCGCAGCCGTAGTCACCGATTCGGACGGTGACGTGCTGCTCGTGCGCTGGGGACCGCCGTCGGTCTCGGAGCTCCGCGTGCTTCTCCAGAATCAGGAGAACAGGGAATGATCGGAGGCGCGATATCCCTGTGGTTCGGGCAGATTCGGAAGGCTGCTCCGGCGTTCGCCGCTCTCGTCCCGATCCTGACGGCAATGCCTGTTCAGGCGCAGGTGCGCCTGGTCGGACCGGGACCGGGTCGTCCTTCCGTCTCCGCCGAGGTAGTGCCGGGAAGCATCGTGCGGCGCGCGGATGCCCTGTCGCTCCGAATCTCGGTGGAGGTCCCACGCGAGCATCATGGGTACATCGACAAGGGGGACGACGGATTCTTCATTCCGCTGTCGTTCTCGTTCCCCGACTTCGAGCGGACCGACATCGTGGTCGAGATGACCGGCGCCCCTGCCGGCATGAGAGATGACGGCGTCAGGGCACGGGTGCTGAGGGGCCGGGGCGAGTTCGGGTTTCTGCTCGTACCGCCACCGAGGTCCGACACGGATGCAACTGCCATCCTTCGATATCAGATTTGCAATGATGTGACGGAGCGGTGTTATCCGCCCGCGAGGCTGACGATCCCCATTGGGTTGAGCCGGCCATAGCCGCCAAGCCGCACGAAAGGATGGTCCGGGACGGAGGCTGGCCGGCTGGCGTAGCGCCCGGATACGACGACGCGGCCCGCTCGCACGACCCCGGCGAGCGGGCCGGCACCAGGTCCAGCGGACGCTGAAGCAGCCTCTCGCTCAGGGAGACCGCACGTACTTCGTAAGCCCTCCGCCCGCGAACGGACGAGAGATCGGGCCCTCGGCGGCGTAGACGTTGCCGTCCGCGTCGACTGCTACGCCCTCTCCGGCAGCGCCGTGGGGCCGGTCTTCCACCGGGTGGGGCGGAATGAACGCCGTGACCCGGTCTTCGCTGGCGTGGCCGACGCGGATCCCGGTCATCCAGTCCGGATGGTTGTTCGGGTTCGACTCCGAGTCGATGGCGTACAACATGTCGTTGTCGTCGATGAAGAGCCCGCTGATGCGGCTGAACTGGTAGTAGGTGTCGAGGAGATTGCCTTCCTGGTCGAAGATCTGGATGCGGTGGTTGCCGCGGTCCGCCACGAAGAGGCGTCCCTGGGAGTCCAGCTCCAACGCGTGCGGCGTCCGGAATTCCCCGGGTCCCGTACCGATCTGGCCCCACTCCATCATGTACTCGCCCTCGGGGCTGAACTTGATGATGCGCCCGGTCGCGCCGGGAGGAACGTTCGCGTTCTGGCCGCTGTGGCCGTCGGAGACGAAGATGTAGCCCTCGGGGGTGGTGATGACGTCGCAGGGCTGGTTGAAGTGATCCGGGCCGCTCCCGGCTACACCGGCCGTCCCGAGCGTCATGAGGATCTCGCCCTCGGGGCTGAACTTGAAGACCTGATGGCCCTTGGTCTGCTCCGCGTCGCCCGACGAGTCGGTGACCCAGACGTTCCCGTCCTGATCCACGTGCAGCCCGTGCGGGAGGATGAACAGCCCCGCCCCGAAGCTGGTGAGCACCTCTCCGGTTTCGCGGTCGAACTTGAGGATGGGATCGACGTCGGAGGTGCCGCAGCCGTCGGTGAGCGCGTTGCCGCCACAGCGGTCGTAGGCCCACAACTGGCCGTCGGGCCCTATGTCCACACCCGCCGTGGACCCCCATTCCCGCTCATCCGGCAGCGGCCCGAAGCCGATGACGACCTCGGACGTGGGGTTGGGCAGATCGCCGGCCATGGCGGGATCGGGCACATCGGTCGGATCGGCCATCTCGGCCCCAGCGGATTCGTCCCCTCCGCTGTCGGCCGGCGCGCACGCCCCGGCGGCCAGCGCGAGGACCATGGCGAGGCTGATGGCGAGCTTGGAGTCGTCGGTCGCGAACATGAGGCACCTCCCGGTAACGAATTGACCCGAACACGCAACTTATGCCACGGGCAGGGGCGGGGCGAACGAAGGCGTGCCGGGCGATTGGGGGACGCGAGGCAGGCCGACGACGGGGTCAGGGGGTCGGTTTTCCGCTTACGCTGATCGGCGGGCAGCGGCCGGCGCCTTGAAGTCAATCCGCGGTCTTTGCCCCGTCCTGCCGGGGGAACGGGATCAGCGCGGGCACGGCTGCCTGGTACTCGCGGTAGCCGGGATACTTCGCGGCGGATATCTCCTCGGTCAGTCGCAGGGACGGCACGAACAGAAGCGTGAGCCCGATGCAGCCAAGACCGGTCCAGTGGACCCATTCGCCGGACGCCGCGACCGCGAACAGGTAGAACACCCACCACATGGCGATCTCGCAGAAGTAGTTGGGATGCCGGCTGTAGCGATAGAGCCCGCGGGTCATGAACGGCTGCCGGATCTCCTCGCCGTTGGCGATACGCCGCTTCTTGTCCTGCTGGAAGTGCCACATCTGCCGATCGGCGATGGTCTCGCCGGCCAGCAGGGTGAGGAACACGGCGGCGGCCAGGAAGTCGAGCCAGCCGAGAGGCGCGGCGGGGAATTGCCACGCCCGGTGGATCGGGGAGGTGAACAGCCAGATGAGCAACATCTGGCCGGGGTGGACGAAGGTGATGTTGAGCACCTGGAAGCCCACCGGGCCGTACTGCCTGCGGACGTGGGCCCAGCGATAGTCCTCGCCGCCCGGCCGGTACCCGCCCTTGCGGGCGAAGTTGTACGTCAGGCGGCTGCCCCATGCAACCACGAGCGCCGTCATGAGCATCACGCGCGGGGCGGCGAAGCCCACCGAGGCGGCGACGATCAGGCAATAGACCGGCGGGCAGATGGACCAGAGCCGGTCGATCCAGGAGACCTCGCGGGTGATCACGGACAGGAGCCAGGCCACCAGCGCGAGCACCAGGCACAACTCGAGCGCGGTCCCGAACGGCGTGCCCGCCAGAGGGAGGTTGACGAAATCGAGCCCGGGCATGGCGAGTCTCCCGTCGATCAGATTCCCGGTAACGAACAGCGACCGATATCGGCGCCATCCAGGAACACGAGATCAACGATAATGCCGGATCCGGCTCGGCGCGGGCTCGGGGAGTGGGGACACCGGAATGGGAGCGGAGGCGGGGGGACTCGAACCCCCAAGGGCTTTCGCCCGCCGCATTTCGAGTGCGGTGCCTTACCAATTAGACTACGCCTCCGGACGAAACCGGGCCGATCGGCTTAAGGACGGACCCCTCTCAACCTGCTGTCAAAATCGGGGCGCCCGGATTTGAACCGGGGACCTCTGCGACCCGAACGCAGCGCTCTACCGGACTGAGCCACGCCCCGAAAAGTCGGTTGCCGCAAAGCAGGCGGCGATGAAGTCAATTGGCGGCCGCTTTCGCTATTCAGCGAGCTGATCCCGCCCAGCGGACGGGGTGGGATTCGCAACCGAGGCCCCGCGAAGCGGGCCGAAGGTGAGCCGAGGATGCAAAGCACCGGAGGCTCAACCCTGGGTTCGAACGCCCACGCCGTCCGATGGCGGGCTGCGCCCCGCAAGCGGACGGGGTGGGATTCGAACCCACGTGGGCGTTAGCCCACACGATTTCCAATCGTGCGCCTTAAGCCACTCGGCCACCCGTCCAAACATACATCGCCGCGATCCGTCGACCGTTTGCGAAACCACCGAGGAGAAAAGCGCGCCGCCGGAAGCGTGCGTGCCAGCGCGACGGAGCGATCCCGCAAGCCCACCCATCCAATGGGGTGAGACTCGCAGCCGAGGCCCCGCGAAGCGGGCCGAAGGCGAGACGAGGAGACAAACCCCGCAGCCTCAATCCCGGGCTGGACCAGCGGCCGTCCACCGCGCCCGTTATGCCACCACGGGGGTGGGATTCGCAACCGAGGCGCCGCGACAGCGGCACCGAAGGTGAGCCGAGGATGCAAAGCGCCGGAGGCTCAACCCTGGGTTCGAACGCCCACCCCCTCCGGCGCGAGCGCCGCTCGCGAGCGGAGGGGGTGGGATTCGAACCCACGAGACCCTCTCGGGTCAACGCCTTAGCAGGGCGCCGCCTTAAGCCACTCGGCCACCCCTCCGAAAATTGCCCCGCCTGGGATCGAACCAGGACTCTTCTGATCCAGAGTCAGACGTGTTGCCAGTTACACCACGGGGCATTCAACCACCAATTTGCGCACTCACCGCCCAGGCTGGCAAGCCGCAAGCCACCAGTCGGATTCGAACCGACGACCCCGTCATTACGAGTGACGTGCTCTACCAGCTGAGCTATGGTGGCGGCCATGCCGACCGTCGCCGGCCAGGCAGGAGTGGAGCCGAGGGGAATCGAACCCCTGACCTCAGCATTGCGAACGCTGCGCTCTCCCAACTGAGCTACGGCCCCTGCTTGCCCGCTTCCGCGGAACCGTGTTGACGCATGGGCGCGAGAGGATTCGAACCTCTGACCTCTACGATGTCAACGTAGCGCTCTAACCAGCTGAGCTACGCGCCCTCGGCCGGAAACCGGTCCTGGCCTTAACCTCCCCCGGAGGGGAATACGCCCGGGAGGACTCGAACCCCCAACCTCTTGATCCGTAGTCAAGCGCTCTGTCCAATTGAGCTACGGGCGCTGATGTGCCGTCCGCCTTCACCAGGGAAGGCCAACCGTTGATGGCCTGCAAGTGCCCACGACAGGACTCGAACCTGTACGCCGTTTCCGACACTGGTCCCTCAAACCAGCCTGTCTACCAATTCCAGCACGTGGGCAAATGTCCTCCATCGAAACGCTGCCGCCGCTTGCCGCCGCGGCCTGCCATGCTCGGAGAGGGACTCGAACCCTCACGGGGTTAACCCCCACAGGATCCTGAATCCTGCGCGTCTACCAATTCCGCCATCCGAGCGTGCTCGCCTTCACGGACAAGGCGGCCCATGGAGCCGAGGGGAATCGAACCCCTGACCTCCTGAATGCCATTCAGGCGCTCTCCCAACTGAGCTACGGCCCCGATCCTTCGCCGATGACCCGATTTGTCAAGAAACAAGCAGCGGGGCTGACGGGACTCGAACCCGCGGCCTCCGGTGTGACAGACCGGCACTCTAACCAACTGAGCTACAGCCCCTGCTCCGCGCTCTTCGCGCGTCCTTTCAAACGCCCTCACGGGGAATCGAACCCCGACCGCCACCTTGAAAGAGTGGTGTCCTAGCCGTTAGACGATGAGGGCTCTCCCCCCAGTTGTACAGGCCCGGAGGGACTCGAACCCCCAACCCCCGGTTTTGGAGACCGGTGCTCTACCAGTTGAGCTACGGACCCCCGCGCACACGACCGGCCATCCTCCGGCCGGTGAGCCGGTAGATGGCCAGGGGCGGAATCGAACCGCCGACACCGCGATTTTCAGTCGCGTGCTCTACCAACTGAGCTACCTGGCCAAAAAAACGCCCGAACCTTTTCGGTGCGGGCGGCTGGGTCGGGAGCTTGCCGGGGGCTACCGGCGAGTCCCGCTTCCCCGCCCGCGAGGGCTCGACCACGTATCGGACGCAAACCAGCGAAGCGCCCGCACGCGGACCGACCTCCGGAAAGGCCACGGTCGACGGGTTTCGGTCGCTTCCGGCATGATTTCCGCCTCGGTTTCCTGTGTTGTCATCTCTCGTCAAACTGTCCTGCTACGTGGAAAACGCCGCCATTTCGGCGGCGCTTCCAAGTAGCGGGGGCGGGATTCGAACCCGCGACCTTCGGGTTATGAGCCCGACGAGCTACCAGACTGCTCCACCCCGCAACAAGAAGCGAAAGGTAAAGCGATCCCGCGAAGCGTGTCAAGCGCAGATCCTCACCTCCGTGGCAGCGCCGCCAGGGCGCCCGGATCGCCCTCGATTCCCTCGGCAGGCTCCAGCCCCAACACGCGCGCCATGAAGGGATAGATGTCCACCCCTTCGAGTCGGGGCAGGCGGGTGCCGGGGTCGATGCCCGGCCCTTTTACAAGGAAGATGCCGTGCATGGACCGGAAGCGGGGGTCCCATCCGTGCATCCCCCGGCTGCTGCCCCGGCGCGGTCCGATGCCGACCGTGTACCCCTCTTCCGGCACCACGACGAGATCGCCGAAGCGCGGATGGCCGTTCAGATGAAGTCGCGCCGGGGCCTCATGGCTGCGGTAGACCTCTGCGTTCGGCATCCCCGCGTCGAGTTGCGCGCGCAGCTCCTCGATCCGCTCCTCGCCTTCCTCCACGAAGAGGATTCCCACGTTTCCCCCGGACGTCAGCCGGGCACCGGACAGGTCCGCGATTTCGTCAAGTGCGTAGTGCCCGTCGGGCCGAACGTTGCCCATCCCGTGATCGGAGACCAGAAGGACGAAGACCCGGTCGCCGTGCGGCAGTTCATCCAGGCCGTCAAGGAGCCGTCCGAGCGCCTGGTCCACCTGCTCGACTGCACCGGCCAGCTCCGGGCCATCGCCGGGACCGAACCGGTGTCCGGCGTAGTCGGCCTCGGCGAAATACAGGGAAACGAGGTGGGGTCGCTGCTCGTCGGGGAGACTCAGCCAGGTCAGGACGGTGTCGACGCGCACTTCATTGGGAATGATGGGATCGAACCGCTTCCAGCGGCTGGGCCGGATGCCCTGGACATCCGCCTCGGTGCCCACGAAGTAGAACGCGGCGCTCACCATCCCCTGTTTCTCGGCGGTCACCCAGATGGGCTCGCCCCCGTACCACCGGCCGTCCTCCACGGTCTCGCGGTCGGAGAGGGAGTAGAAGCGATCGAACTCGCGGTCGTAGAACGTGTTCGCCACCAGCCCGTGGCTCCCGGGGTACATTCCGGTTGCGATCGAGTAATGAGCGGGGAAGGTCAGCGAGGGGAAGACCGGAATGAGCCCATCGGCGCGGGCGCCCTCGGCGGCCACGCGGTCGAAGTTGGGAGTGTCGAACATCTCCATGTAGTCGTGCCGAAACCCGTCGAACGAAACCACGACCACGTAGGGTTTGCCGAGATGGCGGGGATCGTTCCGGCCGGCGGCCGGCCCGGAATCGGCCGTGGTGGCCGCTGCAGAGGACTCGGCGTCTTCGGGGGCTTGTTGCACGCTGGCGCAGCCGGCCAGCCAGATCGACAGAACGACGATCCGCGCCGTGGTCAGGCTCGACGCGCGCAGTCCCCTTCGGCCGATCCGCGAGGGTCCCCGTCGACGAATCCCCTTGTAGCGCTGACGCTCTGCGGTCATCTTCACGGCTTCCGGCAGCACGGCAACCTCTCCTGGAGGGGTCCGTCCGCGATCACGCGGGTGGGGAGGGGAACGAGTGCCGCGAATAATAGCTGCATGCGGGCGGCTCTTGAAGGAGGAGACGGGTCGAGATGAGCGAGAAAGGCCTTGAGACCGCCACCCTGGGCGGGGGATGTTTCTGGTGCCTGGAGGCGGTGTACCTGGAGTTGCGCGGCGTGCAGCGGGTGGACTCGGGATACGCCGGCGGTCATGTGCGGGACCCGACCTACCACCAGGTCTGCACCGGCGCCACCGGGCATGCCGAAGTGGTCCGCATCGTGTTTTCCCCGGATGAGATCTCGTTCCGGGAGCTGCTCGAAGTCTTCTTTACGATTCACGATCCCACCACCCTGAACCGCCAGGGAGCCGACGTGGGCACCCAGTACCGCTCGGCCATCTTCCATCACTCGCCGAAGCAGGAGGCCGTGGCGCAGGAGGTGATCGCAGAACTCACGGATCAGGGATTGTGGCGTTCTCCGATCGTGACCGAACTGGTTCCGGCGGGCCGCTTCTTCCCCGCCGAGGCCTATCACCACAACTACTTCGCGCGCAATCCGGGCCAGGGCTACTGTCGCGCCGTGGTGGCGCCCAAGGTCGCAAGGGCGCGGGCGAAGTTCTTCGACAGGCTGAAGAAGGCGCCCGCGCGCAACTGAGGGAATCCCCACCGCCCGTGGACGAATCCGCGTGGAGTGAGGGGAAGAAGCGCGCCCGCAGACTGTTAGAGCAGTACGCTCAGCGGCTTCTCCAGGATGTCCTTCAGCGTCGCCAGGAAGCGAGCGCCCTGGGCCCCGTCGATGACGCGGTGGTCGCAGCTCATGGTCATGCGCATGCGGGGCCGGACCACGATCCGGCCATCGAGCGCCACCGGCCGCTCCTCCACCGCGCCCACCGCCAGGATTCCGGCCTCGGGCGGGTTGATGACCCCGGTGAACTGTTCGATGCCGAACATCCCCAGGTTCGAGATGGAGAACGTGGATCCCGTGTACTGATCGGGGGTCAGGCGCTTCGCCCGGGCCAGCCCCGCCAGCTCCTTGACCTCGTTGGATATCTCCGCGACCGGGCGCGCGTGCGCATCGCGCACAACCGGCGTAATGAGCCCGTCGTCGATGGCCACCGCGACGCCGATGTGGACGCGGTTGTGTCTGCGCACGTGATCGCCACCCCACCACGCGTTGCACTCGGGATGGCGGGCAAGCGCGAGCGCCGTCGCCTTGATGACGATGTCGTTGAAGGAGATGCGCGCGCCCAGTTCAAGCTCGTTGAACTGCTGGCGCAGCTCGGTCGCCCGGGCCATGTCGACATCGGCCGTGAGGAAGAAGTGCGGTACCGGCCCCAGGGACTCGACCAGCCGGCGCGCGATCGTCTTGCGGATCTGGGTGAGCGGGACGTCCACGAAGTCCTCGCCCGGGACGTCCGGCATGGGCGCGGGAACCGCCGCCGTTCCGGCGGCCAGGGCGGCCTCGATGTCGCGCTTGACGATTCTGCCTCGCGGCCCGGATCCCACGACTGTTTCCAGACGGAGGCCTGCCTCGCGCGCCAGGCGGCGGGCGACGGGTGACGCCCTCAGCCGCCCGCCGTCCCTGCGGGCCCCGGCGGCTGGTGCGGACTGAGCGGTCGTCTGGACCACCGGCGCGGCGGGCCGCGGGCTGACCGGCGGAGGGGTGGGAGGCGGCGTTGTGGCGGGCACCGCAGGGGAGGGAGGCGTTGCCGTTGGAGCGGCCGTCCGAGCCGGCTCTTCCTCCGCCTCGGTGGCCGGCGATGCGGCCGGGGCCGGCGCAGCAGCCGCCACCAGATCCGACACATCTTCGTCCGCGGCCGCGATCACGGCGATCACGTTTCCCACGGGCGCCGTCTGTCCTTCGCCCAGCAGAACGGCCCGCAACACGCCGCTGCCGCGCGCGACGAGCTCCATGGTCGCCTTGTCGGTCTCGATTTCGGCCAGCAGGTCGCCGGCCTCGACCTGGTCGCCCTCCGCCTTGAGCCACTTGACGACCTGCCCTTCCTCCATCGTGGGCGAGAGGGCTTCCATGTGCACTTTGGTGGCCATCGACAAGCCTCGGGTGGTCGGATCGGCGGTTACGGCGCGTCGGATGGCGCGGCCAGGGTCAGTTGCGGTAGAGAACCTTCCTGCACGCATCCACGACCCGGGCCGCGTCGGGTTTCGACTGCTTCTCCAGATTCCTGGCGTAGGGCATGGGCACGTCCGCCTGGGTGATGCGCTGCACCGGCGCGTCCAGATCGTCGAAACCCTCGTCCTGGATCAGCGCGACGATCTGCGCGCCGATGCCCGTGAACGGCCAGCACTCCTCCACGTAGACGGCGCGATTGGTCTTATGCACGGAGCCGAGAATCGCCTCCATGTCGAGGGGACGGAGGGAGCGCAGGTCGAGCACCTCGGCCGAGATGTCCTCCTTCTCCAGCGTGCGCGCCGCCTGAAGCGCCACATGGACCATCTGTCCGTGCGAGATGATGGTGACGTCCGTACCCTCCGCCTTCACATCGGCTACGCCCAACGGCACGACGTGCTCGCCTTCGGGAACGTCGCCGCGCGCGTTGTAGAGCAGCTCGGATTCCATCACCACCACCGGATCGTCGTCGCGAATCGCGGCCTTGAGCAGCCCCTTCGCATCGGCCGGCGTAGCCGGATTCACCAGCTTGACCCCGGGCGCGTGGACATAGTAGGTCTCGCACGCCTGCGAGTGCTGTGCCGCGAGCTGCAGGGCCGACCCGTTCGGTCCGCGAAAGACGATGGGCACGTGCAGTTGCCCGTTCGTCATGTAGTGGGTCTTGGCGGCGTTGTTGATGACCTGGTCGAGAGCGAGGAACGCGAAGTTGAAGGTCATGAACTCGATGACCGGCCGGAGCCCGGCCATCGCCGCGCCCACGCCCAGCCCGGCGAAGCCGAGTTCGCTGATCGGCGTGTCCACTACCCGTGCGTCGCCGAAGCGATCGAGCAGGCCCCGGGACACCTTGTAGGCGCCATCGTACTCCGCCACTTCCTCACCCATGAGAAAAACCGAGTCGTCGCGCTCCATCTCTTCCGCGAGCGCCTCGTTGAGGGCGTCCCGGTAGGTCATGACCGCCATCTCAGCCCCCCCGTCCATCGAAGAACAGCCTTCCGTGCACGTCCATGTCGCTGTAGACGAATTCGTGGAGGCTGTCCTCGGGGGGGAGCGGCGAGCGGTCGGCGAAGTCCGCGGCGTCCTCGACCAGCTCGCGCACCTCCTCGTCCATCCGCTCCAGGCTCTCCCGGGTGAGATGCCCGCTCTGGATCAGGAGGTCGCGCACATGGGCGATGGGGTCGTCCTCGCGAACCCGCGACTCGACCTCTTCCTTGCTGCGGTAGGTTCCCGAGACCGGATCGGACATCGAATGGCCCTTGAAGCGATACGTTTCGGCATCCACGAACTGGGGTCCGGCGCCTTTGCGGACGCGGTCCAGCAAGTCTTCCATCAGTCGCCAGACCGCGAGCACGTCCTGACCGTCCACATAGTGCGCGGGAATCCCGTGCGCCCGCGATTTCTCGACCATGGGGGTCGTGGTCACGCGGTTGAAGGCCGTCCCCATGCCGTACCCGTTGTTCTCGACGACGTAGATGACCGGCAGCTTCCAGATGGCCGCCATGTTGAGCGACTCGTGGAATGAGCCCTGGTTGACGGCCGCGTCCCCCAGGAAGCAGACGCAGACGCGGTCTTCGCCGCGGTAGCGGGCCGCCCAGCCCAGACCGGTCGCCAGGGGGATCTGGCCGCCTACGATGCCCCATCCACCCATGAAGTTGTGCTTCGCGGAGAAGAGGTGCATCGAGCCGCCCTTGCCGCCGGAGCACCCGCCGACCCGCCCATAGAGCTCGGCCATGGCCGCGCGCGCGGAGATCCCCTTGGCGAGCGCCAGGGTGTGCTCGCGGTAGGCGGAGAGGGCGTAGTCGTCGGGGCGAAGCGGTCCGACGAAGCCCAGGGCAACCCCTTCCTGCCCGGTATGCAGGTGGCAGAAGCCGCCGATCTTGCCGATCGCGTAGGCCTCTTCCGCCTTCTGCTCGAATCGCCGGTATACAAGCATCTCGCGCAGGAAGCCCAGCACCTGCTCGGCCGGAAAGCCCTCAATGGCCGCTGGAGCAGCGGAGGTGGATGCGTCCCGCACGGCGCTGTCAGGCATGTGCCACCCCCCTTCCATCCGCTTCCGCTGTCGAAGTACGGCGCGCCTCGATCTGGACCAGGCGGAGCCCGGGCACCTCCGCAGGCGCGGGCAGATCGGCCTCCAGCACGTGCCGAATCGAACCCGCCGAGCCGGCGGATACCTGGCGTGCCTGGTCCCTGGCATGATAGCTGGAGCGGACCAGGGGACCCGACTCCACATGCCGGAAGCCGAATTGCTCCTCACCGATCCGCTTCCAGTCACCGAATTCCGCGGGCGTCACCCACCGTGCCACGGGAATGTGCTGCAGCGACGGACGGAGATACTGGCCCAGGGTGAGAATGTCGACGCCGGCCTCGCGAAGGTCGCTCATCGCCTGTCGGATCTCGGGTGCGCGCTCTCCCATCCCCAGGATGATGCCCGTCTTGGTCAGGATGTGCGGTGCCAGGCGCTTGGAGGCTCCCAGGAAGGAAATCGACCGCCAGTAGCGGCCGCCCGGCCGAACCTCGGGGTGGAGCCGCTCGACCGTCTCCAGGTTGTGCCCGAGAATCGCCGGTCGAGCGGCCAGCACCATCGCCAGGGCGTCTTCGTCGCCCTTGAAGTCCGGGATCAGCACCTCGACCGAGCACATGGGCAGCCGGTCGTTGATGCGGCGTATGGTCTCCGCGTAGATCGCGGCGCCGCCGTCCGGCAGCTCGTCGCGATTCACGCTGGTGATCACGGCGTGCTCGAGGTCCATTGCGGCCACGGTATCCGCGACGCGCCGGGGTTCGTCCCGGTCCAGCACGGTTGGCAGTCCGTGGGCGACCGCGCAGTACTTGCACGCGCGCGTGCAGACATCGCCGAGGATCATGAAAGTGGCCGTGCCGGCCTCCCAGCACTCGCCGATGTTGGGGCAGCCCGCCTCTTCGCACACGGTGTGAAGCCCCCGGCTGCGCATGAGGCGCTTCAGCCGCAGATAGTTCGGGCCCCCGGGAGAACGCACCTTGAGCCAGGACGGCTTGCGCTCGTTCGGGGATATGGTGGCGAGGCCCTCGTGGGCGCGTATGCGGGAAGTGCCCTTGGGCCTGACGGTGCCCGTGTCCTTCCGCGCCGGCGCGTATCCCTTCCAGGCTTTGAGGGGCTGGGTCAACCTCGAGTTCTCCGTCGCTCGTTCCCTTGAGCCGGACCCGGATCGGCCCCCCGGGGATCGCAAATTCTGGCTGGTCAGGGTCCGCCGGCAAATGCGGGCCCGCGAAGGGTCTCCATCCCGGGTTCCGGCACGATCTGCGCGTCCCGGTGCGTAGCTTGCAATGATAAAACCCCGACGCTTTCTACGGCAACGGAGCACGCCGGTGCGGCGCACTGCTCCGGCACCCCGTCGACCAACTCCTCCCCGGCATGCGATCGGCTGTCAGAAGCCGAATCCCCGCAGCGCCCCCGCGATGCCCATCCCTGCGTACGTACCCAGCGCGTAGCCCAGCAGACCCACCAGAATGCCCGGCAGAATGAGGGATCGCCATCCCCCCGCCACCGCTACCGCGAGTGCGCTCCCGGGTCCTCCCACGGATGCCTGGGAAGCTACGCACAGCGTGCCGATGTCCACGCGCAGGAAGCGGCCCGCCACGAAGAGCAGCACTCCGTGGACGGCGACGACGAAGAGGGCGTAGAAGAGCACCTGGACGCCCACCGCGAGCACTTCCGCGATGCGCGAGTAGATGCCGATCACCACAAAGAAGAACAGCAACGCCAGGTTGCCGAGCTGGAGCGCGCCCAGTTTCGCCCTGGACGGCATGACGTGGCCCGCAACAAGGGCCAGGGTCGTGAGCCAGAGCACCGGATTGATTCCGGGAGTGATGGCCGCGACGGTCCGGGACGCGATCACGATCGCGAATCCTGCCGCGACCAGAATGGCCACCTGATGTGTGGAAACCGATGCGCCGGCGAAGAGCGGATGCGCGGATTCGTCGTCGTCAGGGCTCGAGTCCTGCGAGGAATGGTCTGTCGCCGAACCCGGCGGGACCGCTTCCGATGAAGCCGGTGCCGGGTAGTAGCGCCCGATCCATCGGGGCAGCACCACGCATGCCGCCAGCCAGAGACCGGTGACGACGTTGTCCGCGGCGGTGGCGCCCACGAAGAGGGCGTCGGACATGTCGACCGCCCGGCTGACCGCGGTGAAGTTCAGCGATCCTCCGGAATACGTCCCCGTGAGGGCTCCCGCCAGCTTCCAGGTCTCGTCGCCGACCGCACCTCCGAACAGGAACGCCCCCGCGAACGCCCCGAGGGCCGTGCCCGCCACCGCGATGCCGAACGCGACCAGCATGGCCCCGCCGGCCTTCCGCAGGTCGGCCAGGTTGACCGCCAGCAGCAGCCACACGATGGCCAGATCCGTTACGGCGCCGGTGATGGCCTGGTAGATGGGCGAAGCCGGAGGCACGAGCCCCGTGTTGGAGAGAACCCCGCCGATGGCGATGGCAAGCAAGGTGGCTCCCAGCTTCCAGAGCCCGGGCACCCGGCAACGCTCCAGCCAGAGCGCCAGCACCACGACGCCCGCAATGACGGCGACGAGCGCGAGAGGGGACTCGATCACGAGCGGCTGACGGCCCTGGCCGGCTTCGGCCACGGCCGACGTCTTCCGGCACTATCCACCGGCCCGAGCCTCTGCCGCCTCCCTCATCTCCGCGAGTGGGATGGCGTGCATGGAGTACTCCTCGAGCCCGCGCGCCCGTTCGCTCTCCCACGCCTCCATGAATCGCGCGTAATAGGCGTTGGCTCCATCACTATCGCCGAGTTCGGAGGCCGCCCGCGCCGCCGCGCCCAGGAGGAGCAGGTGGCTGGGTGCGTCGGCCAGCGCCCTTTCGGCCACGTCCCGGGACATCTGGTAGTCCCCGTCCAGAGCGTGCAGCAGCGACACGTGGTAGTGGCCGTCCTCATCCAGGGGAACTACCAGGCCGTAGGCGTCAAGCGCCATCGGCAGAAACGCCAGCGCCTCGGCGGTGTCCCCGGCTGACGCGGCCCGCATGATTCGATCGTACAGCCGATCGGCCGCCTCTCGCGGCGTCATGGAGCTCAGATCCGGAGGCGTCCCGGCAGCGGGCATCAAGCCCGCCGCGGGGCCGGGGCGCGGCGCCTCCTCCGGCTCATCCGGTGCCAGCGCCCAGTACCCGGCGCCGATGATCAGCACGCCGGCGAACACGCCGCTGGCCCAAAGCACCCTCCTGCCGCCCGCTGCCGCGGCCTTTGGCCGCCGGCGCCGGAGGGGTGTGCCGCAAAAGATGCAAAACGATGCTCCGGCCTGGGCCGCCTCACCGCAGGAAGGGCATTCCGGCGGTCGGATCGCCGCGCCGCACTCCGCACAGAACCTGCCGGCGGCATCCGAGCCGCACTGCGGGCATTTCATGATGCTCCCCGCTTCTCCGCCATCGGTTTTTCGGCTCCTGGTCCAGGGTGACTCGCCGGCTCGGCTCGGCCGGCGCAGAACGGCTCGGACGGTTGTCTACAAACCTGTGGGAAAGTCGAGAAACTCCCAGGGAATGCCGAAGCGCGCCTCCAGATGGGCGGCGAGGGCGCGCACCCCGAGCGTCTCGGTGGCGTAGTGGCCCGCATAGTACACGTTGATCCCGCATTCCATCGCATCGAAGTACGTATGATGCGCGCCTTCACCCGTGACGAGGGCATCGGCGCCCGACGCCGCCGCTTCGGCGATCATGGATCCGCCCGCTCCTGTCACTACCGCGACGCGGTGGATGTGATCAGATCCTCCATCTATCAGTCGGACTGGGACTTGCAGAGATTCTGCCACCCGATCCCGCAGGGTTTGACGGGTCTCCGAGGTCGTCCCGATCCAGCCCACGTCAACGCCCTGGTAAGAGCCGAATCCCTTCTCGACTTCGATGCTCAGCGCGCGTGCGAGCAAGGCACAGTTGCCGACCTCGGGATGTGCATCCAGGGGCAGATGAGCCGAGTAGAGACCCACCTCGTTGCGCAGCAGGGCGGACAGCTTCCGGAAGCGCCTGCCGGTAACGGGAGCCGCCCCATCCCAGAAGAGCCCGTGGTGCACGAGCAGGAGGTCGCTTCCACGCACGGCAGCGGCGTTTATGGCGGCTTCACTGGCATCCACCGCGGCACAGATGCGGCGTACTTCCGCCGTCCCTTCGACCTGAAGGCCGTTGTAGGCGTTGGGATAGTCGGGGAAACCCGGCACCTGCAGGTAGCCGTCGACATACTCGACGAGCGAATCCAGCCTCATGTCCCGGCCCCCTTCCTGATGGGGTCATGCGCGCGAACGCCCGAGACGAGACGGTGCGGTTTCAACGGGTTCCCGCCGGATCGTGGAAAAACAGCAGTGTCGTGGACAACACGCTCGGAGGGGAGGCAGGACTGGGCGCCAAGACTATGGAATGGAAGGACTTGAGAGATTGTCCACGTCTTGGGGAAAAATGTGGAAACATAGGCGTTGCGCGGGGGAACCCTTGTCCGGAATACGCCTGGACCGTGATGGAACGGATGGCATCCCTTGGCCAGGCCGGAGCGTCTCCCCCGAACACCCTCCGCGACGGATACCGAAGCCATCGGCATCCCGGCGCCCAATTGCTACTTCCGGGGAGAGGGTGGTTTGGCTCCTCGGCTCCCCATCTTGACGGTTCCGTTGACGGTGGCGCCCTCCTCGAGCACGATCCGGCGGGTGTCGATATCGCCGTCGACGTCACAGGACGATTGGAGCTCGAGCCGCGAAGCAATCTTCAGGCTCCCCTTGAGTCGCCCCGAGATCACCGCGTCCTGGGTGGAGATGTCGCCGACGACCGTTCCGTTCCTACCGACGACAACGGCTTTTCCGGCCTCCACTCCCCCCTCGATCCTGCCTTCGATGCGAATGGTCCCTTCGGTCTTGCAGTTCCCGACTACGGTCATCCCGGGTCCGATGATCGAAATCGTGTTGTCTGGAGACGCGGGGGGTGACGTCGGGCGCTGTTTGCTCATCCTGGTGTTTCCCTTGCTGAAAGTTTGAGTAGAGTCATGAAAGCGAGGTGTTCGGGCTACGATCAAGGCTGCACAAGGATGGTCAGCGGATCGACGGGTTCGTTGTTTCGAAGGACTTCGAAGTGAAGGTGCGGAGCCGTCGACCGGCCCGTTGATCCACTCAATGCAATGACCTCGTTCTGGCGCACCAGGTCTCCGCTTGCCACAAACGTCATGGAAGCATGGGCATATAAGCTGGTGTATCCGTCGCCGTGGTCAAGGCGCACAAACCGCCCGTAGAGCGGATCTTCTCCCGCTTCGGCTACGACGGCTGCGCCCGCCGCGCGGATGTAGGAGCCAGTTGGAACAGCGATGTCCAAGCCTGGATGTTCCCCTACCATGCCTTCCATCAAGGTCTGGGTCACAAAGCCTCTCTCGGTGAGTGGCCAACTGGTGGGCCTGGTTTCGTCAACGAGGGACCGACCGGCGTTTGCTCCGCTCCCTGTCGGCGGAAGCCACAGGTCCGAGAGCGCGGTCGGGCGGGCTCCAAAGAGTTCCGCAATCCGCCGGTAGCGTGCTTCCACCGTGTCGATGTGCGCGCCCAGCGCCCGAATCCCTTCTGCCTGGACCGCAAGCGAGTCAGACAGGATGTCCACGCGATGCGTGGTCATCGCAACGCCGGCCACGTAGCCCGCGGAAAGCAGTCCAATCAGCGCGAGCGAAACCAGTGCAGCGTGGGTCGCGGTCAATTCATAGCTCTGGGCGTCCGCCGAGCCATCGGCGAGCAGCACGACAGTCAAAGCCCGACGACTTCGAGACTTCCTATTCCAGAACATCCGCGGCCTCCCGACCCGACACCAACGCAAAAACGCGTTCAAGATCCCGATCATCGTGAAAGGGGATCTCAATGCGCCCCTTGCTCCCTCGCTGCCGTCGAACTACGACTCGAGTGCCGAGCGCGGCGCGCAACTCTTCCTGCAACGCGTGCAGCACCGGATCCAGTGCTCCCGACGGCCGAGTCCGGCGTTTTCGGTGGTCCAGCGCGTCCTCATTGCCAGGCGGACGCGTCGGGTTCGCGCGCACGGTCTCCTCCAGCCTGCGGACGGACCAACCGCCTTCGACCACCATTCGAGCCAACTCGGCGGCCCATTCCTGGTCGTCGACGGCGAGGAGCGCTCGCCCGTGTCCCGGCGTGAGCTTCTCTTCCCCCAGCAACTGCCGGACCTCGGCGGGGAGCTTCAGAAGGCGGAGGATGTTGGTTACCGTGGCGCGGCTCTTCCCGACAGCCAGCGCAATATCCTCCTGTGTGCGCTTGAATTTCTCCACAAGCACCTTGTAGCCCTCGGCTTCCTCCAGCGCGCCGAGATTGCGGCGCTGGAGGTTCTCTACAAGCGCCAGCACAAGCATGGTTTCATCATCCACCTCGCGGACGATTGCCGGCACATCGCTCCAGCCGAGCCTCGTGACGGCTCGCAGTCGCCGCTCTCCCGCCACCAGTTCCCAATGCTCCGGCTCCGGCGCGGATCTGACGAGAACGGGCTGAAGCAGTCCGTTTGCGCTGATGGACGCCGCGAGTTCCCGGATTTCCTGCTCCTTGAACTCACGACGAGGCTGGAAGGGATTGGGATCCACGGAATCCAGGGGCAGGCGTGCGACTTCGCCTTCCACGGGCCGATCGAGATGATCGCCAAGCAGGGCGCCCAGGCCGCGGCCGAGTCGAGTGTTCGGAGCAACGCTCATGAAGCTGCCCGGGCCCTCGACCTGGTAATCCTGTGCTGCGTTCGCTGAATGACTTCCCTCGCAAGACGGAGGTAGTAGCGAGCCCCTGCCGAGAGGACGTCGTATACGATGATGGGCTTGCCGAAGCTCGGCGCCTCGGCTAGCCGAACGTTCCTGGGAATCGCGTTGGTGAAGACCTTGTCCCCAAAGTACTCGCGGGCCTCCCGCGCGACCTGTTTCGAGAGGTTGAGCCGCTTGTCGAACATCGTCAGGAGCACGCCCTCGATCTCGAGGCCCGTGTTCAGCCCCCGCTGTACAATCCGCACCGTGTTGAGAAGCTGGCTGAGGCCTTCCAGCGCGTAGAACTCGCACTGAATCGGGATGAGTACGGAGTCGGCCGCCGTGAGCGTGTTGAGCGTCAGGAGCCCCAGCGAAGGGGGGCAGTCCACGAGAATGTAGTCGTAGTCCTCGCGAATGGGCTCAAGTGCCGCACGCAGAACGGATTCGCGGGCCTCTACACCTACCAGTTCGATCTCCGCGCCGGCGAGGTCGCGCGTGGTGCCTACCATGTCCAGGTAGGGGAAATGAAGCTGCCGAACCCTTGATTCCTCGATGGAGCGCCCCCCGATCATGACGTCGTACATGCCGGAGACCTGATCATGGCCCCAGAGGCCCAATCCGCTGCTCGCATTGGCCTGTGGATCCATGTCGATGACCAGCGTCCGCTGTTCAGCCACTGCCAACGCAGCTCCCAGGTTGATCGCGGTTGTGGTCTTGCCTACGCCCCCCTTCTGGTTGGCGATGGTAATGACTCTGGACATGGCTAGCCGTGGTCAGCTCTTTCCGGGGCGAGGTTTTTCCACAACAAGGGCAGGATTCCTGGGTCGGGCTCGGGATTCGGGGGAAGAGGTCGCACTCGAAAGCTACCTGACCCCCGGTTTGCGGAAAAGGTGGATGCGCGTCGCCGGCATGGGAGTTTTGCGCCCGATTGCGGGTCATCCCGACATGGGCTTAGTGCCCGCTGTCCCCGGTCCGTGCCGGGCAGTGCTCCTAGCCCGCGGCGGCGTCCGAATCAGGGAAGTACCGCGCCTTCATCGCCTGGAAGCGGTGCGCGGCCTTTGCGTCCAGCTTCTCGTCCAGATACCGGTCCAGCAAGGGAACGAGGTGTTCCCTCAGGAAGGATCCGCGCGCCATCCACTGGTAGTACTGCCGTCCGCCGTGCCGGTAGGGGCCGTACAGCTTCCCACCGGGGAAATGCTCCATGATCCAGTCGAAGAGCGCCTTGTGGTCGGTGTGCATGCGGAGCGTGACGTGCGGCTGCCGCCCATCTCCGCCGAAATGTCCCTCTCCAACGAGGACCCCCACCAGGAAGCCGATGTCGAACTCCCGAGATGCGCCTTGTTTCACCGTCATGTTTCCCGTGAAACACGGTCCGTTCCACGATGTTGTTTCACCGTCATGTTTCCCGTGAAACGTTCTGGAGCGACGCCCCCTGCTTTCCGGATCTCCATGACGAGGTTCTGAAGATCTGCCGGCGAGACACCCGAGACTCTCGACGCCTGCGCCAGTGTGGCCGGTCGCACCTGATCGAGCTTTTCGCGGGCTTCGTGCGACAGCGTCACCAATCCTTCGTACACGATGTCCGGCGGGATGCGGAATGCCGCACGCGCCCGAAGGGCGGCCGCTCGATCCCGCTCGCGCTGCACATATCCCGTGTACTTCAGGTCGACCTCCACAGCCAGCAGCGCCTCCTCCCAACCCTCGTCAACAAACGACGCATTTGCCGCCCGAATGAGCGCGTCCGAACTCACCTCCGGTCTTCTCAACAACTCCACCGCTCGGGCGGGAGTGCGCAATGGGCTCGATCCCGCTTCCGCCAAAGCGTCGTTCACCTGCTCGGGCTTCAGGCGCGTCGATCGAAACCACTCGATCAGACGTCCTTCCGTTTCCAGGCGTTCTTCAAGCACCCGGGTCTGGCCGGGCGACAACAGACCCCTTTCGCACGCGACCGGTCCCAGGCGCGAGAGCGCGTTGTCCTGGCGGAGCAGCAGCCGAAACTCCGCACGCGACGTGAAGAGTCGATAGGGTTCATCCACCCCCTTGGTGACCAGGTCGTCGATCAGCACGCCAATGTACGCCTGGTCGCGCTCCAGAATGAACGGCGCTTCTCCCAGGGCGGTCAGGCCGGCATTTGCACCGGCCACCAACCCCTGCCCGGCGGCTTCTTCGTAGCCGGTCGTGCCGTTGATCTGCCCGGCGAAGAACAGCCCCTCAATCGACTTCACCTCCAGCGTGTGCCTCAGCTGATGAGGAAGGAAGTAGTCGTACTCGATCGCGTACCCACTTCGGGTCATGCGCACCTGCTGCAACCCCGGCACGCTCCGCAGGAACCGGAGTTGCACTTCCGGAGGCAAGGAGGTCGACAACCCGTTCACATAGAGTTCGGTCGTGTCCAGCCCCTCGGGCTCCAGAAACACCTGGTGCCCGCGTGCGTCTGGAAACCGGACGACCTTGTCTTCTATGGACGGACAGTACCGCGGCCCCCGGCCCGCGATGGACCCCCCAAACCGCGCGCTCCGCTCGAGGTTTTCCTGCACGATGTCCCTGAGTTCCTTCCCCGTCCACGTAATCCAGCAGGGACGCTCGCCCGGAAACTCCTCGCGCACAAACGCGGAGAAGCGAACCCCGGGCTCCGACGGTTGCTCTTCCAGCTTGCCGTAGTCCACGGACCGGCCATCGATGCGGGGCGGCGTACCCGTTTTGAAACGCGCCACCTCCAACTCGCGACCCTCGAGCGCACAGGCCAGCTCGACCGAGGCCTCTTCTCCGGCGCGCCCTCCCTCCACCCCGGTTCCCAGGCCGACATGAATGCGGCCCCGAAGAAACGTCCCTGTCGTGATGACCACGGCCGGGGCCCTGAACTCGAGTCCGGTGCGCGTGCGTACGCCGGCAATCCGATCGCCCCGAAGCACGAGATCGGAAACCATGTCCTGAAAGAGGTCCAGCGTCGACAGCTCTTCCAGCACTCGCCGCACCGCCAGCGAATACAGGGTCCGATCGCACTGCGCGCGCGGACCCCACACGGCCGGCCCCTTGGAGCGGTTGAGCATGCGAAAGTGAATGCGCGCCGCGTCCGTGGCCCGCCCCATGACGCCCCCGAGCGCGTCGACCTCGCGCGCAACGACGCCCTTCGCAATGCCTCCGATTGCAGGATTGCAGCTCATCTGTCCGATGCGCGCCAGGTCCGGGGTGATCAGCAAGACCCGGGTTCCGAGGCGGGCGGCTGCCGCCGCTGCCTCCGCCCCCGCGTGGCCTCCGCCAACCACAATCACGTCGTACGTTCTATCCACGATCCGTAATCCGCGCTTTCGGCAGCATCCGCCGGAACAGCCCATAACTTATCATAACATCAACGATCACAATCATTTACTTCGTTCATACCAAGCCCGTACAGCCCCTCTCGCGGTGCCTTGTGCCACACAAACCTACTTGCCGATGCAGAAGTCGCGGAACACCCGGTCGAGCACCTCATCCAGGGTAACGATCCCAAGGATATCCTCCAGGGCCGTCTCCGCCGGCTTCAGATGGGTTGCGGCCACCTCAGCCGGAATCCCGTTCGCCAGGGCGCGTTCAAACGCACTCAGTTCCTCTACCGCTCGTTCGAGGGCACGTCGGTGCCGCCTGCGGGTCACGACCGGCGTGTCTGCGTTCGCCTGGACCAGTCCTCCGAAGACCATCACCGGCAGGACCCTGCCCAGCTCCTCCAGTCCCTCCCCCGTGACCACGGAAGTGGCGATCCGCCGAGGCAGGGCTTCGCTTCCACCGCTGGCGGCGGCGAGGGGGCGACCCCCCTGCCCGGCTTCCGATCTGGAATACCCGTTCTCGCCGGCGCCGACGTACTTGCGCGTGGCACCGTTGCCGCGCCGGGCCAGATCGGCCTTGGTTTCCAGAACCAGCAACGGGCAACGACATGCGCCCAGAAACTCCAGATCCGCCTCGGACAACCCTTCGCCTCCCTCCGCGCAATACAGCACCAGGTCCGCCCGCGCCAGGTAGCGGCGGGCAACCTCGATCCCCAGTGCTTCGACGCGCTCCCCGGTTTCCCGGAGCCCGGCGGTATCCACAAGCCGGAATGGATACCCACTCAACGACACGGTTGCCTCAAGCGCGTCTCGCGTCGTCCCCGGCACTTCGGTGACGATGGCACGTTCGTATCCAACTAACGCGTTGAAAATACTAGACTTACCGGAGTTGGGGCGCCCGGCCAGGACGGTCAGCGCGCCTGCTCTTAGCAGCTCCCCCTCCGGTGCCGTGGCCAGCACGCCTTCCAGCCGGACACGCACCTCCCGCGCCTCGCGGGCTACTGACTCGAGGCTCGTCGGGGGCTCGTCCTCGTCCGGAAAGTCCAGATGGTGGACGAGCAGTGCCTCCAGCGTGACCAGGGACTCGCGCGCCGCGGTCATCCTGGCCGACAGCCCACGCTCCATCTGATGCACGGCCACCCGGTGCAGCGCCCGGCTGCGCCCGCCCACCAGATCGCACACGGCTTCCGCCTGAAGCAGATCCATCTTCCCGTTCAGGTAGGCCCGGCGGGTGAATTCTCCAGGTTCGGCCATGCGGGCGCCTGCTTCGAGCGCGTGTTCCACGAGGAGGCCCGGGATGAGATATCCGCCGTGGCAGGAGATCTCCACCATGTCCTCTCCGGTGTAGCTGGCAGGCGCCGGATAGCTGGTGACGATTCCCCGGTCCAGAAGCTCTCCCGACTCCGGGTCGTGCAGTCCCGCCAGCATCGCTCGCCGGTGCGCGGGAGCACGAAGATCCGGCGCAAGCGCGCGTCTGACGGAAAAGGCGCACGGCCCGGAGATGCGCACCACTGCGAGGGCGCCGGGCCCCGGCGGGGTGGCCGCTGCAACGATGGTGTCCGTCAATCCTGCTCCCTGTACCACGCCGGCCAGTGCTTCCGGCCTAGGATGCCTTGTTCTTCGCCTTCTGTCGCTCCCTTGCGATCCAGTACTGCTGGGGCAACGTGGCGATGTTGGCCGTCGCATAGTAGAGGTTCAGCCCCGATGCCAACTGGAAGAAGATGAAAACCATGAAGATCGGCATGAACCACAGCATCATCTTCATCTGGGGGTTCACCTGATCCATTGTACGCATGCTCACCCACTGCAGCAGGAACATGGATACGCCCAGGAAGACGGGAAGCAGGTAGAGGGGATCCGGGGCGGAGAGATCGGGGAGCCAGAGGAAGGAGACACCGCGAAGCTCAATGGTGTTCTGGAAGACGAAGAAGAGCGTGATGAGCACCGGGAAGGGGATGAGCATGGGAACGCATCCGGCCAGGGGATTGAATCCGTGTTCCCTGTACAGCTTCATCATCTCCTTTTGCTGCCGTTCCGGGTCGTTCTTGTACTTGGCCTGGATTTCCTTGACCATGGGCGCGACCGCGGTGTTCCTCAACTGCGCGCGCATGGCCTTCTGGTTCAGCGGAAAAAGCACCACGCGCATCATGACCCCGAACAGGATCAACACCCATCCATAGCCCCAGCCCAACTGGTTGTGCAGGTAGATGAGGATGGTGGTGATGATCGCTGCGAACGGCTGGATGACGGGCCGCAGCCACCTCCAGCCGACCGGGTTTACATCCTCCAGGTCGCCACCGATCGCCCTCAGCCGGGTGAAGTCCTGCGGCCCCAGGTAGACCCGGTAGGCGAATGAATCGTCGGGCAGAAGGCTCTGCGCCGCAGTTACCGATACCCGCGGCTCCTCTCCGCCGTACAGGTCGACCGGGCGCCGCGCGAACACCCCGCCCAGGAAGCGCTCCGTCTCCCGGTCCTCCCCGGCCAGAAGGGCAGCCAGAAAGTACTTGCTCTTGAGCGCCACCCACAGGAGCGGACCGTCCTCGACCCGATCCTCCTCGAAATTCCTGAGCGGCCGCTGCCGGATCCCGTCCTGGGTATGGTTGACCACGTAGGCCAGCGCCTGTTCATCATCCGCGGGGCGCGCTTCGTTGAACGCCAGTCCCTGGCCCAGGTCGGTGAGGAGAAGACCCCGATCGACCCCGAGAACGCGCCCGCGGACATCGATCAGGTACGAGTCGGGATCGAAACGGTACTGAATCTCGAAGCCGGTCCGCCCGTCGCGACTGCGGAAGGTGAAGCTCAACTCCTGCGGGTCGTCTCCCTCGACCAGCGCAAGTCCTTCCGCGGGAGACACTTCGAACGGCACCACGGAGAAGTCGAGGGTGTCTCCGGCGACCGCGACCCGGCTGCCCAGCGCGCCCGGCCCGTTGCGCAGGAGAAGCTGTACGGGACCGTCGTCCACGAACGATCTGAATCCCGGCAGCATCGCGGAATGGAGCTGTGCCCCGTAGTTGCTGAATTCGAATTCGTAGAGCGGTCCCCGGACGTGGATCCGGCGCTCGGGCACTACCGGCGGATCCGGCGCCGCGACCGCGGTCCCGCTGCTCGGCGAGACCGCAGGCTCGGTCGGCTCCGCCGGTTCGGGCTCGGCTTCCACGGCTGCGGGTACCGGCGCCTCCGGGGCGGGGGGAGGCGGAAAAAGCAGGTTGGTTCCGAACAGGACACCGACCATCAGAAAGATGGCGAGGACGAAGCGCAGTTCCGGCCTCATCGCAGGTGTCCCCCAGGCACCGGATCGAACCCCTTCCCGCCAAGGGGATGGCACCGGCAGAGCCGCCGCAGCGTCAGCCAGCAGCCGCGCAGGGTTCCGTGCCGCTCGAGCGCTTCCATTGCGTAGGCCGAACAACTGGGCACGAACCGACAGGCAGGCGGCGTCAACGGAGAGATGGCCGCGCGATAGAATCGAATGCCGCTCAGCAAGAACTTCAGAGTAGCTCCTCGGTCAGCTTTACCAGTTGATTCCTGAGCTGCTGGAACGACACGAGGTACGCCTCTGGTCCGGCCCTGACCAGGAAGTCCAGATCCCGAGGGTGGGTGTCCAGCCGCGGCAGCACTTCGAGTCGCCCGATCTCACGCAGTCGGCGCCTCAGCCGGTTGCGATCGACGATGGTGTGGCCGTGCTTGGGCACGATCGCCCCGAAGCGTGCACGAGATGCGGGGGAAGCCGCGACGAAGACATCGAGTTCGGACGTCCTCCTTCGCTTCCCCCGCCTCAACAGGCCCCGGATCTCGCCAGAGCGCCGAATCCGTCTCACGGGAGGGAAGCACACTTCGGTTGGAGGCCCCGGCTCGGCGGCGGCTGCGCCGTCTACTTCGAGCCGACCTCCACGACCAGCCGGCGGCGCCCCTTCCTCCGCCGCCTCGACAGCGTCTTGCGGCCTGCCCGAGTACTCATTCGGGCGCGGAATCCGTGGGTGTTCTTTCTCTTGCGGTTCCGTGGTCTGTATGTCGGTTTCATGAGGAACGGTCGTGAAGGGAACCACCCGCATCCTGTCGACCCCTGTGTACCGGCCGGCAGACGAACGCGGGACGGGCGAGGAACCTACCGGAGATCCGCGCGGGCCGTCAACCCCGCCGCGCCGTGCCGTACGCGCGCGAACACCGTCGCCCGGGGGCACAGGCCCGCCATCGGCGATTGACTTTTCCACACTCCCGGGATACCGTTGCATCCTTCGATGCCCCGGGGGCTCTCCGCGCAAGCCCCGGCCCTTTGTCCTCCCCCAGTCCTTCCTCGATGGAACTCTCCGCTTCCGAGATCTGGGCTCACGCCCTGGCGGCCGCGCGGACCTACCTTCCGGAGCAGAGCTTCCAGACCTGGCTCTCCGGCACCGAGGCGGTCGGCTTCTCGGACGACGAGTTGCTGGTCGAGGCCCCCAGCCAGTTCCACGTGGAGTGGATCGAGGACAAGTACGGCGCGCTTCTCCGCAGGAGCATCGAGCAGAGGCTGGGACGCCCCCTGTCGGTCTCCTACCGTTCGTCGGCTTCACACCCCTCGCCCGCGGCCTTCGCCCTGCCCGCGGATGGCCCCACCTATTCCCCGCCCCCATATCGGTCCAGGATCTCCGAGTCAAAGCCGACGGTCCCCTCCGACAAACTGAACGAACGGTACACCTTCGACCGCTTCGTCGTGGGCAACAACAACCAGCTTGCGGTCGCTGCCTGCCGCGCCGTCGCCGAGAAACCGGCCCGCATGTACAACCCCCTCTTCGTCTACGGAGGGGTGGGACTGGGCAAGACCCATCTCATGCACGCGATCGGCAACTACCTGCAACAGCACGCTCCGCAGACGCACATCGCGTACGTTCCCACCGAGCAATTCACCAACGAGCTGGTCACATCCATCCAGGAAGGCGCCACCCCCGGTTTCCGCCGGCGCTACCGGCATATCGATCTCCTGCTCGTCGACGACATCCACTTCCTCGAGGGCAAGGAACGCACGCAGGAAGAGTTTTTTCACACCTTCAACGCCCTGTACGACGCGCAGAAGCAGATTGTTCTCACCAGCGACCGCGCGCCCAGCAGTCTGTCCGGGCTCGAGGAACGCCTGGTGTCCAGGTTCGCGTGGGGTCTGGTGGCAGACATCAAACCCCCCGACTACGAAACCCGGATCGCCATCGTCCGCAAGAAGTCCGCCGCCGACGGGCTCTTCCTGGAAGATGACGTGATCGACCTTGTAGCCCGTTCGTGCACCTCTTCGGTCCGCGAGATGGAAGGCGCGATCATCAAGTTGCTCGCCTTCTCGTCCCTGACGAATCAGGAGATCACGATCGCGCTCGCGCACGAGGCCCTGCAGGAATCGCGAATCCCGACCCTCGTCCCGTCCCCGTCCACATCGGCAACCGACATCCTGAATGCCTCCGCGGCGGCATGGGGGGTGGAACCCCGAGGCCTCGTCTCGAAGCGGCGTACTCGCGACGTGACCGTGCCCCGCCAGGTCGCCATGTTCCTCATCAAGGAGATCCTCGACCTGCCCCTTACCAGGATTGGCGCGGCCTTCGGGGGACGGGATCACTCCACGGTGATCCACTCGATCAGAAAAGTGGATCGGGATCTGCAGACGGACGAGGAGTTCGCCAGCCGCGTCTCCCGTCTGCGGGAGCAGATTCTCGCGGGAGGAGTCTGAGAATCATGTTCAAACCGCTGGGGAGAACCGGGGAAACTGCGTGGCTTGCTCCCCTCCCGAAGCCCCCGTTGTGGATTCATGGAAAGCCGGATGATCTTTTGCATCCGCAATCCACGGCATCCCTCCATTCCCGAGACCGTTGGGAAAAACCAGGTTACCCGGGCGGAGGCGAGGCGTTGTCTACAACTCCACAGCCTCTACTACTACTACTTTCTTGCAATACAAGGGTAGAACTCGAACTTCCTCTCGTGGATTCCCTCAAGATCGCAACTCCATCTCCCAGGATCCGAACCAGATGAAACTTGCCCTGACTCGGCAGAACCTGTACCAGGGACTCACGGCAGTCTCCCAATCCGTTCCAGCCCGCACCACGCTGCCGGTTCTCTCCAACATCCTCTTCGATGCGACCGAAGACGGTCTCTGGATCACGGCCACGGATCTGGACGTCACCGTTCGGACCCGCGTAGCCGCGGAGGTTCAGGAGACAGGTTCGTTGACGGTTCCGGGCAAGAAGATCCAGGAAATCGTGCGGGCGCTGCCCGACCGCCCGGTGCTGGCCGGCACTCTGGGGAGCCAGATGGAGTTGGTCTGCGGCAAGAGCCGCTTCAAGCTCAACGGTCTGCCCGCGGATGATTTCCCGTCGTCGCCCCACCTCGACTTCGATCAGGCATGGACTACCTCCGGGGCCGATCTCCTGTCGCTCATCCGCAACACGTCCTTCGCGGTATCGAGCGAAGAGAGCAGACCGATTCTGAGCGGAGTGCTCTGGGAGTTGCGCGGCAACGAGATGCGAATGGTGGCGACGAACGGGCACAGGCTTGCGAGGATGTCGGTGAAGACCGAGACATCCGGGCCGGCGGCCTCGAACCTCATCGTTCCCCCCTCGGCACTGAGGCTGGTTCAGCGGCTCTTCGGCGAAGGGGATGACCTCGAGTTGGGCCGCGACGGCAACTTTCTCGGGTTCCGCTCGGGACCAACCGAGGTCTATACCCGGCTGATCGACGGCACCTACCCGAACTACAAGCAGGTAATCCCCCGGGACAACGACAAGTTCGCGGTAGTCGACAAGAACAGCCTGCTTGCCGCCGTAAAGCGGATGGATGTCGTCGCCAGTGACCAGACGCACCGAATCAAGCTCAGTTTTTCCGGTAGCCGGATGAACCTGAGCGTGAGTACTCCCGATCTGGGCGAGGGCTACGATGAGGTGGATCTCGGATATGATGGCGACGACCTCGATATCGGGTTCAACGCCAGCTATCTGATCGAGGTGCTCCAGCACATGCCCACGGATGACGTTCGGCTGGCGTTCAAGGCCCCGGAGCGTGCGGCAACCGTCGAGCCGGTGCCCGCGGAGGACGGCGACGCGATCGACTACCTCTGCCTGGTGATGCCCCTCCGACTGCTCGACTGACCGGTCGGCGATGGGCCGACGCCGGGTTGGGTGGGGCTAGCCCGGCGCCCCCGGAATCTCTGCGCCGGCCTGCTCCTCGCGCGCGGCGAGGAGTTCGCTCGCGGGAAACACGGTTGTGGCGGCGTACCCTTCGCGCGCGATGCGCTCGCCGGCTCCTTCCTCACGGTCGACGAGTGCGAGGACGGCGAGAACCCGGGCGCCGTGGTCCTCGACCGCCCGGATGGCCTTGAGGGTGCTCCGGCCGGTCGTCATGGCGTCCTCGATGACCACCACGCTCGCATCCGCCGGGAGCCCGCCCTCGACCCTGCGCCGGGTGCCGTACTCCTTCGCGTCCTTGCGGACGGAAAACGCGTCGATGGGCCGGCCGTCCTCCCAGCTCTGGCGCGCGATGGCGTACGCGATCGGATCGGCGCCCATCGTAAGGCCGCCGACGTGTGTGGGATCCAGACCGGCGCGCCGGAGGTAACTCAGGCATACCCGGCCGACGAGCGCCTGTCCCTCGGCGGTCATCGTCGTCGCTCGCGCGTCTACGTAGTACGTCGAGCGGGCGCCGCTGGCGAGCGTGAAGCGGCCAACCCGGAGGGACCGCTCGATCAACAGGGCAAGCAGGCGGTCGCGGGTGTCCATGTGACTCCTTTGCGCGAAGGCCCGGGGAACGATTGTGTGCGTCCGCCCGCAGCGGCGGGGCGGCAGGACGGCCGGCCGGAAGCGCCGTATATTGGTGCTGCCGGTTCGGCGTCGTCAAACCAGCGAAGGGGCTGACGAAGGTACCGACGTGACGAGCAAGTTCGGGGTTCCGTGGATCCGGGTGGCCATGTTGGCGGCCGTCGCGTCCGCGTGCGAGGAAAACGGCGTGGAGCCACCCATGCTGCGCTTTGGGCAGTCCGGTCAGCTGGTCGTGGAGGTCGTGACCCCGAGACAGTCTCCTCCGTCACCCGGCCAGGGAGAGCTGCGTCAGACCCTCACCTGGCGGTCGACCGGCGCCTGGCAGTTGTTCGAGTCGATCGCCTATCGAGGTGTGGTGGGAAGCGAGACCACCACGCGGAGCCCCGGGCTTGCGGCCGCGTTCACCGCATCCTACGCCACCCTGGTCACTCAGATCCATGGGGCGGCCGGCCTCGATCTCTTCATCGACGACCTCGATCCGAATCTGAACCCGCAATGTGACGGCGAGGCCCGCGTTACTCTCCGAATCCAGGATGAGATCAGGAGCGAAGAGAAGAGCTGGATCCGCTGTGCCAAGGGCCCCCTCGGATCGCTGAACCCCGCCGGGTCCGGGCCCGACATACACGCCAGTCGGGTGATCCAGGTGTCCAGGCTCGTGCACGACCGCACCCTTGGAGATTCCACCACCAGCGTCTACCACCTGAGCGTACCGTTCGCGACCCTCGACCAGGGCGCGCAGCCCGGTGAACAGGACCTCGCATCCCGGGTGTTCTTCGGAGGGCCCCAGGCGGGCGACGCACCGGCCGGATGGGGGGACTTCTGGGGGCGGCACGGCGGTAGCGCTTCCCTTCCCGACATCGACTGGGAGGCGGATATGGTAGTGGTCGCGTCAGACGGCGCCCGACAGGAGGCGGGGAGCATTCTGGAGATCAGGGAAATCCAGGCCATACGCGACGGTGCGATCATAAGGCTCGTGGAACTCGCCCCGGGCGATTTCTGTTCGCCCGCGGCGGTGGTGGAGACCCCCTTCCATCTGGTCATCGCGCCACGGACGGGATCGGCGATTCAATTCAGCGAAGTTGCCCTGGAGCGGGTGCCCTGTGGTTTGTGATCCAGGGCCGCGGGCCGGGCGAAATCTGGGAGCGTGCTCCTGAGCAGGAGCCAAAGCGGAAACGGAGATCGCGAGAGTGCCTCTTCGACGCCTGTACGTGCTGGTCCTGGTCGCCTTCGCGGTCATCTTCACGGCGGCGAGCAGCTGGATGGCGTTCTCGGTCACCGATCGGGCGCTCGAGGACGAGCTGGACGACAAGCTCCAGGTCACTGCGGGCGTGGCGGCGGAGACCGGGCTGGACGCGGAAAACCTGCTCCTGCTCCGCCCGGGCGACGAAGGAAATCTGTTCTGGACGGAGGCCCACGAGCGCCTGCGCAGCCTGGTCGACCGTGGATACGTGGACGCGGCCTGGATCATCCGCCGCCAAAGTCCGGCCTCTCCCGGGGAAGGCTCGGTGCCTGGGGGAGAGGGAACCGTCGATCGGCTGCCCTCCTATACGGCCATCGTTTCGACCGAGTCGGCGGCCTCCCTTCCGATCATCGGGACCGACGTCTTCATCTTCTCCGGCTACGACCTGAGCGGACTCTGGGAGAACGGATCGGCGACCTCGACGTTCTTCGAGGGAACGGACGGCCGCTCGTACAAGTACGGCTTCGCGCGGCTGGAGGAATCCGACGAGGAATCCGACCTCGCCCTGGCCGTGCTCATGCGGGCGGATTACCTCGATCCGCTGGCCAGGCTGCGGAGGTCGGTCCTCCTCGCTTCTGCGATCACGGTTGTGCTCTCGGCTCTCGTCGCCATCGGCCTGGCCGCCCGCATCGCCAAGCCTCTGGAGCGGCTCAGCAGGGTGGCGCTTCGCATCCAGCGGGGCCGCATCACGCGGTCGGTCGAAGTGGAGGCGGGTGTCGAAATCGGCCGTCTCTCGCGGGCGATGGAGCGCATGCGGCTCGGAATCATCCAGCGGGACGAGCAGCTCCGGCTCATGCTCGCGCAGGTGGCTCACGAGATCCGGAATCCTCTGGGCGGGCTGAAACTCTTCTCGGCCATTGCGGCAGACAGCGCCGATCCGCAGGAACGGGCCCAGCTCTTCCGCAAGATCCAGGCGGAAGTGGATGCCCTCAACGGCATCATCACCGACTTTCTGGTGTACGCCCGTCCCCGGGCGCCGCAGCCGACGCTGCACGACGTCCGGGCTCCGCTCAGGGAGGCGGCCGAGCTGGTTGCGACGGAACTCGAGTCGCGGGGAGGCAGCCTCGAGGTCGATCTGCCGCACGCGCAGCTGGAGGTGGTGGCGGATTCGGGGCAGGTCAAGCGCATGGTGCTGAACCTGTTGCGCAACGCCGCCGAAGCCGGTGACCGGGTCTGGCTCAAGGGTACGTTCAGCAACGGCGAGGTGATCGTGTCCGTGCGCGACAACGGGCCGGGCGTGCCGGAATCGTTGCGGGGACGAATCTTCCAGCCCTTCGTCACCAGCAAGGAACGGGGCGCGGGCCTGGGGCTCGCGATCGTGGCGGGCGTGGCACGGGCCCACGATGGCAGGGTCGAACTGGTCTCCGGTGACGGCGCTGCTGGGAATGGCGCGGAGTTCCGTCTATATTTGCCCGGCTCGGAGGTGTTCCCGGTCGCGCGAAGCGATGCGAATGGCCGCTAGCGCCGGCGTCTGTCAAGGGCCTGCCGCCCGGTCTCCCAGGGATCGCGCGGCGGGCGCGCCCCGGGCTACAGGCCATGCGTGCCTCCGGGCTCCGGCCCTTGTTCGCCTCCCTTTCACCGCCCCCAGCGGGCTCGTCCATCCGGTGCCATGGCCCGAGTGCTGATAATCGACGATCACGATGCCATCCGTGAAGGCCTCGAGCTGTTGCTGCGCAAGCACGGCCACCGCACCTTTTCGGCCGAGAACGGCAGGCAGGGCCTGGATCTGCTCAGCGAGCATGGCGCCGAGCTGGTCGTCACCGACCTCAGAATGGCGGGCATGGACGGCATCGAGGTGCTCCGCCAGGTGCGGGCGCAGGCCCCGGAGACCGACGTGTTGATGATCACGGCGTTCGGCACCGTCGACAGGGCCGTGGAGGCGATGAAGCTGGGGGCGGTCGACTTCATCACGAAGCCATTTTCTCCGGAGGAGTTCGCGGTCAAGGTGGGCCGCCTGCTGCGCGAGCGGGAAGAGCGCGACGAACTGCGGCGGGAGAACGTGGCGCTGCGGATCGAGAACACTTCGCTCAAGGAGCAGACCGAGGCCCGCTACGGGCAGATCATCGGCGAAGCGCCCGCGATGAAGCGGGTGTACGACTGGATCAGCCGGGTGGCTCCCAGCGAGTCGACGGTCATGATCTACGGAGAGTCCGGCACGGGCAAGGAGCTCGTAGCCCGCGCCATTCACGCCAGCTCAACGCGCAGGGACGGCCCCTTTGTGCGCGTCAACTGCGGAGCCCTCGCCGAGAGCCTGCTCGACTCCGAGCTGTTCGGGCACGAGAAGGGTGCCTTTACGGGTGCGGACCGGAGGCGGCGGGGGCGCTTCGAGCTCGCCCACGGCGGGACCATCTTTCTCGACGAGATCTCAACCATCTCCACCATGACGCAGGTCAGGCTCCTGCGGGTGATCCAGGAACGCGAACTCGAGCGCGTGGGGGGAGAGAAGACGATTCCCGTGGATGTGCGCATCATCGCGGCAACCAACACTCCCGCGGACGAACTCCTGGCCAGCGAGGACTTTCGCAAGGACCTCTTCTACCGCCTGCATGTGGTCCCGATCGTGCTGCCGCCCCTGAGGAGCCGCGTCGAGGACATCCCTCTCCTGGTGGACCACTTCATCGCAAAGTTGCGCAAGCGCACCAACTCGCGGGTCGGCGGCGTCGAGGCGGAGACCATGGACAAGCTGACCGGCTACGCATGGCCGGGAAACGTTCGCGAGCTCGAGAACGTGATCGAGCGGGCGCTCCTGCTTGCAGACGGTCCCACAATCGACGCCGGGGATCTGCCAGCGATGAACGCCGGGGACCTCGTGCCCCGGACGGATGACCTGCCCGAGGGCGGAAAGAACCTGAACGAGGTGCTCGAGGGTATTGAGGAGAGGCTCCTGAGGCAGGCTCTCGAGGCTGCGGGAGGCGTCAAGGCGGAGGCGGCCAGACAGCTGGGACTCAAGTCGAGCGCCTTCTACTACAAGCTCGAGAAATACGGTATCGAAGCGTAACCAGAGGCGGGTCATGGCCCCATCGGCCGCACAGGGCAACGGACGGAAGCCGGCGGGCCTGCTCCGCCTGGTGGCCCTGGCCGCGGGTCTGTGCGCAGTCCTTCCCTCCGCCGCGACATCACAGGATGTGGAGCAATCCGAGTATCGCGCGGCCGAGAGTGCCTACAACGCCGCCCTCAGCGCCCGCGATCTCGAGCGCGACCTGCTCGATGACGCTCTCGACGAAGTGACCGAGGCCCGGCAGTCCGGCGATCAGGCCCGGTACGAGCGTGCCCTGGCAATCTATCAGGATCAGGCGCGGGAGCTGGAGCAGAGCGACAGGGAGCTGGTCGACGCCGCGGGCCGGCTGGACCAGGTTCGGCGGTCCTACCTGTTGAGCGTGCTCGACGAGCTGGACGAGTTGTACGAGGAACTACCCCAGGCCCCGGATGCGCGCGGCCGAGACCTCATCGGTCGCCGCATCAACATCCTGCTTGCCGACGCCAACCAGCTTGAACGTCCCATCGAGATCGACGACGATCCGTTCCCGGCAATCAACATCGAGCCCGGAGACACCCCGGACGAAATCCGGGCCAAGGCGGACCTGCTGGAGCGGTATGCGGCGGGTTACGACCTGCTGGTGCTCGACATCGACGCCCAGATCGAATTGGTCGAGCAGCGGCAGCGTCATGCGCGCATGGTGCGGGATTTCGGAGCGGATCTCTCACGCTTCGGCGACCTGCGTGTGCCGATGGGGCGTCCGGACGCGACATCCGACAATGCGGAGGACCTGATCGGCGGCGAGGAGTTGTCGCAGCGCCTCGAGGAACTGCAACAGTCCAGGGAGTTCGTGATCGAGAGACGCGACGTCGCCAGGGCGCGGGCGGAAGAGTTTCGCCAGCGCATCGGGGGCGAGCACACCGCATGAGCCGTTCCACCCGGGTCGCGACGCTCGTCGTCCTCATGGGTACCGGATGGGGTACGACGCTCTCCGCCCAGGCCCGCGTGACGGACCTGGTCTTTACCGGCGGGACGCATGTGGAACGGTATGGCGGCGGAATTCCTTCCGTGACGCTTGCCGTGGTCGACAGCGTGGATCGGGCCTGGGCGACGAGCGCCGAACTGGGGGTCCGAGCCGTTCTGAGCTCGAACGCCAACGGGTTCGACGGCCTCACCGTCACGGTGGATGGCGGCGTCCGGCAGTTCGACGCGTACGGCTTCAAGCTGCGCGACTATGCCCCCCGGGTTTCGAGCGGGGTCCTCGACGCCGTGTTCCGCACAACGACGAACCGCGGCGTCCTTCAATTCAGCGGGCGGGCAGGAGGCCGCGATGTGGCTGACCGGACGCCCACGCCGCTGTTCCTCGAGCCGGGTTACACGAACTACGAAGGCTCGGCCCTCTTCCAGACGCGGGAAATAGGCGGGACCTACTGGGATGTGAGCGTCGAGGGCGGCCGGGCCGACTACAATGCCCAGGAAATCGTGCCGCAACTCGATCTGCTCGACCGCAACAAGATCGGGTTCGAACTGGGTGCCGCGCAGGCACGGATGTGGAACGCGGCGAGGATGACGATGCGTTTCTACGGATCGTTCACCGAATTCCGGTATCCGAGACAGGGCACTCGCTATGAACCCGATCCCTTCCGCCGGGACCAGGCCTACCAGCTGGGCGCGCTGTGGCGGTATGACGGGATCGAGTCTTCGGATGGGTTCGAGTTGCCGGGGGTCACCGCGGAGGTGGGCATACAGGGCACGATCAACAAGTCGAACGCGAGCCGGACCGAATACAACGCCGTCTCGGTGAACACCGCGGTGACGATCCCCATGCCTGCGGACATGAGGTTCCATTTCACGGCGGTGCTTACCGCGAAGGACTACCTCACCGAAACGGAGTTCATCCGCCTGATTCCGGGCGAAGAGGCGGACAATGCGTCGCGGGTGTACGTAGGCGTCAGCCGGCAACTCACCGACGCCGTCGACGGCCGCTTCCGAATCGGCTGGACACGCGCGGAGACCGAGATCGGCGACGCCTATTTCGAGCGCTACAGCGGATCGCTGCTCTTCAGCTACCGGCCCTGAAGGACGCGCAGGCCCGGGTCGCTCTGGAGACTCCAACTCCGGCGGCAGGACTCGAACCTGCGACCCGGTGGTTAACAGCCACCTGCTCTACCAACTGAGCTACGCCGGAAAGACCACCTACAGTAGAAAAAAACCGTACCCGAAGCCCGGCAACGTGTCAAGTTGCGCGCTCGGCGGCCTCGAAGACGCCGCGCAGTGCCGGACCGATGTCGTGCGCCAGGTCCCACATCTCCTGAAATCGCGCCCGCACCCCGTCGGCCTGCCCGCCCCTGTACACCACGGCGAGTGCCGGACCGCGCGAGGGATAGGGAATCTGGAACCAGTGTACGCCCAGCAACAGATCGCAGCGGCCCTGCCCGTCGACGAAGACGGAAAAATTGGGCGCCCAGTCGAGGAGGGGCGCGCAGCGAACCCGGAGGCGTTCTTCGGCGAGCAGGCGCATGACGACGCGCAGGTTCTGGCTGCGCTCGGGATCGGCCAGCATCGCCTCGGCTTCGAACTTGAGCGTCGCCGCATTGATCTCGGTGATGAGCACGCGCAACTCTTGCACGGAGGCCAGCTCTTCGTAGGCGAGATCGATGCCGGAGAGCCGGATCCGATCTACCGCTGCGTCGATGTGCCGGGCCTCGCGCGCGAGGTCGCTGTAGACCGACCGGAAGCTCCCGCGGGACCGGTCGTGGATCAGTTGGCTGTGCGTCGGCGGCATGGTACAAGCAAGCGGAAGACGTCGGGCGACGGAATGGCGGGATGGGACGTCGCGGGATCCTCGCCGGCGACGGTTGCCTCCGGGCGCGGAATGGGCGATCTCACTAGCAGTCCGAGGAGGAATCCGGGCGTGCCCGGGACGGCCTATTCGGCGGACTGCCAGATCACCACAACACGCTGATGGAGGCCGGTTCCGATGTTGCGTTCCACCCAGCACCCGCTCGTGGCGCCACTCCTTCTCCTCCTGGCGGCCGGTTGCACCAATCCCGAGCCGCAGGACGGCCCGCGCCTGATGGTGATGCTGGTGGTGGATCAGCTCATCCCGGAACAGCTCGAGCGCTACGGCGAGCACTACTCCGGCGGGCTTCGCATGCTGCTGGACGAAGGCTTCCGCTTCGACAACGCGGCGCACGACCACGGCGTGACCGAGACGGCTGCGGGACATGCGACGCTCTCGACGGGCGTCTACCCGAAGACGCACGGGATCGTCGCCAACGACTGGTACGAGTTCGACGCAGCCGGAGAAGCGAGATTCGTCTACGCGGTCGCGGACAGCCTTTCCTCCATCGTCGGCATCCCCGAACGGTCGGGTCGCTCGCCCCGCAACCTGGTGCGCGGCGGCATGGCCGACTGGGCCCTGGACGCCGATTCCGGAGCCCAGGTGGTCTCGGTCTCCAAGAAGGACCGGGCGGCGATCACGATGGCGGGAAGGGCGCCGGGGCACGTCTACTGGCTCGATGCCGAACAGGGGCGCTACGTGACCTCGGCGTGGTACCGGCAGTCAACGCCCGCCTGGCTCGATGACTTCAACCGGGATGCCCGCGCGCGCCTGCTGTCTGATTCGGTCTGGCAGAGCACAATCCCTCCGGGCCTGGAGCGGGTCGTGCCGCGCGGGGATGAGGCCCCCTACGAGGGCGACGGAATCCACACGACCTTTCCACATCGATTCGACCAGGAGGGTGACGCATCGTCTCCTGCCGGCTTCAACGAGTGGATCGCGGAGCGGCCCATGGTGGACGCGGCGACCGTGGCGCTGGCGATGGCCGCGGTGGGCGAACTGGGCATGGGAGAGGACGACATCGTGGACTATCTGGGCGTGTCGCTCTCCCAGGTGGACTACGTGGGCCACCGCTACGGACCGCTCAGCGTGGAGCAGTTTGACACGCTGCTGCGCCTCGACCGGCTGCTCGGCGAGTTCTTCGCCTTCCTGGACGACGCGGTCGGTTCAGGTGGATGGGTGCTGGGGTTCAGTTCGGACCATGGAGTGCAGCCGGTGCCCGAATACCTGCAGGAACTGGGGCAACCGGGGGGCCGCGTCGGAGGCAGGGACTTCCGGGCCGCCGCCCGGCTCGTGCGGGAAGCGCTCCCGGATCTGGCCGGAGCCGTGTCGGGCCCGGAGCAGGAGCGCATCGCGGAGGTGCTGGAAGAACTGGACTTCGTCGCCGACGCCGTCACCCAGGCGGAACTTGCCGGCCCACCCTCCGCGGATTCGCTGATCCGGCTGCAACAGAACTCCTACTTCGCCGGGCGCATGCCCGGGCCCCTGCACCGCTACGGCGTCCACCTGGAAATCCGCCTCACCCACGGCACGGTGGAGTACACCGGGGGCGGGACCAACCACGGATCGCCGTACTGGCACGACCGACACGTGCCGCTGATCTTCCTGGGGGCAGGCGTTCAGCCGGGCCGTTCGGACCTGCGCGTGCGCACCGTCGACGTGGCGCCCACCCTCGCCGCGCTGGCGGGCATCCCGGCGCCGGAGGACCTCGCGGGGCGGGATCTTTTTCGCTAGCACGGGGGCGCGCGACCCGTCGCGACGGCTTCGCCGGCGCACGCCGGTAACGGGGACGCCGGCTCAACCCGCCATCCCCGGCTAGCGCGCTCGTCGTAGCGCCGCCTTCAGGAGCCTGACCCGGCGATCGATCCCCAGGCTGACCGCCGCTTCCGCAGCCGTCTCGGCAACCTCGTATCGTTGCGGGAGCGAATGCCGCAACCGCAGGAGCGCTTCCTCGAACTTGAGCCGAGCCCAATGGGCCGGCTGAGTTGTCTCGATGTGCATCGCGAGGTCGCTGATGGCATCCGCACCCTCGCTGATGGCGCCCTTCCACTCGCAAAGGCGCGCCGTGAACAGAGCGAAGACCCATGGATCTTCGAACCAGCTTGCCGGCGGCTCGGGGGTGTCGCCCGCCATCTCGCGGGCAACCGACATTTCCCCCATTCGCAGCGCGGTCAGGCTGACGCCCGAATGGCTGATAATCCCCAGATGCTGCCCCATACCGGGCGTCCAGAGTTGCCGGGCTCGGGCAAAATGCGCGGCGGCCAGGTCCAAATCCCTCGCCTCCAGCGCCAGCTCTCCCATCTTGCATTCCAGGGCAACATGGGCTTCGCAGGCATTCACTCCGGCAAGCAGCGGGCCGGTCTTGGAGAACCAGTTCCTTGCCTCGTCGAGGCGTCCGATCGCGCGGTATCCTGTACCGACACTGATCAACAGGTTGTAGTGATCGACGAAATCGTCGCGGTTCCTGCCCAGCGTCTCCCCCTCCTCCACCGCCGACGTGACCTCCGGGTCGGTAATGAGTCCCTTGGCGGCCTGAATCGCAACGAGGCGCGCCAGTGCCCGCAGCAGTTCGTCCGGGGCGCGCTTGCGGCGCGCGATGGCGATGGCTTCGCGGGCATGCCCGAGCCCGGCATCCAGGTCACCCTGATGATGGAGTGCGAGGATGGCATGCAGGGGGCCCCGCGACGTTGGCGCAACGCGATCGAGCAGCGCTCCGGCGCGAGCGGCGACCTGGTCCGCCTCGGGACCGTGTCCTTCCCTTCTGTGGATGTGGAGCTCGAGCTCGATAGCCGTGGCGCCCGCCTTCCAGTACCCCTGCTCCCCGGCGGCCCGTCCGAGTTCACGGATGCCGGCTGCCGCCTCCCGCGGAGAACGGGAGCCCTTGCTGGCGAGCAGATCGACGCGCAGGATGTCGGCAACCAGGGCGCTCTCCAGGCGTTGGACGTTTCGAAGCTGAGTGGCCGCCTCGGTCAAACACGCCGGCCCCTCCACGATGTCTCTGCACACGTAGTGAAGACGAGCAACGCGGGCGGTGATCCGGGCGAGGATCCGCGGATCGTCGGTGTCATTCCTGGCGACGGCGAACAGCTTGACGGCTTCCGCGAACCCACCCGCCTTCTCGGCGATCCTGGCTCCGGCGAGGGCGTGCCGGAGCGCGTGAGCCCGCATTCGGGCATGGTGATAGTGCGTCGCCAGTTCCCCCAATTTCGCCGGGATGTTCAAACCCTCCAGATGCGCGGCAACGCGACCGTGGGTCCATGCCCTGCGCGCGTCGTTCATTCGATCGTAGACCGTATGGAGGATGAGATCGTAGCGGGCCACAAACCCGCGCGAGTCCCATTCGATGAGCCGGGACTCCTGCAGCTGGTCGAGCGCCTGCAGGCACGAGTCGTGCGAGCTGCCAGTCAATTCGGACAACGTGTCGACGCCCATGGGACGCCCAAGGACGGTGAGGAACTGCAATGCACGCTCGGCGTCGTCATCCAACTCTGTCAGGCGGCCCGCAAAGACACTGGCGATGGACTGCGGGACCGGCGCGAAGTCGCCGGGATCGAGGTTCGGCAGACGCCGGCCCGAGCTTGCGTGCTTGGTGAGTTGCACAACGAAGAACGGGTTCCGGGCGCTCAGTTCAATGATCCGGTCCCGCACCTCCGCTTCGATCCGGCCATCCGAAAAGGTGTCCACCAATTCCGAGGCAGCTTTCCTGCTGAGTTCGCCGAGAAAGAACTCGCTCGGCTCGTATCGCATCAGGGAACCGCCAAGCAGCCGGCTGACGGCGTCCTTCTCAAGCAGGCTATCCGTCCGGGTCGCCAGCACGACGGCCAATGGGAGGGAGGGCCATCGCTCCAGAACGTATTGCAGACCTGCTATTGAATCCGAATCGACCCACTGGAAGTCGTCGATGAAGAGAACGGTGGGCTTGTTGCGGGCAACCTCCATGAGCAACCGCCAGACTGCTTCAAGGCATCGCCGGTTGGATCGACCGGCAGCCGCAGCCGGTTCGGCGGATGACTCCGTACCGCCGGTGGCCTTTGGCAACAGTCTCAGGATGATGCCCCGCCACGGTTCCGCGAGCTGGGTGGTTTCCGCGTCGAGATTGGAGGACCTGAGCGCATCCAGCAGGGTGTCCAGGAAGGACACCTGCGCAGGGCTCGTCACGTGACTGCGAATGACCCGGATACCGGTCAGCAGGCCCCGGGCCAGGACTTCTTCTGCGAGCCGCGTCTTCCCGATGCCGCGCTCGCCGCGCAATACGACCACGCGCAACCCGTCGCCCGGCCGAGGGAGCATCGCGCCCAGCAGTGCGGCCAGTTCCTCGGAGCGCCCGATCAGGGGGTGCCCGACGATCGGTCGGGCAGCGCTTTTGCTGCCGGCCTGCGCGGGCATGGCATGGAGATGGCCGACCAGCGACAGCGTTTGCGCATGTGGAGACCAGTCGGGGTTACCCATCTCGGACCTTTCAACGAAACTGTTGAAGGCCGCCTCCGCCTCGCCCACCCTTCCGGACATGGCCTCGGCTCGAATCAGCATCCGAAGCGCTCGCTCGTCATACGGATTGAACGAAATCAGGACTCGAGCCGGTTCTGTGGCGTGATGCCAGCGGCCCTGGCCGGTCAGGAGGGTCCACTGTTCCACGGCAGCCTTTCGGATTCGGGATCGGAGCTGGAGGCTCATTTCGTCCAGCCATTCCGAAAACGCATCCGAGGGGGACTTGGTCAGCTCCGAGAGAAACCCTCGTTTGCACAGTTCCGCGGCTTCAACCAGGCGTTGGTCCGAGATCGCCGCCAGCAGGACACTGTAGTCCGTGGCAATCGCCTCACTCAGCCATTGGCGGTCATGTTTCCTCACGACCAGCGGCTCGGGAAACTCGCGGTTCAGCGAATAGATGAGCTGACTGATCCGGTGTCTGAGACGCCTGGAAGGCGCAGGCTGCCAGAGCAGTTTGATGGCGCGCGCGGTAGACACGCCGTCCGGCGCGCCCGCGAGCATACCGAGTAGTGCCGCTTTGAGAGGAGACAACGCAAGATGCCTGGTGCCGGCGTACAACATGGGGCCGCCGAAGGTCACCAAACGAAACGTGGGGCGGGGATTGCCTTGATGGGCTTCTGTGTGTCCCGGCCCTAAAGGCCTTTCTGACATTGTTTCGATGCGGCTGGAGTCACTTCGAGACCGAGCTTCGAACGGCCAGCTTCCTGGCTCTTCGGGCCGGACCTCGATGGGCTTGGAACACGCGGGACGATCGGGTCACGGAGCCGCCCCCGCGCAAGTCGTGGGCCAACGCTCCGGTCGCCCGCTCCTTCTGCAACCAGCACTCGATCAACCACTCCCATCCCAGACAACGTCGGGCTGTCGAGGGCCGAACTCCGATGAGCCGGTTCATCTGATTGCTCAGCGCGAAGCCGTCGGGATAACCCAGGCCGCACGCGACGGAGTGCAGGCTCTGCGACGAGTTCTGCAGCCGGAGGACAGCGTGCAGAATCCGGCAGAACTGCAACCAGTGCGAAGGCACCGGCAGCCCTCTCGACACGAAGCGGCGTCCCAGTGCGCGGCGCGACAGGTAGATCGTCCGGGACAGGCTGGCGATCGTGGTGAGGTGTCTCGCCAGCCTCACGGTGCGGCGAATGATGTCGCATGTGCCGCGGTCGACCCGCAATCCTCTCCACGCGAGATACTCGGTGAACTCAACCGGGAGGTCCGTGGGAGGTCGGCGGATGAGCGACTTCATATCGCCCGGATCGATGTCGTCATGATGAGGGACGATGGCTGTCGGCCTACATCGCCCGATGACGTGGAGGAGATCCGTCTCTGCCGTCAGCGACGAAGCTGGCGGAAGAATGAGGATCAGCACGACGCCCGCCGGTCGCCGGCGTGCGACCCTCAGGTCGTCGGCCAGCTCCCCCGTCCCCAGACGCCAGATGAGAGCCGAGCCCCTGAGTCGCCTTTCGCGCTCAATGAACTCGGCCGTAGCCGTGAGCGGAACAAGCTTCCGGTACGGGACGGAAAAGAGCAGAAACGGCGGCTGGGGGCGCTTTGAGCGGGGCATGGGCGGTTCCTTTGCAAGATGAGGCGACGGACAACAGTAGTCGCCCACTATCAGCGACCTATCAGCAAACGACGAACGCAACGCGCCGGAGGGTTCGGGGGTTGGCCGTACCCTGTCGGGGTGCTGCGCCCCGGTGGCGGGCTGACGGCCCCCTTGGAAGACGGCTGAACGAGCCCTTCGCCACACCTGCTCGCGGCTGGCGCAACCAGGCCCGAGGCCGAATGATTCCAGTCCGGGTTGGACGCCAACCCGGCCACGATCGGGAACCCACACACCCGGACGAACGTCCAGGAGGCCGCAGATGAACCGGAGCACAACCGTGATCACCATCGGGATCGCCCTCGCCATGGGAACCGCCGGAGACGGCACGGCGACGCCTCTCGCGGCCCAGGAGGTGGGTCCCGCCAACGGCTCGCTGGTCGTTGTGGGGGGCGCGATGCAGGATCCGGGCATCGTGCGCCGCTTCATCGACCTGGCGGGCGGCCCCGACGCCGCCATCGTCGTGATCCCGACCGCGGGCGGCGCGCCAGAGTACGACCAGTTCTACCCCGGCCTGCGCCAGTTCCGGGCGGCGGGCGCCACCAACTTGACGGTGATTCACACCAACGACCGCGACGAGGCGGACAGCGATGCCTTCGTGAGGCCGATCCGGGAGGCCGGAGGGGTCTGGTTCCCGGGCGGGCGGCAGTGGCGCATCGCCGATTCCTACCTGGACACGCGCACCGAGGAGGAACTCCACCGCCTGCTCGAGCGCGGCGGCGTCATCGGCGGCTCGTCGGCCGGCGCCTCGATCCAGGGGTCCTACCTCATCCGCGGCGACACGCAGACCAACACCATCATGATGGGGGATCACGAGGAAGGGTTCGGCTTCCTGCGCAACGTGGGCATCGACCAGCACCTGCTCCGCCGCAACCGCCAGTTCGACATGCTCGAGGTGATGGAGGCGATGCCCGGCCTGCTGGGCATCGGCATCGACGAGAACACCGCCATCGTGGTCCAGGGCGACGAGTTCGAGGTGATCGGCGAGAGCTACGTCGTCATCTACGACACTTCGGTGCAGATCGACACCGGCGGCGACTTCTACTTCCTGGCCCCGGGAGACCGCTTCAACATGGCCACCCGGGAAGCCCGGCGCCCGGCGAACATCGCGCGCCCGCTCGACCGCGTGCAGCGGCGGCCGGGGGGGTAGTTCCCGGGGCTGGTCATGCCCGCTTCCCTGTGTTGCTCCGCGGGCGGTCCTCGACGTGTGGCATTCATCGATGCCGACAATACGAAATTATCGCTGGTCATAATACGATATTTTCGATGTCCATTGACACGCCCGGGAGATGGCCAGTGAGGAACACCTTGCGCGTCCAGAGCCGGAGCCCTTACGACTCTACCCGTTTTGTCTTCCAGCCGCCATCCGCTGAACAGGAGTTGATTGCGCAGGGGGAAAACTAACCCCCCGACCCCGCGGCCTCGGCCAGCGCCTCCAGTTCGTTGTCCAGGATGTCGCGGAAGAGCTGGGTGGGAAGGGCGCCCTGCACGGGGAAGCCGTTGATCAGGAAGCTCGGGGTTCCGCGCAGGCCAAGCGCCCGGGCGGCGCGTCCGCCGTCTGCGATGCGGTCTCCGGGCCGCTCCTCGGCGATGCAGGACTCGAACTGCTCCGAGTTCAGCCCCAGCTCGGCGGCGTAGCCCATGAAGTGGGGCATGGGATCGCCGCTGTCCTTCCAGGTGCGCTGATCCTCGAACAGCCGCACCATCATCCCCTCGAAGTCGTCCTGTTCCCCCGCGCACTCGCCTGCGAGCGCAGACAGGTCTCCGTGGGGAAACATTCCGGTCACGATCGGGATGTACTTCCACAGCACGGTCCCGGCGTCGATGTACTCCTCCTGGAGCACGGGGAAGGTCTGCTGGTGGAACTGGCGGCAGAAGCCGCAGCCGAAGTCGCTGAGTTCGGCGATGCGAAGCGTCGCTTCAGGGTCTCCGAAATCGTAGCCCAGGCCCGGGAAGTCGATCTGCTCTCCGGGGAGCGTTTCGGGGGGAGTGGTGACGAGGCTCCGGGTGAGGGACTCCGTGGATGCGTCCTCCGCGGGAGGATTGGCGTCGCTCTCTCCGCCCGCGCAGCCGGTCGCCAGCGCGAGAACGAGCGGGGCCAGGGCCCGGCGGCGGAGCCTTGCGGCGAGCCGACTCCCGCCGGGCGGCGTGGGGTGCTGTAGCTTCATCGTTACGTCTCGATCTTTGGCTGATGTGTGTGTGGAAGGGAGCCGCGTCACCGGCGGCGCAGGAGGCGGGAGATCAGCACCCCCACGACCACTCCGAGAACCAGGGAAGCGGCCAGCGCTCGCCCGCTCCATACCCGGGGTTCGCGGATTGGGGCCAGCCTCGGGGTGTCGGGGGCGAGTTCGGTGGAAGTTGCCTGGTCCGTCGGGTCGCCGACAAGGGCGCAGGCGGCGCATTCGGCGAGCCCGCGGTCGCGTGCCGTCCGGTTGCCGAAGCTCAGGGACGACCCGCAATCGGGGCAGGTGCCGTCGGCGGGCGCCGGCTCGATCATGCCGTAGAGGGCGCCCTTGGAGAGATCGAGTTGGTCGGCGATCCGGTTGACGCTCTCGTCGGAGTCCCAGTACATGCGGTTTACCACCTTGGCCAACTCGGTCGGTCCGACGGTCATCGATCCTGGTTCTCCGGCTGCCCTTGACCCGGTTCGCGGCAGGCGGACAGAATAGCCCCGCCCCGAACGACATGCGAACAAACCGGATCTCCATGCCCCCTGCATCGACGGGAGGCCATCTCCCGATACCCGTCCCGCACGGCCTGCTGGAGGCTGTGCTGCGCCGGCCGCCGGAAGCTCCGCGCGGGGCCGCGGTCATGTGCCACCCGCATCCCCTGCACGGGGGCACGATGCACACCAAGGCCGTGTACCGCGCCGCCCAGGGCATGACCGAGGCCGGGCTGGCGGCGCTCCGCTTCAACTTTCGCGGCGTGGGGCGCAGCACCGGCTCCTACGACGGCGGACTCGGCGAGACCGAGGACGCGCGCGCCGCGCTGCGGCACGTCGAGCATCTCTTTCCGGGGCTGCCGCTGGTGGCCGGCGGATTCTCGTTCGGGTCGCTGGTCGCGCTGAGGGCGGGCGTGGGCCATGCGCGCGTAGCGGCCATGATCGGCGTGGGGCTCGCCTTCGACCGCCACGACTACGGGTTCCTGGCGGACGCGCGTTGCCCGGTGCTCATCGTTCAGGGCGAACGCGACGAGTTCGGTTCCGGAGCCCGGGCCGCGGAATTCGCCCGCCAACTGGGCAATCGGATGGAGGCGGTCGTCATTGCGGGAGCCGACCACTACTTTCACGGGCACTTCGACGAACTGCGCCGCCACATACGGGACTTCCTCATCCGGCCGGCGGTCGCCCGGGCGCTGGAACGGAAGCGGGTCGAGACAGCATGAGAGATCGCAGCCGCATCGTCGGCAACCTGGAGGCCATCTACACCAGCGCCTTCAGCAAGGCCGAACGCGAGAACGACCGCGCCGAGATGGACCGGCTCGACTTCGCCTTCCAGCGCGACCAGCTTTACCTGGAAACGCTGCTCGACATCCGCGACCTCCTCCTCCCCGAAGCCGAGGGCGCCGTCGACAAGGCCACGAGCCTGATCGACAAGGCGAAGGTCATCAGGAGGGCCGTCAAGCTGCGGTAGCGGCGGCCGCCTCAGCTCCCTCCGCGCCCTGCGGGCTTCGACATGTAGATGTCCGGCCGGCCCGGCCCGTTGGCGTCCGGCATGCACCCGGTGACCACGTAGCCCAGGCGGCGATAGAAGCGAAACGGGTGCCGGCCGCCCAGGTCCCGCAGTGCGGCGAGATGACGCGGGACATCCTCGTAAGAGGTCCACGCCGGCGAGCGAGGTCTGCCCGCCGTCATCATCGGTGCCGAGCGTGAACGTCAGCGCGCCCCGGCGCCGCGCCTCATCCTCGAAGGCGGCCACCAGCGCCCTTCCCACCCCGCGAAGCCGGTGCTCGCGCCGCACGACGAGCGGGTGAAGTTCCCACACCCGGCCCTCGTATTGCGGCAGACCGCCGATCCACCCCAGGAGGCGCGCCCCATCGAGGGCGGCGAAGGCAAAGCCCTGGCGAAGGACCTGCGACACCTCCTCCGTGGCGGCCTCCAGATCCGGCCACCCCCGCGGATGACCATCGAAGCCCTCAACCAGCAGCGCCGCCGCTTGCTGGCGCCCGGCGTCGGGCTGGCCGCCCAGCTCGGTGATCGTCACATCGCTCTCCCTGAGTGCAGCGGACGGCGCTCCGCCCCGGAGCAGGGGTCGCGCACCGGTATTATACTCTGCCCTGGATGCGGGTGGCGTCGTGCACGGACCTGCGATGGATGCGAATGAAGATCTATACGAGACGAGGGGACGAGGGAGAAACCGGCCTGCTGGGGGGCGGGCGGGTGGCCAAGGACCATCCCCGCCTGCACGCGTACGGCACGGTGGACGAACTCAGCTCGTGCCTCGGACTCGCCCGCGGCCAGACCGGGGTTCCGGCCACCGCCGCCAGGCTGGTCCGGATCCAGCGCGATCTCTTCGCCATCGGCGCCTCGCTCGCGCGTCCGCCGGCTGAGGAGGGACGCAAGCGGCCACCGGTGCCCGAGGTGCCGGTCGAGCGGGTGGGCGAGATGGAGGCATGGATGGACGAAGCGGACGCCGAATTGCCCCCGCTGCGCAACTTCATCCTGCCGGGCGGTGCGCCGGCCGCCGCGACGCTGCATCTGGCCCGCTCCGTGTGTCGCCGGGCGGAGCGCGTCATCGTGTCGCTCGCGGCGCGCGAAGAGGTCGACGAAGGCATCCTCCGATACCTCAACCGGCTGTCGGACCTGCTCTTCGTGCTGGCCCGGGTCGAGAACCACGCCGCGGGAACCGCCGACCAGGCCTGGGAGAAGTGAGCCGCCTCGCCGGCGAGGTTACAAGGAGCCGCAGGACGCGAGCCCGGCCCGTCCGGGGGCCGTGGTCCTTGCAACGGCTATTGGCTTCCTGCATCATTCAGCGCGGTATGGAACCGGAGTAACGCTCGGTGGGCCCGCGGTGCGCACGTCGGCAATGCGCCATGCCCCGGGACACTTCGAGTCTCAGGAGGGACCATGACATACATCATCACGGAGCCGTGCATCGGGACCAAGGACGCGAGTTGCGTCGAGGTCTGCCCGGTGGACTGCATCTATGAAACCGAGGATCAGTACCTCATCCACCCGGATGAATGCATCGACTGCGGCGCGTGCGAGCCGGAGTGTCCCGTGCAGGCCATCTTCCCGGACACGGATGTCCCCGACGAGTGGGCGAACTACATCGAGAAGAACAAGGACCACTTCGGCTGATCCGCGGCGGAACGGCCGGTCTTTGGCTGAGGGTCACCCCTTCCCGGCAGGTGCCCGAGCGGGTCGCGCCGGGGAATCGGGGCGTCAGATAATCTAGATGCCCAGTTCCCGCAACTGCTCCGGGGTGAGCGCTCGCCTGTAGGCGTCCCGAGCCCGCGTGCGGTGGCGGGACCGGGTGCCGACGAGGATGAGGGTAGCCACCGCAGCGGCTCCCAGCAGGCCAACGGTAAAGGCTCGGATGATCCCCTCCCCATTTTGCAGATCCCTGATTCCAACCAGCCTTCGCCGCCCCTTCATAGCATGAACCGTGCCTCGCGCAATTCGGGCGCAAAACCATCCCTGAGGGCGGCAATCTCCCCACTTCGGGCGCGTCTGCCCGAATCATGGCGGATGCGTGCAATCGGAAAACCGGCAACGACCTTTCCGGAGCCACTGAAAACTGATGCCCTTCCGGGTCACGGCCCACCCCTCGGCGGGATTCCGCGATGACCCCGCGGGAGGGCGCCGAGGGCCGCGCGAGGGAGGGCGACGCGCTCGCGCTGGCGCGCCTTCTGGTGGCCGTGCCGTCCGTCAATCCGCGCATCGAGGCCGCCGGCGGCGGAGAAGCGGAGATCGCCGCCTGCGCGGCCGGGTTGCTCGAAGGCTGGGGATTCGACGTATCGCTGACGGAGCCCGAGCCGGGCCGCCCCAACGTGGTCGGACGCACGGGCGATGGGCCGCGGAGCCTGATGTTCAACGGTCACCTGGACACGGTCGGTGTCGAGGGGATGACCATCGATCCGTTCGGCGCGCAGGTTCGGGACGGACGCCTGTGGGGGCGCGGGTCGTGCGACATGAAGGGCGGGGTGGCGGCCCTCCTGAGCGCCGCGGCCGCCCTGGCGCGCCAAGGTCCGCCTGGTGAACTCATCGTCGCGCTGACCGCCGACGAGGAGCACGCGAGCACCGGCATGGCGGGACTCACCGATGCCGGCGTGGGCGCCGACGCCGCCGTGGTGTGCGAGCCCACCGGGCTCGCGGTCATGCCGGCCCACAAGGGATTCGTGTGGGTCGAGGCCGCCTTCGCGGGACGCGCCGCGCACGGTTCCCGGCCCGACCAGGGGGTGGACGCGATTCTGCACGCCGCCGAGTTCCTCGTCGCCATGGCCGAGTACGAGCAGAGCCTGTTCGAGCGGGCGCCGCATCCCCTGCTGGGCTGGGGGTCGATTCACGCGGGGACCATCTCCGGGGGGGCCGCCCCGTCGGTCTATCCGGAGCACTGCGAGGTCGTGGTGGAGCGGCGGACCCTTCCCCACGAGTCGCCCGAGACCGTCATGCAGGAGCTTGCGGCCGTGGTGGCGGGGCTCGGAGAGGAGGCGCGGTCCGGCGCCGCGCTGCGCATGACGCTCGAGCGTCCGGGCACCGAGGTGCCGGAGGCGTCACCCCTGGTGCAGGGCCTGCTCGGGGCGATCGCCTCCAGCGGACGGGATCCGACCATCGAGGGCATGACCGCCTGGGTCGACGCCGCCTTCCTGAACCGGTCCGGGACTCCGGCCGTATGTTTCGGTCCGGGGTCGATCGCGCAGGCACACTCCGCCGACGAGTGGATCGCGGTCGACGAGATCGAGGCCTGCGCGCGCATCCTGGAGGATTTCGGCCGGGAGTTTCTGTTCAGAGGAAGGTAGATGAAGAACGATCCGCAGGCAGGCGGCACCGGGCTGGACAAGGTGCGTCAGGCCACCATCGACCGGTTGTGCGAGCGGTTCGCGGAGGATCGCCTGTCCATGCCCGACTTCGAGCGCCGCCTGGATCTCGCGCACCGGGCGACCACGACCCGTCAGCTCGCGGCGCTGGTGGCCGGTTTCCCTCCCGCGGCGCAGCAGCCGGCCGGCGGCAGCCCCGCCCCGGCGACTGCCGCACACCCGAACCTCCCAGCGACGGTGGTGTCCCCGGAGAGGGTGCCGGCCCGGCAGTTCATGGCGGGTGTCCTTGGAGCGAGCACGCGGGCCGGGGCGTGGATCGCGCCCCGCGAGATTTACGCGCTCGCGCTGATGGGGGGCGTGGAGCTCGATTTCCGGGAAGCCGGCTTCGGCCCGGGCGTGACCGAGGTCACCGTCTTCGCCCTCTGGGGTGGCGTGGACATCATCGTTCCTCCGGGTCTCCAGGTTGAGTGCAGCGGCGCGGGCATCATGGGAGCGTTCGAACGGACGCCCGACGAGCTCGCGGATGCGTCCGTGGCTTCCTCGGATCCGGGATCTCCCGTGTTGCGGGTCAACGGGGTGGCCCTGATGGGTGGCGTTGACGTGAGCACGCGGCTGCCGGGTGAGAGGGAGAAGGACGCGGCCCGCCGCCGAAAGCTGGCGCGGAAGGCGCGCCGCAAGGAGCTCCGCGGATGGTGAGGGAACTGGCGCTGGTGTCGGTGCAGATGGATCTCGGCGCCGGGCGGCGCGGCGTGGACATGGGACCGTCCGCGATGCGCATCGCGGGCCTCCGGGACGCGTTGGAGCGACTCGGCTATCGTGTCCGCGAGATGGGAACGGTGGTGGCGACCGATCCCGAGCGCACCGAGCAGCGGGATCTGCAGGCGCGCTACCTGCCCGAAGTCGAATCCGTGTGCCGCCGCGCCCGCGACATGGTCGAGGACGCGCTGGTCCGGGGATGGATGCCGCTCGTGCTGGGCGGCGACCACAGCATCGCCATCGGGTCCGTGGCCGGCGTCAGCCGCTTCTACGCGCGCAGCCGGGAGAGAATCGGCCTCATCTGGGTGGATGCGCACTCTGACATGAACACGCCCGAGTCCAGCCCGTCCGGCAACGTGCACGGGATGCCGCTCGCGGTGCTGACCGGCCACGGGCCGCAGGTGTTGAGATCGCTGGCGGACCGGCACCCGGCGGTGCGACCGGAGAACGTGAGCATGATCGGCGTGCGCGAGATCGACCGGGCCGAACGGGAGGTGGTCAGGTCATCCGGCGTGCGCGTGTTCACCATGTCGGAGGTCGACGAGCGCGGCATCGCCTCCTGCGTGGACGAGGCGATCGCCAGGGCGAGCGCCGGCACCGCGGGGTTCCACCTCTCCTACGACCTGGACAGCCTCGATCCCATGATCGCACCGGGGGTCGGCACGCCCGTGGCCGGTGGGCTGACCTTCCGCGAAGGACACCTGATCTGCGAAAAGGTGGCGCGGTCGGCAAGGCTCGTCGGCCTGGAAATGGTGGAGCTCAACCCCGTCCTGGACGCCCGCAACCGCACCGCCCGGATGGCGGTGGGGCTGATCGCCTCCGCGCTTGGGCAGACGATCCTCTGAGGGGTGGCCGGGCCGTTGGCCTGGCGATGGCGCGCTACGCTACACCCGCGCGCAGTGCCGGCCCGCCCGACCTACGCGCAGTGCTCGTCGAAGGCGCTGCCCAGGTCGGCGGCGATCTGGTAGGCCGAATGCCCCTCGATCTGGTGGCGTTCCATCATGTACACGAGCTCGCCGTCCTTGAACAGCGCGACCGAGGGCGACGACGGCGGGTAGCCGGCGATGAACTCGCGGGCCTTGGCCGTGGCGTCCATGTCCTGACCGGCGAAAACAGTGGTCAGGATCTCGGGGCGGTTCTGGTTCTCCAGCGCCAGGGCGACGCCGGGACGCATGGCGCCGGCGGCACAACCGCAGATCGAGTTGACCACCAGCAGCAGCGGGCGGTCCTCACCGTCCACGACCGCCTCCACCTGGTCGGGCGTGCGCAGTTCCTGAAAGCCCAGGCGGACGAGTTCCGCGCGCATGGGGGCGACAATCATCTCCGGGTATGGCATCGGGAAATCACTCCGCTCGCGGGGGACGACAGGGAACGGGATGCGCAGCCGACGATGGTGCCTAACCGGATCGCCGTTTCGGACATCCCGCTGGGCGCAAGGTAACGAGGGGAGAACTGTCGCCTCAAGTCCTGGTATTATTGGTTTCGGGGAATCTCACTCGAAGCGGGAGGCTGCCGCGCTCGCATGGTGAAGGCCACGACCTGCATCGTCCATCTGCGCGTCAACGGAGACGACTACGCGCCGGGCGTGCCCTCGCACTACACGCTGCTGGAGACGCTCCGGTACGCCATCGGGCTCACCGGCTCTAAGCAGGGCTGCGACAAGGGCGATTGCGGGGCGTGCACGGTCATCCTCGATGGCGAGCCGCATCTGTCGTGCATCACCCCTGTGCTGGCGGCGGAGGGCCGCGAGATTCGCACCGTCGAAGGGCTGGCCGGCGCGGGACGGCCGCACCCGCTGCAGGACGCCTTCGACCTGAACGGGGCGGCGCAGTGCGGTTTCTGCACGCCCGGCATCCTGTGCTCGGCGGTCGCCCTCCTGGAGCGCAACGATAACCCGAGCCGGACGGACATCCGGGAGGCGCTCGCCGGCAACCTCTGCCGCTGCACCGGCTACACCAAGATCTACGACGCCGTCGAGTCGGCGGCCGCGGTGTTGCGCGGGCAGGACGGTGGAACGGAGAATGGCGAATGAGCGATACTCCGCGGCGTGACCCGGCCCTGGGAGATCTTCCGCTGTGGGCCGATTCGGGCGACGGGTCCCGGCCGGATTCCGGGGCGGGGTCGGGCTTCACGCTCATAGGCAGGCCCCAGCGCAAGGTGGACGGGCTGGCCAAGGCCACGGGCAAGGCCGCGTACACCGACGACATCGCGCTCCCGGGCATGCTGCACGCGAAGATCCTCCGCAGCCCGCACCCCCACGCCCGCATCCTCTCCATCGACACCACCCGGGCGCTCGCGCTCGAGGGCGTGCACGCGGTCGTCACGGGACGCGACATGCCGGTCCGCTACGGCATCATTCCCTGGACGCCCGACGAGTACCCGCTGTGCGTGGAGCGGGTGCGCTACATAGGCGACGGGGTGGCGGCGGTGGCGGCGGTGGACGAGGACACCGCCATCCGGGCGCTCGCGCTCATCCGCGTCGAGTACGAGGAGCTGCCCGCCTGTCTGGATCCCGCGGAGGCGCTGGCGGCGGACGGGAGCGACGAGCGTCCCTTCATCCACGAGCCGCGCCGGGAGGGGCGGAACGGCAACGTCACCAAGCGGGTGCAGCTCAGCTTCGGCGAGGTGGACGAGCGCATGGCGGGCGCGGAGGTGGTGGTGGAGGGCGAGTACTTCTTCGAGGGCACCACCCACACGCCCATCGAACCGCACTGCGCCATCGGCCGCTACGACGAGAACGGGCGCCTGACGGTGTGGTCGGCGACCCAGGTGCCGCACTACCTGCACCGCGAGCTGGCCTCGGTGCTGGGGCTGGACCCGGCGACCATACGGGTCGTGCAGCCGCCCGTGGGCGGGGCCTTCGGCGGCAAGTCCGAGCCCTTCGACCTGGAGTTCTGCGTCGCCCGCCTGTCCATGGCGACAGGGCGCCCGGTCAAGATCCTGTACACCCGCGAAGAGGTGTTCTACGCCCACCGCGGGCGGCATCCCTTCCACATGAAGTACCGCACCGCCGCCGACGAGCAGGGCCGGCTGCAGGCAGTGGACGCCGAGGTCTTGCTGGACGGGGGCGCCTACGCGTCCTTCGGGCTCGTGACCACGTATTACGCGGGCCAGTTGCTCACCGCCCCCTACACGATGCCCTCGTATCGCTTCGATTCCACGCGCGTCTACACCAACAAGCCCGCCTGCGGCCCGAAACGCGGCCACGGCTCGGTGCAGCCGCGCTTCGCCTTCGAGGTGCAGCTGGACAAACTCGCCGAGAAGCTGGGGATGGACCCGATCGAGCTCCGGCGCGTCAACTTCATGGGCGGCAACACGCGCACGGTGAACGAGCTGCGCGTCACCTCCAACGGCTTCCTGGAGTGCCTGGATGCCGTGGAGAAGGCCAGCGGATGGCGGGAGCGTCATCGGCGGCTGCCCCCCGGGCGGGGACTCGGGGTAGCCGGGTCCTGCTACATCTCCGGGACCAACTACCCGGTCTATCCCAACGAGATGCCGCAGTCGGCCATCCAGTTGCAGGTGGACCGGTCGGGGCGGGTGGCAGTGCTCAGCGGAGCGTCGGAGATCGGCCAGGGGTGCGATTCCATGGTGGCCTACATCACCGCCGAGGAACTGGGCGTGCCGCTCGAGTACGTGCGCGTGCTGGCCGGCGACACCGACTTCACCCCGGTGGACCTGGGCGCCTATTCGTCGCGCATCACCTTCATGCTCGGCAACGCCTGCATAGATGCCGCCCGCAAGCTGCGCAGGAAGGTACAGGAGGCTGTTGCGGAGGACTGGGAATGCCGGCCGCGCCAGGTTCAACTGGCGGGAGGATGGGCGTATTACGCGCCTGACACCGGGCGCCGGATGCGCATCGCCCGGGCGTTCAACCTGGCCGAGGCGCGCCATGGCACGCTGGGAGCCACCGGCTGGTACAACACCCCGCGCGACAACCACGGCGACTACCGGGGCGGGACCATCGGCGCCTCGCCCGCGTACTCCTTCACGGCCCACGTGGCCGAGGTCGACGTGGATGTCGAGACCGGAGTCGTGGACGTGGTCCGGATCTGGGTCGCGCACGACTGCGGGCGCGCCCTGAACCCGCTGCTGGTGGAGGGCCAGATGGAGGGGTCCGTCTACATGGGCTTCGCCGAGGCGCTCATGGAGGAGCAGATCTTCAAGTCCGCCGACCAGGGGCGCGCGGGGCTCCACAACGCACCCTCGCTTCTCGACTACCGCATCCCCACCAGCCTGGACACGCCGGAAATCGAATCGCTGATCGTCGAGTCGATCGACCCGGAGGGCCCCTACGGCGCCAAGGAAGCGGGAGAGGGTCCGCTCCACTCCTCGATTCCGGCGATTGCCAACGCCATCCACGACGCCACGGGAGTTCGCATGGACCGTCTGCCCTTCTCCGCCCCGAACGTGTGGAGGGCCATCCAGGAGGCCGGAGGACCGAAGGCGCTGGCGCCGCCGCGGCGACGGGCCGCGCCGCCGCCGGAGCCCGCGAGGGTCGACAGGACGACGGTGGGGGTGGGCCCATGAGCACCAACGCAGCGGCTTGCCGCCGCGGCGCAATCAGGCACGTAATACACGCGTATTACAGGCGCCTGGCACGCCCCGCCGCGGCCATCGCGGCCCTTCTCGCGCTGGCATCCTGTTATTCCGGGTCTTCCGTCGAGGAGGCCCGCCTGCTGGCGCTGTCCGACGGGACGGCGGAGGACTGGGGCATCGTACGCTCGACCCTCGGCCGGGCCTGGGACGAAGATCTGCATCGCCTTCCCCTCGGGGAGACCATGGCGCGCATCGGCGAGACCTTCGTGGGCACGGCGTACGTGCCGCAGACCCTTGAAGTGGAGGGCCCCGAGCGCCTGGTCATCAACCTGCGGGAGCTCGACTGCGTCACCTTCGTCGAGAACGTGCTGGCGCTGGGCCGCTTTGTGCATCTTCACGACTCTACGATGCTCGATGACGAGGAGCGGCTGCGCGCCGAGTACCGGCGGCTGCTCACCGAGATCCGGTATCGGGGCGGCGAGCTGGAGGGCTATCCGAGCCGGCTGCACTACTTCTCCGAGTGGATCGCCGACAACGAGGCGCGCGGGCTGATGCGGGACATTTCCCGCGAACTGGGCGGGATGGCCGACGACACCCCGATCGACTTCATGTCGACGCACCCGGACGCCTACCGGCAGCTCTCCGAGCCGGGCGCGGTCGACGAGATCGCGCGCACGGAGGCGCGGCTGAGCGCGCGGCCCCGCTACTTCATCGGCGAGGGCGACATCGAGAACGCGGCTCCGGGTATCGCCGACGGCGACATCATCGCGGCCACGTCCACCGTGGCTGGCCTCGACATCGCGCACACCGGGCTGGCGCTGGTGCGGGACGGCGGCGTGTTTCTGCTCCACGCTCCCCTGGTCGGGTCCGCGGTCCAGATCAGCGAGGTTCCGCTCTCCGCGCGTGTCCAGCGCATCGGAGGGCAGGACGGGATCATGGTGGCTCGACCCCTGGAGCCGGGCGCCGCCGCCGGAGATCGCTGAATGCTGCGCCTGCCCCCGTTCCGGTACCACCGGCCCCGCACCATCGACGAAGCCGTGGGGCTGCTGGACCGATGGGGGAGCCGGGCGCTCCCGGTCTCGGGGGGCACGGACCTCATCCCCAACATGAAGCATCGGCTCTTCACCCCCGACCACCTTGTCTCGCTCAGGCAGATCCCCGGCATGAGAGGGTTCCGGCGCGACGGCAGCGCACTGATGATCGGCGGGGCGGAGACGCTGGCCTCGGTGGCGCGCCATCCAGAGGTGCTGCGCCGGTTCCCGTCGCTGGCCGCGGCCGCCGGGCAGGTGGCGGGGCCGCAGTTGCGCAACATGGGGACCCTCGGAGGCAACATCTGCCTGGACACCCGCTGCACGTATTACAACCAGACGGAGTTCTGGCGCGATGCCCTGGGGTACTGCCTGAAGAAGGATGGGGATGTGTGCCACGTCACCCGCGTGGGGAAGAAGTGCGTGGCCGCGCATTCGGCCGATACCCCGCCCGTGCTCATGACGCTGGGCGCGACCATCGAACTGGCCGGACCGGAGGGGCGCCGGGAAGTGGGCCTGAACGACTTCTTCCTGGCGGACGGCATCTGGAACAGCCGCAGGAAGCCGGGGGAGATCGTGACCCGGGTGCGCATTCCCTTCGCCTCGCGCGACAGCCGCGCGGCGTACACCAAGCTGCGCCAGCGCCGCTCCATCGACTTCCCGCTGCTGTCCGTGGCCGTCTCTGCCGACTTCCAGCGCTCCGCGCGAGTCTGCCAGATCATGGGCGTGGTGACCGCCCTGGGCGCCCGCCCGCGGCTGCTGACCGGATGGGCGCGAATCGCGCTGGGCCGCACGCTCTCCACCGACGTGATCGAGGCGCTCGCCGAGCGGGCCCACCGCCAGTGCCATCCGCTGGAAAACGCGATCGTCGATGCGGACTGGCGCCGGGCGATGGTGCCGGTGCAGGTTCGTCTGGCGCTGGAGGCGTTGCGGCCCTCAGCCGCGCGTGCTTCGTAGGGCCCGCCACCCCCCCAATCGCATCCGACCAACCTCGAGCCAGCCATGCGCGCCGTCCGCTTCCACGTTTCCATCCCCGGGTACCTGATCGCCAAGTCCCTTGGCCGGGTGACCGACTGGGCGCTGTTCGGAGCCGCCGGTGGCGTCAAGCTGGAGGAGCTTCCCGTCCCCGCGCTGCCGGGGCCGTCGTGGGTGGGGCTTGAGGTTCTGCAGTGCGGCATCTGCGGCTCCGACATCAGCAACGTGAGCTACGCCGCCAGCCCGTCGATGGAACCCTTCGGTTCCTTCCCGGCGGTGCTCGGGCACGAGATTCTGGCGCGGGTGGTGGAGATCGGACCACGGGTGCGGAGGGTCGAGGTGGGGCAGCGGGTGGTGGTGGACCCGATGATCTCGTGCACAACGCGCGGCTTTGGGGCTCGGGACCACTGCCGGTCGTGCGACGCGGGGCTCCATTCCACGTGCGAGCGGGCGGGGGAGGAGGGCGCGCCGCGAGAGGACGGCAGTTGTCTGGGGCGCGGGCTCACCATCGGCTACCACGGCGAGCTGCCGGGGGGCTGGGGGGAGCGCATGGTGGCGCACGAGAGCCAGTTGTTCGTGGTTCCGGACGCCATCCCCGACCGCCGCGCGGTGCTGACCGAACCGGTCTCGATCGGGCTGCACGGCGCGCTCCGCAGCCCTCCGCACCCGGACGAGCCCGTGCTGGTGATCGGCAGCGGTCCCATCGCGCTGGGCACTATCTGGGCGTTGCGCGCGCTGGGCTTCGACGGGTTCCTGCTGGGCCAGACCAAGCGCCCGCACGAAGCGGAGCTGGCGCGGGCGTTCGGCGCCTCCGACGTGGTGTCACCGGGCTTCGAGGCCCGCAACGCGCTCGTGGATACCGGGGCCGTGGCCTATCAGCCCATCGTGGGCCCGGAGGTCTTCGAGCGCGGGGGGTTCCCGCTGATCTTCGATTGCGTGGGCAGCGAGGGAAGCCTGGCCCAGGCGTTGAGCTTCGCCTCGCCGCGGGGACGGGTGGTGATGCTGGGGTGCGCAGGCCAAACCCGGCTCGACCTCACCTGGATGTGGGCCCGGGAGCTCGAGTTGAAGGGACACGTGGGCTACGGGCGAGAGAGATGGAGGGGCGGGCACAGCCACACCATGGCGATCGCGCACGAGCTGATGGAGGAGACGGGCACGCTGCTGGAGAAGATGGTGACCCACGTCTTCCCGCTGCGGCAATTCCGCACCGCGCTGGGCGCCGCCGCCAACCATCGCGCGAGCGGGGCGGTGAAGGTGTTGCTGGAGCCCTGAGGCTCGGCGACCGGGGCCCCGGAAAGATCGGGGCGGTATCCCTCTCAGCCGCCGGCCGGGCCGTCTGCCTGACTCCGTACCCGCTTCGCGGCCTCCTGCAGCGCGTCGAAGCCGAGCAGGGCGCACTTGATGCGCACCGGGAACTTGCTCACCCCCTGAAGCGCGCGCAGTTCGCCGAGTTTTCTGTCGCGGGCGGCTTCCCTGCTCCCGTGCATCATCTCGGTGAAGCGCGCGGCGAGCGCCAGGGCCTCGTCGAGGGTCTTCCCCTTCAGGCGCACGGTCATCATCGAGACCGAGGCCTGGGAGATGGAGCAGCCCTGGCCGATGAACGTGGCGGCCTGTACGCGCTCCTCGCCATCCAGTTGCAGGTGCAGGCGGATTTCGTCGCCGCAGACGGGGTTCGCCATGTGCACTTCGACCGTGGCTCCCGGGAGCACGCCCTTGTTCCGCGGCTTGCGGTAGTGCTCGAGGATGAGCTGCTGGTAGAGCGAACTCAGGGCGATTTCGGTCATGGTGCGCGTTCCGGGGTCTGTCGCATCAGCCGAAGATGGCCTTCACCCGATCCAGCCCCTCGACGAGCCGGTCCACGTCTTCGGTGTCGTTGTAGAGGTAGAACGACGCACGGGAGGTGGCGGGCACGCCGAAGTGTTTCATGACCAGTTGCGCGCAGTGGTGGCCCGCCCGCACCGCCACCCCGTCCGCGTCCAGGATGGTCGCGACGTCGTGGGCGTGGGCACGGTCGAGCAGGAACGACACCACCCCGCAGCGCTCGTCGGCGGGCGGCCCGAAAAGGCGAATGCCGTCGACGGCCGCCAGGCGATCGAGCGCGTATTCGAGCACGGTGCGCTCGTGCTCGGCGAGCGCGGCGTGCCCGATGCCGGTGAGGTAGTCGGCGGCGGCCCCCATCCCCACCGCGCCGGCCACGTTGGGGGTGCCGGCCTCGAACTTGTGAGGCACGTCGGCCCAGGTGCTGTAGTCGCGCTCGACCACCGAGATCATCTCGCCGCCGCCCTGGTACGGCTCCATCTGCTCGAGCAGCTCGCGCCGTGCCCACAGCGCGCCGATCCCGGTGGGCCCGCACATCTTGTGGCCCGAGGCGGCGTAGAAGTCGCACCCGAGCGCCGCCACGTCGATGGGCAGGTGGGGGGCGCCCTGGGCGCCGTCCACCAGCAGGAGGGCGCCGGCGGCGTGCACCTGCTCGGCGATCTCCGCAACCGGGTTGACCGTGCCCAGCGCGTTGGACACGTGGGAGAGCGCCACCATGCGGGTGCGCGGCGAGAGCAGTTCCGGCAGCCGGTCGAGCCGGAGCCGGCCCTCGTCGTCGAGCTCCAGGTAGCGCAGGCGGGCGCCGGCGCGGGCGGCAGCGAGCTGCCAGGGCACGAGGTTGGAGTGGTGCTCCTGGGTGGAGAGCACGATCTCGTCGCCCTCGCCGAGAAAGGTGTGGCTCCAGGCGCTCGCCACCAGGTTGATCGCCTCGGTGGTGCCGCGCGTCCAGACGACCTCTGCGGGGTCGGCGGCGCCCAGGAAGCGGGCCACCTTGCGGCGCGCGCCCTCGTAGGCTTCGGTCGCCCGGCGCGCCAGTTCGTGCATGCCCCGGTGGACGTTGGCATGGTCGTTCCGGTAGTAGTGCGCGATCGCTTCGATGACCGCGTCGGGCTTCTGGGTGGAGGCGGCGTTGTCCAGGTAGACCAGGGGCTTGCCGCCCACCTCCTGCTGCAGGGCCGGGAAGTCGCGCCGGGCCCGGGCGGCGAAGGCGTTCGCGCGCGAACGCCGGTCGCTGGCGCGGGCTCCGGCCGGCGCCGCCGAGCCGTTCATTTTCCCGCCAGCACGAACACCGCCGCGTCCCTCACCTCGGTCGGGTAGGAGCGCACCGGACGGATCGCGGGCAGGCATCTGGCACGCCCGCTGGCCAGGTCGAAGCGGGCGCCGTGGTACATGCACTCGACCTGGTCGCCGTCCAGGGTCCCGTCGGAAAGAGGATAGTCGGCGTGGGAACAGCGGTCGCGCAGCGCGTAGAAGGTGCCGTCCACGTTGGCCAGCACCACCGGGGTGTCTCCGGCCATCACCGCGAGCAGGGATCCCGGAGGGCAGGCGTCCACATCCGCCACGCAGTGCCACTCGGGCTTCTTCCTAAACACGAACCTTCGTCCTAGTGGGCACGGAGCTTCTCCTCGATGGCGCGCGTCACCTTCTCGGTCACGCTTCCCGGCGGACGCCGCTGCAGCACGTCCTGCAGGAAGCCCCGCACCACCAGGCGTTCGGCCCGACGGCGGGAGAGTCCGCGGCTCTGCAGGTAGAAGAGGGCCTCCTCCTCGAGCTGGCCCACCGTGGCCCCGTGCGAGCAGCGGACGTCATCCGCTTCGATCTCGAGGTTGGGCAGCGCATGCGCCGACGCCTCTTCCGAGAGGAGGAGGTTGCGGTTGGTCTGATAGGCGTCGGTGCGCTGGGCGCCGGGCGAGACCCGGATGATGCCGCGGAACACCGACCCGGACGCGTCGTCGAGCGCCCCCTTGTAGAGCAGATCGCTGGTGGCGTGGGGTGCCGCGTGGTTCTGGCTGGTGCAGTGGTCGAAATGCTGGTCCTCGCTGCCGAAGTAGAGGCCGAGGATGTGGCTGTGGGCGCCGGGCGCGGCCAACTCCGAGTTCAGGTCCAGCCGCGCGGTGCTCGCACCCAGGGTCACATGCAGCGAATCCGTGCGCGCGTCACGGCCGACCAGCGAGCGGTAGAGGGCCATGTGGAAGGCGCCGAGTCCCATTCTCTGCACGGACGCGTAGTGGGTGGTGCTGTTGTCCCCGGCCACAACCTCCGTCGCGGACAGGAAGAAGGCCTGCTCGTCGAAGTGCGGCGAGAGGATCTCCTCCACGACGGAAAGCGTGGACCAGTCCTCTCCAATCACCAGGGTGCGGGTGAAGTAGGCAGCCGCCGGATCGGAAACCCAGCGAGTGATGCGCACGGGCAGGGGAAGAGTCACGTTGCGCGGCACGAAGAGCACCGTGCCGTCGGTCCAGAGCGCCGCGTTGAGCGCCGAGAACTTGCCCTGGTCCGGCGGGATGGCCCGGGCGGCCAGGTGCTCGCGCAGCAGATCCGGGTGGGCGCGCACCGCCTCCCTCAGCGAGGCCAGCACCACTCCCTGCGCCGCGGCCTCGGGGGTGAGGTCCGCGTGCACCACCCGGCCGTCGATCTCGACGATGTGCCCGGCGGCGTCCCAGTCCTCGCGCATGGCCTGGCGCAGCTCGGGAGGCCAGGCGTCGGGCGAGATCGCGCCGGGACCGCGGGCCGCCGGGCTCAGGGCGTCGAGGTCGAGGGTGCGCGACAGGTCGGTGTAGCGCCACTCCTCGAGCCGGGTCGTGGGGATGGGGGTCCGCTCGTAGGCTTCCCAGGCCCGCCAGCGCCGCTCGGCCAGCCAGTCCGGCTCGCCGCCGGCCAGGCGCTCCACGGCGGCCGCGTTGATGGTCGCCGTCACTCCTTCCAGCGGCCCCGCGGCGGGAGCCTGCAATGTCGATGTCCGGGACATGCCGTCGCTTTTATGCTCAACGCCCGCGGGCGGGCGCGGATGTGCGTGTGATCGTGCCGGTCCTCGTTATCCGACGGACCCTTCCATCTCCAGCTCGATCAGCCGGTTCAGCTCCACGGCGTACTCCAGCGGCAGCTGGCGGGCGATGGGCTCGATGAAGCCGCGCACGATCAGCGCCATGGCTTCCTCTTCCGGCATCCCCCGGCTCATCAGGTAGAAGAGCTGCTCCTCCCCCACCTTGGAGACCCGGGCTTCGTGCCCGACCGTCGACTGGTTCTCGTCGATCTCGATGTAGGGGTAGGTGTCGGTGCGCGCCGCCTCGTCGATGAGCAGGGCGTCGCACTCCACGTTCGACTTGGCGTCCGTGGATCCCTCGTAGACCTTGCACAGGCCCCGGTAGCTCGCCCGTCCGCTGCCCTTGGAGATGGACTTCGAGACGATGGAGGAGCTGGTGCGGGGCGCGGCGTGGATGACCTTGCCGCCGGTGTCCTGATGCTGGCCGTTGCCGGCGTAGGCGATCGAAAGAATCGAACCGTGCGCCCTCTCGCCCACCAGGAAGCACGACGGGTACTTCATGGTGAGCTTGGAGCCGAGGTTGCCGTCCAGCCACTCCATGGTCGCGTTCTCGTGCACCAGCGAACGCTGGGTCACGAGGTTGTACATGTTGTTGGACCAGTTCTGGATGGTGGTGTAGCGGAAGTGCGCACCCGGCTTGACCACGATCTCGATCACGCCGGAATGGAAGGACTCGGTCGAGTAGACGGGGGCGGTGCATCCCTCGATGTAGTGCGCGCGCGAGCCCTCGTCGGCGATGATGAGGGTGCGCTCGAACTGCCCCATCTGCTCCTGGTTCACCCGGAAGTACGCCTGCAGCGGGGTCTCGAGTTCGACGCCGGGCGGGATGTAGACGAATGATCCCCCCGACCACACGGCCGAGTTCATGGCCGCGAACTTGTTGTCGCCGGGCGGCACCACGGTGGCGAAGTGCTCGCGGAAGAGTTCCGGGTGGTTGCGCAGACCGTCCTCGATGGAATCGAAGATGACGCCCTGGGCCTCCCACTCCTCCTTCAGGGAATGGTAGACCATCTCCGACTCGTACTGAGCGCCGACCCCGGCCAGGATCTCGCGCTCGGCCTCGGGGATCCCCAGGCGGTCGAAGGTCTCCTTGATGTTCGCGGGGACATCGTCCCACGAGCGTTCCATGCGCTCCTGCGGGCGCACGTAGAAGAAGATGTCGCTCAGCACCGATTCCAGCTGCGAGAGGTCGCCGCCCCAGGTGGGCATCGGCTTGGCGTTGTAGATGTCGAGTGACTTGAGGCGGAAGTCGAGCATCCACTGCGGTTCGCCCTTCTGCGCCGAGATCTCGCGCACGACCTTCTCGTTCAGGCCGCGTCCGCTGCGGAAGACGGGTTCGTCCTCGGTGATGAAATGGTACTTGTAGTCGTCGAGCCCGATGTCTTGTACGGCTTCGTTGGTGGGCATTATGGACCTCGCGGGTTGGCCGTCCCGCCTAGGCGGCGGAAGCGGTCGATTGCAGCTGCCGGTACTCGCGGTAGCCGCCTTCTTCCAGACTGAGCGCGACTTCCGGACCGCCGGAACGCACGATGCGCCCGTCCACGATGACGTGAACGAAGTCGGGCTGGATGTAGTTGAGCAGCCGCTGGTAGTGCGTGATCAGCAGCACGGCCATCTCGGGTCGCTCCTTCTGCAGGGTGTTGACACCGCGCGCCACGACCTTGAGCGCATCGATGTCGAGGCCGGAGTCGGTTTCGTCCATGATGGCCAGCGCCGGCTCCAGCACCGCCATCTGCAGGATCTCGTTGCGCTTCTTCTCGCCTCCGCTGAAGCCGTCGTTGACCGCGCGCTCGGCGAAGGAGGGGGACATCTCGAGCAGCTCCATGCGCTCCAGCAGAATGTCCTGGAAGTCGAACAGGTCGAGTTCCTCGCCGTCCTCGAGGCGGGCCTGCAGAGCCGTGCGCAGGAAGTTGGCGATGGAGACGCCGGGGATGGCGACGGGATACTGGAAGGCCATGAAGACGCCCGAGCGGGCGCGCTCGTCGGTCTCCAGCTCAAGCAGGTCCTGGCCGTCGAAGAACGCGCTGCCGCCGGTTACTTCGTAGCCGGGATGGCCGGCGAGGACCTTGGCCAGCGTGCTCTTGCCGGACCCGTTCGGGCCCATGATGGCGTGTATCTCACCGGGGCGGATCTCCAGGTCCACCCCCTTGAGGATTTCGATTTCCTCGTCGGTGACCCTGGCCCGCAGGCCGGCGGTCTTCAGGATTGGCGCGTCGCTCATTGCTGTCGGTCAGGAGGGATTCCGGGCCGCGCAGATGCGGAAGCACGGCGGTGGCAGAGATGACTGGGGGCTCCGTCCGGGAGCCCCTGTAATCAAGAATGATTCTCCGTTTCAAGGAATCTAGAATTGGGCGTCCCAAGGGTCAAGCAATCCATGCCGGATCAGCCGGCATCCAGGCGCGCGATCTCGGCTTCCGCGGCGATGTAGCCGAACCCGGCCCAGCCCGAGCCCTCGAGTATGCGCCGGTACATCTCCCGCGCCTGCTCCTCGCGCCCGTTGTAGAGGTGCCAGGTCGCGACCCCGTAGGCGATAGCCACGCCGGACGGATCCTCCCGCTCGGGGTCCCACAATTCGTCGGCTTCGATCTCGCCCTTGTACATCAGCAGGAGCTGGTGGTAGGAGGTGTTCTCGATGACGTCGAGGTCGGCGGTCACGGGCTCGAGGACGGCCGCCGCCTCGTCGTCGCGTCCCAGGCGGCGGAGCGCCATGTACCACCAGTGCGAGATCGCGACCAGCTGGTCGGGGTTGGTGGTGACGGCGATGTAGTCCTCGTACGCCGGGACAGCGGCTTCGAAGTCGCCCTTCAGGTAGTGCGCCAGCGCCAGATGGTAGTGGATGTTGGACTGGAGGGTGCTGGTGGGGATGCCGCGCGCGTTGGGCTGGCCGTCCGGCTCGACCTCGTCGGGCTCGCCTTCCTCCAGGGAGGCCGCATGCGAGAGGTCGTCGATGGCACGGTCGAATTCGCGCACGCTGATCCAGCGATGCCCCCGGTGCCGATACATGCGGGCGTCCCCGGGATGCTTGTCGATCCCCTCGCTGAACACGTCGATGGCCTCGCGATAGAGCCCCGTGTAGCCGATGCGGCGGCCCAGCCAGATGATGGCGTCGGCATCGTCCGGATCGGCGTCATAGTCGGCGCGGGCCACATCGATGTCTTCCTCCTGCTGCGCCGCGATGTCGGGCGGAGCCGGGTTGGGATACAGGGGCTCGCCGAGGAGGGAGAAGGCCTGGGCGCCTTCGGGGAGCGCGTGGTCCGCTACGCTCGCTGCGGACTCGTCGGCGGGGCCGTTTCCGGGGGCCGGGGCGTCTCCGGTGCAGGCAGCGAGGGCGAGCGCCGGGAGGAGGACAGTGGAGGCGGCAAGGTGTCGATGGTGCTTCATCGTGCTTTTCCTGGCGATGATGATGAGGTGGTGTCGAACTAACCCGGCGCGTTCCGCAAGAGGTCGCGGAGCGCTTCCGCGAGCGTCTCGATTTCGGCGCGGGTGTTGTAGTAATGGGGAGAGACGCGCAGGGTGCTCTCGACCCCCTTGGCGTCCAGGTCGATCAGTGCGTAGCCGTGGGGCGTGGCGGAGGTGTTGATGCCCCGCTCGCGCAGCCGGTGGACGAGCTCCACGGGGTCGAGGCCCGCCAGGTGCAGCGAAACGATGGCTGAGCGGATCCGTCCCTCGTCCAGAGCGGTTGCGCCGTCCAGCGCGCCCAGTGTGTCGCGTGCGAAGTCCGCGAGGCCCCAGGCGCGCTCGCGGATGGGTTCGAGTCCCAGCCGGGTCGCGTAGCGCACGGCCTCGCCGGTCGCCAGCACCAGAGCGTACGCGAACTCCCAGTTTTCGAAGCGGGTCGCGTCCGGCGCCGGCTGGTAGAGGTCGGCGTCGATCCAGTGCGCGCCCCTCAGGTCCGGCATCAGGGGTTCGAGGTCCATGTCCAGGACGCGGTCCGAGACGTACAGGAACCCCGCCCCGCGCGGCCCGCGCAGGAACTTGCGGGCAGTGGCCGAAAGGAAGTCGCAGCCGATGGCGCGCGCGTCGACCGGCATCTGCCCCACCGACTGGCAGGCGTCGACCAGGTAGAGGACGCCGCGCTCGCGGCAGGCCTGCCCCACCTCCTCGACCGGCTGCACCAGACCGGAGCTGGTGGGCACGTGGGTGAGCGCGACCAGGCGCGCGCCGCGCCGGTGGATGATCCCGGCCACCGCCACCGGGTCGACGCCCCCCTCGGGCAGGTCGGGCGCCCGGACCACCTCCACCCCCAGGCGGGCCTGCAGCGAAAGGTAGGCGATCTGGTTGGAGACGTAGTCGTTGGTGCTCGTCACCAGCACGTCCCCGCGCTGGAAGGGGATGCACGAGAGCGCCTGGTTGAAGGCTGCGGTGGCGTTCTCCATGAAGGCGATGTTGGCGGGCGCCACACCGAGCAGCCCGGCGACCGCGTCATAGGCGGCGGCGACCCGGTCGGCGCGCGCATCGGCGGCCTCGTAGCCGCCGATGCGGGCCTCGAGCTCCAGGTGGTCGCGTGCGGCACGCAACGCGGGCGCCGGCATGAGGCCGGCGCCCGCGTTGTTCAGGTGGATCCGCTCCCCGCAGCCGGGGGTGTCGGCCCGCAGCCGGGCGATGTCGAGGAGCGCGCGTCCGCCGCCGCCGGGGTTGGTCACCGGGTTGGCCGCCGTGGGTCAGGCCACCTCGAGGTGGCCGTCTCGCGCCTACCGACCCGAGCCGTCCGAGACCGCGGCCCGCTCCGCCTTCGCCTGACGCACCATCTCGCGCACGTCCTCGAGCAGCTGCTGGGCATCGTAGATGATGCCGTCCTTGATCGTGTACTTGATCCCGCCGACGCGCCCGGGCACCCCGGTTTCGTCGTCCAGTTTGGGCGCGCCGTTGCCGTACAGCACCTTCAGGTTTTCGAGCGGATTCTCATCCACCAGAACCAGGTCGGCGCGGGTGCCGGCGCGAATGATGCCGAAGTCTGCCGGCTCGTCGCCGTGCTTGGTGAGCATCTGCGCCGGATACAGAGTGGCGGAGCGGATCACCTCGACGGGATGGAAGCCGGCCTCGCGCAGCAGCTCGAACTCGCGGATGTAGTCGAAGCCGTAGAGCTTGTAGATGAAGCCCGAATCCGAGCCGGTGGTCACGATCCCGCCCGCGTTCTTGTAGTCGTTCAGGAAGTGCATCCACTTCTGGTAGAACCTGCGCCAGTGGTACTCGTCCTCGGTGGTCCAGTAGAACCAGTAGGACCCGTGCGCCACCCGGCTGGGCTGGTAGAAGTCGTCCTGCGACGGAAGCGTGTACTCCTCGTGGTAATCCGCCTCGCGGGCGCGCATCACGTCGCGGCTGGCCTCGTAGATGGTCATCGTGGGATCGAGCCCGAAGCCCAGCTCCAGAAACTCGTCGATGAGATCCTCCCACTGCTCGCTGCCGGGCTCCGCGGCCTGGTACCAGAGCCTCCCCACGTTGCCGAAGCGGTGCTGCTCGTCGTTGTAGTTGTAGTCGAGGGGCCAGTCCTGGACGGAGTAGTCGGTGAGCATGGACTCCATGAGGCCGTAGTAGTGGGTCATCATGTCCAGTCCGACGCGGGCCGCCTCGACCGCCGTCATCCGCGCCATGCCCATCTGGTCGAGGTGGGCCACGGTCTCCAGGTCGAAGCGATGCGCCTCATCGATGAGCGCGGCCATGATCTCGGGGTCGTAGGCGCCCAGCTTGAGTCCGTCGATGGTCTGGCCCTCGATTTCCTGGGAGGCCGCCCAGCGCACCCACTCGCGCGCGTCTTCCGGGGTGATGATCAGGCGTCCGCCCCAGCCCTCGCCGCTCCCTGGGCGCGCGTACGAGTACATGTGGGGCGCGACGATGGTGTTTTGCGCCGCCAGCGCCTTCTCGCGCAGCTGCCACTCGAAGTTCCCGTGGGGCACGCCGCGGGAGGTGGTAATCCCGTGTCCCATCCAGAGCTTGTAGACGTATTCGCCCTGCGGGGCCTTGGGAACGCCCCCCGTGTGCGCGTGCATGTCCACGAAACCCGGGAGCAGGAACATCCCCTCGCCGTCGATCTCGTGGTCGCCCGCCTCGGGGCGGCGCTGCTCGTTGATATCCACCAGCGGGTAGCCCACCGAGGCTATCTCGACGATGCGGTTGTTCTCGATGACGACGTCCATCGGCCCCCGGGGCGGCGAGCCGGTGCCGTCGATGACGGTCACCCCGCGGATGACCAGGCGATCGAAGGGGCCCTGGCCCTCGTCGGCGCCGCGCGGGGTGGTGGGCTCCATCTGAGCCTGTGCGGCGATGGGCGAGAGCGTGACCGCCACGGCACAGAGCAGGAGGGGCAACAGGAACGGGAACGGGCGCCGGGACGACCGATGATACTTCATGGGGTTCCTCCAGGGATGAACGGATCCGGTACGGCGCAGGGAATCTAGGGAAAGCGCGGGCGGGGTGCGAACGGGTGAACGCCGCCGCGGGCCGGCCGACATCGACGCGGCGCTCCGAATCCTGCGCCGGTCCTGCGGCCAACAGCCGGACGACGACGACCGGATGGCTTGAGCCGCGACCTGGTCGCGATCAATCGGTGTGGCGCGCGACCCAGGCCTCCGGCGTGACCGCGCCGGCGCGGTTGACCAGCTCCTCGTCCCAGGAGACGATCTCGCCGCCCACTGCCTCCGCGACGGCGGCGTAGAGGGCATCGCCGGAGCGAAGAAACCGCTGGGTGCCGACGGCCACGGTCCGGCGGACCATGCGCCGGGTCAGCGCGTGCCACGTAATCAGCGGGAAGTTCATTGCCTGGCGCGCAATCAGGCGCCCCTGCCCGGTGTCGCGCAGCCGCCGGGACAGTGCGCACGCCACCTCGACCTCGGCGTACTCGGGGAGTGCGATCGGGTGGCGACGCGCGCCGACGGCCCCGAGGAAGGCACGCGAAGCACCCGACCGCAACTCGGTGCGGTCCAGAGCCGACACCCAGACATTGGCGTCAACAACCAGAGGTTTCACCGGGGTTCGAGCCGGTTCCGGTCAGATTCCAGATGTTGCAACGCAGTAGGCCCCGGTGGAGCGTTCCTCATTGCTTCGTCGGCCGCTCGGAACCAGGAGTAGGGCCAATCCGTCTCGCTCGATTGATCTGCCTTCGGTTCTTCCTCGCTGAGCCAGCGCTGGTAGAGCCGCGTGGTCACTTCGCGGATGGTGAGCCCTCGCAGGGCCGCCTCCGCCTTGACCTGCCGATACAGGTCGTCCGGGATGTCGATGGTGGCTTTCATGTTACCATGCTAACCGTATTACCGTATCGCCGCAAGTCGCATGGGCGGGTGCCAGCCGCTCAATCCCCGAACGCGGCTTCCGCCAGCCGCTTCTTGTACCACTCCGGGAACCCTTTGGTGACCGCGCCGTCGAAGCGTTTCTCGAAGTGTTTCCACAGACGGTCCTTAAGGTCGTCCAGGCATTCGTCGCGCACGTCCTCGCGGATATGGCGGATGATCCTGCCGATCTCGACCGGGGTGCCGCCTTCGATCAGCCCCTCGGCCACAAGCCCGGTCACCACCTTCTCCCACCGGGCCGGTCCGGACACCGATTCCGCCAGGACCTTCAGGAACTCGGTCTGCCTGAGGCGCTTCCAGTCGGGATTGACGGCGTGGGCCTCCTTGAACTTCTCCGAGACGAACTTCGCCCGGATCGGAAGGCCATCCTCGCCGAAGAGCGGGACGTCGGAGGCGCGCTTGACGACCACGCCCTCGATCCTGGGCCCTCCCAGGAACGACTCCAGCTCCAGCAGCTTCTCCAGCCGGGCCGGGCTCGACAGCATCCCCTCGAACAGGAGGGACGCCGCCTCGATTCCCAGCCGGGTCGCCACCCGGGCCTTTTCCTCGTAACCGAGGTAGTCCTCGGTGCCGGCGTCGACATCGAACAGAGCGATGTGGCCCAGCGGCACACGGCCGTAAGTGAGCGTGTTGTGGCGCGGCCGGCCCACCGCTTCCCCGCGATAGACGACGCCCGGCGACAGCAGGCCGTCGTCCGCCATCCGCAGGATCGACGCGACCGACGGGGCGAACAGGTTCGGCGGCTCGTCCAGGTCGAGCGTAAGCCGCTTGGAGCGGGCCGACAGGCGCGGCGGATCGCCGACCAGACCCCAACTGACCTGCGAGCCGTCCACCTTCTCTTCCACGACGACCGGCTTGTCGAGCAGTCCTTTCGTGGCGCGGTGGCCGAGGGCGAAGATCTTTCCGTAGCGTCCCAGCATGGTTCTCGTCCGCGTGGAGGTCTGGCTCGCGACAGGGTGTCGAGAGCTTCTCGCGGCGCGAGAACCGGGATTGGCGGCCGACGGAAGTCGGCTTCTGGCTTCGCGTGATGATGCGCCGGGCTGCAGCGTGACGGAATAGGAGTGGCCGAGGCCTTCCGGTCAAGGGCGCCATCGATGCTCTCTGCCGTCAGACCAGGAGGCTCTCCGTGCACTCCGGTTGCGCGGCGAGTCCTCCCGGAGCGTGGCCCTGGCGTTGAGGTTATCGTTGTGTGATTCGTCATCGCCGGCGGGCACAATCCATATCCGGACCGGCCCGAGGAGCCTCCCCGACCCCTTGAGAACCAGGACGTGACCCCGACCGAGGGGGAAGTTCGGCGCCGAGCCGACCGCCTGCGCGCCGAGATCAGGCGCCACGACCACCTCTACCATGTCGAGGACCGGCCGGAGATCTCCGACGGCGCCTACGACAGGCTGTTTCGCGAGCTTCAGGCCATCGAGGAGGCGTTTCCGCACCTCCTGACCCTCGATTCGCCCACCCAGCGGGTCGGGGCGGATCCGCTTTCGGAGCTGCCGGTGGTGCCGCATGTGGTGCCGATGCTCTCGCTCGATTCATCCGAATCGGCGGAGGATCTGCGCCGCTTCGACGAGCGCGTGCGCAAGGCGGTGGACGGGCCGGTCGAGTACCTCGTGGAGCCAAAGCTGGATGGGTCCTCGCTGGAAGTGGTCTATGTGGATGGGGTGCTGGACCGCGCCGTGACGCGGGGGAACGGTGTGGAAGGCGAGGGCGTCACCGAGAACGCGCGTACGATTCCTTCCGTGCCGCTGCGGCTACGCGCCGGCCGCGACCAGCTCCCGATCCCGTCCCTGCTCGCAGTTCGCGGCGAAGTCCTCATGTACCTCTCGTCCTTCGAGGAACTCAACCGGGGCCGGGTCGAGGCTGGCCTCGAACCCTACGCCAACCCCCGCAACGCGGCGGCGGGGGCGCTCCGGCAACTGGACTCGCGCATCACGCGGACCCGGCCGCTGGAGTTTTTCGCCTTCGACATCCTCGACGTGACGTGGGCGGACTCCGGCACCGAGGACGGAGAGGCCTCCGCCAATGAGGAAGCGATGGGCTTCGACACCGACGAGGAGGCGGTGGAGGCCCTGCGCGGCTGGGGGCTGCGGCTGCCGGACCGCACCCGCAAGGTCGCGGACATCGACGACGCCATCGCCTATCACGCGGAGTTCGCGCGGGATCGGGACGACCTCGACTACGAGATCGACGGAGTGGTGCTGAAGCTGAACGCGCTGGCTCCCCGTGCCGCGCTGGGGAGCACGTCCCACCATCCGAGGTGGGCGTTCGCATTCAAGTTCGCGCCCCGGCAGGAGGTGACCCGCCTGGAGCGCATCACCGTGCAGGTCGGCCGCACCGGGAAGCTGACCCCGCTCGCCCTGCTGCGCCCCGTGGAGGTTGGCGGTGTGACCGTGTCGCGCGCCTCGCTGCACAACCGTGAGGAGCTGGAGCGCAAGGATGTGCGCGAAGGCGATCTGGTGCGGATTCAGCGGGCCGGGGACGTCATTCCGCAGGTGGTCGAGCGGGTGGAGGAACCCGGGCGGCAGCGCAGCGAGCCCTTCCGGATGCCCGAAGCGTGCCCCCGTTGCGGAGCGGCCGTGGTGGAAAAGGGGCCGTTCGTGGTGTGTTCGAACCGCCTCGGCTGTCCGGCCCAGTTGGAACGCGGCATCGAGCATTTCGTGTCGCGGGGCGGGCTCGACATCGAGGGCCTGGGTTCGGAGACCGTCGCGCTGCTGGTTGGCGAGGGCCTGGTGCGCGAGCCCGCCGACCTCTTCGACCTGACGCCGGCGGACCTCCTCAAGCTCGATGGGTTCGCGGAAACCAGGTCGCGAAAGCTGGTGGAGGCGATTCAGAGCGCGAAGAAGACGCAACTTGCGCGCTTCATCTACGGCCTTGGCATTCCCGAGGTGGGGGCCACGGTGGCTCGCGTGTTGGCCGCAGAGTTCCGCGATCTGGCGATCCTGCGCGAGGCCGCGGCGGAGCGACTCGAGGAGGTGGAGGGGATCGGGCCGATCATGTCGGAGAAGATCACGGAATTCTTCAACGATGATGCCCGAGCCGCTTCCGTCGACGCCATTCTGTCCAAGGGCTTCGAGCTGGTTCCTCCGCCCGAGCGGGAGAGCCGCGCGCTGGAGGGCAAGAGCTTCGTGTTCACCGGAAGGCTGGACTCGATCACGCGATCCGAGGCGAAGAAGCGCGTGGAGAGCCTGGGTGGGCGCGTGGTTTCTTCCGTGAGTTCCGCCACCGGCTACCTGGTCAGGGGCGAGCGACCGGGATCAAAGGCGAAGAAGGCCGAAGAGCTGGATGTTCCCGTGCTGGACGAGCAGGCCTTCCTGAGGTTGCTCGAGGAATAGCCGAGCGGAATCCCGGACTATCGTCCGTGCCCGATCTGCGGGTGACGGTGCCCGCAACCCCGAGGGGCCCACATCGCATCCACCGGTGCGCGATTTCGGCGGCGCGTTTATCGTTCGTGGCATGAGACCCCGGAATCGCGCCTCCAGCCGCCGCTCCACGGCCCCGTCCAGGTAACCGGATTGTATCTCGCGGCCCTGGGGCTGTTGGCGGGTGTGATCGGCCTCTATCTCGGCGCCCACTGGCTCGTCTTCGGCGCGGCCGGCCTGGGCAGGACGATCGGGGCGCGGCCCATCGTGGTGGGCCTGACGGTGGTCTCCCTGGGCACGTCCGCGCCCGAACTGGTGGTGTGCGTGCTGGCGGCCATCGGGGGGAGTTCCGACCTGGCGATCGGCAACGCCCTCGGCTCCAATCTCGCCAACGTCGGTCTGATTCTCGCGGTCACCGCGATCGTCCAGCCGCTCGGCGTAAACCGGCGCATGGTGGTGCGCGAGATTCCCGCCATGCTCGCGATCACCGTGCTGGCCTATCCGCTGATCGCCGATCAGTACGCATCTCGCCTGGACGGGGCGGTTCTTCTGGCCGTTCTCGTGGTCTACCTGGGCGCTCTGCTGCGCTCCGCGCGCCGCGAGACGCCGGAGATCCTCAAGGAGTTCGAGGCGTTTTCCGAAGATGATGCCCGTGCCGAGCCGACATCGGTCACGAAGAACGTCCTTCTGGTCCTCCTGGGATCGGGACTTCTGGTGCTGGGCGGGCGACTGATCGTCGTCAGCGCGATCGATATCGCCACGGGGATGGGCATCTCGGAGCTGCTCATCGGCGGAACCGTCGTCGCCATCGGCACATCGCTGCCCGAACTGGCCACCTCGGTGGTCGCGGCGACGCGCAATGAGGCGGATATCGCCGTCGGCAACGTCATCGGCTCCAACATCTTCAACCTGACTGCGGTCCTGGGCACCGCGGCCGTCATCGAACCGCTCTCGGTCGCCTCGGGCGTGTTGGGCCGCGAGTTCCTCGCGATGTTCATCCTGTCGGCGCTGGTGTGGCCGATGGCGTGGTCCGCGCTCACGGTGAGGCGCTGGGAGGGATTCATGCTCCTGGCGCTTTACGCCGTATTCTGGCTGTGGCTGGGAGGGAGCGCATGAGCACATCCGACATCGAATCCGCGCTGGAGCGCTGGCAGGAGGCCGGGCTCATCTCCGGCGAACTGGCCGAGCGGCTGCGGGAGGAGCACGCCCACAGCCAGCGGCGCGGGCGCCGGCGGTTTCTGCAGTACGCCGTCGCGGGAATGGCGGGCATTCTTCTGGTGATCGCCGCGGTCACCTTCTTTGCCTGGTCGTGGCCCGAACTGGGGCCCGGCGCGCGCACCTGCGTGATTGCCGGGACGGGGATCGCGATCGTGCTGCTGGGGATGCGGCTCGAGGCCGCGCAGCGCTACGTGCCGGTGACCTACGCGCTCCAGACCAGCGGTCTGATCCTGCTTCTAGCCGCCTGCGTGTACTCCATGGAGGCCTGGGACAACACGACGTTGGGCGGAGTCGTGGTCGGCCTTCTGGCCCTGGCGACCCCGGCCGCGACCATCCCGGTCTTCGTACGCCGCAACCCGATCATGCCGGCGGCGGGCACGGCGCTCGGCTACGGGTTTCTGGCGGCCTTTCTCTTCAGGGCCTTCGATCTCGACGCCGACATCATCATCTGGATCCTCGACGGAGCGCTGGCGGCTACGCTGACGGTTCTTGCGCTGCTGCTGCGCGCGGGACACGCACAGTCCGTCTCGCGCCGAACGCTGTACGCGTTCACCGTCAGTCTCTACGCGGGCTATCCGATGGCCGGCATGACCGCGGCCGGGCCTCTCGAACTCGGCGAGGAGACGCTTCTCGCGCTCGACGCCTGGCTGGTGCTGGTCACGGGGCTGGCGCTCTGGGGCATCCACAGGGCCCCGCCGATGCTGCGAAGCGCCCGCTACAGCCTTCACCTCGCGGCATCGGTCCTGATCGCCATCCCTCTGGGGTTCGGGACCACCCTCGAGGTGTACGATCTTCCGCCCCTGGGAGCCGCGGCGGTGCTGGCCGGAGCCGGGGCAGCCGGGCTGTGGTACGGGCTGCGCCAGGACGCGCGGCCGCTGGTGCTCTGTTCGTGCGCAACCATCGTCAGCGCCGCCTGGTACCTGGGCGTGGATGCGGGAGAGCGTCTGGGTACGGTGCTCGCGCTGGGGTTTACGGCGGCGCTGTTCTTCTGGGTGGCTACCCGGTTGGGCAGGGGGAAGGAGGCATGAAATGCTGGGGATAGACCTGAGCGGGAAACGCGCGTTCATCGCCGGGGTCGCGGACGACAGAGGGTACGGCTGGGCCATCGCCCGGGCGCTGGCTGCGGCCGGCGCCACGATCTGCCTGGGCACCTGGCCACCGGTGATGCGCATCTTCCGGATGAGCCTGAAGAGGGGAAGGCTGGATCGCTCGCTCCCGGGCGGGGGCGAACTCGAAATCGAGAAGATCTATCCCCTCGACGCCATCTTCGACACCCCGGAGGACATTCCGGCGAAGTACCGCGATGACAAGCGCTATCGCGCGGTCGACGGCTACACCATCCAGGAGGTCGCGGACACCCTTCGCGCCGATTTTGGAGATGGGTGCCTGGATATCCTCGTGCACTCGCTCGCGAACGGCCCGGAGGTGCGCAAGCCGCTCATCGAGACCAGCCGCAGCGGCTATCTGGCGGCGATCAGCGCCAGTTCCTACTCCCTCGTGAGCATGGTCCAGCGCTTCGGTCCCCTCATGCGACCGGGCGCGGCGGCGGTCTCGCTGAGCTACCTGGCCTCCGAGCGGGTCATCCCCGGCTATGGCGGAGGGATGAGCGCGGCCAAGGCGGCGCTCGAGAGCGATACCCGCGTGCTCGCCTTCGAGGCGGGGAGGCGGTGGGGGATGCGGGTGAACACCATCAGCGCGGGCCCGTTGCCCAGCCGGGCGGCATCGGCGATCGGCCTGATCGACCGCATGGTCGAGTACTACCGCGCCAACGCGGCCCTGCCGGAGGTCAACACCGCCGACGACGTGGCCAACGCGGCCGCCTTCCTGTGCTCGCCGCTGGGGGCGGGGATCACCGGCGCGACCCTCCATGTGGACAAGGGCTACCACGTCATGGGCATCGCGGCCGAGCCGCAGTTGTAGGGCGGTGCGCGGCGGGCGCCCCTTCGGCGATGCCCTCCCGCACATGCGGGTCACGCCCCCGGGGCCGCGCTCGCGGGCACTCGGGAAGCGGCTGCGGCGGGCGGAGTCCCGCAACGTAACCTTCATCGGCGACCGCTTCCCGGTATTCTGGGAAGAAGCGCTTGGGGCTAACGTGCGCGATGTCGACGACAACGTGTACGTCGACCTCACGGGGGCGTTCGGGGTGGCTCTCGCCGGCCACCGCCATCCGCGAATCATGCGGGCGACCACCGGGCAGCAACAGCGGCTGACCCACGGCATGGGCGACATCCATCCCCCGGCGGCCAAGGTTGAACTGCTGGAACGCCTGGCGGGGCTCGCACCCTGGCCGGAAGCGCGCGCCGTTCTGGCCTCCGCGGGTTCCGAAGCTGTGGAAATCGCGCTGAAAACCGCCGAGTTATCCACAGGAAAGTCAGGCATCCTGGCCTTTGAGTGTGGATATCACGGGTTGACCCTCGGTGCGCTGGCCACCACCCACCGCGACGACTTCCGCGCGCCTTTCCGCAGGCGCCTCTACGACGGCGTGGCGTTCGTTCCGTTTCCGGTCCGCCCGGAAGAGATGTCGCCGAGCCTCGCGTCGTGCGAGCGGGCGTTCGGGGATGGCGCCCGCCGTGGTGACGCGATCGGAGCGGTGCTGGTGGAGCCGGTGCAGGGCCGGGGGGGCGTGCGCATCCCGCCGCCGGGTTTTTTCGCGGAACTGTGTGCCCTCGCCCGGCGGCACGCGGCGGTGGTCGTGGCCGACGAGGTGTTCACCGGCCTCGGCCGCTGCGGGAGCATGTTCGCCGGGCCCGCTCTCGGCCTCGACGCCGACCTCATCTGTCTGGGCAAGGCGCTGGGCGGCGGCTTCCCGCTGAGCGCGTGCCTGGGGACGCGAGAGATATTCGACGCCTGGCCGGAGTCCGCCGGCGAAGCCCTGCACACCAGCACCTTTCTCGGACATCCGGTCGCGTGTGCCGCGTCGCTGGCCTTCCTGGACCTGGTGGAGTCGGAGCGGCTCGACCGCCGCGCCGCGCGCATGGGTGAGCACCTGGTTGCGCGTCTGCGCGACGCACTGGCGGGCGTCGGGCACGTGAGCGATGTGCGGGGGCTGGGCCTGCTCGCGGGAGTCGAAATCGCGGCCGACAGGAACGCGGATGGAGGCGGGCAGCCCGGAGCCGGAGCCCGCATCGCCGCCCAGGTCCTGACGCAAGGCATCCTGGTGCTGCCCGCGGGCGAGCAGGGTCAGGTGATCGAACTGACCCCTCCGGCAACCATGTCCCGCGACCTCCTGGACCGCGCGCTGGAGCAACTGGCCCAGGCCGTCATCGATTCCTCAGAATAGACCGCTCGCCTTCAGATACTCGAGCGTCGCCGCCGCGCACGCCTCCGGCTGCTCCAGTTGCACGAGGTGCGTTCCTCCGGGGATCCAGGCGTAGTCAACGGTCGGGATATGATGGAGTTCGGTGGTCGGGAAATAAGTGTAGGGGATGCCGGGGTCGGCCCCGATGACCATCGTCGGACACGCGAGCGCCCCGAAATCGACCAGCGCCGCATACTGTCCGCCGTACCTGTAGATCCCGGCCTCGTACTCGCGGGGACAGCGAAGGGTATACCCGTCGCCGTCCGCGGATCGGCGCAGCGTCGTCCGGGCCATGAGGCGGCGGACTCCGGGGGCCACGTACTGGAACGCGGGCATGTACAGCAGCACCTCCGCGAAGTCCGCGCGGGTCGGATACCGGGCCGCGCGCGCAAGCGTCGTCGTGACCGCGCGCCTCGCCACATCCGCGAACTCCTCCCGCGCGGGGCCGAACTCGCACAGCGGCGGATCGAAGAGAACGCGGGCCACGAACTCGCCACCGCGCGTGGGAGACAGCAGCGCGACCAGGCCCGAGAGTGAATGGAACACGCCGGCCTGCGGCTTCTTCCCGAATCCCTGCCGGACGGCCTCCTGGATGCGCAGGTGGTCGTCGATGAGCGTAGGCACATTATGGGTCCGCAGCGGCCCGGTGGTATTCCAGCCGTGGTTCCTGAGGTCGTAGAGCACGAGATCGAAATCGTCCGCGAACAGCGACCAGAACGGGTAGTAGAGGTCGATCGCGAGGCTGTTGCCGTGGCTCACGACGATGCGCGGGCCGGAGGGATTCCCGTGCCGCCGGAGCGTGGTCACGGCGCCGTCGCCCAGACGCACATCGTGCACGGCGAGAGGCTCGGGCACCTGCCAGACCTGCGTGCCTTCAGGGTCGCTCATTGGCGGAAACGGGTGGGGGTTGATTCAATGCGGGGAAAGTCGGTATCTTACCGGCCCTTTGCTTGAAGACGCCCCCATCGTCTAGTGGCCTAGGATACTTGGTTCTCAGCCAAGAGACCGGGGTTCGACTCCCCGTGGGGGTATCGCGGAACGCGGGCCGTCGCCTTCGGGTGCGGCCCGGATTCCGTTTGGCCGCTTAGCTCAGTTGGCAGAGCACTACGCTCACATCGTAGGGGTCGCTGGTTCGAGTCCAGCAGCGGCCACTCCTCGCTTCATCCCGCCAGCCGCCTCGTCATCTCCACGGGCCGCGGCCGGGCCCCCGGCTTCCACGCGGTCACGTAGCCCGCCACCGCGCTCGCCGCAACGGAATATGGCGAAGCCAGGTACAGTTGACCCGGCCCCGAGCGTCCCGGAAAGTTGCGGTTCTGGGAGGAGATGCTCACCTCGTCGGGGCGGCGCGTGACCCCGGGTCCGGCGTTGATGCACGCGCCGCATCCCGGCTCGATGAAGGTGGCGCCGATGCGCCGGAAGAGGTCCAGGTAGCCCCGCTCCCGGCAGTACTCGCGCACATCGGTCGAGCCGCACTGGATGAAGCACTCCACGTCCGGGTGCACGCCCAGTCCCCAGCGGTCGTGCATCTCGCGGAAGACGCGGGCGTACATGTCCATGTCCTCCTTCTTGCCCGCCGTGCACGACCCCGCGTAGGCGATGTCGATGCGGATGCGCTCCGGCTCGAGGTCGTCGAGCGGCACCCCGTTGCCGGGGTCGTTGGGGAGCGCCGCCATGGGCTGGATGGCGGAGGCGTCGATCTCGATCACGCGCACGTAGTCGGCGCCCGGGTCGCTGTGCATGTCGCGCGCCAGCGCCTCCGCCCGCGCCCGCTCCATCCCGCGCTCGGCGACCAGGTACTCCACGGACTCCCCGTCCGCCGCCACCAGCCCGGTGAAGGCGCCCACCTCCGCGGCCATGTTGGTCATGGTGGCGCGCTCGTCCACCGGCAGAGCCTCGACGGCCGGCCCCGCGTACTCGATGATCTGCCCGATCGCGTGGCCGTCGCGGATGTAGGGGTGGCGCAGGATCTCGAGCATGTAGTCCTTGGCGGTCACCCCCTCGGCGGGCGTTCCCGAGATCACCACCTTGAAGGAGGGGGGGACCTGCACGCGCACGTCCCTCGTGATCCAGGAGTTGAAGATGGCCGTCGTGCCCACCCCGAATGCCAGCGCGCCGATCGCGCCCGCGTGGGGCGTGTGCGAGTCCGAGCCGATGATGAGCATGCCCGGCTCCGCGTAGTCCTCGAGGATCTTGGAGTGGCAGATGGCGACCGACCCCATCCGGTGCCCCATCTGCTCCCCATAGAGGCGGATGCCCTGCTTCTCCGCGAACTCGCGCTGCTTCACCTCGAGCTGGTTGGCGACCTCGAGCAGCCCCTCCTCGATGCGTTCCTGGCTCATGGCCTTGTGCAGGAAGGTCAGATGGTCGCGGAAGAAGAGCACGCTGTCCGGGTCCTGCACCCGTCCCTCGGGCCCCATCTTCTGTTCGAAGAAGATGGCCGCCATGGGCGTTACGTATTCGTGCGAGAAGCGGATGTCGGTGCGGAAGAAGCCGGCCTCGCCCGGGGTCACCGCGTCGACGCCGACTTTGCCATCCGCCGGATCCACCACCCAGTGGCGGGCGAAGATCTTCTCCGCGAGGGTCATGGGACGGGCCGAGGACCCCGGCGCCGGCACCGTCGCCCTGGCCTGCATGCGGGCCACGTTGAACTCGAAGAGGCCCCCGTACTCGATGATCTGCCGGGCGATGTCGTCCTTGCCGCGCGTGAACTCCTCGAGCCGGAGCGGCTCTCCGCGGGCGATGCGCTCCGCCACGCCGAAGTCGGTGGTGGTGAGCACGCCCAGGTTCTGGCAGTTCTCGTTGTAGATGCGCTCGATGCTCTCGCTGACCACGACCTGGATGCCGGCCATCAGTTCGGCGTAGGGGCTCTGTTCCCGGCTGGAGCCCTTGCCCCGCCGCCTGCCCGCGACCGAGCACACGAAGCCGCCGTCGCGCACGCTCGCCCGACCGACCGGATACTCCTCGGCCGCGCTCTCCGCGTTCGTGGTGCGCAGCCCGAGGTACGGGAATTCTCCCAGCGTCCTGTCGTAGAAGAAGCAGATGTACGCAGGGGTGATCTCGTCGGTCGATATCTGGTCGCGCAGGCGGGCGCGCAACTCCTCGCTCAGTTCCAGGTCCAGTCCCTCGTAGAGCTGTGCGCGCAAGAGGGCGGTGTCGTCGGCCAGGTACAGCACGCGTCCGCGCACCTCGAGCGTGTCGGGCCGCTTCGGCGTCGGGCGGGTCAGTAGATCCCCGGCCATCCGCGCCTCAGCTGAAGTCGACGCCGAAGAGCACGGCGATGATGATGGCGGCCACGGCCGCCGGCGCCACGAAGCGGATGAAGAAGCGCCACGCGCCGTAGTGGAACCAGCGCGGTTGGGTGCCGTCCTCGAGCTCGCCTCGGGTCGCCTCGCGGGTCATGAACCATCCCGCCGCCAGCGTGATGAAGAACCCGCCTGTTGGCAGCATCCAGTTCGACACGAAATGGTCGGCGTTGGCAAACCACCCCACCTTCCCGCCGCCGAAGAACGGGACGCTCATGGTCGAGAGAAGCCCTCCGCCCTCGACACCCAGGAGGCCGGGGATCGATAGCACGGCGAGAGTGGTGAAGGCGAAGATGGCCGCCCCGGCGCTGATCGTGGCCTTGTGGCGCGTCAGGCCCCGCTCGTCGATCAGGTACGCCGAAACCACCTCGAGCAGCGAGATCGTCGAGGTGAGCGCGGCCAGCGCCACCAGAACATAGAAGAGTGGACCGAGCACCACGCCAAAGGGAACCTCGCTGTAGAAGAGCTGGGGCAGCGAGATGAAGAGCATTCCGACCGTCGAGCCGCCTACCTCGTCGCGCATCCCGGCCACCGAGAAGATCACCGAGAACATGACCACGGTTGCGACCAGGGCGATCAGCGTGTCGAGCGCCACGATCGCGCCGGACGCCTTCACGACCGAGTGCTTGCGCGAGATGTACGACCCGTAGGTGATCATCGCGCCCATTCCGAGCGAAAGAGTGAAGAATGAGTGGCCGAGCGCCTCGAGGATCGCTCCCCTCTCCAGCTCCGCGAAGTTGGGCCGAAAGATGTGGTTGAGCGCCTCGCCCGCTCCGCTCATGCCCAGTGCGCTCACCAACATGAGGAGCAGGATGCCGAAGAGGATGGGCAGGAAGATCCGCGCAATCCGCTCGATCCCCTTGCTCACGCCGAAATAGACCACTGCGATGGTTCCGAGGCTGAACCCCAGGGAGAGCAGCAACTGCAGGCCGGTGTTGAGCGCCTGCGTGTTGAAGAGGTCACCGGCCGACATGTCGGCGGGGTAGCCGCCGAGGGTCCACCCGACCGTCTGCGTGAAGTAATAGAGCGACCACCCGGCGATGACCGTGTAGTAGCTGAGCAGGATGAAGCCGGCCAGCACGCCCCAGCCCCCCACCAGTGCCCCGAGCCTGCGTCCGCCGGGCCACTTCGACGTCACCGCTTCCTTCAGCGCGCCCACCGCGCTCTTTTGGCTGCGCCGCCCGATCAGCAGCTCGGCCAGCATGATCGGCAGGCCGACCGCGGCGATGCAGATCAAGTACACGAGGACGAAGGCCCCGCCGTTGTTCTCCCAGGTGATGAACGGGAATTTCCACAAGTTGCCGAGGCCGATCGCGCTGCCGGTGGCGGCAAGCACGAGGCCTGCGTTGGAGCTCCAGTGGTCTCGCTGCTGTGACATGGCGTGTTCTCGGGGCTGGTCGTCCCGGTCATCGGGACGAGGGGTCGGGTCGAAGTTGCCGCGGGACGGCTCTATATTGCGCGCGGGACAAGGCGGTGCGCCAGTCATGACAGGCTGCCTCGAGCGGGGCCACTCCCGCTCCAGCTGAAAGGTCCCGGCGTCCGGAACAGGGAGATACTCATGAGCCATTCGAGGGTTCGGCGTTCGGTCCGCGCGCTCGCCGCGGCGTGTCTCGTGGGCGGGTTGGTCATCGGTTGCGGGGGAGGAGAGAACGACTTTCCGGACGACGCGTTGCGCGTCGCGCTGCTGACGTCCGGGCCCGTGAGCGACGCCGGATGGTACGCGGGAGCGTACGAGGGCCTGCTGCTGATCGAGGAGTCGCTCGGGGCGCAGGTCAGCCATCAGCAGACACGCTCGCCCGCCGAGTTCGACGAGGCCTTCTTCTCGTATGGTTCCTCGGGCTACGACCTGGTCTTCGCGCACGGCTTCGAGTACCAGGACGCGGCGCTGCGCGCCGGGGAGGAGTTCCCGGACCTGACCATCGTCGTCTCCAGCGGGGGACGGATTTCGGACAATGTGCGCTCGCTGATCTTCCGCCTGGAGGAAGGCAGCTATCTCGCCGGGATGATGGCGGGAGGCCTTACCCGGTCACGGGTGGTGGGGATGGTCGGGGGCGTGGCCATTCCGCCCGCCCAGGGCACTTTCCGTGCCTTCGAGGCGGGCGCGCGCGCCATCGACCCGAACATCGAGGTGCTGGAAGCCTTCATCGGCAGCTGGGACGATGTGGCGGCTGCCAGGGAGGCGGCGACCGCGCAGTTGAACCGGGGCGCCGATGTCCTCGTGCACAACACCGACGCGGCCAGCTTCGGCGTGTTTCAGGCGGTTCGGGAGGCGAACGCGGACGACGACCCGGTGTGGGCCATCGGCATGAACCGGGATCAGAACGACGTGGCCCCCGAGGTCATCGCGGGCAGCGCCGCCATCGACATCCCCAGGGCCTTCCTGGACGTGGCGAGCCGGTTCACGGCCGGGGCGCTCCCGCCCGGGGCCCTCGATCTCAGTCTCGGCGAGGGGGTTGTGGATTTCATCGTCAACCCGGTGGCGCTCGGCCGCATCCCCGCCGATCTGCTTGCACGCATCGACGAGGCGAGGGTGGCCATCCGGGAGGGCACGCTGGAGGTGCCCCGGATCGAGTTCCTGGAGGAGGAACCCGGAGGTCCTTGAAGCCCATGGGCGGCGCCGCCGTCGAGATGCGGTCGGTGAGCAAGCGCTTCGGATCCATCGAGGCACTTGCCGACGCGAATCTCAGCGCCCGTCCCGGGGAGGTGCACGCGCTGCTGGGAGAGAACGGCGCCGGCAAGACCACGCTCATGCGGGTGCTGTGCGGTGCGCTCCGTCCGGACGGCGGCGAAGTTCTGGTCGAGGGTCGCCGGTTGCGGCCGGGCGGAACGCGGGCGGCGGCCACGGCCGGGATCGGGATGGTGCACCAGCATTTCACCCTGGTGCCCAGTCTGACGGTTGCCGAGAACGTGGCGCTGGGGACGCGGGAGGGCAGCGGGCTCCGGCTGGCCCTCGACCGCGTGCACGCCCGGCTCGCGGAACTGGAGCGGGTCACGGGGCTGCCGGTGGACCCCGGGGCTGCCGTGGCCGGTCTGTCGGTGGGCGCGAAACAGCGGGTGGAGATCCTTAAGGCGCTCTACCGGGATCCGCGCGTGCTGGTGCTGGACGAGCCGACGACGGTGCTGGGACCGCAGGAGGTGGACTGGCTGTTCGGCGTCCTGCGCTCGCTGGTGGAGGAGGGGCGTACGGTCCTGCTGATCGGGCACAAGCTGGACGAGATCCTGCGGGTGGCCGACCGGGTGACCGTGCTCCGGCGCGGCCGGACCGTCCTGGCGGAGAGGCGCAACGCGGTGGACGCGCCCGGGCTGGCGCGGGCGATGATCGGCCGGGAGACCACCCCGGCGCCCCGGTCGGCTCGGGCGGCCCGGCCCGTCCGGGTCGCAACGGGAGAGCGGGTGGCGCGCCTGGAGGCGGTGGGAGCCTTGGGCGAGGACGGCCGCCTGGCGGTGCGGGACGTCACC
>JAJDXG010000038.1 GCA_022823365.1 Gemmatimonadota bacterium
CATGTTGTGGAGCCGGTCGGCGAGCTTGATGAGGATCACCCGGGCATCCTGCACCATCGACACGAGCAGCTTGCGGTAGTTCTCGACCTGCCGTTCCGCATTCGACCGGAAGCGCACGCGCCCGATCTTCGTGACGCCGTCCACGATGCCCGCCACCTCTGCGCCGAACTGGGCCTCCACATCGGTCAGGTCGACGGCGGTGTCCTCCACCACGTCGTGGATCAGGCCCGCGGCAATGGAAGCGGTATCCAGACGCAGTTCCGCCAGGATGGTGGCGACCCCGACAGCGTGCGTGACATAGCGTGCGCCGGAAGCGCGCCGCTGGCCCGCGTGTGCTTCCGCTGCGACCCGGTAGGCCCTCTCGATCCGGCTGACGTCCAGGCGGTCGGCGTACGCCTCGATGGCCGGAGCAAGATGCGCGGGCAGTTTCTGAACCGCGTTCCTGGCAATCGTGGCAGTCGAAGTCGCCATATCGGGACCCTGCGGGTGAGACAGCGGTGTGCGGACTCGTTCGAGCTGCGCTCGACCAGTGAACATAATCGCCAGCCGGGTAATCCGCAGGGACCGCGCACGCGCGGCGGGGTGCAGCCGGCAGCTCCGACGGGCGGTCCGCTACATCAGGCCGTCCTGGGCCAGCGAGCGAAACGCCTCGCCCGCGATGATCACGTGGTCGAGCACCGGGATCCCGACCGTGCGGCCGGCCGCCGACAGCTGCCGCGTGACCTCGCGGTCCTCGGCGGAGGGTGACGGGTTTCCGGATGGGTGGTTGTGCACCAGAATCACCGCTGCCGCGCTTTCGACGATCGCCTCCCGCAACACCTCGCGCGGATGGATGAGGGAGGCGTCCAGGATTCCGCGCGTGACAAGCACCTCGCGCAGCACGCCGTGCTGGCTGTTGAGCAGAAGGGCGTGAAACTCCTCGTGGCGCAGGTCGCGCAGCCGGGGGGCCATGCGCGCATAGATGTCGCCGGGACCGCGAATCGGGTCGCGGGTGGAAAGGCGCTCCCGGACGCCCCGGCGACCCAGTTCCAGCGCCGCCAGCACCCTGGCGGCGGTCGCCTCTCCGACGCCCGCAACGCCCTCCAGGAGCCCGGCGGGGGCCGATCCCATGCGCGCCAGCGATCCCTCGCAGCGCCGCAGCAGCGCGTCCGCCACGTCCATCGCGCTCGCGCCCCTGCTTCCGCTGCCCACCACGAGCGAGAGCAGCTCGCGGGTCGCCAGCCCGTGTACGCCCACCTCCCGCAGGCGTTCGCGCGGGCGGTCGCCGCGCGGCCATTCGCGCATCGGGCGGGGGGGTGTCAGGCGGCGCGCCCGTGGCACTTCTTGTATTTCTTTCCCGAGCCGCAGGGACAGGGCGCGTTGCGTCCCGGGCGGGCCTCGACGGTGACCGGCCGGGACTTGCGCGCCTCCCCGCGGTTGGTTGCCAGGGTGGACACGTCCGTTGCGGGACCGGTAGCGGCGCGCGCGCTCCGGGCGACGCCGGTCGCATCGACTCGTCCCGGCACGTCCGCCCGGCGGGAGACCGGAGCAGCCGGCCGTGCGCGGCTGGTGGCGGCCGATGTCTCCTGCGGACCCGTATAGGTGAGGCGCTGGCCCCCCATCGGGCGCCGCCGGACCGGTGGCTGCTGTTCGACCTGCGCCCGCAGGATGAGCGACGCCAGCGTCTTGCGCAGATCGTGCATGAGGTCCACGAACATGTCGTAGGCCTCTTTCTTGTATTCGACCAGGGGGTCCTTCTGCCCCCAGCTGCGGTACGAGATGGACGCCTTGAGGTGGTCGAGGTCGTACAGGTGATCCTTCCACTTCTGGTCGATCACCGACAGCAGGATATAGGAGGTGACGCGTTCCGCGGTCTCGCCGAATCCCTCCAGCTTGCGCCGGAAAGCGTCCCTTCCGGCCTCGTTGACAAGTGTCGCCAGATCCTCGTGGTCCAGTTCCGGGACCGACTCGTCCCCATCGGGCAGATCGTTCACGAGCACCAGGAATTCGAGCAGCAGGCGGCGCTTGAGACCGGCCAGGTCCCATTCCTCCTCGGGGCTGGAGGCGGGCACATACTCGTCCAGCGTGCTCCCGAGGGCGTACTCGACCATCTCCCAGATCTCGCCCTTGAGATCCTCTCCCCCCTCCAGCGCGAACAGGCGCAGGTCGTAGATGACCTCGCGCTGCTGGTTCATGACATCGTCGTAGTCGAGAAGCCGCTTGCGCGCCTCGAAGTTGTTCCCCTCCACGCGCACCTGGGCCCTTCCGATCGAGCGCGTAACCAGGGGATGCGCGATCACCTCGCCTTCCTCGGCGCCGAGCTTCTCCATGGCCCCCGCCACGCGGTCCGACATGAACAGACGCATCAGGTCGTCTTCGAGGGAGAGGAAGAACTGCGAGGTTCCCGGGTCGCCCTGGCGTCCGGCGCGCCCCCTGAGCTGGCGATCGATGCGGCGCGAGTCGTGCCGCGCCGATCCGAGAATGTGGAGGCCGCCGACCTCGACGACGAAGTCGTCCGGCTTCTTCTCCAGGTCCACGGTGACCCGGCGTGGATCGACCGGATAGAGTTCGGCCAGGTCGAGCCCGCGGGCGCGCGCCCAGCCTACGGTGCGCGCGTCCTTGACCCCCTCGCCCAGTTTGATGTCGGTGCCGCGGCCGGCCATGTTGGTGGCGATGGTCACCGCCCCCGGGCGCCCCGCCTCGGCCACGATCTCCGCCTCGCGGAGGTGCTGCTTGGCATTGAGCACGTTATGGCGGATGCCACGCCGCTTGAGCATGCGGGAAAGCGTTTCCGAGACATCCACGTTGGTGGTGCCGACCAGCACGGGCAGCTCCAGCCGGTTGAAATGCCCGATCTCGTCCATGAGCGCGTTGTACTTCTCGCGTACGGTGCGGAAGATGAGGTCGTCGCGGTCGTCGCGGATCACAGGCCGGTTGGTCGGGATCACCATCACGTCCAGGCCGTAGATCTGGTGGAATTCGTTCTCCTCCGTCTCCGCGGTTCCGGTCATCCCCGCCAGCTTGTCGTACATGCGGAAGTAGTTCTGGATGGTGATGGTGGCGAGCGTCTGGGTCTCGCCCCGCACCTCCACGCCCTCCTTCGCCTCCACCGCCTGGTGCAGGCCATCGCTCCACCGCCGGCCCGGCATCTGCCGCCCGGTGAACTCGTCCACGATCACCACGGCGCCGTTCTCGCCGAGGATGTACTGCTCGTTGCGATGATAGAGCGCGTATGCCTTCAGCAACTGGTGAATGACGTGGATCTTCTGGCTCTTGGTCGCGTACTCGCCCTCGAGCGCCTGAACGCGTTCCCGCCGGTCGTCCACTGAGAGCGTCTCGTCTACCTCCAGCTGCCCCATCTCCTCGGAGAGATCCGGCACGACGAAGGCGTCGGGATCTCCCGGTGACAGCGTGTCCAGGCCCTTGTCCGAGAGGTGCACGTTGTGCCCCTTCTCATCCATCGCGAACAGCAGGAGTTCGTCGATCTCGTGCAGGCGCTTCTCGCGCATGTAGTCGCCTTCGACCTTCTGCACCAGCTTCTGAATCCCCGGATCCTCGGCGAAGAGCTTGAGCAGACGCTTGTTCCTCGGCGTCCCCCGCTTGACCGCCAGCAGGCTCTCGCCGGCGCCGTGCTCGTTGCCCGCCTCCAGTTCCCGGTGCGCGGCGGCCACCAGCTCACCGGTGATCTTCGATTGCTGCCGATAGAGTCTCCCGACCAGCGGCGCCATCTGCTTGAACGGCGTCGAGGTGTCGCGCCCGACGGGGCCGGAGATGATCAGCGGCGTTCGAGCCTCGTCGATGAGAATGGAGTCCACCTCGTCGATGATCGCGAAGGGATGCCCGCGCTGTACCCGCTGCGCGAGATCGTGGACCATGTTGTCGCGCAGGTAGTCGAACCCGAACTCGTTGTTGGTCCCGTAGGTGATGTCCGCGAGGTACGCCTGCCGGCGCTCCTCCGAACCGGGCTGGTGCTCGTCGATCACATCCGTGGTGAGGCCCAGCGATTCATAGATGTAGCCCATCCACTGGGCGTCGCGGCGGGCCAGGTAGGAGTTGACGGTGACGAGGTGCGCTCCCCGCCCCGCGAGGGAGTTCAGGTAGAGCGGCATCGTCGCCACCAGGGTCTTGCCTTCGCCGGTGGCCATTTCGGCGGCCTTGCCCTGGTGGAGCGCAATCGCCCCGATCAACTGGACATCGTAGGGGACCATGTCCCAGACCAGATCGTGCCCGGTCACCCGCACCGTGGATCCGACGAGCCTCCGGCACGCCTCCTTGACGACGGCAAAAGCCTCGGGAAGGATGTCGTCGAGAGCCTGTTCGAGTTCGGCGAGATAGCCCTTGTCGAGTTCGGCGATCCTGAGGCCGAGGCTCTCCCGCTCGGACGGATCCTGAGACCGGCTCTTGCGTTCGCGAAGGTCCTGCACCTGGTCGAGAACGGGACCCACCCGTTCGTGGATACGGGCACGGAACTCGTCCGTCTTGCCGCGCAGCTCATCCCGCGAGATCCCGGCCAGTCCCTCCTGGATCCCGTTGATCTCGTCGACCAGGGGCTGGAGCTTTCGCGCTTCCCGGGCGTGCCGGTCTCCGAACACCTTCCTGGCGAATGCCTTGATCATCGTTCCGTCCAGCGCGTCGCGCGCGTCATGGCACGGTGGCGACCGGCTCCGGCACCGCCGGAAGCTACTCCCCCGGCCGCGATGTACGGGCGTTCCGCGTATGGGTACAGCCCTTCCCGCCTCACGATCGCGCGGACCGGGTCGGGCACCAGATACCGAATCCGGCGTTCCTCGCCGAATCGCGTCCGAATCTCGCTCGACGAGACGTCGATCCGGGTGACGGGCAGTTGCTCGTGCTTCACTCCAGGGGACGGCACCCGTCCGAAGGAGCCGCCGCCGGGGACCATGACCACCACCCGCGCCAGGCGCGCGATCTCGGCGGGTTCCCGCCAGCTGTGGAAGGCCGCCGCCTGATCGGGACCGATCAGCAGGAACAGGCGGGTCGCGGTTCCGGCGGCCACGAGCTCCCGCAGCGTGTCGACCGTATAGGAGGTGCCCTTCCGGCGCACCTCACGGTCGCTTACCCGGAAGCGTTCGTCGCCGGCCACGGCCGCACGGGTCATTTCCAGGCGAACCTCGGGGGACGACAGTCGCCACGGGCGCTTGTGGGGAGGATGCCCGCACGGGATCCACACGATGCGGTGCACGGGAAGAGCGTCGTAGGCGTCCTGCGCAACCGTCAGGTGCCCGATGTGGGGCGGGTCGAAGGTTCCCCCGAAGAGCGCGACCCCCCCGGAAGCACGCTCATCCGACATCACGGACCTCCTCCGCTTCCGGTGAATCCGGATACCGGTCGAGCAGCCTCTGGCGCGCCTCGGTCGCCTCTTCCTCGTACTCCAGGCGCTGGTAGGTGCGATAGATGAAGAGCAGGGCGGCCGGGGCCGCGGTGGTATCGGGATAGCCCTCGAGCGCCTGCTCGAAGTAGATGAGTCCGGAATCCAGCAAGCTGCGCCGGAAGTAGAACTCGCCCCGGTTGACGTCCCTCCACGCCAGCTTTTCCACCATGACGTTGCGGATCGAATCGGCCTCTGCAGCCTCCTGGCTGCCCGGGTAGTCGAGCGTCACCGCCTGACAGGACGACAGCGCCTGCACGGTATACTGCTGGTCGCGGTCGAGGATCGGCGACAGGCGCGAGTGCGAGCGGCACAGCCCCAGGGCGGCGTCGGTCATGAGCTCGTGGGTCGGATACGTGCTTGAAAAGCGAACGAATTCGGAGTTGGCGGTGATGTAGTCCCCCTTGTTGAGATAGGCCTGCGCGAGCAGCATGCGGGCCTCGGCCATCTGATCAAAGCCCGGCGCTCCCTGCACCAGCCTCTCAAGCGCCGTCACGGCTTCATCCCAGTCTTCGCGATCGAAGGCCTCCTGCGAATACTCGAGGAGTTGAGAGGCGGTCAATCCGAAATAGGGCGGGGTGGATGAGCAGGCGGCACCCAGGCATACGACCAGTGCGGACAGCACCCACGTGCGCCCGCTTCTGTACGCGCGACTTCCACTCATCATCGGCACCGAACTCTCCTGAAAAGCACCAACGCCCGTTCCCATGGTGAAGGATCGCGAAAGAAGGCGGGCGCGTCCATGAACGGATGACTCATCCTGCCCGGTAAAAGTCCCGAATCGCCCGCGCAACCCCTGCTGCACGTTCCTTCCCCAGCTCCGGGAACACCGGAAGGCTGACCACTTCCCGGCACGCAGCCTCGGCCACCGGAAGATCGCCGGGGCGATAGCCGAGTTCCGCGAAGCAGGGCTGCAGGTGCAGCGGTCGCGGATAGTAGAGCCCTGTCTCCAGTCCCCTCTGGCGCAAGTGGCTCCGAAGCCGGTCCCTCTCACGCGCCCGAATGGTGTATTGATGGTAGGTGTGGAAGTTCCCGGACCGAACCCGGGGGCGGACGACGCCGGAGACCCCGGCCAGCATCTCGTCGTAGATCGCGGCGTTGGTCCTGCGGGCCTCCGTCCAGCCGGTCAGCCGGGGCAGCTTCGCGTGCAGCACCGCGGCTTGCAGGGAATCCAGACGGCTGTTTACCCCGACCGCGTCGTGGCGCCCGCCGCTCACCCCTCCGTGCGCGCGCAGCCTGCGAAGCCGCCGCGCGAGCGCTCCGTCGTCGGTGACGACCATGCCGCCATCGCCGAACGCTCCCAGGTTCTTGGTAGGAAAGAAGCTGACGGTCCCCGCCGTTCCGGAAGCCCCTGCGAAGGCGATTTCGCCTCCGAGCGACCGCTGCCGGGCGCCGAGCGCCTGGGCCGCGTCTTCGACCACCCGGGCACCCCGATCGCGCGCGAGCTCAAGCAATGCGGCCATGGGCGCCATCTGCCCGAACAGATGCACGGGAAGGACGACCCGGGTGCGATCGCTCCAGCACGCGCGCACGGTGTCCGCATCCAGGTTGAAGGTCTCCGGGTCCACGTCGCAGAAGACCGGGCGGAGGCCCGCGTTCCACACCGCTCCGGCGGTCCCGAAGAAGGTAAAGGCGGGCACGATCACCTCGTCGGAACGACCGAGTCCGAGGGCGCGCAACACGAGCCAGATGGCGTCGGTGCCGTTGGCGCATCCGACGGCGTGACGCACGCCGATTCCCTCCGCCACGGCTTCCTCGAACGCCTCGACCGCGGGTCCCAGCACGAATCGCTGGCTTTCGACCACCTCGGTGAGCGCGCGATCGATCTCCACCCGCATGGTGTCGTACTGTGCCCGCAGGTCGACCAGCGGAGTGCGTGTCAGCACGCCCACTCAAGATCTTCCGGCCATCCCGGAGGCCCGCCGCGCCGACCCTCCTCCCCCTCCATCGCCCCACGGCCCTGGTCGTCGCCGGCGGACACCCCGAAACGCAGCTGGTCGATCCATTGCTCGGCTCGGCGGGCGAGCGCTCGCGACGCCGACGGATCCTCCCGCGCCGCCCCTCCGAAGGCATCCACGGCCTCGGCGCAGCGGGCGAAGGACACCAGCAGTTCGCCCAGCTCGAAATAGGCCCGGGCGAGGTGGGTCCGGGGTTCGCCCCGAGCCACGGTTTCCTGAATCAGGGTCAGAGCTCCCTCGTGGTCGCCGTCATTCCGGAATTCCTGCGCAAGATCGTAGGAGCACTTGCCGATGTGCCAGCCGGCATCGCGCTGCTGCCGCGTCGGCACCATCTCCTCGAACCGCCGATAGAACGCGAGGGCGGACTCGCAGGCCCCCACTTCTTCGTAGGCCAGGGCGGTCTCGTAGACCACTTCCGGCACCGAGTCGCCCGAGAGGGCGCGCTGGAAGAAGACGAGCGCGCGCGCGTGTTCCCCGTTGGCGGCATAGTGCGACGCCAGGGGGAAGGCCAGACCGGCGAAGTTGACATCCGGATTGAGTTCCGCGGCGGCTTCGAGCGCGGACGCCAGCGCAAAGCGATCCGCCTGCTGCCGGGCCGTGCGTGCCAGGCGAACCAGGTCGGAGACCGCCTGGTCGACCAGGCCGGGCTCGACCTCGATGGCGAGCCGGTAGGCCTGCCTCGCTTCGTCCACGCGCCCCAGGCGGGCGTAGGCATGCGCCACGCGCAGATGCGCGTCCCCGGAACCGGCTCCACGGCGCACGGCCAACCGGTATTCGGCGAGCGCTTCCTCGTAGTCGCCATGCGCCCAGGCCTGGTCACCGCGCAGGGTGGCGCCGTCCTCCGCGGCGCGCGTCACGCAGGCGGCTGCGGCAACCGCGATCAGGCAGCTCCCCCGCAACCACCCGGCGATCCTGTCTCTTCCGTGCTCAAACATGCGTCCCCTACCGGGATCGCGCCCCACAGGTTCCGGGATGCAGGCCGCGTGGCAGCGGCCGCGGTGACGGACAGCCCGTCGACAAACTCCCCGCGGCAATCGAGCGGCGATGCATCCACGGACGGCTAGGCGAGGCCACCCTTCACGATCCACCCCACCCCGCGGCGGGACGCGGCCCGCGCGTTGGTGCCCGCCGTGGCGTTGCGGGCGTCCACCAGCACCCTCGACTTCGCGACTATTTCGCGCATGTCGAAGCAGGAGTGGTCGGTAAGGATCAACACCACATCCGCCTGACCCAGCAGGGAAGGCGTCAGCGCAACCGATTCCCGCAGCCCCGTGCGCTCGTCGTTGAGGAAGGGCACGTGGGGATCGTGGTAGACCACGCCGGCGCCCGCCGCCTCCAGCAGCTCGATGATGTAGAGCGCCGGAGATTCCCGCACGTCATCGATGTCCTTCTTGTACGCGACCCCCAGAATGGCCACGGTGGAACCCCTGACCGCCTTGCCTTCGTCGTTCAGGGCATCGCGCACCTGTTCCACGACGAATCGAGGCATGCTTGCGTTAATCTCCGACGCCAGCTCGATGAAGCGGGTGCGGAAGTCGAGCGTGCGCATTTTCCAGGACAGATAGTGGGGATCGATGGGAATGCAGTGCCCCCCCAGGCCGGGACCCGGGACGAAGCGCATGAACCCGAACGGCTTGGTGGCAGCCGCCTCGACGACCTCCCAGATGTCCACGCCCAGCCGGTCGGCGATGAGGGCGGTCTCGTTTACCAGCCCGATGTTCACTGCCCGGAAAGTGTTCTCCAGGATCTTGCTGAGTTCGGCCACTTCGGCGCTCGACACCGGCACCATGCGGTCGATGAAGCGGCCGTAGCACGCCGCGCCGGCCGCCGTGCACCGGGTCGTCACGCCCCCGATCACCTTGGGCGTGTTGCGTGTCGTCCAGACCTGGTTCCCCGGATCGGTTCGCTCCGGCGAGAAACAGAGGAAGAAGTCCTCCCCCACCACCAATCCGCTCTTCGCGAGCTCTCCGAGAACCACTTCGCGGGTGGTGCCGGGATAGGTGGTTGATTCCAGCACCACCAGCTGGCCGCGGCGCAGACCCGCGGAAACGGCAGAGGCGGCCGCCAGGATGAAGGAGATGTCGGGGTCACGGGTCTTCGACAGCGGAGTCGGGACGCTGATGGCGATGACATCGCACTCCGGGAGGCGCGACATGTCGGCGGTCGCGCAAAGCACGCCTGCCCGCACAAGCGCAGCGAGGCGACCTGAGGGAACATCCGCGATATGGCTCGCGCCCACGTTGACCCCGTCCACGACGGCCTCGTCGATGTCGAACCCGATGACGCGGATCCCGGCTTCGGCGACGATGGTGGCAAGGGGAAGTCCAACGTAGCCCAGCCCGACTACCCCCATGGTGAGGTTGCCGGAACGGAAGTGCTCCAGCATCGGTTCCTGCGCTTGCTCGTTCATGCCCCGGGTCCGGAGTCCCGGACCGGAATGGGGGGGCGCTCGCAGGGCGGGAACCCGGTCAGGCTTTCCCGCTCGGCTGGAACCGCGGCGCCTTTCTGACCCTCCCGGCGGAAATGCAGCGGGTGCACACGCGGGCCCTTCTGCGCCGCCCGCTGTCGTCGAGGACGCGAACGGACTGGAGGTTCGGAAGCCACCGGCGCCGGGTCTTGTTGTGGGCGTGGCTCACGTTGTTGCCGGTCGCGGGCCCCTTGCCGCACAGTTCACACACTTTCGCCATCTGCTCGCCTGATCCGTTGAACCGCCGTAGCGGAAATCTCTCGTTTCCGGTGGTCGCAAAACCGTCGTCGCGACCAGGGGCTACTGGGACCCGCCTCCCGGCGGAGCAGCCTCCTCCGCCTCCCCGGCACTCCGCTCGAAATGGTCCAATTCCAGGAACACGTCCGCGAATTCGGCCTCCAGGCGGCCCGTTGGGGTGTTCTCGAACGCCCCCTGGCTCTCCCATGCATCCAGCGTGCTGTCGTTCATGATGCGCAGCGTACCCACCACGAAGCTGGCGGTCTCACCGGAGGAAACCGTCAACGGCACGGAGTCGCCGGTCAACTCGGGCCCCATCTTCATGAAGAAGTTGTCCTCGTTGGGCAGCTGGGTCCAGAAGGCCTGGTCGCCGACGCGGCTGATCACCTCGATATCCGGAACCCGCAGCAGCGCTCCCTCGAACTGCAGCGCGTTCGTCTCCAGCGACGACGCCGTGATCGGGATGGCGTCGGCAAACGGATCCTCCTCCGGGGCGGCTACAACGGCGGTGGTCGTCCCTACCGCCGTCACGTTGAGCCAGTAGAGAAACCCCGCGATGCCCAGGAAGGCCACGATCATGAGTGGAAGTGCCGCTTTTTCGGCCGCGCCCCGGCGTGATCCGAGATCGAGCATGGTCCGGTGCCCCTGCGTTTGAGGTTAGTCTCGTTCCACGAGTTCGATGAGAGCCATCTCGGCCGCGTCGCCCCTGCGGTGGCGCAGCTTGAGGATGCGCGTGTACCCGCCCGGACGGCGGGCAAAACCCGGGGCGATCTCGTCGAACAGCCTTCCCTGAACATCTCGGTCGGAGATCTTTCGCGCAACGAGCCTGCGGGCGTGGAGGTCGCCCCGCTTGGCCAGCGTAATCAGGCGTTCCGCGTAGGGACGGAGTTCCTTCGCCTTCGCGGTCGTGGTCTCAATTCTCCCGTGCCGGAAAAGCGCGGTTGCCATGTTGCGCAGAAGCGCCCGCCGGTGGCTGGCGGTGCGAGAGAGGCTGCGTCCGGTTTTGCGATGGCGCATGAGTCGTCCAGGTTCAGCTGGCAATGCCCGGCGGCAGATGGCGGATGCCGGCAGGCCGTGGACGGTCGGCAGCCCGTGGACGGCTAGTCATCGGACGGTTCCCCGCCACCCGGGGCGGCTTCTTCCTGGGCCAGGAACCACTCCCCGTCCGGACCCGTCGTCAGCGACATTCCGAGTTCGATGGAGTGCTCGTCGAGAAACGCGAGGAGTTCTTCCATCGACTTCTGGCCGAAGTTGTCGATGTTGAGGATCTGCTTCTCGGTGCGCCGCACGAGGTCTCCGAGGGTGCGGAGGTTCTCCTTCTGCAGCGAGTTGCGCGATCGCACCGAAATTTCCGTCACTTCCTCGATGGGGCGCGCAAGTTGCATCCGGATGCGCGCGGGCAACGGGACCGTCCCGGGCGCTGGCGGCTCGGGAGCCCCATTGACACTGAAGTTCAGCATGTACTCGAGATACCTGCGCACCAGCCCCGCGGCGTTGGCCATCGCCTGCTCGGGCCGAACGGACCCGTCGGTCTCCACTCTGAACGACAGCCGGTCGAAGTCGGTGCGCTCGCCGACCCGGGTTTCCTCGACCGTGAAGTTGGCACGGCGCACCGGATTGTAGATCGCATCGATCGGCACCAGGTCGACGGGAGATCCCTCCGGGCGCGGGTGCTGGTCGGAGAGCACGAAACCACGGCCCTTGTTGACGTAGAGCTCCATGCTCAGGCTGCGGTCGCCCTCGAGCGTCAGGATGTGCTGGTCCGGATCGAGTATCTCAACGGAAGCCGGTGCGTTGATCTCGGCCGCCGAAACCGGTCCCGCGGCATCCACATGCACGGTGAGCTTGGCTTCGTCCACATCCTCGTCGAGGGTGAGCACCAGCGCCTTGAGGTTCTGAATGACCTGATGCACGTCCTCCACCACACCCTGGATGGTCTGGTGCTCGTGCACGACGCCTTCTATGCGGAACGCCCAGATGGCCGCACCCCGCAACGACGAAACCAGAGCCCGCCGAACGGAATTCCCCAGCGTGTAGCCATAGCCGCGCTCCAGCGGCTGAATGACGAACTCGGCGGTCTTTCCGTCGTCGCTGAAGCCCGTCACCTCGACGTGCTCGGGAAGTACCAGCCCGGTCAGATCGATCTCCACGCGCTCCTCCGTGGCAGGTTCGACAGCATCACTTCGAGTAAAGCTCCACGATCAACTGCTCCTGAACGGCCATCGGCACGTCCTGGCGGGTTGGGAGCCGCAGCACCCGCCCGACCCGCGTCTTCTCGTCGACCGCCAGCCACTCGGCGGTGTCGGGACGGACGCGCGACTCGAGGCTGGCCTGAACCGGGAGCAGGTCCCGCGACCTGGTCTTGATCGCGATATCGTCCCCGCCTTCCACCGCATAGCTGGGTACGTCCACGATGCGGCCGTTGACTTCGACGTGGCGGTGCCGGACCAGCTGACGCGCCTGGCTGCGACTCGCGGCAAAGCCGAGCCGGAAGACGACGTTGTCCAGGCGCCGCTCGAGGGCCACCAGCAGGTTCTCCCCGGTAACGCCCGACTGGTGTGCCGCCGTGTTGAACAGGTTGCGGAACTGCCTCTCGTGCAACCCGTAGATTCGCTTGGTCTTCTGCTTTTCGCGCAACTGGACCGCGTAGTCGGAGCGTTTCCGGCGACGGGCCTGTGCGGGACCGTGCTGGCCGGGCGGGTATGCCCTGCGCTCGATCGGACACTTCTCCGTGTAGCACTTCAAGCCCTTCAGGAAGAGCTTCTGCCCTTCCCGACGGCAAAGCTTGCAAACAGGTCCGGTGTAACGCGCCATCCGTTTCTCTTCCTATACCCGGCGCTTCTTGGGTGGCCGGCAACCGTTATGCGGCAGCGGGGTCACATCCTCGATCGCCATGATGTGCAGCCCGGCCGCGTAGAGTGCCTGTATCGCCGACTCGCGGCCCGACCCGGGCCCCTGCACGCGCACGCTTACGCGCCGGACGCCGAGGCTGACGGCTTCCCGGCCGGCCTGCTCGGCAGCGACCGTGGCGGCAAAGGGAGTCGACTTCTTGGAGCCCTTGAACCCCGCCTTGCCGGCGCTCGACCAGACGACCGTATCGCCCGCCGAATCGGTGATGGTGATGATCGTGTTGTTGAAGGTCGCCTTGATGTGTGCCACGCCTTCGGCTTCCACGACCTTCTTTGTACGCCGGACCCGTGCCGGCTTTCTTCCCTTTGCCACGCGCGTTCTTCCTCGGCCCTACTTCCTCGGCGCCTTCTTCTTGCCGGCGATGGCCCGGCGGCGGCCTTTGTGGGTGCGGGCGTTCGTGTGAGTTCTCTGCCCTCTCACGGGCAGTCCCCGGCGATGGCGCAATCCCCGGTAGCAGCCGATGTCCATCAGCCGCTTGATGTTCATCGACACCTCGGTCCTGAGCGCGCCCTCGACCTTCAACTCGGTCTCGATCTGCCTGCGCAGCCGGCTGACGTCCTCGTCGCTGAGGTTGAAGGTGCGCTTGTCGCGATCCACGCCGGTCGCGTCCAGAATCTCCCGGGCGCGGGTGGGCCCGACCCCGTAGATGTAGGTGAGCGCAACTTCGACGCGCTTGTTTCGCGGAAGGTCGACGCCTGCGATTCGTGCCACGGTTCGCGTTCCGAAACTCGGGAGATCCCTAACCCTGCCGCTGCTTGTGGCGGGGGTTGCGTGCGCAGATGACGCGGACGACGCCACGCCTGCGGATCACCTTGCAGTGCTCGCAGATGGCCTTCACGCTGCTCCGCACTTTCATTTCGGCTGCTCCTCGGCGACGGGGTCGTCTGCTTCACTGCACAGAAATTGAAAGATAACCGAAAGCCCGTTGGGGCTCAATGGCGATGCCGTCATGTGGAGGCGGGCACCGGGTGTGGCGAAGCGGTCAGCACGCGTGCCCGCCTTCCGGTGATGGCTACGGTGTGTTCGAAATGGGCGGAAGGGGAACCATCTCTGGTCACCACGGTCCATCCGTCGTCGAGGGTGCGGATGGACCCGGCCCCGGCCGTGAGCATGGGCTCGATCGCCAGGACCATTCCGTCGAGCAGTCGCGGACCCTGTCCGGGACGCCCGAAGTTGGGCACCTGAGGCGCTTCGTGCACTTCCCGCCCCACACCATGGCCCACCAGGTCGCGGACGACGGCAAATCCGGTCCCGCGAACGGTGCCTTCCACAGCCGCGCCGATGTCACCGACATGGTTGCCCGGCACGGCTGCGGCGATGGCCCGGGCCAGCGCCTCCCTCGTGATCTCCAGCAGCCGGCGCGTCGCCGCGTCCACGTCCCCCACCGTGAATGTGCTCGCCGAATCGGAGCACCAACCGTTGAGCCTGACCCCGACATCCACTGAAACGATGTCTCCGTCCTGCAGGACGCGGCGTGGGCTGGGAATGCCGTGCACGACCTCCGCGTTGGTCGAGGTGCACACGGCGCCCGGGAAACCGTACAGCCCCTTGAATGCCGGAACCGCTCCGTCGTGGGAGCGGATGAAGTCCTCGCACAGGCGGTCGATTTCGCCCGTCGTTACACCGGGACGCACGACATCTTCCAGAACGCCAAGGAGTTCGCCGATGATCGCTCCACCCCGGGCGATTTCGGCGATCTCGGGTTCGCTCTTCAGTCGAATCACCTGGTCCCGTTGCACCTCGGTTCAGTCTCACCCGCCGGCATGCGGCACAACGCCGCCCGAACCGACCGGTACGTCTCTTCGATGCCCTGCGTGCCGTCCAGGCGCGCCACCGGCGGCGCCCCTTCCTCGTAATACGCGATGATTGGTTCGGTCTGCGCCTCGTAGACCCGGAGACGGCGCAGGATGGTTTGTGGACGATCGTCCTCCCGATGGATCAGGGGCTCTCCGGTCTCGTCGCAGACACCGTCTACCCGCGGAGGATCGTCGTGAATGTTGTAGACCCGCCCGTTCGGGCTGATGCGGCGCCCACCGATTCTGCGCAGCACGACCTGCTCCGGCACATCCAGGACGACGACGCGTTCCACGGCTCGTCCCGTGCGCGCGAGGGCATCGTCCAGCGCCCGCGCCTGGGGCAGCGTGCGCGGGAAGCCGTCGAAGAGAATCGGGGCGTCCGCCGGGAACCCCCCGAGCGTCTCCTCCACCAGCGCGACGATCACCTCGTCCGGAACCAGCTCGCCCGCATCCATGTAGCGCCGGGCCGCATCACCCAGTTCGGTGCCCGCCTGGCGAGCGGCGCGCAGCAGATCTCCGGTGGCGATCTTGCGAAAGCCCACATCGCGGATGAGTTTCGCGCTCTGCGTGCCCTTGCCGGCACCGGGGGGACCCAGGAAAACGGCGATCATGATGATTGCGACAGAACTCCGGCTGCGGTCACGCGAGCCGCATCAGACGTAGCGCCCCCGGCCCCGCATCTTGACCCTCCCCTTCTTCATGAAGCCGTCGTAGTGGCGAAGAAGCAGGTGTTGCTGGGCCTGCTGGACGGTGTCCAGCCCTACCCCGACCACGATCAGCAGGCTGGTGCCTCCGAAGAAGAAGGTCTGGATGTTGAACCAGTCGACGATCCAGAACGGCAACAGCGCGAGGATGGCCAGATAGATCGAGCCCGCAAGGGTGATGCGCGTCAGGATCCTGTCGATGTACTCGGCGGTGCGCGCGCCCGGCTTGACCCCGGGGATGAAGGCTCCCTGCTTCTTCAGGTTCTCCGCCAGATCCACGGGATTGAAGATGATGGCGGTGTAGAAGTAGGTGAAGAAGAGGATCAGGAGCGAGTAGCTCCCGTAGTAGATCCAGCTTCCCGGCTGGAAGAGATCCGAGATCTCGCGCAGAAAGCCGGCGCTCGAGAAGGCCGCGAGCGTGCCCGGCACGATGATGAACGACTGCGCGAAGATGATCGGCATGACGCCGGCCGAGTTCACCCGCAGCGGCACGAAGCTCTTCTGGCCTTCGCGGATACGCCCGCGCCCCATCACCTTGCGTGGTATCTGAACAGGGATCTTGCGGGCCGCCATGGTCATCGCCACCACACCCGCGGTCACCCCCACGACCACGGCACCCAGCGCCGCGAGGCCGACCACGCTGATCTCTCCGACCAGGAACGACTCCCAGGTTCGGCCGATCGCCGCCGGGAATCCCTCGATGATGGAGAAGAAGATCAGCAGCGACATGCCGTTGCCGATGCCGTGTTCGGTGATCTGCTCTCCCAGCCACATGACGAAGACGGCGCCGACGGTGAGCGCAACGACGGTGGTGAACATGAACAGCACGCCGGGGGTGCGCACCGCGCCGGGAATGCTGGACAGGAACACCGCGTAGCCGTAGGCCTGGATGATGGACAGCACGACCGTCGTGTAGCGCGTCCACTGGGTGAGCTTCTTGCGCCCCTGTTCCCCCTCCTTCTGCAGCTTCTCGATCGTGGGAACCACCGCGGAGAGCAGCTGGAACATGATCGAGGCGGAGATATAGGGCATGATGCCGAGCGCCAGGATGGTGGCGCGGCTGAGACCGCCCCCCACGAACATGTCGTAGATCCCGAACAGCGTGTTGCTCAGCTGCCCGAACTGCTGGCGCAGGATGTTCACGTCGAGGCCGGGCACGGTGATATGCGCCCCCAGCCTGTAGACGAGAAGTATGAACAGCGTGAAGAGGATCTTCTGCTTTAGTTCCGGGACCCGGAACAGATTGGGAATCGGGTTCGCCATCTCCTACCCCGTCTAGCGGATTGACGTCAGCGCGAGCCGAACACGGTCACCGTGCCCCCGGCGGCTTCGATCTTGCGGCGCGCGGACGCGCTGAACGCGTGCGCCTCGACATGCATCGCCCGCTCCGCCTCACCCGTTCCGAGCACTTTCACCGGCTTCCGGCCCCCGCCGGCCACTCCGGCCTGGACGAGCGCCTCCAGGGTGACCCGGTCGGTGTCGAGGCGGTTCAGGTCGCCGACGTTGATGACGGCGTACTCGACGCGTCCACGGTTCTTGAACCCGCGCTTGGGGATGCGCCGCTGCAGGGGCATCTGCCCGCCCTCGAACCAGGCGGGAACCGTGCCGCCGCTCCTGGACTTCTGACCGTTGTGTCCCCTGCCGGCCGTCTTGCCCAGCCCGGAGCCGGGTCCGCGCCCTACACGCTTGCGCGGCTTGCGTGATCCCGGTACGGGGCTCAGCCGGTGAAGTTCTGACATCGGTGCGATCTCCGTCGTTCAGGTGACTTCGGTGACTTCCACCAGGTGGCTGACCTGGCGGATCATGCCCCTGATGGCCGGGGTGTCATTGTGGACAACCGACTGCTGGTGTCTGCGGATCCCCAGGGCGCGCAATGTCCGCCGGTGTGTGCTCAGCCTCCCGATGCCGCTGCGCACCTGCTTGATCCGGATCTTCCCGGGTGTGTCGGGCACGGGCCTATCCTCCCAGTTCTTCGACGCTGATGCCGCGCTCACGCGCGACCTGCTCGGGCGTGGCCAGCCGCGTCAGCCCGTTCAGCGTCGCCTTGACAACGTTGATGGGGTTGTTCGAACCGAGACTCTTGGTCAGCACGTCGGTGACCCCCGCAGCCTCCAGCACCGCCCGGACCGGACCACCGGCGATCACCCCGGTGCCTGGCGCCGCGGGACGAAGGAGCACCCGGCCCGCGCCCCACTGGCCGATGATTTCATGAGGGAGGGTGCCTTGAACGATCGACACTTTCTGCATGTTCCGCCGTGCCCGCTCGAACGCCTTGCGGATGGCCTCCGCAACGTCGCTCGCCTTGGCCAGCGCGACACCCATGTTGCCCTTCTGGTCGCCCACCGAGACCAGCGCGGTGAACGAGAAGCGGCGTCCGCCCTTCACCACCTTGGCGACCCGGTTGATGTGGATGACGTTCTCGACAAGTTCGCTCTCACGCGAGCGGTCTCCGTCCGTACGCCTGTTTCTGGCCATCAGAAGTTCAACCCTCCCTCGCGCGCGCCGTCGGCAAAGGCCTTCACCCTGCCGTGATACTGGTAGCCGCCGCGGTCGAATACCACCGTGCTGATGCCCTCCGAACGAGCTCGGTCGGCCAGCATCCTGCCCGCCGCCCGGGCCCGCTCGACTCCCGGGTTGCGAGACTCGGTCTCGAACTCGCGGAGAGCCGCGGACCGGGTGGAGATTCCGACCAGGGTGCGTCCAAGGTCGTCGTCCACCAGCTGTCCCTCCATGTGCTTCAGAGAACGGAACACCACGAGCCGCGGGCGTTCGGCGGACCCGTTCACGCGCTTGCGGACCCTGCGATGCCGCCGGATGCGCTGCAGGCGCCGGCTCCTTCTCAACTTCGAACTCTTTGCGGTCACGGTTTCCTCGCTCTGCGGGGCGACTACGATGCGGCGGTCTTGCCGACCTTGCGTCGGATCTGCTCGCCCTGGTAGCGCACGCCCTTGCCCTTGTACGGCTCCGGGGGCCGGAACGACCGGATTTCCGCCGCTACCTGCCCCACCTTCTGCTTGTCGATCCCATGCACCACCACGATGTCCTGCCGGGGACACTCGAGCGTGATGCCTTCAGGCTCCGGGTAGTCGATGGTGTGGGAGAATCCCAGGCTCAGGACCAGTTCCCTGCCCTTCTTCTGCGCCCGGTATCCCACCCCCACGATCTCCAGCGTCTTGCTGTACCCGGTCGTCACCCCGTGCACCATGTTGGCGATGAGGGCGCGCGTCAGACCATGAAGCGACCGGTGCACGCGACCGTCGGACGGCCTCCGCACCACCACTTCGCCTTCCCCCACATCGATGGTCATGGCGGGATGCACGTCGAGGGTCAGTTCGCCCCTGGGTCCCTTGACCTTCAGGACGGGCTCACTGTAGTCCACGGTCACGCCGCCCGGAATGGCGACCGGAAGTTTACCTATGCGCGACATACGTTTACGTCGTGGTTAATGGAATCCTGGCTACCACACGATCGCCAGCACTTCGCCGCCCACCCCTTCCTTGCGCGCCGTGCGGTCGGAGAGCACACCCCGGGATGTCGACAGAATCGCCATCCCCAGGCCGTTCCTGACCCTGGGGATATCCTCCCGTCCGACGTACCGCCGCCTTCCGGGCGACGAGAAGCGCTCGATATGCCGGATGATCGGGCGACCCTCGTCGCGATACTTCAGGTAGACGCGCAGAACCCCGTGGGCTCCGTCGTCGAGCACCTTGTAGCCGAAGACGAAATGGTTCTCGGCGAGCAGCCGGGCAATCTCGATCTTCATCCGGGAGACGGGCATGTCCGCCCAGCGGTGGCCCGCCTGCCCGGCGTTGCGCAGCCGGGTCAGCATGTCGGCAATCGGGTCCGTCATCATGTCGAGTCTCGTCCCTCCGTTATTCCCTGGGTTGCGGGGGCGTCAGGCGGCGCCGTTCTGGCCGATGATGACCGGCAGCGAGCCACGGAACGGAAACCCCAGCTCGCGCAGCAGGGCCAGCGCCTCGTCGTCCTTGCTGGTGCTCGTAACCACGGTGATGTCCATGCCGTGGATGCGGTCGATCCTGTCGTAGTCGATCTCGGGGAAGATGATCTGCTCGCGAACCCCGAGGCTGTAGTTTCCGCGCCCGTCGAACGATTTCGTGGACAGCCCGCGGAAGTCGCGGATGCGCGGTATGGTGGCGCTCACCAGGCGATCGAGAAACTCGTACATGCGGTGCCGGCGCAGCGTGACCCGGCATCCGACCGGCATGCCCGTCCTCAAAGAGAAGTTGGAGATGGACTTGCGCGCCCGGGTGACGACCGGCTTCTGTCCGGAGATCACCGACAATTCCTCGACCACGCTGTCGAGGAACTTCTGATTCCTGCTCGCTTCGCCGACGCCCACGTTGAGGACGACCTTCACCGGGCGCGGAATCTGATTGACGTTGGTGAAGCCGAATTCCTCCTGGAGTTTCGGCTGAACGTTCTCCAGATAGTGCCGATGAAGCCGGGGGTGCGTCTCCGTCATCTTGCAAATCCGTCCGTTGTCGTCATCCGTCACCTCGGCGCCGGGATGGGGTTGCCGGTCTTCACCGCGATGCGCTCCTTCACGCCCCCTTCCTCGAGACGCATGCGAATGCGGCTGGCCTCTCCGCTGGCCGGATCGATCAACATCACGTTGGAAATGTGGATCGGAGCCTCGAAGGTGATGATCCCTCCCTCCGGATTGGCCGCCGTGGGCCGCTGGTGGCGCTTGCGCATGTTGACGCCCTCGATCACCACCTGATCGCGGTCGCGAATCACCCGAAGGACAGTTCCCTGCTCGTCCCGGTGGTTGCCGCGAATCACGCGCACGCGATCACCCTTCGCAATCCGGTGTTTGGGCCTTTTCCGGCGCGCTCCCGTCTGCCGCGGCATCAGAGCACCTCCGGGGCCAGCGAAACGATCTTCATGTAACGCTTCTCCCTGAGTTCCCGCCCGACCGGTCCGAAGATGCGCGTGCCCTTCGGCTCGCCATTGGTGTCGATGAGTACCGCCGCGTTGTCGTCGAAGCGGATATAGGAGCCGTCGCGCCTGCGCACTTCCTTGGCCGTGCGCACCACGACAGCCCGCACGATATCGCCCTTGCGCACGCCGGCGTTGGGGATGGCATCCTTGACCGTGAGCACCACCAGGTCGCCCACGCTGGCGTAGCGGCGGCGCGAGCCCCCCAGGACACGGATGCACAGCGCCTTCTTGGCGCCCGTGTTGTCCGTGATCCGAACCATCGATTCCTGTTGAATCATCGCCGGCCTATCCTTCCGCGCGGTCGACCAGTTCGGCGACCCTCCACCGCTTGGTGCGGGAGAGGGGCCGCGTCTCGACGATGCGCACGGTGTCTCCCATGCGATACTGGTTGGTTTCGTCGTGGGCGTGATACCTGCGGGTGCGCTTGACCTGCTTTCCGTAGAGCGGATGGGCGAACTGGCGCGCGACAAGGACGGTGACCGTCTTGTCCGCCACGTCCGACACCACCACTCCCGTTCGCGTCTTCCGCCGGTTGCGTGCGCCGCTCGCGGCATCCGGTGTCGCCGTCATGAGGCGTTCTCCTCGGCCATGGCCAGAGTTGCCGCGAGTTCGCGTTCGCGCTGCACGGTGCGGACTCGGGCGATATCCCTGCGCAGGTGCGAGAGCAGCCGTGGATTCTCGAGTTCCATGGTTGCGGCCCGGAACTTGAGGCGGAACCGTTCCTCCCTCAGTTCGCCCAGCCGCTCCCGGATCTGCTGGTCGGTCATATCGCGGATTTCTTCGATGTCCATGCCCGGTTTCCCTCAGGTTCCCAACTGCTGTTCACGCGCGACGAAACGGGTCTTGATGGGGAGCTTGTCGGATGCGAGCTGCATCGCGCGGCGCGCGACCTCCTCGCCGACACCCTCCATCTCGAACATCATCCGCCCGGGCTTCACCACCGCCACCCAGCCTTCCGGGTTGCCCTTTCCCTTGCCCATCCGGGTCTCGGCGGGCTTGGAGGTGACCGGCTTGTCCGGAAAGATCCGGATCCAGACCTTTCCACCCCTCTTGATGTGCCGGGTCATGGCCACGCGCGCCGACTCGATCTGGCGATTGCTGATCCACGCGGACTCAACCGCCTGGAGCCCGTAGTCGCCGAAACTCACCCGGTTTCCGCGACGGGAAATCCCGCGCATCTTGCCCTTGTGCTTCTTGCGGTACTTGATCCGCTTCGGTGCCAGCATCTCCTATCGTCCTTGCGGGGCCCGCCGCAGGGGGGGCCGGGTTCCGTTCGCCTGCACCCTCACGATCCCGTCGAGTACGTCCGGCCCCGCCGGTCGTCCACCACTTCACCCTTGAAGATCCAGCACTTCACGCCCACGGTACCGTAGGTGGTGTCGGCCCTCACGCTCGCGTAGTCGATGTTCGCCCGCAGGGTGTGCAGGGGCACGCGACCCTCGTGATACGCTTCGGTGCGGGCGATTTCCGCGCCCCCCAGGCGGCCGCCACACTGGATCTTGATGCCCTCCGCGCCCGCGCGACGCGCCGATTGAACCGCGCGCTTCATGGCCCGCCGGAACGAAATCCGCTGCCGCAACTGGTGCTTGACGTTCTCTGCCACCAGCCGCGCGTCGAGTTCGGGCTGCTTGATCTCCTCCACGTTGACCGAGACCTCGGACTTGGTCAGCACGCCCAGCTCGTCGCGCAGCTTGTCCACCTCCGCGCCCCGCTTGCCGATCACGACGCCCGGTCGGGCCGTGTGCACGGTCATCACGATCTTGGAGGGCTTGCGGTCGATCTCGACCCGGGAGATGGCGGCGTGCGCCAGACGGCGGTCGAGGTACCGACGTATGGTCTCGTCCTCCTGGAGCAACTGGGGGAACTCCTTCTCCGCGTACCAGCGGGACTGCCAGTCCTTGACGATGCCGAGCCGGAACCCGTGGGGGTGTGTCTTCTGTCCCATCGTCCCTATTCCTCGCTTTCCACGACGATCGTTATGTGACTCGAGCGCCTGCGGATCGGAGCCGCCCTCCCCATGGCCGCCGCCCGCCAGCGCTTCGTGGTTCGCCCGCCATCAACGAATGCCCGCGCGATCACGAGCTCGTCCACATCGAGCACCTCCCCTTCCTCCTCTGCCCTGTATTCGGCGTTCGCGACCGCGGAACGGAGCGTCTTGCCGACCGGCACCGACGCGGCCTTCTTCGAGAACCGCAGGATTGCATAGGCCTGATTGACGGGGAGACCCCGAATCTGATCCACCACCAGCCTCACCTTGCGGGGACTCATTCCGATGTACCTGGCAACCGCCTTTGCTTGCATCCGGGTTCTCGTGCAGGGGTGACCTGATCAGAGCCTCTATCGAGCCTTGGAGCGCCGGTCGGCGAGCTTGCCCCCGTGCCCGCGAAAGAGCCGCGTGGGAGCGAACTCGCCGAGTTTGTGTCCAACCATGTTCTCGGTGATGTAGACCGGGATGAACTTGTTGCCGTTGTGCACCGCAACCGTATGGCCCACGAAGTCCGGCGAGATGGTCGAGGCGCGCGCCCAGGTCTTGATGACCTTCTTCTCCGCGCGCGCGTTCATCAGCTCCACCTTGCGCAGGAGCTTCTCGTCGATGTAGGGGCCCTTCCTTACGCTGCGTGGCATGGCGGTTTCCTGGTTGGCTTCTCGTCTCGCAATCGTCTAGGACCGGGTGGCCTTGCCGCGTTTGCGTCCCCGGACGATCAGTCGGTTGGATTCCTTCCTGGGATTGCGTGTCTTCTTCCCCTCCGGCTTGCCCCAGGGGGTAACCGGAGGACGGCCCCCGGAGGCCTTGCCCTCGCCTCCGCCGAGCGGGTGGTCAACCGGATTCATGGCGACGCCCCGCACCTTGGGACGGCGCCCGCGCCACCGGGCCGCCCCGGCCTTGCCCAGCGATTTCAGTTCATGATCGGTGTTGCCGACCTGGCCGACGGTGGCCATGCACTCCATGCGCACCCGCCGGACTTCCGTCGAGGGAAGACGGAGCGTCACGTAGTCTCCTTCCTTGGCCATGATCTGCACGCCCGCGCCCGCCGAGCGGGCCATCTGGCCGCCCTTCCCCGGCTTCAGCTCCACGTTGTGAACGATCGTGCCCAGCGGAATGCGGCCGATCGGGAGGGCGTTGCCCGGCTTGATGTCGGCATCGCCACCCGCCACCACCTCATCGCCGACCGCCAGGCCGCGCACATGCAGGATGTAGCGTTTCTCGCCGTCCACATAGTGGATGAGGGCGATGTTCGCGGAGCGGTTGGGATCGTACTCGATCTCGGCGACGCGGCCCGCCACCCCGATCTTGTTGCGCCTGAAGTCGATGCGCCGATACCGGCGCTTGTGGCCACCGCCCCTGCGGCGCACCGTGATGCGGCCATGGTGGTTGCGTCCACCCTTGGAGTGAAGAGGCTCCGTCAGCGACTTCTCCGGTCCCTTGCGCGTGGTCACCGTGTCCTTCACGATCGACCGGAAACGGGAGCCGGGTGTAACGGGTCTGAACTTCTTGATCGCCATGGCCCGTTCCTCAGCCCATTTCGTAGAGTTCGATGTGGTCGCCTTCGGCCAGCTTGACGACCGCCTTCTTGAACGACGGCCTGCGGCCGAGGCTCCAGTTGTTGCTCATCTGTCCGAGGAACGAGCGGCGCATCTTGCCCGCGTATCTCATGGTGCGCACATCGTCGACCTGGACGTCCCAGAGCGCCTCCACCGCGCGCGCGATATCGATCTTGTTGGCATTGCGGTTGACGATGAACGAGTAGACGTTCTCGGCTTCCATCTGGGCGGTCGTCTTTTCGGTGACCACCGGCCGCACGATTACATCCCACGGCTCACGCATCGCCGTTCTCCGTGTCTGTGGAGTCCGCGGGCTCCGTAGCCACCGGCCCGGTCCCGAGCGCATCGGCCTCGATCACGACGGTCGCCGCCCGCAGCACGTCGTAGGCCGACTCCTCCCCGAAGGGACGCACGCTGACGCCCGGCAGGTTACGGGCCGAGAGGTACACGTTGCGCTTGTTGCCGTCGGTCAGCAGCAGCACCTTGCCCGACACTTCGATGGCGGCGAGGCAGGCTGCCAGGCGCGAGGTGCGCGGGGCCTCGTAGTCCAGGGACCCGATCAGCAGCACCCGACCCTCTTCCGCGCGCGCGTTCAGGGCCGACCGCCGGGCCAGCGCGCGCACCTTGCGAGGCACGGACGTGCGCCACGAGTGAGGTTGAGGGGGGAAGGCCATCCCGCCTCCTGTCCACTGCGCGGCGCGGATCGTCCCCTGGCGTGCCCGGCCGGTGCCCTTCTGCCTCCACGGCTTGCGGGAGCCGCCTGAAACGGCCGAGCGGTTCTTGCCGGCCCCCGTCCCCCTCCGCCGATTGGCGAGATGGGCCCGCACCACCTGGTGCAGAACGCCTTCGTTCACGACTCCGTCGAATGGGACTGCCGGAAGCGTCCGGTCGCCGTCCGGGCTGCCGTCGGACTGGTAGTAGTGGGCCGTATGCATGGCTCTAGTGGCTGATGAAGACGTAGCCGCTGCGCGGTCCGGGAACGGCGCCCTTGAGGAACAGCAGGTTCCTCCCGGCGTCGACCCGGACGACTTCGACATTGCCCAGCGTCTTGCGATTGTTGCCCATCCGGCCGGGGAGCTTCTTGCCCTTGATGACTCTCGACGGGTCGGTGCCCGCTCCCATCGATCCGGGGGTGCGCGACATCGGGTGGCCGTGCGTGGCCGGGCGTCCCGTGAAGCCGTGTCGCTTCACGACGCCCTGGAATCCACGGCCCTTGGTATTGCCGGTCACCTTGACGGACTGGTTGGCAGCGAAGAGCTCGACGGTAAGTTCGTCACCGGCCTCGAACGCCTCGTCGTCCGCGACCGGGAACTCGCGCAGAACGCGGGGCGTCGCTTCCAGTCCGGCCTTCGCGGCATGGCCGGCTTCGGCCTTCGTGGCATGCCTGGCCCGGCGGGCCTCGAAGCCGACCTGGACGGCGCGGTATCCGTCGGTCTCCTCGGACCTTACGCATACGACCGGGCATGGCCCGGCGCGCACCACGGTAACCGGCACCACAAGACCTTCGTCGTTGAAGATCCGGGTCATCCCGACCTTGCGTCCGATCAGTCCCGCCATGCCGCCTCCTGGCAGTTGTCCATGGGCTGCCTAGTCGACCTTGATCTCGACATCGACGCCCGCCGGCAGATCCAGCTTGGTGAGGGCGTCGATGGTGGCGGGCCGGGAATCGACGATGTCGATGAGCCGCTTGTGCGTGCGCAGCTCGAACTGTTCCCGGCTCTTCTTGTCGATGTGCGGCGAGCGCAGCACCGTCCAGCGCTCGCGGCGCGTGGGCAAGGGAACCGGACCGCACACGCTGGCTCCGGTCTTCTCCGCGGTGCGGACGATGTCGGAAGCGGTCTGGTCGACGATCCAGTGATCGAAGGCTTTCAGCTTGATGCGAATCCGGCCACTCATTTCTGGTAGACTGCTCCGTTGCCTGCCACAATCTCTTCACTCTTCGACCGGGGCACCTGGTCGTAGTGCGAGAACTGCATGGTGTACACGGCCCTACCCTGGCTCATGGAGCGGAGGGAGGTCGAATATCCGAACATCTCTCCCAGCGGAACGCTGGCTCCGATGACCCGGGCGCCGGCCCGCTCGGTCATGCCGCCGACTCGCCCGCGCCGGGAAGAAAGGTCGCCCATGATATCACCCATGTAGTCGCCGGGCGTAACGACTTCCACATCCATGACCGGCTCGAGCAGGACCGGCCGCGCGCGTCTCACGCCCTCCCTGAGCGCCATCGATCCGGCGATCCTGAAGGCCATCTCGCTGGAATCGACATCGTGATACGAGCCGTCCACCAGCTCGACCTTGATGTCGATGAGCGGGTAGCCGGCCACGGCCCCGCTGGACATCGCGTCGCGCACTCCCCGCTCCACGGGACCGATGAACTCCTTGGGGATCCTGCCGCCCACGATCCGGTCCTCGAAGACGAAGCCCGCGCCCTTGGGGGCGGGTTCGACGTTGATGACCACATGGCCGTATTGCCCGCGTCCTCCGGTCTGGCGCACGAACCGGCCCTCCACCTTCGTGGCGGAACCGACGATGGTCTCGCGGTATGCGACCTGGGGCCGGCCGATGTTGGCGCCAACCCGGAATTCGCGGCGCAACCGGTCGACGATGATCTCGAGATGGAGCTCGCCCATCCCGCTGATGATGGTCTGGTTGGTTTCCTGATCGCTGCGCACGCGGAAGGTCGGGTCCTCGTCGGCGAGCTTCGCCAGCCCCTGGGCCAGCTTGTCCTGGTCGGCCCGGGTCTTGGGCTCGATGGCGACCGCAATCACCGGCTCCGGAAACTCCATGGACTCCAGGATGATGGGATGATCGGGATGACACAGGGTGTGGCCCGTTCGAACCCCTTTCAGCCCGATGACCGCAGCAATGTCCCCTGCGAAAACCTCCTGCCGCTCCTCGCGCTTGTTGGCGTGCATCTGCAGGATCCGGCCCACACGCTCGCGCCTGCCCCGGGTGGCGTCGAGCACATAGCTGCCGCTCGGCAGCGATCCCGAATAGACGCGGAAGAAGGTGAGCCGTCCGACATAGGGGTCGGTCGCGATCTTGAACGCGAGCGCGGTGAAGGGAGCGTCGTCGGAGACCTCCCGGGTCTCGGCAAAGCGGCCCGCCGGACGATAGTGTCCTTCGACGGGAGGAATGTCGATGGGGGAGGGCAGGTAGTCGATGACACCGTCCAGGAGCGCCTGGATGCCCTTGTTGCGGAAGGCCGATCCGCAAAAGACGGGAAAGATGGCGCCCCGCAGGGTGGCCTCGCGGATCGCCCGCCGGAGTTCCTCCTCGGTGAGTTCCTCGCCCGCAAGGTACTTCTCCAGCAACTCGTCGTCGTGCTCGACCGCGGCCTCGATGAGTTCGTGCCGGCATGCGGCGATCACCTCCGTCATCGAGTCCGGCACCGGCCCGTAGCTGAAGCGCGAACCCAGGTCGTCCTCGTAGATGATCGACTTCCGGGTCACGATGTCGACGACGCCGGTGAAGAGCTCGCCCTCGCCGAGCGGATACTGCACCGGGTGGGCGTTGGCTCCGAGGCGTTCGCGCATCATCGTGACGACTTGCTCGAAGTCGGCCCCGACGCGGTCCATCTTGTTGACGAACGCGATGCGGGGCACGCGATACCGGTCGGCCTGGCGCCATACCGTTTCCGACTGGGGCTCGACCCCGCCCACCGCGCAGAACACCGCGATGGCTCCGTCCAGAACCCGCAGCGAACGCTCGACCTCGGCCGTGAAGTCGACGTGCCCGGGGGTGTCGATGATGTTGATGCGGAAGGTTGAGCCGTTGCGCAGCCACGCGCAGGTCGTGGCGGCGGAGGTGATCGTGATCCCCCGCTCCTGCTCCTGTTCCATCCAGTCCATGGTGGCCGCACCCTCGTGCACCTCGCCCATGCGGTGGACCCGGCCGGTATAGAACAGAACCCGCTCGGTGGTGGTGGTCTTGCCCGCGTCGATATGCGCCATGATGCCGATGTTGCGCAGACGCTCTAGCGGTGTATGCCTGGGCATCCGATGTATTCCTTCGAATCCTGTGTTTCTGTCGTCGGTACGCAAAAAAAGCGCAGGAACTCCGAGGCCACGAGTGCAGATTCGGCCGGGCCAACCCACCTGCCGGTTGGAAGCCGCCTGCCTTGTGCCGCGAGGGTCGGACCTTCGGGAACCCCCGCTACCCCGGCGCCAGCCTGCGCGCCGCAGCTGGGAAACGGCTACCAGCGATAGTGGGCGAACGCCTTGTTGGCTTCTGCCATCCGGTGCGTGTCTTCCTTCTTCTTTATCGTGCTTCCCTCGTTTCGGCTCGCGGCCAGAATTTCGGCTGCGAGGCGACCCGCCATCGACCGCTCTCCCCGCTTGCGGGAAAAGTCGATCATCCACTTTATGGCCAGCGCCTGACGTCGCTCGGGGCGGACTTCGATCGGCACCTGGTACGTGGCGCCTCCGACCCGCCTGCTCTTCACCTCGACGGCAGGCTTGGCGTTGTTCAGAGCCTGGTTGAACACTCCCAGGCCGGGTTGTCCCGAACGCTCCTCGACTACCGTGAGGGCGCTGTAGAAAATGCTCTCCGCGGTGGACTTCTTGCCGTCCAGCATCAAGCCGTTGATGAACTTCTGGGCCACAACCGACTCGTAGCGCGGATCCCCCGCGATCTCCCTCTTTTCGGCGCGCGTGCGACGGCTCATGACCTACCTGGGCTCCTTGGTTCCGTACTTCGACCGGCCCCGGCGGCGGTCGCCCACTCCCGAAGTGTCCAGCGTGCCGCGCACGACGTGGTAGCGAACGCCGGGCAGGTCCCTCACCCGGCCTCCCCGAATGAGCACGATGGAGTGCTCCTGGAGGTTGTGTCCTTCGCCACCGATGTACGAAGTCACCTCGTACCCGTTGGTCAGCCTGACGCGCGCGACCTTGCGCAGCGCCGAGTTGGGCTTCTTGGGGGTCGTGGTGTACACACGGGTGCAAACGCCCCGTTTTTGAGGGTTCTTCTGGAGGGCCGGCGATTTGTTCTTCTTCCGAACGGACCGGCGACCCTTGCGCACGAGCTGGTTGATGGTCGGCATACGATTGGTTTCAGCAGTCAGGCGTTCCACGTGACGACGAGCGCTTGCTTCCGGCCACACGGCCCGCCCGGACAACGTCCGCGAGGGCTCCCGGAGAGCCATCAGGCATCTCCTGTGCAGCTTTCAAAGATACGAAAGCGTTCCCGCCCGTGTCAACGCCGGACACACCGCCGCGCCGTCGGCTACTCGAGCGCCGTCTCCTCCGCGGTGAACCCGGCCAGCAGGCCCTCCGGCTCCGCCAGGGGCAGGATCTCTTCGTCGTAGAACTGCTGTTCGACCATGAACTCGACGTGCTGGTACCGGTGGATGCCGGTGCCCGCCGGAATCAGGTGGCCGATGATGATGTTTTCCTTCAGCCCCTTGAGGTGGTCGCGGGCGCCCCTGACCGCCGCGTCCGTCAGCACCCGCGTGGTCTCCTGGAAGGAAGCCGCGGAGATGAAGGACTCGGTCGTGAGACTGGCCTTCGTGATGCCCAGCAGGAGCGGCTCGGAGCGCGCGGTCCTTCCTTCCTCCGGCAACTCCTCGTTGACCGCGAGAAACTCGGCTCGATCCACGCTCTCGCCTTCGAGGAACGTGGTGTCCCCGGAGTCGGTGACGCGGACCTTCTTGAGCATCTGTCGCACGATGACCGCGATGTGCTTGTCGTTGATTCTCACGCCCTGCAGCCGGTACACCTCCTGGATTTCGTTGAGGAGGTACTCCTGGACCGCACGAGGACCCTTCACGCGCAGGATGTCGTGCGGGTTGATCGGGCCTTCCGAGATCCGGTCTCCGGCATGCACCAGGTCGCCCTCGTGGGCGCGCAGGTGCTTTCCGACCGGAACGTCGTATTCGCGGGGATCTGCGTGCTCGGGCGTGACCACCACCTTGCGCTTTCCGCGCTTGATGTCCCCGAAGCTGACCCGTCCCTCGATCTCGGCGATCACGGCGGGATCCTTGGGCCGGCGAGCCTCGAACAGCTCGGCCACCCGCGGGAGTCCGCCGGTAATGTCGCGGGTCTTGTAGACCTCGCGGCTGATCTTGGCGATGGTCTGTCCGGGCATGACCTGTTCGCCGTGCTTCGCGATCAGCTCGGCACCCGCCGGAATGATGAACTCCCGCGCCTTGACTTCGCCCTGCCGGATCTCGATGGCGGGGTGGAGCTTCTTGTTCCGGTCCTCGGTGACGATCATCTGGCGGCGGCCGGTCGTCTCGTCGAGCTCCTCCCTCATGGTCTGGTCTTCGACGATGTCCGAATACCTGAGGATGCCGGGGCAGTCCGCGACGATCGGCTCCGAATACGGGTCCCAGCTGAAGAGCAGTCCGCCTTCCTCCACCACGTCGCCTTCCCGAACCGCGAGCGTGGCGCCATACGGGACCGCCAGCTCGCTTCGGACGGCGCCCGCCTGCGTTTTCAGGATGATCTGTCCCTCGCGGGAGGTCACGATGCGCTCGCCCTGCTGCGCACCCTCTTCGGTTTCCACGGTCGTCACCCGCTGCAACGCCACGACGCCGTCGATCTTCGACTTCCTCTGCGTCAACTGGGCGATGCGGGCGGCGGTTCCGCCGATGTGGAAGGTGCGCAGGGTCAACTGGGTCCCGGGCTCGCCGATGGACTGCGCGGCTAGGATTCCGACCGCCTCGCCCACGTCCACCATCTGCATGGTGGCCAGATTGCGGCCGTAGCACCTCTGGCAGATCCCGCGCCTGGCATCGCAGGTGAGCACCGAGCGGATGCGCACGGACTGGATTCCCGCATCGTCCTCGATCCACTTCGCCTGGGATTCCTCGATCAGGCTACCCTTCCCGACAAGCAACTTGCCGTCGATGGGGTCGATCACGTCCTCGAGCGCCACATTCCCCGTGATGCGGTCGGCGAGTGATTCGATGATGTCCTCTCCCTCCTTGAGCGCCGATGTCTCGACGCCCTCCACCGTGCCGCAATCCTCCTCGGTGATGGTGACATCCTGGGCGACATCGACCAGCCGGCGCGTCAGGTAGCCCGCGTCGGCCGTCTTGAGCGCGGTGTCCGCAAGCCCCTTGCGCGCGCCGTGGGTGGAGATGAAGTACTCGACGACGCTCAGCCCCTCCCGGAAGTTCGACTTGATGGGGGACTCGATGATCTCGCCGATTCCGCCGGTCATCTTCTTCTGCGGCTTGGCCATCAGGCCGCGCATGCCGGCCAGCTGGCGCATCTGGTCGCGGTTTCCGCGGGCCCCGGAGGTCATCATCATGTAGACCGGGTTGTACCCTTCCCTGGAGCGCTCCAGGTTTTCCGCCATTTCGTCCGCGACATCGTTGTTGGCATGGGTCCAGGTGTCGATGACCTTGTTGTAGAGTTCGCCCCGCGAGATGAAGCCGTCTTCGTAGTTGCCTCTCCAGCGCGCCACCTTCTCGTCGGCTTCGCCCAGGATGTGGGTCTTCTTGAGCGGGATCTCCAGGTCGCTGATGCCGACGCTGATCCCCCCCAGGGTGGCGTACCGGAACCCGAAATCCTTGAGATCGTCCAGGAATCGGGTGGTGGGGAGCAGCCCGACTTCCGTGAAACAGCGGAACACCAGGTCGCCGAGCTGACCCTTGCCGAGCGTCCGATTCTCGAACGGCATGCCCGGGGGAATGAACGAGTTGAACAGCACGCGCCCGGCTGTGGTCCTTATCCACTGGCCCTGAGGCTTGCCCTCCGCAGCCCTCTTCGGCACCCAGAACCAGCACAGTGAGTGGAATTGCAGGCGGTCGGTGACGACAGCCATCTCCACTTCGCCGAAGGTGCTGTAGCGGGGCGCATCCCTGTAGAACTCGTTCAGCTCCCGGTTTGCCTTGTCGCGAATGGCGGCGGCGGCCTTGCCGTTGTTGGCGTCGCGCTCCAGGTCCGAGATGGCGAGCGGCGGCTTGGTCAGGTAATAGCAGCCGATGACGATGTCCTGGCTGGGCGCGGCGACCGGCCGGCCGTTCGAGGGCAGCAGGATGTTGTTCGACGAGAGCATCAGGACCCGCGACTCCAGCTGCGCCTCGAACGAGAGCGGCACGTGCACCGCCATCTGGTCGCCGTCGAAGTCGGCGTTGAAAGCCGCACACACCAGAGGGTGGATGCGGATCGCCTTCCCTTCCACCAGAACCGGTTCGAAGGCCTGGATGCCGAGCCGGTGCAGGGTGGGCGCCCGATTGAGCAGCACCGGGTGGTCCCGAATGATGTCTTCCAGAACCTCGTAGACCTTCGGGTCGTCGTCCTCCACGATCTTTTTCGCGCGCTTGACCGTCTCGGCCTCTCCGCGCTTCTCGAGTTCGTGAATGATGAACGGCTTGAACAGCTCGACCGCCATCGCCTTGGGAAGGCCGCACTGATGCAGCTTCAGTTCGGGGCCCACCACGATGACCGACCGGCCGGAATAGTCGACGCGCTTCCCCAGCAGATTCTGGCGGAAACGCCCCTGCTTGCCCTTGAGCATGTCGGAAAGGGACTTGAGCGGCCGCTTGCCGCGCCCGCGGATCGCCTTCGATCGGCGCCCGTTGTCGAACAGCGCGTCGACCGCCTCCTGCAACATGCGCTTTTCGTTGCGCAGGATGACTTCCGGGGCCCGCATTTCCACCAGCTTCTTGAGCCGGTTGTTGCGGTTGATGACCCGTCGGTAGAGGTCGTTCAGGTCCGAGGTCGCGAAGCGGCCTCCGTCCAGGGGAACCAGCGGCCTCAGGTCGGGCGGGATGACGGGAACCACGTCCATCACCATCCACTCGGGCCGGTTGCGCTGCTCGGGGCTCAGTCCGGAGTTGCGCAGGGCGTCCACTACCTTGAGGCGCTTCAGCTTCTTCTTCTTGCGATGCTGGGAGGTCTCGGTCCGGATTTCGTGGCGCAGCCAGTCGGCGAGGCGGTCGAGCCCCTTCCCGTCCGCGTTGCGCCTGCCGATGTCGACCTTCGGCGAGTCGAGTTTGCGCAGGAGGCTGCGGACGGCTTCCGCCCCGATCTCGGCCACGAACTCGTCGTCGCCCTCCTCACGGGCCTTGACGCGCAGATCGTAGTATTCGTCCTCGTCCAGCAGCTCCAGGAACTCGACGTCCTGGCCGCCGGGGTTGGTCACCACGTAGGAAGCGTAGTAGATCAGCTTCTCCAGGTTGCGCAGCGTCATGTCGACCAGGTAGCCCAGCTGGCTGGGCAGCGTCTTGAAGAACCAGATGTGGCACACCGGCACCGCGAGCTCGATGTGTCCCATCCGTTCGCGACGGACCTTGGAGAGCGTCACCTCGACGCCACAGCGGTCGCAAACGTGCCCGCGGAAGCGAATGCGCTTGAACCTGCCGCAGGAACACTCCCAGTCCTTCACCGGGCCGAAGATGCGCTCGCAGAAGAGCCCGTCCCGCTCCGGCTTGAAGGACCGGTAGTTGATCGTCTCGGGCTTGGTCACCTCTCCGTACGACCAGCCGCGGATTTCCTGCGGTGAGGCGACCTTGAGCTGGATGAAGTCGAAATCGGCCGTACCGCTCGTCTCGCGGAACCTGGGAAAATCGATCATATGGCGTGCACCCCGTGGGTTGCGGGTGTCAGTGCGATGCTCAAGATCTCAGTCGTCCTGATCGAGCGTTACCGAGAGGCCCAGCGCCTTCAGCTCCTGTACCAGCACGTTGAAGCTCTCCGGGATGCCGGGCTCGGGGAGGTTTTCTCCCTTGACGATCGCCTCGTATACGCGCGACCGGCCCATGACGTCGTCCGATTTGACGGTCAGTATCTCCTGCAGGGTATGGGCGGCGCCGTAGGCCTCCAGCGCCCACACCTCCATCTCCCCGAACCGCTGTCCCCCGAACTGGGCCTTGACGGCCAGCGGCTGCTGCGTGACCAGCGAGTAGGGTCCGATGCTGCGCGCGTGGATCTTGTCGTCCACCAGATGCGACAGCTTGAGCATGTAGACCATGCCGACGGTGACCGGGAAGTCGAAGGGCCGGCCGCTGCGGCCGTCGCGGACCACAGCCTTGCCGTCAGGACGAAGGCCTGCCGCGTCCATGAACTCCACCACCCCCGCGTTGATGCCACCTGAAGCCGGCGATTCGGACCGGGCGAGCCGGTGGATCGCCGGGAAGGCCTTTGCCATTGGTACCGCGAGCCGGCCGGCGTACTCTTCGGCGGCTTCCACCAGGAAATCCCTCAACCGGTCGAAATAGGCCTGCGCCCCGTCCGGCAGGTCGACCCGCGCGTAGTCGTCAAGGGAACGACCGAGCCCGGTAGAGCTCTGATCACCGTTGCCCGCGGCACCCACCTGCGCGGGAAGGGTTCGAGAGGCGCCCGTGAGCTGCTCGATATCGGTAGCCGTCGCGGCGGGAGGCTCGGCGCTGATTCCCAGTGCCTGGGCTCCCCACCTGACTCCCGCCATCTTGAGGAGCAGCCCGACCTCATCTTCGCTCGCACCCTGGAACACGGGTGTCTTGGCGCCGAAGCCCAGCACCCACGCGGCCCATCCCAGGTGGGTCTCGAGAATCTGGCCCACATTCATGCGGGACGGCACGCCCAGGGGATTGAGCACGATCTCCACCCGGGTCCCATCGGGAAGGAAGGGCATCTCCTCCTCGGGCACGATGCGGGCGATGATGCCCTTGTTGCCGTGACGCCCGGCCATCTTGTCGCCCACCGCGATCTTGCGCTTTTCGGCGATGTAGACCTTGACCAGCTGGACCACACCCGGCGGCAACTCGTCCGGCTGGAAGACCTTGTCGATATGCTCCTCGGTGTCGCTGTGCACCTTGTCGATGCGGCGGCGGGATTCGTCCACCACGGAGCGGATGCGCTCGTTGATCGACTTGTTGCGCACCTTGAGGCTGTCGAGCTCGACCTCCGCCAGATTCAGGTCCGCCAGCACCGCCTTGGTAACCTTGCGTCCCTCCTCGAGAAGGGGTTCGATCACCCCGCGCCTGAGGCAGAGCGAAATCGTCTGAAGGTGCAGGAGCGCCCTGAGTTCGTCGTCACGCACCTCGGTGATTCGGGCGATATCCTCGCGCTCGGTCTGGCGGAGTTCTCCGATCCGCTGGCCCTGCTCCTTGTCCAGAAGCGGACCGTCGATCCGGCGCGAGAAGATCTTCACGTCGATCACGGTCCCCGACATCCCCGGCGAGAGCCGAAGTGAAGAATCCTTCACATCCTTGGCCTTCTCGCCGAAGATCGCGGTCAGCAGCTTCTCCTCCGGCGAGAGCTCGGTCTCGCCCTTGGGGGTGATCTTGCCGACCAGAATGTCCCCGCTCCTGACCTGGGCCCCGATGCGGACGATGCCGCGCTCGTCCAGGTTGGTGAGGTTCTCGTCGGCGACGTTGGGAATCTCCCGGGTGATCTCCTCCGCTCCGCGCTTGGTGTCGCGGACGTGGAGTTCGAGCTCCTGGATGTGGATCGATGTGAAGATGTCTTCCTTGACCAGCTTCTCGCTGAGGACGATCGCGTCTTCGAAGTTGTGTCCGTACCAGGGCATGAAGGCGACCAGCACGTTGCGGCCCAGCGCCAGTTCGCCGTAGCTGGTGGAGGGTCCGTCGGCGATGATCTCACCCTCCTCCACGATCTGGCCGCGCTCTACCAGCGGCCGCTGGTTGATGGCGGTGTCCTGATTGGTGCGCCAGTACTTCTTGAGCACATAGGTGTCGAACTGGGAGAGGCGCATGAGAGGCTGGTCGGCCTCCTTCACCTTCACGGCACCCGTGTCGATGACGATCTTGTCGGCCGTGACGCTGACGATTCTGCCGCCGCGCGTCGCGGTGACGACGGCACCCGAGTCGCGTGCCAGCTTGCGCTCCAGTCCGGTTCCCACCAGGGGAGCGTCCGTGTAGAGCAGCGGAACCGCCTGGCGCTGCATGTTGGAGCCCATCAGCGCCCGGTTGGCGTCGTCGTGCTCGAGGAAGGGAATAAGAGCCGCCGCGACCGACACCAGCTGTGCCGGAGCGACGTCCATGTAGTCGATGTCGGCGGGCGCCAGGAGCGGAAAGTCGCCGCGCTCCCGGCACAGCACCAGCGGATTGCAGAACGTGCCGTCCGGATTCAGCGGCGCGTTGGCCTGCGCGATGCGCGCGCGCTCCTCCTCGTTGGCCGAGAGCCACTCGATCTCTCCGGTGGCGCGCCCTTCCACCACCTTGCGGTAGGGCGTCTCCACAAAGCCCAGCCCGTTGACGCGCGCGTAGGTGGTGAGCGAGGTGATGAGGCCGATGTTGGGACCTTCCGGCGTCTCGATCGGGCACATGCGGCCGTAGTGCGAGTAGTGCACGTCGCGCACCTCGAACCCGGCCCGCTCGCGGGTGAGGCCCCCGGGACCGAGCGCCGACAGACGCCGCTTGTGCGTCATTTCGGCCAGCGGGTTGGTCTGGTCCATGAACTGGGACAGCTGCGACGAACCAAAGAAGGCCTGGATGACGGCCGAAACCGTTCTGGCGTTCACCAGATCGTCGATGTTGATCTTGCCCGGATCGGTGTTGATCGACATCCGCTCCTTGACCAGGCGGGCCATGCGCGACAGGCCGACCGACAGCTGATTGGCGATCAGCTCGCCGACGGTACGCACCCGGCGGTTGCCGAGATGATCGATGTCGTCGGTGTGTCCGTGCCCTTCGCTCAGTTCGACGAGGTAGCGCAGGATCTCGACGAAGTCGTCGCGCGTCAGTACGGTCGTGGAGGCGGGAGTCTCGAGCTCCAGACGCTGGTTGATCTTGTAGCGTCCCACGCGGCCCAGGTCGTAGCGCCTGGGGTTGAAGAACACGCTCTCCAGAGCGGCGCGCGCCGTATCGACGTTGGGCGCCTCACCGGGGCGCAGGAGCGAGTAGATCTGGAAGAGCGCGGTCTCCTCCGACTCGGTGGGATCCTTGGCCAGCGTGCGCTTCACGATGGGGCTGTCCGCCCTGATCGGCCCTGCGCCGGCTGCGGCACCTGCCGCCTCGGGCTCGGCGGCGTAGACCACGACCCGGTCGATGCCCACGCGCGCCAGCGTCTCGATGTCCGCTCCCTCGAGTTCGCTGCTGGCTTCGAGAATCACTTCGCCGGTGCCGGTGTCCACCACATCGTCCACCAGCACCGCCCCGCTCAGCGTCTGGAGCGCATCGCCAAGGTCGCCGATCGCGGCGTCCTTCTTCCGGAAGAAGAGGCCGTAGATCTCCTCGTCGGTGCCGAAGCCCAGGGCGCGCAGCAACGCCGTGGCCGGGAACTTCTTCTTGTCGATGTGGACGTAGCAGACGTTGTTGATGTCGACCGTGAACTCCACCCACGAGCCGCGGAAGGGAATGATGCGGGCGCTGTTCAGCTTGGTCCCGTTGGGGTGGATGCTCTCCTCGAAGACGACGCCGGGAGAGCGATGCAGCTGGCTCACCACGACGCGCTCGGCGCCGTTGACGATGAAGGTGCCCAGATCGGTGAGGAGCGGCAGATCCCCCAGGTATACCTCTTTCTCGATGATGTCGCGCGCGCGCCGCTCCCCGTCGTCCAGATCCTCCCAGACAATGAAGCGAAGCGTTGCCTTCAGGGGCGCCGCGTAGGTCATGTCCCGCTCGATGCACTCCTCCTGCGAATAGCGGGGCGCACCCAGCTTGGACGAGACATACTCGAAGCTGAAGTTCTCGTTCACATCGGAGATCGGAAAAATCTCCTGAAAGACGCGGTCGAGCGAGAAATCCCAGGGATCCTCGGCGACCGCGTCGCCGTGCACCAGCTTGCCGAAGGACTTGAGCTGCACATCCAGGAGATTCGGCATCGGCATGACCGAATCCAGCTTGTCGAAACTGACGATGGGTCGAGCGGCGTCGCGACTATCCAACTGGACTCCCCCTTTGGGCCGCACCCTGTCCGGAGGGCGGGCACGGCAAGTCGAACGGAAAACACCTGACGACGTCCGGACGTCCCCGCGGAGGGACGGCCGATACGCGCGCGGAGGGAAGGGCAGGCGGCGCGGCGCCGGGAACGGCGTGCCGCGACCGTACCCCGTCTGCCCGGAGGCTTATGCGGGACCGCACCTACTTGACGGTGACCGTCGCGCCCACCTGCTCCAGCTTTGCCTTGACCTGCTCCGCCTCGTCCCTGGAAACGGCTTCCTTCACCGGGTTGGGAACCCCGTCGACGAGCGCCTTGGCTTCCTTCAGCCCCAGACTGGTCACTTCGCGAACCACCTTGATGACCTGGATCTTCTTGGCGCCGAAGCTGTCGAGAACGACGTCGAACTCGGTCTGCTCCTCGACCTCGGCCTCGGCTTCCGCCGGACCTGCGGCCGCCGGCCCGACCGCCACTGCGGCCGTGACGTTGAACTTCTCCTTGAACGCGTCCACGAACTCGGAGAGCTCGAGAACCGTCATGTTGCCGATGCTATCGAGGAGTTCCTGCTGATTGATCGCCATCTCGCTGCTTTCTCCTGATTGGTCCCGGCCTCCGCCGGGAGTTGGTGACTCGACTCGTCACGTGTCCGCGCCCGCATTTCGGCTGTCGTCGGCCGAGCGCGGCCATCGCGGACTCAGCCTTCCTGTATTTTCTCCCTCAGCGCGTCCAGAAGCCCGGCGAATTCCTGCAGCTTGCCCTCGAGTGCGCCCACGAAGGCCGCCATGGGACCCTCGAACGCGCCCGCCAGCTGCGCCAGTAGCACGTCGCGCGCCGGGAGTGCCGCCACTTTGCGGAACTGTTCCTCGCCGATGATCCTGCCTTCGACCACACCCACCTTGAACGCGGGGCGCTCCGCGTTCTCCTTCGCAAAATCGACCAGCACCTTCGCAGGCTCCACGGCATCGGTCTTGCCGAACACGATGCCGGTCGGCCCGGAGAGGTGGGGTTCCAGCCCGGCAAGGTCGAGGTCGTCGAACGCCCGCTTGGCGAGCCGGTTCTTGACGACCTGGTAACGACCTCCGCTTTCGCGGATCCGGCGGCGGAGCACCGTCATCAACTTGACGTCGAGCCCCGTGAAGTCGGTCAGGTAGAGTGCGCCGGCGCTCTCCGCCTCGTGCCTGAAATCCTCGGTAAAGGCCTGTTTCCGGGCTTTGTCCATCGGTCAGCTCCGTCCGAACTGGTTGGGGTCGAGCGGCACGCCCGGCCCCATGGTGCTGGAGAGCGTCACGCTCCGTACGTATGCGCCCTTCGCAGCGGCGGGACGCGCGCGCAACACCGAGTCCATGAAGGCGCCCAGGTTGTCGGAGAGCTTGCTGTCGTCGAACGAAACTCGTCCGATGGGGGCGTGCAGGTTGCCGGTGCGGTCCACGCGGTACTCGATTTTCCCGGCCTTGATCTCCGAGACGGCGCCCCCGACATCGAACGTCACCGTGCCCGCCTTCGGATTCGGCATGAGCCCGCGCGGACCCAGGATGCGACCCAGCGGACCCACCTGGCCCATCATGTTGGGTGTGGCGACCACCGCATCGAACTCGAGCCAACCCTGCTTGATGCGCTCCAGATACTCGGTTCCGACGTAGTCGGCTCCCGCGTCCCGAGCCTCCTGCGCCTTTTCTCCCTGCGCGATTGCGAGCACGCGCATCTGCTTCCCGGTTCCGTGGGGAAGCACGACCGTCCCGCGCACGATCTGGTCGGCGCGGCGAGGGTCGACGCCCAGCTTGGTCGCGACCTCGATGGATTCGTCGAACTTCGCGAACGAGAGGGTCTTCACCAGGGTCACGCCCTCTGCCACGGTATGCGTGACTCCCACCGGGATCCGGGCCCTGGCGGCCCGGATTTTCTTTCCGCGTCTTGGCATTATGGAATCGAGCCGGCTTGTGACACCCTCCCACCCCTGGCGGCTCGCATGGAGTGGTTCGTCGGGTCTACCAGTCTACCTCGATGCCCATCGAGCGCGCGGTCCCGGCGATCATGCGCACGGCCGAATCCACGTCGCCTGCGTTCAGGTCGGGCATCTTGGTTTCCGCGATCTCCTTCAGCTGGTCGACGGTCACCCGGGCGACCTTGGTGCGGTTCGGTTCGCCGGATCCCTTTTCCAGCCCGGCCGCTTTCCTGAGCAGGACCGATGCCGGCGGCGTCTTGGTGATGAAGCTGAACGACCGGTCGGCGAAGACGTTGATTTCGACCGGAATGGTCGTTCCCTGCTGCTGCTGCGTTCTGGCGTTGAACTGCTTGCAGAACTCCATGATGTTCACGCCGTGCTGGCCCAGCGCGGGACCGACCGGAGGTGCCGGATTGGCCTGCCCTCCGGGAACGTGCAGCTTGATGAATCCGATGACCTTCTTCGCCATTTACGTTACCTGGTCGATATGCCGGCCCGCGCCCGACAGCCGTTCGGACGCGTTCGGACGCCGGAGTTCCGTCTCCGGCCCCGAATCCGCCGTTCAGTATCCCTTGAGCTGAGCGAAATCGAGCTCCACCGAAGTGGGACGCCCGAAGAGGGAGACTTCCACCTTCACCTTTCCCTTGTCGGCATCCACGGACTGGACCGTGCCCGAAAAATCCGTGAACGGGCCCTGGGTCACCTCCACGGCCTGGCCGATGTGGAACGGGACTTCTGCTCGAGCCTCCTTTTCCTCCTCCGTCTCGATGCCGAGGAGCTTGCGCACCTCATCCTCGCTCAGGGGTTGGGGCTTCCTGCCTCCCCCCACGAACTTGATGACGCCCTTGATGTCGTTGATGGCGTGCATGGTACGCGAGTCCAGCGTCAGATCTTCGCCCACCTCGATGTGCACCAGGACGTAGCCGGGATAGAGGCGGCGTTCGACCTGGACCCGCTTCCCGTTGCGGATCTCCATGACTTCCTGGGTCGGCACCAGGGTTTCCAGGATCTCCGGGTTGTAGCCTTCCTCGATCTTGCGGTCGATGAACCGCTTCACCTTCTTCTCGTGCCCCGAATAACTCTGGACCACGTACCATCTGGACTCGCTCATTGAGTCCTCACGCTCCGAAGATGCCCATGACGAAGTTCACGACGAAGCGCACGACGCCGTCCATGGCGAAGATCACGAGCGAGATCGCGATCACGAAAAGGATCACCACCCACGTCGCGTTGCGCAGCTGACCCGAGTCGGGCCAGGTCACTCGCTGCAACTCGGTCCACGACTCGCGCGCGAACCCGGCCGAAGTCTCGATAATGTTGGGCATCCTGCGTCTCGGAGACTCGCTACTTGGTTTCCTTGTGCCCGACGTGCCTGCGGCAGCGCGGGCAGTACTTGCGGTAGTGCACCCGTCCGGGGTGCAGGCGCTTGTTCTTTTTCGTGGTGTAGTTGCGGTCCTTGCACTCCACGCACGCGAGGATCACGCGGTCTCTGGCCATGGGACTACGCGATGACTTCGGTGACGACGCCGGCGCCGACCGTGCGCCCGCCCTCACGGATCGCGAAGCGAAGCTCCTTGTCCATGGCGATGGGCGTGATGAGCTCGACCTCCATCTGCACGTTGTCGCCCGGCATGACCATCTCGACCCCTTCGGGGAGGCTGGTCGCGCCCGTGACGTCCGTGGTGCGGAAGTAGAACTGGGGCCGGTAGCCGTTGAAGAACGGGGTGTGCCTGCCGCCCTCACCCTTGGTCAGGACGTACACCTCGGCCTTGAAGTGAGTGTGCGGGGTGATGGATCCCGGCCTCGCGAGCACCTGCCCGCGCTGGATCTCCGTCTTGCCGACACCACGGAGCAGGAGCCCGGCGTTGTCTCCGGCCTGGCCCTGGTCGAGCAGCTTGCGGAACATCTCGACACCGGTCACGACCGTCTTGCGGTCCCGGTCCATGCCGACGATTTCCGCCTGGTCGCCGACCTTCACTATGCCGCTCTCGATGCGGCCGGTAGCCACCGTGCCCCGCCCGGTGATGCTGAACACGTCCTCGACCGGCATCAGGAACGGCCTGTCGATGTCCCTCTCCGGCAGCGGGATGTAGGAGTCGATCGCGTCCATGAGCTCCTGGATGCAATCGACGTCGGAGCCCTCACCCATGGCCTCCATGGCCTTGAGCGCGCTTCCCATCACCACGGGGATGTCGTCGCCGGGGAAGTCGTACTCGGAGAGCAGCTCGCGCACCTCCAGCTCCACCAGCTCGAGCAGCTCCTCGTCGTCGACCATGTCGACCTTGTTGAGGAAGACGACGATGTAGGGGACGTTGACCTGGCGGGCCAGCAGGATGTGCTCCCGGGTCTGCGGCATGGGACCGTCCGCCGCGGACACGACCAGAATCGCTCCGTCCATCTGGGCGGCGCCGGTGATCATGTTCTTCACGTAGTCGGCGTGGCCCGGGCAGTCCACGTGGGCGTAGTGACGGTTCGCCGTCTCGTACTCGACGTGCGCGGTGGCGATCGTGATGCCGCGCTCGCGCTCCTCCGGGGCCTTGTCGATCTCGTCGAAAGCAATCGCGTCGCCACCGAACTTCTTGGCCTGGGTGAAGGTGATCGCTGCGGTGAGCGTCGTCTTCCCGTGGTCAACGTGCCCGATGGTGCCGACGTTCACGTGCGGCTTTGTCCGGTCGAACTTCTCCTTTGCCATTTCTCCGCTACCTCACTCCGTTCGGTTCAGGTGAATGGTGGTGTCAGAACCCCGGAAGCCCGGCAAGCTCTGGCCGGGATTTGAACCCGGGACCTCTTCCTTACCAAGGAAGCGCTCTACCCCTGAGCTACCAGAGCGCTGCTCCCTCCTGCTTCGGGGTGGAGAGCGGGAGACGGGACTCGAACCCGCGACCCTCAGCTTGGAAGGCTGATGCTCTAGCCAACTGAGCTACTCCCGCTGGAATTCTCATTTCACAAGTTGGAAGGGCGATACGCCCAGTGGTGGGGGGAGGATTCGAACCTCCGAAGGCATTGCCAGCAGATTTACAGTCTGCCCCGTTTGACCGCTTCGGTACCCCACCGAGCATTTCTCTCGAAACTCCTGTGTTCGGAGCGCCCCCTCGCGCCTCCGGCTGCGGAGCAAGGATGCCCTCGGGCACCTGAGGCGGGCCTTTACGATCAAGCCTCGAAAGGTAACTTCTCCTGCACGGGAGGTAAAGGGTAGCCCGGACGACTCGATGGCAGGGGAGGGCGCCGCCGCGAACCGCACGAACCGGGCCGCTTCGGCTCGTCCGTCGACAAGCTGGCGAAGGGACTCGAACCCCCAACCTGCTGATTACAAATCAGCTGCTCTACCTGTTGAGCTACGCCAGCGCGCGACTACTGCTACCCGGCTCCGCCCCGGAAGTCAACGGTCAGCGGGCCGCCGTGGACGCGGCTCTCGATCTCGCGTGCTTCCAGCGGGTGCCGTCAGGCGAGTCCTCGAGCACGATTCCCTCACCGGCCAGCTGGTTGCGGATGACGTCCGCCTGCGCGAAGTCGCGTCGAGACCGGGCCAGGTCGCGCTTCGCGACAAGGACCTCGATGCGCTCCCGCTCGGGCTCGTCGACCTCGCGCCCGGCCAGCGCCAGCTCGAGCACCCCGAGCACCTCGTCCATGGAGGCGAGAGCCGCTTCCGCCGATTCCCGGTCGCCCTCGCTGATGGCACCCGCTGCCCCGTCCAGGGCGGAGTTGGCCTCCTTGACGAACACGAAGAGCGCCGCCAGGGCGCCGGCGGTGTTGAGATCGTCGTCCATCGCCTCGCGGAAGCGCGCCAGGGCTTCCCCGGCGAGTCCCTCGATTCCTGCAGGCGGAGCGCCGGGACGGGTCGGTGTGCGCGCGAGGCGGTCGCGGAAATCGAGCAGGCGCTGCACGGCCCGGCGCGACGCCTCCAGTCCCCCGAAGGTGAAGTTGAGCTCGCTACGGTACTGGGCGGACAGCAGCAGGTGCCGTATCGCCGCGGGTTCGGATCTCTCGGTCAACTGCGGGACGGTGTAGGTGTTGCCGAGCGACTTGGACATCTTCCGGCCCTCCACCAGAAGATGTTTCACATGGATCCAGTGGCGAGCGAACGTCTCGCCGGTCGCCCCCTCGGACTGCGCGATCTCGTCCTCGTGATGAGGAAACACCAGGTCTTCGCCGCCCAGGTGAATGTCCACGGTGTCACCGATCTCGCTCAGCGCCATGACCGAGCACTCGAGATGCCATCCGGGCCGGCCCCGGCCCCACGGGGACTCCCAGGCGGCGTCCGCGTACTCGTCCTCCGGCCTGGCCGCCTTCCAGAGCGCGAAGTCGCGGATGTCGTCCTTCTCGTACTTGTCGTCGGCAACGCGCTCGCCGGGGCGCAGGGCGTCCGGATCGATGCGCGAGAGCCTGCCGTATTCCGGAAACCCCGAAATCCGGAAATAGACCGAGCCGTCGGGGGTGGCGTAGGCGAGCCCCCGCTCCGCCAGCCGGGACACGAAGGCGGTCATCTCGGGGACGTATTCCGTGGCCCGGGGGTGGCTGTCGAACGGCCGCATGCCGAGGGTGTCGGCGTCGGCGAGGAAGGACCGCACATGCGGCGCGGCGAACTCCCGGATCGACTGCCCGGTCTCGGCGGCGAGCTCGACGATGCGGTCGTCGACGTCGGTAAGGTTCACCACGAAACGAACTTCGTAGCCCAGCCACTCCAGGTAGCGATGGAGCAGATCGTAGACGACAAAGGCGCGGAAATTGCCGATGTGTGCGCGCCCGTACACCGTGGGGCCACAGCCGTAGATGCCCACCCGCCCCGGCCGGAGCGGTGTGAAGCGGCGCAGCGAGCGCGTCAGCGTGTCATGGAGGTGAAGGCTCATGCCGGGTTGCGTGAGAGGAACGGGATCGCGGCAGGGTCGCGCACGGGACTGCCGGCGCTCACTGCAGCACGCGGACTTCGAAGACGCGCCAGACTTCGTCCTCGCGCACGAAGCCGACGTAGATACTGTGTTCTGCCAACTGGGAGGCCCCTTCGTGGACGACCGTCCAGCGGAGTGCCGCGTACCCCTGAAGCGGAGATCCCCCGACTTCGGCAACCCGCTCGAGTCGGGTCGACTCGGTCCGGTGCCCGGCCAGATAGTCGCGCAGCACGGCGACCGCCTGCCGTCTCGAAAGAGAAACGTGGTCTTCCCCTCCCACCCGCAGGCGAATGCCGCTGGCCACCAGAACCTGCACGAAGACGTCGATGGAGCCGCGCTCCCACATGCGCGCGAGATTGGTTGCGGCCCCCTCCAGGGACGCCTGGGACGCCGGGGTCGGCGACGATCCGGGGGTGGAGGCACCGAGCACGGCGGCCAGCAGGGCCAGGACGCCCACAGGGTTTGCCCGCTTCAACCTCCCGGCCTTCATCATGAGTCGCGGAGGGCCGGGGCCAGGTCGCGCTCGACGGCGTCGAGAGCGGCGCGGGGATCCGGGGCGCCGGTAACCGCCCGCCCGATGACCAGGTAGTCGGCTCCGGCCTCGCGGGCGCGGCGAGGCGTCGCGACGCGGCGCTGGTCGTGGAGAGACTGCTGCGGGAGGCGGATCCCGGGAGTGACGACGAGGAGTCCGTTCCCGAAGCGGCGCCTCAGGGCTGCGGCCTCCAGCGGCGACGCCACCACGCCGTCCAGACCGGCCGCGCGCGCCCCGCCGGCGAGCTGCAGGACGTGGTCCTCGAGCGTCACGCGCGCGCCATCGGCCTGGCGCGGAAGCGAGGATGTCCCCAGGGAGGTGAGCATCGTCACCCCCAGGAGTCGGGTCCCGTCCTTCGCGGCCTCGGCCGCAGCCTCCATCATGTGCGCTCCTCCCGCAGTGTGCACGGTCACCAGGCGCGCCCCGATGTCCGAGGCGGCGGCCACGGCGCCCGCCACGGTGCGCGGAATGTCGTGCAGCTTGAGGTCAAGGAACACCTGTTTCTTGCGGTTCCGGAGATGATGGACGACCGCGGGACCCTCGCGTGCGAAGAGTTCCAGCCCGACCTTGTAGAAGTTGACTCGCCCCGCCAGCAGATCGACCAGTTCGAGCGCCCGGCCGGCCGAGGGATAGTCCAAGGCAAGGATGATGCCGCTCACAACGCGCACGCCTCCCGCCTCGCGAAGGGAACCTGTCCCTCGGGCGACCTGACCGCGCCCACCAGCTCCGCGACCGCGCGGATGTTCCTCCGGCGGCCGTAGGCACTCAGTCCCTGCACGACGCGCTCCGCGCTCCGCGGATCGGCGAAGGTGGCGGTGCCCACCTGAACCAGCGACGCCCCGGCTAGCAGATACTGTAGGCAATCGCGGTGCCCGCGGACACCTCCGACGCCGACCAGCGGGGCCCGGACGCAACGGCTCGCCTGCCACACGGCGTGTACGCCGACCGGGAGCAGGGCCGGACCGCTGAGCCCGCCGCCGCCGGCCCCCAGCCGGGGGCGCCGCGTCTCCGGATCGATCACCATTCCGGGCATGGTGTTCACCAGGGTGACTCCGTCGCCGCCGGCAGCCACCGCGGCTTCAGCAGCCGCGCCGACATCGGGCGAATTGGGAGCCAGCTTTACCAGGAGCGGTCGGGCGGTGATCCCGCGCACGCGGCCAACCACCTTGGCCAGCATCCCGGTGTCGAGCGCGAACGGCACGCCGCCCAGCGGGACGTTGGGACATGAGAGATTCAGTTCGAATCCCAGGAATCCGCCCTCCGGTTCGAGATGTTCGACGATCTCGCAGTAGTCCTGGACCGCATGTCCCGCCACGCTGACGAAGACCTGCGCGCGCCGCAGCCGCGACGCAAGCCAGGGCAGCTTCTCGGCCTTGACCCGCTCCACCCCGGGATTGGCGAGTCCGATCGAGTTGACCATGAGGCCAGCGCCCTCGCTGACCCTGGGTCTCGGGTTTCCGGCGCGTGGTTCCAGGGTCACGGACTTGGTGACCAGTCCGCCCAGCCGGTCGAGTTCCACGACTCCCGCCAGCTCCCTGCCGAAGCCGCAGGTGCCGGACGCAAGCAACACCGGATTCTGGAACCTCGCCCCGAACAGCTCCTGTTCAAGCTGCACCGGCTTCGCTCTCCGATGCGGGCCGCCCCGGTCCGGGCGATGGCTCCGCGCGTCGCAAGGTGTCCCTGCGGGGGATCGTGTCCCTGCGGGGGACGGAGTCGGCCGGGAGGATCGAATCGGTCCGCGGGACGGTATCGGGGGCGAAGAATGCGTCGGTCGAGGTCGCGCCCGCTGCGTTTCTGCGAAGCGAGTCGGCCCTCAGCGAATCGAGCCGCAACGAGTCCAGCCTCAGCGAATCGAGCAGCAGCGAGTCCCCCGCGGCGATCCGCCGCACCAGTTCCTCGGCGGCCCGGATGCTGTCGAGAGTGCGCGCGGCTTCCCGCACCGCGACGTCCCGGTTGGCGGCCTCCACGGCGACGCGCTGATGCAGGATCGCCAGAGAAGAGCCGAGGCGGCCCTCGACCATGGCGTAGTCCGCCGGCCGCGCCTCCGCTCCCCCGGCCGCCCGGACGTAGATGTTGTCGTCCAGCTGATTCAGGCGGGCGGCGAGCGGTTGCCGCTCCTCCGCATCGCCGGTCAGCTCGAGCGCCGCCATCAACGCCTTTGCCTCCCAGGCGGAGCCGCGGTCCCGGTCGGCGTACAGGGTAAAGAGCTGAAGGGCCAGGCGCGGCGATCCGAGGCTGTCGCGCGCAAGCTCGGCCCCCGCGAAGAGCGCGAGGTGGTCGGCTGCCATCGCCGCTCTTTCGACGAAGAGCCCAACGTACTCCATGTAGTCGATGAGCCGCACTGCTTCGGAGAGGGCGATGGCCGGGAGCAGGATCGCCCGGACTTCCTCGAGTTGTTCGAGACGATCGACCGAGTTCAGCCGCCAGCGGGCGAGGGCGATGCGCGCCTCGCGCGCGGTTCTGTCGTCACCGAGGGCCAATTCCCCGGCCACTTCACGGGCCGCGACCGAATCGCCGGCGCGCGCGAGCAGGCGAGCCCGCTCGAGGCGGACCCGGCCGCGCGCCGCGGGCGCCCACTCGCTGCGTTCGGCCGCGGCCAGCATGGCGGCCGCGGATCCCGCCCCCCAGAGGACGGAGGCTCGCTCCGCAGCGGCGAGAACGGTATCGGCCCAGGCCTCTCCGGACGCCTGCTCGAGCACGGTCGCCGCACCCGCCCGAGCGCGCTCGAAGTGGTCGCCGTCCAACCCGCGCACCAGGCGCTCCAGGGCAACCGGGACCCTCAGTTCCCCTGAGGCCGTCTCAGACCGGTCCAGGCCCGCCCATCCCTCCTGCGCCCGTCCGGCGTCGAATGCGGCCCGGGCCCGCCAGAGATGCGCCTCTGCGCGCAGCATCGCGTCCGGCACCTCTTCGAGGGCTTCGTCGAGAAGTCGCATTCCGAGGTCGCGCCGTCCCGTGGCCAGCGCCACGCCGCCGAGGTACACGCGGGCACCCGCGTGCAGGCTCGGGTCGCTCGAAGTCGCCAGCAGGCGCTCCAGTGCCGCCCGCGAACGTGCCCAGTCCCCGCTGTGGAAGTAGGCGCGGCCCATGATGTAGAGGGCGTCGTCGGCCCAGCGTCCGGATTCGTTCGACCGATAGCTGCGAGCGGCCTTGTCGATGGCCTCCCGATACGACGAAGCAGCCTCGAGCGGCTGGTCACGCAGGCGGGCGGCCTGGGCATCGTCGAAGGCGCGGCGCGCATTGTAGAGCGCGTTGAAATACGCACAGCCGACCAACAGGGGCACGCACAGAATCGCGGCCCCGGCGGTCGGCGTCGTCCAGGGCGCGCTCCCCCTCACCGGCCTCCCCTCATCGCTCGCCGGGCCTCCCGCTCCTGGGTCCGGCGCCGCAGCTTTTCCCTCTTGTCGTACAGCTTGCGGCCCCGCGCGAGGGCCAGCGTCAGCTTCGCGTACCCGCGGCGCATGTAGAGGTCCAGGGGAATCAGCGTCAGCCCCTTCTCCTCGACCCGGCCGATCAGACGCCGGATCTCTGCGCGCTTCAGGAGGAGCTTGCGTGGGCGCTCCGGGTCGGAATTCCAGTGAGTTGCCGGCTCGTACGGGCTGATGTGCAGGTTGTGGAGCCACACTTCGGTGCCCTCCAGGCGGGCAAAGGCGTCCTTGAACCCCACCTTTCCGGCGCGCACGGATTTGACTTCCGGTCCCTTGAGCACCAGCCCGGCTTCGAGCGTTTCGATCACCTCGTATTCGTGCCGGGCCTTTCGGTTGCGGGAGATCAGGAGCCGGCCCGGAGGCCCCGCGTCGCCTGCCCCCACCACGTGTCGCGCGCCAGGCTAGTAGATGAGGACCGGCGTGCCAACGTCGATCAGGTAGTAGAGTTCGCGGGCCGCCTCGTTGGTCAGGCGAATGCACCCGTGGGAGATGCGCCGCCGCTCCGGGTCGGGGTCGAGCACCAGCTCGGGCCGGTGGGTGCCGTGAATCGCAATGCCGTCACCCAGATAGATGGCAGTGGTGCCCAGCGCCCCCGGGATGGAACGGGACGGATGCTGCCGCGGGGGAACCGGAACTCCCCTTTCGACGAAGTGCCAGTCGGGAGCGATCCAGACCGGGTTCTTTTCCTTGTACCGGACCCTCATGATCCCGCGGGGCGTGGAGAAGTGCCACTTCTGGCCGGCGCCGTTCAGGTTGAACCCGGTCCCGGTGCCGACGGGCGCCGACCAGATCGCGCGCTCCCCCTCCATGACGAAGAGCCGGTTCTCGACAAGGTGAACGACGACGTAGCGCTCATGGGAGGGAAGGAACGACGTTCCCACGGCCACGTCGCGCGCCAGCATCCTCGAACGGTCCGTAACCAGCGGGTAGCCGTCGAATGCCTGGGCCCGCGCCGCCGCGGGCGCGAGGAGACCGATCAGCAGCACCGCGCCTCGCAGCCACACCGCGGCGGCGGCGTCAGTCCAAAGGTGGCGCCAGCTCGTCCCCGGCATCGTCATCGTGTTCCCCGTTTTCCTGCGCTCCGGCGTCGTGGACGACTTGCCGGGCGGCATCGCTCGCAGCCCGATAGGCAGCCTTGGAGGTCTCGATCCTGTCCTGCAGCTCGGCGCGCGCGTCCAGCGCCGCCTGGCGACCCGCGTCCACCGCCCCCCTCACCGACTCGATCTGTTCCCGGACTTGTTCGCCGGCTCGCCCCAGCCTCTCCTCGAGGCCCTCCTGGGCCGCGCGCACCCGCTCCTGTGCAACATCCCTGAACTCAAGCGCCCGGGCCTTCAACTGCTCCTGGGTCTCCTTGCCGGAGCGGGGCGCGAAAAGCAGCGCGAGTCCGGCACCGACGACGGCACCGAGCAGAAAGGCACCCGTGTTCGATCCGCCGTCGCGCTCGATTACGACGAGCGGTCCGTCTTCTCCCTGAGCCATCCCGCTTCCCCATGATATACGCGGCAGCCGCCGCGGCCGGCTGCAACTGTTCCATCCTGATACAAACTAGGGTTTCCCGGGGGGGATGCCTACCCTGCGCACCGGCGTCCCTCCCCGGTTCCCTGTTTTCCTACACCCGCCAGGGGTGATTGGCTTCCTCCATGCGAGGAGGATGGTAGCCCGGACGGCCCAGGAGCCCGTGCACATACCGTTTGCCCAACTCCACGCCCGGCTGGGTGAGCGGGTCCACGCCGTAGAGGTATCCGGCGTACACGGCCGCGGCCTGGAAGAGCAGGATGAGTTCGCCCAGCGCCTCGGCATCGAGCGTTGCCAGCCGAACGGTGAGGTTGGGTCTGCTGCGCGTTCGAAGCGCGGCCGCGGTCGCGGCGTGCTCGACGGCGATCAGATGGTTGAGCGTGTGACCCTCGGGGAACTCGAGGGCGGGCAGCGAAGCGGGCGCCTTGCCGATCGGGACCGGATCGTCGGCCGCGTCGACGGTGACGAAGCACACCACCTTGTCCGCAGGCCCCTCCATGAAGAGCTGCAGCAGCGAGTGCTGGTCGGTTGCCCCGGCTGCCGGGAGGGGTGTGGGCCCGGTGCCCGCGGGCCGGCCGCCGAGCCCCGCCGCCTTTCCGAGCGACTCGCCCCACAGCTGCTGCACCCAGAGAGCGAAGGAGCGGAGCCGGTCGCAGTAGGGCATGAACACGTGCACGCGCTGCCCGCACTCGACATCGGCGCGGTACATGAGGGTCGCGACCACGCCCGCCGGATTCCGGGTCAGCTCGTCCGTCCGGCAGCGCCTCTCCATGCGCGCCGCGCCCCGAAGCACCGCCGTCACGTCCAGGCCGGCGGCCGCTGCGGGGAACAGGCCGACGGCCGAAAGAACCGAGAAACGGCCCCCCACGTTGTCCGGGACCGGAAGGGTGGGGATGCCGGCGGCCTCCGCCAGAGCGCGGAGCGGCCCCCGTTCGGGATCCGTGGTGAAGAGAAGATGCTCTCGCGCCCGATCCCGGCCGACTTTGCGCGCGAGTCGGTCGGCCACCACCAGATACTGGGCCAGCGTCTCGGTCGTCGAGCCCGATTTGCTGACCACGTTGAAGAACGTCCTGCGCATGTCGAGGCGGTCCAGCAAGGTGCCGACCGAGTGCGGATCGATGTTGTCCGCCACGTGGAGACGCGGGTGGGGCCCGCCGGCGCCACTCGCACCAAGGGTGGCATCCCCGGCGCCGAGTGCGTCCCGCAGGGTGCGGGTTCCCAGCGCCGACCCGCCGATTCCGAGGACCACGAAGTCGTCGAAGCGTCCCCGCAGCCCGGCTGCCACGCGACGGATGTGGGCCGTGGACTGCGCGGCGCCCGGCAGGTCGAGGAAGCCCATGCTCCCGCTCCGGCGCGCCCGTTCGACATCCCGGTGCGCCACGCGAAAGCGGGAACCCAGGTCGCCGGTGAGCCGTTCGGGATCGACACCATCCTCGTCCCGGTCGATGGCGAGGAGGTTCCGGTAGTCGACGGTGAGGGCGCTCATCCGCGTTCCGCCGGCGACGGAGACCGCCGGGACCCCGCGCACCCGTCTTCCACCTTCAGGGTGAGGCCGTCGAAGGCGGGCCGGATGTCTTCCGGGAGGCGCCGGCACAGGTCGTCGTGCCGCACCCGGTGGGTGAGGTGGGTGAGATAGGTCCTCCGGGCACCGACCGCCCGCGCCGCGGCGACCGCTTCCTCGATGTTGAAATGGGTGGGATGGGGATCCCCGTACCACAGCGCGTTGAGCACCAGCAGATCCGCCCCCCTGAGCCCTTCCAGCGTCGCCCGCGGAAGTTGCTTGGCATCGGTCACATACCCGAGGCCCCCGACGCGGAAGCCGTAGGAGCGGACCCCGCCGTGGGGTACTCCGAGCGGGAGAAACACGCGGTCCAGGATGTCCACCCGCCGTCCCTCCCGGAAGGTGAAGACATCGAGTTCCGGGAGGAAGATTCCGTCCGAGGGCCGGGGTCGCGCGTCGAAGATGTACGGAAAGCGGCGGCGCAACTGGCGGGCGACCGACCGGTGCATCCAGGCGCTGATCCTCGCACCGTGGAGCGCCGTGAACACCCGCAGATCGTCGATGCCGTGGATGTGATCGGCGTGGGCGTGCGTGAACCACACCGCGTCCAGGGAGGATACGCCCTCGCGGAGAAGCTGGAGTCTGAGCTCCGGGGGAGTGTCGACGAGCAGACGGCGGTTCCCGAAGCGAAGCAGGGCGCCGTGCCGCGTGCGCTTGTCGCGGGGATCGCTCGAGGTGCAGGTGTCGCATCGACATCCGACGACCGGCACGCCGTAGGAGGTGCCGGTGCCCAGGAAGGTCAGCGAAAACGACACGGGGCTCCTAGAGCTGTTCCACGCGCATGGTGTTGGTCGACCCACTCTCGTGGAAGGGGAATCCCGCGGTCACCACGACCGAATCTCCCGGCTTGCCGACTCCCGCGCGCACGACCGCTTGTTTGCCGTAGGCGGAGAGCGCGGGGTAGCTGACCGGCACGTCGGTGGCGAGCGTCGGCCACACGCCCCACACCGGCGCGAGCTGGCGGAAGGTTCGCGGCTCCGTGCACACGGCGAAGATCGGGACCGGCGGACGGTACGATGAGACCAGGCGCGCGGAGAAGCCGCTGCTGGTGATCACGATCAGCGCGGGAGCATCCAGCTGTCGCACAGCGTCCACCGTACACGACGCGACCGCGTGTTCGCGGCGGGTCGCGCCCCCTCGCTGCCAGTTGTCGGGGCGCGGGAGGTAGCGCGGACCCTGGGCCAGCACGCCGGAACCCTCGATCTCGCGGATGATGCGCACCATCGCCCGCGCGGCGTGCAGCGGGTACTCCCCGACCGCGGTTTCGCCGGAGAGCATCACGGCGTCGGTGCCGTCCAGCACCGCGTTGGCGACGTCGGAGGCTTCGGCGCGCGTCGGGCGCGGGCTCTGGACCATCGAATCGAGCATCTGGGTCGCGATGATCACCGGCCGGCCCGAGTAGTTGGCCAGCTGGACGATGCGCTTCTGTGCCAGCGGCACCTGCTCGAAGGGCACCTCCACGCCGAGGTCGCCCCGCGCGACCATGACCGCGTCCGTTGCCTTCACGATCTCCTCGATCGACGCCAGGGCGCGCACCAGTTCGACCTTCGCCACCACGAGCGCGCGGCCCGCGACCCTCTCCTTCAACTCCTCGATATCCGCACCTCCCCGGACGAACGACAGGCCCACGTATTCCACGCCGGCCTCCAGGGCGAAGTCGAGGTCGTCCAGATCCCGCTCGGTGAGCGAGGGAGTGCTCAGGTTGGCACCGGGCACGTTCATGCCCTTGAAGCTCTTCAGCAGGCCGCCGGTTTCCACCAGGAAGCGGGCCTTGCCCCCGTCCTTGCCTACGCAGCGCATCTCGAGCAGGCCATCGTCCAGGAGAACCCGGTCCCCGACAACGACGTCGTCCGCAAGGTGCCGGTAGGTCGTCGGGATCTCCCCGGCCTCCATGGTCTCCTCGGGGGCGATGACCACCTCCTGGCCCTCGGCCAGAAAGAGTGGCGACTCGAGCCGGCCCACGCGGATCTTGGGCCCCCCCAGGTCCACGAGAATCGATACCGGCGTGCCCGCCTCATCGGCCGCGCGCCGGATCAGGGCTACCGCCTCAAGGTGATCCTCACGGAGGCCGTGGGACATGTTCAGGCGCGCCATGGTCATGCCCGAATCGACCAGATCGCGGACCACCCCGGCCGAAAACGTGGCCGGACCCATCGTGCACACCAACTTGGTTCTCAGCATCGGATTCCCACTTCCCACCGCTGTAGCGCCGGCAGGCCGGCGCCCAATTAGCCGTTTTCGATGTATGGAGCGCCGTTATTCTAGTCTGGTTCGGCCGAAATCACAGTGACCGGTCCCATCCCGGGTCCGCGCACGCTGCGGGGTCGTCCGGGCCCTCCGGCAGCCGGGCTCTCGCGCAGGACCGGAAGATGGGCCACCTTTCGCGCCCATGAAGCTACACCACATCGCCGACGCGCACGCAGCACGCTCCGTGGCGGAGAAGCTGGATTCCCGCTCGCCGCTTGCCCTCGACTGCGAGGCGGCCGGCTATCACCGCTATTCCGACCGGCTCTGCCTTGTGCAGCTCTCCGCACCGCGGGATACGTGGCTCATCGACACCCTGGCCCTCGACGCAAGCGGGATGCTCAGGTCGCCGCTGGAAGATCCGGGTCGCGAGATCATCATGCACGGAGCCAGCTACGATCTGCGCCTGCTGTCGCGGGATCTGGGCATCCGGGTGCGGGGCGTCTTCGACACGCAGGTAGCGGCCGCGCTGCTCGGGGAAGCCGCGCTGGGACTGTCCGCGCTGCTTGAACGCTTCCTTGGCGTGCGCCTGCCCAAGAAATACCAGCGGGCCGACTGGGCGATGCGGCCGCTTCCCGCGGAAATGCTCGAGTACGCCGCTGCCGACACGCGCTACCTGGCGACCCTTGCGGACATCCTGCGGGCCCGGCTGGAGAAAACGGGGCGCCTCGCGTGGGCGAGCGAGGAGTTCCGCTGGCTCGAGCGAGCTGCCTCCGGCAAGGAAGATCCCGACCCCGATCCGGCGACGAAACTGAAGAACGCGCGCCATCTGGCCCCACGCGCGCTGCAGCGGCTGCGTGCGCTGTGGACCTGGAGGGACGAGGTCGCCCGCCGCAAGGACAGGGCTCCCTTCCGCGTGGCCGCCGATGATGTCCTGCTGAAGCTGGCCGAAGCCCCTCCCCGCTCGATCGCGGAACTCGCTCGCCGGCCCGGTGTGTCGCCCATCCTGGCCCGCGCCGACGGCGGGAGACTCTTCGAGCACCTGGATCGGGCGGATTCCATCCCGGAGGCGCGCATCGCCCCGGGACGGAGACGCCGTGAAGGGTCGCTTCCGCGGCTCGCACCGGAAGGCGAAGAACGGGCCCGGGAGCTGCGCGCCTCCCGTGTCCGAAGGGCCCGCGAACTCGGGCTGGACCCCGGTCTCCTGCTTCCCAACAAGACCATCGTGGAGATCGTGCGCGCCAATCCGGCCTCACTCGAGGAGCTCGAGCGGGTGCCCCAGGTGCGCGCCTGGCAGGTCGAGGTGCTCGGCCGCGCGGCCCTTGATATTCTGCGTGTCTGAGCATCTGGTCTGTGGGACCGCACTGGCGAAAAGCGCCTGATTTCGGCTATACTGATGGCTGACAATCGCAAGATTCAGGAGGCGCAGGTGCTTCCCAACGCTTGCTTCGTTCTGCCGGGGACGTGATGACGTCGGAACTACTCGAAAGAGACGATCTCTCCGTATACGTGGTTGCCGGAGTACCCAAGAGCTTCAAGAAGAAACTCGCCAAGTACCTGAGCGAGGAGTCGTCCGGCGAGGGCAACCTCATGCTCCTCGACGAGAACATGACGGAATGGCTTCTGGCGCGTCTCAAGGGAAAGAGGCGTCGCAGCCACGAGCAGACTCCCGCATCGTCCGCTCTATGGCGCTGTTACCGGTCTCTCAGCGCAGCCAGATATCACTTGAGTGACCAGCCCCTGGAAGGACGCATTCGGGAGATCCGGAGCGAGATCGAGCGGCTCTGGCGAATCACCAGCCCGATTCACGACACGGACGAGGAAGAGGACGCCTCCTGAGGGCGAACGGCCGGGATCCGGCGTTCGCTATTCGCCCCGCGCCTCCAGTTCGCGCTTGTACTCGATGCAATACCGGGCGTGCGGCAGTGCGTCCAGCCGCCGGAAGTTGATCGGCTTTCCCGTGGCCTGACAGCGGCCAAAGTTCTCCGGATCCGAGTAGAGTCGGCGAAGCGCGTCCTCGATCCGGTAGAGATAGCGGCCTTCCTTGGTTGCGAACAGCGCGGCCTTCTCGCGCTCCATCGCCTCGGTGCCCTGGTCCGCCATGTGGTCTGTGTAGGCGGCGAGGGCGGAGTCACCCGACTCCCTGTCCTCCTTCGCCATCCGGTCGAAGAGGCCCAGCGACCTCAGCGAGCGAGCACGCTCCTCCAGGAGGCGGCTCTGAATGTGGGCCAGTTGCTCCTTGGTGAGAATCGCCACGTTCTGTACCTTGGTAGACGGTTGTGCGGCTGTCGCTACCGGGGTGCCGGCACCGGGACGCCTTCGGCCGTGCGCGAGAAAATTACAATAATCCGACGGGGTTTCCAACGTGCCGTGCGTTCCTGACCCGGCCGCCGCCGCCGGTTGGGGCATCTCCCTCACGCTTGAGCCTCAGGCTCTCCGTCCTTCAAACGACGAGTTCCGTGAACACGATCGACTGTAGACGCTGCGGCAAGGAATCGTCCTCAATGGAGAAAGCCCCCTTCCGCACGGAGCTGGGCCAACGGCTGCTGCGCCGGATCTGCCGGCTTTGCTGGGCCGACTGGCTTCAGCACCAGACGCTGCTGATCAACCACTACGGGCTGGACCCTCGTGAAGCCAGCTCGAGGAAGTTCCTCTACGAGCAGATCGAGCACGTGCTGCTCGGCGATGGCGAGGCCGAGCAGGTGGACACGTCCCGGAAGGGCGAAATCGACTGGTAAGCGGGCGGGGGCCGTGCGCCCCCGGCCCGACGCGCAGCCGGACCCGGTTCAGGTCGAGAGCACCGCCTCCACCTGAGCCAGCGCCTCTTCGAGTTCCTCGCGCTCTATTACCAGGGGGGGCGCGAAGCGAATGACCTGCTGGTGCGTCTCCTTGGCCAGGATGCCCCTGTGCCACAGGTTTTCGCAGAAGGGCCGGGCCGGACCCGACGACTTCCGAATGACCAGGCCGATCATCAACCCGCGGCCCCGCACTTCTTCGATGTGCGGTGAGTCGATGGCGCGCAGCCTCCGCATGAACCATTCGCCCAGCCGGGCGGAGCGCTCGATCAGCCCTTCCTCGACGATGACCTCGAGCGATGCGCGCGCGACCGCGGCCGCCAGCGGATTGCCGCCGAAGGTGGAGCCGTGGTCGCCCGGCCGGAACACGTCCATGAACTCCGAGTCCGCGATCGCGGCCGAGACCGGGTAGACGCCGCCGCCGAGGGCTTTTCCGAGAATCAGCACGTCGGGGCGCACATTCTCCCAGTCGCAGCACAGGAGTCGCCCGGTGCGGCCCAGACCGGTCTGGATCTCGTCGGCGACCAGGGCCACCTGGTGCCGCGAGCACAGGTCGCGAGCGGCGCGCAGGTAGCCGTCCGGCGGCACGATGACCCCTCCCTCGCCCTGGATGGGCTCCACCATGAAGCCCGCGGTACGCTCGTTGATGGCGTCGCGCAGGGCGTCGATGTCCCCGTAGGGGATCCTGCGGAAGCCGGGCGTGAACGGGCCGAAGCCTCTCCGGTACTCGAACTCGGAGGAAAAGCCGACGATGGTGGTGGTTCTGCCGTGGAAGTTGTTGTCGCAGACGATGATCTCCGCCTTGTCGGCCGGGAGGCCCTTCACCTGGTAGCCCCACTTGCGGACCATCTTGATCGCGGTCTCCACGCCCTCCGCGCCGGTGTTCATGAGCAGGACGCGCTCGTAGCCGGTGAGCTCGCACAGTTCGCGCTGGAACGGGCCCATCTGGTCGTTGTGGAACGCGCGCGAGGTGAGGGTCAGGCGCTGCATCTGATCCCGCGCGGCGCCGATGATGCGCGGGTGCCGGTGCCCCTGGTTGAGCGCGGAGTATGCGCTCAGCATGTCGAGATAGCGCCGTCCCTCCACGTCCCACACCCAGACGCCCTCGCCCCGTTCGAGCACGACCGGGAGCGGATGGTAGTGGTGGGCGCCGAATCGGTCGGCTTCATCGAGGTAGGATGACGTGATCGCCTGCGTTGCCGTGTCTTGCATGGTGTCGGCCTCCCGACGCGGATCCCGCGGGGGGGTCGCGTCAGCTTGTCGATGCGGAGCCGCCGCGAAAGGTCACGGGCGGAAACGGGTTTTCATTGACGCTGAGCTGAAAGACGTCGGGGCGGGCATAGTGGCCCACCACGTCGAAGTCGAACTTCCCGCGCGTAACCGCGTCGGGATCGAGGCGGGCGAAGAGAATCCCCTCCTGGTCCCAGAGCGGTCCCGCCAGGCACGCCCCGGACGGGGAATAGATCGCGCTTCCGCCCGCGCACAGGCGTTCCGGCCAGCCCTCGAGCTCGCTGGCGATTTCGAGGTCGGCGGGGTACTGGGCGCGGGTGGCGTACTGGTTGCAGCCGAGGACGAAGCACCTTCCCTCGAGGGCGATGTGCCGGAGCGTCGCCTGCCAGCGCTCGCGCCCGTCGGCGGTCGGGGCGAGGTAGATCTCCACGCCCTTCGCATACATGGCCGTGCGGGCCAGCGGCATGTAGTTCTCCCAGCAGATGAGGCCGCCGACCCGGCCGAGGGGCGTGTCCAACACCGTGAGCGTGCTGCCGTCGCCCTCACCCCAGATGAAGCGCTCGGCCGCCGTGGGCTTGAGCTTTCGATGCTTGCCCAGGAGCGCGCCGTCGGGACCGAAGTAGAGAAGCGTGCAGAAAAGCGTGCCTCCGCTGTAGTCGGCATCCCGCTCCACGACCCCGACGGCCAGGTAGACCCCGTGCGCCGCGGCGGCTTCGCCGATGCGACCGGTGGCCGGCCCGGGGACTTCGACCGCCCCCTTCAGGTATCGGTCCCATGTCCTGCGGCCTGCCGGCGAGCGGCCGCCCACCGACGTGCCGAACGCCAGGCCCCAGGGGTACCCGCCCACATAGGCCTCCGGGAAGAGAACCAGCTGGGCTCCCTGCGCGGCCGCTTCGGCCGTGAGCGCGTGCACGTTCCCGATCGCCGCCTCCAGGTCGAAGGGGACCCCCGTCCCCTGTACCACCGCGACCCCGATGCCCTCGTTGTCGTTCATCCAGGTTCTGGTCCTGTGCCTTGGTTCGGGAACTCCGGAGACGTCTTCCGCGCGATCACGCTTCGCGCCGGTGGATTCCGTCTCCCCGCGTGGAATAATGCATCAAGCATATGCTTCGCGCGACAGGGCCCGGCGTCGCGTCAGCCTCCTCGATACGCGATCTCCGCAACCACCTCGCCTACGACCTCCAGCGTTGCCGGGCTCACGTTGGCGGCTACGTCGTTCGGCGTGTGCCAGAGCGAGTTCCCCGGTCCGTACTCGAAGTCGATGATGTTCACGGTGGGGATGCCGGCCTCGTTCAGCGGCACGTGGTCGTCCTGGATGGGAGGACGCACCGTCATGGGGAAGAGGCGGCCGTATCCCAGGTCGCGCGCAATCCCCCAGACGCGCTGCACCACGCGCGGGGCGTAGCGGGAGGAGAAACCTTCCACGGGGAAGCCGGGATCGCGGTCCCCGACCATGTCGAGCAGGACCGCATAGCGGGGCTGGCCGCCCAGGGGCTGCCCGGCGTAGCGCTCGGAGCCGATGAACATGTCCGCCGTGGTCGGGCCGTAGTCCTCGCCGTCCACCATGAGCAGATCGATGCCGACCGGCGGCGGCTGGACGGAAAAGAGCTCGCCCAGCGCCATGAGCACGGCCACTCCGGAGGCGCCGTCGTTGGCGCCCGGGACGGGGGTGTCGCGGTCCTCCGGATTGGTGCTCTGGTCGGAGATGGGCCGGGTGTCCCAGTGGGCCAGGAACAGGATCCGGTCAGGGTTGGCGGCGTTGAAGCGGGCCAGGACGTTGGCCAGCGGCAGGGTGTCTCCGGTGGTGATGACGTGACGGAAGCGGTCGACGATCACCGTATCGGCGAGCGCTGTCAGCTGCTCGACCATCCACTCCAGTTGTGCCGTGTGGCCGGGCGTGCCGGGCACCCGGGGCCCGAACGCGAGCTGTGCCTCGACCAGCTCGAAGGCACGCGCCCCCGGGAAGGCCGGACGTTCGACTCGCTGGGCAGGCTCGCTACCCGGCTCCCCTCCGCACGCCAGCGTTGCCGCCAGCAGAAGCGCAGAGTACCCGGGGAGGCGCGTCATGCCCGCATCTCGACCAGCGGCTCAGCGGCTCAACTGCACTCGCTGAAGCCGCACACGTGGCACTTCACGCACCCCTCCTCGAAGGAGAGCTGGCCGGTGCCGCATTCTGGACAGCTGCCCAGGTAGCCCGACCTGGAGGAGCCGCTTCCCGATACCGCACGGCTCGGGGCGGCCGAACCCGCAGCCGAGGTCACGGGAGCGGTGAGGATGAGTTCCTCCTGGATGCCGTCCTTTTCCTGGAGGTAGTATTCGATCGCCTGGCCGATGGCGTCGGGGGCGGAAAGGACCTTGCGCAGCCCGAACCCGACCGCGCGATCGCAGGAGATGCCGCGAAGCTGATCGCGGACCGCGGTGATGGGGATTCCCGACCGCAGCGAGAGGGAGATCAGCCGCCCGATCGCCTCCGCGTCCGCCATGGCGGCGCCGCCCGCCTTGCCCAGCGTGCAGAAGACCTCGAAGGGCCGTCCGGTTTCGTCTTCGTTAATGGTGACGTAGAGGTCGCCGAGCGGGCAGTCCATCTTCACCGTGCGTCCCTTCAGCAGCGCGGGACGCTTGCGCTTGTGGCGGCCCGCGCCGGCGAGGCGGTCGCGTTCGCGTTCGCGCTGCCGGTACTTCTCGATCTCGCCGCGCAGCCGGTGACACTCCTCGCGCGCATCCGCGAGTTTCTCCTCGATCTCGCCGGCCGATCGAGCCTCCTCGCCGGTCGTTTCCGGCTTCTGTTCGGTCTTGCCGGTCGAGAGCACCTGCATGGGGCGGGATCCGTCGCGGTACACGGTCACGCCCTTGCACCCCAGCGAGAAGGCCAACTCGTAGATCTCGCGGACATCTTCCGGCGTCGCCTCGTGGGGGAAGTTGGTGGTCTTGGAAATGGCGGCATCGGTGTACTTCTGGAAGGCGGCCTGCATGCGCACGTGCCACTCCGGGGTGGTGTCGTGCGCGGTCACGAACACCCGCTGAACCTCCTCGGGCACCTCGTCGTGGTGGATGTGGCCGCTTTCCGCCACCCGCTCCATGAGTTCCTTCGAATACCAGCCGCCCTCCTTTGCGACGCGCACGAAGTCCTCGTTGACGTCCGGCATCAGCACGCCGGCCTGGTTGCGCATGAACGCCACCGCGAACAGGGGCTCGATGCCCCCGGAGCAGCCGGCGAAGATCGAGATGGTGCCCGTCGGGGCGACCGTGTCGAGGTTGCAGTTGCGCAGCGGACGCATCGGGCGAATGCGGCTCCCGTCGGGACGGCGGGCGCAGCTCTCCTCCGGACCCCAGATGGACTGCGCCCAGGCCGGGAACACGCCCCGGCTTTCCGCCAGCTTCGCGGACGCAACCTTGGCTTCCTCGTCGATGAAGCGCATGACGGTCTCGGCGAGCGCCACGGCGGCGTCGGAGTTGTACGGGATTCCCAGCCGCACCAGCATGTCCGCCCAGCCCATCACACCCAGCCCGATGCGCCTGATGTTCTCGGCCAGTTCGGTAATCTGGGGCAGCGGATAGCGGTTGGCGTCGATCACGTTGTCCAGGAAGTGCACCGACAGGTGGACGACCCGGCGGAGCCCGTCCCAGTCGATTGCATCCTGCTGATCCACGCCCCAGGAGAACCCTTTGCGCACGAACGGGCCGAGGTTGAGGCTCCCCAGGTTGCACACGTCGTACGGCAGGAGCGGCTGCTCTCCGCACGGATTGGTGGCCTCGTACTCGCCCAGCTTCGGCACCGGGTTGAATTCGTTGGCCCGGTCGATGAAGAAGACGCCCGGCTCGCCGGTCTTCCACGCGCCCTCGACGATCATGTCGAAGATCTCGGTCGAGTTTTCGCGACCCACGACATCGCCGGTGCGCGGGCTGACGAGGTCGTAGTCCTCGCCCTGCGCCACTGCCTGCATGAAGGCGTCGGTGATGGCGACCGAAATGTTGAAATTGGTGATCTGGGAGGTGTCGTCCTTGCAGGTGATGAAGGAGCGGATGTCGGGATGATCGACCCGCAGGATGCCCATGTTGGCGCCCCGGCGCGTGCCCCCCTGCTTCACGACCTCGGTGGAGGAGTCGTAGAGGCGCATGAAGGACACCGGGCCCGAAGCCACCCCCATGGTGGAGCGCACCGTGTCGCCCTCGGTGCGAAGCCGGGAGAAGGAGAACCCCGTGCCCCCTCCGGACTGGTGGACCAGCGCCATGCTCTTGAGGGTGTCGTAGATGCCGCACTCGCCGTTGGAGAGAGCATCGTCAACGGGAAGCACGAAGCACGCGGAGAGCTGCCCGAGCGGCCGCCCCGCGTTCATCAGCGTGGGGGAGTTGGGCTCGAACGTGCCCGTCGCCATGAGGTCGTAGAACTGGCGCGCGACCTCGTCGATCGCCGCATCGGTTGCGCCATGACGGCGGTCCTCCTCGGCGATCACGCGCGCGACCCGCCAGAACATGGTCTCGGGCTCCTCGACAGGCTCGCCCTTCTCGTTCTTCTTGAGATAGCGGAGCCCGAGAACGATGCGCGCGTTGTCGGAAAGCGTCGCGCGCGGGAGGTCTGCTGGTGGCACGTCGTGCGCCGGCAGGGCGTCTGGAGATGCGGGTCGTTGGGCGGACATGCTGCCTTCCGTATGGCGGAGAGATGTGGAAAAAAGAGTGGAAACAGCCTCCACTTCCGTGCAAAACAAACGGAGAGCACGTCAGCCAGGGTGTGGGCTTGTGGAGACTGCTCGACACCCCGAAGAACACCGTATCTAGTGGCGTCGATGTCTCAGGGGTGCCGTATGTCGCGTACGCTGGAAACAATATGCACCCTGCCGGTGATGCGCAAGCAATCGTCTGGCCCCGGTGTGGTCCCGGAACGGGCTGAGATCGCGTGTGCTCCCGCGGCCGTCGCATTTCCAACCTCCGGCCAGCCGGAGACCCGCCTCCTGCCGGGTGTTCTGCCTGCTAGAATGCCGATCCCAGACGGAGATAGAGCCGCCCCGCGCGCAGGCGGAACCCTGCCCCGGGCGGATCGTCTACAGCCCTGAGAGGAAAGGCCACTCCAGTGCGAACGTCGGTGGAGAGCGTCCAGAAGGGCAGCGTGTTCACCGTGATCTCCAGGCCGATGGAGGCGAGGGCGGCGCGCTTCGGGCTCGCGGAGGGATCCCGCTCGCCGTCCGGGCCCCAGGCGTTGCCCGCGTCGGCAAACAGGCTTGCGCCGGCCCGGTCGAAGTACAGGGGCCAGGCCCCGAGGCCCCGGCGAATGATGGAGAGCGGAAGCCGGTATTCGGCCGATGCCGACCAGGCGATGCGCCCGCGGCGGGAGGCGGCGGAATAGCCTCGCACGGGAAAGAGGAGCGGCGAGCCCCCGAAGAGACCGAAGCCGGTAAGCCGCTCGCGCGTGCCGGCGGCATCCCCGACCTCGAAATGAAAGCCGTCGGCACCCGGCCCGCGCGCGATCCCGCCGCTCGCGCGCAGCGCCAACACCTGCTGCGCGAAGCCGAGGTTGCCGAGCGCCCGGTAGAGCGAAAGGCGGCCGGTGACTTCCTCGAATCCTCTGTCGGCGGCGCGGTCGCCGGCGAGTTCCTCGGGGAGATCGAGCACGCGCGAGACCCGGCCCCGAACGGCTCCCGAGACGCCGTCTGCCAGGGTCATGGACATGGCATGGGAGCGGGCGGTGTTGAAGCCGAGCGTTGCGGATACCTCCCCTACGCGCCGCGTGGGACGGTTGAGCCGGAAGAGGGTGGAGGGCTCCAGCGTCGCGTCCAGGAGTTCGGAGGACACCCAGTTGTGGCTGGCCTCCAGGGTGAGCCCGATGCGGTTGCGAAAGCGGGCCCGCTGAAGATCCACGCTCACCTGCATGCGCCGTTCCCGGTCCACCACGTAGAGAGTGTCCACCTCCCCGTTCTCGCGCTCTCCCAGCGTGAGACCGGCGGGATCGTACAGTTGGCCCGCCGAGACCGTCACCACCGGGTTCCCAAGCCCCGCGGCGGTGTATCCGAAGCGGCCCTCCCCGCGACGCCTCTCCGGGATCAGGCGGCCCCAGGCCCAGAACCGGTGCCGGTCGACCAGGTCCCGGCCGGAAGTCGAGAAACCGAAGCCCTGGCCGATGACGTCCCGCGCGCGGATCCTTCGCGGCGGCGAGTAGAGCGGCTGCCAGTAGGTCGGGAGGAGCGAGCGGAACGCCCGGTACGGCCTGCTTTCGGCTTCGATCGCGGCCTGGAAGCGGTCGGGCGAACGATCGGCGCCCGCCAGGAAGCGCGGGTCGTCCGCAAAGGGTTCGAACCACTCGCCCGGGGCGTAGCGGATGCGCTCGACGTCCCACCCGTCATGGTGGTAGGCGGAGTAGTAGATCCACTCGCCCGCCGGGTCGATGGCCGGGTGGGCGGCCCCGGTGAGCATGTTGGTGACCTGCTGCACCGCTCCCGGACGTCCATCCCCGTCGATGGAAGTCGCGAAGAGGTTGGGGATGCCGGTGCGGTCGGAAGACCACAGCAGGGTGCGCCCGTCGGGGGACCAGACGGGGCTGGCATCGACGGCGCGGTCGTCGGTCACTCTTGCGATCAGTGCGCCGCCGGCATCGAGGACCACGACATCGAAGCGGCCGCCGGTACGCCACTGCGAAACGGCGATCCTGGACCCGTCCGGCGACCAGCGCGGAAAGGCCCAGTGGACGGCGGGCTCCGCCTCCGTCAACGGCGTGATGTCGCCGGTGGCCAGTTCCACCAGAACCAGCCGGTTGGTGCCCTCTCCCTCCTGCACCGCCACGACGTGCTCGCCGTCCGGATGCACGTCCGGGAAGGCCAGTCGTCCACCGCGGGTGACGCGGGTTACGCGGCTGTCCGCATCGGCCCGGTAGAGATCGTTGTAGAGGCGGTAGCGATCCGCCAGCTCGAACTGGGCGAAGACCATCCCGCCGCCGGGCATCCACGAGAAGGTGGAGAGGCCGTTGGTGCGGGTGAACCGGCGCTCCGCGCCGCCGTCCAGGTCGAGCAGGCGCAGATGTGCATCGGAGCGCCCGTCCGAGAGCGCGAAGGCGAGGCGCCGGCCGTCGGGGGACACCTGCGGGTACAGCGCCTGACGCGCCCCGCGGGTGAGGGCTTCGCCGGTGGTGAGCGGCTGCATTGCGGCGAGGGAGCCGGCGAGGCCCTGGTACCTGAAGGAGAGCGACGCGCGCCACTCCTCCCACGCCTGAGAGAACGAGATTCCGAAGGCCGAACGCGCCGCGGCGTCGATCCGATAGGGAACCAGCTGGCCCGCCACCTCCTCCACGAGCTGCCGCATGCCCGTGGTGTCGGTGCGTTCCATCAGGTAGTGGAAGAACTCGGAACCGTAGACGTAGGGGCGAAGCCCGGCGGGCCACACGGGGCTCCTGCCGGAGACCCGGGACAGCGACTCGAGGTCGTTCTCGAGAACGCCGGTGCGCAGCACCATGTCCTGCCAGGTGCCGTGGACACGGCCGGCGTCCGTCAGCGTTGACTCGTAGTAGGTGGCGATCCCTTCGGTCAGCCAGGTGGGCGTGGCGCGTCCGGGAAAGAAGGGCCAGGTGGCGGGGTAGCGGCCGAGGACGGCGCGCAGAATGCCGCCCAGGCCACCCGCGGGATCCAAGTGAAAGATGTGCACCAGCTCGTGCGTGACCACCAGCTCGATCCACTCGTCGAAATAGTTGAGGGACCCCGCGTCCGCGGGCGGGCGGGCAAAGAGCGTGATGCGGTTGCCGGGGACCACGTTGGCGAACCCGTTGGAGTAGTCGGCGTGGTCGGTGAGCACGATGTCGATGGCGCCCGGTGGTGGTGCGCTGAAGGATGACGCCAGTTGCCCGTAGGCCCGCTCCGCCCGGTCGGCCAGGCGCGTCGCCAGGGGATGGAGGGCTTCGGGAAAGGTGATCCGGAAATGCTCGGTGTCGAGCGTGCGCCAGTCCTCGTCGGGGGGCACCTGGCCGTAGGCGGGGACGGTGGCCGGGAGCACGCCCGCGAGAAGCAGCAGCAGGAGAAGCAGCCTTGTCAGGGGGCTGTCGCGCCCGTCAATGTTGTCGGGGCCAAAGCAGACGAGGGTTGTCATCGAATCATGCAGACCAGGGGAAGTATCTGGTACCGGCTGGGCTACGCATGGGAGACCGCGCGCCCGGGCCCGGCGGCCGGGAGCGGCGGGGCATCCGGCCGGCGCCGTCCGCCCTTCCGGTCCGGAAATGGGAGCGCGCCCTCCGCCGCACGCAAGATCGCCCCTTCGCTCCTCCGGAGAAACCTGCTCGACCAGGCCGGCGGGCTGGTCCGGCGGGTCGTGGTCGCGCGGGCCGATCGCTCGTCGCCACGTGAGAACCTTCCGCGCGCGGCTCTGGCGGGTGCCGGAGCGGCGCTTGCAGCGCGCTCGCTCGCAAGGCTGCTCGCTCCCGATGCGTCATCCGGGGATGAGGCCGGGCTTGGCTTCGAGCTGGCGCATGGCGCGGTCGAGGGGTTGGCCCTGGCGGTCCTGAGCCGCCATCTGCCCGCTGGCCGCCTGGCGCAGATCGGGTTGTGCAGCGTGGCCAGGCATGCCGCAGCTGCCCGGGGAGGGCTCCCGCGCGTCATCCCTCCCATCGCACCGGGAACGGTCCGCACCCTCTCCGCCCTGGCGCCCGAGCGTGGCCGCAGTGGCGGATTGCTCGAACACGCGGCGTTCGCGACCGCGTTCTTGCTGCTCTACGGGCGGAGGACTCCGGGATCCGCGTAGCGGACCACGGGCTGCGAGCGCCCGTCGCCTTCACGCTCCACCGGGGGTGAGGGACCCCAGAACCCGGTGCCCCGAGGCCCCCGTCGACTCCGGCGAATTCGCCGGCAGGCCGCGCAGGTGCGCCCACGCCAGCACCGCGAAGCACGCGGCTTCGCGTGCTTCCGGGTCGAGACCCAGCGCGGACAGGCCGCGCACCGGGACGGGCGCGAGCCTGTCGGAGATCATCTCCGCCAGAACCGGGTTCAGCGCGCCACCGCCCGCCAGCAGCACCTCGCTCACGCCGCGGGGAAGCACCCAGCGGCGAAAGGCTCCGGCGACGGAGGCGGCGGTGAAGGCCGTAAGCGTTGCGACCAGGCCGGCCCAGTCGCGGCTCGTACGCGGCGCCCAGCGTTCCACGAGCCTCTCGACAAACGCGCTGCCGAACACTTCGCGGCCGGTCGACCTGGGCGGCGGGCGATGCAGGAACGGGTGCTGGAGAAGCTGCTCCAGTAGCTCTTCATCGACTTGGCCGGCCGCCGCCAGCTCACCGTCGGCGTCGAAGGTCCGGCGGCCGTCCGTGGCGAGTTCCGCGGCGGTGTCGATGAGCGCGACCCCGGGGCCCGTATCGAAGGCCAGGACGGGTTCGCCTTCCGAAGCCGCCGGCAGCCAGGTGACGTTGGCCATCCCTCCGAGGTTCTGGAGGGCACGCGGCCGGTCGGGCGCGGAGAAGAGCAGCCGGTCCGGCCAGGGAACGAGAGGCGCGCCGTGCCCGCCGGCCGCCACGTCGCGGGTCCGGAAGTCGCTCACCACCGGTATGCCGGTGATCTCCGCGATGGTCGCGGGATCGCCCAGCTGGAGGGTGGCGCCGCGGCCGTCCCCGAACGGGGGATCGTGCCACACCGTCTGTCCGTGCGAACCGATCGCCGCGACGGATTCCGGATCCACCCCGGCGCGCGCGCACCCGGCGAGGGCACAGCGCGCGAAGCGCTCCCCCAGGACCGCGTGCAGGCGCGCCAGCTCGGCCGGCCCGCCCCCCTCGATCGCGCGGCGGATCGAGTCCCGCTCCTCCGGCAGGTAGCTCTCGCTGTGGAATCCCAGCAATTGCCACGAGAACGTCCCAGGGGTCGTCCCGCCCACCTCCAGCAGAGCCGCGTCGACGCCATCGAGCGACGTACCTGACATCATCCCGAGAACCTTCATGAGCAGGGCATCACGTGGAAAAAGCGTGGTCCGCCGGGCGTCCGGCCGCACCTGTTTCGCGAGTCCGCCGCGGTCATCCGGCGCCACCGGGGACATCCGCCACCCGGCCCCCGCTCTCCTCGAGCAGGGCGCGCGCCTCCTCCGCGGCGATCCCGAGCCGGGCCATGACGATGGCCGTCTTGACGTGGCCACCGGCCTCGTCGAGCAGCTCCCGGGCCGGCTCCCGCTCCAGCCCCGCGGTGGTCATCAGAATGCGCTCTCCCCGGTCCTGGAGCTTCCGGCAGGTCACCTGCAGATCCACCATGAGGTTGCCGTGGACCTTGCCCATGAGGACCATGGCGCCGGTCGTGATGGTGTTCAGGACCAGCTTGGTGGCGGTGCCCGCCTTCATGCGCGTGGAGCCGGTGATTACCTCGGGACCGACCAGCGGGGCGATGACCACCTCGTGGGTGGCGAGGAGCTCCGCGGACGGGGGCGTACAAAGCAGGAATCCGGTGCGGGCGCCCCGCTCGCGCGCACGCCGCAATGCACCGTGCACGAAGGGCGTGGTGCCGGAGGTGGCGATGCCGAGCACGAAATCGTCGGCGCCCACCGAGAGGCGGTCCATCTCGCGGGCGCCGTCGCGCGGGTCGTCCTCGGCCCCCTCGCGCGCCCGCACCAGCGCGTCGTACCCCCCCGCGATCACGCCGACGACCATCGATGGGTCGGTCCGGTAGGTCGGGGGCATCTCCGCGGCGTCGAGCACCCCCAGCCGCCCGGAGGTTCCCGCGCCGACGTAGATGAGCCGGCCGCCACGGCAGAATGCGTCGCGCGCCAACTCCATGGCCCGCGCGATGCCGGCAGCCTCCTCCCCGACTGCCGCGGCGACGGTGCGGTCCTCGTCATTGATGAGCGCCACGATCTCCGCGGCCGACAGCCGATCGACGCCACGCGAGCGTGGATTTCGCTGTTCGGTCAGGCGATCATCGAGCATGCTGTTCGTCCGGACCCGGGGCAGACGGGACTCTTCTCATCTTCATCCACGCAAAGCTAGCGACCCCGGCTTGAATCCGCGCGAGAACCGGGGGGGCCGGGTTCCGGACCGGTACGGCGCCTCGAACGTCCCGCGACCCCGAAGATCGCAACCGGTGTAGCACCAACCGGCGGAACCTCTTCATCATTCGTGCAATGGACCCGGCCCTCAAGGAGACGGCATGGCACGTCGGAAATCACGCGTCTGGGCAGCGGGCTTATCCGCGCTTCTGCTGGCGGTCTGCTCGGACGACCCGGCCACCACCACCCCACCCGCTCCCCCCCCACCGCCTCCCCCTCAGGAGCCCTATGCAGCCGAGCGGGCCGCCCTCATGGCCCTCTACAACGCGACGAACGGGACGCTTTGGCATCGGAAGAGGAACTGGACCACCACCGGGAGCATCCGGAACTGGCAGGGGGTGTCGACCAACTCGTCCGGCTTCGTCACCGAATTGTCGCTCAAGGACAACAACCTGTCCGGAACGCTCCCGCCCGAACTCGGGAATCTGACCCAACTGACACAACTGGATCTCGAATACAACGAGTTGACGGGCCCGATTCCGCCGGAACTCGGGGATCTGCCCCAACTGAGACGTCTGGTTCTGGGTGCCAACGAACTGACGGGAACGATCCCGCCGGAGCTGGGCGGGCTGAGCCAACTGACCATGCTCGATCTGGGACGAAACAGCCTGAGCGGGACGATCCCCTCTGAACTCGGATCCCTGCCGCGCCTCGACTCCCTGCTGCTTCACCGCAACGAGCTGACCGGCCCCATTCCCGCCGAACTGGGGAACCTTGCCTCCCTGCGGAGGCTCCTCCTGGCGCTGAATCAGCTCACCGGTCCGGTGCCGCCGGCGCTGGGCAACCTCGCGAACCTCACCTACATGAGCCTGAGCCGTAACCAGTTGACGGGCACGATCCCGCTTGAACTGGCAAAGCTGAGCTCGATCCGGATTCTGTCGGTTTCGCGCAACAACCTTACGGGCACGATTCCGCCGGAGCTGGGGACCCTGGCCACCCTGGAGGGACTCTATCTCTACCAGAACCAGCTCACCGGCCCAATCCCCGCCTCGCTGGGCGACCTGTCGGAGCTGGAGACGCTCTGGATGCACGACAACGGCCTGACGGGCCCGTTGATCGAGGAACTTGCCGGTCTCGCGGCGCTCGAGGACCTGCGAGCGGCGGACAACAAGTTGACCGGCAAGCTCCCCCGCAATCTGGGCAGACCCCGGGCCCTGGCCCGAGTCGAGCTCGAGGGGAACGAGGGCCTGACCGGTCTGCTGCCGCGGAGCATGATCGGCCTCCAGTTCCTGCAGGTGTTCTCGTACGGGTCCACCGACCTGTGCGCCCAGATCGATGACGAGTTCCAGGAGTGGTTGCGGAAGATACCGGACGGCAGCCGGGCGGATTGCGATGTCGCGCGGGTCGAACGAATCGCTCTCAACGACCTGCACGATTTGACCGGAGGTTCGTCCTGGACGAACCGGGCGGCATGGGGGACCGCCGCTCCCCCGGGAGACTGGCATGGCGTGTCCACCGAGGACGGTCGCGTCGTGGGTCTGGAGCTGTCCGCCAACGGCCTGTCCGGTCCGGTACCCACGGAGATCGCCAACCTCACAGAGCTCCGGGTCGTGGACTTGGCCGAGAACGACCTCTCCGGCGCATTCCCGGGCTCCTTCGCCGGGTTGCACGAGCTTGCCGAGCTGCGGCTGGGCCGGAATCCGGGACTGGAGGGCGCGCTGCCGTTCGCGCTGCGGGGGCTGGAACGGGTTCGCGTGCTGCTCCACGACGACACCGGCCTGTGCGCCTCGCCCGCGCCCGACTTCCAGGCATGGTACACCGCGATCGAGCACACCGCCGGCACCGTCTGCGACAACCCGGATCAGGTCACGGTGTCCCTGCCCATGGTCTACCTCACCCAGTCGGTCCAGGTCCCGTCCCGGAGCGTGCGCCTGGTAGCCAACCGGAACGCGCTGCTGAGGGCGTTCGTCACGGCCGAGGAGCCGCGCGGGTTCTTCGAGCCCGAGGTCGTGGCGGTCTTCACGGGTCCGGAAGGGGAGGAGGTTCACCGCGCGGTGATGAGCCGCGCCGCCAGCCAGATCCCCGCCGAGGCGGACGAGGGCGATCTTGAACTCTCGTACAATGCGGTGATCCCCGCTGACGCAGTCACCCCGGGCGTCGAGATGGTCGTCGAGGTCGACCCGGACGGGACCCTGCCCCTCACCGCCGCAAGCAGGACCCGATTCCCGAACGAGGGATCCGACGCGCTGAGCGTGGTGGAGGTGCCCCCGATGCAGCTTACGCTGGTTCCGGTCATCACGGCTGAGGAGCCGGACACATCGGTCCTGGCATGGGTGCGCGGCATCTCCGCCGACAGCCCCGAGGCCGGATTGCTCAGGCACGCGTTCCCGTTCGCCGAGTTCAACGTCCGGCCGCACGAGGCCTATCACACCTCGCTGGATCTCACCTCCTCGGCCGGGCAGGTCTCGCTGTTCGGGGAACTCGAGGCGCTGCGTGCATCGGAAGGCGGCACGGGCTACTACTACGGGGTCGCCGCCAACCTGGGATCCAACGCCGGCCGGGGACAGCTCCCCGGCTGGGTCAGCGTCGGCGTGCCGAGATCGACCACGCTGGCGCACGAAGTAGGCCACAACCTCTCGCTCAGGCACGCCCCGTGCGGCGATCCCAGCGGCGTCGATCCGGCCTACCCGTATCCGGACGGACGCATCGGCGTGTGGGGATACGACTTCCGCACCGGATCCACCATCCCTCCCGACCGCGGCCAGGACATCATGACCTACTGCCGCACGCTGCCGTGGCTCAGCGACTACTATTTCGAGAAGGTGATCGACCATCGCGCACGATTGGCGGCGGGCACCGCGAGCGCCGGGCTCGCCGCGGCGAGGCCTGCCTCCGACATGCTCGTGCTCCGGGGCGGCATGGTGGATGGCGAGCTGTGGATCGATCCGGCGTTCCCGATGCGCACGGCGGCAAGGCCGCCCGATGCGCGGGGTCCCTACCGCATTCGCGGGACCGCCGCCGACGGCGGGACGATGTTCTCGCTGGACTTCATGCCGGGGGAGGACGGCCACGGCGGCAGGCACTTCTTCTTCACGGTGCCGATCAACGCCGATTGGGAGGCAGCGCTCGAACGCATCACGCTGACGGGGCCGGAGGGTGAGGCATACGTGGACCAGGCCGACGAGCACCGGGTCACCGTGGTCAGGGAGACCGGAACCGGACGCCTGCGCGCGATTCTTCGGGACTGGGAGGGGACGCTGCCGGACGCGCTCAGGGACGAAGCCGACCTGGAGGTGAGCATGACGCGCGGGCTCAAAGAGGCGGTACGGCTGCGGCGGTGACGGGCGGACCGGGGTTATCATTTGGACCCGATCCTCCAAACCCTGACGTAACGTGAGGGATTCCAGCTCTCGCGGAGGTGGCATGGCACGTCGGAGATCACGCATCTGGGCAGTGGGCTTCTCCGCGTTGGTTCTGGCCGTCTGCTCGGACGATCCGGCGATGCCCGCGCCTCCCCACCCCGAGGAAACCGACATTGCCGGCCGAGCCGCGCTGATAGCCTTCTACAATGCGACCGACGGGCCGAATTGGCATGAAGCGAGAGACTGGCTCAGCTCGGAGCGGATCGGGTTCTGGCACGGGGTATCGACCAACTCGGACGGCTTCGTCACCGAGCTGGTTCTGGACGACAACAACCTGTCGGGAACCCTCCCGCCGGAACTCGGGGATCTGACGCACCTCAGACGGCTGGTTCTGGACGAGAACGAACTGACGGGTCCGATCCCGCCCGAGTTGGGCAAGCTTGGCCGGCTGACCAAGCTCGAGCTGAGCCGGAATGGCCTGAGCGGGACGATCCCGGTCGAACTCGCGGCACTGCCGCTCCTCGACTCCCTGCAGCTATGGGACAACGAACTGTCCGGCCCGATTCCGGTCGAACTGGGCAGCATGCGTTCTCTGCGACGGCTGTCCCTGGCGTGGAATCAACTGTCGGGTCCGGTGCCGGCGGAACTTGGCAGGCTGACGACCCTCACGGACATGACCCTCAGCCGTAACGAATTGACCGGCACGATCCCGCCGGAACTGGCGGATCTGCCTGCAATAAAGTCCCTGTCCGTTTCGCGAAACAACCTGACGGGGACGATTCCGCCCGAGTTGGGGGAGCTGGCCACCCTGGAGGGGCTGTATCTCTACGACAACGAACTCACCGGTGAAATCCCCGCCTCGCTGGGCAACCTGCGGCAACTTGAGATTCTCTGGATTCACGAGAACGGCCTCTCGGGCCCGTTCCCCGACATCCTCGCCAACCTCACGGCACTTCGACAGCTTCGAGTCGCAGACAATCGGCTGAGCGGTGCGTTGCCCCCCGGTCTGGGCCATCTCCAGGACATTATCAGAATCGAGCTCCAGGGGAATCGTGATCTGACCGGCCTGCTGCCGCGGAGCATGCTCGACCTGGAGCTCCTGCAGCGGCTGTGGTACGGAGAAACCGGCCTGTGCGCTCAAGTCGACGACCAATTCCAGGAGTGGCTGGGAACCATTCCGGGTGTCGACGGGACGGATTGCGATGTCGCCCAGGTCGAACGACTCGCTCTGACAAGCATGCACGATCTGACCGGTGGTCCGTCCTGGACGAACCGGACAGCGTGGGGGACCGACGCTCCCCTCGATAGCTGGCACGGCGTGGCCACCGAGGGCGGACGCGTGGTGGATCTGGCGCTGCCCGGCAACGGCCTCGTCGGTCCGCTTCCCGGAGAGTTGGCCAACCTCGGGGAGCTCACGGCATTGGACCTGACGGGCAACGACCTGTCCGGTGCGTTACCGGGCGCCATCGGCTTGTTGCGCGAACTCGCCGAGCTACGGGTGGGCCGCAATACGGGGCTCGAGGGCGCGCTGCCCTTCGATCTTCGGCGCCTGACGCGGCTCCGCGTGCTTTTCCACGACGACACCGGCTTGTGTGCGTCTCCCTCACCGGACTTCCAGGCATGGTACGCCGCGGTCGAACAGACGGCAGGCGCCATCTGCGACAACCCGGAGCAGATCACGGTCTCCCTGCCGATGGTCTACCTCACCCAGTCGGTCCAGACCCCGTCCCGCAGCGTGCGTCTGGTAGCCGACCGCGAGGCGCTGTTGAGGGCATTCGTCACAGCGGAGGAACCGAGAGGGTTCTTCGAGCCCGAGGTCGTCGCAGTCTTCACTCGGCCCGGGCGCGGCGAAGTTCACCGCGTGACCATGACTCGAGATGCCAACCGGATCCCTGCAGCGGCGGACGAAGGCGATCTCGAGCTGTCGTACAACGCCGTGATTCCCGCCGAGATCGTCGTCCCAGGCGTCGAAATGGTCGTCGACGTCGACCCCGGTGGAACCCTGCCCCTCACCGCCGCAAGCGAAACCCGCTTCCCGGATACGGGCTCCTACTCGCTGAACGTGGTCCTCGCGCCCCCAATGCAGCTTACGCTCGTTCCGGTCATGGAGGCTGCGGAGCCCGACACGTCGGTTCTGGGGTGGGTCCGCGGCATCTCCGCCGGCAGTCCCCAGGCAGGATTGCTGAAACACGCGTTCCCGTTTGCCGAGTTCGCCGTCAGCCCGCACGAGCCCTACTTCACTTCGCTCGATCTCACCACCGAGTCCGCACGAAGTGGACTGCTGAGCGAGCTCGAAGCGCTTCGGGCATCGGAGGGCGGCACAGGTTACTACTATGGGGTAGCCGCAAGCGTGAACGGCTTCGTCCGGGGTTGGGCTGCGTTCCCGGGGTGGGTGAGCATGGGCGAGGCGAGCCCCACCACCCTGGCACACGAGATTGGTCACAACTTTTCACTCCAGCACGCTCCCTGCGGAGACATTGATTTCGTCGACCGAGCCTTCCCCTACCGGGACGGAAGTATCGGCGTGTGGGGATACGACTTCCGCGATGGCTCGGTAGTGCCTCCTGGCCATGCCACAGACATCATGACCTACTGTTATACGCTACCGTGGATCAGTGACTTCCATTTCAACGAGATCATCGACCATCGTGCACAGTTGGCGTCGCGGGCCGCCAGCGCATCCCTGGCCGCATCGAACGCATCCTCCGACATGCTCGTGCTGTGGGGCGGAGCCGTGGATGGCGAAATCTGGATCGAGCCGGTGTTGTCGATGAAGGCGGCGGCAAGACTACCCGAGTCGCCGGGTCCGTACCGCATTCGAGGGACCGCGGCAGGTGGCCGGACACTCTTCTCGCTGGACTTCACGCCCACCGAGAACGCGCACGGCGGCAGGCACTTCTTCTTCACGGTGCCGATCGAGGCCGATTGGGAGGCAGCGCTCGAACGCATCACGCTGACGGGGCCGGAGGGTGAGGCATACGTGGACCAGGCCGACGAGCGCCGCATCAC
>JAJDXG010000018.1 GCA_022823365.1 Gemmatimonadota bacterium
TCCGGAACACGACATCTTCATCCAGCACTGGAAGCTGAAGAACACGCTGCGCTGGCTCGCGGGGGAGGAGCAGATCACCCATCTGGGCGTTGAGTACTACGAGTAGCGGGTTGTCCGCGGCGAACCGGGGTGCCCACTACCCGTCGTGGGTCACCCACTACCGGTAGTGGGTCGGAGAAGGCTCGATGGTGAAGGGGTGCTTCGTGGTGCTGGAGGGAGGAGAGGGTGCGGGCAAGTCCACTCAGGCGGCGCTCCTTGCCCGGTGGCTCCGGGATCGGGGCACACCGTGCACTCTGGCGCGCGAACCGGGGTCCACGGGGGTGGGTGAAGCCATACGCGAGGTGGTGCTGGGGAGAACGGATCTGGAGATGCCCGCGGAATCGGAGCTGCTGCTGATCCTGGCGGCGCGCGCCGCGTTCGTGCGCGAGGTGGTGCGTCCGGCGCTGGCGCGAGGCGACGTGGTCGTTGCGGATCGCTTCGACCTCTCCACGCTGGCCTACCAGGGATACGGCCGCGGCCTGGAACTCGCGCGCGTGCGTGCCGCGATGGAGGTTGCGACCGGAGATCTGCGGCCCGATCTCTACCTGGTGCTCGACGTGCCGGTGGAGGAGGGCGTGGCCCGGCGCCGGGCCGCGGGGGGGAGCGAGGATCGCATCGAGCGCGCCGGCGCCGACTTTCTGCGCGCGGTGAGAGATGGGTATCTTGAGCTGGCCGAGGCCGGGGAGCGCGTGGAGCTGGTCAGCGGTCTGGGTTCGTCCCTTCGGGTCCAGGAGCGCGTTCTGGGTTGTCTGAGGCGCCGCCTGCCCGACGTGTTCGGTCCCCGGGGGAATTGAATCGGAGAGACATATGAGGACCTTCCCACCGACTCCGTCGATGGTCGCGCTGTCCCTTGCCGCACTCCTCGCCGCCGGCTGTGCCGAGCCGGATCCGGAGGGCTCCGGATTCGCTTCGCGGCGCGTCGGTGACGAGAGCATGCGCGCCATCCTGTTCGAGAGCATCCTCGCCCGCACCGAGGCCCGCGAGGCCTTCTCGCCCGTGAAGAACGAGTCGCTGGGGCTGGATCCGCTCGAGGCGATGCGCGCCCTGCGCGACCGCGTCGTCGCGGCCGACACCGAGGAGGACCTCTACTACGCGCTGGCAGCTCTGAGCGCCGCCCGCCGCGACCGCCACCTGGATGTCATCCTGGTCCCCGGCGGCCTGGAGCTGGCCGACAGCGCCGGCGTGGAGGTAAGCAGCGGGGACGCCCCCGTGCCTCGCCGGGCGGGTGTCAGGGTGTTCCCCGACTACGGGAGCGGGGAGCTGGTCTACTTCGTGGGGGAGGTCGCGGAAGGAGTCGACGGGCCACCCGTCGGCAGCCGGGTGCTCGAGGTGAACGGCATGCCGGTCGAGGCGTGGCACGAGGCGGCCGCGGTCTACGTGCCCCACTCCACCGAGGCCGGCCTGCGCTGGAAGCTGGCCGAGGCGATGACCGTCTCCAGCGCCATCTTCCCGCCCGCGCTGCGCCCGGAGGAGCTCACGCTGGTGGTGGCCGGCGGGGGCGGGGCCGAGGCGGAGTACCGGTTCCCCTGGCACGAACCCGGCGACCTGGTGTGGTCCGGCCTCTCCGAGCCCCGCTATCCCGGCACCCGCAACGTGCTGAGCACCCCCACCTACGACTTCCTGGTGCCCGTGGCCCCGGCCGGACACGTGGTCCTGGTGTGGTACGGGTTCCGGGAGACGATGGTCCCGGATGTCGACCGCCTGGTCGACTACGCGGCCGCCAACGACCTCCTGGACCACACCCTGGTGATGGACGTCACCCGCAGCCGGGGCGGGTCGCTGGGGCCCTACGCCATGCAGCGCCTGCAGCCGCGCCCTTTCAGGACCACCTTCGGCAACCTGCGCCTGAGCGACGTCATCCAGCCCTTCATCGACGAGAAGCGGGCCGAAGCCGCCGACCGCGGCGCGATGGACTCGGGGGTTCCGGAGGTCATCGACGACGGCACCTGGCTGCTCGACTGGCTGGAGAGCGACGTGGCGCCCGCTCTGGCGCGCGGCGACGCGTATTCCAACTCGGTGCCGTTCAAGAGCGCGCACGCTCCGCGCGACTCGGACGGGATCCTCGAACCCGCGCCGGTGCACTTCCGCGGGCCCATCGCGATCATCTCCGGGCCGAGCGGCGGATCGCACCTGGACCAGTTCGTTTCCATCATCTCAGACAACGGGCTGGGACCGGTGGTGGGGATGCCGCCCGGGGGCTACTCCAACACCTGGGAGTGGGAGGAGACGCTGACGCTCGAGCCCGGCGGACAGCCCCTGGTCGGCTTCATGTGGAACATCGGCCACACGCTCCGGCCCAACGGCGAGATCCTCGAGGGCAACCCGGTGGAGGTCGACGAGTGGATTCCGCTGACGGCGGACAACGTGGCCGACTACTACGGGATCCTGCTGGATCGGGCGCTGGCGCTTGCCCGATCCTGGAACTGACGGGTCCGGGCCCGGGACGCCGGGTTCCCAGGGCATGAGTCGGCCGCCGGAAGCGGGACGCCGCCGGTTCGGACCCGGCGCGCGCATCTTCGCCGGCATGGCGGTGGGGATCGTCGTCGGCGCCATCCTGGGAGAGCGGGCGGCGGTGCTCCAACCGGTCGGGGACCTCTTCATCCGGCTGCTGGTGCTGGCGGCGGTGCCGCTGGTCTGCTTCAACCTGCTGGCCGGGCTGGCGGCCCATTCGGGCGTGCGCGCGTTCGGGCGGCTGGCCGCGAGGATCCTGGCGTGGTTCGTCGCCACGGACCTGGTGGCGCTGTGCGCGGGGATGGGGGCGATGGCGCTCCTGCAGCCCGGCGCCGGGATGGAGCTGACCGCTCCGGTGGACGAGGCGGTGGGCGCGGTCCCCTCGCTCGCGGACGTCCTGCTGGACATGATCCCGGTGAACCTCTTCCAGGCCTTCGCGGAGGGGAACATCGTGCAGGTGGTGGTGGCTTCGCTCGCGATCGGGGTGGCCACCCTGATGCTCGGGAGCGGGGCGCGCGCGCGGCTGGAGGCGGCCTACCGCGACCTGGCCGACCTGTTCCGCCGCCTGGTGGACCTGGTGCTGGTGCTGGCGCCGCTGGGGATCGGCGCGCTGATGGCGGTGACCGCCGGCCGCTACGGCGCGGAGCTGCTCGGCGGGCTGGCGCGCTTCCTGACGGGCGTGTGGGGCGCGCAGGCGCTGCTCTTCTGCGGGTACATGCTCGTGCTCCGCTTCCTGACCGCACAGCGTCCCCGGCGTTTCCTGAGCGAGACCGGTCCGCTCTGGGCGACCACGGCGGCGACTTCCTCCAGCCTGGCCTCCCTCTCGGTCGGTCTGGAGAAAGCGCAGAAGCTGGGCATGCCGCGCCGAATCTACAGCTTCACCCTGCCGCTGGGGGCGCAACTCAACAAGGACGGCACCGCGGTCATGCTCGGCGCGGTGCTGGTCTTCACCGCCCAGGCGGCGGGGGTGGAGTTCGGGCCGGAGGCGCTGCTCGCCATCCTCCCGATCGGGCTCCTGCTCGCTCAGGGTTCGGGCGGGATCCCGGGCGGCGGCTTCGTGGTGGCCCTGGTCTACGTGCAGGCGTTCAGCCTGCCGATCGAGATCGCGGCCATGGTGGGCGGCATATACCGGCTGGTCGACATGGGGAACACGACGTTGAACATCATGGGGGACATGGTGGGGACGGCGCTGGTGGCGGGGCGGGACGCGGGCGGGGCCGAGCCCGCGGTCTCGGGGGCGGGCTCGTGAACCCCGCGGTGCGCGCACTCTTTCCGGGTGCCGGCCGACGGCCGTACTTCGACATCGCCGCGCGCTGCCTGCTCGCGGAACCGGTGCGGAACGCCGCCGCCGCCCACCTGGAGACGCGCATGCGCGACGGGGGCGACAAGGACGAGCTGCGGGCGGTGGTCGAGGAGGCCCGCTCCGATTTCGCCGCCCTGGTCGGGGCCGAGCCCAAGGAGATCGCGATCACCAAGAACGTCTCCGACGGGCTCAACCTCTTCGCCGCCAGCCTGCCGTGGCGAGCGGGGGACAACGTCGTCTTCTGCCCCGAACTCGAGCATCCCAACAACATCTACCTGTGGTACAATCTGCGACGCACGCGAGGGGTGGAGGTGCGCCCGGTGGCGCCGGTGGACGGGGAGGTGCCGGTGGAGGCGATGGTGGCGGCCATGGACGGGCGCACGCGCCTGGTGACGGTCCCGAGCATCTCCTTCGCCCCCGGCTTCGTCACCGACCTGGAGGCGGTTGCGGCGGCGGCGCGGAGCGTGGGGGCGCTCACGCTCGTCGACGCGGCCCAGTCGGTCGGGACGGCGGTCACGGACGTGCGCCGCCCGGGGATCGACGCGCTCGCGGTGGCGACCCAGAAGTGCCTGCTGTCGCTCTACGGGTTCGGGTTTCTGTACGTGCGCCGGGAGGTGGCCGACGACCTGGTCCCGGGTCACGTGGCCCGTTACGGCATCGAGCTGGACGGCGCCCACGAGACCGCCTTCTCCGCCGACGAGCTTCGCTATCGCCCGGGCGCCATGCGCTTCGATGTCGGCAACTACAACTACCTGGGCGCGGTGGCGGCGCGCGCGGCGCTCGGACTGATCCGCCGTTGGACGGTCGAGGCCGTCGAGGCGCATGTCTGCCGCGTGGCGGGGCAGCTGGCCGCGGGCTTCGCCGAGCTCGGACTGCCAGTGGTGGGAGGGGCGTCGTCGCCTCGCCGCGCGCACATCGTGACGGTCGGCGCGAGCGGCGGCGGGCGCCACTACACGGCGGACGATCCGGCGATGAACGCCCTCCACGCGCGCCTGAACGCCGATGGCGTCCGCCTCGCCATCCGCAGCGGAGTGTTGCGCTTCTCGGTGGGTGTCTACAACGATGACTCGGACGTGGAGCGTGTCCTGGCCAGCGCCCGCGGGTGGATCGAGGACCGGTGACGCGCCACGTGCGCCGGTCCGGAAACCTTCCGCGCGGGCGGGGTTAGCAACCGGACAGCTCCCGGTTCCGTCCAATGGAGGAGACCCGACGCCGGGAACTGCGGTTCCCGCGCGTGAACCAGCCACGCGGGAAGCCCCGAACCCGCCTTCAGCGGAGTCGTGAAACCCATGCGATTCTCCCGCTCACTGCTTGCTCCGGGCCTTGTTCTGGCAGCGGCCCTGCTGTGTGGCGGCTGGTTCCTCCAGCAGGGCATCGCGCAGGATCGCAACGTCTACTTCCAGGCGCGTCTCCTGGAAGAGGTGCTCGACCGGGTGGCCGAGGACTTCGTGGACCCGGTCGAGTTGAATGCGCTCTACGGCACCGCCATCGACGCCGTCATAGAGGAACTCGACGATCCCAACTCGGAGTTCCTGAGTGCCTACGAATGGGACAACCTCCGCATCGATACCGAAGGCGAGTACGCCGGGGTGGGGCTGGAGATCGTGCGCCAGGGAGACTGGATCACGGTGATGAGCGCCCTGCCGGGCACCCCGGGGGAGCGGGCGGGCATCCGCGCGGGCGATCGCATCGTGGAGGTCGAGGGCGAATCCGCGCAGGGCTGGAACCCGGACCGGGCGGCGATGTCGCTGCGCGGCAGGCCGGGCACCGAGGTGGACGTCAGGATCGGGCGTCCGGGGATCGAGGAGCCCATTCCGTTCACGCTGGAGCGAGCCACGGTTCAGATCCTCTCGGTGCCGTTCACCCATCTGTTCCAGGACGGCGTGGGGTACGTTCCCCTGCGGGTGTTCAGCGAAAACGCCCGCGACGAACTCGAGGCGGCCACCCGAGGCCTGATGGCGGACGGTGCCACCCGGATGATTCTGGATCTGCGCGGAAACCCGGGCGGGTTGCTGGATCAGGGCGTCGCGCTTGCCGACCTCTTTCTCGACGAGGACCTGACAGTCGCGGAGACGCGTGGCCGCACGAGGAGCCAGAACTCTGTGCTGCGCACCGAGCAGGGCGAATCCTTCCCGGGGCTTCCCCTGGTGATTCTGATCGACGGACGCAGCGCGAGCGCGTCGGAAATCGTCGCCGGCGCGCTTCAGGATCACGACCGGGCCCTCGTCCTGGGGGCGACCTCGTTCGGAAAGGGGTTGGTGCAGACGCTCTACCGGCTGAGCGGGGGCAACGTTCTCAAGCTGACGACAGCGCGCTGGTACACCCCGTCGGGGCGCTCGATTCAGAAGGCCCGGGCAGACGACGAATCGGCCTTCGATGACGTCGTGCTGACCCTGTCGGGGCAGTGGGTTCAGCGATCAGACGGCGAGGACCGGCAGCCGTATCGGTCCCTCGGCGGGCGACGCGTCCTCGGCGGCGGCGGCATCACTCCGGATCTCCATGTCCTTCCCGACACCCTGACCGACGACGAAGAGGCGGCGGTGCTTCGCCTGGACCGGCACGCGCGCGGTTTCAGCAGTGCGGTGTTCGAGTTCGCCGTCCTCTACATTCAGGAGCGGCCGGACGCCCCTCCGGGCTCCGCGGTCACGGACGCCGACCTCGCGCGCTTCCGGCAGCACCTTGCCGATCGCGGGATCGACGCCGAGGCTGCGGCGCTTGAGCGTGCGGAACGCTATCTCCGGTTCCAGCTCGAGCGCGAGATCGCCCGCAGGCGCGCGGGCCGGGAGGGCGAGTTTCTCCGCCTGATGACCGCCGATCCGCCGCTGGCGCGCGCCGTCGAGTTGTTGGCGCGCGCGCGGTCGCAGCAGGACCTGTTCGACCTGGTGGCCGCCGAGGAGTCGCTCGCGAACAGCGCCGTTCAGGCGCCAGGCGGCATCGCCGGAGACGGTTCGCCGGGCGCGGGATCCCGCTGAGGACGCGTCCGTCGGCCCCCGGGCGTCGGCCGGCCCATCCTGCCATTCCATCGCCCGGAGAAACGGTGTTTCTTTCTCGTGCGAGTCGCGGACGGCACTCGCAGCTTTCGTGAGCCGGGACATGAGCGCACCGGCGCGCCGGGCTGGCTGCGGGCCGAACGTCCGGGTCACGCGCTCTGGTACCGTCGAGTCGGTACATCGGGTGCATGTGGTGGTAGCCGATGCCCGCGGGCGGGTGATCGGCGGTTGTGGCGACGCGGGGCGCGTGGCGTTCTATCGGTCGGCCGCGAAGCCCTTCCAGGCGCTTCCGCTGGTGGAGGACGGCGTCCTTGAAAGGTTCGGGTTCACGGAAGAGGAGCTGGCGCTGTGTTGCGCGTCCCACAACGCCGAACCCGAACACCTGACCCTGGCCCGAAGCATGCTGGCCAGGGTGGGACTGGACGAGCGCGCGCTGGCGTGCGGGCCGCACCCGTCTCTGCGGCCGGAGCGGGCGCGCGAGCTGTGGGCACGGGGCGTTCGCCTCGGCGCCGTGCACAACAACTGTTCGGGAAAGCACGCGGGAATGCTTGCGCTGGCGGTGGCCAACGGCTGGCCTCCCGAGGGATACCTCGAGCCGGGCCATCCCGTGCAGCAGCGCATGCGCGCCGAGATCGCGCGCTGGACGGGGGTGGCCGCATCCGAACTCGTGACCGGGACCGACGGATGCGGCGTGGTGACCTTCGCGCTCCCGCTGGCGAGAATGGCGGCATCCTTCGCGCGTTTCACGGCGGCGGCGGATGCGGGAGAGTCCTCGGCGCGCATCGTGGCCGCGATGACGGGGCATCCGTTCGCGGTCGCGGGCACGGGTCGCATCTGTACCGCGGTCATGGAACGGCTGGGTGGACGGGTGTTCGTCAAGACGGGTGCCGAGGGCGTGTACTGCGGAGGCGTGCGCGGGCGCGGCCTGGGCTTCGCTCTCAAGGTGGAAGACGGGGCCCGGCGCGCGAGCGACTTTGCCCTTGTCGGGGTGCTGTCGGATCTGGGCGTGGCGGACGCGGACGACATCGCGGCGCTGGCCCGGGGGCGCATGGAGGTGCTCAATACCCTGGGGGTGGGTGTGGGACGGATCGAGAACGCGTTCCGGGTTGAAGTGGATCGGTGAGTGGTACGCTTGGGGACGGGATCGTGCGCGCGCCGGCGCTCACCCCGGCGGAGCGGTTGCTGGTGAGGGTGAGCGCCGCACTGGCTGCGGGACGCGAGGACGCGCTCCGCGCCGCGCTGGCTGAGGCGGCACGCGCCGCCAACGCGACCGAGGTGGAGGAGGCGCTGTTGCAGAGCTATCTGTTCGTGGGGTATCCGGCCGCTCTGGCCGCGCTTGCCGTGTGGCGGGAGATCGGCCCGGCGCCACCCGCGGAGGCCAGCCCTGACGACTGGCCGGGTTGGGCGCGCCGGGGCGCGGCGCTCTGCCGTCGCGTCTACTCCACGCAGTACCGCGAGCTGCGCGACAGCGTCCGGAGCCTGCACCCGGACATGGAGCGATGGATGGTGGTGGAAGGCTACGGGAAGGTTCTCGCCCGCCCCGGGCTGGCCCCGCTCGCCCGCGAGTACTGCATCGCGGCGCTGCTCGCCGTGGCCGACGCGGGTCCGCAGCTCTATTCGCACCTGCGCGGGGGGCTCAACCTGGGAGCGTCGGCGGATGCACTGGCGGAGACCCTGGCGGTGGCTGCCCGCTTCATGGACGACGCCCGAAGCGAGGCCGCGCGCGCCACACTGCGCCGGGTGCTGTCCCGCCGCGAGGAAGGGTAGCGGATGGGGGAGGGGATCTTCGTCGATCGCGCCGTCATCGAGGTGGCCGCCGGAACCGGCGGGTCGGGGGCCGAGGCGTTCCGGCGCGAGAAGGGTACGCCGCGCGGGGGGCCCTCCGGGGGAGACGGCGGCCGCGGGGGGGATGTGGTGCTGGTCACGGACCCCCAGCTGTCGACCCTGCTCGATTTCAGCTATCGGCGTCACTACAGGGCGGAGAGGGGGCAGCACGGAGGAGGCAACAACCGCACCGGCCGCAGCGGCGCGGACCGGGTGGTGTCCGTCCCGCCGGGCACCACCGTGCGGGACGCCGGCACCTCGGAACTCATGGGGGAACTGCTCGCGGCCAACGACCGGGTGGTGGTCGCCCGCGGGGGGCGGGGGGGGCGGGGCAACGCCCGCTTCGCCTCGTCGCGCAACCAGGCCCCGACGCGATGGGAGCCCGGCGCGGAGGGAGAGGCCCGGCGCATCGAACTCGAGCTCAGGCTGATCGCGGATGTCGGCCTGGTCGGTGAACCCAACGCCGGCAAGTCGACCCTGCTCTCCAGCGTCTCGGCGGCCCGGCCGAAGGTGGCGGACTATCCCTTTACCACGCTCGTCCCCAGCCTGGGGGTGGTTCACCTGCCCGACTTCCGATCCTTCGTGCTGGCCGACATCCCGGGCATCATCGAGGGCGCCCACGAGGGGAAGGGGCTGGGGCTGCGCTTTCTGCGCCACGTCGAGCGCACGCGCACGCTGGTCTACCTGATTCCGGCCGACTCGAGCGATCCCCAGGCGGAGTACGGGCGCCTGCGCTCCGAGCTGCGGAACCACTCCCCTGCGCTGGCCGCAAGGGAGCATTGCCTGGTGGTGTCCAAGATGGACCTGGTGGATCCCGGCGAGCCGGCGCCCCGCATCGAGGCCCCGGATGCCTGGGGGTGCTTCGCGTTGTCGGCGGTGACCCGCCGAGGTCTCGACGAACTGTGCGAAGCGCTCTGGCGGCGAACCCGGCCGAGGTGACCGTCGTGCCCGATGCATCGACCGTCCCCGTGGCGGAGGCGCCGCTCGATGTCATGGACGACGAGGTCGTCGCCCGGATTGACTGGACTCTCCACGAGGGACTCGGGGCGGTGACCCTGCGGCAACTCATCGACAAGTTCGGTTCCGCCCGCAAGGCGTTCTCCGCAGACAAGAAGAAGCTCCCGCCGCAGGCCCGCCGGGCGCGCGATGCGCGCGAAACCACACGCCCGCTCGAGGAGGTACTCGCCATTGCGCGGCGGGCAGGGGCGCTGGCGACCGGATACCGACTGTCCGGGTTTCCCGAGCGGCTGAAGCACCTGCACCATCCACCGCCGCTGCTCTTTCTGCGCGGAGATCCGTCCCTGCTGCACCCTCCGGCCGTGGCCGTGGTCGGGTCGCGCAAGGCCAGCGAGTACGGGCGCGGCATGGCGCGCAGCATGGGGGAGGGGCTGGCCCGGGCGGGAGTGGCGGTCGTGAGCGGGCTGGCGCTGGGAATCGACGGCGCCGCGCATTGGGGAGCGCTGGCCGCGGGTGGAGGCACGATAGCGGTCCTGGGGTGCGGTCCCGACGTAGCCTATCCGCCCTATCACCGCCGACTCTTCCGGGACATCCTCGAGAGAGGTCTGGTGGTCTCCGAGTTTCTTCCCGGCGAGGCGCCTCTACCGCACCACTTCCCCCGGCGCAACCGGTTGATTGCCGGTCTGTCGAAGGCGGTGGTGGTCGTCGAGGCCGCCAGGAGGAGCGGCGCCTTGATCACCGTCGAGCACGCCCTGGAACTCGGCCGCGACGTGTTTGCGGTTCCGGGAACGGTCGGCCGTCCCCGGAGCGAGGGAGCGAACGCCCTGATCCGCGACGGAGCCGGACTCGTTACGAGCGCCCACGACGTTCTCTTCGGAACCGGCCTCGCGGACGCATTGCCGGAGGCGCGCTCCCGCGACCGGATCCCCTCTGGAATGGACGCCCGCCAGCGGGCCCTGTGGGACGCGCTGGAGGCTGAGCCCGACCACATCGACCTCCTGGCCCGAAGGGCCCGCCTGGACATCGCCACCGCGGCGGCGACCCTGTCGGTCATGGAGGTTCACGGATGGGTGCGGCGAGCGCCCGGCCTGCGCTTCGCCAGATCCCCGACCTGACGGCCATGGACGAAGTGCCGCCGGCTACCCGCAGCAAGTGCGGGAAGCAGTCTCGGGAAGCGCCGTCTCCGCTGGATGGCGCGACATCATCCGTCTACGTGCACGCGCCCTTCTGCGCCCGTCGCTGCTCCTATTGCGACTTCGCCGTAACGGTCGACCGCGAGGGCGGACACGACGCCTGGCTGCGGGCGGTCTCCGGGGAATGGGACCAGATCCTGCGCGAGGAACTGTTCTCGTTCCCGGAACCCCTTGATACCCTCTACGTCGGCGGAGGCACGCCGTCCCTCCTGGGTGCCGGTGCCATGGATGGACTCGCGTCCGTCTTCGGCCCGCGCCTTCTGAGCCACCCCCTCCTGGAGTGGACGGCGGAGGCGAATCCGGAGAGCTTCACTCCCGGCATTGCGCGAGCCTGGCGAGAGGCGGGCGTGAATCGCGTCAGCCTGGGCGTGCAGAGCTTCCACGAGCCGTCGCTGCGCTGGATGGGACGCCTGCACGGTTCCGCAGGTGCCGCGGAAGCGGTGCGCAACGCCCGGCAGGCCGGCTTCGGAAATGTGAGCGCGGACCTTATCTTCGGCCTTCCGGGGCACTTGGCGCGGCACTGGGGCGACGACCTCGAACGCCTGCTCGACCTTGGCGTCGAACACATGAGTCTCTACGGGCTGACCGTGGAGCCGCGCACGCCCCTGGGGCGTGCCGTGGCCGACGGGCGCGAGCGGGTCGCCTGCGAGGGTCGGTACCGGGACGAGTATCTTGTGGCAGTGGAACGGCTCACCGGGGCGGGCTACCTTCACTACGAGGTCAGCAGTTTCGCCCTCCCGGGCCGGGAGTCGCGCCACAACGAAGTGTACTGGTCGGGCCGTCCCTACCTGGGTCTGGGAAATGGGGCGCACAGCTTTCGCAAGCCCTTGCGCCGCTGGAACCTGCGTGACTGGAAGGAATACAGTACATCGGTCGCGAAGGGGGACTCCGCGATCGCGGGACACGAGTTGCTGAAGCGGGCCGAGTTGCGCCTGGAGCGGATCTGGCTGGGACTCCGCGCACGCAGGGGCGTTTCCCTCGCGTCGATTCCCGCGCGGGCGGCGGCCGTGACGGAGCGATGGATGCGGAAGGATTGGGCCCGGGCCGAAGCCGGCAGACTTCGCCTTACCGTTGAAGGCTGGCTGCTGCTCGACGCTCTCGCCATCGAATTGGACGAAGCAGTGACGAATCGAAGGAACGGGGAATGACGATGCGGACAGGGCGATTGCGCGAGCGCATCGTTGTCCGCGAGGAGCTGACGCCTCGAGAACGACAGGTTCTGGAGGCCGTGGTGCGCACCTACGTGGATACGGCCGGCCCGGTAGGCAGCCACTCGGTGAACCGGCGCTGGAAGCTGGGGGTGTCGTCCGCCACCATCCGCAACACCATGGCGGAGCTGGAGTCGAAGGGTTACCTGGCCCGGCCGCACACGTCCGCCGGCCGGGTGCCGACCGACACTGCGTACCGGTACTTCGTCGACCGCCTCATCCGCCCGGCGCCGCTGACCAACGCGGAGCGCGACCGCATCGAGGAGGAGCTCGACCCGGATGCCGCCTCCCCGATCGAGCGCCTGGTGCGGCGAACCACCCGCGCCCTCAGCCTGATCAGCCACGAGCTGGGCCTGGGGCTGGTGCCGAGCCTGGACTCGGCGGTACTCGAGAAGATCGAGCTCATCCGGCTGTCATCGCACAAGGCGCTCATGGTGGCGACCGTGCGCAACGGCCTGGTGCGCACGGTCTACGTCGATCTTCCACTGGAGATTCCGCGAGATACCCTGGTGACCCTCACGGTCATCCTCAACGAGCGCCTCGCCGGGCTCACCTTCGCGGATCTGAGGGAGTCGCTGCCCGAACGCCTGCGCGATCCGGGCACGGAGAGCGATACCGCCACCGAGCTGCTGAACATCTTCATGGAGTCCGCCCAGTCGCTGCTGGACTGGCCGGAGACCGGTGGATCGCCCGTGCTCTTCGGGCAGACTTCGGTGCTTGCCAGCCAGCCGGAGTTCACCAGCGGCCAGCGGCTCAAGAGCCTTATCGAATTGACCGAGCGCAACCAGCTGATGGAGAGCGTGCTGAGCAACCGCAGTCACAGCGGCGGACTGCGCATCACGATCGGCCGGGAGCATAACGACGAAGCGTTGTCCGGCTTTACGCTCGTGACCGCCGAGTACCATGTGGGCGGGCTCAAGGGGGTGGTGGGGGTGATCGGCCCCACGCGCATGCCCTACGAAAAGGTTATCAGCCTGGTGGGCTACACTTCTTCACTCGTGAACGACATTCTGCGCTGAGCGCGGGGTCCGAATGGCAGACTACTACGAGACCCTGGGGGTGTCCCGGGGCGCGGACGTGCAGGAGATCCGGAAGGCGTACAGGCGTCTGGCGATGCAGCACCATCCGGATCGCAATCAGGGTTCGCGGGAGGCGGAGGAGCGTTTCAAGGAGGTCACCCGCGCGTACGAGGTTCTGAGCAATCCGGAGAAGAGGGAGGTCTACGACCGGTACGGGGAGCGGGGACTGAACCGCGGCCAGGGGGGGGCCGGCTTTGGCGGCTTCGACTTCTCGGACGCGATCGAGATCTTCATGCGGGACTTCGGCAGCGGAGGCGGCTTCGGAGACCTGTTCGGCCGCCGTTCCCCGGGCACCCCGCGCAGCCGGAGAGGGAAGGGCATTCGGCTGCGGCTTCCCCTCACGCTGGCCGAGGTCGCGAGCGGGGTCGACAAGCGTTTGCGCGTAAGCCTGCTCGATCCCTGCGAGGATTGTGGGGCCACGGGCGCGCGTGGTGCCGGACCGACGCTCTGTCCGGGTTGCAGTGGCACCGGCCAGGAGCGAATCAGCCAGCGTTCCCCCTTTGGGCAGTTCGTGAGCGTGCAACCGTGCCGCAGATGCGGGGGGGAGGGACAGGTCATCCAGGACCCCTGCCCGGCATGTCGGGGCGAGGGAAGGGTTCGCGAGGAATCCACCATCACGGTGGAGGTCCCGGCGGGCGTCTCCTCGGAGAACTACATTACCCTGCGGGGGCAGGGGAACGCAGGACCCCGGGGAGGGCCGCGCGGCGACATCACCGTCCTGATCGCCGTGGAGGATCATCCCGACTTCAAGAGGGACGGCAACGACCTCGTCCACGAGCTTCACGTGACCTTCACCCAGGCCGCGTTGGGCGATCGCCTGGACGTGCCGACCGTCGAGGGCAGCGCGCCCCTTTCGGTGCCAGCCGGGGTCCAGACCGGCGAGATATTGCGCATGCGCGGCCTGGGTGTGCCGGATCTGGACGGCGGCATGAGGGGCGACCAGCTCGTGCGCGTGGTCGTATGGACCCCCGAGGACCTCGACCGTCGTCAGCGGGAGGCACTGGAACGGTTGCGGGAGGTGGAGGATCCGGTTCCCGAGGATGCGGGGCGCGGCAGGAGGGGGTTCTGGGCCCGCGTGAAGGAAGCCTTCGTCCCGTAGCAGCAGTCCCGTGGATGCATCCGCCGGGGCACCCGAGAGCGGCGAGGCGCCTTCCATGATACCCGATCGCTGGCTCACCGTCGTCGCCGGCGTACCCGACTCCGCCGCAGTCGGCCTGGTGGCAGCGCAACTCGTGCACAGGGGTGCGCGCGCCGTGGTGGAGCAGGCGGACGGGACGCTGGTCACCCATTTCCCGCCCCCCGGCGACATCCCCGCGTTTCTGGCCGCCCTCGGCAGCGAACTGAACGGGGCAGCCGGCCGGACCGTCGATCTGAGCTGGCGCTGGCAGCCGCACGAGGACTGGGCGGACACCTGGAGGCAGGGACTCGGGCCCACGCGGGTCAGTCGCCGCATCACCGTGGCGCCGAGCTGGGACGTCCCCCCCGAGCAGGACGGAGGCGTGCTGATCACCCTCGACCCCGGTATGGCGTTCGGCACCGCCCGCCACGCCTCGACCCGTTGCGCCCTGCGGTTGCTCGACGCCGCGGTTCGCCCCGGGGCCGACATCGCCGACGTGGGCACCGGTACCGGAATCCTGGCCATCGCCGCGGCCGGGCTCGGCGCCGGTCGCGTGCTGGCCGCGGACAACGACCCCTTCGCGTGTGCCGCAGCCCGCGTCAACGTGGACGCCAACCAGGCCGCGCATGCGGTCGAAATCCACGAGCGGAAGGTCTCGCCCGACTGGCTCGCAGCGCACCATCCCCTCGACGGCGTGGCCGCGAACATCGAGAGCGGGGTGCTGATCGCTCTCCTGCCCGGATTTGCAGGCGGCCTGGCGCCCGGCGGCTGGCTTGTGGTGTCCGGGCTGCTCGCCGAAGAGTCGGGCGACTTTGCCTACGAGGCCGCGCCCTTCGGTTTCCGTCTCCGGGACGACGATGCCGAAGACGGCTGGTGGGCAGGCACCTTCCGCCTCGTCCCCGGGTCGGCGGACGGGTAGGCAAACCGCACCCCGGCCGCGTTGCGTCGCTCCCGCAGGCGCCGATGCTCCCTCAGCAGCCGGAACCAGCGGTTGACGGCGGAGGGTGACTTCACATCCAGGCTGCGGGCGAGACAGGCGAGGGTGCGGTGGTTCCAGCGCACCAGCGGGTCGCCGTGCATGTACCGCCGATCGTCGGTCTCAAGAAGGACCACCCAGGGGCAGGGCGTGAGATACTGCTCCGAGAGCGCATCGGCGTATGGTCCCGGCGACTGGTGCAGGTCACCGGCGCCCCACGCTCCCCGCATGGGATCGAGGAGGCGGTACCGCTCGGGGTGGTGGAGCACAGCCTCGACAACCTCGCGAGCCCCGGGTTCCGCCTCGCCGTCGCGCTCGAGCCTGTGCAACAGGGTGTCCAGGCTGGCGGCGATCATCGAGGTCTCCGACATCACTCGGCCGATCCGGTCCGCCATCTCGGTCAATCAGAACCTCCGTCTTTCGAGCAGGTCGCGCTGTCACCGGGAGGTTCCCGGGAATGAGTCCCAGATAGGTTAGACTCTGGAGGCGGGCTCTCCCATGGCCGGATGGGACGTTTCGCGATCGTGGCGATGGTCCTGGTGCTTTCCCGTGCCGCGGAGATGGCTTCCATGACAGGAGCGACCGGTCACTCAGCCGCGTTGACCCCTCTGACAGCGCCGGATACCTTCCTTCCCCAATCCGCGACCACCCGCACGCGCCGTCGGGGAGGGCGGTGCATGAACGCGCCATCCTGATGCAACACGCCTTCGAAGTTCTCGGGCTGCCGGACGTGCTCGCACGCGTCGCAGCCTCGGCCTCAAGCGACGCGGGTCGCGATGCCGTTCTCGCGCTCAGGCCGGCAACCCGCCCCCGCACCATCCAGCGCGAACTCGAACGCGTACGCGAGACCGCCCGGCTTGGCGGTGCAGTTCGATCCCTGTCGGGAATCCCGGATGCCCGCGACGCCCTCCGCCGACTGCGCGCCGCGGGCGGGGTGCTCTCGCCCGCCGAACTCCATTCGATGGGCACTCTGCTGCGGTCCGGCCGCGAACTCGCCCATGACCTGTCGGCAGCGGATCCGCCGCTGCTCCTGCTGGAACCGTTGCGTGAGCGCCTGCTGTTCGACCGCGCCCTCGAGGAGCGCATTTTTCGAACCGTAGACCGGACCGGCGCGGTGCTCGACACGGCGAGCCCGGAGTTGTCGCGGCTGCGTGCCAGGCTGAAGCGCAGTCGCGGCGTGATCGTCGGGCGGCTCGAGTCCTACGTGCGTACACTTCCGGCCGCGTGGGTCATCCCCGACGCCTCGGTGACGGTGCGCGAAGGCCGCTACGTCATCCCCGTCCGGCGCGCGGGACGGAGCGATGTCGGCGGAGTCGTCCACGGGACATCGGCCAGCGGTGCCACGCTCTTTGTCGAGCCGCCCCTGGCGATCGAGCTGATGAATCGGGTTCGCGAACTGGAGTCGGCGGAGGTGCGCGAGATCGACCGGGTGCTCGCGGAGTGCGCCAGCGCGCTCGCTCCGCTCCGCGACGGCCTGGCCGGCAGCCAGGAGGCGCTGATCGAATTCGATTCGCTCGACGCGCGCGCGCGCGCCGCTCTCGGATGGAACGGCAGCGTCCCGGCCCTGCTTCCCGAGGGGGAACACGGGCTGTGCATCGTCCAGGGACGGCATCCGCTGCTGGCGCTGCGGGAGGATGTGGAGACCGTGCCCTTCGACCTGCTGCTGGAGCCGGAGGAACGCGTTCTGGTGGTGTCGGGTCCCAACACCGGTGGCAAGAGCGTCTTTCTCAAGTCCGTGGGCCTGATCTGCGTGCTCGCGCAGTGCGGCGTCGTTCCCCCGGTGGGTTCCGGGACGCGGATTCCCGTGTTTCGCCGTTTCTTCGCCGACATCGGTGACGAGCAGTCGGTCGAGGACGACCTTTCCACGTTCGCCGCCCATCTCGCCAATCTGAAGGACATCCTCGCGCGCGCCGGCGATACGGCGCTGGTACTCATCGACGAGATGGGTACCGGCACGGACCCGGATGAAGGGGCCGCCCTGTCGGCCGCGGTGCTGGAAGCGCTGGCGAGCCGGGGGGCACGGGTGGTGGTGACCTCGCATCTCGGACAGCTCAAGAGGCTGGATGCGCCAGGAAGCGGCATCGTGAACGGTTCGTTGCACTTCGATCCGGAGCGCACCCGGCCCACCTATCACTTTCGCAAGGGGAGGCCCGGGCGCAGCTACGGGCTCGCTATCGCGCGTTCCCTGGGATTCGCGAGATCCCTGATCGACGGGGCCGAAGCTCGTCTTTCGCGGGACGAGGTGCGCATGGATGAGTTGCTGGAGCGCCTGGAGCGCCTGGAGGCGGACGCTGCCAGTGCCAGAGCCGCCCTCGCCGCCAGGGAGGCCGAAGTCGAAGGGCGCGCCAGGGAGAACGCCGCGCTCGGCGCCACCCTCAAGGCTCGCGAACGCGGGATGGCCCGCGAAGAACGCGACGTCCGTGGCCGTGCCCGGGCCGAAGCGCGCCGGATCCTGCTCGAAGCCCGCCGCGAAGTCGAGAGCGCCATCGCCGAGGTGCGCGCCGGCCGGGCCGGCGAGGAGGAGGAGGTCGCGCGCGCGGCGCGCCAGCGGGTCGAGGCGGCCGCCGAACGCCACCGAATCCGCCCCTCCGACGACCCTCGCTCCGCCCCCGCCACCCCCCTCCGCCCCGGCGACCTGGTGCGGCTCGCGAACGGAGGCGCGACCGCCACGGTGGTGGAGATCCGCCCCGGGCGCGCGCTGGTGGAAGCCCGGGGCGGGCTCAGGCTGGAGGTGCCTCTCGACGGACTCGCGCCCGCCCCGGCCCCGGTCCGCGAGGAGAGGCGGCCGGCGGGCCGCTCGTTCTTCCCCTCCGACCCGCCCCCCCTCGACTCCGACCTGCGCGGACTGCGGGTCGACGAGGCGGCTGCCCGCCTGCAGAACATCCTCGACCGGGCGGTCGTGGCCGACGTGCCCGAGCTGCGTCTCATCCACGGGAAGGGCACCGGCGCCCTGCGCGCCATGGTCGCCGAGCTGCTGGAGGAAGACCCCCGGGTGCGGGAGTACCGTTCGGGCGGCGTGGGCGAGGGGGGCACGGGCGTAACCGTGGTGACGCTCGAGTGATCCCCGACGACCAGGTCGAGGAGGTGCGGGCCCGCTCCGATATCGTCGCGGTGATCGGGGAACACATCCCGCTCAAGAGGGCCGGCAAGGACTACCGCGCGCTCTGTCCCTTCCACGAGGAGAAGACGCCCAGCTTCTACGTGGTTCCCTCGAAGGGCTTCTACAAGTGCTTCGGCTGCGGGGAGTCGGGCGACGTGTTCTCGTTCGTCATGAAGCGGGTGGGGCTCGACTTCACGGAGGCGGTAAAGTATGCGGGCCGCAAGGCGGGGGTCGAGGTGCGCGAAGTGAAGGCGCGCCCGGAATACCAGGATCCCAACCGGCCCCTGTACGAGGCCAACGCCTTCGCGCGCGAGTACTACCGGGAACAGCTCGCCGATGCGGAAATCGGCCGGCTCGCCCGCGACTATCTGAAAACGCGGGGCATCGACGCGGATACCGCGGAAGGTTTCGGCATCGGCTTTGCGCCGGACGAATGGCGCGGCCTGCGCACCGCCGCCGCGCGCCACGGCATCGACGACGCGATCCTCCTGGACGCCGGTCTGGTGACCACCAGCGAGCGCTCCGAAGAGCCCTACGATCGATTCCGGAGCCGCATCGTCTTCCCCATCGAGGGCTTGACGGGGAAGGTCATCGCCTTCGGGGGCAGGCTGTTCGGCCCGGGGAAGGGAGCCAAGTACCTGAATTCTCCGGAGACCCCGGTCTATCACAAGAGTGAGGAACTGTACGGTCTGGGTCGGGCGCGGCACGAGATCCGCAAGGAGGGGGCGGTGCTGCTGGTGGAGGGCTACACCGATGTCGTCTCCCTGGTGGCGCACGAAGTTCCCAACGTCGTCGCGTCGCTGGGGACCGCTCTGACCTCGGTCCAGGCCCGTCTGCTGGCCCGCTTCGCGTCGAAGGCGTTTCTCCTCTACGACAGCGACATGGCCGGCTTGAGGGCCACCTTCCGCGCCGCCGACGTCCTCCTGGGCGCGGGGATCCACCCCTCCGTGGTGACGCTGCCCGGCGGCGAGGATCCGGATTCGGTGGCGCGCCGCGAGGGACGGGAGGCGCTGATGGGGTATGTCGAGGATGCGGTCGACGTGCTCGACCGGAAGCTGCAGATCCTGACCGGGCGCGACCGCCTGTCCTCCATCGACGGCATCCGCGACGCCGTGGACCGCCTCCTTCCCACCTTGCGCGCGACCACCGATCCGGCGCTGCGTGACATCTACATCTCCAGGGTGGCGGCGGAAACCGGAGTGCGGCGCGAGACGCTGGAGGAGGAGATCGCGCGGACGCCCGCCATGCCGGGCGGAGCGACCGTCCCCGCCCCGCAGCCCAGGGTTCGGCGGGTGCGGAAACCGCTCATGGGCGCCGAGCGCCAGCTCCTGCAGGTGCTTGTCAACGACCGCCGGCTCATCGACCGGGCGAGCGAGGCGGTGGGCCCGGAGGACTTTGTCCACCCGGCCAACCGCGCCATATTCCGGGCGCTGACCGGGAATCCGGAGCTGGACCGGGCCCCGGAGGAAATGGAGGCGATTGCTGCCGGTCGCCTTGCGGCCCTGCTCGCCGGCAGCGAAGAAGTCGGTCACGCGGCCCGCGTGCTCGACGACTCGGCGCGCAGGATGCGTGGCGCACCGCTGGCCGAGCGGGCGCGCGAGCTGAGAGAGGCGATCGCCAGGGAGTTGGACCACGAGCGGAAGCGGCAACTGATCTCCGAACTGGAGGAACTGCAAAGGAAGAAGCGCGAAATCGATCCATCCCACTGGACCCCGGCTGTTCGGCATCGCCCGGGTCCCGGCGAAGGAACCGCATCCAATGAGGAGAGACCATAGCCGTGCCGACCTACGCATCGCTGCAGGAGCTACAGAAGATCGACGCTGAAATCGACCGTGCTACCTCCCGTATCGAGGGATTCGCCCCGTTGTTGGAGGAACTGGACTCGCGGGGGCGCGAACTGGAGGCCGGGATCGAACGCGCCCGCACCCGGCTGATGGAACTGCGCGTTGCGGAGCGCCGACTCGAGCGGACGGCCGAGGAGAAGCGGAATCGGCTGAGGATGCTGCGGGATCGGCTTCTGCAGGTGCACAACCTCCGTCAGGAGGCGGCCGTGCGGGCGGAAATGGACCTTCTGAACCGCTCCGTGGACGGAGACGAGCTGGAGGCCCTGACCTACCTGGACCAGATCCGCAAGCGGGAAGAGGAAGCCGAACAACTGGAGCGGGAGCTGGCGCAGGAGCAGGAAAGGGCCGGTCCCCGAAAGCGGGAGATCGAGCTGGAGCGGGAAGGCGCGGAGCGTTCGCTTGCCTCGCTGCAGGTCCGCAGGGAAGCCTGCGCCGCCGGACTCGATCGCCGCGAGCGGGAGGTCTACGAGGGCCTGCGCTCAACCCGGAAGGGAGCCATCGTGATGTCCATAACGGCCGACGGGGCGTGTGGACGGTGTTTTTCCATGGTCCCGCTTCAGCTACAGGCGGAGGTCAGGGGCGGCAGCACCCTTCGGCGGTGCGAGGCGTGCGGGATCATCTTCGCCCCTCCCGACGGCGAGTAGCCGCGCCCGGTATGCTCCCGCCGGCTCCCGCGCCCCGCTGGAGCGTCGCCCCCGCGCCCCCCCCGCGCCAGGTCGCGGAACTGCGCAGGCAGCTCAACCTTCCCCGGGCGATGTGCGTGGTGCTGGCCGTGCGTGGATTCGGGCAACCGCCCGCAGCCCGCTCCTTCCTGCGCCCGTCGCTCGAGGGAATGCCCGATCCGGCGTCGCTCGCCGATGCCGTGCCCGCGTGCGAGCGCATCCTGAGGGCGGTCGAGCGCGGCGAGACCATCCTGGTGCACGGCGACTACGACGTCGACGGCATTGCAGCCGCGGCGCTCCTGACGCGCTGTCTGCGGGCGCTCGGGGGACGGGTGGTCCCCTTCGTGCCCCATCGCCTTCGCGATGGCTACGACTTCGGCGTTGCGGGGCTCGAGGCCGCGCGCGCGGCCGGAGCCACCCTCCTGGTGACCGCCGATTCGGGCACGCGCGCCCACGGCGCGGTGGAAGAGGCACGGCGGGCTTCTGTGGACGTCATCATCACCGATCACCACACCCCGGACCGGACCCTGCCGCGCTCGTTCGCGCTGGTGAACCCGCGCAGGGAGGACTGCAGCTACCCCAACCAGGACCTTTCGGGGACCGGCGTGGTGTTCGAACTCGCGCGCCTGCTGGGTCGCATGACCGGGTCGGAGGCCATCGGGCCGCTGCCGCACGTGGAGCTGGTCGCGCTCGCCACCATCGCCGATCTGGTGACCCTCTCGCACCACAACCGCGTCCTGGTGCGTCACGGCCTGAACGCCCTGCACGATACCGGCAACACCGGGCTGCGCGCCCTCATGCGGGTGGCACGGGTGCGCCGTCCGGTCACCCCCGGCCACATCGGCTTCAGCCTGGCCCCCCGCATCAACGCGGCGGGACGGGTGGGGGAATCGCGGCGGGCGCTCGACCTCCTGCTCACGGACGACGAGGGAGAGGCGGCACGTCTCGCGGGCGCGCTGGAATCGTACAACGCCGAGCGCAAGCAGACCGAGACGCGCGTCCTCCAGGACGCACTGGCGCGCCTGGCCCCGTCCTACGATCCCGGGCGCGACTTCGGGCTGGTGCTGGCATCGCGCGACTGGCACCCGGGCGTGATCGGCATCGTGGCCTCCCGGCTGGTGGACCGCCTCCACCGGCCGACGATCCTGGTCTCGGTGGACGGCGACACCGCGCGCGGCAGCGCCCGCTCCATTCCCGGCTTCGACGTCCTGGCCGCCATCACGAAGGGCCGGCGCCATCTCGACCGCTTCGGCGGACACCGGCAGGCGGCGGGGATGAGCCTCGCGTCCGAGCGCGTCGATGACTTCCGGGCGTCGTTCAACGAGGCCGCTGAACGGGAACTCGCCGATCGCGATTTGCGGCCGCATCTGGTCGCCGACGCGGAGGTCCGCCTCGAGGAGGTGACGGAGCCGCTGGTGCGATACCTGCGGCACATGGGTCCGCACGGCATCGGCAATCCGCGCCCCCTGTTCCTGGCGCGCGGGATCAGGCTGGACGGTCCCGTGAAGACGGTGAAGGGCGCGCACCTCAGGATGCGCCTGCGCGACCGCACGGGGACGCTGGACGCGATCGGATTCGGGATGGCGGGTCGGGTCGAGCCCGGGACGCTGGTGCCGGGACCGCTTGACGCGGTGTTTCGCCTCAAGCTCGACAACTACCGCGGGGTTCCGCTCATCCAGGCCGAACTCAAGGGCATCGGCCCGGCTTCGTCTCAGCCCGTCACCCCGGCGAGAGCGCCGGCCGAGTCCCCGGCGTGAGAATCATCGCCGGACGCTGGCGCGGCCACCGGTTGAAGCCGCTGCGGGGCAAGGGCGTGCGCCCGACTTCCGACCGGGTGCGCGAGGCGTGGATGGCGGCGCTTGGCGCCGACCTGGAAGGGGCTGTGGTAGTGGATCTGTTCGCGGGCTCGGGCGCGCTCGGGCTCGAGGCGCTGAGCCGGGGCGCGAGCCACGTGACCTTCGTGGATCTCTCGCGGCGCGCGCTCCGGGTTCTGCGGGCCAATCTGGAGCTGCTGGGCGCAGAGACCCTCACCCGCGTGGTGCGCGCCGACGCCCTGGGGTACACGAAGCGCATGCAGCGGGAAGAGGTCGATCTGGCGCTGGCCGATCCCCCCTACGGACGCGGGCTGGCGGGGCGCCTCCTCGATCTCTACGGTGAGCGTCCGTTTGCCGGCGCCCTGTGGGTGGAGCATCGTTCCCGGGAAGAGCTGTCCGGTTGTCCCGGGCTTCGGCTGCACCAAAGAGTGTACGGAGACACCACGCTGACCATTGCGGAGGCTGACGCATGAGCGGTGCCGGGAACCTGGTCGCCATCTATCCGGGGTCGTTCGATCCCGTCACGCTCGGTCACGAGGACATCGTCCAGCGCACGCTGTGCGTCGCCGACCGGGTCGTGGTCGCGGTGGCGCACAGCTCGACCCAGTCCAAGCGCCAGTTGTTCAGCGTTGAAGAACGGGTGCGCCTCCTGCAGGAAGTGTTTCAGGATGAGGCGCGCGTGGAATGCACTTCCTTCAAGGGCCTGCTGGTGGACTTTGCCCGCGCCCGCGGGGCACGCTTCATGATTCGCGGTCTTCGGGCGGTGTCGGACTTCGAGTACGAATTCCAGATGGCCCAGATGAATCGCCAGCTGTGGCCCGGCGCGGAGACCCTCTTCCTCATGCCGGACGTGTCGTACGCGTTCCTTTCCTCTTCTCTGGTTCGCGAAGTCGCCGTCCTGGGCGGGGATATCTCCAGGTTCGTCTCACCGCTCGTGGCCCGCGGGATCCGCCGGAAACTCGAGAACCACCGGAGGGCGGAGGAGTGATGGCGCCGGCCCCCCGTGCGGAGCGCCTTGCCCGTCCCCGTCGCCTTCAAGTAAACTGCCCCGCACTTCGCCCGACCTTCCACGCCGTCGGCCGATCCAGCGCGGATTCCATCAGAAAAACGCGGAGCCCGGCATGCCCTTCATCGTAGAACAATCCGGCGCGATCACCATCATCAGCGTAACCGGACACCTCATCGTTGCGAACCGCCAGGAACTCAAGCACGTCGTACTCGAGCGGCTGCGGACCGGGGACCGGGAGTTCCTTATCGACTTTGCCGAAACCGGCTACATCGACTCGTCCGGACTGGGGGTGCTGGTGTCCCTGTCCAAGAAGGTGCGGGAGCAGGGCGGGGAACTCCGGCTGGCCGCGCTCAACGAAGACCTGCGCACCCTCTTCCAGCTCACCAAGCTCGACACACTTTTCACCATCGTGGATTCCCGCGAAGAGGGCCTCCGGGACGGCTGAGTTCTTTCGAGGGGGCTCCATGCCCGGCGGTGGCCCATGGATCCGGAGCTGATCTTCCACCTCCCGAGCGACGTCCTCCGCATCGAGGACGCCGTCGAGAAGGTGGTAGCGCGCTGCCATCGCATCATCGAGCTCGAGCGAAGGGCCAGCCGCGTCCGCATGAATCTTCGCGTGGCGCTTGCGGAAGCGCTCTCCAACGCGATGCTGTATGGCAACGGCGCCGATCGGTCGAAGCGCGTGCGCGTGGAGCTGACGATCACGGCCAGGGCCATCATCACCCGGGTAACGGACGAAGGACCGGGTTTCGACTACGAGGACATCCCGGATCCGACCACCCCCGAAAGCCTCCTGAAGCCCGACGGACGCGGGATCTTCCTGATGCGCAAACTGCTGGACGAGGTCTCCTTCAACGAGCGGGGCAACTCCGTCACCCTGCTGCTGAGACGCGATCAGGTACGACGCGAATGAGCGAGCCCGGCCCTCCTCGGCTACCGCAGCCGGCCCGCGCAACGCTGGACGAGTTTGCCGGGAGCTTCCCGTGGCGGCTGAGCGTGCGCGATCCGGTCTCCGGTCGCCGCATGTATCCGAAGGAATCCGGGACCGACCTGCCGGCCAGCGAGCAGGACGAGGCCCTGACGCGGCGACTGAGCACCCGCGAGGGCCATAGCCTGGAGCTTGAGATCCGTCCCGCGGATCCGACCCTGGGGCCGGCCGCCGATCTCGTCTGCTCGCAGCTGATCCGGGTCCTGGATTCGGAACAGGAAATCAGCTTCCTCAGCGGCGAGTTGTCCGCGCGCTACGAGGAAATCAACCTGCTTTACTCGATCAGCGAGATCCTGGGTTCGATCCTGGAGCTGGGAGAGGCCGCACGCGTCATCCTCAACGAGGTATGCGACGTTCTGGGAGCCCGCCGCGGGTCGCTGTGGGTCTACGATGCCGGGGACGGACTGCTGCACCAGGTCGCGGCCGAAGGAATCGCCGGACTGGACGGGCCGCTCGATCCCGCGGGGGAGATGCTCACCGCGCGGGTGTTCCGGGAGCGGGAGGCGATCATCAGTACAGGCGGGGACGGCCGGCATCCAGCGACCGCCCCCAACCTGCGCTCCGAATCGGCCCTCCTGGTGCCCATCCAGTACGCGCCGCAGGCGGGGCAGGCGCGCACGGTCGGTGTCATCAACCTTTTCGGGCGCAGGGGAAGCGGCACCTTCTCGGCCGGGGACCGCAAGCTGCTGACCGCCATCGCCAGCCAGATCGGCGCGGCACTCGAGAATCATAGACTGTTCCGCGAGAGCCGGGCGCGGGACCGGATGGCGCACGAGATGGAGCTGGCCCACAACCTTCAGATGCGGCTGCTTCAGCCGATCGATCAGCTGGGGCTGAGCCAGGTCGCTGCGAGGGTGGAGCCGGCGGAGCAGGTGGGGGGTGACTTCTACCACTTCATCAAGCTCTCCGGGGGCCGGCTCGGCGTCATGATCGGCGACGTGTCCAGTCACGGCTTCCCCGCGGCCCTCATCATGGCGCTGGCTCTTTCCGCCGCGTCCATCTTCGCGGGCGAAAGGGAGAGTCCGGCCGAGGTGCTCCGCCACGTGGACGACGCGCTGCGCGACGAGCTCGAAAACACCGAGATGTACCTCACCCTTTTCTGCGGCGTGCTGGACCCGGCGGCGGGCGAACTGGTGTACTCCAATGCGGGCCACCCTCACGCGTTCGTCTTCCGGTCGGGCGAAGACGAGCGGCGGCTGACCGCTACGGACCCACCGGTCGGGATCGCCGGGCCCGGTTCGTATTCCGAAGCCAGCGTGCCCTGGGTCGCGGGAGAGGATCTGCTGTTTCTGTTTACCGACGGCCTCTCGGACTCGCTGGCCACCAGCGGTTCGCGCAGCGGGGAGGAGGCGGTGCTTGCGGAGACGCGGCAGCAGATCGACCGGGGTCCGGGCGCCATCGTCGAGTCGCTCTTCCGCCTTGCCGCCGAACCGACGCGCGCGATACCCGCCGACGACCGCACCGCCCTGGCCCTGAGGCTCTGAGACGTGCGGCCGAAGCGTTCCCTCGGCCAGAACTTCCTGGTGGACCCCAACCTTCAGCGGGCCATCGTCAGGGCGCTCGACGTGCAGGGGACCGACGAGGTGCTGGAGATCGGACCCGGAACCGGCGCGCTCACCCGCCATCTCGTGGACCTGCCGCGCCGCCTCGTGCTCGTGGAGCTCGACCGCGAGCTGGCCGGCCGCCTCGCGGAGGAACTGGATGGGTGCCCGCACGTGACCGTCGTTCAGGGAGACATCCTCGACACCGACATCGCGGCGCTGGCCGAGGATATCTCCACGCTCAAGGTGATCGGCAACATTCCCTACAACCGCACTTCACCGATCGTCTTTCGGCTTCTCGAACGGCCGCGGCCGGCCGAGATCGTCGTCATGGTGCAGAAGGAAGTCGGCGAGCGCATGCTGGCGGCTCCGGGCTCCCGGACCTACGGGGCGCTGTCGGTGGGGGTCCGGGTGGTGGCGCGCGTGGAGCGCGTCCTGCGCGTGCGGCGGACGGCGTTTCGCCCCGTCCCACGGGTCGACTCCGTGGTGGTGCGCATTCGGCCCTTTCACCCACCCCGGATCACCGCCGCGCGGGAGAAGGCCGTCCGCGTCCTCACCCGTGCGGCCTTTCAGCGCCGCCGCAAGCAGTTTCAGCGAATTCTCCGCGACGATCCGGCCTATTGCCTGAGCCGCGGGAGGGTGGCGGAGGTGGAGACGCGCAGCGGGCTGGACCTGACGCGACGCCCCGAGACCTTCGCCCCCGAAGACTTCGTCCGCCTGGCGAAGACGTTGGAGCGGACATGAGCGGGGCCCGGGACTCATGGGTCGAGACGATCGCAGGGCTGCTCGGCGACGGTCCCCTTCACCCTGACGAGCTCGCCCGGCGGGCGAACCGGCTGCGCGCGTTCGGCCAGGAATCGCCCGCGCTGATCGCGTCGCTGCTGGGGCCCGATCCCAGGTTTCGCCTCGATCCGGAGGGCCGCTGGCGGTTGACCCCGGGCCTGACCGGGGTACGTTCGTCGCTCGGCTTTCTGGACTACGCCGTGGTGGATGTGGAGACGACCGGAGGCGCCTACGAGGACGGCCACCGCATCATCGAGCTGGCCATCGTTGAACTGCGCGAAGGCGTCGTGACCCGGGAGTTCCAGAGCCTGGTCAACCCGCAGCGAGGCATCGGCGCTTCGGTAACCCGCCTGACCGGCATCAGCGCAACCAGGGTGGCTGCGGCGCCCCGGTTCCGCGACATTGCCGGCGAGATCCGGAGCCGGCTCGAGCACCGCGTCTTCGCAGCCCACAACGCCGAGCACGACTGGGCTTTCGTCGGTGGGCAGCTGCGCGAGACGCTCGGGAACGCTCCGCGCGTGCAGAGGCTCTGTACCGAGCAACTGTCGCGCCGGCTGCTGGCATCCCAGCGGCGCCATCATCTCGACGCCCTGTGCGGCCGCTTCGGCATCGAGGTGCACGGGCGTCACCGCGCCCTGGGCGACGCGCGCGCCGCGGCCGGGATCCTGAAACATCTTCTGGAGGAAATGGAGCGGAAGGGGGTCCGCGACCTTCGGGCGCTCCACGAACTCCTCGTCGGTCCGGAAGGACGTGACCCGGTCGACGGATTGATCTAGATTTTCGTACATGAAAGACGAATCCCGCATCCCCGTCATCCTTGGATCCGCCCGCACCCCCATCGGCCGTTTTCTGGGCGGTCTCTCCCCGCTGCCCGGACCCGCGCTCGGAGCCGTCGCCGTGCGCGCGGCGGTGGAACGCTCCGACGTCGATCCGTCCGCCATCGACGAGGTGGTCATGGGCAACGTGGTTTCGGCCGGAGAGGGGCAGGCGCCCGCCCGCCAGGCCGCGGTGAACGCCGGCCTGCCCGCGACCATCCCCTCCGTCACCGTGAACAAGGTGTGCGGCTCCGGACTGAAGGCGGTGATGCTGGCGGCCCAGGCAATTCGGGCGGGAGACGCGCGCGCCGTTGTGGCGGGCGGCTTCGAGTCGATGTCCAATGTGCCCTACTATCTGCGCGGGCACCGCGGGGGCGTGAAGTTCGGAGACCAGGAGGTCAGCGACGGCCTCATTCACGACGGTCTCTGGTGTTCCTTCGAGGGCCGCCACATGGGCGGTCATGCGGAATACACGGCGACGCGGGCAGGCATCACGCGGGAAAGGGCCGACGAGTTCGCGCTGGCGTCGCACCGCAAGGCGGTGGACGCCATCGACGCAGGACGGTTTCGGCGCGAGATCGTGCCGGTGGAGGTGCCGGCCCGCCGGGGCGCGACCGTGGTCGATACCGACGAAGGACCCCGGCGCCACACTTCACTGGAGGCGCTTGCCCGGCTGCGTCCCGCCTTCGGCCGCGACGCTCCGGACGACGTCGATGAGCTGGTGGTCACCGCCGGAAACGCGCCGGGGTTGAACGATGGCGGTGCCGCCCTGGTGGTCGCATCCATGGAATTCGCCCGGGCGCACGGCCTGCCGGTGGCCGCCCGCGTCACCGCCTACGCTTCGGCGGGCACGGAACCGCGCGACCTTTTCTTCGCACCCATCTTCGCCGTGCGCAAGGTGATGGAAGCGGAGGGCAAGGCGGCGGACGGCTACGATCTCGTGGAGATCAACGAGGCCTTTGCGGTTCAGGCGCTCGCGGACATCGACGCCCTTGGCCTGAACGCGGACCGGGTCAACGTGAACGGCGGCGCCGTCGCGCTGGGCCACCCCATCGGCGCTTCGGGGGCCCGCATCCTGGTCACGCTCGTGCATGCGATGGAGGACCGGGACGCCGCGACCGGCCTCGCCACCCTCTGCCTCGGGGGCGGCAACGCGGTCGCGCTCGGGGTGGAGCGAGCGTGACCGCGCGAGCACCGGGTGCGGGAGGGTCGGCTCGCCCATCCTCCGATCCGCGAGGACCCGGGAGGCGGCACGAAACCTGCTGACATGGCACAAACACGGGGAGGGTCAGGATGCGGACTGCAGAGTTGAGCCAGGGACAGCGAATTCTGGTACGCATGGCGTCGCTCGCCAGCGGTCGGCGGACGCTGACCGCGGGGCTCTTCGTCCTGCTCACCACCGCGGGCGCCTACGTGGCGGTGCCGGTGCCCTGGACGCCGGTCCCGATGACGCTGCAGCCGCTCTTCGTGCTCCTGTCGGGCCTCGTGCTGGGGCCATCGGCGGGAGCCGCAAGCATGGCCGCCTACGTCCTGCTCGGCGTGGGCGGCGCACCGGTGTTCGCCGCGATCCCGGCCGGGCCGGCGGCCCTCGTCGGCCCCACGGGCGGCTTCATCCTCGCCTTTCCCCTGGCTTCCGGCCTCTGCGGATGGCTGGCCGGCCCCCGGGACGCGGGCGCCCCGCGCATCCTTTTGGCACTGGTCGCCGGACTTCTGGTGATCTACTTGGCGGGCGCTGCTCAGCTGGCCCTGCTCACCGGCGCTGCTCCCACGGCGGTATTCCGCAACGCCGTGCTGCCCTTCGCGCTCGGCGACTCGATCGAACTGCTGCTGGCCATGGCGATCGCACTCCGGCTGAGGTCCCGGGCCCGCGACGATCGCTGACTCCCGGAGCATCCTGATGGCGGAAACGAAGCCCATGCGACGCATTGCCGTGATCGGGTCCGGGACGATGGGAAACGGCATCGCCCACGTCGCAGCTCTTTCCGGGCTCGAAGTGGTCCTCTACGACATCGCGGAGGAAGCGCTCGCGCGGGGCACGGCGAACATCGCGCGCAACATGGACCGCCAACTCCGGTCGGGTCGGCTCGCGGCGGACGAGAAGGCCGCCGCGCTTGCCCGCATCCAGGCGACCGACGACCTCGCCCGGGCCGTTTCCCGCGTGGAACTTGCCGTTGAGGCGGCTCCCGAGGACCCCTCGCTCAAGTATCGCCTCTTCGCCGAGCTGGACCGGCTCGCCCCACCCGGCGCGGTCCTGGCGTCCAACACGTCATCGATCTCCATTACGACCATGGGCGCCCGCACGGCCCGCCCCGACCGCGTCATCGGCATGCACTTCATGAACCCCGTGCCGCTCATGCGCCTTGTGGAGGTGGTGCGCGGGCTCCGGACCAGCGGCGAGACCGTGCGGGCGGTGGTGGAACTGGCGACCCGCCTGGGCAAGACTCCGGTGGAGGTGAACGACTTCCCGGGCTTCGTCTCCAACCGCATCCTCATGCCGATGATCAACGAGGCGATCTTCGCCCTGACGGAGGGCGTCGCCGAGGCGGAGGCGATCGACGCGGTCATGCGAATGGGGATGAATCATCCCATGGGACCGCTTGCGCTGGCCGACCTGATCGGGCTCGACACCTGTCTCGGCATCCTGGAAGTGCTTCACCGGGAGCTGGGCGACGACCGCTACCGTCCCGCCCCGCTGCTTCGCAAGTACGTGGCGGCCGGCTGGCTGGGGCGCAAGAGCGGGCGCGGATTCCATTCCCATGAGTAGCGCTTCCGCCCCGGGAAGGCCGGCCGGTGCCGGGGCTTCGGCCAGTTCCGCTTGTAGGGACGGGCTCCGGGACGCCTCCGCCACGCACGGTGTCCCATGACCCCGGAGGAGCGATCCATCCGGGAGATGACCCGGGAGTTCGCGGACGGCGAAATCCGACCGCGCTCCGCGGGCTGGGACGAGCACCGCCGCCTGGACGAGGATGTCCTCGGGATGCTCGCCGAATTCGGCTTCCTGGGGATGGGCATTCCGGAAGCGTTCGGCGGCCTCGGGCTCGACCTGTCCACCTGCCTGGCGGCGACGGAGGAACTCGCCCGTGCCGACGGCAGCCTGGCGCTGTCCGTGTCGCTGCAGAACGGACCGGTCACGAGCCTCCTGCTCGCGCATGCGTCGGAGGATCTGCAAACAGAGTTTCTTCCCGGCATCGCGTCCGGGGAGCGCCTGGTCGCGTTCGCCCTGGGGGAACTCGGGGCGGCGGGCGCCGAAGACGCCGGGGATGCCATCGCCACCCCGGCCGGCGACGGCTGGCGGCTCGACGGGCGCAAGCACTGGGTGGTGGACGGCAACAGAGCCGGAGCGGCCATGGTCTTCGCTCGCCCGGCCGCGCAGGGCGGCACGGGCGGCGCCGGCGTGTTCCTGGTGAATACCTCCGCACCCGGATATCGCGTTGTACGCCGCCGCGAGACCCTTGGCCTGTGCGCGGCCGAGATCGTCGACGTCGAGCTCGACGGCGTGGCGGTGTCCGCGCACCGGGTGATCGGGAGCCCGCGGCTCGGCGACGAGTATGCGGCTCAGGCGCTGCCCCTGTCCCGCTTGGGCGGCGCGGTGGTGGCCCTGGGCATCGCGCAGGCCGCGTTCGAGCACGCCGCCCGCTACTCGCGCGAGCGCGAACAGTTCGGGCGCGCGCTCACGGCGTTCGGAGCCATCCGGCACAAGCTCGCCGGCATGGCGACCCGTATTGCGGCGGCGCGCGCCCTGGTGCGGGAGACGGCCGTCGCCCTCGAGGCATCGGGCGCGGAGGGAGGTGTCGGCCTGGCCTCCTGGACGGACCGCCCCGGCCTGACGGCGACCCCGGACATGGCGAGATGGGCGGCGAGCCACGCGGCGGTCTCGGTTGCCCGGGAAGCGGTTCAGATTTTCGGCGGGTATGGGTACATGCGCGACTATCCCGTCGAGAAGCTGATGCGCGACGCCAGCGGCACGGGCATCTGCGAGGCCACCGGCGAAGTGCTGCGCATCATCGCGGCGCGCGGGTTCGAGGCCACCGTCGCAACCGGATGAGCGGCCCCACGCCGGCACTGGCGCGGGTTGGCGCGCAAAACAGAAAAGGAATTGAGCATGCATATATTCGAGGAGATGGCGGCCTTCCGCCACGATCAACTGGTCTTCTGGTCGGAGCCCGCGGAGGGCTATCGAGGCATCATCGCCATCCACGACACGACGCTGGGCCCGGCGCTGGGCGGCACCCGCCTTTGGGGGTACGCGAGCGAGGCGGACGCCCTGACCGACGCCCTTCGCCTCGCGCGCGGCATGACCTACAAGGCGGCCATCGCGGGCCTGAAACTCGGAGGGGGCAAGTCCGTCATCCTGGCGGATGAACGCCCGCGCGACCGGGAGCGGCTGTTCCGGGCCCACGGCCGCGCCGTGGAGTCTCTGGGCGGGCGCTACATCACTGCGGAGGACGTCGGCACCTCCGTGGACGACATGGAGTTCGTGCGCGCGGAAACCCGATGGGTGGCCGGAGTGCGCGGAGGTTCCGGGGATCCCTCTCCCGCCACGGCCCACGGCGTCTATCAGGGCATCAGGGCGTGCGCGCAGCAGCGCTACGGCGATCCCTGCCTGGAGGGCAGGCACGTTACCGTCCAGGGCGTGGGACACGTCGGGTATCAACTGTGCGCAGAGCTCGCGGCCGAAGGCGCCAGGCTCACGGTCGCCGACATCAACGCCGCCAGCGTTGAGCGCGCGGTTCACGAGTTCGGCGCCACCGCCGTCGCCCCGGAGGCGATCTACGACGTGCCGGCCGACATCTTCGCCCCATGCGCACTGGGTGGGGTGATCAACGACCGGACGGTCGCACGCCTGCGCGTGGACATCGTGGCGGGCTCGGCCAATAATCAGTTGGCTGAGCCGAGGCATGGCAACGCCCTTCAGAGGAGGGGCATCCTGTTCGCTCCCGACTACGTGATCAACGCCGGAGGGCTCATCAACGTGTACGGCGAGCTGCACGGCTGGTCCGCTGAGCGCACCAGAAGGAAAGCCGCCGGGATCTACGACGTCGTGCTGAACGTCTTCCAGCGCGCCCGCGAGGATGGCATCACGGCCGCCGAGGCCTCCAACCGCGTCGCCCTGCAGATACTGACGGATGCCCGCCGCCCCGGCAGCGCCCAACACGGCTCCCGTGCCCGGCGGGCGGTTTCCATGAGCACCTGACCCGAGCGAGACAGTGTCCACCGATCACCTGCGTCGTTTCGACCCCGAGATACATCAGGCCATCCACGCCGAAGAGGCGCGCCAGCGCGATCAGCTGGAGATGATCGCCAGCGAGAACTTCGCGTCGCGGGCGGTCCTGGAGGCGACGGGTTCGGCGCTCACCAACAAGTACGCGGAAGGACTCCCGGGACGTCGCTACTATGGCGGCTGCGAGCACGTCGACGTGGTCGAGGGCCTGGCCCGGGCACGCGCCTGCACGCTCTTCGGAGCCGACCATGCGAACGTTCAGCCTCATTCCGGGGCACAGGCGAACCTGGCGGCCTTTCTCGCCTTCCTCCAGCCGGGAGACCGTTTTCTGGGCATGCAGCTCAGCCACGGCGGCCACCTGACACACGGATCCCCGGTCAACGTGAGCGGAAAGTGGTTTCGGGTATCGTCCTACGGCGTGCGCGAGTCGGATGGGCTCATCGACTATGACATCGTGCGCGAGCAGGCGCGCTCCGAGCGCCCCCGCCTGATCGTCGCGGGCGCCAGCGCCTATCCGCGCACGCTCGATTTCGCCGCGTTCGGGGAAATCGCGCGCGAAGTGGACGCGCTCCTCATGGTCGACATGGCCCACATCGCGGGGCTCGTCGCCACCGGCGTACATCCCAGTCCGATTCCGCACGCTCACGTGGTGACCACGACCACCCACAAGACGCTGCGAGGACCCCGCGGCGGTCTCATTCTGGCGCCCGCCGAACACGCGCGCGCCGTCGACCGGGCAGTGTTTCCAGGCTCCCAGGGGGGCCCGATGATGCACGTGATCGCCGCCAAGGCGGTCGCGTTCCGGGAGGCGCTGGCGCCGGAATTCCCGCTCTATACGCGGCAGGTGGTGGCAAACGCGCGAGCCCTGGGGGCCGAGCTCATGGAACACGGGTTCCGCCTGGTGAGCGGCGGCACCGACACCCACCTGATCCTGGTCGACTTCGGACAGGACGGCCTCTCGGGAGCGCAGGCCGAGGCGGCGCTTGCGCGCGTGGGCATCACCGTCAACAAGAACACGGTCCCCGGGGAGTACCGCTCGCCGCTGGTCACGTCCGGGATTCGGCTCGGGACGTCCGCGCTCACCAGCCGCGGCATGGGGATCGACGAGATGCGCCTCATTGCGGGCTGGATGGCCCGGGTTCTGCTTCGTCCCGAGGACGACGAGGTGCTTGGAGAGGTGCGTGGGCGAGTGCGCGAAATGAGCGCGTCCTTCCCGCTCCGGAAGGAGACCGTTCCGGTCGGCTGACTTCGCCCGGGTTTGTGGGCAGGGCCGCAATATCATGTCCGGCAACGGGAAACGTCCTGTTACCCCGCATGGCCGGGGCTGGCGCGCTCCGTGGAATCGCTCCAGATTTCTCCCATGAACGACCCGCAGATTGGCGACGATGTCCTGGTACGGCTCGATGGACGCAACCCGCGTTTCCATGTCAAGGCGTACCTGTTTGTACTCTCCGCCCTGCAGTCGGTGTCGGAATCGCTCGAAAAGCGGCGCCATATCTCCGGCACGGAGCTCGCGCAGGGAGTAAGACGTCTCGCTCTCGAGCAATACGGCCCGATGGCGCGCACGGTTCTGGAACACTGGGGGGTCCACGCCACGGAAGACCTGGGTGAGATCGTCTTCGATCTGGTCGACTGCGGGATTCTCCTGAAACAGGAAGGGGATTCTCCCGAGGATTTCAGGGGCGTGTACGATTTCGAGGACGCTTTCGAGCACGATTATCCGTGGGGCAGGGCCTAGCCCTCGCTCCAGCCTGACCAACTCAACAGGTCTCGTCTCTTCGAGACCATCCGAGAGGGGACTGGACAATGTCCGAAGAGCAGAGCTTTCCTTCCTGTCTCAAGTGCAATACGGGGCTATTGCTCCCGATGTCCGACTACGGACGCGAGGGCGCCCCGATCCGATACAAGGCGTGGGTCTGTTCCAATCCCGACTGTGGCTTCAACATCAGGATCGACAACGGAGAGATCACCTTCGGGCGTAACATCACTCAGAGCTACAAGTAGTCCCTCCTGCACTTCCCGATGGCGCCACGCGTGACCGGCGACCGCGGCGCTTCCTCCAGAGGCCGTCGCGGTCGTTCGAGGATCCTCTTCGGCGATCCTGATGTCCACGCTCCCACCGGCAGCGAAGCGGCATCCTTCGATCGCTTCGCCATCGACCGACTCGGCGTTCCCGGCCGGACCCTCATCGAGAACGCGGGACGCTCGGCCGCCCTGGTGCTCGAGCGCCTCTTTGCGCGGGGGTCGGTGGTCGTGTTCGCGGGGTCGGGCAACAATGGCGGCGACGGCCTCGCCCTGGCGCGCGCGCTGGCGGGCTGGGGCCGGCCGGTCACGGTTGTCCGGGCGTCCGCGAAAGCCCCGGATGCGCGCCTTCTGCACAAGTGGCCGCTGCCTGCTCTGGACGCGGGTGCCGAGGGCGCCCGTGGTGAGATCGCGCGCGCGGCCGCGTCGGCCGGCGTGCTCGTGGACGCGGTGCTCGGAACCGGGATTTCGGGCGCCCCCCGAACTCCCCAGGCGCGCCTACTGGAGGGCATGAACCGGGCCGCCAGGCCGCTTGTGTCTCTCGACATTCCCTCCGGGGTGGACGCCGATACCGGGGCCGTCCCCGGGGAGGCCGCCCGGGCCGACGTGACGGTGGCCTTCGGGTGGCCCAAGCTGGGCTCCCTGCTCGGGCCCGGGCGCGCGCATGCCGGTCGCCTGGTGGCTGTGGAGATCGGGTTTCCGCCGGTGCCTCCGGCAACCTTCCGGGCGCGCGTGGTGACGCCCGGGTGGGCGCGGGACGTGCTGCCGGTTCGTCCTCCCGATACGCACAAGCACCAGGTCGGCTCGCTGCTCCTGCTGGCGGGCGCGCCCGGGATGGCGGGCGCGGCGATCATGGCCGCACGAGCGGCGCTGAGGGCCGGGGCGGGATTCGTGCGCATCGCGAGCGCCGCCGCCAATCGGCCCGTGCTCCAGGGCGCCGTCCCGGAAGCGGTGTTCGTGGACACGGCCGACCGGGGCGCGCTAGCCCGCGCGGCGAAGGCATCGACCGCGGTCGTGGCGGGCCCCGGGCTGGGAGTCGCTGCGGAGGCTGCCGTCGCCCTTGAGGCTGTCTTGCAAGCATCCGGGGACTGCCCGGTGCTGCTCGACGCCGACGCCCTGAACCTGGTGGCGGCGGAGGCGGGCCCGGCCCTGATCGACCTGGGACGCGCTCGACCGGTGCTGGTGACGCCGCACCGGGGAGAGATGAGGAGGCTCGTGGCCGCCGCCGACGACCTCCCCGGCCTTGCGCACGAACTGGCTCTCGACCGGGCGGCGGCGTGGTCGTGCTCGGTGTTGCTGAAGGGCAACCCGTCGGTCGTAGCCACCCCCGATAAGCGGCTCCTGGTGGGCGGGCTCGGGAGTTCCGACCTCGCTGCCGCCGGGATGGGGGACGTGCTGAGCGGAGTCGCGGGCTCGCTGATGGCGCAGGGGTGCGATCCATCGGTGGCTGGCGGGTTGGCGCTGCACCTGACCGGGGTCGCGGCCGCGCTCGGGAGCGAAGGTCCCGGGCTGGTGCCGGGCGACGTCATCGCCCGCCTTGCGGCCGCGGTCCGCCGTCAACCGGATCCGAAGAGCCCCCTCGGCCTGCCCTTCGTCATCTTCGACCAGGAGGCTCCTCGTTGAACCCGCTGGGACCGGGCGGCGAGTTCGACCTGATCCGGTCCTTCCAGGCAGCCGGACCGCCACCCGGGGCGGATGTGCTGGTGGGCTCGGGAGACGACTGCGCGGTGCTCGAATCCGGCTGGGTGGTGAGCACCGACGCCTTCCTCGAGGACGTGCACTTCCGGCGCGCCTGGATCAGCTTCGACGAGGCGGGCTACCGCGCGGTGACCGCCGCACTGAGCGACGTGGCCGCGATGGCCGCGCGGCCCATCGGCGTGCTCGTCGCCCTCGGCCTGCCGCACGCGGATGCCTCACGCATCGCGGAGGGCCTTCGGTCGGGCATCCGGCGAGCGTGCGAACGCGCCCGTTGCGCGCTTGTCGGGGGCGACCTCACCCGCTCTCCGGGACAGCTGGTCGTCAACGTGGTCGCACTGGGGCGCGCGCATCACCCGATCCTGCGGAGCGGGGCCCGGGCGGGCGACGAGGTCTGGGTGACGGGCGTGCTGGGCGCGAGCGCCGCCGCCGTGCGCGACTGGCAGTGCGGGCGCGAGCCAGCTCCGTCGGCGCGGCGGGCCTTCGCCGCACCCGCCGCGCGCCTGGAAGAGGCTCGCTGGCTCGCCGAGCGCATCCGGGTGACGGCCCTGGTCGACCTCTCGGATGGTCTCCTGGGAGACATGGGCCACGTCGCCGCGGCGAGCGAAGTTGCCATCGTCCTGGACCCGGCCCTCGTTCCCGTCGCCCCCGGAGCCGTCGCCACCGCCGGATCGCGCCGCAGCGCGCTGCCCCTCGCGCTTGCGGGAGGCGAGGACTACGAGCTCGCCTTCACCGCGCGGCAAGGGTCCGCGGAATCGGTCGCGGGCGACTTCCATCACCGGTTCGGAATACCCCTCACGCGCGTCGGAATTGTCGCTGGCGGCGCGGGCGTTAGACTTGAGGGCGACGGCGCGGACGAGTTCGACCCCGGGTCCACGGGCTTCGACCACTTTCGCGCGCCGCGATCCGGCGCGGCCGACGTCGGGCGCCCGGAGAACCGGTAAGGCGGATCGGGAGTGCGGATGCTTCGGACGGGATGGGTGGCGCTGGCGGCGGTCGCGACGACGGGCTACTACGCCGCGATCATTCTGTTTACCTCCGTGGTCCCCGCCTGGCGCCACCGGCGGTGCGGACACTGGGCGCAGGGCTGGTCTGCCGTCCTGTTGCGTGCCGCGGGTGTGACCGTCACCTCGACCGGGCTCGACCGGGTCGATCCCGGGCGCTCGCAGATCGTGGTTTCCAACCACCAGTCCTGGTTCGACGTCCTCGCGCTCTTCGCCGCCTTCCCCACCTCCTTGCGCTTCGTGGCCAAGGAGGAGCTGCGCTCGGTCCCGGTCTTCGGCAAGGCGATTCTGCGCTGCGGCCATATCGCCATCGACCGCCGCAACCGCCACAGCGCGATCGAATCGCTGCAACGGGCGGCCCGGCGGCTGCACGAGCGCACCCTTCACGTCGTCATGTTCGCGGAAGGCACGCGGTCGCCCACCGGGGAGCTCCAGCCCTTCAAGAAGGGGGCCTTCGTGCTGGCGCTCGAGACGCAGACGCCGGTTCTGCCGGTTGCGGTCGTGGGGAGCCGCGCCGTGATGCCCAAACACAGCTACGCGATTCGATCGGGTGAGATCGAGGTGCGGGTCGGCGAACCCATCGAGGTGGGCGACCTGACCATGTCGGATCGCAACGCGCTGCGCGACCGCGCGCGCCAGGCGGTCGCGGATCTCATGTCCAGACCGTCACCAGGGCAGGCCAACGGGGCGCTGGCGTTGCCACTCGCCCCCGCCGCCCCGGCAACCGGGCCCGACGTCAAGGAGTAGCAGCCGTGTCCGCGATCACGGAAGTGAAGGGCAGGGAAATCCTCGACTCCCGCGGAACCCCGACGGTGGAGGCCGAGGTGACCCTGGCGAGCGGCGCGCGCGCGACCGCGGCGGTGCCCAGCGGGGCCTCCACCGGCGAGCACGAGGCGGTGGAACTCCGGGACGGGGACCCCTCCCGCTACCGCGGCAAGGGGGTGCGGCGCGCGGTGGCCCACGTCAACGGCGAAATCCGGGCGGCCGTGGTCGGCAGGGAGGCACGCGAGCAGCGCTCCCTGGACCGCGCGCTGGTGGAGCTCGACGGCACCCCCAACAAGGGCCGGCTCGGCGCGAACGCGATCCTGAGCGTGTCGCTGGCGACGGCGCGCGCGGCCGCCCGCGAGGCCGGGCAGCCCCTCTACCGCTACCTGGGCGGCGAGGCGGCCACCGTCCTTCCGGTCCCCATGATGAACATCCTGAACGGCGGCGCCCATGCGCCCAACAACGTGGACATCCAGGAGTTCATGGTCATGCCGGTGGGCGCCGACACCTTCTCCGAGGGGCTGCGCATGGGGACGGAGGTCTTCCACGCCCTCCGCGACGTGCTCGCCGAAGCGGGCCGCAACACCGCCGTGGGCGACGAAGGCGGCTTCGCCCCCGACCTGGGCGGAAACGAGGAAGCGATCGAGGTGGTGCTCACGGCCATCGAGCGCGCCGGCTACCGGCCCGGCGACGAGGTCGTCCTCGCCATCGACGCCGCCGCCAGCGAATTCCTCCGGGATGACGACTACGTCCTGCAGGGCTCCGGCGGCGGCCGCCTCGGCCGGGAGGCGATGGTGGCGTTCTGGGACGACTGGACCCGGCGCCACCCCATTGCTTCGCTCGAGGACGCGCTGGGCGAGAACGACTGGGGGGGATGGGGGGTATTGACCAGGGCCGTCGGAGAACGCGTGCAGCTGGTCGGCGACGACCTCTTCGTCACCAGCAGCGAGCGGCTGCGGCGAGGGATCCGCGAGGGAGTCGCGAACGCCATTCTGATCAAGGTGAACCAGATCGGCACGCTGACGGAAACCATGGACGCCATCGACCTGGCTCGCGCCTCGGGCTACCGGTGCGTCATCTCACATCGTTCGGGCGAGACCGAGGACACCTTCATCGCGGACCTGGCCGTCGCGCGCGCAACCGGACAGATCAAGACCGGAAGCGCCAGCCGCAGCGACCGGGTGGCCAAGTACAACCGCCTGCTGCGCATCGAGGAGGAACTGGGGGCCGCGGGATCCTATCCGGGGAGGGCGCTCTGGGCATCCTGAGGAAGCTGGTGCTGCCGGTCATCGCGGGGGCCGCCGTCTACTACGCGGTCTTCGGCGGTGAACACTCCATGATCGAGCTGGGATCGGCGCGCTCGCAGGTGAAGCAGGAACAGCGTGCCCTCGATCTGCTGCGGGCGGAGGTGGATTCGCTCACGGCCCGCGCCGACTCCCTGAGAGACGATCCGCTGACGCTGGAGCGCCTCGTGCGCGAGCGTCACGGGATGATTCGCGAGGGCGAGATCCTGTACCGCTTCGCGGACGATGTCGGCGGCGCAGAGCCGGACGATTCCACCGGGAGCAGGTAGTCGGCTCCGGCCCTCCAGCTCCTCCGCGCGGCGGGCCCTCAGGCCGGGTCTTCCTCCGCCCCGACCGTTTCCTTCGCCTCGGTCGCGGAATCGGCGATTCTGCGAACCGCGTCCGCGAGCAGCTGCCCCGAGGTTCCTTCCGGGAGCAGCGCGGGCATCCCTTCGGCCACGGCCCTGGCGACCGCGCCGCCCGTGCTGGTCGTGCCCGCCGACATGAGCTCCATCGGAATCGGGAAGACGGTGGTGGAGTTGTTCTCCGCGGCGATCTCGACGGCCGTCTGCAGATAGCGAAGCTGCAGGGCCATGGGGTATTCCTGAATGACCGCCGCTGCGTCCGCGAGCTTGCGGGACGCCTGGAACTCACCTTCCGCCGCGATCACCTTGCCGCGACGCTCGCGCTCGGCCTCGGCCTGCTTCGCCATCGCCCGCTTCATCTCCTTGGGCAGATCGATGTCCTTGATCTCGACGCCCGTCACCTCGATGCCCCAGGGATCGGTTCCCTCGTCGATGATGTCGCGCACGATTTCGTTGATGCGTTCGCGCTCGGCGAGCAGTTGATCCAGCTCCGACTGGCCGATGACGCTGCGGAGCGTCGTCTGTGCCAGCTGGGAGGTGGCGAAGTAGTAGTCCTCGATCTCGACCACGGCCTTCGCCGGGTTGGTCACGCGGAAATACACCACGGCGTTGACCGTGACGCTGACGTTGTCCTTGGTGATGGTGTCCTGGGGCGCGATGTCCAGCGCCACGATGCGCAGGTCCATCCGCTTCATCCGCTCCAGCCCGTAGGGCACGAGAAAAATCAGCCCGGGCCCCTTGGCGCGGGTGAGCTTGCCGAGCCGAAAGACCACGCCTCGCTCGTATTCCCACAGGACGCGAAAGCTGGTGAGGAGGCCGGTGGCCGCGACGACGATGCCCACGATCATCGGGATGTCCATTCGGATCGCTCTCCCTCGGAACTCCGCCAACGCCGGTCCATGCCCGCTGGCGCCGGGGGTCCTCTGACAGGTTCGGGGAATTCCGCGGCCCTGACGGTGCCGCTTGACACGCTATCTTCTCAAAACTAGCGTTTTCGCGATGTCCCCGCCGGAGTAGCTCAGCTGGTCAGAGCAGCGGAATCATAATCCGCGTGTCGGGGGTTCGAGTCCCTCCTCCGGCATCGCTTTCCTGCCCCACCCCGCAGGGACCTGACCGTCCCGGCGGGGTTTCATATCTGTCCGTGTCCCGGGCGAGCCTCGTGGCACAAGCGGGAGACACCCGAAAGCGACGAGCAGGACGATGGCTGATCTGATCGAACGTGAGCTGAGTCGGCGCAAGGCGAGGATGGCCCGCGTGCTGGAGCGCCCGCTGCGGGTCCGGGAAGGGGCCGCCGCGCCCCTGTCGCCGGACCGCCGCGCCTACTACCTGGATGAAGCTCGGGAGCTGTACTGGAACGAGCTGGAGTGGGAGAACATCACGGGCGAGGAGCGTCTCGACGACGGCCCGTTCACCGAACTGGCCTTCCCCGGCTTCCTCGCGTTCGTGCGCGGATTGCTGTTGCGCGAATCCATCGACGAACGGGGCACGCCCGCAGACCCGCATCCCGCCATCGTCGAAGAGATCCTGAACTTCCTGGCGGGCAGGGTGGTGACCCTCCGCGCCGAACTGCGCGAGCAGGATCCCGAGTGGGACGTGGAGCAGAGCGAAAGGGAATTGTCCATGACCGAGCCGCTCATCGATCTGGTGCTTGCGCTGTTGTACGAGGTCACCCCGCCCGAGCGGGTGCGCCTGGAACAGGCCGCGGCGGATTGACGACGCCGGCCCGGCGGCGTTCCATGCGTGCGGCCCGGCGGGGATGGGCCGGCTGGCCCTTCCGCCGGCCAGGTCATCCCTACCTGGCGGGCGCTCCCCTCTTCATCGCCCACCGGGGTGGAGCCGCGCTGGCGCCCGAGAACACCATGGCGGCCTTCACCGCCGCGGTGGAGCAATGGGACGCCGACGTGCTGGAGATGGACGTGCACCGGACCGCGGACGGCAAGGTGGTCGTGATTCACGACGCCACCGTGGACCGCACCTGCGACGGCAGCGGCACCGTGCGCGAGCTTCCCTGGAGCGAGGTGCGCATGCTCGACGCCGGCCATCGTTTCCGCGATCTGGCGGGCGAACCGGCCTTTCGCGGTCGGGGCGTGGGCATTCCGCTGCTGGACGAGGTGCTCGAGACCTTCCCCGACAAGCGCATCAACGTGGAGGCCAAGACCCCCGAGGTCGCGCCGTTGCTGGTCGAGGCCGTCCTCCGGCACGGAGCGCAGCATCGGGTGCTGATGGCCGCGGAACTGGAGGGCGCGCGCCCCTCGCGGCACCGCTATCCCGGCCCCCACGGAGCGTCCCGCCGCCAGATCCGGCTGTTCCATCTGCTGCACCACCGGCCGCTCGGGTTCCTGTATACGCCGCGTGCCGACGCCCTCCAGGTGCCGGACGCCTGGATGGGCAGGCGCGTCGTCACGCCGCGCTTCGTCCGCGAGGCGCACCGCCGCAACATTCCGGTCCACGTCTGGACCATCGATGAGTCCGCCGACATGCGCCGGCTGCTCTCGTGGGGTGTGGACGGCATCCAGTCCGACCGCCTCGACCGGCTGGCGCGCGTCCTGATGGAGGAGACCGGCAGGCCTCCCCCTCCCGCGCTCTCCGCCGCCGCCGCGGGTGCCGCCGCGGCGGCCGGCGAACCGGCGCCGTGAGCAGGCCGGACCGGTCGCTGGCCGACCGCTTCCGCGCGGCGCTGGCCGAGGACGGGGTCATTGTCGCCGGCGGCGGACGCGTCCTGGTGTCGCTCTCGGGCGGCCTCGACTCCACCGTCCTGCTTCACCTCCTGCGCTTCACGCCGGGCCTCCCGTCGCTCGAAGTGCACGCCGCCCACCTGGATCACCGCATGCGTCCCGGCAGCGCCGAGGACGCCCACTGGGTGAGGGGCCTTGCGCGCGCCTGGGGGGTGCCGCTGGTGTCGCGCGCGGTCGCCCGTCCTCCCGCCAACGAAACCGAGGCGCGCCGGGTCCGCTATCGCTTTCTGGAGGAGGCGCGTACCGGGACCGGCTGCCAGTGGATCGTGACCGCCCATCACGCGGACGACCAGGCCGAAACGGTCGCCTACCGGATGTTGCGGGGCACCGGCCTCGCCGGCCTGGCCGGGATCCCCCGCACCCGCGAACCGGGGCTGTACCGGCCGCTGCTGCCCTTCTGGAAGCGGGAACTCGCCGCCTACGCCTCTGCCTCCCGCCTCCGTCACCGGACCGACCCCACCAATCGTTCGGCCGAAATCCCGCGCAACGTGGTCCGCCGGGAGCTGCTGCCGCTCGCCGAGGAGCGGGTCGCGCCGGGCGCCCGCCGGGCCCTCCACCGTCTGGCCCGCCTGGCGGAAGAGGAGAGCCGCCTCTGGGATGCTGTGCTCCCGACGCTGCTCGCCGGCCTCAGTGTGCGGCGCACCGAAGAGCGTGTCTCGTTCAGTCGCCACGCATTCCTGCAGTGCGATCCCCTGGTGCGCGCCAGGCTCATCCGGGAGCTGGCGGCGGAGTCCGGCGCCAACCTCGAAGCCCGCGGCACCGCTCTGGCGTCGGAGTTCGCCTCCTCCGCCGGGAGCGGCCGGTCGATCGACCTCCCCGGCGGAGCCGTTCTGTCCCGCGCCTATGAGCGGCTGGTCATCGCGCGCGGCACGGGGACCGCCGGGGGGCGTCGCCCTCACGACTCCCGCTTCGTGGCGGTTCCGGCTCCGGGCGAAGGCGCGGCCGAGGGCCGTTCGGGAGGCGCCGCCTTCCTCGCCCGCTGGTCGATACGCGGCCCGGTGGGAGGAGAGGGGCTCTCCATCCCGGCTCTGCGCTTCCCCATCCTCTTCCGCAGCTGGCGGCCCGGAGACCGCATTCGCCTGCCCGCCGGCACGCGCAAGCTCAAGAAGGTGTTCGGGGAGGCTCGCGTGCCTCGGCCGGCGCGCGCGCGCCGGCCGGTGCTGGCCGATGCCGGAGGGCGTATCCTCTGGGTGCCGGGGTTGGCGCGGTCGGTCGAGGCGCGGCCCGCACCTCAAGACGCAATCCTCTACGTGGGAGTGGATCTCGATGACGCCACCGACTGACGTTGCCCGCCGCACCGGCAGAGGCCGCGTGCGGCGCATAATCTTCACGCGCGAACAGATCGCGCTCAGGGTACGGGAGCTGGGCGACGAGATCTCGGCTTGCTACGAGGCGCGCGAGGAACTGCTCGTGCTCGGCCTGCTCAAAGGCTCGTTCATGTTCCTGGCCGATCTGGTGCGCTGCATCCATCACCCGGTCCAGGTCGACTTCATCGTGACTTCGAGCTACGGGTCGGGTATGGTATCATCGGGAAACGTGCAGCTCCTCTACGACCCCGAAGTGTCGCTCGGGGGGCGCCACGTTATCCTCGTGGACGACATCATCGACAGCGGCAGGACCATGGCATCCCTGGTGCCCATCATCCAGGCGCGCGGACCGGCCAGCCTCGAATTGTGTACCTTTCTTCACAAGCGCCGGGAGGGCATCGCGCATGAGCCCAGATGGGTGGGCTTCGACGCCCCCCCGGAGTTCGTGGTGGGCTACGGGCTCGATTACAGCGAGAACTTCCGGCATCTTCCCTACGTCGCAAGCATCTGAGAGCACGGGCCGGTGGTCCCGGAGTACTCTGAATAATGTCTGATTCCGAACAGAACCGACCCGATTCCGGCAGCAGGTTCTCCCGGCTCTCCCGCACCGCCTCATTCTGGATTCTGCTGGCGCTCGTGCCGCTTCTCTTCTTCCAGATCTTCAGTCCGGGGGGCAACGCGGGCGTCGAGTTCACCTACACCGAGTTTCGCGAGCAGTTGGCGTCCGGCAACATTCGCGAGGTGACGATCGTCGATTCGCGCAGCGTGGAGGGCGAACTGCGCACCCCCGTGAACCGGGACGGCGAAGACATGAGCCGCTTCGTCTCCATGCTTCCGGGCGAGGTCACGGACGGGCTGCTCGAAGAGCTTCAGGCGCGCAACGTCGTCATCCGGGCAAGGCCCGCGAGGGTCCCGGTCATGGAGAGGGTGTTCGCGTTTCTTCCCTGGATCCTCATGGCCGGGATCTGGATCTGGTTCGTGCGCAGCCTCCAGAGCGGGGGCAACCGGGCCTTTCAGTTCGGCCGTTCCAAGGCCAAGCTCATCTCGCCGGACACGCCCAAGGTGACGTTCGAGGACGTCGCGGGCGCGGACGAGGCCAAGGAGGAGCTCCAGGAGGTCATCGAGTTCCTGAAGGATCCGCAGCGCTTCGTGCGCCTGGGTGGCCGCCTGCCCAAGGGCGTGCTCCTGGTGGGTCCCCCGGGCACCGGCAAGACCCTGCTTGCGCGGGCGGTGGCGGGCGAGGCCGCGCGCCCCTTCTTCCAGATGTCGGGCTCCGACTTCGTCGAGATGTTCGTGGGCGTGGGCGCCTCGCGCGTGCGCGACCTCTTCGAGCAGGGGAAATCGCACGCGCCCTGCATCATCTTCGTGGATGAGATCGATGCGGTGGGCCGCCACCGGGGTGCGGGCCTGGGCGGGGGACACGACGAGCGCGAGCAGACGCTGAATGCGCTGCTGGTGGAGATGGACGGCTTCGAGTCCAACGACGGCGTGATCCTGCTGGCGGCCACCAACCGGCCCGACGTGCTCGATCCGGCGCTGCTTCGCCCCGGCCGCTTCGACCGCCAGGTCGTGGTTGACTCGCCGGACATCAAGGGCCGGGAGGGCATCCTGGGCGTTCACGCGCGCAAGCTGCCGCTCGCCGAGGACGTCGATCTCTCCGTCATCGCCAGGGGCACCCCCGGACTGTCGGGCGCGGATCTGGCCAACGTCTGCAACGAGGCGGCCCTCGTCGCGGCGCGCGAGGGCGCAGACCGGGTCGCCATGGTCCACTTCGAGAAGGCTAAGGACAAGGTCATGCTGGGGGCGGAGCGCAAGAGCCTGGTGCTGACCGAGTCCGAGCGCGAACTGACCGCCTGGCACGAGGCGGGCCATGCCGTTCTGGGGCTGCGCATCCCGGGCCTCGACCCCGTGCACAAGGTCACGATCGTTCCCCGCGGACGCGCCCTCGGACTTACCGCGAGCCTGCCCGAGGAGGACCGGCACTCCTATACGAAGGACTGGCTGGAAGGGCAGCTGGTGATGCTGTTCGGGGGACGCGTGGCCGAGGAGATGCGCTTCGGCCCGACCAAGGTGACGACCGGGGCGGGGAACGACATCGAGCGCGCCACCAGCATGGCCCGCCGGATGGTGACCCGTTTCGGCATGTCCGAGCGGGTGGGCCTGATGGCGGTCGGCGATTCCGAGCAGGAGATCTTTCTCGGACGCGAGCTGGTTCAGCGGCGTGAAATCTCGGAACACACCGCGGAGCTGGTCGACAGCGAGGTCAAGCGGCTCCTGGACAGCGCGCACGACCGGGCGCGCGTGCTTCTGGAGGAGCACAACGAGCTGCTCGAGACCATCGCCGATGCGTTGCTCGAACGCGAAACGCTGGGCCGCCGCGAGATCGAGCTGATCGAGCAGGGCGAGCCGTTGCCGCCGATGTCGCGCGAAGAGCCGCCGATGCCGGGCGAGGAAAACGGAAGCGAGCCGCCAGAGACCGGGGATCCGCTCGACGGCGGGGCGCAGCCGGTAACCGGCAGCACGCCCGACTCCCTCCGCGAGCCGGAGGAGGCGGTTCCCGTCTCGTCAGCGCCCGTCGACGGACCCGCTGCCCGAGCGAGGGGCTCGCACGCAGACGACCCTTGACCGCCCGTCGGAAACACCGGTCCACCCGAATGCAACCGCGGTCTGCCAACGCGGCTGAGAAGGCATGAGCGCCGGGGATCTGTTCGCGCTGTTCGCGCCCGGCTGGCTCGATATCCTCGAGATCCTCATCGTCGCGGCGCTGGTTTACCGCATCCTGCTGTTCATCCAGCGCACCCGGGCCATGCAGATCCTGCTGGGCGGGCTGCTGATCGCGGGCGTCTACGCCATCGCGCGCCTGCTGGGCCTCGACCTCATGCGCTCGATCATGGATGCGGTCTTCCAGTATGGGGCCATCGCCGCGCTGGTCGTCTTTCAGCCCGAGATTCGGTCCACCCTCGCCCGGCTGGGCCAGGCGCGCATGCTGCAGCTGTTCAGCCGGCTCGGGGAAACCCAGGTGGTGGAGGAGATCGCGGGCGCGGCCGAGCGCCTTTCGAACATGAAGATCGGTGCGCTGATCGCCCTGGAGGGGGATGTCGGACTGGACGAGTACGCGCAGACCGGCAGTCCCCTGCGGGCGCGCGTCTCGCGCGTGCTCCTGGGCGCCATCTTCACCCCGAATTCGCCGCTCCACGATGGCGCCGTGATCGTCTCGGGCGACACCATCAAGGCGGCGGGGGCGATTCTGCCGCTCAACCGGGCGCCGGTTCCCGACCGCACGCTGGGCACCCGGCACCGCGCCGCGATCGGGCTGAGCGAGGAGACCGACGCGGTCGTGGTCGTGGTCAGCGAGGAGACGGGGCGGATTTCGGTGGCGAGCCGGGGGGTGCTCGAAAAGGGAGTCGACGGGGCGGGCCTGCGGGAAGCCATCGCAGGGGCTGGCCCCAGGGCGCCGACGGGGACTCGGGAACCGGCCGGCAGCGCCGGGCGGGCCCTGGCACGCGCGTTGCGCCTGCCCTGACGGGCGAGCGACAAACTCCCCTGAGAGTCGTCCGTGGCGCGTCGCTGACGCTCCTCGGGTCCCTTGGCGGGCCCTATCCCGCGAAATGGATGCGGAAGATACGGTTGCCCGCGTCGTCGGAAACCAGCAGCGCGCCGTCCGGCGCCTGAAGCACGTCCACGGGGCGGCCCCAGACTTCCTTCTCGTCGTCGTCGCGGACGATGAACCCGGTAAGGAAGTCCTGCGGCGGGCCGGAAGGGCGTCCGCCCTCGAACGGGATGCGCACCACCGAATAGCCCTTCAGATCGAGCCGGTTGATGGATCCGTGCAGCGCGACGAAGCCGTGATTGCGGTATTCCGCGGGGAATCCCTCGCCCGTGTGGAACGCCATGCCCATGGGGGCCGCGTGGGCCGGCAGCAGAACATCGGGTACGATTGTGCGCTCCACCAGGTCCGGCCGCGCCCCGTTCAGGATCGGTTCCGGGTTGGGCCCGATGTACGCGTACGGCCAGCCGTAGAAGCCGCCCTCCCGCACCGAGGTGACGTAGTCCGGGGCCAGGTCGTCGCCGAGATGGTCGCGCTCGTGCACCGCCGTCCACAACGCACCCGTCACCGGGTGGAAGGCGAGCGCGACGGGATTGCGCAGCCCTCCCGCGAACACCCGATGTCCCGAGCCGTCGGGCCGGTACTCGTTGATGGCGGCGCGGCGCGGGTCCGTCCCCGGCATCGCATTGGTGGCGGAACCGACCGCCACGTACATCCGCTCGCCATCGGGATCGAAGACGAGATTGCGCGTCCAGTGGTTGAACCCGAGGGTCCGGCCGACGTCGATGCCCAGGCGCTCGGCGGTATCGTGATCGAGGGCGTCGCTGCTGACGGGCAAGTCCACCACATGTTCCGGCGGACCGTCCGCGCGCGTCTGACCGGGCGCATAACGAAAGCGCACCACGGCGTCGTTGTTGCCCACGTACACGTACCCGCCGTGGAAGGCGATGCCGTACGGCCGGGTCAGGCCCTCCGCGAAGATCTGCCGGTATTCGGCCGTGCCGTCGCCGTCCTCATCCCGCAACAGCGTGACCGCGCCACTCCGGCTCTCGGCCACGAACACGTCGCCGCCCGGCGCGAGCGCAAGCCGACGGGGAGCCGCCAGATCCTCGGCGAAGACGTTCACGGCGAAGCCTGATGGAACCGAGAGGGTTGCCCCTTCCGGGCGCTCCACGATGCGGGGGATGGCGCGGTTCCAGGGAGTCTCGAAGGGTTCGGGGAGCTGCTGGGGAGCGGCCAGGAGCAGAAGCAGCGGAAGCGCGGTCATCGAAGTCATGAGAGCCTCGGGGTGGGGAGGCGGACGAGCGAACGTCCTGAGTATACGCCCCGCTTTGTCCGAACCCGCAACCCGGACGCCGGGTAGCAGGAATCTTCCGATGCGCTTCACGCCCGCGCGACGTCAACCCTTCGTGCCGGTCGCGCATCCTACAAGGGACAGCCACGCCCTCAGGGAGCCATCGCCAATGCCGAATAGCCCAAACGGCCTCGCCGGACGCATCGGTCTTGCAGCCGTCCTCATCTGCCTCGCCTTGCCGCTGCCGGCCCGCGCCGCCCAGGAGGAAGCAGCGAGCCCCGAAGCCGATTCGATCGCGCTGCTCGAGGAGGCGAAGCAGGTGCAGAAGGAGTTCGAGCGCTTCCGGGAACAGCGGCTTCCTCCGGAATGGAGCGGTTTCGGAGGCCAGTGCGATGCTCTGGTGGGCCGGATGTGCCTGCGGCACGGAGACGGGGAAGCGCCCCCGGTGGAGCCTGCTCCGATCGAGGTCGAGATGGCGCGCATGGACATGCTGCGCACGCTCGGCCGCATCCACTCCAGCATCCCGCGCGACAGGTGGATGCTGGGACAGCGCGTCTACTACCTCAGGGAGCAGGGGGAGCTGCTCCGGGCGGAAGCCCTCACCGAGCGGTGTCATCCCGACGACGAGTGGTGGTGCATGGCGCTCAAGGGATACCTGCTGCAGTCGCTGGGAGAGAGCATCGAGGCGGAAGCCGTCTTCCGCGACGCCATCCCGCGGATGCCCGAGGAGGAGCGGGAGAAATGGCTGGCGCTCGACTATCTCCTGGACGAGGAGGCCCGCGAGCTCTTCGAGGATGCGGGTCCCGCGGAGCAGGCGGCGCTGCGCCAGCGGCTCTGGCTCCTTGCCGATCCCCTGTACCTGGTCGAAGGCAACGACCGCGAGGCGGAGCAGTACGCCCGCCGCACGCTGATCCACATCCGCGAGTCGGCGGAAAACCCCTACGACATTCCCTGGGAGGAGGACCTGGAGGAGCTCGTCGCGCGGTACGGGGGCGAGGTGGGCTGGGAGCGCGGCCGGCCGGCGCGGCCCGCTTCGGGCATGCTCCAGGACAACCGCTTCATCATAGGGCGCCACCGGCCCCACGGGCGCGAGTTCATGCCCGCGGGGGCGTTTCTGGAGGATCCGGCCAGCGTCCCCGTGCGCGCGTGGGAGATCGAGGACCGGGCGCCGTGGACCGGCTACGCCGCCTGGTACGCGCCCATCATCACCACCATGGACGCGCAAGTGGCGCGCTTCCGCCGCGGCGACTCGCTACTGGTCGTGGCGGGCTACCAGCCCGCGCCGCCGCCGGAGGAGCCCGCCCGCCCCACGGTGCGCGAGACCGCCCCGGGCGCCGATCCCTTCGCGGCCTTCGCCGCCCCCCCGCCTCCGCCTCCCGTGACGGCGGGCGCCGTGGAGTCGGGCGTGTTCGTGCTGACCCCGGAGGGGGAGCGGCTCGTCGACCAGCGCGGCAGCGCGCGCGAGGGCGTTGTCACCGCGCGGGTGCCCAACGGCGACTACATCTTCGGCATGGAAGTGCTGGAAGACGCCGACGACCGTGGCTGGAGGGTGCGCGGCGGGGTACGCCAGGAGAACCTGCCCTTCGGGCTCGCGGCCATATCCGACATCGTGCTCCTGGACCCCGCCGGCGATCTGCCGGAGAGCCTGGACGAGGCCCTGCCCCGGGTGCTGGGTTCAACCCGCGTCCGCTCCGGCGAGCCCTTCGTGGCGGGCTGGGAGGTCTACGGGCTCCAGACGGGCGAGAGCGCCATCGTCGGCATCACCATGCAGGACGCCAACCCCGGGCTGCTCGCGCGCGCGACGCAGTTCCTGCGCCTCACCACCCCGGAGGCGCCGCTTGAGCTGAGCTGGGAGGAAGCCGGACCCGACGAACTGGGCACCGTCTTCCGCGCCATCGCACTTACGTTGCCGGAGGTCGAGGCGGGTGAGTACGACCTGATCCTGACCGTGCAGTTGCCGGGCAGGACCCCGATCGACGTCACCACCCGCCTGACGGTGGAGGAGTAGCAAGCGGGGGACGCGCGGCGACCTCCCGCGGATCGCCTTGGGGACGAATGCGGTAGGCTGCCGTCCGTCCCTTCCCGTCAGTCGGCCCGCCGGACCGACGTGATCCGCACTGGCGGCGTCAGGGTCTGTGCCTCGTAGGGCTGCCCCTGGATCGTGCGCACGACGTCCATCCCGCTGACCACCTGCCCGAACGCCGCGAAGCCCTGGAGGTCGGGGTTGCGGTTGCCGCCGAAGTCCAGCGATGGCTGGTCGTTGATGCAGAAGAAGAAGCTGGAGGTGGCGCTGTCGGGTTGTCCACGAGCCATCGAGATTGCCCCGTCGACGTGGCGCAGCCCCGTGACCGAGGTGCGCTCCATGGGGATGGCATCGAATCCCTGCTCGGCGAACTCCTCGTTCACGCTAGCCTGAATCACCTCGATGCGGACGGTGTCGTTGGGCTGGTTGTCCATCGTCACCGTGCGATGGAACTGGCCGCCGTCGTAGTGGCCCGCGTCCACGTAGCGCAGGAAGTTGGCGGAGGTGCCCGGCGCGTTCCCGGTGTCGATGTCCACCTCGATGTCGCCGAACTCGGTGGAGATGATCACCCGCACCATGCCCGTCTCCTGGGCGCTCTCCTCCGCTTCCTGCGGGGCCTCTTCGGCAGACTCGGCGCAGGCGCCAGCGGCGATCAGAAGGACGGCGATGGTCGACGCGAGTATTCCCTTGCGCATGGGTCGAACCTCCTGTGGATCGGGTCGTTGCAGGAACCACGATGATACCGCGCGGAGTGCAGCCGAGCCAGCGGCGCCGGGCTTCCGGCCAGGCCCGGAAGGTTGACGGCACCTCTCATCCCGTGCCCTACGGCGCCTGCCATCTCCCGCGACGCAACAGTTCGCCGCTGCCCGCCCCGGCGAGAATCTCTCCGTCTTCGTAGACCACCTCGCCCCGGCGGAGCGTCATCACGGGCCAGCCCGTGACCTCCCACCCGGAATAGACCGAGAAGCCGGTGCCCGAGAACATGTCCTCGTCGCGGATGGTGCGCGTCTCGTCCGGGTCCCAGAGGACGATGTCGGCGTCCGAGCCCACCGCGACCGTGCCCTTGCGCGGGTAGAGCCCGAAGAGCTTGGCGGCGTTGGTCGAGGTCACCGCCACGAAGCGCTCCTCGGAGATGCGCCCCTGGACGACGCCTTCGGAATAGAGCATCGGCCGCACCACCTGGAGGTTGTTCAGGCCGGCCCGGTGCCGGCTGATGGTCTGCGACGGGTCCATCTTCTCGTCGCGCCGATAGGCGACGTGGTCGGTGCCGAGCACATGCACCGATCCGCTGGCGATGCCCGCCCACAGGGCGTCCTGGTCACGCTGTTCGCGAAGCGGCGGCTGCCCCACGTACAGCCCGCGGTCGGGTCCCTCGAAGCGCTGCCGGGTGAAGTGGAGGTAGATGGGGCGGGTCTCGACGAAGACGCTGAGCCCCCGCTCCCGGGCATCCTGCAGCACGCGCAGTGCGCCTTCGGAGGAGACGTGGACCGCATAGATGGGGGCCCCCGTGGCCTCGGCCATGGCGACCGCACGCTGGGTGGCGACTACCTCGCCGACCACGGGCCGGCTGTCCGGGAAGTACTCGAGCGAGGTGCGTCCCGCGGCGGTGAGCTCGGCCACCGCGCGGGCGAGGATGGGTCCGTCCTCGCAGTGCACCATGGTCAGGACGCCGGCGCGCCCCGCCGCGTCCATGGTCGCCATGTAGTCCGGCACTTCGGCGTCGAACGCGGCGCGCACCATGAAGATCTTGGTGCTGGTCTGGCCGGTCTCGGCGGCCAGGGTGGTCATCTGGCCTTCCTGGGTTTCGGGGTCGTTGATGCCCGCGTGCAGGATGACGTCCGCGATCGCCTGCTCGCTGATGAGCGCCGCCTCGCGCTCGATAGCCTGGGCGAGCGTCCGCCCCCCGGCCGGGAAAGCGAAGTTCGAGATGGTGGTGATGCCTCCCGCCAGCGCCGCCTGTGACCCGGTCCGGTAGTCGTCGCGGCGGTTGCCCCCCAGGTGGACGTGCGGATCCACCCCGCCCGGCATGACCAGGAGCCCGGTGGCGTCGATCGTGCGGGCGCCGGCTTCCGCGGCCAGCCCGGTCCCGATCTCCACTACGGTCCCTTCCCGCACCCGCACGTCGGCGGCGAATCGCCCCTCCGAGGTGACCACCGTGCCCCCGCTGATGAGGATCTCCTGGGCGGCCAGGCCGGGCGCGACCGAAGCCGCCGCCAGCAGGCCGGCCGACAAGAGGGTAAGGAGAGCCATTCTCGGGGAGAGGACGGCGCAGTTGCGGGCGTGGCGGCTCGGCAGGCGGGTCATGGCGTCCTCCGGGGCGGCAGGTCGGCGTTGAAGGACACGATAGCCGAGCCCGACGCCCGACCGCCAGAGACGCCCGGCCGCCGGAAAGCGCCGGCCGCCAGAGAATGCCGGTGACGTTCGGTCGACGGGTGGCTCGACGGCGCCAGTGCGGCGGTTACCGCGGAACGATCTCCCCGACCCCGGCGAATACGGCACGCGGTGCATACCCGGCGAACTTCTCCGCCGGCGTCGTCCCCGTCAGAACCGCGACGAATCCCGTGCCCGCGTCGCGCGCCGCCCGCGCGTCCACCTCCGAATCCCCGACGAAAACACAGTCATCCGTCGCGATGCCCAGCACGCCGGCCGCCCGGAGCAGCCCGTCGGGGGCGGGCTTGGGTCGAGGCACATCGTCGCTTCCGACGACCACATCCACAAACCCGAGCAGCCCGTCGCGCTCCAGCGCCTCCTCGACCCGGCGGCGGTATTTTGTCGACACAACTCCAAGCCGATATCCCGCGCCGTGAAGCGTCCCGAGCACGTGTGCCGCACCGGGCAGAAATACGGTGCTGGCGACCATGACCTCGTCCGCCTTCCTCGTGAAGTGCCCGAGGAACTCCTCTCCCCGCGGCTTCCACTCCTTGCCCGCGAGGACCCCGAGCACCGTGATCAGGTCGAGGCCGATGGTGCGGCGGATGGCGTCCTCCGGCGCCGGAGGGAGCCCCAGTCGGGCCAGCGCGTGATTCATGCAGACCACGACCCCCGGGGAAGAATCCGCGAGCGTGAAGTCGAAATCGAAGAACACGGCGCGGGCATCCGCGACCGATGGATGGATCGAGGGTTTGGTCTGCATCCGATTGTCGGTTTCGGCCCTGGGTTTCCGGGAACGGCAGCTCAAGGACGGAAGATAACGCGGATCGGCGGCGTGGTTGCCCGCACGGTGCCCGGGAGTAGCTTCAGGATTGTGGGCGGCGAACGGAAGTTGGCCGCGTCTCCATCTCCGCCGGAACAGGAGGATGACGCGATGAAGCATCTCGTTTTGGTGGTCGCGGTCGCGGCCCTGGCACTCGTCGCCTGGCGCGGATCAGGGGCGGACGCCGCGGAGGAAGCCGCGTCCGCCGAAGATGGGAGCGTCTTCGCCACGATTGCCCCCTTCAACAGCTACGGCCACGTCCACGACGCCGACAACGTCGAGGCTATGCGTCCGCGGGTCATGGGCACCCACGGGGTGATCTCCTCCGGGCACTACCTGGCCACGCAGGCCGGCTACGATGTGCTCAGGGCCGGAGGCAACGCCTTCGACGCCGGGGTGACGGCGGGAATGGCCCTCAAGGCGCTCAAGATGGACTATGCGGGATGGACCGGAGTCGCGCCGCTCATCCTCTATAGCGCAGCGGAGGACCGCGTGATCACCCGGGTCGGGGCAGGGACCTCGCCCGCGCTCGCCACCCTCGACTACTTCCTGGAACACGGCAAGTCGCCCATCAACAATGCCTTGATTCCGGCGGACGTCGATGTCTGGCTCGCCGCGCTCGACCGCTTCGGCACCCTGAGCTTCAGCGACGCCGCGCAGCCGACGCTGCGCATCGCGGAGGAGGGATACCACCTCTACAAGATGCAGAAGTGGATGATCGAGGATCAGATGGAGGGGATCCTCGCCTTTCCCTACAACCGCGACTTCTGGTTCCAGAACGGGGTCGGCGAGCAACGTCTCGGGGACCTGATGGTCAACGCGGACCTGGGGCGGCTCATCCGCTACATGATGGAGGCGGAGCGGCGGGCGCTGGCCGCGGGCGGAAGCCGTTCCGACGGGATCCGCGCCGCGCGCGACGCCTTCTACAAGGGCGATCCCGCGCGCGACGTGGACCGATTCTTCCGGGAGCAGCGCGGAATCGTGCGCTATGAGGATCTGGCCGAATACGAGAGCCGCTGGGAGGAGCCGCTGGGCACGAGTTTCCGGGGCTACGATGTCTACACGGGCGACGGATGGAGCCAGGGGCCGCGCATCGTCCTGATGCTCAATATGCTTGAGAACTACGACTTGCGGGCGCTCGGCTACAACACGCCGGAGTACATCCACCTCCTCTCCCAGGTAATCGACCTGGCGATGGCGGATGCGCACAAGTACGTGGGGGATCCGGATTTCGCACCTGCGCCGGAAGGACTGTACGGGAAGGCATACGCGCGCGAGCGCATCGCGCTCATCGACGGGAAGAGCGCGTTTCAGGACATGCCGCCGTGGGGAGATCCGGCGGCGATGGCGGCGGTGGCGGACGGCGCACCGATGAGCTTCGTGATGGCGGATGCGCCGGCCCGCGGTTCAATGGCGGCGCGCACCAGGGCCGTGTTCGAAGGGCACGCAAGCGCGCGGATGTCGAGAGGGGAAGGGGACGGCTCGGCCCGCTCGATCGACACCTCGTCCCTGAATGTCATGGACGGCGAGGGCAACCTGTTCTCCCTGACCGAGAGCGACGGGCATACCGGCACGCCCATGATCCCGGGATGGGGCTTCGGGCTCGGCAATCGCATGGGCCAGTTCAACCTGGACCCGGAGCTGGCCAACGTCATGGCGCCGGGCAAACGCCCGCGCAACACCAACTCGCCCCTCCTGGTGATGAAGGACGGGCAGCCGTTCATGGGTCTCTCCACCCCCGGCGGCGATCAGCAGCTGCAGTCGTTGCTGCAGGTCTTTCTGAACGTCGTGGTGTGGGGGATGTCCCCCGAGCAGGCTGTGGACCAGCCCCGGTTCGGCAGCTACAACTTCCCGGGATCGGGGAGCGAGGTGAACCGCAGTCCCGCGCTGCTCCGCATGGAGGACCGCATTCCGGCGGAGACGGCGGAAGCGCTGCGCGCGATGGGGCACGACGTGCAATCCTGGGGCCTTTGGAACTGGCGCGCGTGCGCGCCCACGGTGACGTGGCGCGACCCCGAGACGGGGTTGATGATCGCGGCGGGGGACGTGCGCCGGGAGACGGCGTCGCTCGGATTCTGAGGTGGGCATCCTGGCGCAAGCCATGCGCGGCCGCCGACACCACATCCCGGTCATGACTCCGCCCACGGTCCGTCGATCCAGGCCCTTCCGTCAGGCGCCTGCCGCCCTGCTCCTGCTCGCTGCGGCGGGCTGCGACGCGACGCGCCCACGGGCCGCAGGCTTCTCCGTGGTCGAGACCAGCATCCCGGAGCTTCAGGCGGCGATGGAGCGGGGGGAGCTCACCTCGCGCCAACTGGTCACGGAGTACCTGGTCCGAATCGGGCTGTATGAAGACCGGCTGAACGCGGCCGTCTCGGTCAACCCGAACGCGCTGGCCGAGGCGGAGGCGCTGGACGCCGAGCGGGCACGCGGCGAGGTGCGGGGGCCGCTGCACGGGATTCCGGTTGCGCTCAAGGACAACATCCACACCACCCACCTCCCCACCACCGCGGGTGCCGTGGCGTTCGAGGGGTACATACCGCCCTACGAGGCCACCCTGACCACGAACCTGCGGGAAGCCGGCGCGATCATCATCGCCAAGGCCGGCCTCACCGAGTTCGCCAACTGGATGGCGGGCCCGCCCAGCCAGATGCCGGGTAACTACAACGCGCTCACCGGGTTCGCCTACAACCCGTACGACCCCCGCCGCGACCCGCGCCCGGCCACCAGCGACGGGCGCCCCGCACTCAGCACCGGCGGCTCCAGCTCGGGGGTCGGCACCGCCGCGAGCTTCTGGGCCGGTAACGTCGGCACGGACACCGGGGGCTCGGTGATCAGCCCGTCCAATGCGAACATGCTCGTGGGCATCCGGCCGACGCTGGGGCGCATCAGCCGATGGGGCATCGCGCCGGTCACCCTCGACCACGACATGGCCGGCCCCATGACCCGCACGGTGGCCGACGCGGCGATCATGCTCGGAGGGATGGAAAGCGCCGCCCCCGACCCCAACGACCCGGCCACCGGCATCTGCGAGCCGCCGCCGGGGCGCGACTACACCCGGTTTCTGAACCCCGACGGCCTCGCGGGCGCCCGCATCGGCATCCCGCGCGCGTTCTACTACGATCCCGTCCGCCTGGAGGGAGAGGAAGGCACCCGCGGCGGGCTCACCGAGGCGCAGGCGGCCCTCATGGGGGAGGCCATCTCGGTGCTCGAAGCCCAGGGCGCGGTGGTCGTGGATCCCGCCGACGTGCCCAGCTACGCCCACCCCGACCCGGACTCGAACTTCGCCGCCTGGGGCTTCTGCGCGGGCGCCCACCAGGCGAAGGGCTCCGACCAGAACTGCTCCGTGAACTTCAAGTACGGCGCCAAACGCGACTTCAACGCCTGGCTGGAGAGCCTGGGCCCGGACGCGCCCGTGACGACGCTGACCGAGCTGCGCCAGTGGAACCTCGACCACGCGGACGGCGGCGCGGCAAGGTACGGCCAGTCGCGTTTCGACATCTCCGACGAGATGGACGTGGATGCCGACCGCGCCCGCAACGAGGCCGACATGGCGCGCGACGAACTGCTCAGCCGCACCCGCGGCATCGACGCCGTGCTCGCGGAGCACGATCTGGACGCCATCTTCACGCCGGGCAGCCGTGGGGCCGGTCTCGCCGCCCGCTCCGGCACGCCGATCGTGGTGGTGCCTTTCGGTTTCGTGCCCAACGAGCCGGCGACGTCCTTCCCGGATGGATTCGACGCCCGTCCCGCGCCCTTCGGCGTCGGGTTCACCGGGGCCAACTGCAGCGAGCCCCGCCTGATCGAGCTCGCGTATGCGTTCGAGCAGGCCACGCGCCGGCGGGTGCCGCCTCCCGGTTTCCCCTGACCGGGATCGGGCTGCGGCGGCATAGCACGGAGTTGACCCCTCCAGTGCTCCTCCGTTTCTATCCCTCTGGTTCCTGTTGCATTTCGCGAAAGGCAACAAATTGTTGCCTTTGTGGTTTTGCAACACTCCGCAGAGGGACCTCTCGGACGAAGATCCGCTCACATCGCCGGGGCCGCAGGTGGCGGCAGAGCTCGGAGGGCATCGCTTTCCGGGGCACGCGCCCATCCCCCACATTGCCCTTTCAACCCTCCTGACCGTTCCTGCGTGCTTTCACGATCGGAGATGAGCCGATGAAGAAGTTGTTCCTGCTCGCCCTGTCCCTCACCTTCGCGATGCCCGTCCTCGCCCAGAACCACGCGCCGAACCCCTATCGCGCGGTGCCGGATGTCTGGGGCGAGCTGCCCGAGGGCCGCTCCTGGGGCTCCACCAGCGCCGTGTATCCGGCCGCGGATGGAAACATCTGGGTCGCGGAGCGCTGCGGCGAGAACACCTGCGTGGGCCACGACGACCTCGATCCGATCCTGCTCTTCGACGTCGACGGCAACCTGCTGCGCAGCTTCGGCGCGGGGATGTTCGAGTGGCCGCACGGCATTCACGTCGACCCCGACGGCAACCTCTGGGTCACCGACGCACGCGGGGGCGAGGGGCGCGGCCACCAGATACACAAGTTCACCCCCGAGGGCGAGCTGCTCATGAGCCTGGGCCAGGCCGGGGTGGCCGGCGACGGACCCGACACCTTCGATCAGCCCTCCGACGTCCTGGTTGCGCCCAACGGCGACATCTTTGTGGCCGACGGCCACGGCGCGGGCGGCAACAACCGCATCGTCAAGTTCAACAGCGCGGGCGACTTCATCATGGAGTGGGGCCGCACCGTCTCCGAGAACGGCCAGTTCCGCGATCCCCACGCACTGAGCATGGATTCGCGCGGCCGGCTCTTCGTTGGGGACCGAAAAAACAACCGCCTGCAGGTCTTCGACCAGGACGGCAACCACCTCGACACCTGGACCCAGTTCGGCCGCCCCAGCGGGCTCTTCATCGACGACAACGACGTGCTCTATTCCGCCGACTCCGAGTCCTCCACCGGCGGCGGCATCCCCAACGCCGGCTGGGTGCGCGGCATCCGCATCGGCAGCGTGGTTGACGGGCTGGTCACCTCCTTCATCCCGGATCCCGAGTGGCACGTCTACGTTCGGGGCACCACCGGGGCCGAAGGGGTGGCGGCGGACGCCTTCGGCAACGTCTACGGGGCGGAGGTTGGGCCGCGCATGCTGCGCAAGTACGTGCGGGTGCGGTAGGAAGGAGGGCGCTCATGGGGACTGCGAAGAAAACCGGTTGGGTACGATTCTGGCTGGCGTGGATCATCCCCGTTGTGATTGTGTGGATCGTCCTCAGCATCAGGATCGAGTTCTGACTCGTCGGAAATCACGCGTCTGGTTGGTGGGCTCCTGTACCGCCCTGCTCGCCGTCTGCTCGGACGACCCGGCGCCGACCGCCCCGCGGCCGCCTCCCGAGCAGGCCAATGCGGGCGACCGGGCCGCGCTCATCGCACTCTACAACGCGACGGGCGGCGCGACGCGCTGGCGCGAGGCGAAGAACTGGAACACCGCCGAGAGCATCGGCAAATGGCACGGGGTCCTGACCAATCTGGAAGGCTTCGTGACCGAGCTGTCGCTGCCGGGCAACAATCTCTCGGGAACGCTCCCGCCCGAACTCGGGGACCTGACACACCTCAGATGGCTGGTTCTGGACGGCAACGAACTGACGGGGGCGATTCCGGCTGAACTCGGAAATCTGGCACAGCTGAGAACGCTGGTTCTCCGCAACAACAAGCTGACGGGTCCGATTCCGCCGGCGTTGGCGGAGTTGAGCCAGTTGACGACCCTCGATCTGACGGGCAACAGCCTCAACGGTCCGATCCCACCTCAACTCGGGGCACTGCCGCGCCTTGACTCCCTGCAGCTCGGCAACAACGAGCTGTCCGGCCCGATTCCGGCCAAGTTGGGCGGCCTGACTTCTCTGCAGTGGCTCCGCCTGTCGTTTAATCGGCTGTCTGGCGCCGTGCCGCCGGAACTCGGCAAGCTGAGGAATCTGACGTACCTGAGCGTCAGCAGCAACGAGCTGTCCGGCCCGATTCCGCCGGAGCTGGCGGGTCTGAGCGCGATTCAACTCCTGTCGGTTTCGCGCAACAACCTGACTGGTGCGATTCCACCCGAGTTGGGCAACCTGACCACCCTGCAGCAGTTGTATCTCTACGACAACGAGCTCACCGGGAAAATCCCGGTGGCGCTGGGAAACCTGTCGGAACTGGAGTTGCTCTGGATTCACGAAAACGGGCTTTCCGGTCCATTGCCCGAGGAGTTCGGCAACCTCGCGGCGCTTCTGGAGCTGCGCGCTGCGGGCAACAGGCTGAGCGGCGGGTTGCCCCGCGGTCTCGGTCAACTGGAAGTCTTGACCCGAATCGAGCTTGACGGGAACCCTGACCTGGCGGGCCTGCTGCCGCGGAGCATGCTGGACCTGAGGTTCCTTCAGGAGTTGTCGTACGGCGCGACCGGCCTGTGCGCTCAAATCGACAACGAGTTCCAGAAGTGGCTGCAGAGGATTCCGCGTGGTGACAGGGCGGATTGCGATGCCGCACAGGTCGAACGGCAAGCTCTCGCGGGCCTCCACGAGATGACCGGCGGCCCGTCCTGGGAGAATCGGTCGGCGTGGGGGACGGAGGCTCCTTTGGGCGACTGGCATGGCGTGGCAACCGAAGACGGACGTGTCGTGGAAGTGGCGCTGCCCGCCAACGGCTTGTCCGGCCCGCTGCCGGCGGAGATCGCCAACCTCCTGAAACTCACGGCACTGGACCTCACGGCAAACGAACTGTCCGATGCGTTTCCGGGGGGCATCGCCGGCTTGCAGGAGCTTGCCGAGTTGCGCGTGGGCCGGAACGCGGGGCTGGAGGGCGTGCTTCCCTTTGCTCTCCGGCGCCTGGAACGAGTCCGGGTGCTGCATTACGACGACACCGGCCTGTGCGCGTCTCCTTCGGCGAATTTTCAGGCATGGTACACCGCGATCGAGGAAACCGCGGGCGCCATCTGCGACAACTCGGAGGAAGTTGCGGTTTCCATGCCGATGGTCTATCTGACGCAGTCGGTCCAGAACCCGTCCGGGAGCGTACGCCTGGTGGCCAACCGGGACGCGCTGTTGAGGGCATTCGTCACATCCGAGCAACCGGGAGGGTTCTTCGAGCCGGAGGTCCTTGCCGTGTTCACGGGGCCGGAGGGAGACGAGGTTCACCGCGTAGCGATGATCCGCCACGCCAACCAGTTCCCCACGGAGGCGGACGAGGGCGACCTGGAGCTGTCGTACAACGCCGTGATTCCCGGCGAGGTCATCGTCCCGGGGGTCAGGATGGTCGTCGAGGTGGACCCGGGGGGAACCGTGCCCTTCACTGCCGGAAGCGAGACCCGTTTCCCAAGTCAGGGCTCGGCTCCGCTGAATGTGGTGGTGGCGCCCCCAATGCAGCTCACGCTGGTTCCGGTCATCACCAGCGCGGAGCCCGACACGTCGGTTCTGAGGTGGGTGCGCGGCATCTCCGCCGACAGCCCCCAATTGGAGCTGCTCAAGCACGCGTACCCGTTTGCCGAGTTCAGCGTCAGCGCGCGCGAGCCCTATTACACGTCGCTGAATCTCACCAGCATAGGCGGGCAGTCGGGGCTGTTCATAGAACTTGAGGCGGTGCGGGCAGCGGACGGTGGCACCGGTTACTACTACGGGGTCTCCAGCAACTTCGGGTCCGTTGCGGGTCGGGGACAGCTACCCGGCTGGGTGAGCATCGGCGTAAACAGCCGAACCACGCTGGCACACGAAATTGGACACAATCTCTCGCTCATGCACGCGCCATGCGGCGGTCCCGCAGGCGTCGATCCCGACTTCCCCTACCCGGACGGAAGCATCGGCGTGTGGGGATACGACTTCCGGACTGGGTCAATGATGCCTCCCGACCGCAGCAAGGACATCATGACCTATTGCCGAACCTTGCCATGGCTCAGCGACTACTTTTTCCAGCAAGTGATCGATCATCGCGCGGGGTTGGCTGCGGATTCCGCGAACGCGGGATCGGCCGCGTCCAACCCACCTTCCGACATGCTGGTGTTGGGGGGTGGTATGGCTGACGGCGAACTGTGGATCGAGCCGGTGTTCTCGATACGCGCGACGAGCAAGCTCCCCGGGGCCCCGGGTCCCTACCGCATTCTGGGAACCGGCTCCGCTGGCCGACCCCTGTTCTCGCTGGACTTCACGCCCACCGACGATGGGCACGGGGGGAGGCACTTCTTCTTCACGGTGCCGATCCAGGCCGGTTGGGAGGACTCGCTCGCACGCATCACGCTCACGGGGCCGGAAGGCGTGGCCTACCTGGATCAGAACGACGAGCACCGAATCACCGTGATCACCGACCGCGGGACGGGGCGCATCCGCGCGATTCTGCGGGACTGGGACGGGGCGCTGCCGGACGCGCTGAGTGAAGCGGCCGCCCTGGACATGAGCATGACCCGCGGGCTAAAGGAGGCGGTGCGGCTGCGCAGGTGACGGGAGAGGCGAGATTCTTGCTCTGCAATCAATCATTCTGACCCTGACGTTACGTCAGGGTTGGATGTCCAGTCGAAGCCCGCCCGGATTTACCTCCTCCTCCACACCCCGACCCCGTTCTCGTAGACGATCTCCGTCCCGAAGGGCCGCGACAGCTCCGCCAGGTGCTCGATGATGCTGCGGCCCAGCTCCTCGGGGGCGATGCGCGGCGTGCCGCGCTGCGACCGGGGCGCCTTCCAGCCCAGCTCGATCGGGTGGAAGACGATCTCCACCGCCTCGCTCCCCTCGAACGTCACCACCGGCACCACGCTCTCGTACCACCGTGAATCCGTCGGGAAGCCGGTGGTGGGGTTGCCGTCTTCGTCCACCTGGAAGCGGGTGTCGTAGATCTCCGAGGCGAGCCGGTCGAGCGGGAGCCCGTAGCGATCGCGCTGGTCGGAGGGCATCGGATCGATGGTCTCGTTCTGGAAGATGAAGTCGCCCAGCGAGTAGAAGATGGGCCGGCCGTTGTGGATCTCGACACCGCGCAGCTGGTGCGGCCCGTGGATGATGAAGGTGGCGGCCCCGGCGTCGATGACCTGGCGCGCGAACTCGACCATCCAGTCGGGCGGCACCATGAAGGCGTTGCCGGGCTCGTGCGAATGGCTGTTGGCGACCACGTAGTCGCCCTGATCGGTGGCGTTGCGCACCTCGTGCAGCACCCGCTCCCGGTCGACATCGTTCAGCGTGACCACGGAGCGGTCCTCGTCGCCGGGATACACGGTGATCCCGAATGCCCGCACGGCCACCCCTTCGTCGTCGGCCACCTCGATTCCCTGGGCGCGCGCCACCTCCCGCAACGCCTCCATGGTCGCGGGCGATCCCTCGTGGCGGGTGTTGAGCCGGAGCGCGTTCAGTCCCGGGCGGCCCTGCACGGTGGGCCCGGCCCGCCCGGCGCGAGACATTGGAGTATGGGTCGAAGCCATCCCGATCAGCGCTACGCGCCCCTTGGGCGTCTCCAGGTACCCCGGGCGGCTGGCCCATCCCAGGTTCTCCCCCGCGCCGGCGTGCACCAGCCCCCACTCGTCCATGAGCCGGCCGGTCAGGCGCATCCCCTCCACCCCGTAGTCGGTGGTGTGGTTGTTGGCCCGGTTGAACAGGTCGAACCCCATGTCCACCAGGTCCTTCAGCGTCTCGGGCGATCCCACCTCGTAGTTGCCTCCGTTCTCGGCCGCCGGCCAGCCGGTGAACTCCTCCAGTCGGAAGACCGACTGCTCCAGGTTCATGAAGGCGGCGTCCGCTCCCTGAATGACGTCGACCAGCTCCTGGAAGGCGGGATCCCCGGGATGATCGAACTGCATCACGCGGCGGTTCATGATCACGTCGCCCGCCCCCGCCAGCGTCCAGCGGGTTTCGGAGTCGATGGGCGAGAGGGTCTGGGCCTGCCCCGTCCGCGGGACGGCCAACAGCGGGACGGCAAACATCAGGGCGGTAGCGACGATCATCGCGACGCGGCGCCGGGATTCGAGTCGGGCCGGGATCACGCGCATCGGAGTCCTCCGGAAGGAAGCTGAATCACTTGAAGCGTGCATCCCAAACTACGTCGACAACTTCCGCCACGCTCAGGCGCGCAAAATCCGGATGCAGCGGGTTGAGAATCACGTTCCAGCCCCAGGGCTGCGCGACAAAGGAGGGAACCCTGAGGGCGACGGACCCTCCCGATGCCACCCACTCCGCTCCGATCCGCTGTGACCGGGCTCCGTTCCGCCAGTCCGGATGTTCGGCCTCGCCAACCGCGGGCACGGCGCAGTCGTCGGGGATCACGATTCGGGACGCCATCTGGGTGGAGGGCAGGTCTCCCGCGGGCGTGTGCGCAAGTTGCTCCAGCAGTGCTCCCTCGTATGCAAGGGACGCGTACACCACGCGAAGGCCTCTGGGATTCCAGCGCCCACCCACCAGGCCCGCCCCGATTCCGTCAAGCGCCGGATAGTTTCGGGGGTGGATTCTGTAGACGTTCAACCGTCAGGCCGGCAGACCGAAATGCAACGAGTACAGAATGTGCTCCACCTGCCGCGCTCCGACCGCGGACAGGGCCCGGTCGATGGGGCGTGCGCCTCCGAGCATGGGATGCCGGCCCGTAAGCCACTCCGCGGCCCACTCGTCGCCTCCCCCCACGTACACGGCCAGCGCGACGACGGAGGCCACTCGAAGCACGGCCTCCCCCTCGTCCTCCTTGAGCCTCTCTCTCCGCTGAAGAGTAGCCCGGGGAACAATGCCGTTCACGTACTCCGAGGCACGCCGAACGCCGAAGCGCTTCAGCTCGGCCTGAAGCTGCCTGACCGCCTCGGCCGGGAGGCCGTCCGCCACCGCCTCGCGAATCGCTTCCAGGCCCGAGCCGTCGCCGTAGACGGGGTGCGTCTCGCGGACCATGCGTCCGGCCAGTTCAGCGAGGTTGAAGGAGTCACCGCAGTCGTCGTGTGGCGTTGGCATCGTCCCGCTTGTTGGTTTGCGTGTCATGACGTGTCTCTCGTGACCGAAAAACATTCATTTGAACGTCGGTCAATATTGTTTTGAACTTATCTGACGCCTGTCTCGCGTCAACCCCGGGGCTCGGTACGGACGCAGTGTCCGCAGCGCCTTGCGGGCGCGATGTCCGATGCTTCCGCGAGCTTCCTTGCGTAGCCGCAACGCGCGGGGGAATGTTGCCGGATGGCGGTTTTTCGCCGGCTCCCTCGAGCATCGCCGGAGCAACAGCGGCCGCGCAGCCCCAGGAAGCAACTCCGTCGTCGCCGGGCGCTCGAACCAATCCGGCAGGGCTTCGAGCAGGAATGAGGAGGTACCATGAGAAGCATCGCAGTCATCGGTTCGGTCGTGTTCGTTGCCCTGCCTCTCCTCTCCTGCGCCGAGGCCGACGCCGGGTCCGCGGCCTCCGCCGATGCCGCCGCCGCGGCGGGAGCCCCGGACGGCCCTCCCCTCTACTACCTCCTCAGCGGTCCCGCCAAGCGCTACTGCTCCGGCATCTGGGTGTCGGAGCGCGACCGCACCGAAGCGCTCTACGGCAGCGTGCTCCACACCGAGGAGCAGGTTCACGATTACGAGAGCGGCAGCCTCGTCATCGACATCGACGAGGACCGGCGCATCGTCACCGTCTCGCAGCACGGCGTGTCGGCCCGCGCACGACACTTCGGCGACCAGGGCTGCGTGATCCTCCCGCCCGACACAGACGGGGTCTTCTTCACGCCGCGGGAAGTCGTGAGCGCGCTCCCGGACGCCGAGACCACTCCCTGGCCGATGGGCGACATGCTGCCGGACGAGCCCCTCCCGGACTACGTGAACGCGGAGCTGCTCGACCAGGCCGTCGAGACCTTCTTCACCGACGGCGACAACCGGGCCGCCTTCCTGGTCGTCCACCGCGGCCGCGTCCTGGCCGAGGACTACGGCCCCGGCATCCACAAGGACACGCAGCTCGAGAGCTGGTCGATGGCGAAGAGCATGACCGCCACCCTGATCGGCCGCCTCATTCAGATGGGCCATTTGGAGATCTGGCAGCCCGCGCCCGTGCCGGAGTGGCAGAACTCCCCGGGCGACCCGCGCGCCGAGATCCGCATCGCCGACCTGCTGCGCATGTCGAGCGGTCTCCGCTTCAGCAACTCGGGCGCCACCCCCGAGCAGATGGCGGCGTCGTTCGTTCCGGGGCAGGTGGACCACCGCATGGGGTACGTGGCGCCCATCGACGCCTTCCAGTTCTCGATCAGCCGCGACGCCGAGTTCCCGCCCAACACGGTGGGGCGCTACCGCAACTCCGACCCCTGGACGCTGGGCTACATCGTCCAGCGCACGGTGGAGAACGAGCTGGGCGAGGAGTACCTGAGCTGGCCGCAGCGGGCCCTCTTCGACAAGATCGGCATCCGCCGCTTCATCATGGAGACCGACCCCTACGGCAACTTCCTGCTCACCGGATACAACTACGGCACCGCCCGCAACTGGGCACGGTTCGGGATGCTCTACCTCAATCGCGGCATGTGGAACGGCGAACGGCTCCTCACCGAGGAGTTCGTGGACTTCGTGAGTTCCCCCGCGCCCGCCTGGCCGGAGCCCTACTACGGCGGCCTCTTCTGGCTCAACACCGCCGACGAGGAGGGCAGGGGAGGGCGCATCCCGCAGCTTCCGCCGGACGCTTACAACCCGTCCGGAGCCGGTCACCAGCGGACCTACATCATTCCCTCCCAGGACCTGGTGATCGTGGTGCAAAGCCACCGCTCCGCGGCAGCCCACGCCCCCGACCGCACCGACCGCGAATACGAGGCACTCGGCATGGTCGTGAAGGCCGTGGATCCGGAGTGGAGCTGGTAGAGGCAGCCCAGGTGTCAAATGGAGGGGAAATGACAATGCCCACGTATTGGCCGGCCCGTCGCCGGCCTGTCGCCTTGCTCGTGCTGTCCTGCATCATCGCCTGCAGCGACGGCGATTCGGGCACCCCCCTCGTCGTCCAGCGCGACAGTGCGGGCATCACAATCGTCGAGGCCATGCGTCCGCTCTGGGGCGACTCCAGCCTCTGGCACATCGACCCGGACCCGGTCGTCGACCTCACGCTCACCGGCAGCGGCCCGGAGCACGAATTCTATCGAGTCGGTAGCATGAAGCAGCGTCCGGACGGATCTCTCATGCTTGCCAACAGAAGCTCGGAGGAAGTGCGGGTGTTCTCCGCGGCGGGCGAGTTCCTGGGGTCGTTCGGCGGCAGCGGAGAAGGTCCGGGCGAATTCGGGAACCTGAGCGTGATCGAGAACGCCGGGGATACCTTCCTGGCGCTGGATACCGAAGGTCGCGTCACCGTCGTCGCCCCCGATCTGGCGGTTGTCCGGACCTTCGCCATCCCTCCCTTTACGCTCGACCTCTACTATCTGGACACCGGAGCGGTGCTGCTGGAGCCGCGGTCGCTGGTGTTGCCGCCGGCTGGGGGTGGTGCCGGGCGGATTCGGCCTGCCGTGCCGCTCGTCCTCTACGATCTGGAAGGAGAGCGGATCGACAGCGTCGGCGAGATGCGGGGGTCCGAACTGTACCTGCACACTCGCGAGGGGTTCAGCGGATACGTCCCCGTCTATTTCGGCAAGACATCGCACGTCACGACCTTCGGGCAACGCATCCTTCTGGGCTCGAACGACATGATGCAGCTGGAGGAACTGGACATGTCCGGGAATCTCCTGCGCATCCTGCGCATTCCGGATTACCCGCTCGACCTGAGCGAAGCCCAGATCGCTGCGGAGCGGGATTTCTTTCTCAATAGAAGTCCGCCCGGCTCTCCCTTTCGGCAGGGGTTCGAAGACGCGCCCGCGTCCGATACCAGGCCCGCCTTCACCGACATCCTCGTCGACCCGTCCGGGGCAGTCTGGCTGGAACTCCACCGCGGAGAGAGCGAGCAGGGCCTGCCAAAGGAATGGCTGGTGCTGGACGCCGATGGCACTTGGCTCGGGACGGTGGCGATCCCGGACCGCTTCACCGTCTCGGACATCACCATGGAAACCGTCCTCGGCGTCTGGGAGGACGAGCTGGACATCGAGCATCCGCAGGTGCTGCGACTGACCCGCAACTGAGATGCCCGATTCCACAAACGAGGAATGACAATGCCGTCACATTCGACCGCCGGTCTCCGGGGGGCTACCGCGTTGCTCCTGTGCGGACTGGCTTCCTGCGTGAGCCAGGAATCCGGGCCGCCCCTCGTCGTCCAGCGGGACAGCGCCGGCATCGAGATCATCGAGGCGATGCGTCCGCTCTGGGGCGATTCCAGCCTGTGGTACATCGACCCCGATCCGGTCGTGGACCTCACGCTAACCGGCAGCGGCCCGGAACACGAGTTCTATCGCGCTCGAAGCGTGAAGCAACGCCCGGATGGTTCTCTCGCGGTTGCCGATCGAGGCTCACAGGAAGTGCGGGTGTTCTCCGAAACCGGCGAATTCCGGGGATCCTTCGGCGGTCCAGGAGAGGGCCCCGGCGAATTCGTCAACCTCTGGAGGATCGAGAGCGCCGGGGACACCCTGCTGGCCCTCGACCGCAGACGCGTCACCGTAGTCGCCCCCGACCTGGCGCTGGTCCGGACCTTCGACCTCGGGGAAAGGGCGGGGTCCCTGCACTACCTGGGAGGTGGCAGGATCCTGACGGTGTCGGCTTCACCCGGTCTGGCGGAGGCTCCCGCCACCGGACTCATTCGATCGGCGGAAGTCCT
>JAJDXG010000028.1 GCA_022823365.1 Gemmatimonadota bacterium
TAATGCCCCTCCGATGGGCCTTGCCCGGTGCCTTGTGCGCCATGTCCTAACTCCTTGTACGTGTTTCCCTTAGCGTACATGGAATCTAACATGGTCGCGGGCGTTTGTCAACCCTGGTATATAATCCCCTTATATTTGTACGTAAGTCATTGTACAATCGCATGTTGGGAGGAACGATGATCGCATCCCCGGACGTTCTCCAAGACACTCGCAAGAAGCCTCTCTGGCCCGCGATGGTGCGGGAACCGGGGGGTGCCCTACCGGTGGCCGAAGCACTCTCCGCGTCCGGCGCTGCCACTTCCCGCGACGACGACCAGTCGCCGGACTCCATCACGGCGCGCTCCGGTTCCGGCACTCGAGTCGCTTCCGCCGAGGCGTCCCGTCCCAGGGCCGGCAAGTCCGCCGCCGACCTCGCCAGGCTCGGCGAGCGCATCGCGGAGCTGGCCGCGCGCATCAACTCCGCGGAAGCGCAGATGATGACCCTCATCGCTGACTTCGACCGCCGGGGCCGATGGAAGGACGGCTTCGGTTCCTGTGCCGAGTGGCTGGCCTGGCGGATCGGCATCAAGATCGGCCCGGCGCGCGAACGGGTCCGCGCCGCGCGTGCGCTGGAGAGCCTGCTGCGGACGGCCGACGCGCTGCGGGAGGGGAGCATCTCCTATGCCAAGGTGCGGGCGCTGACGCGCGTGGCCACGCCCGGGAGCGAGGCGAAGCTGCTCGAGTTCGCGCGCGCCGGTTCGGCGGCGAAGCTGGAGCAGATGGTGCGCATGTGGAAGAAGCGGAACACCAGAGGTACAAATCCCGGCAGGAAATCGTCTAAAGTATTACAGGACTGCACGATCTGCGTTTCCTGCCGTCTGACTGGACCCCGCTGGACCGGGCCGCAAAAGCGGGAAAACCGGAACCGATTGGCGGGAATCCTGCACACGCTGCCGCCTCTTCTTCGAGGTCCCGGATCCAGAATATCATCGCCTTCCCTGCGGTGCGACGCACTTTGGGTTTGCGTTGCCGGACGGCCCGGCGTTCCGTAGCTTGCGCCAAACTGCAACCAGAAGGCTTGGGGGGCATAGGACGCGACGGCAATGCGACTAATGGAGCAGTGGAAGGCGCACCGCCTCGACGAAGGTGTTTTTCCACGTCCTGCTCGGGAACGTGCTGGTGATCCAGCCGGGCGCATACGCTCACGCGCAATACGACCTCCAGTGATCCGGGAGCGTCGCGCGGGGCCGGAGCTGCGGGCGGACGGGCGGACCCTGGTCGGGCCGGTGGTCCGGTACGGCGAAGTGTCGCCGACGCACCGGGAGCGGTTCGAGCCGGGGAGCCTGTCGCCGCTCGGGGACGTGGTCCTGAATCTCGGGCACCGGAGGCTCCAGGCGCTCGCGTTCGGGGACCGGCTGGAGCTGCGGGACACGCCCGAGGCCTTCATGGTGCGCGCCAGGCTCCCGCGCATCCCGGCTGCGGACGTCGCGCTGGACGGCGTCCGCTCCGGCGTGTATACCGGCTTCTCCAGCGAGTTCAAGGCGCGCGAAGAGGTCCGGGAGTCCGGTATCCGCGTCATCCGGCGCGCGTACCTGGTCGGCGTCGGCCTGGTGGAGTCTCCGTCGTACGAGCGCAACACTGTCGAGGTCCGGAGACGCATCGGGCGCGTGTCCGGACGCATCCCGCGCCGGAAGGCGCTAGACTGCCGGTGTGCCGACGGCTGCGAGAAGGCGACCATCGACGGCGAGGTGGAGGTGTCGCCTACCGCGCTCGCAATCCGGCGCGGCTATGCCGAGGCGCTGGGCTCGCGCGAGCGGGGGACGCTCAAGGTGGACATCGCGGACGACGCGATCCGGGTGGAGGTGGGCGTCCCTGACACCTCATACGGGCGGGACCTGCTCGCGGCTGCGGAGGCCGCGCCCGTCGTCATCCGGCCCGTGGTGGACTTCGTTCGCTCAGTGTGGGAGCGCCAGGGTACGCTTGCTATCTTCAAAAAGCTGTCCATCCCGGCGTTCGTGGTGGGCTTCACTGACAAGCTGGTCGGCCATGTGGCGGCGAAGGTGCTCCGGCGCGGGAGGCGCGTGTGGCTGTAGTGAGAGTGTTGTTCGCGGTGGTGGTGCTCCTGGTGCCGGTCCCTTCGTGGGCTCAAGAGGCAATCGGCTTGCAGGTGCGGTCGGTCGTTCACGCCTATCTCGGCACTCGGGAGCTGGTGGTCTCCGTGGCCTCTTCGGAGCGCATTACGCCGCACTCCCTCAGCGTCCGCCTTCGGGCGCGGGACGGGACGGTGCAGTGTCTCAACGACCATACCGTCTGGCCCACAGAGGCTTCCGACCTGACCTGCGTCCCACCGGGGCTCGTGGAGTGGCCGGAACTGGCCGCCATCCAGTCCGCGACGGCGGAGGTGGTGCGCGAGACGCTGTTTGGCCGTGACTCCAGTTACCGATGCGAGCCGTCGCGGACGGCGGACGCAATGGTGTTCACCTGTCTCCGCCAGGGGAGGCGGTGAGGCAACAATCCAGCGGCGGAGGGCCGCAAATGAGCAAACATCGGTGTCTGTTCACCTTCGCGCTCCTCCAGACCCCCGTCCACCGCCCGGCTCATCTCCCGGCCTGTCGGGCGTCTCGACCCTCGCCCAGCTTAGAGGCGGGCATCTTGGCGCACGCCAACGCGCTTCACGGGTTTGGAGCGGTCGGACCCGTCCTCTTCGGCGGCGGCCAGCCCTGAGCGTGGAGCTCTCGAAGGAATGGAGCAAGAAGGCGCCTCAGCTCCTCGAGCCGCTCGAACAGCCAACGGTATTGCTCCAAGCGCTGGTTCTCGTCATAAAGGTCGGTGGTCAGCACCCAGTACACTCGCGGCCTCTCGCGATCCCAGATCAGCCTTTCGGGAAACCTCTGAGCTGAGCGGATTTCGCCCGAAACAGCACGGAGGCATTCATAGCGTGCTGCACTCCGCTGAGCGCGCGGGAGCCCGAGAAACAACTCTGCGCGGAGCTCGTTCCTGTCAGGGTACATAACCGCCCCTACGTGGATGGTCTTGATGCCGAGTGGATAATGGTTGTCGCGGATGCCGAACTTCCCTGCGACCACCCATTTCCCTCCTTGTCCCGGTTTATTGAGCTTCAGGGTCGTCGAGCTCCGATCATGCACGAACTCGCCGAACCCCTCCCAAAAACCTCGTGGGTATCGACTTCCAATATCCAGTTCAGTCACCGTTTCCCTCCTTCCTGATGAGCACCTTTCCCTTCCGACGAGGAAGGTCACGCCGACCTCGGAGTTCATCAAGGCTGGTTGCCACGAAGCCCTCCATGTGGACGGCCACCGCCGACTCAAAGCGAGTAGTGCAGGACCGGCTTCGCCAGCTTCCGGCCCCCTTGCCCCCGCCAGCCCGCCGCTTGAGGTCGGGGGCCGCCTTCGCGGTCGTGGCCATCAGCCGCGCCGCACGGGGCCGGTTCCCCCGGTCTCCGGGACGGGCGCAGCCCGCCCCTCCGGCCGGGGAAGATCGACAGGTTCGCTTTCCCGACCTTCTCGAAGACCGGGGCATCACCTTCGTTCGACGCTCGAATGTGGACGCTGTTCAGGGCAATGCCCGGGGAGGTGTTTCGGAGGCGTGGGGCACTCGCGTGCTTCAACCCCCCAACAAGCTACGGACCAAGTAGACGATGGAGGCGACAGGCAGGGCCGTCAGCGAAGCGGTACAGAACTCCACCAAGTACGCCTTGACCCTAGACTCCAGCTTCTCGGCCACAGCTGCGACACGCCGCGAATCCACCAAACTGACGTAGACACAAAAAATCAGGGGCCACACCAGAGCGCTGCCGGTCAGGACGCCCACCCACGCGTCGTTCACCAGGCCCACTAGGACCCCTGCAATCACATTGGGCATCGGAATCATTCATTGCCTCCCACATGACGTGGTGGGCTTCCAAGCGACCAGCCTACCGCACTCAACGCACCGCGAGCCGACGCACTGGAACGCGAAGCGCCGGACCGTGGCCCAGCGCTTTGCGTTCAAACGGACGTGTTGCCGACTCATTCATCCGAGGAGCACTCCAGGCCCTCGGCGATGAAGCGCCTCGCCTCCACGAACCCGCTCGCGGCGTCTAGACGAATGTCCTCCATCACAAGTGTATCCAGGATCGTGAGAATCTGAAGGCGGAGCCTCCCGGAATTGACGGCCCGAGTAAGAGCCGAACCGCTCACGATCACAACGTCGAGGCTCTCCTCCCTATCGGTCGGCAAGCGGAGGTCCTCGGGGGCGGCGTTCCCGTACCGGAACGTCACCCCCCTCAGTCCGCCTCGGCCTCGGAGCGAGACGAATAGCTGATCGGCATCGCTGGCCAGTTGGATCCAGCTCCCGTCACCGTAGGTCCCCGTGCAATGGACTTCATCGGTGAACGAGTCGACGGACCGATAGACCCTCCAGTCCCCCTCCCGGAAAACTTCCTCTCCGAGTCCTTGGGCGGCAGCCGGACTGGCTAGGGCGACACCCAAAACGACACCGAGCACTCTCCTCATTCTTCCCGCTCTCTTGTAGAGTTGGATCTAGGTAGGCACCCCACTCATAGGCCCGAGCGGTCCCGCCCCGCAAGTGGTCGGAGGCTCACGCCACCCCCGCCAGCGCGGCCGCGGCGGGTGCCCGCCGCCACGTAGGATCGCGGCAGCTAGTAGCGCGGAGACGCCGCCCACCTTGCGCGTTCTTGGCCAGCTTCGAGTTTCCGGCCGGATCCGAGACGGCCCGCGCTTCCGCGAGCGCACTCCGGAGCAGCAGAGATTGCCACGGCGTGATGATCGGCGACGGACTCCCGAAGCGTTCCCAGCCTTCGGGAGCGTCGGGATACTGGAGACGCGGCCCTCGGTCAGAATCAGCTCCCCACGGTCCCGGCAAGCGTGGTGGTACGTATCCCGGGGCTCGCCCAGGTTGAGCCGGAGCGCCCGCCAGGAAGCCAGCGCGTCGGGCACCTCGCCCTAGCAGCGGGGGCTGCTGGTTGGCCGACGTGGGGAACCCTTGATCCGACTCCTTGCCACCGACGTCGGCCCCCTCGCTCCGTTGGGTGGGTGTTGCTCGGCTAAGTATCCATCGTGCAGCCGTGTTGCTGGTCGCGGAGGTGGTCTTCCCGTACGTCTCTTCATTTCGGTAATGCTCTCAGCTCCCTCTGTCTTGAGTGCCACCTCCTAGCGTCACCCCACGCCGACTTGGCCCTCCTGTATGATTCGATTTCACACGCATAAGCGATGTTCTGCATCCATCGACCACAGGCCTCGTTTACCTCATCACCCGCGGGCATCCAGGCGTCCAGATCCGGCGCCGGGATGCCGATGTGTTGCGCCTTGAGCGAAATGCGGGCAAACGTACCCGCAGCGCGCACGAAGCTGCCCTGTCTTAGGTCGTACTCCGCGTTGGATAACCATTCATACATTTCATCCAGAGACTCGTGAAGCGCCTCCATCCGTCGGTCGCGTTCCGCGACTTCGTGCGGACCGAGGACGAGCCTGTCCAGGCGCTCTGCCAGCTTGTGTAAACGTATGCGCTGAACATCTGGATTGATCGCTCTCGCCAGTAGGCGAAGAATCGGACCCCACGCACTCATCGTGAACTACCGTTCTCCCGCTCCCCGGGTCGCTCCGCGGGGCAGGCGCCGAACCGGGGGACCTTCTTCCGTGCAAACTCGGAGGCGGGCCACCACTGTTCGGAGTGCGTTCCGGACGATGGCCCGCACGCGGCACTCGGTTGGCCGGCGCCGTAAGGGGATGCTAAACGACCGGCGGCTATCGCCCCGGTCGCCGTGCGCGGCGGTGGCGGCGTATTCGGTGTATCGTATGTATGATCCGGGTTACTCCATCCCAAGCGGCGAAGAGCAACTTTCCACATCCCACCAGCATCACCCAGATCCCCATCATGGCCAGCGCACCGAGAAACCACGTCATCGGCTCCTCGCCAGCGTGACGGCGATCTCCCCAAGAATCTCGGCAATCTGGCAGGGCATCACGACCTCGCCAGCCACAACCTTGCCGGACCGGAGATTGGCTCGGCAGCCGTGACGCCCCGCGGCTCCACCAGCTGCCCAATCGGGTAGCCACCCGACAGGCGTTCCACGTTTGCGACCCGTGCGCGAGACTTCGATCAAAAGGGAAAACCTCCCCTATTGGCGTTAGGTTCAGGCCCGGAATCCGGTAGATCCGCCCCGTAAGCCGACATTCCGCCCCATCGGTCAAGCGCGACGACAGACGCTGCTGTTTCATCGAAGAAGCTCACTTCGTTCCTGCGAAGCCATCCGAAGACCTGGTGGTCATCAATTAACTGGGCGGGGCGCGAGGGGGCCGGAAGCTGGCGAAGCCGGTCCTGCACTACTCGCTCAGCTGGGCGCAGGACTAGACGCCCGACAAGCGGGAGATGAGCTGGGCGGTGGACCGGAGTCTGGAGGCGCTGGGGCTGGAGGGCCACGAGGCGCTGATCGTCGCGCACGAGGACACCCGGCACCCGCATGTCCACGTCATCGCCAACCGTGTCGATCCGGAGACCGGGAAGGCGGCGACGCTGGGCAACAGCAAGCTCCGGCTGTCGCGCTGGGCC
>JAJDXG010000039.1 GCA_022823365.1 Gemmatimonadota bacterium
CGCCATTCACAACCGGTTTTTCCGCTTTCGCGGTACGGTCCAGCAGGGTCCAGTACAACGGCAGAAAACGCAGATCGTGCAGCCCTGTAAGACTTTACGTGATTTCCTGCCGGGATTCAGACCCTTACCAATCCGCCGAGGAGGCAGGTGGCGATCGCGGGAAAGGTGGAGAGGAGGCCTTCGGGGTCCCAGCTTCCCGCCCACAGCCGACCGGGCATGAGCACGCGGTCGATGTAGGCCGCGAGATTGCCGTCAGGAGAGAGGTCGCCCGCCGTGGAGCCGGGGACCGGCACAAGCATCATCACGGCCCAGTAGCCCAGCAGGAGCGCGCACGTCGCGACCATCCTCCCGCGGGCCGACGTCCACAGGTAGAGCCCCGCTGCGGCGAAGTACACCAGCCCGATCCGCCGGAGCACCCCGTAGAGCCGCATCTCGCCGAAGTCGAAGTCCGGGATCGCGCGCATGGCCAGGCCGATGCCGATGAGGATCAGCGAGCGGCGGACGACGTGCCGGAACAGGTCCGCGCGCGCGGCTCCCTCGTCGAGCCTGCGCCGGAACGAGAACGGCATCGCGACGCCGACGATGAACAGGAAATACGGGAAGATGAGGTCGGTAGGGGTCCAGCCGTGCCACTCCGCGTGAGCAAGAGGCGCGTACACGTAGGCCCAGCTTCCCGGGTTGTTGACCAGCACCATGCCGGCGATGGTCAGGCCCCGAAACGCGTCCAGGGAGAGGAGCCGGTCCGAGGTTTCGGGCATGCTGCACACCAGGATCAGGGAACGTCTCATCCTTGCCGGGATTCTCGATTCTAACCGTTCCCGGTGGTGAACGCATTGGCGATGAGGTATCGGGGGCTCGAAGAGGATCCCGTGGTTCGATATCCCATCTTGTCCTTCAGAGATATCTTATCTAGGATTGTAAGTATATTATGTTTTGCTTTTTTCTGGAGGTTGTCGATTGAAGAAGACCAGCGTCGAAGTGGACCACGGCCTCATCGAGCAAGTTCGGCTGCTGCTTGGAACAGCCTCGATCAAGGATACCATCGACACCGCGTTGCGCGAGGTGCTGCGACGCGAGGCCAGACGGCAGGAGATCGCGGCGCTCTCCAGCATGGAGGGGCTTGATCTGGCTAACGAGACCGTCATGGCCAAGGCCTGGCGTCGTTGACACCGCAGGAAACGCCCGTCGTCTACCTGATCGACAAGAGTGCTCTGGCCCGCATGGAGGATCCTCGGGTCGGGGCGCGAGTGGTGCCGATCATCGAATCAGGCCGGGCGGCGACATGCTCCGTCGTCGACCTTGAGGTCCTCTACTCCACCCGCAACCATGCCGAGCACGCGCGTGTTCGGGGTCGCCGGGCACTGGCCTATCGGCGCATCGAACTTACGGAGGCCGTTTTCCAGAGGGCGATCGCCGTTCAGGGTTTACTCGCCCGCCGGGGACAGCACCGGCTGCCCATCCAGGACCTGATCATCGCGGCCGCGGCGGAGATTGCCGGCGCCACCCTTCTTCACTACGACTCGGACTTCGATACGATCGCGCTCGCGACGGGGCAGGAGGTCGAATGGGTGGCTCCGAGAGGCTCCCTGTAACCGCAGGCTACGCCACCACCTCCGCGAACGCGTCTCCCATCTTTTCCAGCGCTTCCTGCAGTTCGTGGACGGGAGGACCGAACCCCAGCCGCAGGTAGTGGTCCATGCCGAAGTGGTCGCCGGGCACCACCAGCACGGACTTCTCGGCACGCAGCTTCTCGGCGAGCACGCTCGAGTTGACGGGAGCGTCGTAGCGGACGTAGCAGATGGCGCCCGCGTCGGGGGGATGGTAGCTGAAGAGGCCGTTGTGCGACTCCATCCACTCGGTGACCAGCGGCAGATTGTTGCGCAGGATCGAGCGCGTGCGGGCGAGGATGCGCGTGCGGGCTTCCGGCGCGAGGACCGCGGTCGCGAGGACGTCGGAAAGGGTCGCCGGGGTGATGGTGGTGAAGTCGGTCCGCGCCCAAAGGGTCTCGGTGATGTCGGCCGGGGCGACGATCCAGCCGATGCGCAGCCCCGGCGTGCCGTACGCCTTCGAGAGCGAGTTGGTCACGATGGTGCGCTCGTACTCGCCCCACATGGAGGGCGTCGGGATGCCGGAAAGCTCCGCGCCCTGGTACACCTCGTCGCACAGGATCCAGGCGCCCGCCCGTTCGGCGGCTTCGACGATGCCCCGGCGCGACTCGGAAGAAAGGCAGGTTCCGGTAGGGTTGTTGGGGTTGGTGATCAGGATGAAGCGCACGTCGTCGTCGAGGATGGCGCGCAATTGGTCGAGGTCGGGCTGCCAGCCCGACTCCTCGCGCAGCTCGAAGGGACGCACCATGCCGCCGAAGTTCCGCACCAGCCCGGGCACCTGCATGTAGTTCGGGACCATGACGGCGGCAGGGGTCCCGGGCTCCATGAGCTGCCAGCACGCGGCCATGTTGGCCTCGGCGCCCCCGGTTGTGACCACTACTTCGTCGGGTGTGACGTTGTCGTAGAGGGCGGCGATGCGCTCCCGCAGCTTGTCCGATCCGTTGGACTGGCCATAGCCGAGGATCGACGCTCCCAGGTTCTCCATCCCGGTGAGTTCGAGCAGTTCATCCAGAGAGAGGGGATCGACGCCACTCTCGGAGAGGTTGTAGCGAACGCGGTGCTCGAAGACGGACTGCCAGCGCTCCATCTCGAATCGGTCGAGTTTCACGGGCGTGCCTCCGTGGGTTCAGGTGCGTCAGCGGATTCCCACGAGCCCGCGCACGGATTCGATGAGCGCGTCGCTGTCCCAGCCGATGCCGTGGCGGAAGACGATGCTCGTGCCCCGGATGTTGCCGTCCGCTTCCACGTCCCCCTCCACGACCGCGAGATCCGCGCGCTTGCCGGCCTCCACGCTGCCCACGTCGTCGAAGATGCCGAGCACGCGCGCCCCGTTGGCGCTCATGATCTCCACCACCTCGGGGGCGGTGAAGCCGGCTTCCAGCAGCAGCTCGAAGTTGCGCTGGTCGCCCAGCCCCGGAGGCGCCGCGCCGTAGCCGGTGGGGTCGACGCCCGCGGCCAGGAGCCCTCCTGCCTGCACGAAAGCGTACTCGTAGTCCATCGCAACCCGCAGCAGCTCCGGGGAGAGCCCCACGCCCGACCCCGGGTCGGCGGCGCGGATCTGGTCGAACTGCGCCCGGACGTCGGCGGCCACTTCGGGCGCCAGCACCTCCCAGACCCGGGGATCGAGGGGACCCCGGCCCGGAACGGAGATCTCGTAGACGGCGAGCGTCGAGGTCATCGATACATCGTTGTCGACCATGTCGCGGAAGGTCTGCTGCACCTCGGGCCCGTTGACGTCCAGGTCCCCATAGGTGTTGCGGAAGCCCGGCGGGCATTCGTCCGGTTGCTTGGACGGATCGTACTCGCTGTTGGCGAACAGGCCGTGCTCCAGGTTGTCGATCCCGAGCGCCACCGCCTCCCTGTAACCCACTGAGCAAAGATGCGCAGTGACGTTTATGCCGTGGGCATGGGATTCCTCGATCGCGGCGCCCAGCTCGGCGCGGCTGATCCAGGTGTAGGCCTTGAACCAGTCCACGCCCTCCTCCGACCAGTAGCGCACCACCCGGCGCGCGGTTTCGGGGCCGTCCAGCTGCGCCATGGTGCGGCTCCCCCGCTGACCCGTGAGATAGGGCCCAGTCACGAAGATGGTCGGCCCGACGGAGAGCCCCGCCTCGATCTCCTCCTGGAGGTTGATTTCCTCGTAGGGCGCGCGGGCTCCCGTGGTGCGGATGGTCGTCAGTCCCGAGGCCAGATAGAGGCGTGGCGAGCTGAAGGAGAGCTGGGCCGCCCGGCCCCCGGCCGCCGTGTAGAAGCTGTGGTTGTGCAGGCCGATCAATCCGGGCATCACCGTGTGCCCCGACAGGTCGAGAACCTCCGCGCCGTCGGGGACGTCGACCTCGCCGTCGTTCCCCACGGCCGCGATCCGTCCGTCAGCGATCACCACGGTCTGGCCGTCCCGCGCGGCCTCTCCGGTGCCGTCGATCAGCTTCACCCCGGTGAGTGCGACCGGGTCGGCGTCCACGGCGATCAGGTCGGCGAACTCCTGGGCCGGATCCGCCGCCGCCGGAGCCGCGGCGGCCTCCGGCTCGGGGGCGTCCGCTTCCTGCGGTGCGGGCGCCTCGCAGGCGGCGACCCACGCCAGCATGGTGCCAAGCAGCACCGTGGTTCCGAAGGGGGCATGTCGCTCGCGATCATCTCTCATGGGTCCTCCTCCCACGTGATTGTCGTTCCAGAGGATGAAAAAGGCAGGGCTGGCAGCCTCCGCACAATGGGCTGGCGGCTTCCGCACAATGGCAGGTGTCCGGAATGGCGTCTGGCCGGGGTCGGATCCGGCACGGACGAAGTCAGCCGCCGGCGGGTCACGGCTCGACCTCGAAAACGAACTTCATCCCGGCCTCCAGGTGCTCCGCGATGTGGCAGTGAACCATCCAGCGTCCGGGGTTGGAGAGCTCGAGCAGGATGTCGGTGGTGGAGCCGGTCGGCAGCAGCACGGTGTCCTTCCACACCAGGTTGTCGTTCGCGACGCCGTTCTGCGAGAGCACCAGAAAGCGCTGCCCGTGGATGTGGAGCGGATGCTGCATCGCGTGGAAGGCGTTGCGGTCGTTGTGAAGCCGGATCTTCACCACGTCCCCCAGCCGGAAGCTCCAGCGGATATCCATGTTCTCGCGTCCGCTTCCGGGTTCGCGCAGGATCCAGCGCGCCTGACCGCCGTCGCTCGCCCAGTTCATGACCGGCATGGTGCCGCTCCACTCCACGGGGTTGAAGTACGCCCAGTCGTAGAGCATCGACTGCTCGACGGCGCGGGGCAGGCCCTCGACCTCGAGGGTGAGGTCGAGCGAGTGGTCGACGGGGCGGTCGAAGTGCTCGCGGTAAGCGTCGATGTCGCGCGTCACGTCCACGTTCTCGCGCAGGGTCGCGAAGGCAGGTGCGTGATCGACCGCGGTGGGTGCGGGGTCGACGACGACCCGGCCCATCTCCCGCGACTCGCTGAAGAAGACGCCCTCGCGGTGGCTGATGGCCTGCACGCGGTTGGAGAGCGCGAACTCGCCGGCCTCGTCGAAGCGCACCTCCACGACGTAGCGCTCGGCCGGGGAGATGACGACGCTCTCGGCCATCACCTCCCGTTCGAACTTGCCCACGTCGGAGGCCACCACCTTGACGGGCACTGGAGCGGGAGCGGAAGCGTCCGTGTTGGCTTTGCGTTCGCCGGTCGGGATGCCGGACGAGTCGAGCGGGGCGGAACCCTCGTCCGCGCGAGCGAACGACAGGTTGAACGTCCGCGTGTTGGAGACGTTGGTGAGGAAGAAGCGCACCACCTCTCCGCGCCTGACGCTCAGCGCGTACTCCGGCTCGCCGTTCACGAGAAGGATGTTCCCGAAGCGGCCCATGAGCGCGTAGTTGCTCGAGTCTTCCCCGAAGGGCACGATGCCGTCCTCGCCCAGCAGGAGGTCGTCCAGCATCAGCACCTGTTCCCGGTTCACCGGGCCGTAGTAGTCGGGGCGCGGCGAGTCGACCAGCAGGTTTCCGTAGAGACCCATCTCCTGCTGCACGTCCTCGCGGTGATGAGGATGGTACCAGTAGATGCCGGCGTCCGGGAAATGGATCTGGTAGCGGAAGGTCTCGCCGGGCTCGACGGGGTCCTGGGTGATGCCGGGGACGCCGTCGAAGCGGTTGTCGAGGCGGATGCCGTGCCAGTGGATGGCCGTCGGCAGCGGCGTGCGGTTGGTGAAGTTGACGAAGATGGTTGCGCGCTCGGGCACCTGGATGAGCGGGCCGGGCTGCTGCCCGTTGAAGGCCAGCATGACGACCGGGCGACCGCCAATGTCGCGGCGGACGAAGTCGGCTTCGAGGTCGAGCGTGCCGCCGTCGCCGAGCCGCACCAGTTGGCGAGGCCGGACCGGCGGGAGGTCCTCGGGCGCCGGGGCTTCGGGAAGCCAGGCGTCCACGCGCGGCCGGAGCGCCATGATGCCCGGCAGCATCGGCAGGCCGGGGTACATGGGGGGCAGGCTCCATGCGGGCCCGTCCATGGCGCCGGCGTGGTCGTGGGACATGCCCTCGGGGGCGCGAAGCGCCTCGGGGGCCTGGGCCAGCAGGTCGTGGGCTTCCATCAGGCTGCTGGGGGAGCGGCCGCGCAGCACGAGGCGCCCTTCGCGCTCGGTGGCGTCCGCCGAGGTCTCCGCGGTGACCATGATGAGGAACTTGTTGAAGGAGACTCGGCCAAGGGGATTGCGGCCGTTCCCCACCGGACCGAGGCGGATCACGGGATCCAGCGTGGCCGTGGCGGCCCAGGCCACGTAGGCCTCGAATGGACCCAGTTGGCTCGGGTCGGGAAGTCCGGTGATCCAGGCGGTCAGGTTGGACACATGGCTGCCCTCGGCGGTCACCGTCACCCCGAAGGGACCGGGCACGCGGCCCAGTTCGACCACCCCCGAGGCGTCCCGCGCGGCGGCGGTCGCGTGCAGGTCGAAGCAGAAGAGGTCCGTGGGCGTCTGCCCCACGGGAGAGGCTTCCCCGCCGGCGAGCCGGGCCCCGCGGGCCCCCGCGGAACAAAGGCTGGAGAGGTCGGACTGTTGGGGCGCGGGTGCCGCGACGCATCCCGGCAGGAAGCCGGCCAGAGCCACCACGGTCACCGCCGCCCGCATGCCGGGGGGAGTTTGTCCACGGGCTGCCAGGTCGCGCATCGTCTCCCATGCCTGCAGGGTGCAGTCTCGAAGTTCCGGTTTGGGTTCCCGGACGGTTGTTCCATAATATGGGTGCCCGTCGCGCACGCGAACGAGGATCGACCCATTCCGCGGGAGACGTCCGTGAAGACGAGGGAAGCGCACTGGTACGACCTGGCCGCCGCCCGCATGTCGCGGCGCGACTTCGTGAGGATCGGCCGCGATGTGGCCGGCATCGTCGCGCTCGGCTCGCTGGGCGCCTGCCGGTCCGACCGGACCGCGCAACTGGCTGTCTCGCCCTTCCCGTCGGGGGTCGCGTCCGGCGACCCCGACGCCGGGGGGATGGTGCTGTGGACGCGGCTGTCGGCGCAGGGGATGCGCGAAGCGGGTCTGGCGACGGAGCCGGTCGCGGTGCGCTGGGAGGTGGCGGCCGACGAGAGCTTCTCGCGCGTCGTTCGCCAGGGCACCCAGCTGGCCGTACCCGAACTGGGCCACTCGGTCCACGTGGAGGTGGAAGGACTCGAGCCCGATCGGCCGTACTGGTATCGCTTCATGACGGGGGGCGACCAGAGCCCGGTCGGACGCACCCGCACCCTGCCCGCGGCCGGCACGCCCGCCGACCGGCTGCGCTTCGCCTTCGCATCCTGCCAGAACTACGAGCACGGCTACTACACCGCCTTCCGACACATGGCGGAGGAGGAACTGGACCTGGTCTTCCACCTCGGCGACTACATCTACGAGGTGGGATACGGCGACAACCTGGTGCGGGCGCACGAGGCGGGCGAAGTATTCACCCTCGACGACTACCGCGCTCGCTATCTCCTCTACCGGTCCGACCCCGACCTGCAGGCCGCCCACGCGGCGTTCCCGTGGGTGATCACCTTCGACGACCACGAGGTGGACAACAACTGGGCGTCCGCCGTGGCCGAAGACGACCAGTCTCCCGCGCAGCTTCTGCTCCGCCGCACCGCCGCCTTCCAGGCCTTCTACGAGTTCATGCCCGTGCGGCGCTCGTCCATGCCCAGCGGGCCCGACATCCAGGTCTACCGGCGGCTGCACTTCGGCGGCCTGGCCGACCTCCATGTGCTGGACAGCCGCCAGTACCGCTCCGACCAGGCATGCGGCGACACCAACGGGCCGCTGTGCCCGGAGGCCCTCGAGCCCGGCCGTACCATGCTTGGGGCCGAGCAGGAGGAGTGGCTGTTCGGGGGCCTGGCGGCCTCCGCGGCGCGCTGGAACGTGCTGGCGAACCAGGTCATGATCGCCCGGCTGGAGGGCTCCCGGGACGGCGAGCCCACCGTCTCGATGGACCGCTGGGACGGCTACCCGGAGGCGCAGGGCCGGCTGCTCTCCTTCCTCGACCGGGCCCGGCCGCCGAACCCGGTGGTGCTCACCGGCGACATCCACAGCAACTGGGCGGCGGATCTGAAGGCGGATCCCCGCGACCCGTCGTCCAGCGTCGTGGGCGCCGAGCTGGTGGGCACCTCCATCAGCTCCGGCGGAGACGGGCAGGACACGCGCCCAGGTACCGCCGACTCGCTGGCCCGCAACCCGCACATCCATTTCTTCAACGCGCAGCGGGGCTACGTGCGCTGCTCGGCCACCCCCGAGCGGCTGGCCGCCGACTACCGCGTCGTGCCATACGTCACGCGCCCGGGGGCCCCGGTCGAGACGCGCGCCTCGTTCGTCGTCGAAGCGGGCCGGCCAGGACTCCTGCCCGCGTGAATGCCGTGCAAGCCCGGGTTCCCGGCCAACGCCTTCCCGCTCCGGGGGAGCCGCTTCCATCACGGCCTCGTGCGCGCGAGGTCCGAATCACGTTACTATGACCGGTCGGACCCGTGCGGGTCCGGAAAACCTGTTGCCATCTTGCCGAAGGAGTTCGCCATGCGAACCAGCGTCGTCCATTCGACCATCGTGAAGACCGGCGCCGCCGTTCTGGCGCTCGCTCTGGCGGTCGCGCCCGCGGCCGGCCAGTGGACGCCGATGAAGCCGGGCAGCGACAACATGGACGTGCTCGGCCACGTCCCGCTCGGCCCGCAGCTCAGCATCGCCGACATCGAACTCGAGCAGGAAATGCACCGTCCCTACGCGTACGTCGCGCGCATGGTGTACGGCGAGGTGGGGCCCAAGGGCACCGACATCATCAACCTCGAGGATCCCGAGAAGCCGGAGGTGATCTACCGCTGGCGCATCGAGAACCAGGACCTGCACCAGCGCACCGGCGGCATGGACGTCAAGTACTTTAAGCTCGACGGCCGCTACTACGTGGTGCAGTCGCTGCAGTTCGGCCAGGGCGGCCCCAATCCCGATCTGGGCGCGGTCATCCTGGACGTCACCGGGCTTCCCGATCCCACCACCGTGCGCGAGGTCGCGCGCATCCGCGAGCCGGAAATGCCGGGGGGCTTCCACAACATCTTCATCTACAAGCATTCCGACGGACGCGTGCTGCTGATCACCACGATCAGGGGACCCTTCGCCCACGTGTACGACATGGCCAAGGCCGTCGACGGCGATCCCTCCGACGCTCTCGCGGGGCGCATCCCGGTCCCGGAATCGCCCCTCGGGCAGGGTAGCGGGCGCGGATACCACGACTTCTACGCCGCGTATCATCCGGACACCGGGCAGGACCGCTTCTACGGGGGAGGAACCGGGGGCTACTACGTCTACAACATCAGCGACCTGGACAACCCGGAACTGGTGGTCACCATGACCGGCATCAGCGGCGTCCGCTCGGGCCACACCTTCACGCCCAGCCCGGACGGGCGCTACGTGATCGCCGAGACCGAGTATCAGTACGCGCCGCTGCGCATCTTCGACCTCCAGCCCGCCCTCGAGGGCACGCAGACGAACATCAACCGGCCCATCTCGGCCTGGACCGCGGACTGGCAGAACCTGGTGCACAACCACGAGGTGCGCTGGCCCTATGTGTTCGTCTCCGGGTACCTCGACGGCCTCCAGATCTTCAGCCTCATGGACCCCGCCAACCCGGTCACCGTGGGCTACTACGACACCTACAGCGGCCCTCCCAACGCTCGTGATTTCCGCAATCCGGTGTTCAACGGCGCGTTCGGCGTCGACGTGCGCAACGAGGACGGCCTCATCGTGGTGAGCGACATGACCACCGGGTTCTGGACCTTCCGCATGGAGGGATTCCAGGGCTGGAACGGAGAGGACTGGGGGATGCCCGACATCTCGAGCGTCCAGAAGTGGGACGAGACTCGCCCGCGCCCGGTGAGCCAGGAACGCTGACCCGATGATGGTGACCTGATCATGGGCAAGATGCTGCTGGCGCTCGCGCTTTTCGCCGGGCTGGCTCCGGCAGGTGGAGATCCGGTGCCGGGGATTCCTCCGACCACGTGCTCCATCCCGGAGGGCATTGTCCCATGGGAGGCGAGTTGGGCTCCGCTGCCCGAATCCGCGGCCCCGGTCGACGCGCCGGCGTACTACGCCTTCCCGGTGGTGAGCACGCGCAGGCTCCCGGGCACAGGCCTCGCGGCGGGACTGGGCGAGGTGACCTTCCCCGACTCCCCGTTCGGGATCACCCTGGCAGACGACGGCAGCTACGTCCTCGACGTGTGGCTCTCGGTGGAGCGCCTGATGGCGCCCCGCGAAGGCGTCTATGTGGGATGGCTCACGACGCCGGACCTGGACAAGGTCGAGCGCATCGGCTCGCTGGCCGAAGGCGGTCCGCTGCGCGGCCGGGCGCAGTGGAACAAGTTCCTGCTCGTGGTCACGCTCGAGCCCGCCGACGATGCCGGGGCCGCCATGTGGACGGGCCCCGTGGTGATGCGCGGCATGTCCCGCAGCGGGCAGATGCACACCATGGCGGGGCACGGCGCCTTCGAACAGGAGAACTGCGCCGTCTACGGCTACGATTGAGGCAGCCGACGCCGGTGCGCCTCCTCCACGGAATGCGAGTCCTTCTCCTGGCCGCCCTGCCGGGCGCGCTCGCGGCCCAGGAGCATCAAATGATGGGCCACGGCGAGCACGGCGAGGGCGGCGGCTGGCGCATGCCGCCGATGGACATGACCATGCCCATGGTGCCGGGCCTCGAGAACGCCCTCCCGCCCGTGCGTCCCTTCCTGATCGGCGACGGCATGGATCCGGCGATGTTTCCAGCCGCCGAACCCAGCCGGCGGGTGGTTGTCTCGGATGGCGACACCCTCGACATGGACATCTCCGTGGTCCGGCGCACGATCGGCGGGCGCGACTACGCCATGCTCGGATATGACGGCCAGTATCCGGGCCCCCTCATCCAGGCGGATCGGGGCTCGCGCATCATGGTGCGGGTGACCAACCGCATTCAGCTGCCCACGACCGTCCACTGGCACGGGATACGGCTCGAGAACCGCTTCGACGGCGTCGCCGGGCTGACCCAGGACCCCATCGGCGACGGCGAGACCTTCACCTACGAGATCGACGTGCCCGACGCCGGCATGTTCTGGTACCACCCGCACATGCGCGAGGACATCCAGCAGGACCTGGGTCTCTACGGGAACCTGTTGGTCACGCCGCCGGACCCGGACTACTACGGTCCTTCCCACCGTGAGGAACTGCTCGTGCTCGACGACATCCTCATCGACGAGCAGGGCCTCATCCCCTGGGGCGAGGAGGCGCCGACGCACGCCCTCATGGGACGCTTCGGCACGGTGATGCTGACCAACGGAGTCGACGACCACCGCATCGCGGCGCGCACCGGCGAGGTGGTGCGCTTCTACCTGACCAACGTCGCCAACACGCGCACCTTCAACGTCCGCTTCGGCAATGCGCGCGTGAAGCTGATCGCTTCCGACATCGGCAAGTTCGAACGCGAGACCTGGGTGGAGAGCGTGGTCATCGCGCCCGCCGAGCGCTACGTGGTGGACGTGCGCTTCCCGGAGGCCGGGCAAGTCGGCATCACCAACACGATCCAGGCCGTGAACCACTTCCGCGGCACCTTCTATCCGCACGAGGACACGCTGGCGTTGGTGAGCGTGAATGGCCCCGCCGTCGACGATGCCGTCACGCAGGCGTTCGATGAACTGCGCGAGAACCGCGACGTGGCCGAGGACATCGAGCCCTTCCGCGGCCTGCTGGGCAAGCCGGTGGACTACGAGCTGGTGACCACGGTCCGGGTGCGCGACCTTCCCCTGCCCATCGTGGCGTCGATGGAGGCCGACACCTTCTATGTGCCGCCGGTCGAGTGGAACGACGGCATGCCGATGATGAACTGGCTCTCCACGGGCACCCAGGTGACCTGGATCCTCAAGGAGCCGGCCAGCGGGCGCGAGAACGGGGACATCCAGTGGCGCTTCCGCGTGGGCGACGTGATAAAGATCCGGGTGTTCAACGACCCCGAGTCGTTTCACCCGATGAACCATCCCATCCACATTCACGGCCAGCGCTTCCTGGTGACCGAGCGCGACGGCATCCCCAACACCAACCTGGTGTGGAAGGACACCACCATCCTGCCGGTGGGTTCGACCATGGATCTCCTGGTGGAGATGTCGAATCCGGGGTCATGGATGGTGCATTGCCACATCGCGGAGCACCTGCACGCGGGAATGATGTTCGTCTTCGAGGTTACGGAGGAGTAGTGCCGCCGATGTCATCACGCATGTCGTTCGTCATTCTGGTTCTGCTGATTCCGGGGTGTGCGGGATCTCCGGAGGCTCCGCCGGCGTCTCCTTCCCCCGAGTCCGCGGCTGTGGAAACGCCGGCTCCGGACGCGGCCCCGCCCGGCCACGCATCTCCGGCTCTTGTCGCCTTCTATACGGAGGAACAGGCCCGCCGCGGGCAGCGCGCGTTTCGTCAGGTCTGTTCGGACTGCCACTACACGAGCGAGTTCAAGGGCCCGGTGTTCACGGACGTGTGGGCGCGCCGCACCGCCCGCGACCTGTACCGGGAGCTGCGCCGCACGATGCCCGACGACAACCCGGGAGGGCTGCCGCGCCAGACCTACGTGGATGTGATGGCGTACATCCTGGAGTTGAACGGCTATCCCGCCGGTTCCGACGAACTTCCACCCGACGATCAAGTCCTGGGCAGCTTCAGGCTGACCCCCCCGGAACAGGATCCGGGGCGTTGACCCGCAGTCCCATGTTTCGGTACACTTGTCGGCTGTCGGCCCTTCGCCCGCGAATGGCGGCGGCCGCACCCGGACCAGAGTCTTCGGAGCCCAGGGAATGAAAGAAGGAATTCACCCGGCGTATCACCCGGTGGTGTTTCAGGACGCGTCCAACGGCTACGCGTTCCTGACCCGATCGACCGTCAAGAGCGACAAGACCATCAAGTGGGAAGACGGCAACGAGTATCCCCTGGTCAGCCTGGAGATCTCGAGTTCCTCGCACCCGTTCTACACGGGCACGCAGCGCATGGTGGATACCGCGGGCCGCGTCGAGCGCTTCCAGCAGCGCTATGCGCGACAGATGCGCAAGAAGTCCGACGCGGACGGGTCGGACGGGAAGTAGCCGGTCCGGGGATGGCGGCAGACACGATCTTCTCCCGCATCGTCCGACGGGAGATCCCGGCCGACATCGTCTATCAGGACGACCTGGTGACGGCATTTCGCGACATTGAGCCGGCCGCCCCCACGCATGTGCTGGTGGTGCCCAACCACACCATCGTAAGCGCGCGCGACGTAACGGACGACGACGAGCCGGTGCTGGGCCGCATGTTCGCGGTCGCGGCGCGGATCGCACGGGAGCAGGGCATTTCGGAAACCGGATACCGGTTGATCGTCAACTGCGGCGAGGACGGGTGCCAGGAGGTCTACCACCTCCACATGCATCTGATCGGGGGACGCCCGCTTGGACCCATGCTCGCGGGTCCCCGGGGCTCGTCCGCCCATTAGCACTGGAGAACAACCCGAAGGGCGTATGGCTTTTCGACTCTCGGCCTGAGAGAGGCGACTCAAGGAAGGCGCAAGGTGGCAAAACGAGGAAAGATCGAACAGAACCTGAAGCGCGCGAAGCTGATCGAGCGCTATGCGGAGCGCCGTCGCGAGCTTCGGCAGATCATCGCCGACCCCGACAGGTCCACGGAGGAGAAGCGGGAAGCCCAGTGGGCGCTGCGGAAGCTGCCGCGCGATTCCAGCGCGACGCGCTACCGGAACCGCTGCGGCACCTCGGGACGGCCGCGCGGCCACATCAAGAAGTTCGGGCTCTCCCGCATCGCATTTCGCGAGTGGTCCCTGGAGGGGAAGATCCCCGGGGTCCGCAAGTCCAGCTGGTAGCGCCCGGTCCGGGCGGCCCGCGGCGGTGTCCGCTCCCGCCGTCATCGCCGACGAGCTCGGCGCCCACGTTTCGGTAGCGGGCGGCGTCGAGCGCGCGCCCGGCCGTGCGCGGGACATCACCGCCCTCAACCTTCAGCTCTTCACCAAGCAGCCGAACCGCTGGGCCGAGCCCACCCTCGACGACAGGCGGGTCCGCGCCTTCAGGCAGGCCCGTGCGGCCGCCGGTATCCGGTGTGCCGTCGCACACGACTCCTACCTCATCAACCTGGCGTCCCCGGATCCGGGGCTCTGGCGCCGGTCCCTGGACAGCTTCCGGGCAGAGCTGGCGCGCGGCCGCGATCTGGGGCTGGACTTTCTCGTCACGCATCCGGGGAACGCCACCGACGGCGACATCGCGAGCGGAATCGCCCGCAACGCGGCGGCTCTGGCGGAGGTGCTCGACGGGTGTCCGGATGGACCCCGCGTACTGCTTGAACTGACCGCGGGGGCCGGCACCACGGTCGGAGGCCGGTTCGAGCACCTGGCCGCGATCCGGGAGGGCGTGGGCGCGCCGCTGGACCAGCGCGTGGGCGTATGCTTCGACACCTGCCACGCGTTTTCCGCCGGGTACGATCTGGTTGGTGGCTACGAGGATGTCTGGCGGGCATTCGACGGCGCGCTCGGCCCGGGCTCGCTCGAACTATTTCATCTGAACGACTCGAAGCATCCCTTCGCTTCCCGCCGTGACCAGCACGAGATGATCGGCGAGGGTACGCTGGGCGAGGCTCCCTTTCGCCGCATCATGCGCGACGCTCGCTTCCAGGACATTCCCAAGCTGCTGGAGACGCCCAAGGGCGACGACGTGGTGTCGAACGACCGGCGCAACCTTGCACTCCTGCGTTCCTGGCGCACGTGACCGGGGCGCCCCGGCGAGATCTGGCGGTCGTGCGAGGGCCGGCTCGCGGGCTGGTGCATGCCGGGCTTCTGCAGCTGATGCTGATGGCGCCGTCGGCGGCGGCGGCCGCAGCGCAGATGCCGCTCACGGTGGAGGTGCGCGGGGGCGGGGTGTACTCGACCCCCTTCGCCCGGGGAATTGCCGTGGTTCCGGCTGAGCTCGAGGCGGTGGCGTGCGACCTGGAGGTGGGCCCGCGGCCCGCGCCGGTCGCCGAGCTGACCCTCGGGGCCCGGCCCGGACCTGCGCTCGTGCTGGAGTTTCGTTCGGGCGTGAGCATCGCCGATGTGGCCGGAGCGGGCGGGGGCAACTCCTGGCCGGCGGGACGGATGACCGCCGTCCACATTCTGGGCGGGGTTCGGTTTCCGCTGTCGCCGCTGCCGGGGGCGGACGTGCGCGCGGGAGCGGGAAAAGTGCTGTACCTGAGCAGCGACGTGAATCTGCTGCAAGGGAGCGGACGGACCGGCGTGCTGCTGTCCGGCGGGTTCGGGTACCGCCTCCCCGGTCCCTTCGCCGCGGTCGGGGTGGCCGAGGCACAGTGGCACGAGTTCGATCCTGCCCCGCTGGACGAAGCGGGCGCGGCAGCGGGCACTGTCACTCGATTACTCGCCTACCTCGCCGTGCCGGTGTGGGGGACGCCGTGAACTTGTGGTGGGCAACGGGATCGACGTGGCGGGCGGCCGTGTTGGGCACGGCGCTCGTCACCGCCTGCGACAGCGCGACCGTCCCGGCGCTTCCGGGCCCCTACGACTTCCGACTGGCCGTCTACGGCACTGACGGCCGCGCGCGCCAGCGAACCTTCCACTGGGACCGGGGCGCCGTGGTGCCGGTGTTCGTGGTGGACGAGCAGCCGGGCGCTGACGACCTGCGGCGGGCTCTCGAGCAAGCGGTGCGGGCATGGCGCTCCGCCGCGGTGTTCGGGGAAGTGCGATTGCGGGAGACCACCGACCTGGGCGAGGCGCGCGCGGTGCTGCGCTGGCACGATGCGACGGGCGTTCTCTCGACACCCATGACGTGCCTGGGGCCTGTGACGGGCGCCGCCTCGACGCTGGGATGCCTTAACGACCCCCGCGATGCGCTGCGCACGTGGCCCCGCCGCGACGGCGAACCCTCGCAGGTCATCTACCGCGTGGTCATCCGCCGTACCGACGACCGGGAACTGGTCGACCGGCTGGTCATCCACGAGATGGGACACGTTCTGGGCATCCTGAGCCATTCGCCGGACCCGTCCGACATCATGTGGGCGGGCCCGGATCTGCCGCCGGCGCCCACCGCGCGTGATCGAAGCACCCTTCGCTCCCTCTATCAGACACCCGTGGATCTTCCCGTCGAATCGGCGTCTCCCGGACAATGACGGCGCGGGGTCGTCCGCGGGTTGCCCGGGCCGGCTGGTGGAACATCGCCGCCGTTGACTCGGCTACCGAATGCCTGTACCCTCCGCGCAACCGAATCCGGCTCGCTCATCCTGTCGAGCCCGTCCTCACCAGGAGATTGCCTTCGGTGAGCAGTCAGAGCCCGCGTTCCGGAAGCGCCCGGCATCCACGCATGCCGGTGGCCGTGCTCGGAGCCACGGGAATCGTCGGCCAACGTCTGGTGCGCATGCTCGCCGGGCACCCCTCGCTGCGGCTGGCCGAAGTCGTTGCGTCGTCACGGAGCGCCGGCCGCCGCTATGCGGACGTGGTGCAGTGGAGCCTGACCGGGGACATCCCGGACACGGCGGCCGGCCTGCCGGTGCGTGCCGTGCGCGATCGGCTTCGCAGCCGGTTGGTGCTCTCCGCGCTTCCGCGCGCCGTCGCCACCGACCTGGAACTCGACCTCGCCCGCGCCGGCCACGTCGTCTGCAGCAACGCCTCCGCCCACCGTCAGCGGGCGGATGTGCCCCTGATCGTGCCCGATATCAACGCCGGAGATCTGGAGCGGGTCCGGTCGCAGCGCTGGTTCGCCCGGGGAGGCGCGCTGGTGACCAACCCGAACTGCGTCGTTGTCGGAGTTGCGCTGGCGCTGGCCCCGATCGAAAGGAGTTTCGGGATCGAGGAGGCCACGCTGGTAACCTTGCAGGCGCTGTCCGGCGCCGGGCTCAACGGCACGGGCGCGGTCCGGATGGCAGGAAACGTCGTTCCCTGGATCTCCGGCGAAGAGGAAAAGATCGGCCCGGAACTCAACAAGATCCTCGGTACCCGCATTCGAGTCGCCGCCAGTACGAACCGGGTGCCCGTGCTCGACGGGCACATGGCGCATGTCTTCCTGAAGCTGCGCACGCCGGCTGAGCCGGAGGAGGTCGAGCGCTGCCTGCTCGACTATCGGCCATGCGCATCGCTGCCCGGACTGCCGACGCTCCCGGAGCGGCCCCTCGCGGTGCGCCGGGAGCCCGACCGGCCGCAGCCTCGCCTCGACATCGGCGCCTCGCGCGGCATGGCGGTCAGCGTCGGCCGCATACGCTCCGCCCCTCCACACGATCTCGCGCTCGTCACCGTGGTGCACAACGGGGTGCGGGGCGCCGCCGGAGCGTGTTTGGCCAACGCCGAACTGTGTGTCCTGCGCGGGCTGCTCGAGAGCGGCGAATCGAGCGACGGAGGCTGATCGCCGGCCGTCGAACCCGCCTGCGACTGCGGAACCGATGAGGCCATGTGCCGGCTGTTGGACAAACATGAGCGGCATCGCTACTTTTGCCCTGCATTTCGGAGGCCCATCGATAATTGAGCCAACACAATGAGGCCGGGACTGGCTCTCGCGCCGGACGCAACGCCCCGGGCAAGGGGACTGCGGAACTCGCGGGGAGGTCGCCAAGGATTCGTACCCGGGCTTCAAATATCTCCTCCGAGATGCCGGGAGGCTGGCGCCCGACGGGGTGCCGGTCTCCTGTTTTTCTGATGGTCGCAGTCGTGTCCGCAGCAGGAAGGGGGAGATGCCGCGGGTAAGGATCACGCGGAGAATGCACTTCTGCGCCGCCCACCGGCTGCACCGTGCCGACTGGTCCGATGAGCGCAACCACGAGGTATTCCGCAGCTGCGCCAATCCCAACTGGCACGGCCACAACTACGAGTTGGACGTGACCGTCGAGGGACCGGTCGACCCGGACACGGGTTACGTCATGGACCTGAAGCAGTTGCGTGATCTCGTGCAGGAAGGCGTGATCGACGAGGTGGACCACGCCAACCTGAACATGGATGTCGGTTGGCTTGACGGGATCATTCCCACCACGGAGAACGTGGTGGTGGCGATTTGGCACCGGCTGCGCGAACGCATGCCTTCGGAGGTGGAACTGGTGAAGCTGGTCCTGTGGGAAACGCCGAGGAACCGGGCGGAGTACGCGGGTGAGTAGCCGCGGCCTGGGACTCCTGCGAGGGAACGGCCCCGCCCCGGGTCGAGCGAAGGCAGCCGGTTCCCCCCCGGATTCGCTGGCCGGGGCCTCGTTCGAGGAACTCGTGACCGAGATCATCCGCCGCATCGGAGAGGATCCCGACCGGCAGGGTCTGGTGCGCACCCCGGAACGGGTGGCGCGCGCGATGGAGCTGTTCACCAGCGGGTACGCGCAGGCGCCCGAGGACGTGATGGCCGGCGCGCTCTTCCAGGAGAGCCACCAGAACATGGTGCTGGTGCGCAACATCGAGATGTATTCCCTGTGCGAGCACCACCTGTTGCCGTTCTTCGGCAAGGTCCACGTGGCGTACATCCCGAACGGGCGGATCGTCGGGCTGTCCAAGACCGCGCGCATCGTCAACGTCTTCGCGCGCCGGCTCCAGGTTCAGGAGCGGCTGACCGAGCAGATCGCCCAGGGGCTGTGGGATGTCGTGCATCCACAGGGCGTGGGCGTGATCGTGGAGGCGCACCACCTGTGCATGATGATGCGTGGCGTCGAGCAGCAGAACTCCTCGACCCTCACGTCGGCGATGCGCGGGTCGTTTCTCGAGGACTCGCGGACCCGCGAGGAATTCCTCGCGCTGGCGCTGAAGGCGGGGAACCTGGAGTAAGCCCGTGGACGACCTTGCGGGCCGCTCCGCACTGGTGACGGGCGCGACCAGCGGGATCGGCGCAGCGTGCGCGCGAGCCCTGGCGTCCGCCGGGGCGGAAGTGTTCCTGGTGGCGCGCCGGCGCGACCTGCTCGCCCGCATCGCGGACGAGATCGGCGGGCACGACCTGCCCGCGGATCTCGCCGACGACGGCCAGGTGGAGAATCTGTCGGCGGAGGTGGCGGCGCACCTGGGCGGTACGCCCGATGTCCTCGTCCACGCGGCGGGCGTGTTCTCCCTCGCCCCCCTGCACGAGACCGGCGTGGAGGATCTGGACCGCAGCCTGACCGTCAACCTGCGGAGCGCCTTCCTGCTGGCGCGCGCCTTCCTTCCCGGCATGCTGCGCCGGAACCGCGGACACATCGTGCTGGTGGGATCGGTGGCGGGGCGCACGGCGTTTCCCGACAACGGCGCGTACTCCGCCTCCAAGTTCGGGTTGCGCGGAATGCACGAGGTGCTCCGCGAGGAAACCCGCGGGACGGGCGTGCGCACGTCGCTGGTCGAGCCGGGCGCGTGCGACACCCCGCTCTGGGATCCCATCGACCGGGATCGACATCCCGGGCTTCCGCCCCGGGACGGCATGCTCGAGGCAGGGCAGGTCGCCGAGGCGATCCTGTTTCTGGTGACCCGCCCCGCCACCGTTCAGATCCCGCTTCTGCAGATCGAGCGCACATGACGCGCGCGGTCCCGGTCGTGCGCCGTCCCCGGCCGTGAATCCGCAGCTCACCGAGCTCCTGATCTGCCCGCGTTGCGGTCCCGGCTTCGGCCTGGTACTGCGTGCGGACCAGGTGGAGCAGGGGAGGGTGCTCGACGGCTTCCTGGGCTGCTCCAACTGCCGCATGCTCTACCCGGTCGTGCGCGGCGTCGCGGATCTGCGTCACCCTCCGCGCTCCCGGTCCCATCGGCGCGCGCGCGGCGCTCCTCCGCCGACCTCGCGGGACGCCTCGGAGCCCGATTCGCTGCGGCTTGCCGCGCTGATCGGCGTGGCGCGCGGGCCCGCCCTGATTGCGGTCGCCGGCGACCTGGCGGGCTGCGCAGCCGAACTGGCGGCCTTCCTTCCCGGCGTGGAGGTGGTCGCGCTGGCCCCCCGGTTCCACTCCGGCCCTCCTCTCGGGGCGAGCCATCTCATGGCGTCCGAGCGACTGCCGCTGCGCGACGGATCGCTGGCGGGGATCGCGCTCGCCGGGTCGTGGGCCGAACATCTGCTCAAGGACGGGTTACGATGCCTCGCGCGCCCCGGCCGCATCGTCCTCATGGGTGCGTCTCCCGAGGGCGAAAAGGTGTTCCATGGCCAGGGCCTGACGGTGCTGGCGGACGAAGCGGGCGTGCTGGTTGGGCGCTTCGGCAAGGGATAGAGCGTGTTTGCTTCCCGCCCCGGCTGCGGATAGTTTTTGCAGCCATCGGCACTCTTGGTCCCTGTCCTCCTTCTCCCGTAGACAAAGTACGACATGGGTTGGTTAAAAGGTCTTTTCGGGGGCTCCGGCCCCGACAAGACAGACTACCATGAGGATGCGCGCGCCCTCGTCGAGGAGGGCAGGTTCCAGGACGCGCTGAACTCCTTCAATCTGGCCCTGAAGGAATCTCCCGGAGACCCGGTCATCCTGCAGGAAATCGCCATGGTCTACACCCGGATCGGGATGTCGGACGAAGCGGCCAAGACCTATCGCCACGTGCTGCGCAAGCACCCGGATACGGCCGGGGCGCACTACGGGCTCGGGTTTCTGCTGCGGCGGGCCGGACAGAAGAGGGCCGCCGTCGATCACCTCAGCACGTTCCTGGCCAACCCTCCCCAGGGATCCGAGTTCGAGCAGCACATTTCGCACGCGCGCAGCACGCTCGCGACCCTGATGCGTGAACTGGAACAGGGGTCCGCCGATGGCGATGGATAGGGAAGTCCGACTCTCCTGGCTGGGCTCCGGGCGTGCCTACGCGGGCCGTTCCGGGGTGGGCGATCCCGCTGTGATCATCGACGGAAACGGCGTGCGCGGGCCTTCTCCCATGGACACGGTCCTGCTGGGTGTTGCGGCCTGCATGGGGATCGACATCGAGGAGATCCTGCGCAAGTCGCGGGTGCCGCTCGAGGAACTGGATTTCGTCGTCCGGGGCGCGCGCGCGGACGACCATCCCCGCCGTTACACGCGAATCGACTTCGACATCGTGCTCTCCGGGCCCCGACCGGGGGACGAGGCGCGCGTCGAGCGCGCGGTCGAGCTGTCGCGCGACAAGTATTGCAGCGCCCTCAATTCGCTTCGCACCGACATCCGGGTGACGACGCGCATCCGGACCCGAACGCCGGCATCGGCGCCGGGCGCGCCGTGACCTCCCCCACGCTCACCCGCCTGTTTCTCGAGGCCGTCGAGCGATTCGGGGACGCAACTGCGCTCAGGGCGCCGAGCGCCGACCTGACGTGGTCGCGGATCTCGTACGATGAAGTGTTCCGCACCACCAGGGCGGCGGCCAGCGGGCTGCGGGCGCTCGGGGTGGGACGCGGAGAAGCGGCGGCCATCCTGTCCGCCAACCGTCCCGAGTGGGCGTTCGCCGACTACGCCTGCCTGTGCGCGGGCGTCCGGGACGTCCCGATCTATCCCAGCCTGACCGCGCCGCAGATCGCCTACATCCTGCGGGACTCCGGTGCTCGGGCGGTCTTCGCCGAGGACGAGGAACAGCTCGCGAAGCTCATGGAGATTCGGGACCAGTGCCCCGAACTCCGTCACATCATCGTCTTCGATGCTCCGGGCGAGATTGCCGACGGTGTCCTGACATGGCGCGACTTCGTGCAGCTCGATCCCATGGGCCTGAGCGACGAGGCGTTTCGCGAGGAGGCGCTCGCCGCCCGGCCCGAGTCGGTCGCCACCATCCTCTATACCTCGGGCACGACCGGGAATCCGAAGGGCGTGTTGCTCACGCATGCCAACGTCGGGTCCAACGTGCACGTCTCCCGCACGCTGCTCGACATTTCCGACACCGACAACACGCTCAGCTTCCTGCCCCTGTCGCACGTCTTCCAGCGCATGGTGGACTACGTCTTCTTCAACGTTGGGTGCACCATTGCCTACGCGCGTGACATGACCACCGTGGCCGAGGACCTGAAGATCGTCCGGCCGACCGTGGCCGTCTCGGTTCCCCGGCTGTACGAACGGGTGTACAACGCGGTGACCGGAGCGACGGGCGTGAAGGGGCTGCTGGTGGGCTGGGCGGCATCCGTGGGCCTCGCGCACGCCGACGCGGTGCTGGAAGGCCGCGATCCGGGGTGGTGGACGCGGGCGCGCAAGTCCCTGGCCGACAAGCTGGTGTTCAGCAAGCTGCGCGCGGCCGTGGGCGGACGGCTGCGTTTCTTCGTCAGCGGCGGCGCACCGCTTTCACCCGGAATCAACAAGTTCTTCTTCGCCGCCGGGCTTCAGATCCTGGAGGGATACGGGCTGACGGAAACCAGCCCGGTCACCAACGTCAACACCTTCGAGAACTTCCGCATCGGCACGGTGGGCAAGGCGGTTCCGGGCACGGAGATCCGCATCGCCCCCGACGGCGAGATCTGCATTCGCGGGCCTCAGGTCATGAAGGGATACTTCAACCGGCCCGAAGAGACCGCCGAAGCCATCGACGAGGAAGGGTGGTTCAAGACGGGCGACATCGGCGAGCTCGACGAGGACGGCTTCCTGCGCATCACTGACCGCAAGAAGGACATCATCGTCACCGCGGGCGGCAAGAACATCGCGCCGCAGCCGATCGAGAATGACGTCAAGCTCGATCCCTACATCGAGCAGGCGGTCATGGTGGGCGACCGGCGTCCCTTCCCGTCGCTCCTGGTGGTGCCCGACTTCGAGCAGTTGAACCAGTGGGCGGCCGCAAGCGAGATCGACGCGTCGGACCCCGGGGCACTGCTCCGCGATGCCAGGTGCCAGGAGTTTCTGGGGAGCAGGGTGAAGAAGTCGCTGGCGGGGCTGGCCCGCTTCGAAATGCCCAAGAAGACGGCTTTCCTGGCGGCGACGTTCACGATCGAGGACGGGACGCTCACCCCGACACAGAAGGTGCGGCGACGGACCGTGGAGGAGCGTCACGGCGCGCTCATCGAGTCGCTGTACGACGAGGCGAACGTCGACCGCGACTACTTCACCGGCTGAGCGGGCCTTCCGGAACCGAGGGAGCTTCGGGTGTCCGACGCGCACCGGGTGGTGCTGATTTCAACGCCGGGAGCCGAAGCCGGGCGGCAACTGGCCCGCGCCCTGGTGGAGGAACGGCTGGCCGCGTGCGGGACCGTGGTGCCGGCAGTGACGTCGGTGTACCGTTGGCAGGGCGCGGTGGAGAAGGAGGAAGAGGCGCTCGTGGTCGTCAAGACGACGGCCGACCGGGTCGAAGCGCTCACGCGGCGGACGCGCGAACTTCACCCCTACGAAGTCCCCGAGATCCTCGCTCTTCCCGTTGCGGGCGGCAATCCCGGCTACCTGGAGTGGGTTGTCGAGGAGACCCGCGCCGCGTCGTCCGGGCACGCCGACGCGCAGCCCTGATGGACAGGCTTCCCCGCGGGACCCATATTGGTGCCGGCATCGGGGGATTCGCCTCCCGTCTCCACGAACACCCAACCGGTCGCGCGAGGGAAACATGAGCTGGGTGCCTGGCGGCTACATCTTCACCCACGTGGTCTTCTGGGGCGTCGTGGCGCTGGTCGCGGTGGGAACCAACGCGGTCGCGATCATGATGGTCACCGGCCTGATGCTCCTTCTGGTGCCGGAGTCGCTCAGGCGCTGAGGACTCCCCGGAGGAGGGCTGAATGCTGCTGAAGATACTGGGCGGCGTCCTCGCGCTTGCGCTGGGGGTCTTTCTGGGACTCTCCTTCGGCAAAGGCCCCACCGTGGAAGAGGTCGAAGAGCGAATGGGCAAGAACCTGCCCCGGGAGCGGGCCACGCGCCACTTCACCTTCCTCGGCCTGATGCAGAAGAAGCAGCAGCGGGGGTCGCACCGACGCCGTCAGAGGTCCCGCGGGCCGTTCGATCTGTCCAGGTAGGCCGGACCTCTATCCCACCAGCCGGGTGACGAGCACCAGCACGGTGCCGATGATGCCGCCGAGCACGTAGCCCAGGCGCACGATCAGCTTCAACTCCCGCTCCGTCACCCGCCGCACGATCTGTTCCATGCGCGCGGCGGGAAACGCCAGCACCTTCTCCTCGACGCGACGCGCCACGTCGATCTGCCGAACCACGGCGGGCACCTGGGCCTGCAGCCATTCCCAGACGGGTGCGCTCAATCCCTCCTTCAGGCGGTCGGCGGCGCCATCCGGAAGCCAGCGCGCGGGAACTCCGATGGGACGGTCGAGGACGGTGTCCACCAACTGGCGGGTGGTGCCGTCGATCAGTTGAGCGGCGGCGTCGCTGCGGGCGAGCGATACCAGCCCGCCCGCGATCGACGCGGGAGGGACGCGTTCCAGCACCTCGCCCCAGCTGCGCGCACCCGCCTCGTGGAGGGCCGCCTCGAGCTTCCCCACCAGGAAGCTGCGCGTTGCCGGATCGCGGGCCGTCGAAGCCACCCAGTTGGCCAGCGTCCGGCGCGCCGCGACCACGCTCTCGCTGTCGGCCTCGCCCAGCACCAGGTGGACGGGGCGGCGCAGGAAGTCTACGACCGCGTCGTTGATGCCGCGCGACATGGCCGCCTGCACGGCGGGATCCTTCAGCAGGTGCGCGATCTGCTCCGCGCCCTCTTCCCGGATGGTGTCCAGCACCCGGTCCACGGTGTCTTCGGTGATCACAAGGCGCGCCACCACCCGCTGGTGGAAGCGCAGGTCGCGCAGGAATCGCTGCAACAGGTCGTGGATGCCCCGCTCGAAGCGGGCCCGCGCCCGGTCGTCCTCCAGCAGGGCGCCGAGCCGGGCGATCGCGAGCGGCAGGTAGTTGGAGAGCCCGCGCTCGAATGCCGCCACCATTCCGGGCGGAATCGTCTGCTCGAAGGTCTTCTCGGGCGAGAGCAGCGAGCGGGCAGCCGAGGACAGGTAGTCGTCCACCGCGCGGTAGAAGCCGTCGCTGCCCAGCGTGCCCTCCATCCACCCGTCGAGGGCGGAGGCCAGAGCGGCGCTGCGCGCGGGCGTGAGCGCGCCGCCGATGGGCACGTCGGAGAGTGCTTCGACCACCGACCCGGCACGGTCGGCGACCGCTCGCTCGAACTCCTCCGAGTCGAGCCAGGCCGCGATCTGCTCGCGAACCCTGTCCGCCGAGTGGTGCAGCGCCGACTCCACCTCGGGCAAGATCGACTCGGGCAGCATCTCCCGGATGGACCCGCGCTCCTCCAGGAGCAGCACGTCCACGAACTCGCCCAGGCGCCGATCGAAGGCGCGCCTGAATTCTTCGTCGGCGAAGGTCCGTTCCAGGTCGGATTCGGTGAGCAGGCGGTTCCCCACGGTGCGCCCGACGGCCGCGGCCAGGCGGGGCTGGTTCTTGGGAATCGCGCCCTGCAGAAGGCCGATCTTCCTGCCGCGCACGCGCAGCGGCTCGTACGGGTGGAAGAGCATCCAGATCGCGACCGAGTTGGTCAGCCCGCCCGCCAGCGCACCGAAGGCGATGGTGAGCAGCGGGGCGATCAGGTTCTCGAGCAAGGGGCGATGTGGCTCAGGGTGCCCGATGGTAGAGGATGCCGCGCACGGGATAGGCGACGGTCTCGATCGTGATCGAGCCCTCCACTTCGGAGATGGCGATCAGGGGCAGTTGAGGACCAGGCCCCTCCCCGGCCTCCATGTGCGTGCTCATGGCCTCGATTCTACCGGTCAGGTCGGCGTCGGGCGACTGGAAGCGCCACGCAACCGGAACGTCCCGCCGGGCCGGCTCGAACGCCCGCGAGCGGGTCCCCGTCACCGTCACGCCCGGCCAGTCGAAATTGCGCGCGCGCAGCATACCCCATCCCTGGAACGTGGAGTCGGCGGCCGCATCGAAGGGTCCGCGCAGAAACACGTGGATGTCGTCGGAGACGAGAAGCGCCCAGCTTTCGGGCATCGCGTCCGAGGCCTGACGCGCGAAGGAAATGTCGACCAGCGTCCCCGCCAGGGCGTTCTCGGACAGAATGGTCGAGGCCTCTCTCACCTGGACCAGTTCTCCCGGACGACTGCTCCATCCCGCCACCGCCTCGCCGAGCCACATCTCCAGTTCCCGGCCCGCGCTGCGATACAGGAGGGCCGTCAGCGCATCCCGTTCGGCAACGACGATGCGGATGCCCTCGTGGGGGATGATGCGCCATGGCGCCCGGACCGGGGGAGTCTCCCACGAGGACTGGAAGAAGGCGTCCCACACGCCTCCGCGCGCCAGCCAGATGCGGGCGTCCCGGTCGACGGCCTCCTCACGGGTGCTCGCCGAGAACGACCAGGCAACCACCAGCGGGCTCTCATCCTCTAACGCAAAAAAGGCGAGATGACGCTCGTACCGACTGCCCGCAAACGAATCCAGCGGCGCAAGGGCCGGGTCCTCGACGCGCGCGCTGTCGGGGTTCCCGGGCTCGGCGGTGCATGCGACGGTCACCAGGAGCGCCGCGGAGAGCGTGCGGAGCGCGCTCATCGGGCCGGACCCAGAGCTTGACGAAACCCCGTCCCGCTCACCACGTTGCTGCCCTTGACCCAGCCCCAACCTCGCTCGGGACGCCCATCCATCCCCTCCTCAGAGCAGATACCCATGGAATACAATCCGGACCTTCCCTTCTACCGGCGGCTGCACTGGCAAGTTCTTGCCGCGATGATCCTGGGTTCGCTCGCCGGGGTCACCTTCGGCGAAGCCGGGGCCGAGGCGATCGGCTGGATCGGCGAACTGTTCATGCGCCTGCTGAGGATGATCATCGTGCCGCTGGTGCTCACCTCGATCGTGTCCGGAGTGGCGTCGGTGGGCGGAGGCCGCGCCGTGGGCCGCCTGTTCGGCAAGACGCTGGGATACTACGTCGTGTCGAGCTTCCTCGCCGCTTCCGTGGGGCTCCTGATGGTCAACCTCATCCGGCCGGGTGTGGATTCCAATATCGTCGAAGCCTCCACCGATCCGATGCTGGTCGACACGCCGGACTCGTTCATCCAGCTGATCCTCGACATCGTGCCGATCAACTTCGTCGGCGCGGCCGGCACCGGGGACATGCTGGCGATCATCTTCTTCTGCATCGTCTTCGGCGCAGCCATCACGACCCTGCCGGAACGCCCCCGCGTCATCATCACCGACATCTTCGACGCCTTCTTCAAGGCGATGATGGCCCTCACGTCCGGCATCATCAAGCTGCTGCCGATCGGCGTCCTGGCCCTCATCACGAGGATGGTGGGCACGACCGGATTCGACGCGTTCGGAACCCTGGCCAAGTACATCGCGACGCTGGCGTCGGGGTTGACGATTCACCTCTTCATCACGCTGCCGCTCCTGCTGTACTTCGGAGGACGTCTGGCGTCCGGGCGCCCCATATCGCCGATCATCCACTTCCGCAACATGCTCGAGCCGCTCCTGGTCGCCTTCTCGACCAGCTCGTCCGGCGCGACGCTTCCGGTGACGATCAAGACCGTGCGCGAGAAGGTGGGCGTCTCCAACAAGGTGTCGTCCTTCGTGCTGCCCATGGGCGCCACGGTGAACATGGACGGAACGGCGGTCTTCGAATGCGTCGGGGCGCTCTTCATCGCTCAGGCTCTGGGCGCCGATCTCAGCTTCATGACGCAGGCCACGGTCGTAATGACTGCGCTGCTCGCTTCGATCGGAGCGGCTGCGGTGCCCTCGGCCGGCCTCGTCGTCATCTTCATCGTGCTGGAGGCCATCGGGCTTGGAGGCAACGCCAACGCCGCCCTGATCGTCGGGGCGATGCTCGCGATCGACCGCCCGCTGGACATGGCGCGGACGGCGGTCAACGTCTACAGCGATTCGTGCGGCGCCGCCATCATCGCGCGTTCGGAGGGCGAAGACCACGTGGATGCGCAGGTCGCCGTCGGATGAAGCCACAGGCCGCCGGGGCCGGCCCGCGCCGACTCCGCTAGCGCCGCTGCCCTCGTCTTCCGCTGCGGGGGCTTCGGGAGCGGGATGGCGGCCGGCAACCGATGCGACGGCGGGCTGCCCGGTTCCCGTCGGCAGTTCGAGGGTCCGGGTCGAGAGCGGTGCCTCCGACTGCGGGCACCTCGGGACGCGAGCGGTCCTTTCGCCAGTTGCCGGACCGGCGGCTCTGGCCGCGGACTCCCCGGCGGGCCCGGGCGAGGCGCGAACGGGGTCCCCGCCGGCTGACGCGTCGCCTCGGCGGGCGCGTCCGGCGTCGGTGGATGGCGGGCTGTTCGCCGTCCCCTGCCGGAGGCTCGTTGTCCCCGCCAACGTTCGCGGGCACGACTTCCTTGCCGACCGGAGCCGGCGCCGCCTGGGGCCGGGTGAGCTTCCGGTCCAGTGCGCCGATGAAGGTGCCGATCAGCCTCGTGTTGCTGCCGAAGTCCCCCAGCCCCTTCGAGCGCGTAGTCGAGCGGACATCCACCCGCGTCTGCGCCTGTACGTCGAGTCCGATGCGGATCACCACGTCGCTCGCGCGGCGGGAAAGGCGCCCCCGCGTCAGGGCGTGGATGACGCCTTCCTCCTCGTCCCACCAGCGGGCATGCCAGCGCGGCAGTTCACCGCGAACGAGGTCGAGCACGGCTTCCCATACCTGAGCGAAGGGAATGGCATAGGTCCGGCCCACGAGACGCGGATCGGTGGCGTCGGCCGACGTTCGGGAAGTCGTCGCCACAAGCGCGCGCTTGAGACGACCGGTAAAAGAGAGTTCCTGGCTCAGCCTGTCCCCCCTTGGAGGCCCGGTTGGCGAAACAGAGGCAACTCGCAACGCCTTATCTTACGCTGGAACGCGTCCGAATTCCATTCTGCCGGCTAATATCCACAAAATGCCGCAAACTTCACACTGCGCCACTGCATGAAAGCCGTCATTCCGCTTGCGGGCAAGGGCACGAGGTTGCGCCCCCACACCCATCACCTGCCCAAGCCGCTGGTGCGCGTGGCCGGGAGACCGGTGCTCGCCCACCTGCTCGACGAACTGTTGGGCTTCGGGGTCACGGAGATGGTGTTCATCGTCGGCCATCTCGACGAAGTCATCCGGCGCTACATGGCGGAGGCGTATCCGGACCTGCCGGTCCACTACGTCGTCCAGGCTGTTCAGGACGGGACCGCGGGGGCGGTCAAGCTGGCGGAGCCGTTTGCGGACGGCGAGCTGCTGATCCTGTTCGCGGATACCCTGTTCGAGGCCGACCTGTCGCCGGCGCGAGCGCTTTCTCCGGAATGGAGCGCGGTCATTTGGACGAAGGAAGTCGAAGACTACTGGAAGTACGGCGTCATCGTGACCGGCCCGGACGGAGCCATGACGCGCATCGTGGAGAAGCCGGAGCAACCCGTCTCCCGTCTCGCCAACATCGGCCTCTACTACATCCGCGACTCCGCCCTGCTCTTCGAGGGCATCGACCACGTGCTGGCTTCACCCACGGGCGCGTCGGGGGAGTACTACCTGACGGACGCCTTCCAGTACATGGTTGACCGCGGCGCGCGCATCCGTACGGCCCCTGTGGACTCCTGGCACGACTGCGGCAGTCCCGAGGGCTTGCTGGGCACCAACCGCCATCTGCTGGAGGGCGGGGCGGCGTCGGTGTCGCCCAGCGCGCGGCTGAGCGAGTGCTCGCTCAGCGAGCCGGTGCTGGTGGGTGAGGATGTGGTCGCCGAGGGGAGCATTCTCGGTCCCAACGTCACGCTGGAGCGGGGGGCGCGAGTGGTCGACAGCCGACTGGCGGACACCATCGTGGGCGCGGGGGCGCGCGTGGGGGGAGCGCGCCTGGACGGGTCGCTGGTCGGCGCTGGAGCGGTCGTGCGGGGTGTGGAGGGAAGGGTCAACGTCTCGGACCACTCCGTGGTCGAGGCGACGGGGGCGGACGAAGGTCGCTGACTTCGCGGCCAGCCGACAGTGGGCAGGAGCGCGGGGGCTCGTCATCGCAGCTTAGACCCCTCTGCACGGTGTTGCATTTTCGGGTTCGCAACGGCTTGTTGCAAAACAGGGTTGGCAACAGGGTGTTGCATCTGAGCGGATGCAACACCCTGTAGAGTGCGCCGTCGACGATAACGCTACCGGTCCGGGCCGATCCTCCTCACCGCCACCTCTCCGGCGGGATCCCGGGCCACCACGAGATCGGCGGGTACGCCCGGCCCGATCCGCGCGCTCCCGTCCGGGGCGCGATGCCCCTCGCCGGCCACCACGAAGAGTCCGTTGGCCGCGACGGTCTCATGGGCTTCCTGGTCGCCCAGGTCGCCCACCTCCACGATGGTCGGGCCCGAGGGCGTCAGGGGGTCGTCGTACTCGATGAGCACGTCGGCCACCATCGGCGGAAGGCCCGGCGCGATGAGCGTCCCCCCGGCGAGCAGGAGGTCGCTCACCATGCGCCCGTTGGGAGGCAGGCCGCCGTAGAGGGCGAGGTCGGCCTCCAAATAGCTGCCGTCGGCGATCGCGGCGAGCGCCGAAAGGATGCCGACGAAGTTCACCATGCGAAGATGTTGCTTCTGCGGATCGCCCGGCCATCCCCCGGACTCGATGAGGATCGTGCTCGCGCCCCAGGCTCCCATGAGGTCGCCGAAGGCGCGCCGGTTGAAGGCGTCGTCGTAGCGGGTGACGTGGCCGCCTACCAGCGGCTCGATCGCCCTGCGCACCACCGCGCACACGCGCATCGCCGCGCGCCGCCGCTCGCTGACCTCGCCTTCGTCACTGTGGGCCGGCGCCAGGAGCGCGAAGGCCGCCATGCGGTCGGAGTCCCCGACGCGAAAACGCGGGCTCTGGTCGTGCAGGTTGAAGCCGAAATCAGGCCGTATCCGGTCGTGCACCGACTTGAGCGCGCGTCCTTCGGGGGTGGCGAGGCGTCGGGCATCCCGGTTCACGTCGATCCCGGCCGCGTTGTGGCGCTGAAAGCGGGCCGCGCCGTCGGGGTTGAGCATGGGAAGGAAATGGAGGCGCAGGCGGCGGGACAGCGTCCGAACCAGAGCGTTTTCCGGGTGCCCGGCGATGAGCGAGAAGATGTCCGCCAGCGCCATGGTCGCGGTGCTCTCGTCCCCGTGCATCTGGGACCAGGCGAGCACCCCCACCTCACCCTCACCGAACGACACCATGCGGAGCGGTCGTCCCTGGGCGCTCTCGCCCACTGTCTCGCACGCCAGCGCCGCACTGCCGTTCAGGATGGGGTCGAGGATGGTCCAGTAGGCGTCTGGACCGAAGCGTCGCTGATCGAGCCCGCTCACGCGCGCGGTGTCATGGAGTGCGCACAGCTCCGTGGTGAGTTTCGGCACCGGCTCGGCTCTTCGAAATCGGTTCTCGATAGGGGGTTGCCGGGGCTGACCCGTAGGTCGTCGAACGGCAGGCGCTGAATAATGGCGGCATCTTTGCTGTGCTGTCCAGGCGCCGGTCGCGGTGCGCGCGTCTGCGAGCGAGTGAGCGGATATACCGGCGGCTGCCGGTGACCGCCGGTGTATACTGGCGCGGGATCAGGACGAGCTCTTGCGGCTAGCCGGTGGCGCCGACGCAGTCGTACTCGAAGCCGAGGAGCTGTTGCCTGTTCTTCCCGTCGTCACCCTCCCATAGGCCCGCCGTGAAGCAACGCGCCTTGGCGCGACCGCGCAGCGCGCTTGGGTCGGATGGGGCCGGGGCCGTACCCGATCCACCCTGAGCCAGAAAGGCGGTGAAGAGCGCACGTAGACCTTGATCTCGGCAAGGCCGCGTATATCAGGTGAGGACTGACTTGTACAGACTATACCCTACCGCGTACCAAAGACGCGCACCTGAGGGAACGGTTCTTCGCCATAAGTGAAAATGAGCCCATCTCTCACGGAGCCGACCACTCCAACTGTGGGGTGCCTATCAATCACTCGCCCCGATGATACATCCAGGACGATGAGTTCGTGACGCCGGTTCTCCGCAGAGCGGGGGCCTTCGATTTGAAGCCCAAGCACCACGTTACCGCCACGATCCACAACGACCGACTTGCCTGAGTGCGAGAAGCCCTCTTCCGGGTCCGGACGATACCGGCAGCACACGCCGGGTCTGCTTGCCGTGAGCTGCCAGGGAACGTAGCCTTCGAGCGTCGTTTCCCAGAGTATCTCTCCCTCGGGGTCGAAGGCTCGAACCACCGGTACCATCCAATTGAACTTCACGATCGTTCGAGTAGCTTCATCGCACGCGAGGTAACCGTAGTTGAGCATATGCGGTGTCTGCCCCAGCTCACGACGTTGGGCAGCCTCTCGCGGCTCCTCGGGGCTCGCAAAGCCCCGAATCACCTGGCCGTCACTGTCGATCTCGCTGATCGTGGGATCAGTTGTCCCTCCGGGCTGGCGCAGAACGTACCGTCGTCCTCCGAGTACACAAACGTCCGTTGGAGGGAACCTCAAAGTTGTCACCGTCCTGAAGGCAAGAGTGTCACCATCGAGTTCGAAGGTGCTGATCCGCCCGTTGGCGACATCCGCGACGTGAAGAACCCCTTCCGAATCGAGATCAGAGCCACGAATGCCCAGGAGCTCTCGAGGGCCCTGCCCTCGCCGCCGGTATGAAGTGATGTGACCGCCGTCTCGATCGAATACGTGAATATCGGAGGTCTGCTCCCCCAGAACGTAGACGTTGCCGGCGGCGTCTACCTCGATCGTGCGGAGAAGACCGAACACCTCGGCGTCGTTGCCGTCCAACCGTCCGATCGTCATCTGCAGATCCGCCGGCTCCCACAGCTGAGCCGTCACGGGTTCGACCAGCGGGGTGGACGCAATGGACGCGACGACGCCAAGCAGCGTTAGGGCATGACGCTCCAAGCGGAACAGATGGGTACTACGCATGCCACGCAATTGAGAACTCATGGGGCTACCCTCCGGATCGCGGTCTCGAGTTCCAGCGAGTCCACGACGCCATAAGCCATTACGCCGTTTACCAGAATCGTCGGTGTTCCCTGTGCACCGAGTCCCATGGCAGCAGCAAAGTCATTTTCGATGGAGGGTACCGGTGACTCATCCGCCAGGCAAGCATCGAAGGCGGCCATGTCCTGAATCCCGGCCGTGACGGCGAACCACTCGATGGCGAACCAATTCGTATCGGCGAGCAATGCGCGGTGGAACGGCCAGAAACGACCCTGGTCTCCTGGACACTGAGCGGCGCGGGCAGCGGCGTACGAGAAGTCGTTAAGCGGAGAATGGCGAGATGCCAGCCGGTCAGTACAGCAGATACCCTTCTCGAACCTGCAGGAACTCGTCCAGGTCCGGCTGCCACGGGGCGCGCACCTCCTGCAGGGAGGCGCCCGCCTCAACCGCCAGCCGCAGGCGGTCGGTGCCCGCGAGCCGGTCGAAGGCAGCTTCGCGCCATTCCCACCGATCGCCGGAGAGCGCCGCAGCTTCGATGAGTGCAGCCACGGCAGCCTCGGTGGGGTCGTAGCCCGGATCGGTGGCGACCAGCCGGACGCCTCCCACCTCCACTCCGCCGTGCTTGCCGTCGCCGGGGTTTTCCGGCACGAAGCGAGCCGCCTCGAAGCGCACCCCGGCGATGCCGTAGCCGTTCAGGCTCGCGGCCAGCGCCTCCCCGTCCAGCCACGGCGCTCCGATCTGCTGAAAGGCGATGGGCGTGCCCCGGCCCACGGACAGGTTGGTCCCTTCAAACAGGCAGGTGCCCGGATAGTGGCGGGCGCTCTCCACCGACGGCATGTTCGGCGAGGGCGCCACCCACGGCAGCCCGGTGTCGCCGAACCCGTCGCTCCGGCTCCATCCCGAGAGCGGAGCCACGCCCAGCTCCACGCTCACCCCGAACTCGCCCTGGAAGAGCCGCGCCAGCTCCCCGGGGGTCATCCCGTGCCGCATGGGGATCGGGTACATCCCCACGAAGGAGGCGAACGCGGGATCGAGCACGTTCCCCTGAACTTCGACCCCCCCGATCGGGTTGGGCCGGTCCAGCACCACGAAGGGGATCCCGGCCTCTCCGGCCGCCTCCATCGCCAGCGCCATGGTGTAGACGTAAGTGTAGTAGCGTGCGCCGATATCCTGGATGTCGAAGAGGAGCACCTCGACCCCGTCCAGCATCTCCGGGGTCGGCTTGCGGGTCGCTCCGTAGAGCGAGTGGATCGGCAGCCCCGTGCTCGGGTCCATTCCGCTGTCGACCAGTTCCCCGGCTTCGGCCTGGCCCCGGATGCCGTGCTCCGGAGAATAGAGCGCGACCAGCTCCAGGCGCGCGTCCCCGTGCAGGAGGTCGATGGTCGAGACGCCCTGGCGGTCGATGCCCGTGTGGTTGGTGACGAGCCCGGCGCGGAGACCCTCCACCAGGTGGATCGAGTCCGCGAGCAGGACTTCGATGCCGGGGCGGGTTTCACCGGCCACCTGCTCGGCGACGCCGGGACCGGGTTCACCGGCTGCCTGCGCGGCAAGGCCGGGAGCGTCCGCGCCCGGCTCGCGCCCGCCCCGCACGATCAGATTGGCGCCGAGGAGCACCGCGCCCGCGACGACCAGGCCGGCACCGACCCGCGATTGTCGCATCCTTGCGGAAACCATTACCTTGCGCCAGTCCTCGATTCCAGCAGTCCCATGGGTGGTCGGCGGGCTGTCAACTTCGTCCGGGGGGAAGAAGTCGTCAACCGGTGCTTGCGCTGAATAGTCGGGCGACGTCCGGTTCGCGCCGCGCGCCGCCTCTTCGCACGGCGGGTCTCGCCTCCCTCCTGGCGCTCGTTCCGATCGTTGTCTCCTGCAGCACCCCGCCGTCGGGCCGCGGCTTGCCCGAGGCATCCGCGCCGACGGAGGCCGCGGGACCGGAAGCAACCCCTGCGGCTGGCAACACGGCACCTCCTTCGGCCGGCCGACCGGCTCCCCCTTCCGCGGGTTCTGCCGCCCCCACCGTGGTTGCAACGCCTGCCGGGCCGGCCCGAGTCGTCAGCGAAACATCGACCCCCGGTTCTCCGGTCTCCCCAGAAGCACTCGGCGCCTGGGCATCCCCCGTATTGGAGTCGATGACCCTCGAGGAGAAGGCGGGCCAGTTGCTGATGCCCTGGATGCTCGGCGACTTCGCGCCCGCGGGCTCCGAGGACTTCGAGCGCATGGCCGAGGCGGTGCGCGATGACGGGGTCGGGGGGGTGATCGTGTCGGTGGGCTCTCCCTCGGAGGTGGCCGCCAAGATCAACAACCTGCAGTCGCTGGCGAAGTACCCGCTGCTGGTTGGGGCGGATCTGGAGAGCGGGGCCGGATACCGCATGCGCGGGGCGGTCTACCTGCCCAACAACATCGAACTGGGCGGCGCCACCCTGTTCCCGTCGCTCATGGCGGTGGGCGCCACGGGCGACGACAGCCTGGCCTGGGAGATGGGCCGCGTCACCGCCGTCGAAGCGCGCGCCGTGGGCGTCCACCTCCCCTTCGCGCCGGTGCTGGACGTCAACAACAATCCGGACAACCCGGTCATCGCGACCCGCTCCTTCGGCGAGGACCCCGCGGAAGTGGCCCGGCTCGGTTCCGCGTTCGTGCGCGGGCTTCAGGAGCACGGCGCGATCGCGACCGGCAAGCACTTCCCGGGCCACGGCGACACCGGAGTGGACTCCCACGTGGATCTGCCGGTGATCCGCGTGGACCGGGAACGTCTGGACCGCGTCGAGCTGCGTCCCTTCCGCGCGGCGGTCGATGCCGGCATGGGCGCCGTCATGAGCGCGCACGTCTCCATCCCCTCCGTCACCGGCTCCGTCTCGATGCCCAGCACCCTGTCACCCGCAGTCCTCTCCGACCTGCTCCGCGGGGAGATGGGATTCGAGGGCCTGATCGTGACCGACGCCATGAACATGGCCGCGATCACGCGCCGATTCGGGGCCCGCGACGCGGTCGTGCGCGCGCTCGAGGCCGGCGCCGACATCATCCTCATGCCCGAAGACCCCCGCGAGGCGCGAGAGAGCCTGGTCGCCGCGGTCCGCTCCGGCCGCGTCAGCGAAGCGCGCCTGGACCGCTCGGTGGGCCGCATCCTCGAGCTGAAGGAGCGCATGGGGCTCGATCGCGAGCGCTACACGGACATCTTCGGGATCCACCGCAAAGTCGGGATCCCGGAGCATGTGGAGAGGGCGACGGAGATCGCCGAGGCATCCATTACCCTCCTGCGCAACAGCCGCAACCTGCTCTCGCTGCGCGGAACCCGCACCGCGAACGTCCTTTCCGTCACCTACCGCGCTCGCAACAACCTGCTCGCCGGACGCTACTTTAACGATCGCGTGCGCGAGACCTACCGGCGGCTGCGCACGGCGTACCTGGACTCGGGCGTCGCCGACAGCGAGTACACGCGCCTGCTCGCGCGCGCCTCCCGCTCCGACCTGGTCATCGTGTCCGCGTACGTAGCCGCGGCCCGCACCGACGGCAGACCGAACCTGCCCGAGGCCCTGTCCGACTTCGTCGAGACCCTGGCGGAGCGGCGCGTGCCGCACATCGTCATCTCCTTCGGCAACCCCTACCTGCTCTCCGATGTCCCCGAAGCCCAGGCCTACATGCTGGCCTGGAGCGCATCGGAGGTGAGCCAGATCGCCGCCGCCCGGGCACTCTTCGGGGAGATCCCCATCCGCGGGCGCACGCCCACCGGTCTCCCGTCCCTCTTCGATATCGGAGACGGGATCCAGTTGCCTGTCAGGGGGAGGTGAGGGGCGTGAAGAACGCAAGGCGGGTGCAGCCGGCAGGGCCACCTCCAGGGCGGGTTCATCCCGCAGGGCCGGCTCCAGGACGGGTCGAGATTGCCGTCCGATGGCCGCGGCCCGTCGCGTTGCTCCTCCTGCTCGCTGTCACGGCAGCCTGCCAGGGCCCGCCTCAGGACTCCGGCGGAGCGGAGGGATCGCCTGCGGCCCTCTACTACGATGAACTCGACGGCCGGGCGAGTACATGGGTGGATGAGACGCTCGCCTCGCTCTCCCTCCGCGAGCGCATTGCGCAGCTCGTGGTTCCCTGGATCCCCGGCGGGTACGCCTCGTCGAGCGACGCAAGCTTCCGCACGCTGGAGCGATGGGTGACGGAGGACGGGATCGGAGGGGTCGTCATCTCGATCGGCTTGCCCCACTCCTACGCCTCGCTCCTTAACCGGCTCCAGAATGCCGCCCGCGTTCCGCTGCTGGTCACCGCGGACTTCGAGAACGGCGGCCCGGGGATGCGCGTCAACCACTCCTACGCGCTTCCCACCCTGCTCCCTCAGGGCGGTGGCGCCAGCTTCCCGCCCACGATGGCCTTCGGGGCCATCGGCGATCCGGCCTTCGCCCACGAATACGGGCGCATCACGGCGGTGGAGGCGCGCGCTCTCGGCGTGCACCTGAACTTCGCCCCGGTTCTCGACGTCAACTCGAATCCCGAGAACCCCATCATCAACACCCGTGCCTTCGGCGAGGACCCGGAGGCGGTGGCGCGGCTGGGGACGGCGTACATCGAGGGCGCGCGAGAGGGCGGCGTGCTCACCACGGCGAAGCACTTTCCGGGTCACGGCGACACCCGCACCGACTCGCACATCGAGCTCCCGATCGTGACCGCGGACAGGGAGCGCCTGGAGGCGATGGAGCTGGTGCCCTTCCGGCGGGCCGTGTCGGCCGGCGTGGACGCAGTGATGACGGCCCACGTCGCGGTGCCCGCCATCCTGGGCAGCGACGTGCCGGCGACGCTGTCGCCCTACTTCCTCACCGACCTCCTCCGCGAGGACATGGAGTTCGATGGCCTGATCTTCACGGATGCACTGAGGATGGGCGCGATCTCGCGCGGATACGGAGCGGGAGAGGCGGCGGTGCTGGCCCTTGAAGCCGGCTCGGACGTGCTCCTTGTGCCGGAGGATGTGGGCGAGGCCATCGACGCGGTGGAGGTCGCGGTGCGCACGGGCCGGGTGGCCCGCGAACGCATCGACCGGTCGGTGCGGCTGCTGCTGGCCGCCAAGGCGCGGGTGGGACTCCACGAGCGCCGAACCGTCGACCTGGCGGCCGTGCCCGAGGTGGCGGGTTCGGCCCGCCATCTCACCTTCGCCGACCTGGCCGCCGAGCGCTCCGTCACCCTGGTGCGCGACCGCGGCGGCCTGGTGCCGCTCCCCCCCGAAGCCCGCGGCCGGGTGGTGAGCGTCACCTACGCCCGCAACCAGGACCTCATCGCCGGGCGCGAGTTCGACCGGGTGGCGGCGCGCTTCGTGGACGGCTTCCGGAGCCTGCGCCTCGACGAGGGATCGGATGCGGCGGCGTACCAGGCGGTTCAGGCGGCGGCGCGCGATGCGGACGTGGTGCTCCTGAACGTGTACGTGCCTCCCTTTGCGGGAGCGGGCTCGGTGGCGGTTCCGGATGCGCTGCGCGAGATGGTGCGCGAGCTGTCCGCGCGCGGCGCGGTGGTGGTCTCCTCCTTCGGCAATCCCTACTCGCTGAGCGCTTTCGAAGACCTGGGCAGCTACCTCATCGCCTGGGGCAGCCACGAGGTCTCCCAGCGCGCCGGGGCCTTCGCGCTCATGGGGGCCGCGGACATCTCCGGCACGCTCCCCATCAGCATTCCGCCCGACCACCCGGCGGGGGACGGGCTCCGCAGGGACGCGCTCCCGGAACAGGCGGCGATCCGGGACGCCGTGATGGCCGTGCCGTCGTGGGTCGTGCAACCGCTGGAATTCGTGACGGCCGCGGGCGCCGGCGATCAGGCACAGGAGGCACAGGGACAGATCTCCCCGCTCGAGGGCGACCCCGCGGCCGCGGGGATGTCGGCGGCCGTGCTGGAGGCGCTCGACCGCCGTATCCTCGCCGCCATCGCCGACTCGGCCAGCCCGGGTGCCGCACTTGCCGTCGTGCGCCACGGCCAGTTGGTGCGCCTGCGCGGCTACGGCCGCCTGGACTGGGATCCCGCGTCCGCTCCCGCCACCCCCTCCTCCATCTACGACATGGCTTCGGTCACCAAGGTGATGGGCACCACCACGGCCGCCATGATCCTGGTGGACGAGGGCCGCCTCGATCTGGACGCCCCCGTGGTGCGCTACCTCCCGTGGTGGTCGGCGGGCGACCCGCGCAAGGAGGCGGTCACCGTGCGCCAGTTGCTGCTCCACCGGGGCGGGCTGCCTCCATTCCGCCGCTTCTTCCTGGAGATGGAGGGCGTGGAGGCCTACCAGCAGGCCATCGCCGAGCTGCCCCTCGACTACGCGCCAGGCGACAGCACTGTGTATTCGGACATCGGCATGATGACGGTGGCGTGGGCGATCGAGGAGATCACGGGCCAGCCGCTGGACGGCTTCCTGAGCGAGCGCGTGTGGGGACCGCTCGGCATGCAGGACACCGGCTTCAGCCCCGACTCGGCGCTGCACGGGCGCGTGGCCCCCACCGAGATCGACGCCGACTACCGGGGCGTCCATGTGCGCGGGGTGGTCCATGACGAGAACGCATTCGCGGTGGGGGGCGTGGCCGGCCACGCCGGCCTCTTCTCCTCCGCGCGCGACATCGCGGTCTACGCGGCCATGATGCTCGACGGAGGCCGCGCCGGCCCCTGCGACGGAACGCCGGCCACACCCTGCAGCGCCCCTCGCCCCGGGACGGTGCGCGTCGTCGAGCCTGCCACGGTGGACGACTTCACCCGCCGCCACGACGCCGGCGCGAGTCGGGCCACCGGCTGGGACACCCCCTCCGGCAACTCCTCGGCAGGACGGTTCTTCACCGGGCGCGCCTTCGGCCACACCGGCTTCACCGGCCCCTCCGTGTGGATCGACCCCGAGCTGGACCTGGCCGTGGTGCTGCTCCTGAACCGGGTCAACCCCACGCGCGAGAACAGCCGGCACGTCCCGCTGCGCCGCGAGATCCACGACCTCGCCGCCCAGGCCGTCATAGACCTCGACATCGAGCCACGGCCTCCTTCGTGATCCTCCGCGACCGGCTCCTCGTCGGCCCCAGCACTGTCCACGTCGCGGCTTGGCCATCCCGGACCGAGCACCCGCGCGTGGACGGCACCCGGTCAACAGCCCTCCCGTGAGCGGCTTCGGGGGCGTCGACCTGGCGGTACTGGTGGCCTATCTGGCCGCCACCACCGCCTGGGGCGCCTGGCTGGGCCGCCGCCAGCGGGGCGGGGCGGACTACTTCCTGGGGAACCGCAGGCTGCCCTGGGGGGCGGTGCTGCTGTCGGTGGTGGCCACCGAGACCAGCACGCTGACGTTTCTCTCCATCCCCGGGGTGGCGTACCTGGGCACCCTGGGCTTCCTGCAACTGACCTTCGGATACCTGGCCGGCCGGCTGGTGGTCGCGTCCCTCTTGCTGCCCGCCTACTACCGCGGCGAGCTCAAAACCGCCTACGCGCTCCTGGGCGCCCGCTTCGGCAGCGGGGTGAGGCGCCTCACCTCGGCGATCTTCATGGTGACCCGGCTCCTCGCCGATTCCGTGCGCCTCTTCGCCACCGCCATCCCGCTCGCGCTGGTCACCGGCTGGCCCTACCCGCTCTCCATCCTGGTGATCGGGGCGCTCACGGTGGTCTACACCTACTTCGGCGGCATCAAGGCGGTGGTCTGGGTGGATGCCGTGCAGATGGCGCTCTACCTGTTGGGCGCGGCCATCGCCGTCGTCGTGCTGCAGGGGCTGGTGGATGGGGGATGGGGGGCGATCCTCTCGCAAGCGGGAGCGGCAGGCAAGCTCCGCATCCTGGACCTGTCCCTCGACTTCTCGGTGCCCTACACGCTGTGGGCGGGGCTGCTGGGCGGCGGCTTCCTGGCGATGGCCTCCCACGGCACGGATCAGCTCATCGTGCAGCGACTGCTCACCTGCAAGGACTTGGCGGCCAGCCGCAGGGCCCTCATCGGCAGCGGCGTCGCGGTGGTGGGCCAGTTCGCCGTCTTCCTGCTGGTGGGGCTCGGCCTGTGGGCCTTCTACGAGAACCGCGCCTTCGCTGCCTCGGACGAGATCTTCGCCCGCTTCATCGTCGAGGAGCTTCCCCCCGGGGTCACCGGGTTGCTGATTGCGGGCGTGTTCGCGGCGGCGATGTCGTCGCTCTCCTCCTCCATCAACTCGCTGGCGTCTTCCTCCGCCTACGACTTCTGGGCCCCGGCCCGTGGCATCGACGACGACGCGCGCATTCTGCGGGCCGGCAAGCTCTTCACCCTGATCTGGGCCGGGCTGCTGGTCGGAGGCGCGATCCTGTTCATCCCGCTGAGCACCGGCACAAGCGCGGTGGAGGTCGCCCTCGCCGTCGCCTCGCTGGTGTACGGCGGGCTGCTGGGTGCGTTCGCGCTGGGGGTGTTGTCCCGCCGCGCCACTGCGGGGGGAACGGCAGCCGGTATGGTGGCCGGGATCGGCACGGTGACGGCCATCTGGATCCTCGCGCCCGACCGCGTGGCGTGGCCCTGGTTCGTGCTCATCGGGACGGCGATCACGGTGGTGGTGGGGATGGCAGTGGGTGGGTCACGGTCGCGGTCGCCCGCAGAAGCCCCCCGCCCGTGACCGGACCGTACGTCGCGGGCGTCGACGGGGGCGGCACCCGCACCCGCGTCCTGCTGCTCGCCCGCAACGGCGCGACCGCCGGCCGTGCCGAAGGCCCCGCCGCCCTGGTGCGTCCCGACCGCCCCGGCGCCGCGGCCCGGGTGGTCGCCGACACGGTACGCCGCGCCGCCGAGGCGGCCGGGGCGGCCCTGCCGCTCCCGGCGGTCTGGGCAGGACTGGCAGGTGCCGGCCGGGCGAGCGTGCGCCGCGCCCTGGAGGCGGGCCTGCGCGACGAGCACATCGCCCGCACTGTACGGGTCGGCACCGACGTGCAGGCGGCCTTCCACGACGCCTTCGGGGCCGGTGCGGGCATCGTGGTGGTGGCCGGCACCGGCTCGGTGGTGCTGGGTGCGGGCGAAGACGGCCGCCGCCTGCAGGTGGGCGGATGGGGCGCGGTGATGGGCGACGAAGGGAGTGGCTACCACATCGGCGTGTCGGCCCTGCGGGCCATCGCGACCGCCACCGACCGACGCGCCCCCCCGACCGCCCTCACCGCCGCCGTGCTGGGATCCCTCGACCTCGACCGGCCGCGCCAACTTTCCGCCTGGGCCGAGTCCGCCACCAAGGCCGACATCGCCGCCCTCGCGCCCCTCGCGATCCGCACCTCCCGTTCCGGCGACGCCCCCGCCACCGCCGTGGTCCGGCGCGCGTTGGGCGCGCTCGGAGACCAGCTCACCGCCGCCATCCGCGAGCTCTTTCCCCCCGCATCCGGCGTCAGGCCCACGGTCGCGCTGGCCGGCGGCCTCGTCTCGCCGCATGGTCCCCTCCGCGCCGATGCGGAGCAACTCGTCGCCTCCGCCGGCGGCCACCTGCTCTCGGGCGCCGTCACCCCCGAACGCGGCGCCGCGCGCCTGGCTCTCGCCCTCCCGGACTGACCTTGCGCCCGTCACCCGTCCGCTCCCTCGGGCCTCGAACCCGGATCGCTCCGCGCAGTCCCCCGTCCGGCACCGCGCCGGAGGCTTGACCATGTCCCCGGGCAGCGGTTTATTCCCGCCATGATCAAGCCGAACCACCCGTATCCGATTCGTGTGATGAAGTTCGGGGGGACCTCGGTCGGAAGCGCCGCGCGCATCCGGCGCGTCGTCGGTCTTGTCGTCGATGCCCGGGCCAGCTCCACGCCTGTCGTGGTCGTTTCCGCGGTGAACGGAACGACGGACCGGTTGGTCGAGGTCGCCGAGCTCGCGGGGCGGGGGGACGCCGGACACGAGGCGGTGACGCAGGAGATCTCGGCGATGCACCGGGAGCTTCTCCACGCCCTCGCTCCGACCGACGAAGCGCCGGGCCTCGCGCTGCGCCTCGATGCAGCGATGGACGACCTCCGGCGTCTGGCGAGGGGGGTCCAGCTTCTCGGCGAGTGCACCCTCAGGACGCGCGACTGGATGCTCTCCTTCGGGGAACTGCTCTCCTCGATGCTCGTCGCCGCCTGCATGCGCTCCCACGGCATCGCCGCCGTGGACGTGGACGCGAGGGAGCTTCTCCGCACCGACACCCGCTTCGGCGCGGCGCGGGTGGACCGGCAGAGGTCGCGGAGGCTGGTGCGCGCGCGGCTTCCCGGAGACGCCGGAGTCCCGGTCGTTACCGGGTTCATCGCCTCGACGGCGAAGGGGGAGACGACCACGCTGGGCCGGGGCGCGTCCGACTATACGGCCACCCTTCTCGGCTCGATGCTGGGCGCGGCGGAGGTCGAGATCTGGACGGACGTGGACGGGGTTCTCACCGCGGATCCCGAGGCCGTGCCCGAGGCCGCCCCGGTGCGCGAGATCACCTACGCGGAGCTCCTGGAACTCGCCCACTTCGGCGCGCAGGTGATCTGTCCCCCGGCGGTGGAGCCGGCCCGGAGCGCCGGGATCCGGCTGAGGATCCGCAGCACGCTCGATCCGGCCCTCCCGGGGACGCTGGTTGTGACCTCGGTTCAGCGGGACCCTCTTCGGCCGGTGCGCGGGATTTCCGCGACCAGGGACGTGGCGTTGATCCGGCTCGCCGGCGTCGAAACGGTCGGCGCTACGGAGGCCTCGCAACGAATCTTCCGTGCGCTCCGTGTCGCCGACGTGGACTCGCTTCTCTTCACGCAGGACACGGGCGCGCATGCCTTGTCCCTCGCGGTCAGAGGCGCCGACGCGGAGCGGGCGCGGGCCGCTCTGGCGACCGAGTTCCGGAGGGAGCGGGAGTCGCGGCTCGTGCGCGACCCGACCGTCGAACAGGGGTTTTCGATCCTCGCGGTCGTGGGAGAGGGGATGCGGTACACGCCCGGCGTCTCCGGGAAACTCTTTTCGGCTCTGGGAGCTGCGAGGGTCAACGTGCACGCGATCGCCCAGGGATCCTCCGAGCGCAACATCTCATGGGTCGTGAACGCAGGGCAGGAGGGCGTCGCGCTCCGCACCGTCCACCGCGCCTTCTTCAGCCCGCCGGACGAACTCGAGCCGGTCCGCATCCTCGTGCTCGGGGCGGGCGGGGTCGGCGGAGCCTTCCTCGACCAGTTCGCCGCCAGCGGGGACGACGCGATGCGTCCGCACGGGGTCCAGCCCGTCCTGGTGGGGATCTCGAACAGCCGGAAGGCCGCAACCGACCTCGAGGGCCTGGTGGCAGGCCCGTGGAGGTCGCACGTCGAGAAGGGCCGCGGCGATCCCGACCGGGCCTTCGAGGCCGTCTGGACGGGCGACCCGCTCGTCGTCGTCGACTGCACCGCGAGCGCCACCGTCGCGGCGTGCTACGCGGACTATCTCCGGGCCGGGGCCGCCGTGGTCACGGCGAACAAGCTTCCCCTTTCCGGGCCGTTCGAGGAGTACGCGACCCTCATGAGCCTTGCCGGGCGCGGGGGCGGCCTCCACCACGGGACCACCGTGGGGGCCGGCCTCCCGATGGTGCGCATGATCGCCGACCTTCGGCGCAGCGGCGACACCGTCATCTCCCTCGAGGGGACGCTGTCGGGCACGCTCACCTTCCTGATGGACCAGTTGAGCCGCGGGCGGCGGTTCAGTTCGGCGGTCGAGGAAGCCCGGCGGAGAGGGATCTCAGAGCCGGATCCGAGGGAGGATCTGGGGCTTCGCGACGTGGTCCGAAAGCTCGTCATCCTCGCACGGACGGCGGGGATCCCCATGGAACCCTCCGATGTCGACGTCGAACCGATCCTCCCGGAACGCCTCCTCCAACCCGGACCGGTCGGGGAGTTCATCGAGCGGCTCTCCGGGCTCGACGCCGAGATGGCCGAGCGGACCCGGGCGGCGGCGGCGCAAGGGGGGCGGCTCGTCTGCCTGGCACGGGTGGCGCAGGGCGCGGCGTCCGTCCGCCTCGAGGTGGTGCCCGCGGAGCAACCCGCCGCCCGAACCCGCGGAACCGAAAACCTGCTCGTCATCCGCTCCCGATGGTACGCCGATCATCCCATGGTGATTCAGGGCCCCGGAGCGGGGCCCGAGGTCACCGCAGCCGGGCTCATGACCGACCTGGTGGCGGCCGCCGGGCGGGTTGCCGGCCGAGCCGGACAGGGTCGACGGCGAACCACCTCGCTCCGGTCAGGTATTTCGACGTAGGCCGTCTGCCATTTTGGCAGACTCCCCCCATCGTTCCGCCGGGACGGCAACGCCGCCCCACCCCGCGTTTCCGCCACCTGACAAAATGGCAGACTCGTCTGCCTGCTCCGTCCCGCCGGACTGACATTCTGTCATGTCCATCTGCCGCAACTCGTTGTCGTCAGACATTTTGGCAGACTCGGGGCTGGCACGCTCCCTGCCCCTGCCGAGGCCGAACCCGCACACCAGGTTCAGGCATCAGGAAGCCTGACGACGCGGACTTCAGTCACAAATACCCATGGAGGACACACATGACGACCATCGCCAAGTATCGTTCGCTCTCGCCCTCGCAGGTGCTGCGGGCCTTCAACGCCGCCCTTCCGAGCGGCCCCGCGTTTCCCTTCGGGGCCTTCATCAACACGGACTGGGTTCCCCCGGTCAACGTCGCCGAGACGGCGGACTCGATCCTCGTGACCGCGGAGCTTCCGGGCGTGTCGCCCGAGGACGTCGAAATCCAGGTCGAGGAGAACGTGCTCACCATCCGCGGCGAGAAGCATGAGGAGCGCGAGGGGAAGGACGCCGAGCGCCACGTGCACATCTCCGAGCGGATCATGGGAAGCTTCAACCGCTCATTCACCCTGCCGCGCAAGGTGGACATCGAGGGCATCGACGCCGACTTCGGCGCGGGGGTGCTCAAGGTCAGCGTCCCCAAGGCGCCGGAGACGCGCGCCCGCAGGATCGAGGTGAAGGTGCGCGCGTAGCCGCCCATCCCCTGATCCCCAGGTGAGAGCCGCGCGGCGTTGCGGCGGCTCATGCCGCTGGACCCCATCGGACCCGGTTCGCGCCGGGTCCGATTCTCATGTCGGACCCAGGTTTGATGGCATCCCGGGGGATGCTAGTTTGATGGCGACGTTTCTCCGTTCCCGGCGGGCATGAGCCCGTCCTCCGTTCCGGTCCCGCCGGCACCCATCCTCGCAGACGAACTCGCGCATGACCCACGCCAGCACCCGGCCCCCGCCGGGATCGCGCGTCTTCAGCGGCATGCAGCCCAGCGGCGAAGCCCACCTCGGCAACTACCTGGGTGCGCTGCGCCAGTGGGCCGCCATGCAGGACGACTACGACTGCATCTACTGCATCGTGGACCAGCATGCCATCACGGGGCGCTACGATGCCGCAGCGCTTCCCGGGGCGGTCTTCGATCTCGCGATCAGCTTTCTGGCTTCGGGGCTCGATCCCGAGCGCTCCATCATCTTCGTGCAGTCCGACGTCCCCGAGCACACCGAGCTGAGCTGGCTCTTCAACTCGGTGGCGCCCATCGGCGACCTGGAGCGCATGATCCAGTTCAAGGAGAAATCCGAGCGCATGGAGTCTGTGCCGGTCGGCCTCCTCAACTACCCCGTGCTGCAGGCGGCGGACATCCTCATCTACCGCGCCGACGTAGTGCCCGTGGGGGAGGACCAGCGCCAGCACCTCGAGCTGACCCGGGACATCGCGCGCAAGTGGAACGCCCGCTTCGGCAAGTACCTGCCGGAGCCGCAGCCCTACATTCCACGAGCGGGCCGCATCGTGGGGCTGGACGGCCGGTCCAAGATGAGCAAGTCGCTCGGCAATACCGTGGGCATTCTCGACGAACCCGACGAGATCCGCAGGCGCGTGCGCACGGCGGTGACCGATCCGGCGCGCATCCGCAAGACCGACCCGGGACGTCCCGAGGTCTGCAACGTCTATTCCCTGCACGAACATTTCGCGGACGACGAGCGGCTCGACGACATCGCCCTCCAGTGCCGCACCGCGCAGCGCGGGTGCGTGCAGTGCAAGGCCATGCTGGCCGACGAGATCGACGAGGCCTTCGCCCCCATGCGGGAAGTCGCCGCGCACTATCGCGCGCACCCGGATGAGGTGCTGCAAATTCTCGACGACGGAGCGCGGAGGGCCGGAGCCATCGCGCGGGAAACCATGGCGGAGGTCCGGTCGCGCATGGGGCTCGACTGGAAGCGCAGCGCCCGAGCATTGAAAGGAGGAAACTGAGTCATGAACCTGGCCGGAGTCTTCATCCCCGCGGTTACGCCCTTCGATCCCGTGACCGGAGACGTGGACATCGTCGCGATGCGCGCCAACCTGAGGAGCTGGCTGGCGCATCCCGTGCACGGCATCGTCATCGCCGGATCCACCGGAGAGGCGGTGCTGCTCAGCCGTGGGGAGCGCAGGCGCCTCATCGAGGCGACCGCCGGCGTCATGACCGACGACCGCCTGCTGATCGCCGGCACCGGGGTGGAGTCCACGCGCGGCACCATCCGCCTCGGCCGGGAAGCCGCCGACGCCGGTGCCGACGCCGTGCTGGTACAGCCGCCCGCGTATTACCTTGGCGCGATGACCCCCGAAGCGGTGCGCGACCACTACACCGCCGTGGCCGACGCCTCCCCGGTGCCGGTCCTCATCTACCAGGCGCCTCTGCGCTTCAGCACCCTCGACTTCCCCTCCGGGCTGGTGGCCGAACTTTCCCGGCATCCCAACATCGTCGGGATCAAGGATTCACGGGGAAGCCTGGAGAAGGTTGCCGAGCTGCTGGACTGCACCGGGAGCGACTTCGCGGTGATCGTCGGGAACGGCGCCGGGCTGTATGCCGCCCTGGAGCTGGGCGCCGCGGGCGGGATTCTGGGAGTCGCCAACCTGGCCCCCGCCGAGAGCGCCGGCATCTTCCGGCGCTTCGCGGAAGGGCGCACCAGTGAGGCGGGCCGTCTCCAGGAGCGGGTCGCGCCGGTCCACAAGAAGCTGGTGGCGGGATTCGGGGTGCCGGGGGTGAAGGCCGGGCTGGATCTGCTGGGCGGGCACGGCGGAACGCCCCGCCCGCCGCTCAGACCGCTCCCGGGCGGCAAGGTCGGCGAGGCGGAGGCCGTTCTGCGCCGGGCCGGGCTGCTCCGGCCGGAGCGCGCGCTTTCCGGTTCCGCCTCCGCATGAGGACGGGCTCAAGCCGCCTCATACCGCACCCACCCGGAGCCTGATCTTGTCGACGAACGCCGGCGGAGGCCGCTGCACGGTCGTGGTGGGCTGTCAATGGGGCGACGAGGGCAAGGGCAAGATCGTCGACGTGCTGGCGGAGGCTGCGGACATCGTCGCCCGCTATCAGGGCGGCGCGAACGCCGGTCACACCGTCCATGTGCACGGCGACGAATTCATCCTGCACCAGATTCCCTCCGGTATCCTCCACCCCGGCAAGCGTTGTCTGCTGGGCAACGGCGTGGTCCTCGACCTGCCGAAGTTCTTCGCCGAATACGATGCCCTGGTGGAGCGCGGCATCGAGCTGGAGGGCCGGATCGGGATCAGCCAGCGCGCCCACCTGCTGCTGCCCTACCACCGCGCGCTGGACCATGCCGCGGAAGTGCGCGCCCGGGAGAAGATCGGCACTACCGGACAGGGCATCGGGCCGGCATACGTGTCCAAGTCCGGGCGGCGCGGGGTCCGCGTCACCGACCTGGGCAATGCCTCCCGCCTGGAGCGCCTGGTGGGACGGGCCATGGGGGATGCCGTGGAGGAGCTGGAGGTCGGGGAATTCGCGGCCACGGAGCTCGAGGCCAGGGTTTGGGCGGCGCTCGCACTGGCGGGCCGCACCCTGCCGCTGGCCACCGACACCGGCCGCGAGATCGTGGAGGCACTCGGTGCCGGGCGCTCGGTCCTGATGGAGGGCGCCCAGGGAACGGCGCTCGACCTCGACCACGGCACCTATCCCTTCGTGACCTCCTCCAATACCACGGCAGCCGCGGCCGCCACCGGGCTGGGGATAGGCCCGACCGCCATCAGCGCGGTGCTCGGCGTGGTCAAGGCGTACACGACGCGTGTGGGCAACGGCCCCCTGCCGACCGAATTCGACGAAGAGATGGGCGAGCGCGTGCGCGAGCTGGGCGGGGAGTTCGGCGCGACCACTGGCCGGCCCCGCCGCTGCGGCTGGTTCGACGCGGTCCAGGCGCGCTACGCGGCCCGGGTGAACGGGCTCACCGGCCTGGCGGTGACCAAGCTGGACGTACTCGACTCACTCGACGAAATCGGGATCGCGACCGCCTACCGCGTCGACGGGGACCTCACCACCGAGTTCCCCGCCGACACGTGGTCGCTGTCCCGGGTGGAGCCCGTGCTGGAGCGGCACCCGGGGTGGCGCACGGCGACCACGGAGGCCCGCCACATCGCCGACCTCCCGGCCGAAGCGCGCAGCTACCTCGACCGCCTGCAGGAGCTGACCGGAGTTCCCATCGAGATCGTCTCGGTCGGATCCCGGCGCGAGCAGATCATTCACATCTGATCGATGTTCGACCGCCTGGGCAGGAGGCTCGACAGGGCCCTGGGGCGCTTTCGCCAGCGGGGCATCCTCACCGAGCCCATGATCCGCAAGGGGCTGCGCGAGGTGCGGCGCGCCCTGCTCGAGGCGGACGTCAACTTCAAGGTCACCCGGGACTTCCTGAAGCAGGTGGAGAAGCGGGCGGTGGGCGAGGGGGTCATCCGCTCGATCTCGCCGGGACAGCAGGTCGTCAAGATCGTGCACGACGAGCTGGCGGGGCTGCTGGGCGAGGAGGTGGCCGGCCTGACCTGGGCGCGAAAGCCGCCCACGGTGATCCTCATGGCCGGCCTGCAGGGCTCCGGAAAGACCACCACGGCCGTGAAGCTGGCGCATCTGATCGCGCGCGAGGGGCGCCGTCCGCTGCTCGCCGGGTGCGACGTGTATCGCCCGGCGGCGGGGGAGCAGTTGCGCACCCTGTGCGAGCGCGCGGACCTGCCGGTGCTGGCGGGCGCGCGCGGCGACGACCCCGTGGAGGTGGCGCGGGCAGCGCTGGACGACGCCCTTGCGCGCGGGCGCGACGTGTTAATAGTCGACACGGCGGGCCGCCTGCAGATCGACGAGCCCATGATGGCCGAGCTGGGGCGCCTGCGGACGGAGCTGGCGGCGACCGAGGTGCTGCTGGTGGCCGACGCGATGACCGGGCAGGAGGCGGTGAACATCGCCCGGGGGTTCGACCGCGCGCTGGGCCTCACCGGTGTGGTGCTCACCAAGCTCGACGGCGACGCGCGCGGAGGGGCGGCGCTCTCGATCCGCGGAGTCACGGGCAGGCCCATCAAGTTCGTGGGCGTGGGCGAGGGACTGGACGACCTGGAGCGGGTCGATCCCCGCCGGCTGGCGGGGCGCATCCTGCAGATGGGCGACGTGGTGGGGCTGGTGGAGCGGGCCCAGCGCTCCATCGACGCCGAGGCCCAGGCGCAGATCGAGGAGAACGTGCTGCGCAAGGGACGCTTCACTCTCGAGGACTTCCTGGTGGCGCTTCGCCAGGTGCAGGCCATGGGCCCGTTGGAGCAGGTCATGAAGATGATCCCCGGGATGAGGCGCAAGCTGCCGGTGGGCAACGTCGACCCGAAGAAGATCAGGCATGTGGAGGCCATCATCCTCTCGATGACGCCCGCGGAGCGGAGCGAACCGCGCCTCCTCGACCGTTCCCGCCGCATCCGCATCGCCCGGGGGAGCGGCCGGCCGGTGTCGGAAGTCAACCGCCTGTTGAAGCAGTTCAGGGAAATGCAGAAGTTGATGAAGCAGATGCGGGGGATGGCGCCCCCGCTGAACCAGATGCGCTGACCCCCCCGGAGAGGCGGGAAGGCACGAACCCGAGGAGACACATGTCGGTACGAATTCGACTTCGCAGAATGGGCCGGAAGAAGGCGCCCCACTACCGCGTGGTGGTGGCGGACGGCGACTCGCCGCGCGACGGGCGCTTCGTCGAGACCATCGGCTACTACAAGCCACTTTCCACGCCTGCCCGCGTGGTCGTAGACCTGGAGCGCGCCGACTACTGGCTGGGCCGCGGGGCGCAGCCGTCGGGCACGGTGAGGTCGCTGCTGAACAAGGCGCGCAAGGGCGGGGACGCCAGCGTGGCCGTGGGCGAGGCGGATACGGCCGCCGAGAAGGCCCGGCGCTCGGAGCTGCTGGCCGCGCGGCGCCAGGCGGAAGCGGACGCCCAGGCGAAGCTGGAGGCGGAGGCGAGAGCCGAGGCGGCTGCCCGGGCCGCGGCTCGAGCGGAAGCCCAGGCCGCGGCCGCGGCTGGCGAAAGCGGCGAATCCGGGTAGTACCGGGGTCCCGAATGGACTCCGCCCATCCTTCGCACCTCGTCGTCGGGCACCTCAACAAGGCGCACGGCACCAAGGGCGAACTCTTTCTCTGGCCGCTGACGGCCGATCCGGGCGAGGCGTTCGCCGCCGGAGCGGGGTTGCATCTGGCGGATGAAGGCGGGGAGAAGCCGGATCCCGCGTTCGCCGAGGTGCGCGTGCGGGGGGTCCGCCCATTCAAGCGAGGCTTCCTGATCCGGCTGGAAGGCATCGATTCCCGCGACCAGGCCGAGTGGCTCGCGGGCCGCTACGTGCTCCGGCCGCTTGCCGACGTGCCCCCGCTCGAGGATGGGGAGGTCTTCTACCACGACCTGCTGGGCATGCGCGTGGAATCCGGGGACGGGGAGGCGGTCGGAGAGGTCGTCGAGGTCTACGAGCTCAGCCCGATGCATCTGCTCCAGGTGGCGCGCGAGTCCGGCACCGCGCTGATCCCCTTCGCGCGCGACATGGTGCGCCGGCTGGACCGCGAGGGGAAGCGGCTGGTCATGGATCTGCCGGACGGCTTGCTGGACCTCTGAGGAGGTGCGGGCGGTGATGTCGGATGCCGGTTCGGGCGCGCAGCCCGACACGCCCATGCGGCTGGCCTTCGTGACCATCTTCCCGGAGTTCTTCGAGGTTCCGCTGGCCACCAGCATCCCCGGGCGAGCCGCCCTTGCGGGGGCGGTGGAGTACCACGTCGCCGATCTGCGCGACTTCACCCGCGACCGCCATCGCACCGTGGACGACGCGCCCTACGGGGGCGGCGGCGGAATGGTGATGAAGCCGGAGCCGTTCTTCGAGGCGGTGGAATCTCTCGACCGGGCCGGCCGGGTGATCCTGCTTTCCCCCCGCGGCCGGCTCTTCACCCACCGCGACGCCGTGCGGCTCTCCCTGGAGCCGTCCCTGACCCTGCTCTGCGGCCACTACAAGGATGTCGACCAGCGCGTCGCCGACCACCTCGCCCACGAGGAGATCTCCATCGGCGACTTCGTGCTGTCGGGGGGCGAGGCCGCAGCGCTGGTGGTCGCGGACGCCATCGTTCGGCTGCTGCCGGGGGTGCTTGGGGACCACGACTCGGCGGCTTCGGACTCGTTCTACGACGGCCGCCGGTTGAGCGCGCCTTCCTATACCCGGCCGGCGGTGTACCGCGGACACGAGGTGCCCGAGGTGCTGCGCAGCGGCGACCACGCGCGCGTCGAGGCCTGGCGCCAAGCGGAAGCCGAACGCATCAGCGCCGCGCGCGCGAAGGGCGGCGAGGCGCCGGACTGGTAATTCGGATCGAGTTCTTACAAAATTATTATCCGCGCATTCTGCGCGCGCGGACGGGGTGGATGTGGGGTGGCGGGGAAACGTTACCCTTCGCAAGAGGAGCAGCGCATGAAACACAACCAATGTCCAACACGTAGGGTGTGGGGCGCCTTTGCGCTCTCCCTGCTGGCCGCCAGCCTGGCCTTCGCGCCCGGCCTGAGCGCCCAGCAGGGTGGAGTCATCACGGGCCGCGTCACGGAGGAAGGCTCCGGTCGCGCCCTTGCCTCCGCCCAGGTGTACGTCGAGGGGGCCGGCATCGGGACCCTCACCAACTCCAACGGGCAGTTCCTGCTGCTCAACGCCCCGGTCGGCGAGCACACGGTCACCGTCGAGCTGGTCGGCTACCGCTCCGCCTCGCAGACGGTGACGGTGGCGGCGGGCGAGACGTCGAACGCGGACTTCGCCATCGCAGTGACCGCGCTGGCCCTCGACGAGATCGTGGTGACCGGGACCGGCGTGGCCACCGAGAAGCGCAAGCTCGGCCACACCATCGCGACGCTCGATGCCGCCGAACTCGAGAACGCGCCCATCGCCGACTTCAGCCAGCTCATCGCCGGCCGCGAGCCCGGCGTGGTGGCGCTTCCTTCCTCGGGCTACACGGGCGAGGGCGCCCGCATCCGCATCCGCGGGTCGGCGTCGCTCTCGCAGCTCAACGAGCCCATCGTCTACGTCGACGGGATCCGCGTGGACCGCTCCGCCGTGCAGAACTTCAACGGCCAGGGCAACCCTTCGCGCCTGGACGACATTCCTCCCGAGTCCATTGAGCGGGTCGAGATTCTGAAGGGCGCCGCGGCGGCGACTCTCTACGGAACCGAGGCCTCCAACGGCGTGATTCAGATCTTCACCAAGCGCGGCAACGTCGGCGCGCCTCGCTTCACCTTCCAGTCGGACCTGACCGGGATCTCGGTGCCCACCAACCGCATCCTGCCGGTCGCGGACTTCGCCGGGCGGGTATGCGCCAGCCCCGGATGCACCGGAGACGGTGACGACCAGCGCCTGCGTGATGCAGTAAACCGGATGTCGACGCGCTGGGGACAGTCGGTCTCCCCCTGGGAGCCGGTCGAGCGCGACCTCATCCCCGAGCTCCTCACCACCGGTTTCGGCCAGACCTACTCCGGGTCGGTTCAGGGCGGTTCCAGCGTGTTCCAGTACTTCGCCTCGGCGCGCCTCGCCAGGGAGGACGGTCCCTACGACGCGGGGCGGAACTTCGACCCGGTGGAGGGAGTCGAACCCGAGAACGACACCAACCGGCGGGCTTCGATCCATTCGAACTTCACCGTGGTGCCGAACGACAATCTCCGCATTGGCGTGACCACGCTCTATTCGGACATGGAGCACCACACGCCCGACAACTCCAACAACATCTACGGGGTGTTCTCGTCCGCGCTCATGTCACAGCCGCGGCTCGCCAACGCGGACCCGAACCACGGGCAGATCAACTACTACGGTCAGCCGGCGTTCGCCACGCTGCGCGAAAACGCGTACCAGCTGAACTTCGTGAACTCGCAGCACTTCGCGGGCGCCACCAACATCAACTTCACGCCGACCGAGAACTTCCGCCTCGACGGAACCTTCGGCATCGACTTCACCTCCGACGACGCGGTCTCCTTCCGGCCCTACCGCTGGAACGTGGACGGCTTCTCGGGCTCCACGCCAGACGGCAGCAGGAACGTCAACGAGGACCGCAGCCGCGAGATCACGGCGGACGTCAAGGGATCCTACATCTTCAACACCGACCGGATCGAGAACACGTTCCTCTTCGGTGGCCAGGGCTTCCTCCGGCAGCGTCAGTCGGCGGGCGGCAGCGGACGCGATTTCCCGGGTCCGGGTCTGGAGACGCTGTCGGCGCTCGGTTCCGAGTCTTCCTACGAGAACTGGCTCAGGGTCACGCAGATCGGCGGATACCTGCAGGACCAGGTCGGGTGGGACAACTGGCTCTTCCTGACCGTCGGCGCGCGCTGGGACGCGAACTCGGCATTCGGTGAGGCGTTCAACTACGCCTTCTATCCGAAGGCCAACTTCGCGGTCGTCCCGAGCGAAATGTGGGAAAGCGAGACCTTCTCCTCGCTGCGCGTCAAGGGCGCGTACGGCACCTCCGGGTTGCAGCCGGGCGCCTTCGACAAGTTCACGACCTTCTCGTCGCTGGGCACCGAGGTGGGTCCGGGCGTCCAGCCCTCCAACCTGGGCAACGACCAGTTGAAGCCCGAAGTGTCGACCGAGTGGGAGTTCGGCGCCGATCTGGGGCTCTTCAACGACCTGTGGTCGGTGGAAGCGACGTATTGGGACCGGACCGTCACCGACGCCATGGTGGCGCGCCAGTTCCCGGTGACGGGCGGGTTCACGCAGACCCAGCTCGACAACATCGGCCAGGTGAAGGCGTCCGGGTTCGAGGTCGGCGTTCGCGGGGCGCTGGTCCAGCGGCCGGGTCTCTCGCTGAACGTCTTCGCCAACACCGCCTACCTCAAGGAAGAGATCACCGACATGGGCGGTGCTCCTCCCCTCAAGACCGGCGGCAGCTACCCGCGCTACCGCAACTTCCTGACCGAGGGCTACACGCCCGGGGCCTTCTTCGGGGCCAGGGTCGCCGACCTGGAAATCCCGTTGAACATCCTCTCGCCGGTCAACGGCGAGTGCGTGGCGCCCACGCGCCAGCAGGCCCTCGATTACTTCAGTCAGCCCCGCAATCCGAACAGCTTCAAGCCGCTCGCGATCGGCAACGAGACGTTCGGTACGCCGAACGGCGGTCTGGCGTCGCACAACTGCGGCACAGGCCTGCTCGACACCTATCTCGGCAAGCCCACCCCGGACTTCGCCGGTTCCTTCGGGTTCAACCTGGCGTTCCTGGGCAATTTCGAACTCAGCTCGCTGCTCGAGTACAAGATCGGTCACCAGGTGCAGGATCTCTCGGGGATGTTCCGCCGCGCCAACAACTTCATCGGCCGCAACACGCCGCGCTCCGCAGAGCTCTACGCGGCCATGCTGAACCCGGGCTCCTCCCCCGAACAGCGGCTCGAGGCCGCGATCGCCTGGGCCCACGAAGTGGAAGGCCTCTCCCCGATGAGCGGGATGAACGGGGTCTACGACGCCGACTGGATCCAGTGGCGCGAGCTGTCGCTCACCTACAGGGTGCCGGCGTCGATCGTAGAGGGCTGGGGCCTCTCCACCGCCACGGTGAACCTGGGTGTGCGCAACATGAGGCTCTTCATGCTGGGCGATTATCCGGGCATGGACCCCGAGGGCAACGTGCTCGGGCGCTGCAACTCGGGCCTCAGCTGCAACTTCCTGGACTCGACGGAAGGCTGGGGCATTCCGGTGCCGCGGCGCTTCACGCTGTCCACGCGCTTCACGTTCTGATCCAGGAGAGAGACTCATGAAGAACCGAAACATCAAGGCTTGGGTCGCACCCCTTCTGGTCGCGTTCGCGCTCGGAGGTTGCGACATCCTGGACGTCAACAACCCCAACAGCCTCGTTGAGGAGGACATCCGTTCGGAAGCCGCCGCCTCCGCGGTGGTCAACGGGTCGCTCACCCTCGTTTCGTCGTCTGTTTCCCAGTCCTGGCAGCCGTACCTGGTCGCTTCGGACGAGATGCGCTGGATCGGGTCCAGGGACGCCTGGCTCTCGCTCGATCTGGGCTTCGTGGACGACCCGCTGAACGAGTTCATCGACGGCCCGTTCCCCGCCATGGGACAGGGACGGTGGATGAGCGACGAAGCGATCGAAATCCTCACCGAACACCATGGCAGCAACCCCTCCACCGGGATCAAGACCGATCTGGCCCGCGCGTACCTCTACTCGGGCATCATGTACATGGTGATCGGCGAGATCCAGGAGGACTTCGCGTTCTCGGACAAGACGGAGAGCGGCGCCCCCATCGGGCCCGACAACATGTATCAGGTCCTGGACGGTGCGATCGAGAGGTTTTCGACCGCCATCTCCGGCTTCAACGAGGTCGGGGCCACCGACATGGCGCTCCAGGCCAAGGCCCTGCGGGCGCGCGCCCGTCAGTCCCGGGCGATCTGGGACGTAATCAACCCGTCGCCCTCCGGGGACGGGCTGGTGTCGTCCGCCGAGGCCGGCGCGGACGCCGCGGACGTGCTTGCCAACGTCGCCGCGGACTGGACCTACAACCTGACGTTCTCGAGCGCCAGCCGGTCCAACTCCATGGCCTCCTGGGTCAACGACCGCAAGGAGAACCAGATCGACCTGTCGATCGCGACCGTGGACGACCAGAACGACATCAACGGCATCGCGCTGCAGGATCCCATCGACGGCGTCGACGATCCGGCGGTCATCAAGTGGCTGAACCAGTGGAAGGGCGGGAGCTACCTGGACAAGGGCGGCATCTATCCGCCATTGACGCTGGCCTCGGCCCGGATGATGCATCTGATTCTGGCCGAGAACGCGCTCAAGAGCATGGATTCGAGCGCGTTTGCGACGCACATCAACCACATCCGCGCGCTTGACGGCCTGACCCCGTACGACGGTCAGATCTCCGAAATGGAGATGCTCCAGCACACGCGCCGTGTGAACGTGATGCTGCAAGGCTTGCGGCTGGCGGACATGTACCGCTGGGGGATCAAGGATCCGAAGTGGCAGGGTGCCTCCGCCGCCTCGGGGAGCCCCGGTACCATGCTCCCGATCTCGATCATCGAGATCAGGGCCAACTGCCACCTGAACGGGCTGGGTTGCGGCGGTTGAGACAAGGTGGGGCACCCCGTCTCGCGCGGGGTGCCCCCACCGCTTCCGTTCTTCGCCGGTGTCACACAGGTCTGCCGTGAGTCGCGCATCCACAGTGAAGAAGCTGCTCGTCGCCGTTGCGCTGGTCGCAGTCTCGGGTTGCGACATCTTCGACGATCCGACGCCTCGCAACATCTTCTTCGAGATGAACGGCGAGGCCGGCCAGCAGTTGCGGGTCATCTACTCGACGCAGTTCGTGGCCGGTGTGAACGACATCGGAATTACGAGGGTGCAGGTAGTCAGGTCCGACACGATCCTTCACGAGATCCCGTTCGACAGGGTGATCGATATTTCGATCGATCGTCGCTGGTTCGTGCAGGCGGAGTCGCTGGGCTCCGAGCCGATCGATGTCCACGTGATCGTGGACGTGGACGACCGCAACCTCCTGAACGAATCCGGTGGCATATACCCCGGTGATCCCTGGCACTTCGTGTACGCCTTCAACCAGTTGCTTACGCGTGATATCGATGTGGCGTTCTGACCCGTTCGGCGCGTTGCGCCGTATGCTCTTGGCGGCGCTGCTTTGCGTCCTGCCGCTTGTGTCCGGCTGCTACACCTACCGCCTGGTGGAGGAAGCGCCGGTAGGTTCGGTGGCCAGACTGCGCGTACCGATCCAGTCGGCGATTGTCGATCCCAACTCGCCGCCGGAGACGGTGGCCATCGAAGGGCTGATCATCAGCTTCGGGGATACCATCTCGTTCGAAGCCAGCAATCGGCAGGTCATCGGCGCGTTCCGCGAAGTCGTGCAGTACGACACTCTGCAGGTGGCCCGGGACGGGCTCGCGAGCATCGAGGTGCGCGAGTTCTCGAGGACGCGGAGCGTTGTCCTCGGCGTCGCCGTGGCTGCGGGAACCGCCGGCCTGGCCCTTGCCGCGCTCGGCGTCGAGGGCGGGGAGGCCGGTGAACGGCCCGGCGAGGGAGGCACGCAGAGCTTTACCGCAGGCCTCGCCGTCGGCGTGGGGGCGCTCGGAAGATTGTTCGGGCGGTAGCGCGAAACATCCATCTCGCGCCGGGGCGTTCGGGACCTGGCGTCCAGACCCCGGCCTTCACTGATGAATCGGGTCGCGTTAGCTTTTAATGCTGCACGGGAGATGCCTCCCCTGTGACGCAACCGCTACACAATCGATAACGCTTCTCGGCCGAACGGCGCCTGAGGGGGTGGACCATGGGCGATCTGCTGCAGGAACTCGACAGGGAGCATGTGCGCACCGATCTGCCGGACTTCGCCGCGGGCGACACGGTGCGGGTCCGCTACCGGGTTCGCGAGGGCCGCAAGGAACGAATCCAGGTCTTCGAGGGCGTATGCATCGCCCGGCGCGGCGGGGGCATGGGCGAGACCTTCACCGTGCGCAAGATCTCGGGTGGGATCGGGGTGGAGCGCATCTTCCCCTATCTGTCGCCCTGGATCGAGGGCGTCGACGTGGTGCGGCGGGGGCGCGTGAGGCGGGCGAAGCTCTACTACCTGCGCGGCTTGCGCGGGAAAGCGGCGCGCATCCCGGAGAAGCGCACCCGCTGACAACGTACCGGCGATGACGCCGGGACCAGGCGTTGATTCGGGGCTCCGGATCCCGCTCGACTACGAGCGCGGGTTCTGGGGCCGCGCTCTTTCCTGGGTCGCGGGCGTGGACGAAGCGGGCCGGGGGCCGCTGGCGGGTCCGGTGGTGGCCGCGGCCGTGGTTCTGCGGGAAGGAGTCGGCGTGGAGGGGGCGGACGACTCCAAGCGGGTGTCGCGCGAGGAGCGGGAAGAAGTGGCGCGGCGCATCCGGGAGCAGGCCGCCGCCGTCGCCGTGGGGGCCGCATCGGCGCGCGAGATCGACGAGGTCAATATCCTGCGGGCAACGGCGCGCGCCATGGAGCGGGCGATTCGCCGCCTGCCCCGACACCCCGACCACGTCGTGGTGGACGGTCTGCCCATGCGCGACCTTGCCTGGGAGCACGAGGCGGTGGTTGGCGGCGACGCCCTGGTGCACTCGGTGGCCTGCGCCTCCATCGTGGCCAAGGTGTGCCGGGACCGGCTCATGACCCGCCTCGCTCTCCGCTATCCGGAGTACGGCTGGGAGCGGAACATGGGCTACGGCACGGAGGAGCACCGCGCCGCCATCCGGCGCGTCGGCCCCACGCCCCATCACCGGCTGACGTTCGGGCTGGAGCAACTGGAACTCCGGATGACTGAAGAGGAGGCGGGGCCGGGCCCCTCGGTGTAGATGGCTCGGAGGGCGGGCTGCCATGTATTATTGCGTCGAGCCGGTAGCTCAGTTGGTAGAGCAACGGACTTTTAATCCGTAGGTCGTGGGTTCGAGACCCACCCGGCTCATGAGAGGAGACGCCGCGCGAAGGCCGGCTGCGGCCGAGGGGACAGGGAAGCGGACGGGGCGGGCTGAACAGAGGCGGAGCAAGGGGACAGGCGATGACGATGGCCGCATCCAGTCGGAACACGAGGCGGCACCGCGGCGTGTGGGTCGGGCTCGCGGGCCTGCTCCTGACCATGGTGCTGGGGTTGGCGTTTCTCGTTCTTCGGGAGCCCCCGCTGCCGGAGCTTGCGCCGGTCGAGGTGGGTTGGGAGCCCGCCCTGCCCGTTCAGGGACATCTCTTCCTCATCCACATGGCGGCGCCGGAGGTGGACGGCATGGTATCGGCCGCGGGAGAGGCCGGAGGGGAGGAGCTGCACTTCCAGCCGAGCGCGACCGTGTCGGCAACCTCCGGGTCGGCCACGGCCGGAGGCGAAGAGGGACCCGCCAACACCCTGCTGGTGAGCCTGGCGCCGGTTCCCATCGGAGCCACGGACTCGATCGACGCCTGGGTCACGGCGAGCTACGCCGACGGCCGCACCCAGACCGACTCGCTCCGCATCGCGATCGTGGAGGGCGAGTACGAGCACGAGCGCCTGACGGTGGCGCCGCGCTTCGGGTCGCCGCTGGGCGAGGAGGACCAGGCGCGGCTGCGGAGCGACCAGGCGAAGGCCAACCAGGTGGCGCGCGAGGCACACGCGACCCCGCGGCTGTGGAGTCCGCAGGTGGTGCTCCCGCGCGACTCCCGCGTGACCAGCGGCTTCGGCACCGGCCGCGTGTTCAACGGACAGGTTTCCAGCCGCCACATGGGCCTCGACCTGGCGGGGTTCGCCGGCGACACGGTGCGCGCGGCCGCCGACGGAGTGGTCGCGCTGGTGGACGGCTTCCTGCTGGCGGGCGACATCGTCTACCTGAACCACGGCGCCGGGCTGCTGACCGGCTACTTCCACCTGAGCGGACAACTGGTGGAGGCGGGCGACACGGTCACCGCCGGGACCCCCATCGGGCTGGTCGGCGCCACCGGCCGCGTCACCGGCCCGCACCTGCACTGGGTGGTGCGCTACGGCACCACCACCGTCGATCCCCTCAGCCTGCTGGCGCTGTCCGGGATTTGAAGAACCCCGACGTCGTTATCGCCGGCGCCGGCATCATGGGCGCCTCGTGCGCCTGGCACCTGGCCCGCCGCGGGCTGCGCGTGCTGGTGGCCGAGATGGACGTGGCGCCCGCCATGGGCTCGACCGGCAGGAGCGCCGCCGGCGTGCGCGTCCAGTTCACCACCGCCGCGAACATCGGCCTCTCGATGTATTCCCTGCCCGTGTACCGGGAATTCCCGGAGCGCCACGGCCACGAGGTCGGCTACCGGGACATCGGCTACCTGCTGCTGGTCCCGCACGACAAGTGGGAGCGGCACCTGGAGTCGGTTGCGCTGCAGAAGAGCCTGGGAGCGCCTGTCGAGGTGGTCGACCCGGCGGAGGCGCAACGCTACGTCGACTTCGAGACGGAGGGGCTGGCGGGCACCACCTATGGGCCGTGGGACGGGGTGATCGACCCCCACATGGCCACCCACGCCTGGGTGGCGATGGGCCGGGAGCTGGGGGTGCGCTACCGGTTCTCCTCCCCCGTGACCGGGGTGAGGGCGGAAGGAAAGGGGTGGCGGGTCGAGTGCGGCGGCGAAGTCTTCTCGTGCGCGCACTTCGTGAACGCCGGGGGTGCATGGTCGGGAACGGTCGCGGAGCTGGCCGGGCTGCATCTCCCCGTGGGGCCGAAGCGCATCAACATTTTTCTCAGCGCGCCCGTGCGCGACACGCGCACCTATCCCCTCACCATCGACCTCGCCACCGGCGTGTACCTGCGCAGCGAAGGCGACCGCGTCCTCTTCGGACTCGACGACCTCACCCAGGCGTACGGCTTCACCGAGGGAGTGAACTGGGACTGGCTCGAGCACGTCTTTCTCACCGGCGTCGAGCGCTTCCCCTGGTGGGAGGACCTCGGGGTCGACCGCCGGGGGAGCTGGTGGGGGTACTACGGCGTCACCCCGGACAACAGCCCGATCATCGGCTTCAACCCGGGCGCCCGTGGATGGATCGACGCGTGCGGCTTCTCCGGGCACGGGATCATGCACGCCCCCGCCACCGGGCGCGCGGTGTCGGAGCTGATCGCGGACGGCGAGGCGCACACCGTCGACGTGACCGCCTTCCGCCACGGTCGCTTCGGGGAGGACGTCCCCGTCGAGGCAAACATCTTTTGAGCGCAGGGCCGCGGGCGTACATTGCCGGGCGGCGGTTCCGCCGCAACGGTCCAGGGGAGGGGCAGTGAATCCAGTGAGATGGCTCGGCAGCGCGCTCGTGCTTCTCCCGGTGCTGCTGCCGGCGATGGCCGACGCCCAGGATGCCGAAGCGGCGCAGCGCACGGGCAGCGTTTTCGGTCGCATCGTCGACCAGGACACCTTCCAGCCGGTCGCGGGAGTGATGGTCCGCATCTCGGTGCCGGACGGAGTGCTGCAGGAGATCTCCGGGGCGAACGGGACCTTTCTCATCGACGATGTCCCCGTGGGCGAGCGCGTGGTGGTCATGGAGCACATCGCCTACGGCGAATACGCGCAGCATGTGGGTGTCGAGGCGGGAAGGGACCTGAGGATCGAGGCGTTCATGTCGCCGCGCGCCATCCAGTTCCAGCCCCTCGTGGTCGAAGCGCTCAGCGAGGTCGAGCGCCGCCGCATCACCTCCGGGTTCAGCGTCAACGAGATCCCGGTGGAGGAAATCGAGGAGGCGGCCCGCACCGGCCAGCACCTGGGGGATCTGCTGCGCGGCGGCATGTCCGGCATACGCGTGCGCGGCGGCTCAAGGGGCGGTGGCCGGCTGTGCGTGGAGTATCGAGGCAGCGGAGCCGGCGAGTGCGACGAGATCGCCGTGTACCTGGACGGGGTGGCGGTGGCCGATCCCGGGCAGATCTACTCGAGTCTCTCTCTGGACGATATTGAGCGTGTCGAGGTCCTTTCTCCCCTGGAGGCGGTGATCCGTTACGGCGACCGCGGCGCGCGCGGGGCCCTCCTGGTCGAGTCGCGGCTTCCGAGCCTCCCGGAGCGGCAGAACCCGTTTCGTACATCTTCCAGGCGAGGCTGGGACTGGTCGCTGGAGGAGGAGTCGCACCCGTCGGCGAAGGTCTTCGGGAGCACGATTCTGGCCAACGCGCTGGGCGTGGGGCTCGGGTACCTGACCCTGAAGCAGTGCGTGGGGATCGTATCCACCGACCATGGCACGCAGTTCGACACCCAGTGCGGAGCTCTGACCACGATGGCGACCGGCGTGTTCGCGCTGAGCCTGCCCGGTGCCGCAGGGAGCCTCGCGGCAACGCGCTCCGGGAGCACGAGGCGATCTCGTGGGCGCTTCTTTCACATCGCGATGGCCGGACTGATCTCGACCACCGCGGGATACGTGATGCTGATGCACGGGGAGGATCCGGAGTATGACAGCAAAGGCCTCCGCATCGGCGGCATCCTCACGATGACCGTGGGCACGCCGTTGCTGCTGACCATTTCCGATCGCTTCTTCCGACACGGCCGCTGAAGCCCATGAATCGCATCTCGATCCGTCGCGCGCTCGTCGTCTGGCTGGCCTCCACCGTTCTGCCCACCGCGGCGGGAGCCCAGTCCCTTTCCCTCTCCGAAGCCACCATCGCCGACATCAACGCGGCCTTCGACGCGGGCTCGCTCACTGCGGAGCGGCTGGTTGAACTCTACCTGGCGCGCATCGAGGCCTACGACGACCAGGGGCCGGAGCTCAACGCCGTCCTGACGCTCAACCCGCAGGCGCTTGAGAGGGCACGGGCCCTGGACGAGGAGCGGCGCACCCGGGGCGCCCGCTCGCTGCTGCACGGCATCCCGGTGCTGCTCAAGGACAACGTCGATACCGGCGACATGCCCACCACCGCGGGGTCGCTCCTGCTGAAGGGTTCGGTTCCGCCCGACGACGCCTTCATCGTGCGCAAGCTCCGGGAGGCGGGAGCCATCATCCTGGCCAAGCTCAACATGAGCGAGTTCGCGTCGGGCGTGCAGCTCAGTTCGATCGACGGGCCCATGAGGAACCCGCACGACCTGACCCGCAATCCGTCCGGTTCCTCCGGCGGGACCGGCGTGGCCATCGCCGCCTCCTACGGCCAGCTCGGGATCGGCACCGACACCGGAGGCTCCGTGCGCGGCCCTTCCACCGCCAACGGCATCGCCGGGCTCAAGCCCACGCACGGGCTGCTCAGCCGGGACGGTATCGTGCCGCTCGCGCTCTCCTTCGACACGGCCGGCCCGATGGCCCGCCACGTCTACGACGTCGCGGCGATGATGAACGTGATGGTGGGCGTGGACCCCGCCGACGAGGCGACGCTGGCCAGCGAGGGGCGCTACGAGACCGACTACACCGCGTTCCTGGACGCGGACGCGCTGGATGGTGCCCGCATCGGCGTCGCGCGCGACTTTCTGGGCTACGACGACGAGGTCGACTGGATCATCGAGGCGGGGCTGGACGCCATGCGCGCCGCCGGGGCCACGGTGGTGGACGTGCGCTACCCGCCGTGGCTGCTCGAGGCCAAGGCCCAGTACTACCAGACCATCCGCTGGCGCGAGTTCAAGCCGCAGATCGAGGCGTACCTCGCGGACCTGGCGCCCGGGTATCCGCGCACGCTCGAGGAGATGATCGAGCGTGCCACGAAGATCCTCGCGGCTCCCCCGGAAGGCGGCGTCCCCAACCCCACGCGCTGGACCCTCTTCGAGCAGGAGCTGAACACCGGCACTCCGGACGACTACCTGTACAGGGCCATGTACGACCACGGCCTGCCGCTGGTGCGCGCCAACCTGGAGGGGCTGCTCGACGCCAACGAGCTCGACGCCATCGTCTACCCCACCTCGCCGACCCGGCCCGGGCAGGCGGGAGTCTACCGGGGTTCCTCGTCACCAAATCCTGCGCCGTCCGCGACCAACCTGGCCAACCTGAGCGGGCTTCCCGACCTGATCGTGCCGGCCGGCTATACGAGCAGCCGGCTGCCCGTCGGGATCTCGTTCTTCGGCCGGCCCTTCAGCGAGGGCCGGCTGTTCGCCCTGGGCTACGCCTTCGAGCAGGCGACGAAGGTGCGCCGCGATCCGGTGCACGCGCCGGCGCTTCCCGGGGAGACGATCCGGCGCTGAGCGCGGCGATCCTCCCCCTCATTCACCAGCCCACCCGAACTCGACTCCGTCGAGTGACCCGGCTCGACGCAAGAGGCAACCCATGACGCCCGCCCCCGACCGCGAGAAGGTCGCCCGCTGGAACGCCATCCTGAAGCCGTATTGGGGGCCGGACACCGGCGCCAGCGTTCGCCAGCTGCTCACCTCGGCGATCCCCTTCGTAGTGCTCTGGTACGCGACCCTGCGCAGCCTGGAGGTGGGCTACTGGCTGACCGTCCTGCTCGCGCTGCCCACTGCCGCGTTCATGATGCGCCTCTTCATGATCCAGCACGACTGCGGGCACGGCTCCTTCTTCCGCTCGCACGCGGCGCGCCAGTGGCTGGGGCGCTGCATCGGGGTCCTGCTGCTGACCCCCTACGACTACTGGAAGCGCACCCACGCCTACCATCACGCGCATTCGGGCGACCTCGATTTCCGCGGCTTCGGCGACATCGACACCTTCACCGTGCGCGAGTATCTCGCGTGGCCCTGGTATCGCCGTCTGCGCTACAGGCTGTACCGGCACCCGTTCGTGCTTTTCGTGCTGGGCCCCCTGTTCATCTTCCTCATCAAGCACCGGTTTCCGTGGGATGTGCCGGCGCGATGGAAGCAGGCGTGGCGCGGGGTCTTCTGGACGAACCTGGCGCTGGTGGCCGTGGTGCTGCTGATGGGCGAGACGATCGGATACCAGCGCTTTCTGCTGACCCACGCGCCGGTTCAACTCTTCGCCACTACGGCCGGCGTCTGGATGTTCTATGTGCAGCACCAGTTCGAGCAGACCTACTGGGACAGGCACGAGGAGTGGGACTACTACGATGCGTCGCTCTACGGAAGCTCGTATCTCGTGCTGCCCGCTCCGCTCCGGTGGTTGTCGGCGAACATCGGCTTCCACCACGTGCACCACATGAGCATGCGCATCCCCAACTACAAGCTCCAGCGGGCGCACGAGGAGAACGAGGAGTTCCACGTGGTGCGCGAGGTCCGGGTTCGGGACACGCTGAAGCTCATCAACCTGGCGCTGTGGGACGAGGATCGGCGCCGGCTGATCCGGTTTCGGGATCTGAAGGCGTTGCAGCCCGCGTGAGGTTCGGCTCTCGTCACCGCGTGCCGGCCGACCGCGGCGCGGTGCGCGGCGCGCTCGCGCGTTGGACGATCGGTCAGCTGGACGAGGAGGCGGCGATGCTGGCCACGACTGCGGCCTGAGTGGCTGCCACCGCCGCCTGGGACGCTGCAACTGCCGCCCTGACCGCCTTCCGAGCGGCGATGGCGGGGTGACCGGCCCCCGCGGTGAAGGGCTCTCCGGCGGTGATGGCCTTCAAGCGCGCCTTGCGCTCCTTGAGTTGCTTGCGCTCGAAATGGATCCTCAGCGAGCCGGTGGCGTGCGCCAGGGAGAGCACGACGCCCAATCCGGCTTCGATGTCGCCATCGCCCATGACGGCGTCCCGCATGCCGGCGATGAGCTTGCGCTCGGGCCCCGGATCGATGGTGGGATAGAGTTTGCGTCTGAAGACGAGCAGGATCTGCGATTCCTTCGTGCGCAGGATGCCCCGGCGGCAGAGGCCGAGGGCGGTGCGGTGCCGGAGGCGCTTGAGGTTGCCGAAGGTCGAAACCCAGGAAGATGCGCGTCGACGCTTCTTCGAATTGCGAACCCTGTCCAGCGCTTCGGCCATGATCTCGTCCCGGGGACGGCCGGTAACCGGCATTGCTTCCACGAACGCCTTCTTGCTCTCCTCGATGCGGATGACCCCGGCAAGCGCGAGTTCGGCGAGGACGGCTCCGCCCATGGCGAGATTGTAGAAGCCGGCCCGGTAGTCCACGGTGCCCTTGCGGTCACGCAGGACCAGGAGCAGAAGCTGTTCGTGAAGATGGAGGTCGTAGCGCGAGGATGGCATGGCGGGATGTCCGGGCTGGTGGTCGTCGGATGCGCTCATGGCCAATACTCCACACTTTGAACGCCTGTTTCGCAAGCTCGGGAGTTTGCCATGGGATCACGCATGATCTGGAACCGCGCTGGCGGCCGGCTCGCCCTGGCGGCGCTGGGCGCTGTGATGCCGGGGTGCGGCGAACCCGACCCGGTGGCCGAGTCGCGGGAACCCTACCGGGTCGGCGCCGCGATCGAGGTGGGCGCCGCCCCGCACGGCATCCGCTTCAGCGCCGATGGCGACACCGCGTACGTGGCGCTGAGCGGGGACGGGCAGATCGGGGTCGTGGATCTGGCGGCCGGCGCGGTGGTCGTGCGCTGGGAAGCGGGGGACACGCCCCTCGACCTCGTGCGGGTTGGCGACGGCTGGCTGGTCAGTCAGTTCCGCGACTCGACCCTCATCAGGCTCGACGCCGAGGGACGAATCGTGGACAGAGCCGTATGGAATGTGGGCTCGGGTCCGTCTCTGTTCTCGCCCGGCGAGGTCCGGGGCGAGACCTGGATCACGTCCGAGTTCGCGGACCGGCTGTGGATCGTGGACACGGAGACCGGAGTGCCGGTGCGGTCTCACGAGACCGGCGATCGGCCCTACCCGGCCGACGTGATGTGGGACGGATCGCACGCCTTCGTGCCCAACCTGGATGCGGGCACCGTTTCCGTGATCGACCTGCTCAACATGGAGACCGACGCCACGGTTGACGCGTGTCCGGGTCCGCCCGGGGGCGCCCTCACGCCCGATCAGGTCACCTACGTCGTGGCATGCGGCGGCTCGGACGAGCTGGTGTTCGTGAATACGGCCTCGTTTGCGGTCACCGGCCGGGTCCCGGGACTCGGACCCCGGCCCTTTTCGGTGGTCGTGCCGGGCGACGGCCGCCACGCCCTGGTGAACAATGCCGGCGGCAGCACGGTCTCGGTGGTGGACCTGGAGGCGCGGGCGGTCGTGCAGACGATCGAGGTGGGGGAGCAGCCGATCGTGCTGCGGGCGCACCCGGACGGTGAGCGGGTGTTCGTCGCCAACGAGGTGGCGGGGACCCTGGTGGAGCTGGTTCCCACGCCGGCCGAGGTCGCGGGTGATGGCGCATTGAGCTCCGGTGAAGCGGCTGCCGCCGAGGCCGGGCCCTCGTTCGCTCCCAGCGAAGTCGTCGTGCTGGGGATGATCCACGGCGGGCACACCACCAGTGAGGTCTTCAGCCTCCAGGTCGTGCGAAACCTGGTGCGCGAGATCGATCCCGACCACTGGCTCACCGAGATCCCGCCCAACCGCTGGGACCGGGCCTGGGCCGAGTACCGAGCGTCGGGCATCGTCGAAGAGCCCCGCGTGCGCGTCTTCCCCGAGTATATGGAGGCGCTCTTCCCGCTGACGCGCGAGTTGGACTTCGAGGTCATCCCTACGGCCGGCTGGACGGAGCCGATGTCCGACTTCCGGGCGGCGTATCTCGATGCGTTTTCGCGGGACCCGGAGCGGGCCGAAGCGTGGGCCGAATACCAGGCCGCCGCCGGGGCTTCGGCCGAGGCGCTGGCCGCCGGCGCAGGGGATGATCCCCGCTGGATCCACACCGATGCGTACGACGAGGCCTACGACATCCGCATGCAGGTCTATGCCCGTTTGTTCGATGCCGATCTCGGGCCGGGAGGCTGGGACGCCATCAACGCCTCGCACTGGGCCAACATCGAGCGCGCGCTCGACCGGCACCGGGGCGAAGGCGCTCGCTTTCTGCTGACCTACGGCGCGGGCCACAAGGGTCCCTTCCTGCGCGAACTGCGGAGGCGCGACGACATCGTGCTGCTCGAGGTGGCGTCATTCCTGGATCGCCTGGAGAACAGATGAGTCCCCGGCGGCTCGCTTGAGGAAGGAGGAGGAGAGATGAGGTGGAGCGGCAGAGGCAATTCGTTGATGGTGGTGCTGGCGGCGGGTGCGGCGGCCAGCGCGGTGACAGTCTCGCCGGGCGGAGCCCTGGCCCAGTCCGAACCGGTTCTCATCCGCGCCGGCACCGTCCACACCGTCACCGGCGGGACGATTCAGGACGGCGAGATCCTGATCCGCGACGGGGTCATCGAGGCGGTGGGCGCGTCGGTGGATGCGCCGGCCGGGGCGCGCGTGTATGAGGCCGAGGTCGTGATCCCGGGGCTGATCGACGCGCACGCCCACATGGCCCTGGACCGGTCCAGTCGAACGCGCATTCCGGGCCCGGTCACCGCGGAATGGAAGGCCGTGGAGCACCTGGACCTGGAGGACCCCATGATCCAGGTGGCGCTCTCCGGGGGCGTGACTTCGCTGATCACGCGTTCGGGAAGCGGCATCATCTCCAGTGGCCAGTCCGTGGCGCTGAAGATGAAGAGCACGCCGGGGCCCGACATGATCTTCAAGCCCTACGTGGATCTGAAGATGGCGGTGCGCCCGCTCATCAACCTGCGCCCGGGGGAGACGCCCCAGACGGTGATGGGCTGGTACGCGACCGCCGACGACTACTTCCGGCGCGCGCAGGCGTACGTGGAGCGGCAGGACGCGCACGCGGCCGGCGAGGGGCCGGCTCCCGAGCGGGACGAGCGCCTGGAGGCTTTCGCGGCCGTGCTCCGGGGCGAGGTGATGGTGCACGCGCACTCGCACTACCCCAGCGAGGTGATGATGGTGTTCCGTCTGGCCCGCAAGTACGGCTTCTTCGACCGGCTGGCGCTGGCGCACGCGGAGGAGATCTTCCCGCTCACGGAACTGCTCGCCGGGACGAACGTCATCCCGGTCATCGGGCCGATGATGATCGTCCAGTACTACAACGACCCGGAGCCCCTCAACCTGCTGGAGGACCTGCTGGACGCGGGCGTGTACGCGAGCATCCAGACCGACATGTCCAACCAGCACTTCAAGGACTTCCGCGAGTACGGGGCGTTCCTGGCGCGCCACGGCCTCACCGACCAGCAGGCGCTCGAGGTGATGACCATCAACGGGGCGCGGGCGATGATGCTCGACGACCGCGTGGGGAGCATCGAAGCGGGGAAGGATGCGGACCTGGTGCTGCTCGACGGGCACTTCCTGGACCTGGCCGCGGACCGGGTGGAGCGCGTGTTCGTGGATGGGGAACTGGAGTACGAGCGCGGCCGGACGCTGCAGCCCGAGCGGCCGCGCAGCGTGGGGCCCTTCGGCCCGGTGAACGGCGCGATCACCGCCGACGATGAGGCCTTCGCCATCACCGGGGCGCACGTGTTCACCGTGAGCGGGGGGGCGATCGAGAACGCGACCCTGGTGGTCGAGGACGGCCGGTTCACGCGGGTGGAGGAGGGAGCAGCCCCGCCGGAGGGCACGCCGGTCATGGATGTGGGGGGGCGGGTGGTGATGCCGGGCACCGTGATCGCGCGCGCCTTCGCCAACGACTGGATCGGCGACCTCAAGTGGCAGGTGCAGAACGACGAGATCACCGCGCCGGTGGTGCCGGAGATGAACGCCCTGTACGCCGTCGACCCCTGGTTCCCGTCGTACCGCGTGAACACCACCATCGGGGTGACCGCCATCCACGTCACGCCGGGGACGCGCAATCTGGCCGGTGGCAGCGGGGTGGTGGTGAAGACGCCGGGCATCGACTTCGAGAAGATGGTGCGGCGCGAGCCGGCAAGCATTGTGTTCGCGCTCACGGCTTCGGCGTTGCGGGAATGGACGGACGAAGCGGGAGAGGGGCTGACGCTCGAGAGCGCTTCTGCAATGATCCGCGAGACGCTGGCCGGCGCGAGAGCCTACGCGGAGGCGGGCGAATCGCGGGAATACGACGCGCGCATGGAGGCGTTGCTGCCGCTGCTCGCCGGGGAGGTGCCCGCAATGATCCACGCGGACCGGGTGGCCGAGATCGAGGAGGCCATGAGCATCGCGGAGGACTACGGCCTGCGGCTGGTCGTCACCGGCGGTGTGGAGGCGCACCGCCTCGCGGACCGGTTGGCCGAGGTCGACGTGGGCGTCATCCTGGGCAACTCGGGGAGCTACGCTTCCGACATCCGCGGGGGCGGGGAGGGCTGGAGCATGGAGGGGCCCGCCATCCTCAACCGGGCGGGCGTGAAGGTGGCGTTCTACGGCCCAGGGGCGTCACGGCGCGCGTCACCCATCGGGCGGCTGGGAGGCGAGCCCATCCTCAATTCGGCCTGGGCCTTCCGCAACGGCGTGCCCGAGGTGGACGCACTGCGCATGGCGACCCTCAACGCGGCCGAGCTGCTCGACATGGGCGACCGCATCGGCAGCATCGAGGTGGGCAAGGACGCGGACTTCGTCGTCCTGGAGGGGCATCCCTTCGATTATCGAGTCCTGCCGGACTGGGTGTTTGTGGACGGCAGGCTGGAGGCGGGCGGGGGTACTTGACCGCGACCGAGTATTGTGCAACACTATGACACATGCTCCAGAGGACGGTGCAAGATATCCCGCCACAGTCACCCGGATGCACGCTCCATGGGTCACCCCGGGCGAGCCGCGAATACGTTTCAACTGGGGCGCGCGAACCCCGCTCCCGCGAATGCCATGTCCCGCATCCACTTCGTCGTGAAGGAAACCGCCAAGATGGCGTACCAGGCCCAGGCCCGCCGGGAGGGCAAATCCCTGGGGGAGTGGCTGCGCGAGGCTGCCGACGAGAAGCTGGCGACGGTGCGCCCGCGAAAGTTCACGGTCGAGGAGCTTCGCGAGTTCGCGGCCAGATGCGATGCCCGCCACCCGCCCGGCGCGCGGGAGTTGGACTGGCCGGAGATCAAGAAGATCCTGGTCGAGACCAGGTACCCGGACTACGACATCACATGATCTTCGTCGACGCCAACGTCTTCATGTATTTCGTGGGCGCCGATCATCCCCTGCGGAAGGAAGCCAGGGAGTTCTTCATGCTGTCGCGGGAACGGGACAGACTTCTCGTCACTTCGGCCGAAGTGCTTCAGGAGCTCCTCCATCACTACCTGCGCCGGGACAGGCGGCCGCTGCTCGACGCGGCCTTCGACCTGGTAGGTGCGACCGTGGACGAAGTCTGGCCGGTCGAGAAAGCCGATGTCGAGTTGGCGCGCAACCTGTCGGCTCGGCACCGCGGCCTGGAAGCCCGCGACCTGGCGCACCTGGCCTGCTGCATCCGGCGAAAGCCGCGCAGGTTGATGACGTTCGACCGGGGGTTGGCGGCGGCGTGGAGGAGTCGGCGGTAGCGGAAGTCGCTGGCCGGTCTGTCCTGGTCTGTTGACGCGGGTGCTCGACCGGGCCCACTTGTCGCCCCATCCGCCGTTGCCTACCGTGCCTGTTCCGGCGCCGTTCGCCAGCGGAGCTCGTTCGTCCCGTGGGCCGCCGCCGACCCATCACCTACCGCACTCACCCGGAGACCCGACCGATGACTGGATGGACCCGCGCCACGATCGCTTCTGGAATCTTCACCGTCGCGGCTCTCGCCGTCGCGGTTTCGTCACTTGAGGCCCAGTCGGTGACGACCAACCCCTTCCGGCCCGTCTACGGGTGGGGCGAGCTCCCCGACGGAAGGGAGTGGGGCTCCACGAGCGCGGTGGAGATCGCGCTGGACGGAAACATCTGGGTCGCGGAGCGCTGCGGCGCGAACACCTGCGTCGGCTCCGATGTGGATCCCATCCTCCTCTTCGACAAGGAGGGGAACCTGCTGCGGAGTTTCGGGGGCGGCATGATCGCGTGGCCTCACGGGATCGACGTGGACCATGACGGCAACGTCTGGGTGACCGACGCGTGGCGGCCGGGTGCCACCACGACCGGGCACACGGTGCTCAAGTTCTCCCCCGAGGGCGAGCTGCTGATGACCCTTGGCACGCCCGGCGAAGCCGGCGACCCGCCCACACACTTCACCCAGCCTTCGGACGTGGTGGTGGCTCCCAACGGACAGATCTACGTGGCCGACGCGCACGACCGCACCCGGGGCCGGATCGTCCGCTTCGCCGCCGACGGCACGTACATGGAGACCTGGGGCGAACTCGGCTACGGGCCGAAGCAGTTCCGCGACCCGCACGCGCTGGCGATGGACTCGCAGGGCCGCATCTTCGTGGGCGATCGCTACAACAACCGCATCCAGCTCTTCGACCAGGAGGGCGAGTTCCTCGCCATCTGGACGCAGTTCGGCCGCCCCAGCGGCATCTACATCGATGCCGACGACAACATCTACGTGGCCGACTCCGAGTCGAGCCCGGCGCCCAACCAGTTCACCGGCCAGCGCAACGCGGGCTGGGAGAAGGGCATCCGTATCGGCGACGCGAACCAGGGATGGGTGCACTTCTTCCTGCCGGACGACATCACCAACGTGATGGGGTTCAGCGGGCCGGAGGGTGTCGCGGTGGACGACGAGGGGAACGTGTACGGCGCGGAGGTGAGCCAGCGCCGCATCACCAAGTGGATCCGGTTCCGGCCGTAGCGGCCGGCCATCGACGCAAGAGAGCCCCGGCCCCGCCGTTGCTGGCGGGGCCGGGGCTCTCGCTTTTCCGTGCGCGTCCGCCTCAGGCGCTCCGCACCGCGCGCGCCACCAGGTTCTTCACCAGCGGAATCTTGAAGTGGTTGTAGCCGAGCGGCCTGGCGCCCTGCGTGGCCAGTTCGCCCGCCTCCGCGGCGGTGCTCTCGTTCGGCACGCGGCCGCGAACGAGGTCCTCGACGTCCGCAAGGCGTCGGGGGATGCATTCCACGGCGCCCAGGACGATGCGTGAGTCCTCTATGCGCCCGTCGGCTACCCGGAAGGCCGCTGCGACGTTGACCAGAGGGAAGTCCCAGGTCTTGCGGTCCGCGACCTTCTCGAAATGGAAGCGGGCGCCCGCCCACCGGGCCGGGATGCGCACGGCGGTGAGCAGATCGTCGGGGTCGAGCACGGTCATGCGGGTGATGTCCACGCCCGGCGGCATGAAGAACTCTCCGGCGGGGATCACCCGCTCGCCGCGGGCGTTGCGCACCACCATCTCCGCGTCCAGCGCCACCAGCGCCGGAGCCGAATCCGACGGCGTCACCGCCACGCAGCGGTCCGCCCCGAAGAGTGCGTGCTCGCGGTTCATCGCGTCCGGTGCGCCGGCGTAGCAGACGTTGCCCCCCGCCCGGTAGCAGGGCATGCCGTAGCGGTAGTACCAGCAGCGGGTGTCCTGGCAGATGTTGCCGCCGATCGTCCCGCCGTTCCGGATCTGCGGGCTCGCCACTACGCTCACCGCCTCCGCGAGCAGGCCGTAGCGCTCGCGCACCAGGGGGTCGTTCTCGATGTCGGTCAGGCTGGTCGTGGCGCCGATCTCGATGCCGTCGCCGGTCTCGCGCACGCCCTTCAGTTCGTCGAGCCCCTCCAGATCGACCACCACGGAGGGCTGCTTGCCCCGGTTCTTGAACCAGTCGAAGCTGTCGTAGCCGCCTGCGAGCGCCCAGGCGTCGCGGCCGTGCTCCCGCAGCAGATCCAGCGCCGACTCGATGTCGGCCGGCTGAACCAGATCGAAGTGGGGCATCATGTCCTTCATCATGGGGATCCCCCCGGCCTCAGATGGTCTTGTTGCGAGAGACTGCGATGCCAACGCGGCATCCCTGTCCCGTCCACATGGACTAATCTTGCGGGTTCGGACGCAGCGGCGCAAAAGGCCGGTGATCCGGCGCGCAAACCCGGCCCCGTCGCCAGCTCAGGCTCGACGCCCGGGCATGCGGTAGCCGACCGCGCGCTCGTTGTGGATGTACGTCGGGTTGGTGGCGTCGTCGCCCAGCTTGCGGCGGAGCCGCTTTATTACCGCGCGCACGAGCTTCGGATCGGTGGAACCGCGATGCCGTGAGCCCCACGCCTGGCGCAGCAGCGATTCGTAGGTCAGCACCCGTCCCGCGTTGATCGAGAGTACGCGGAGCACCTCGTACTCCGTGGGCGTCAACTCTACCGGCCGGCCACCCACGGCGACCCGCCGCTGGTTGTAGCGGATGGCCAGCTCTCCGAGCACGAACGGCTCGGGTCCCGTCGTCCTGCGCAGGGCGGCCCGCACCCTCGCCGTCAACTCCGCCGGAGAGAAGGGCTTGACGAGATAGTCGGCCGCGCCCGCGTCCAGCGCCCTGACGACGGTTTCGTCCCGGCCATACGCGGAGATGAGAATGACCGGAAGGTCGGTCAGTTCGGCAAGGCGCTCCATGAGCGCGATGCCGTCGGTCCCGGGCAGCAGCAGATCCAACAGGACCAGCCCGGGACGGTGTATTCGCACAAGGCGGGCCACTTCTTCCGGATCGCCGGTCACCACGGGGACGAAGTCCGCCTCGGTGAGCGCCTCGCGAACGTGACGCAGCATCTGCGGATCGTCATCCACCACCAGAATGCGCGTCCGCTCCTGCCCTTTCGCGTCGGCGCGCGGACCGTCCATCGCCATGTCGGCCGCAGGTCCCGTCCGTTCGGTGACCGGGACGGTGAGGGTGAATCGCGTGCCGCATCCCACACCCTCGCTTTCGACCCGGATGCGGCCGCCGTGCGCCTCGACCAGGCCCTTGCAGATCACGAGGCCGAGATCGTCGGATCCGGTCCCGCGCTTCCGGTTGGAGTCCGCGTTCGCAGCGTACCTGCGGAACAGGTGCGGCAGTCGGTCAGGCGGTACGCCCTGGCCCTCGTCGGTCACCGAGATCGCCACATGGACGCCCTCGCGCGCGGCGCCGATCCGGATGGGCGACGAGTCGGGCGAACGCCTCGCCGCGTTGGCGAGGAGGTTGTTGAGAACCTGGACGATGCGCGTCCGGTCCACCATGACCCGCGGCAGGTTCTCCGGCACGTCGATGCTCACGGCATGTCGGCGGGTGCCGATCAGGAACGTGTCGCGTGCCTGGTCCAACAGGGAACCAACGTCCGAGGGCTCGGGAGAGACCGACAGCGTGCCGGTCACGATGCGCCCATGGTCGAGCAGATCGGCGATCAGGCCGCGCACGTGGTCGGCCTGTTCGTCGATGACCCGGAAGAACTCCAGCATCTCGGCGGCGTCCGGGGGCGGCGAAGCGCCGAGCACGGTCGCCGTCGAACCCTTGATCGAAATGAGCGGGGAACGCAGCGCATGGCTTACGATGCCCAGGAACTCGCCGCGCATCCGCTCGAGCTCCTCCAGCGGCGCCAGATCCTGCAGCGTTACGACAACGGACTCGACGGTGCCGTCTTCCGTCTGGATCGGCGTAGCGTTGACAAGCGTCGTGACGCTCCGGCCGTCCGGGACCGAGAGGGTCAGCTCCTCGGCGCGCACCGTCTCTGCGCTGCTGAACTGCTGCGCCAGCGGAAACTCGGCCAAGGCGACTTCCCGCCCGTCGGTGCGACGGCAGGTGATCGTATTCAGCAACTCCACCGGTGTTGATCCGGGCGAACTGAGAGCCTCGACGATCCGCCGCGCTTCCAGGTTGAACGACAGAGGCTCGCCCGTCCGGCCGTCGAAGACCACGACACCCACCGGCGAAGTCTCGATCAAGGTCTCCAGGCCGGACCGCGCCCGCCGCTCGTCGCGGTGCGCGCGCGCGTTGGCGATTGCCGCCGAGGCCTGGGATGCAAACGGCACTACGACTTCCTCGTCCTCGCGCGTGAACTCTTCACCGCTCTGCTTCTCGGCAAGAAAGAAGTTGCCGACGGGCATGTCACGGTGCCGCAACGGCACGGACTGAAGCGTCTTCGACCGCATCAGTTCCGACGAGAAGCCGAGCGCCCGGACGTAGGAGGGCAGGTCCGCCAGTCGAAGCGGCGCGGCAAGGCTCCGGAAGTGCTCGAAGAGCAGCGGTCCGTCGGGCCAGGCGGCCATCCGGTCTTTCTCGGAAGATGTAAACCCGGAGGTAACGAAGTCTTCGATACGCCCTGCGGCGTCGACCGTGGCGATCACGCCGTAGCGGGCACCGGTCAGGGCGCAGGCGCTGTCGACGACCTCCTGCAGCACGGTGTCCAGATCGAGGCTGGCGTTGATGCGCAGCACGGCGGCGCTCAGTCTCGAGACCCGGGCCTGGAGCACCTCCAGCTCTCGCCGCAGCCGTCCGGAATCCTCCATCATCGGCTCACCCTCACCCGGCCTTCGACGCGGCACAGGCGCACGGGGGGATTCGCCGTTCGCGAGCAGGTGAGTTGGCCGCCCGCCGCCCGACGGTTCAGTCCCTGCCGGGGAACAGGCGCGAGACGATTCCCCGCAGGATGCAGACAAGGCCGATCCCGCCGATGGCCAGCGTCGCGTCGGGTGGGATCCAGTCCCAGAACCGGTCGAGTAGGCCGCCGGAGGAAGCGACGGCCCCGACGATGAACACCGGCCACCAGGACTTCAAGAACTTCATTGTCGTTCCCCCGGTCCCGTCCTGGCGGATGTTGTCGATACCAATCCCGGCCCGCGGCCGAGGGCTTCTCCGATGCCCGGGCGCCTGCCTTCGATCACTGCGTGTTGACCTGCAGCGGCCGATGCGACGGGGGCTGCCTGGCCACGGCGTTCACGATCATGTCCGGTACGACCGGGATGCGGTTGAAGTAGTGCCCGCCGAGCGCATCCGAGATGGCGCACAGCAGAGCCGCCCCCGAGCATCCCATGAGGGGCTCGCCCACCCCCTTCGCTCCCACCGGGTTCTGCGGATCGGTGATGTCGGTGGCGTCCCAGTCCATCTGCGAGGGAACGTCCAGGTATGAGGGGGGCTTGGCCTGATGGAAGCCGATGTTGCCCGCCACCCCGTAGCGCGTGTCGTAGACGTGGCGCTCCAGGCACGCCATCCCGAAGCCCATCACCGCGCCGCCCCTCACCTGGGCCGCCAGTCCCATCGGGTGCACCACGGTGCCGCAGTCGGCCACGCCCAGGTAGTCGATGATCTCGTACATGCCGGTCTCGAGATCCAGCTCGATCTCGATGAAGCCGGCGGCGAGCGCGGGCACGACGTCGTTGCGGGGGAGGTTGTCGCGGGCGACGCCGATCAGGCCGGTGCCAGCGAGATTCTGCACGGAACGCCTGGTGATGTCGTTCAGGTCGTCGGGGAACTCCTCGCCGCTGAAGCGGCCGCCCAGCTCGATGGCCCGCGCCGCGGCCCTTGCGTGGCTGATGCGGCGCGAGGGGTTCGCGCGCGCGAACGTCACTTCGTCCCCGATCTCGTAGTCCTCCGGCGAACCGCCGAGCTCCATGGCCGCGATCGCCTTCAGCTTCTCCACCGCGTCCGTGCCCGCCGCCCAGCCGGCGCGGGTCATGGTGAAGGTCGTGTTGCTGCCCACCTGCGCGCTGCTCGAAGCGAGATTGCGCGACGTGTCGCCCCGCACCAGCTCGACGTTCTCCCAGTCGTACCCGAGCATCTCCGCAGCGACGCGCGAAGTGGCGGCGTAGGAATAGGTGCCGAGGTTGCCGACCCCGGTGTGGATGTGCAGCCTGCCGTCCGGCGCGATGCGCAGCAGCCCGTCCTGGCCGCTGTTGCCGGCCCCGTGATAGGCCTGGCCGATGCCGACCCCGGTCACGCGCGATCCCTGGCGCCGGCCGCTGCGCGCGCGCCGCTCCTCCCATCCGAAGCGCTCCGCGCCCTGGGCCAGCGCTTCGCCCAGGTGAGCGCTGGTGACCGGCACCTGGCCTCCGCCGTAGAGCGAATTCGAGTCGGGGGCGTTGATGCTGCGGATGGCAAGCTGATCGATGCCCAGTTCGGCGGCGGCCTTGTCGAGCAGCGGCTCCACCGCGCACGCGATCTGGTTCTGGCCCGGACCGCGCTGCGCGCCCCGAGCGGGCGTGTTGGTGAGCACCGGAATGCCGCGGAAGCGCATCGCCAGCGGCGTGTAGACGATGGTGACGGCTCCGGCGGCACTGTTGAAGTCGCCGAAGCCGCTGTTGGGCCCGTTTTCCTGCACGATGAAGAGGTCGACCGCGCTGATGCGCCCGTCGGGCCGGAAGCCCATGCGGATGCGGCCCTGGAAGCCGGCCCGCGCGGAGCCGATGGCGTATTCCTCGGCCCGGCTGATGCGCATCATCACCGGTCGTCCCGTCTTGCGCGACATGTGCGCCGGCACCGACATGATCGGGTAGGCGCTTCCCTTGGACCCGAACCCGCCGCCGCAGTATTCGCCCACGAAGACCACGTCCTCGGGCGGGACGCCGATGTAGCGCGCGAGCCCGTTCAGCGTCGCGCTCTGGCTCTGGCTCGAGCCGAAGACGTGGCACTTGCCGTTCTGCCAGTAGGCCATCGCCGTGCGCGGCTCCATCGAGTGATGCGAGGTGCCCGCGGTGACGAAGGTCTCGTCGAGCACCACCGCGGCATCGCTGAAGCCGGCTTCGACATCACCGTAGGACCACTCCGTGGTGACCTCGCCCATGGGGAGTTCACCGTCGGTGGCGGCGGCGAAGTCGTCCTCCGTCCACTTCACCTCGCGGATCCCCTCGCCCCGCTGCGAGGTGTTGCCCTCCGTGCGCGCGTTGGGGCCGCCGGGGCTCAGGCTCTCCAGCGGGTCCACCACGAACGGCAGCGGCTCCAGGTCGAGCCGGACCTTCGCGATAGCGTCCTGGACGGTCGTTTCATCGACGGCTGCCAGCGCGGCAATGGGCTCGCCCACGAAGTGCGGCGTGTTGGTGAGAATGGGGTTGCCGGGCGCCTCGATCTCCGGCACTTCGTCGGCGGTCAGGATGGCGACCACGCCCTCCATGGCGAGCGCCTCCGACGCATCGATGGCGCGCACCCGCGCGTGCGGCATCGGGCTCGTGATGAGCCGGCAGAAGAGCATGCCGTCGGCGCGGAAATCCTCCGCGTAGCGGGCTCTGCCGGTGACCTTGGCGATGACGTCCGGGGGTGCGAAATCCCTGCCGATGAGCTCAGCCATTGGACACCTCCTCGGCGACCGCCTGCCCGTTTGCGGCGGCGCGCATGACCCCGTTCAGGTAGTGGTCGTAGGCCCCGCATCTGCAGAGATTGCCGGACATCGCCCGGCGCGCCTCCTCGCGGGTGGGGTTGGGGTTGGCCTCGAGCAGGGCGGCGGCGGCCATGACCTGTCCCGGGGTGCAGAATCCGCACTGGGGGCCCAGTTCGTCGATGAACGCCTGCTGCACCGGATGCAGCGTCCCGTCCGCGCTCTCTAGCCCCTCCACGGTTACCACCTCGCGCGCCCGCACCCGTTGGGTAAGCGTCGAGCAGGAGTAGTGGGCGACGCCGTCGATCATGACGGTGCAGGCGCCGCACTCGGCCCGGTCGCAGCCCAGCTTGGTCCCGGTGAGCCCCAGCTTGTAGCGGAGCGTCATCGCCAGCGTCTCCTGCGGCAGCACGTCGACCCGCCGGGTCTGTCCGTTCACGTTGATGGAGACCAGGCGCGGAACGCTGGCACGGGCGGAAGTCGCCGCGGGACCCGCGAAGTACGCGAACGCCGACACCGAGGCGCCGGTCGCGATGACCCCCTTGATGAACTGGCGGCGGGAGACGTTGCCGCGCCCGGGGAGGTTCGCCAGCAGGCCCTCCCAGGGGGCATCGTCGGCCCGCGGGGCGCCGGGATGTGCGGACGGGTCGATGGTGGATGACCGCTCGGCCATGTGTCCTGCCTCCTGCTACGGTCCACGGTGGAATGTGCTTTTGATCGTACGCTGGCGCAGGACTCCGGACAACCGCAGTTTGCTCGCGGACCCACGACCGCGCCGAAGCGCGATTCCCGGCCCCTTTCCAGGAGATGGAGTCGGTTCCATCCGATGAGGCGAGGTCACGAAACGAGAGGCCCTTGACGATGAGCAGGATCGCCGAGACCATCGAGATCTTCGAAGCCGCGCGCCGGCCGCGGTTCACGGTGCTGGACGGCATCTCGCGCGGGGTGCTGGATCGCGAGCACTAGGCGCGACGCCATGAACACCCGCGCCATCCTCATCGGGCTGGTTCTCGGACTGGGGCTCGGAGTGGCCGCCTCCGCGACCGGATCCAGCGCGTTGCTACAGGCGGCCGAGGCGGTGGAGCCGCTGGGGGCAGTCTTTCTGCGCGCCATTCAGATGGTCGTCATTCCGCTGGTGGCGGCGGTCGTGTTCGTGGGCGTTGCGCGGATCGGGAACCTGCGCAGGCTGGGGCGGCTCGGGGGGCTGGCGGTGGGCTTCTTCTGGGTCACGACGCTGCCGGCGATCCTGATCGGGATGGGCGTCATGGGCGCCGCCCTGACCTTCACCACCCCGGTTCCGCCACCGACGCCGATAACGGAACTGGACACCGCGACGCCGGGGGTGGTGGACTTTCTGGTCAACCTCGTGCCGAGGAATCCCATCCAGGCGGCTGCCGACGGGTCGCTGCTGTCGGTGCTGATCTTCGTCGTCCTGCTCGCGGCGGCGGCGACCACGCTGCCGGCGGAAAGGCGCGAAGCGCTCACGTCCCTCGCCGAGACGCTCGGGGACGCGCTCATCAAGCTCATGACCTGGATCCTGTGGACGGCGCCCGTTGGGGTCTTCGGTCTCGCGGCGCCGGTGGTCGCGCAGACGGGGTTGGCGATGCTCCAGAACCTCGCCGTCTTCATCGTCGCCGTGGTGGCGGGCTTCTTCATCCTGAAGGGCGTCGTGCTGGTGCCGCTCGTCTGGATCCTCGGCGGGATGAAGCCGGGGCGGTTCGTGCGGGGGACCGTGGGCACCTACACGGTGGGCTTCACCACGACGACGTCGGTGGGAACGCTTCCGATGATGCTGCAGGAGGCGGAGAAACTGGGTCTCTCGAAGAGCACCTTCTCGCTGGTTCTGCCGCTGGCGGCTTCGATCAACCGTCCGGGCAGCGCGCTCTTCCAGAGCACGTCGCTGGTCTTTCTCGCCGCCATGTACGGGGTGCCGCTCGACGCCGGGCTGATCGCGGCGGCCGTGCTGGCGATCTTCCTCGCCTCGATGACGGTTGCCCCGGTGCCAAGCGCCAGCATCGTGACCATGGCGCCCGCGCTCGACGTGGTGGGCGTGCCGGTCGCCGGGCTCGGCATCCTGCTGGGGATCGACCGCGTGCCCGACGTGTTCCGCTCCGCGACCAACGTGATCGCCCACATGGCGGCGGCGGCGACGGTGGATGGGATGACGGGGGGAGGGCGAGGTCGTCCGCCCGGATGAAGCCTTCCCGCGGCCACTGTTGGTCTCTAGCGCAGACTCCAGTCACCCCGGCGTCCGCAGCCTCAATCCCTCCGCCTCGGCCTCATCTGAATCCAGAAAGGCGTTGCACGCCTCAAGTTCCCGCGTCGTGTCGGGGATCGAGGTCCAGTTGACCGCGCGAGTCCAGCGCTGCGCGTAGTCGAGCACGCCGATCAGTGGATCCGGACGCGCGGTTCGCGTCAAAGCGCGCAAGGCCGCCAGGTAGTTGTCGCGGAAGACCGTCGGGACGATGATCCGCTCTTCTCCGCCAACCGCGAGTTCCGCGTTCATCATCACGCGCGCGATACGTCCGTTGCCGTCCGCGAAGGGGTGGATCTCACTTACCAGGAACATCATGTAGACCGCGCGGGCGAACGGCGATGCCAGGCTGCGGTACAGAGAAAAACCGTGCTCCAGAGTGCCGGGAACCAGTTCGGGAGCAACGAACAGGGTCTGGCCTGCGCGGTTCGGAGCGACTTTGAACTCTCCGGGGCGGAGCTCCGGTCGACCCGCCATGATCTGTCGGTGCCGCTCCCGCAGGATCCGCGCGAGGCTGGCGAAATCGCGGGGGGTTCGGCTCATCTCGCGGAGGTCGGAGACGATGCGCCATGTCCCGACGACATCGTGAGCGTCCGCCGGTCTGTCCTGCGGGATCTCCCCCTCGAAGACGATTCGGACGGCCTCGTCCACGAGAAACTCGGTACCCTCGACGAAGTTCGAGAAATATGCCTCGAAAAACGCCAGCGTTGAGCGACCCCGGGCGTCCCGGGGAGGGCTTGGCCGGAAACGCGGAGGATGGTTGCGGAGGGCCCGATGCAGCCTGTGGAACAGTTCCATCCGTTCGGGATCGTAGGGCCGCCCCACGCCCCGGACCCGCCCAAGTGATGAATCGAGCCGAGTGTCCCGGGTGCCGAGAAGATCACCAATCAGAGCGTCGAGCCGAGTGGCCTCCCGTTCGATGCCAAGTTCGGCAGCAGCCGCGCGCGCGTCGTCCCGGAGCCGGCTGATGCCCGCCTCGCCTGAAGAACGAATGAGGCGGTCGAGCCGCTCTTCGAGTTCGGGGCGTGTGAGGGTGCGCGCTACCCGGCCGCTTCGAGCCCGCGAGGGACTCATGTTTTCGAGATACGCCCTGGCCATCGATGAAAGGTGCAATCCGTTGACGAAGGGCATGTCGGACTCGGCTGCACCGGGGCCCCGGCGCGGACGCAGCACGATTCCCGGCAACTCGACCGTCCTGCCGCGCTCGCTCACGAGGAATACCGAACCATCGGAAGCCGGAGCTGCCTCCAGGGCGGTGCGATCCGCAACCAGGGCCCCGGGGAAGTATCCCGCGACGATTCCCCACAGATTGCGCCTGACGACTTCCTCCGGGGGGTCTTCGAGGTTCTTCGTGTAGAGCCGGGAAGCGAGCCTTCGCAGCTCGCCCGCCTTGACTGCCCGCGACACTGCACTGCTGATCGCCGTGTTGGACACGAAGGCCTCGGGCAGTTCGCTCAGCGTGCGGTTCATGAGAATCTTCCGCCCTTTAGGAACCCGGACACCGAAGAAATGCAAATAATCTTAATATAAGAAACCAAGAACGCGAAGAAACCGATTTTAGCATCACTCGTACATCATCCCCGGCACCTTGCCCAGGAGCCGCGCGTACACCGTGAGCGCCCCCCGGTGGTGCGCCGTGTGATCCACGAGGGGCACCACAATGGCGGAACGGGAAGCACCCGGCATGATGCGGTCGTCGGGGATGGGCGCGGCAAGATCCTCGTCCGAAGCCGCCTCGAAGGTCGCGATGGCCTTCTCGAATGCGCGGTCGAGCCACGCGACGGCCTCGTCGAGCGTCTCCACCGCCCGGGCCGCGGCGATCAGACCCTCGAAGTCCATGTTCCATCCTTCCCCGAAGGCGCCGTCCACGAACCATTCGACCGAGTCGGCGGCGTGCGCGATGTGCCCGGCGACGGTGTAGAGTTCGGGCTGGGGAGCGAACCCGGCGTCCTCCTCCTCGAAGATCGAGATCATCTTCCGGATGTACCCGTGGGACGTTTGCAGCTGTGCGACGATATCGGCGGCCTGCGACATGGGTGTTTCTCTCTGGTGGAGTGTTCGTTCGCTGTTGGAGCGGCGGCCAAGTCTAGCCTTGCCCGGAAGACTTCTCCAGCCCGAATCCCGTTAGCTTTCCGCCGCCATGAACCCCCACGAGACCCCAGAACCGCCGCCGGCGCACGCGTCCGAAACCTGGTGGGACCTCCTCGTCCACGCCGTTCGGGGCACCGGCGGCGACCCCACCCACGGCCCCATCCGGCGCGCGGTCATCCTCCTGGCCGTGCCGATGGTGCTGGAGATGCTGATGGAGTCGCTCTTTGCGGTCGTCGACATCTACTTCGTCTCCCGGCTGGGGAACGAGGCCATGGCGGGGGTGGCGCTCACCGAGTCGGTTCTGTCGCTGATCTACACGGTCGCGATAGGGCTGAGCATCGGGGTCACGGCCGTGGTGTCGCGCCGGATCGGCGGAGGCGACAGGGAAGGGGCGTCGCGCGCGGCCGCGCAGGCCGTTCTGCTGGGACTTGCACTGGCGCTCGTGTTCGGCATCGCCGGGGTGGCGTTCGCGCCGGACATCCTGCGGATCATGGGCGGCGACGAGAGCGTGGTCGCCACGGGAGCGCCCTACACGCGCATCATGCTCGGCGGCAACGTCGTCATCCTGCTGCTTTTTCTCCAGAATGCGGCCTTCCGCGGGGCGGGCGATGCCGCGATCGCGATGCGCGTGCTCTGGATCGCGAACGGGCTCAACATCGTGCTCGATCCCCTGCTCATCTTCGGCCTCGGGCCGTTCCCGGAGATGGGGGTGCAGGGGGCCGCGGTCGCGACCACCATCGGCCGCGGAACGGCGGTGCTGGTGCAGGTCTACACGCTCTTCCGCCTGGGCGGCAAGCTCCGCATCCTGGCTTCGCATCTGCGCATCCAGCCCGCGCTCATGGCTCAACTCGTGCGCCTTTCGGGGACGGGGATGCTCCAGACCTTCATCGCAACCGCGAGCTGGATCGGCCTCATCCGCGTGACGGCGCTGTTCGGGGCCGAGGCGCTGGCGGGCTATGTGATCGCGATCCGGATCATTCTCTTCGCGATTCTTCCCGCGTGGGGCCTCTCCAACGCGGCGGCGACCATGGTCGGCCAAGGGCTCGGGGCAGGAGACCCGGAGCGCGCCGAGCGCGCCGCATGGATCTCCTGCAAGATGAACTTCGCCTTCCTCGGGGCGGTCAGCGTGTTCTTCATCGCCTTCGCGCCCGCGATCGTGGGGCTGTTCGGCGGAACCGAGGGCGCGTCGGCCATCGGCGTGACGGGCCTCCGCATCGTGTCGATCGGGTTCGTCTTCTACGCCTACGGCATGGTGCTCACGGCCGCGTTCAACGGGGCGGGGGCCGTGTGGACGCCCACAATCCTCAACTTCTTCTGCTTCTGGCTCTGGGAGATCCCGCTCGCCTGGGGCCTGTCGCTTCCCGGCGGACTCGAGACGACCGGGGTGTTCATCGCGATGACGGTGTCGTTCTCGACGCTGGCGGTGGTGGCCGCGGTGCTGTTCAGGCGGGGACGGTGGAGGCAGGCGGTGGTGTAGGTGCGGGACGGTGCCGACACGCCTGGTTGAGATCCAGTCAGGGTGCCCGGGAAACGACAGGGCGCCGGGCCGACATTTGCATTCAAGCGGTGAATCCGTTGTGAGGATTGAACTTACGAGAATTGCAGCCCGGATTCCCGCTGCTTGGCTCCCGCCAAGTCGTAACCTCGACCTCAACGCCTCCGGCGGGCTTCCAGCGCGTTCCTAAGCTGTCTTTCGTCGGCCTTCTGATAGCACCGGAGCACCGTCTTGGCTGTCTTCCAGCCGCCGAGTTGGCAGAGCACCTTGAGCGGCTGACTCATGAGATCGGAGGCAAACTTCCGCCTCAGCGAGTGCCAGCCCCGACCGGGCTTCGACTCCAATCCCGCGAGCCTCTCGGCCCTGCTCCACCAACCTTGGGTCAGCGCGCAACTCATGCAGGCGGAGGGGTTCCTCGGCGCGGGTAGGATCGGCGCATCTCCCGATCCGGGGTTGATCCTTCGCGCTTCCACCAGAGCGGACAGCGCCTCGGGCGTCAGGGGCGTACGGTGTTCGTAGTCCGACTTGTCGTGTTCCGCGCGCCAGAGGACGGTCGCGCCGTCGAAGTCGATGTCGTCCCACCGAAGCTGGCGGATGGCACCGATCCGGTGCCCGGTTTCGTGCGCGAGCACGAGCGCGACGCGGAACCGCCAGTCCATTTGGCCGGACACCTTCAGAAGCGCCCGGTACTCGTTACCGGCGAGGACGACCCGCTTCGGATTCTTCTCGGTGGGTGTCCTCAGGCCCTTGAGCGGGTTCGATTCGAGCAGCAGGCGCCCCTGTTCGTCCCTCGACTTCCCGGCCCAGTTGAAGACCGCGATCAGGAACTTCAGGTTGTACTGGATGGTCCGGTCCGAGACGGGCCTTCCGCTCGGGCCGATCCTGCCCGCCCGGCGCTCCCGGATGAACCGGTCCCAA
>JAJDXG010000011.1 GCA_022823365.1 Gemmatimonadota bacterium
GAGGCCGATTGGGAGGCAGCGCTCGAACGCATCACGCTGACGGGGCCGGAGGGTGAGGCATACGTGGACCAGGCCGACGAGCGCCGCATCACGGTGGTCACGGAACCCGGAACGGGACGCCTGCGCGCGATTCTGCGGGACTGGGAAGGGGCGCTGCCGGACGCGCTGAAGGGCGATGCCGGCCTCGAAGTGAGCATGACGCGCGGGCTCAGGGAGGCGGTGCGGCTGCGCGAGTCCCAACCCTGACGTTACGTAAGGGTTTGCGGAAACATCTGGCACGACCATCGAAGGCGCGCTAATCTTCGCGCCCGAAACATGCGGCCCTTGCCAACCTCGCCATCGGGGTACGACGCCTGTCCGCCTCCCGGTGCCCGCTCACGCAAGAGGGAAGGGATCGGAACGGGACGGAGCATTCTCGCGTTGCGGCCGCGCCAGGGGAGGGCCATGGATACGGAGCCGGAACGCGGCCGGCGGGACCGGGTTGCCCGCAAGTTCGAACGGGCAACGCCCGCACCTGACGCATCCATGCGCGCGGGTCGGCGGCTTGCGGCAGCAGTCTGGCTGGCATCGGGCCTCGTTGTGGCCGGGTGCGCCGACCCGCCTCCCGCCGACCCACCCCGGCCCGGGGCCATCGCCTTCGGTGTCTACGGGGACGGACCCTACTACCCATGGGAGGAGCCCCGCGCCCGGCGGATGCTGCTGGACGCCCAGTCACCCGGGGTGGATTTCCTGATCCACATCGGCGACATCCTGGGCGGATCCTGCGCGGATGAGGTGCTGCACGACATCCGCAGGCAGCTGGATGACGTGTCGGTTCCGGTCGTGTACACGCCGGGGGACAACGAGTGGGCGGACTGCCATGCGCCAGGCGCGGGCGGCTACGACCCTCTCGATCGGCTGGCGATGCTGCGTCGGGTCTTCTTCGACGATCCGTCATCCAGCCTCGGTGCCGTGCCGATGCCCGTCACATCGCAGGCGAAGGATGCCGCGTTCGCCGAGTTCCCGGAGAACCAGCGCTGGACCCGGGGCGGCTTCGTCTTCGCCACCCTGCACGTGGTGGGGTCCTTCGACGCGACGGCGCAGTTCCCGGAGCGAGACGACCGGCACGACCAGGAAGTTGCCCGCCGGAGCGAGGCGGCGCTTGCGTGGATGGATGTCGTGTTCGAGGAAGCGCGGACCACCGGGGCCTCCGGGATCGTGCTCGCGGCACACGCCAACGTTCGCCTCGAGAGCGGGGGCGGGGAGGGCTACGGGCCCTTCGTCACCGCGTTGCGGGATCATGTGGCCGCCTTTTCCGGGGATGTCCTCTTCATCCACGGGGACACGCACACCTTCCGGACGGACCAGCCCCTGACCGACGGGAAGGGACGGGGACTCGCCAACTTCACGCGTCTTGAGACCTACGGATCCCCTGACATAGGCTGGGTGCGGATCGTGGTGGACACCGTGAAGGGCGAAATTGTCGACGTGGAGCCCCGGCTGATGAAGCGCTGGTTCTGACAGCCTCGGGATACGAACTTCCCCCGGACTGCCAGCGAAGGAGCACACCGCGACCGATGAGCGATCGAAACGCATCCGCCGGATCCCGGCCCAAAACCGGGCTCGTCCGCGAACTCGGGCTCATGGGGCTGGTGGCGACCGGCATCTGCGCGATGCTCGGCGCCGCCATCAACGTGATGCCGTTCATGATCCAGCGCAGCGTGCCCGGGATCGGACCCTGGGTGCTGCCCGCGTACCTCTTCGCGGCCGTGCCCGCCGTTCTGGCCGCTCTGGCCTACGCCAGCCTGGGCTCCGCGATGCCGCGGGCCGGGGGCAGCTACATCTATGCGAGCCGAGCCCTGAGTCCGTACTGGGGCTTCGTCGCCAGCTTCTCGCAGTGGTTCGGGCTGTCCATCGCGATCGGGGTGGTCTCCTACATCCTGATTCCCTTCCTGCGCGACATCGCGGGTGCGCTCGAGTTGGTCGCCCTCGCGGACGCCCTCGACACCGGCGCGGTTCGGGTAGGGCTCGCGCTCGCGTTCCTGTGGACCTTCGTGCTGGTGAACGTGCGCGGGCTCGAGCTCTACGAGCGCACCCTGGTGCCGATGATGTTCCTGATGTTCGCGCTGGGCGCGGTGGTGATCGTGGCCGGGTTCGCCTTCGATCACGGAGACTTCGCGGCCGCGCTCTCGGCGTCGGAGGGCCGGTCCGTCCCCGAGGCGGTCGCGCCGGCGCTCGAACCTCGCACCCTGCTGGCGGCGTCGGTGCTGCTCTTCGCCACCTTCATCGGCTTCGATTCCATCGCCCAGGCCGGGGGCGAGGCGAAGAACCCGGGGCGCAACCTGCCGCTCGCGATCGCGCTCGCGATCACGATCGTCGGTGGCTTCTACTTCCTGTTCACGGCGGCGGTGTACCACGCGGTTCCCTGGAGCTTCATCGCCGCCGAGGCGCAGGTGCGGGATCTTACCGCGCCGGGACTGCTCGGGTATCTGCTCCCCGCGGGATGGACGGTGGTGATCGTCGGCGGGGCCGCGGTGGCGCTGATCAACGACCTCCCGGCGATGCTGCTGGCGGTTTCGCGCATGATGTTCGCGTGGGCCGAGGACGGCATCTTTCCGAAGAGGGCCGCCGCGGTGCACCCGCGCCGGCGCACGCCCCACGTCGCCATCGTCGCCAGCGGACTCATGGCTTCGGTGGGGATCACGGGCAGCCACCTCGCGGGCGACTTCTTCCTCGGGATCGACATCCTGGTCATCTCGATGCTGGTGAACTTCGGGCTCATGTGCCTGGCGTTGCTGACGCTGCCGCGGCGCAACCCCGACCTGGCGGCGCGCGTGTCCGTGCTGACCGGGCGCACGGCGAGAACTCTGGTAGGCGGCGCGGGAGTGGTCGTGCTGGGGACCTTCCTGTTCGTGCAGGTGATGCGCGACCTGACCACCGAGGTGGAAGCGTGGTACTTCCATCCCACGTGGGTGTGGCTGCTGGTGATGGCCGTGGCTTCCGGGGTGTTCTGGTGGAAGATGACGGCGCTCACGACCTCCGGCGCGGATGTGGAGCGCATCTTCCGCGAACTCCCGCCTGAATGAGCGTCGAGCATCGGAGGCTGGCACCGGGACTGCGCGTGTCCCGGGTGCTGAACGGGCTCTGGCAGGTCGCGGACGCGGAACGGGACGGAACCGAGCTCGACCCGGAGGCGGCGGCGCGTGCGCTGGAGGCGCATGTGGAAGCGGGGTTCGACACCTTCGACGCCGCCGATCACTACGGCTCCGCCGAGATCATCGCGGGGACCCTGGCCCGCCGCCGGGAGGGGGTGCGAGTGCTCACCAAGTGGGTGCCGTCCCCGGGCGCGTCGTCGCGGGCCGAGGTGGAGGCGGCGGTCGACCGCGCGCTTCGGAGGATCGGCGTGGAGCGCATCGATCTGCTCCAGTTCCACGCCTGGAACTACGCCGACCCGAGCTGGCTGGACTGCCTGTTCCACCTGGCCGACCTGAAGGCCGAGGGGAAGATCCTGCACCTCGGGGTCACCAACCTGGACGCGGTGCATCTGGACATGGCCCTGCACAGCGGCATCCCCCTCGTCTGCAACCAGGTGTGCTACTCGCTGCTCGACCGGCGGCCGGCCACCACCATGGCCGAGGTGTGCCGGACCCACGGCGTGCAGATGCTGGCCTACGGGACCCTCGCCGGGGGACTGCTGAGCGACCGCTGGCTGGGACGCCCGGCGCCCCCGATCAACGACGCCCTGACGTGGTCGCAGATGAAGTACCGCCGCTTCGTGAACCAGGCCGGCGGGTGGGATCGCTTTCAGGAGGTGCTGCGCGCGGCGCGGCGGGTCGCGGACCGGCTGGGCGTGTCGATCGCCAACGTGGCGGGCCGCTACGTGCTCGAACAGCCCTGCGTGGCCGGCGTGATCGTGGGCGCACGGCCGGGGGGACGCAGCTACCTCGAAGACAACCTGCGGCTCTTCGACTTCGCGCTGGACGGCGATGCGCTCGCCGAGCTGGATGGGGCCGCGGCGCGCCTGGATCCCATCCCCGGGGACTGCGGCGACGAATACCGGCGCCCGCCCTACCTGACGGCGGCGGGAGATCTGCGCCACCACGTAGACCGCTTCCCCGCCCCGTATCCGGTTCGACACGGGAGCGACGGGCGCGCGCGGGTCTCGTCCGGCACCATGTGGGAGGACGTGGCCGGCTTCAGCCGGGCCGTGCGGTCCGGCAACCGCATCTGGATCGCGGGCACCACCGCGACCCACGGCACCCGACTGATCGGAGGCGACGACGCCGGCGCCCAGACCCACTTCGCCATCGACAAGGTGGAGGGCGCGCTGAATTCGCTGGGCGCCGGGCTCGGCGACGTCGTGCGCACCCGGCTCTACATCCGGGACGTCGCCGACTGGGAGGCGGTGGCGCGCGCGCACGGACACCGCTTCCGCGAGGTGCTGCCCGCCAACACCCTCATCCGCACGGGCCTGGTCGGCGAGGGCTACCGCGTCGAGATCGAAGCCGAAGCGGAGGTCAGAGCATCTCCAGAATGAAGTCGGGCGTAAAGCGGATCAGGTACGTGCTGAGAAGGGTGAACGTCCCGCTGACCAGCATCACCCCGACGACGATCAGGAGAACGCCCGCCGTAACCTGAAGCGCGGGAAGCAGGTGCCGGAAACGCCGAAAGCCGCGCAGGAATGCACCAACCGCGAGCGTGGCCAGGAGAAACGGCACCGCGAGCCCCATCGAGTAGACGAAGAGGTATCCCACGCCCGCCCACATGTATTCGGCCGTTGCGGCCAGGGTGAGCGCCGTCCCCAGCATGGGCCCGATGCACGGCGTCCAGCCGGCCGCGAAGGCTGCTCCCACCCCCAGGGTTCCCAGATGCCCGACGGGCTTGTCGTTCAGATGCACGCGCCGTTCCCGATCCAGCGCGGTCAAGCGCAGCACGCCGGCCAGGTACAGCCCCAGGAGGATGATGATCGCGCCGCCGATGCGCGCGATCCACAGGTCGTAGGCGCGGAAGAACTGGCCCAGGAAGGAGGCCGATGCGCCCATCAGCACGAAGATCAGCGTGAACCCGGAAACGAACAGGAGCGAATGGACGAGCGCGGCGCGCCGGTCCACGCCTGCCTGCAGGTCCTCCAGGCTCATGCCCGTGATGAACGAGAGGTAGCCGGGCACGAGAGGAAGCACGCAGGGGGAGAGGAAGGAAATCGTTCCTGCCAGGAAGACGCCTGCCAGAGGTATCGAATCGGTCACGGATTGCTTTTCCGGGGCTGAGGACGAGTTGCGGATGCCGATGGCGGCCGGATGTCCGGCTGCCCGGTTTCTTCGGATGCCGGACCCGAGCGGGCGCGTCTGGCTTCGGCCCACGCGCGGGCACCGGCCGTGACCCCCAGCCACCCCAGCAGGGCGGCGAAGGTCCAGGCCACGGTTCTAGGAAAGAAGGCGGACAGCAGCGCGAGCCCGATGAGTATGCCGGCCGTGGTGCCGAGCACGGTGCGCGCCTCCCGCTCAAGCAGGCGGCGGCCGGCGATGGCGTCGCCAAGGGTCGAGCCCGCGCGCACCAGGTCGCTGATGCGCCAGCCGCCGCGATCGGGGGAGTTGCGCCAGTGCTCCAACCGCTCCAGGAGGCGTTCCGGAGGCTCGATGGGGCGTTGCTCGGGCTCCCTGGCGGGAGGTCGCGCCGCCCGGCCGTGCGGTCCGGAGGGCAGGACGATCTCGATCGATGAGGCCAGATCGGCCAGGAAGAGGCCCTCCAGTTGACGGGCCAGCTTGCGGTCCAGCACGCCGATGTCGATCTCCCAGTTGCCGAGCAGGCTCGCCGCGTTGAGGTTGCTCGATCCGATGCGGCTCCAGACGCCGTCGGCGACCGCCGTCTTGGCGTGAATCATCGGCCCCTGCCACTCGAACAGCCGCACGCCCGCCTTCAGAAGATCCCGATACCCCCCCCGCGCCAGGCTTCCTACCAGAGGCCAGTTGTTGTGGGCGGGCACCAGGATGCGCACATCCACTCCGTCCCGGGCGGCCGCAGCCAGCGCTTCGGCGACCGGGCGAGGCGCGATGAAGTAGGGATCGGTGATCCAGAGCCGCCGGCGCACGCTGGCGGCCGCCAGCTGGGTCACCCGGTAGACCCGGGCCCTCCAGGGTCTCCCCTCGATGACCCAGACCGGAGTCTGGCCCGCCGCCTCCGGCACGACCCCGTCCAGCAGCTCCGGGGGCACGGGGTCGCCGATCTCGTCCCACAGGCGTCCGAACGCGCGCGCCGCCGCCAGCGCCGCCGGACCCCGCAGTTCGGCCCCGGTGTCGCGCCAGGGCGCGCGATCCTCCGTGCCCGCCCACTCGTCGCCGATGCAGAACCCCCCGACGAAGGCCACTTCGCCGTCTACGCACACCAGCTTGCGGTGGTCGCGCTGAAGCACCCCGAAGGGATCGCGCAGAGCGGGCCGGTTGAAGGCGCGCACCTGGACGCCCTTCTGGCGGAACGGCTTCCAGTAGCGGGCGGGCGTCGCCCAGCACCCCACCCAGTCGTACAGGACCCGCACCTCCACGCCCTGCTCCGCCTTGGCCACGAGGATGTCGCGGAAGGCGCGGCCGGTCCTGTCGTCGCGAACGACATAGTTCTCGAAATGGACGAAGCGGCGGGCGCTCCCGATGGCGTCGATCCAGCTCTCGAACGTGTGCGGTCCGTCGAAGTTCAGCCGGATTTCGTTGTCGTCGATGCGCGGGGCGCCCGCGGACCGATCCATGGCCTTCGCCAGAACGTCGTAGGGCGTGACTTCCAGGCCGAAGGACAGAGTGGATGTCCGCTGCGGCGCGCGCGCGAGGCCGAGGTCTGCGGCGCCGGCCGGGGCGCGCGGCCGGTCCGTGGACTGTACGGCGCCTGGCGTGCCTACCGGCTGGGGGCGGGCGGATGCGCTCACGAATCCCGGCCCGCGGTGGCGTAGGCGATCAGCTTGTAAACCAGGCGGGCAACCAGAAAGTCCGGCGCCCGGAGGCCCGGGATGGGCGCCAGTTCGACCACGTCGGCGGCCACCACCCGGCGCTCGGCGAAGACCCGGCGCAGGAAGCGCAGCGTCGGGTACCATGCGCCGCCTCCCGGCTCGGGCGCTCCCGTGCTCGGAACCAGCGACGGGTCGAAGTAGTCGATGTCGAAGGTGAGGTACACCAGCGGCCCGAGCGCCTCCAGGGCGCGGTCCATCCAGGCTTCGTCGCGCTCCATCTCGTCCGCGAAGATCAGCGTAACGCCGGGCTCCCGGCGCGCCGCCTCCACCTCCTCCAGGCTGACCCCGCGCAGCCCGACCGCGACGATGTCTGCCCGGTCCACGACCCGGGTCATCGCGCACGCGTGCGAGAAGGCAGATCCGTCGTGGGAGGCGCGCAGGTCGGCGTGGGCGTCGAGTTGAAGCACGGAGAGGCGTTCCGGATGGCGCGCCGCAGCCGCGCGGATGGCCGCGGAGGAGATGGAATGCTCGCCGCCCAGCATGGTCAGGAAGCGGCCGTCGGCTGCATCGAAAACGGCTCCCCAGGCCTCCTCCAGCTCCGCCAGGGCAGCGGCGGGACCATCGCGGGTCAGCTCCAGGGCGGGCAGCGTGTGGACGCCGGCCCGGCACGGCTCGGCATCCAGCTCGTTGTCGTAGAGCTCGACGTACTGGGACGCATCCAGGATGGCGCGCGGCCCGTAGCGGGTTCCCGTGCCCCACGACGTAGTGGCCTCGTAGGGAACGGGCAGGATCAGCGCGCGCGCGGACGCGAACGCGCTGGTCGCCTCGTCGAGGCCGAGAAACGTGCGCGGAAGCCCCCAGCTCAGTCCCGTCAAGGCTGCCGGAAGGGACCCTGTCGCGGCTTCGTCGGCGACGGCGCCCCGGCCGGTGCCCGGCGACCTCAGATTCGGCATCGTCCGGTGCCCGCTCAGATGGTCTCGATGGGGCAGGTCAGCCCTTCATCATCGAGCCGCGCTCCCGACTGCCGGCAGTCGGCGCACAGGCCGTAGATCTCCAGCTTGTGGCGGGAGGGCCGAAAGCCGTGCTCGCGCGCCACCCGCGCCTCCAGCCGCACGATCTCGCGCGAGTGGAACTCGGTGACCTTGCCGCACGACAGACAGATGAGATGCTCGTGCACGGGCTGGCGCGAGAGGCGATGTTCGTAGCGCTTGAAGCCTTCGCCGAAATCGTGCTCGTCGACCAGCTTGGAGCGCACCAGCAGATCGAGCGTGCGGTAGATGGTGGCCTTGCCGATGCGTTCGCCCCGGCCGCGCAGACGGCCTTCGATCTCCTCCACCGAGAGGTGGTCGTCGGAACCGAACACCACGTCCGCGACGGATGCGCGCTGCTGGGTCATGGGAAACCCCTGGTCGCGCAGATAGCGGCCGAAGAGGCGCACGAAGGGGTGGGCTGCCGTCGTCTTCATAATCCTTGGACCCTGACGCGCTCCTCAAGTTCAGCCACAAGACCGTCCAGCGCCGCAGCGTCGCCACCGATAACCATCTCGCGCGGATCTCCGAGCTGGAGCGATTCGCGCCGCACGACCCCGGCCATCACACGCGCAAGCGAATCCACGGGAGCCAGGCCCTGCTCGACGAGCTCGGGGTCCACGCCGAGGTCGAGGCCACTCCTCCTGGCCTGGTACGCGGCTGTGAACAATCGGCGGCGTTCCCCTTCCGCAAAGCAACTTATCGCAACCAGCCCGCGCTCGCGCCGCCCCCGGGTCATCGGCGGGAAGATCCAGAGACGATCGATGGTGTCCGCGCCGAGGCGGCTTCGCACCAGGGCGAGGGTCGTGGCCAGCCCTTCGGGGACCCCCGGGTCGCTCATTCCCGCACCAGGGCGCGCGCCGCGTTCACGACGTCGGCGCGCACTTCCTCCAGGGGGCGTGACACCAGCGCCCCCGCCGCCTTGGCGTGGCCGCCACCCCCGAAGCTGCGGGCGATCCCGTCCACGTCGACCAGTCCGTTGGAACGGAACGACACCTTGGTCGCACCGTCGTTGGTGGTGCGGAACAACATCGCGACTTCCACCCCCTTGATGGCCCGGGGATAATTCACGAGCCCCTCCAGGTCGCCGCTTGTGGCCTTCAGGTCACGATAGGCCTGGTCGGGCACCGTGATCCAGGACAGGCCGCTCTCGGCCCGCAACTCTCCCAGGCACTCCCGCAGCAGCTTGAGCCGCCGCACATCCATCGACTCGAAGAGCTGCCGGTGGATCCCGGCCACATCGACGCCCCGCTGCACCAGTTCGGCCGCCAGCAGATGGGTGTCGGGGGTGACGTTGCTGTAGGCGAAGGACCCCGTGTCGTCGACGATGGCGGTGTAGAGCGCGTTGTCGATGGCCGGGGTCCAGCGCGCTCCCGCCGCCATCAGGATGTCGTACACCAGTTCCGCGGTCGCGCATGCTCCGGTGTCGACCAAGCGGTCGCCGGGGATGGGGCGGGTGGGGGTGGTATGGTGGTCGATCACTACCGTGGGCCGCCCTTCGACCATCGGCTTCACCCGGCCCAGGCGGCGCAGGTCTCCGGCGTCCACCACCACGACCAGGTCCGCAGCCGCACACGCCCGCGCGGCGTCGGCGGACCTCGCGGGGAGGTGCCAGGATTCCTCGGGAAGCAGGAATCGGTAACGCTCCGGAAGCGGCGTCGGCGGCACGAACCAGCCTTCGGCGCCCCGGTCGCGCAACCACGCGAGCAGCGCGACCGCCGAGCCGGCTCCGTCGGCATCCGGGTTCATGTGGGTCGTGAGCACGATGTTGTTCGCGCGGGCCAGGCGGGACGCCATCCGCCGGGCCGGTTCCTGCCGGTGGGAAGGGGTGTGGTATCGCATGCCGGGTCGGGGAACTCGTCGCTGAAAGCCTGTCAGTCGGCGCGGGCGCCTGTTGCGGGTCTCGCTGGTCTCGCCACCCGCCTGGCGACCTTGGCGAAGGTTGAAGCCAGGTGCACCACGTGCGGAGAGGCGGCTCCGGAGACGTGGGCGGAATCCAGCGCCTCCAGGAAGGCGTCGGGCCGGTTGGGATGGGCCGGGAGCTCGACGCGGGCTCTGCCCACCTCCCACAAGGTGTGGGCGTCCGAGCCGGCTCCACCGGGCAGCCTGCGGCGATGCGCCAGGTCGGCCGCGGCCTGATTGAGCGCCGGGTCGTGCAGACGGGCGTTGAAGACCTCGATGATGTCGGCGTAGTCGGCCAGTTCTTCCGCGTAGCGGCCGGAGCCGCCCTTGCCGCGGGCGTACGGGTGGGGCAGATACACGAGCCCGCCCTGCTCGCGGACGCGCGCGCACACCTCTCTGGCGGGCGTCCCCCCGGGGATCTCCTCCTTCAGATAGAGGCCGATCACATCGATGCCTTCCGCGGTCTTCACCTCTTCGCCGGGGATGATGCGGTCCGGGTAGCGGCGCGCCATCTCGCGCGCGGCCCAGATTCGGTCGTGGTCGGTGATGGCGATGCGATCCAGGCCTCTGGCGAGAGCCTTCTCAAGCACCTTCTCCGGGTCGCTGAGGCAGTCCCAGGACGCGTGCGTGTGCAGGTGCATGTCGATGCGAAGGAGGCCGTTCACCGGCATTGCTAACCGCGCTCCCGGTGAATCCGCGCCCTCAACCGGGCCAGGAGCTCCAACGCACGCTGTTCGAGGTCGGCCGGGGTGCCGTCGTTGGGGATCACGTGATCCGCCATTGCGCGTTTGTCGGCCGCGTCCGCCTGGGTGCTCATGATTCTGGCTGCCTCCTCCGCGTCCAGACCCCGCAGGCGCACGAGGCGCTCCAGGCGAACGGCCGGCGGCGCGTCGACTACGATCGTCACGTCCACCCCACGAGCATAACCCGTCTCGAAGAGCAGCGGGATCTCGGCCGCCACCAGTTCCACGCCCCGCCACCCCTGTTCGCGCAGCCATGCCTCGCGCAGGTCTCGAATGCGGGGATGCAGGATCGATTCCAGCTTGCGCCGGGCATCTTCATCCCGAAACACCCGGTCCCGCAGCCGGCTCCGGTCGAGCTGTCCGTCCGGCTCCAGCACCTCGTCTCCGAAGACGCGCACGACCTCCCGCAGCCCGGCCGTCCCCGGCTCCACCACCGCGCGCGCGAGATCGTCGGCGCTGATCACCGGCACGCCCGCCCGCTCCCAGATCCGCAGCAGCGAGGACTTGCCGGACGCGATGTTTCCGGTGACCGCGACGCTCAGCACGGACTCATCCGGCGTCTCCCCCCAGGGCATCGAACAGGTAGATGATGGCGACGTACTTGGCGACGAGCCCGGCGGCGCTCAGGGCGAGCGCGCGGACCGCGCCGAAGCGCGACATGCCGGCGACCAGGAGCATGTTGGGAGACGAGAGCGGAAACAGGTTGAAGGTGAGAATCGCCCAGCTGCCCCACCGGGCGATGAGGCCGCTGAACTTCGCGTAGCGCTCGCGTCCCAGGAAATCCTCCAGAATCCCGGTCCCCACGGCGCGGCCGATGCCATAGTCGATGGCCTGGGCCGCCAGCGCCGTCGCGACCGCCAGCAGCACGAGCACGCCGCCCGGGTGTCCCTCGGCCTGATAGTACGGGACGAGCGCCTCGACCGGCATCAGCAGGAAGAAGAGATACCCGGCGAAGTGCACGGTGGCGAAGGAGCCCAGCCCGGGGGTGCGGCCGGCGTAGATGGCCCGTCCGACGGTAGAGGACACCAGAGCCACCGCGATCAGGACGGTTGCCGCGGCGATCAGGATGCGCGTGCGCCTGGTCATGCCCGGGGATCCGGCTCGCGTCCCCTTCACCGGCCTCGCCGCATGCGCGCCGCCCAGCGCAGGAACCGCTCGGCCTCGTCCGGCGGCGGACGGGCCCCGGGATCGCCGTAGGCGGTATCCAGCCTCCAGCGGAGGAAGGAAGCCGAGGGAAGCGGAAGAAACGGGGGCTTCCGGTACCACCCGCGGCGCCGAAAGGCCCAACCGGCGCCCAAGAGCGCGGGAATCACGGAGGGACGGCGCAGCGCCAGCATGACGAAACTCCGGTAGATCCCCAAGGCGTATCGCTTCTCCACGGGTGGGTTGGTTGGGGTACGAACTCCAATCTAGTCGATCGCCGCGCCGCTGTGACGACGGGCCGCAGATGGCGGAGAGCGCCGGACGCGCCCCGGGATCAGCCGGTGAGCTCGGGCCGGTCCCTGAAATGCTCCAGCGCCTCCGGGTTCGCCAGCGCCTGGCGATTGCGAACCGGTTCGCCGTGGACGATGGCCCTGACGGCCAATTCCACGATCTTGCCGCTCCGGGTGCGCGGGATGTCGGGCACCTCCAGGATCGTCGCCGGAACGTGGCGCGGGCTCGCACGCTTGCGCAGCCGGGCTCGAATCCGGTCGCGAAGACCCTCGTCGAGCGCGTGCCCCGCGCGCAGGCGGACGAAAAGGACCATGCGCGTGCCCTCCGCGCGGCGCTGGCCGATGGCGATGGCCTCGCGCACCTCGGGCAAGGCCTCCACGACGCGGTACACCTCCGCGGTCCCGATGCGCACGCCGGCAACGATCAGGGTCGCATCGGAGCGGCCGTGAATCACATATCCCCCGCTCGCGGTCTTCTCGATGAAGTCGCCGTGGTGCCAGACGCCGGGGAAGCGCCGGAAATAGGTGTCGCGGTAACGCTCGCCGCCCTCGTCGCCCCAGAAGCCCAGGGGCATGGAGGGGAAGGGCCGGGTGCACACGAGCTCTCCCTTGCCCCGGTTCAGCGGACGGCCGTCGTCGTCGTACACCTCCACCGCCATCCCCATCGCGGGCCCCTGGATTTCCCCGGCGAAGACGGGACGGGTGGGCAGCCCGCCGACGAAGCAGGCGCACAGGTCCGTCCCGCCCGACACCGAAGCCAGGTGTACGTCGCGCTTGACGTGCTCGTGGATGTAATGAAAGCCCGCCGCATCCAGGGGCGAGCCGGTGGACAGCACGGTGCGAAGCGAGTCCAGCCGGTGACTCGCGCGGGGGCGCGCCGCCGCGGTGCGCAGCGTGGTGATGAAGCGCGCGGAGGTCCCGAAGTGCGTCATCCGGGACCGGTCGACGAAGTCGAACAGGACGCCGTGGCCGGGAAACGAAGGCGAGCCGTCGTACAGGAGCACCGTCGCGCGCGATCCCAGGATGGAGACGAGCCAGTTCCACATCATCCATCCCAGGGTCGTGAAGTAGAACACCCGGTCGTCCGCCTTCACGTCGGCGTGCAGGCGCTGCTCCTTCAGATGCTGCAGCAGCACCCCGCCGGCGCTGTGGACGATGCACTTGGGCGGCCCCGTGGTCCCCGAGGAGAACAGGATGAAGAGCGGGTGCTCGAAGGGGAGACGGGCGAAAGGGATCTCGCGAGGCTCGAAGGGCGCGATGAAGTCCGGAAAATCTGCCGCGCCCGGGAAACCGGGGAGCGGACCGCGGTCCGGGTGCGCGGCCCCATCCGCGCGCCGGGCACGCACGACCACGACGCGCTCAACCGTCGGAAGCCGCGCGACGACATCAGTGAGCCTGTCCAGGGTGGAATGCCACCTGCCCCCATACTGGTAGCCGTCGACCCCGATCAGCAGGCGGGGCCCGATCTGCCCGAAGCGGTCCACCACGCCGTCCACCCCGAAGTCCGGGGATGCGCTGGCGGTGACCGCCCCCAGACTCGCCGCCGCCAGCACCGCCGCGATCGCCTCCGGAACGTTGGGGAGCAGCAGCGCCACCCGGTCGCCCCGGCGGACGCCGGCGGCCTGCATCCCCTGGACCACGCGCGACACCAGATCCCGGAGTTCCCCCCAGGAAAGGGTCGGCCCCGGCCCGGCTTCCGAGTACGCGATTACGGCGGGGGCGGCATCGGCGCGCTGAAGCAGGTTCTCGGCGAAGTTGAGCCGCGCGCCGGGAAAATACCGGGCGTCCATCGGTCCCGGTCCCGTCTCCAGAATCGCATCGCCCTTGTCGCCCACCACATCGCTCCAGTCCCAGAACGCGTCCCAGAAGGCCGCCTGGTCTGCCAGCGACCATCGCCACAGAGCTTCGTAGCCCGCGCCGGGATCGTGTCCTCGCCGGATCAGGAACGCGCGGAAGTCGGTGAGGTTCGCGGCGTCGCGCCGTTCCCGCGTTGGTTTCCAGATGGGAGAGGTCATCGGCGAAGTGAAGCCTGGGTGTCCGGGTGAGGGGAGCGGGCATCCGGCATGGTTGTCCGGAGAGAGGCGTTGCCGGATATCTTAGGTTCTGATGGAGGGCAAGCGGGAATCGGAGGACCCCAATTGCGCAATCGCGTAAACGCGACAACAAGAACATGTACAGGATGGAATGCAAAATGACCGTCACCCCTGAACGCTGGACCCGGTGGCCCGGTCTTCGCCCCCTGACGGCGCCGGCCGTGGTGCTCGCGGCAGCGTGCACCCCATCCCCCGCGCCACAGGCGGATGAGCGGCTGCTGATCGACGGCGGCACGGTGGTGGTCATGGATGATCCCGGCACCGTGCTCGAGGGCGGCGCGGTGCTCGTGGAGGGAGAACGCATCGCCGGGCTGCTCGCCCCGGGCGATCCCCGGCCCTCCGATGTGGCCGTGCTCGACGCAACCGGACACCTCGTGATCCCGGGGCTGGTGAACACGCACGGGCACGCGGCGATGTCGCTCCTCAGGGGACTCGCCGACGATCTGCCGCTGATGACCTGGCTGGAAGAGCACATCTTCCCGGCGGAAGCGGCCCTGGTGAGCCCCGACTTCGTGTACTGGGGAACGCTGCTCTCGTGCGTCGAGATGCTCAGGAGCGGGACGACGACGTTCGCGGACATGTACTACTTCAGGGACGACGGGGCGAGGGCCACGATCGACGCCAGCATCCGCGCGGTGCTCGGGCCGCACGTGATCGGCTTCCCCACCCCGGACTTTGCGTCGCCAACCGCCTCCCTGGCCGACGCAGCAGACTTCATGGAGCGCTACCGGGACCATCCCACCCTGACCCCCGGCGTGGCCGCCCACTCGCTCTACACGACCTCGCTCGAGGACGTGGCGGCCGCGGTGCGGCTGGCCAACGACCACGGCGCTCCCTTTCAGATCCACACCGCCGAAGACGCGGGGGAATTCGCCACCGTGAGCGGCCTGACCGGGATGGGGGTGGTTGAGGCGCTCGAGTCCATCGGCGCCCTGCGGCCGGGGACAGTGCTCGCCCACTCCATCTATCTCTCCGAGGAGGACATCGCGCGCATCGCGGCCAGCGGGGCGGGCATCGCCCACAACCCCGAGAGCAACATGAAGCTGGGGATTTCGCGGGCGGCTCCGATCGTGGAGGCGCTGGCCGCGGGGATTCCGGTCGGGATCGGTACGGACGGGCCGGTCAGCAACAACGACCTCGACCTCTTCGACGAGATGGACACCGCCGCCAAGATCCACAAGTTCGCCGCCGCCGATCCCACCGCGCTCCCGGCCGAGACCGTGTTCCGTCTCGCCACCATGGGCGGCGCCCGGGTCCTCGGGCTGCACGACGAGATCGGGTCGCTCGAGCCGGGGAAGCGCGCCGACGTTGTGCTCGTAGACACCCGCCGGGCCGGCCTGACCCCGCTCTACAACGTCTACTCGCACCTGGTGTACGCGACCCGCGGGAGCGATGTCGCCACGGTGCTGGTGAACGGACGCGTGGTGGTGCGCGACCGCGAGGTGCTGACGGTGAGTGAGCCGGAAGTGCTGGAGCGCGCGCGCGCCTTCCGGGAGCGGGTTCTGGAGGTGATGCGGCCATGACCGACACGCCACCATCCGCGCGGCCCGATTCCTCCGGCCGCGGTCACCCCGCTTCCGGCGGGCGCGCAGCCAACCGGCTGGCGCGCGAGACCAGCCCCTACCTGCTGCAGCACGCCTCAAACCCGGTGGACTGGTACCCGTGGAGCGACGAAGCGCTGGCTCGCGCGCGCGACGAAGACCGGCCCATCCTCCTCTCCATTGGCTACTCCGCCTGCCACTGGTGCCACGTCATGGAGCGCGAGTCGTTCGAGGACGACGGGACGGCCGCGCTCATGAACAACCTCTTCGTCAACATCAAGGTCGACCGGGAGGAGCGGCCCGATCTGGACGCGATCTACATGCGCGCGGTTCAGAGCATCACCGGGCAGGGGGGATGGCCGCTGACCGCCTTCCTGACCCCGCAGGGCCTGCCCTACTACGGGGGAACCTACTTCCCGCCGGAGCCTCGCCACGGCATGCCGTCGTTCCGTCAGGTGCTCGAGGCCGCCGGCCGGGCCTACACGGGGCGCAAGGCCGAAGTCCGGGAAGCGGCGAGCCGGATGCGCGGGCTCCTGGAGCGCTCCATGAGTCCTCCGGACGCGGGACGCGCGTCACCCGAAGACCTCGAGGCGCAAACCGGGCTGGCGCGGGCCGCCTGCGGCAACATCGCGCGCGGCTACGACACGATCAACGGAGGCTTCGGGCGGGCGCCCAGGTTCCCCCAGCCGATGGTGCTGGAACTCATGCTGCGCGTTCACCGCGCTTCGGGCGACGATCAGTTGCTGTCGATGGCGACGCACACGCTGCGCAAGATGGCGCGCGGGGGCATCCACGATCAGCTGGGCGGGGGATTCCACCGCTACACGGTCGACGCGCGCTGGCTGGTGCCGCACTTCGAGAAGATGCTTTACGACAACGCCCTGCTCGCGAGTGCGTATCTGCAGGCTCATCTGCATACGGGGGACGCCGAATTCCTGGCAGTCACCGAGAAGACACTGGCCTGCATGCTCACCGACCTGCGCTCGCCGGAGGGCGGCTTCTACTCCGCGCGCGACGCGGACTCCGAGGGCGAGGAGGGGCTGTTCTATCTGTGGACGGCGGAGGAGGTCGACGCACTGCTCGACCCCTCCACGGCGCGCCTGTTCCGGCGCTGTTACGACGTCACCCCGGCCGGCAACTTCGAGGGCCGCAACATCCTTCACCTCCCCCACGATCCGGAGTCGGTGGCACGGGCGGAGGGGCTTGCGCCGGACGAACTCGACGCCGTGCTCGCGCGGGCGTCGGCCGTTCTGTTCGAAGCCCGGGCGCTGCGCGAACCGCCGTTCCGCGACGAAAAGGTCATCGTGGCCTGGAACGGGTTTGCGATGCGCGTCCTGGCGGAAGCCGGCGCGGCCCTGGGACGGCGCGAATACGTGCGCGCGGCCGAGCAGGCCGGAGAGTTCATCCTCGCCGAACTGCGTCGCGACGGCCGCCTGCTGCGCAGCCACAGGGAACGTCCCTCGCCGGTGGGCGGGTTTCTGGAGGACTACGCGTCGCTTGCGGGGGCTTTCCTGGCGCTGCATGAAGCGACGCTCCGCGCCGTCTGGCTCGATCGCGCCACGGAGCTTGCCGACGCCCTCGTGGATGGATTCTTCGACCGCGCGAGCGGCCTGCTCTTCGACACCCACCGGGCTGACCAGGCGCTGGTGGTACGCCCCCGCGACGCCACCGACAACGCCACCCCGGCCGGCAATTCCCTGGCGGCGGAGGTTCTGCTGCGCCTGGGCCGCCTTCTGGACCGCGACGACTTCCGCACCCTGGCGGCGCGGGTCCTGGCCAGCGAGGCGGCTGCGATGGCGCGCTTCCCCAGCGCGTACGGGAGGCTTCTCACCGTGGCCGACGCCTTCGACCGGCCCGGCGTGGAAGTGGTCATCGAGGGCGATCCCGACGACGGCGCCACCCGAGCGCTGCTGCAGGCGGCGCACGGCCGCTACCTGCCCGACCGGCTGGTCACCGGCGACGAGGCGGGCAGGACGCCGCGGGCGCCCTGGCGGCTCGCGGCGGGCGTCCAGGGAGACCGGGCGCCGCGCGCGCACGTGTGCCGCGAGTACACCTGTCAGAAGCCGGTCTCCGATCCGCGCGCACTGGCCGACCAGCTCGACGCCGCCTGAGCGCTGACGGGATCCCGGCGCGGTCCCGTGGTTGGACCGGGTTGCCCGCTCCGGCTATCTTCCGGTATGGCACCTGACACCCGAACACTGCCACCCGACGCCCCCGCCGGCGACCGCAGAAAGGTCCCCGGCGACGGGCTCGCCCTTACTTCGACCCAGCTCATCGAGTTCTACCGCATCATGGTGACCTCGCGCGGCATCGACGACCGCGAGATCACGCTCAAGCGTCAGAACAAGACCTTCTTCCAGATCTCGAGCGCGGGCCACGAGGCCATCGGCGTGGCCATGGCCGCCCACCTGAGGCCCGCCCACGACTGGTTCTACCTGTACTACCGCGACCGGTCGCTCTCCCTGTCGCTGGGCCAGACCCCGTACGAGCACTTCCTGCAGGCCGTGGCCGCCGAGGCCGATCCCGCATCGGGCGGGCGCCAGATGCCGTGCCATTTCTGCGACCCCCGCCTCAACATCACGAGCATGTCGTCTCCGACCGGAACGCAGTTCCTTCAGGCCGTGGGATGCGCCGAGGGCGGCCGCCGGGCCACCGTGCTCCCGGACACGCGGAAGCGCGTGGGGCAGGTCGAGGAGGACGAAGTCGTGCTGGTCTCGGCAGGAGAGGGCGCCACCTCCGAAGGCGAGTTCTGGGAAGCGCTCAACACCGCCTGCACGCTCAAGCTCCCCGTCATCTTTCTGATCGAGGACAACGGCTACGCCATCTCCGTGCCGGTGGAGGTGCAGACCGCGGGGGGCAGCATCTCCGCGCTGGCATCGTCCTTCCCGGATCTTTTCATCGCCAAATGCGACGGCACCGATGTCATCGACAGCTACAAGGCGAGCCGCGCCGCGGTGCACCACTGCCGGCGGGGCCGGGGACCGGCGCTCGTGCACGCATTCACGATCCGGCCCTACTCGCACTCGATGTCCGACGACGAGCGCGCGTACCGAACGGTGGAAGAGCGCTTCGCGGAAGAGGAAAAGGATCCCCTGACCCGCACCCGGCAGCTGCTGCTTGACCTCAAGGTCGCCACAGCCGCGCAGCTCGACCGCATCGAGACGGAGGCGCATGCCGCGGTTCGAGAGGCTGCCGCCCGGGCCCTGGAGCGTCCCCAGCCTCCGCCAGAGCGGGCGCTGGTGAACCTCTACTCCGAGACCGCGCCCCCCACGAAACTGCGATTCGACACCGAGGCTTCAGCGAAGTTCGACCGGGGAAGCAAGCAGCTTACCATGGTCGACCTCATCAACCGCTGCCTCGGCGACGAAATGGAGCGGGACCCGCGCATCGTCGTCTTCGGTCAGGACGTAGCCGACGCTTCGCGAGCGGAAGCCCTTGAGCAGGTGCAGGGAAAGGGCGGAGTCTTCAAGGTGACCCACGGGCTCCAGAAGCGTTTCGGCAGCGACCGCGTCTTCAACTCGCCGCTCGCCGAGGCGAACATCGTCGGGCGCGCGATCGGGATGGCGGCCCGCGGGCTCAGGCCTGTAGTCGAGATCCAGTTCTTCGACTACATCTGGCCGGCGTTCATGCAGATCCGCAACGAGCTGGCCACGATGCGCTACCGCTCCAACAGCGCGTTCGATGCGCCCGTGGTCATCCGGGTGCCCTTCGGCGGCTACCTCACGGGCGGAGGCATCTACCACTCGCAGACGGGGGCTTCCCTGTTCACGCACACGCCGGGGCTGCGGGTCGTGCTTCCCTCGAACGCGCTCGACGCCAGCGGGCTCCTGCGCACCGCGATCCGGTGCGACGATCCCGTCATCTTCCTGGAGCACAAGCACCTGTACCGGCAGGTGTACAACAAGAGTCCGGAGCCGGGAAGCGATTTCATGATCCCCTTCGGCAAGGCGCGCGTCGCGCGCGAGGGTTCGGACCTCACCATCGTGACCTGCGGGGCGCTGGTGAAGCGCAGCCTGGACGCGGCCCGAGTGGCGTCGAAACGGGACGGCATCGAGGCCGAGATCGTGGATCTGCGCAGCCTGTCACCCTTCGACATGGACGCCGTCGCCACCTCGGTGCGCAAGACCAACCGCGTGCTGGTGGCCTACGAGGACGGGCTCTCCTGGGGCTACGGCGCCGAGATCGCGGCCCGGGTCGCCGATGAACTCTTCGAGTGGCTGGACGCGCCGGTGCGGAGAATCGCCTCCAGGGACTGCTGGGTCGCGTACGCGCCTCAGCTCGAGGAGGTCATCCTTCCGCAGGTGCCCGATGTCGTGTCGGCGATTCGCGAGCTGGCGGCGTTCTGAGGCCCTGTCCGCGGACTTGAAGAAGATCCGGGCAAGAGGCGCGGCTCGACTATTCAGTAGATCTGGAGCCCGGGATCGATCAGCCGGGCCCAGGCGTTGATCCCCCCCTCCATGTTCAGCACGTCGCGGTACCCCGCCCGCCAGAGCTGATTCGCCACGTCGCCGCTGCGGACGCCGGTGCGGCAGTGGACGATGATCTGGCGCTCCCGCGGGATCTCGTCGAGACGGGCACCCACTTCGCCCATGGGAATCAGCACTGCGCCCTGCGGCGCGAGGTTGGAGATGTCCCATTCGTAGGTCTCGCGCACATCCAGGAGGAAGGGCGGGGCCTCGCCCCCGAGGCGGGCGCTGGCCTCCAGTACGTCGATGCCTCCGGGTCCCGCCGGTTCACGGCCTTCCTCGTTCGCGGGGTGGGTCATGGGTTCAGCCTCCGGCTCGACGCCGCAGAAGATTTCGTAGTCGATGAGTTCGGTCTGCGTGGGGTTGTCGCTGCATACCGGACAGGCGGGATCGGGCCGGACGGAGACCTCGCGCCACTCCAGTTCCAGCCCGTCGAAGATGAGCAGCCGCCCCGCAAGCGGACTTCCCTGCCCGAGGATCAGCTTCACGGTCTCGAGCGCCTGGAGCGAGCCCACCACTCCCGGAACGACCCCCAGGACTCCGCCCTCGGCGCAGTTGGGCACCAGGCCCGGCGGAGGCGGCTCGCGGAAAAGGCACCGGTAGCACGGACCGCCATCCGTGGCGAACACGGACACCTGCCCCTCCCAGCGGTGCACCGAGCCGTACACGTTGGGCTTGCCGAGCATCACGCAGGCGTCGTTCACCAGATAGCGGGTCGGGAAGTTGTCGGTGCCGTCCACGACCACGTCGTAGTCGGCCAGCAGTGACAGGGCGTTTCCGCTGCTCAGCCTGGCGTCGTGGGCGACGACCTGGACATGGGGGTTGGTTTCGGCCAGCCGGTCGCGGGCGGAGTCGAGCTTCAGCCGCCCCACGTCGGATTCCCCGTGCAGGATCTGACGCTGCAGGTTGGTCGCGTCGACCTCGTCGAAGTCCACGAGCCCGAGCGTGCCCACCCCTGCCGCGGCCAGGTAGAGCGCCACCGGCGAGCCGAGCCCTCCCGCGCCCACCACGAGCACGCGGGCCGACTTGAGCCTGCGCTGGCCGTCGAGGCCGACCTCGGGCAGGACCAGGTGCCGGGCGTAGCGGAGCAGTTCAGGGGGCGACAGCCGGTTCGACGCCGCCTGGGGACCGTTCCCGCCCCGCTGTCCTTCGGAAACGTGCATCCTCATCCGGCTCCCGGCGCCGCTTCGGGAATCACCCGGTATCCGCCCTGCATGGTGACGCCGAACGCTTCCATGTCGGCGCGGTACCGGGCCAGTTCCTCCGCCGGCAGCCCGGCCGCCGAACCCCGGTCGAACAGCACGCGGCTGAAGTGGAAGTAGTAGTAGGGAATGTTCAGAGTGGTGCGGTCGGCCCAGACATCCCGATAGCGGAGGCTGCGGGCCATCATCACCTCGCTGGAGAGCCGCCGCGTGCGCTCCAGATCGACCCATTCCCCGCCCAGGGCGGCGTCGGTCCTGACGAAGCGCCCGTCCGTTTCGATGTCCCGCAGAACGAGCCGGGTCGCGAGCCCCTGCCGGACCCCGAAGTCGTGCAGGCCCAGCGAGCGGATGATCCCCCCGGTCCATGCGAAGTAGATTGGCCGCTCGGCGATGCTGTCGCGAATGATCGCCAGCGCCACCTGGTCCCCCCGGTCGAGGTAGGTGCCGCGCGGGTACTGCACCACGACGGGACCCAGGCGAACGTTGGCGTCCTGCGGAGTGGCGGCCCCCTGGATCCGGTCGATCTCCTCGGGCGCGAGCGAGAGCACCGGGCGACTGGGCATCTCGCGCGCGGGATACAGGTCGGCCACCCGCTCGTCGGGCTCGAAGGGCCGTTGTCGGTTCGGCCCGGTCAACTCCTGCAGCTGCCGGGGATACCACTGCGTGAACAGGTACTGCCCCACGATGACGGTGACATCCCTCCGGATTCCCTCCACTTCCTGGAGATACCAGAGCGGGAAGGTATCGTTGTCTCCGTTGGTGAACAGGACGCTGTAGGGCTCGACGCTCTGAAGCAGATCGTACGCCCAGTCGCGGGCCGCGTAGTCCCCGGCGCGGCTCGCCCAGCGCCAGTTGGCCGCCAGCGGCGTCAGCGCGATCAGCGCCGCCAGGAACGTCACGATCCCCAGCGCCCATCGTGCTCCTGCCACGGGCACCCGGCTCCCCGTGACCGGGCTCGTCCGCCTCAGCCCCCGCGCGGCCATGTGCCAGATACCGGTGAGCCCGATCCCCGCCAGCACGCCCCACACGATGAACCCGGCGATGTAGAAGTAGTCCCGCTCACGCACCTCGTGCAGGTCCGGGTCGGCGATCCCGGGCGCCAGCGAATAGCCGTACTTGAAGTTCAGGTAGATTACGAGCGCGACCGTCACGGTCACCGTCAACGTCGCCATGTAGGCGAACAACTGCCTGTCGGCGCGCCGGATGACGAGCAGGCCGAACAGGCCCAGGGCGAGGAAGACCCCGGTGACGGGAGCCCTCGTTCCGCTCGGTACCGGAGTGGGATCCAGCCCGCGCGCCCACTGCCAGTCGAAGTACTGGAAATAGTTCTGGAACTGCGCGGACAGGGGCGACTGGCGCTGGGTCAGCGGCGGCGGCGCGTACTGGTCCCGCTGGAGAACCGAGGCGAGCCTGGGGCAACCCGCGTTCCCGGCGGTCAGCACGGCGGCCGCCACCTCGCCGGCGGACTCGCAAAGCGGATCGCCCTCGTTGATCACCGGCCGCTGGGCGGCCCGAATCGGCAGGAACACGTTGAAGGACAGGCCGACCACGACGAGCGGGAGCGCGCGCATCCACAGGTCGCGGCGCAAAAGCACGCTCGGGGCCGTCATGAGCAGCATCAGGCCCAGGGCCGGCACGGGCAGGAGCGACATGGTGTGGTTGGACCAGCCCAGGATCATCAGGTAGCCCGCCACCAGCAGGAGGCGCCCGCTCCCGGGTTCGCCGCGCCGGTCGCGCCAGCGCACCGCCAGCCAGGTCACCGCTGCGATCACCAGCACGCTGACCGTGTAGACTTTCTCGTTGACCACGGACTGGTTCCACACGGTAAACGCCGTGGCGCCCAGCAGCGCGCTCGCCGCCGCCCCCACCAGCGCCCGCCGGTGGTCGCCCAGCAGCCCCCACGCGATGCGGTGGGCCACCAGGAAGAAGAACCCGCTCGCGGCGGCGGAAGTGAAGGCGGCCAGCAGGTTTACCCGCACCGCGACCGGAAGCCCCAGCGGCGACAGCAGGACGATCCACACCCTCGCCATCACCACGAAGAGCGGGTTCCCGGGCGGATGCGGGATCCCGAGGATGTACCCGGTCGCGATGTACTCGCTCGTGTCCCAGAACGCCGTCGTGGGAGCCAGCGTGACGACGTACAGGAGAAAGATCGCGGCGCCGGCGATGACGGCGGCGAGGTAGGGCGGGCGGTGCTCGTTCATCTCACGGGACCTGGAATCCGCAGTCAGCTCCCCGGCACCTCGAAGCCTTCGCTGCTTTCAACCGTGGCCCCCGACTCCAGATCGGTCAGTCTCAGACGGAGCGAATAGATACCGGGTTCGGGCTGAACGAGGAAGAGGTCCAGGGCGAGCGCGAGGGGGAGCCGATCCCCGTCTCCCTCGACAACCAGACGTCCTTCCGGATCCACCCGGGCCTCGTCCAGCCCGGGCCGGACGCGCATCATGCGGCCATCGGCATCGAACACCTCTACCATTATCGCGTAGCGGTAGGTCCCCCGGGGGTCGGCCCCGAGCCCGCGCGCGGCCCCGGACAGCCGCAGGCTTCCGTCGCTTCCGCTTTGGACGGCGAGCCGGGAAAGCTCGAGCCTGCGCACTTCGACGGCTTCCGGAACCCTTCCCTCCCGCTGCACCATGCCGCGGATGCGGCCGTATGCCCGCAACAGCTCCGTGTCTCCGGGATTCATGTTGAGGGCACGTTCGAGATGGGCCAGGGTCTGGTCGCGCACCGTGGGATCGAACTCGGCTCGCGGAGCCTGCAGCAGCGCCAGCGCACGCCATGCGAGACCGTCGTGCGGCACCAGCGCGACACGCTGCCCGAGGGAGGCGACCGCGCGCGCCGTATCCCCTGCCGCCGCGGTTTCCAGCGCGGCCTCGACCGCCGGGTCGACGACCGCGACATCGACCCGTTCCGGCAGCACCCGCACCACGTCCCGCCGCGGGGCAGCCCAGGAAAAGACGTACTCGAAGCCGGCGCTCAGGCTCATCTGGTGCGCGGTGAAAGGCGCCAGGCTGAATGCAACCCGTTCGCTGGAGATCGATTTGACGTCGTCGCGCTCCTGGGCCGCGAGCTGGGCCGTGTTGACCGGGATCACCAGGTCCCGGAACGAGAAACGGAGCGCCGAATTCTCCCCGATGGGGACACGCAGCGATGCCCCCAGATCGAGTCCCCACGACGTGGACGTGCGCGAGGTCCACTCGATCTCCCCGGGGTGTTGCGCATCCATCTGCGCGAACGCGTCGCGATGTCCCGGCGACAGATCGATGGTCTGCGTGAGTGCGACGGTGCCCAGATTGTACGCCAGCAGGCCCCGCCCGCGGTCCCACTCCGACAGCTTCATGCCGAGGCCGAAGCCGACGCCGTAGTAGTTCGTGCTGCGCGAAATGTCCTCGGGCGGTGAGAGCGCGCCGGAATAGCGGGCGACGGTTCCCGAGTGGCCGGCGAGGAGCGTCAGGTAGAGGCCCGCGCCCCCGACGGGATTGTGCCGCAGCACCACTCGCGCCTCCGGGCCCAGGCTGGCGGTCTCCTTCCACCGCGTCTGGCTCGGGAGGTCGGCGAGGGTCTTCCGGGTGACGAATTCGTCGTACAGGGTCCCCACCAGACGCGAGCCCAGGCTGCCCTCCACGGACCAGCGCGGCTCCTGGCGGATGATCGCGGCTTCCTCCTGGCCGACAAGTCCCGCCGGTGCGGACGCCGCAGACATCAGGAGCATCAGCAGTCCCTTCATTCCTAATGATGGACGTATCCCATGGCGCGCGACAAGGTTGGGCGCCCGCGCGGCAAGCTCGCCGTCCGCAGGAGGAGCGCACGCAGGCCTGCAGGTATCCGGCGGTCAGGTTGCTTTCGCCGTCCAGGTTCAACGTCTGCGCCGAGTCGCCCCGCAGCCGGGTCAGGGCCGAAAGGGCGTCTCGCGCCTGAGCGCCTCCACATCGCCGATGAGCTGCTCAGTCGCGGTCCGGTTCATCCCGTTGTAGACGCCCCAAATGTGTCCGTCCCGGTCGACGAGCAGAAACTGCTCCGTATGCAGGAAGGTGTCGTGAAACCCGTCGTCCGCCGCCCTCCCCAGGTCCTCGTCGGCAAAGTAGGCGCGCTTGGCGAGGTCATCGATAACCTCCCGGCTTCCGGTCACCAGGTGCCATCTCGAGGAGACGACCCGCATCCGTTCCGCATAAGCCTGAAGCACCGGCACGGAGTCCGCCTCGGGTGTCACCGAGTGCGAAAGCAGCGCGACGTCGTCGAACCTGCCCAATTCCGATTGGAGACGAACCATGCTCGCCATCGTCGTCGGGCAGATTCCGGGGCAATCGGTGAAGAAGAAGTTGGCGACATAGACCTTCCCGCGGAGCGTCGCTTCGGTGACGGGGGCCCCGGTTTGATCGACGAGGTCGAACGGACCGATCGAATGAAAGCCGGCGGGCAGGTCGGCGTGGCTGTCGTACCATTGAGGCGTGAAGCTCGCGTCGGCGAAGTACGGCAATGTCCGATCCGCACCCTCCCACGGACCGGTCGAGGGAGCGCCATCGCCTGCCATCAGAACGACGCCGCCGACCGCCAATCCGGCCAACGCACCGCAGATCCACAGCGCGTAACCGGTGGCGCCCCGGTCGGTACCCTTTGCGGTCACGGTGCCACCCCCTCGTTACCCGCGTCGGCCGGGCCCGCACCCGCACTCATGTCCTCCCGGGTCAGTTCGAAGCACAGCTTGCTCCGCCTCATGCCGTAGGTCCGACCGTCCCGCGCCTCGTAGTTCGCGTAGAGCTTGCCGTTCTCGCGCCAGGCTCGCTGAAGGCCCTCCTCCCTGCCGTTCACGAGACGCACCTCCTTGAACCGGGCTCCGCTTCGGTACCATTCGCGCTGCACGCCATGCGCGACGCCGTCCACGTAGCGCGACACGGAGCGCGCCGTCCCGTCCTCCCACCAGGTCTCCGCCGCTCCGTGGCGAAGGCCGCCTCGATATGTCGCCCGAAAACCAGGCGTCCCATCCGAGTACCACCGCTCGGCGAGGCCATCCTTCAGCCCCATGCGGTAAGTCGCGCGTTCGACAAGGGAGCCGAGGTCGTCGTACCGAACCGCCGCGCCGTCGAAGGGCACTCCGCGAAGGGTGACCACACCGTCGCCCCGGCGTGTCTCCAGGCGCCGGTATTCCACCTCCGGAGGCTGGCAGCCCGCGAGCGAGAGAGCGCCGACCAGAATAACCGTGGCCGCTCGAACCGCCATGCGCGGACCGCCACTCTGTCCGTGTGCGGTCGGCTCGAGGCTTCGCCGCCGCAGGCGTTGCTCCGGGTTCATCCGGGGGCTGTTAGCGGATCGCACCGGGTGTCCCCTGGTAGTCGCCCGGGAAGAGGACGTAGTAGCGGCCGAGATAGAGTTCGTTCTGGATGTGGTAGTGGTACTCGCCGTCCGGGTTGTGCGGGGTCGGGCCGGTGTGTCCCCCCGAGGAATCCAGGTCGTCCGGATGGGTACCATCGGCATCGCGCCGACCGTACAGGAAGAACCCGTCCGCCATGATCCCGATGAGTTTCTCGTCGTCCTCCGACCACGCGACGGGCTCAAGATGATAGTGGTAGCTCTGCGGGCCGGTGTGCGCGCCCACGTAGTCGAGCGAGCCGATCGCCGAGTCGAGCGCTCTGCCCGGCCCCTCGGAGTCGTTGTAGATCATCGCTCCGCTGACCGCGATGCCGATCGGACCGAGGCCCGTCGCCCTGCTGGACGAAGCCCGTTCCGGGCTCGCCGAGACCGTCAGCGCGTAACTCCCGCTGAACTCATCGATGTACCCCGGGGCCATCCGCGCCCGCGTGGTCACGGTCGGTTCCACAAACAACGGGTGACCCGGGGACCAATAGGGCGACGTGTGGTTGGGCATTCCATTGCTCTCGATGGCCACCTGCGCGCCGGTCAGCACGACCGAGACGTTGTCGCTGTCGAATTCCGCGAAGGCCGGAGCGAGTTCGCCCTGTGCCTCATCAGGGGAGGCGATCTCGCAGGACGATCCGCTCAGGAGTGCGACGAGGGGGAGGCTCATCAGCGCAACAGGAGGGAAACTTTCGGTCATGTGGCGATGCGAAAGGCTCATTGGGTCACCGCACCTCGAAGAACGCGCTGTCGGCGCTGAACGCCGAGAACACGCCCAGCGCCCCCCGCACGTTCGACGGGGGTTCGTTGAGATCCCGGGAGTCCTGGTTGAGACCTTCGTAGAGGTCGGCGTACTCTTCGTTGACCCGATAGAGCTTCACCCGATGGCGACCGAAGTAGGAGAGCGAAAGAGCGCTTACGAGCGCGCTGTCGCTCGCGGTCGGACGCTGGACCAGACGCCGGGCGAACCCTCCTCCGAACGGGCTCTCGGCAAAGGGCGTCGGATCCGCCTCGATGTTGTCGACCACGACGTAGTGAAGCGCGCTGGCCGAGTTCTCCCAGCGTGCCGTCAAGCCCGCCGCCGCTCCGGGCTGGAAACCGCCCCCGCGACCCCCGAACTGCGGGGGATCCATGACCGTCGCCGAGAGCGTGAGCCCCCGCGGCGGGACCGGAACCACCGTCTCCGCGGTCGCGGTGCGGGCGCCGTGGGAGGCCTCCAGGGCAAAGACGTCTCCGACTTCGACCCGCAGGTCGTCGCCCGGATAGTGATACCGGCCCGGATCGCCCTCCGTGGGAACCAGGTCGAAGCGCGTCCCCTCGCGCAGGATCGCGATGCGCGCATCCGAAATCGGGGCGGCCACCGCGGTGGAATCGGCGTCGATGGCGAGCACCCCCGTTATCGTAACCTCGGTGACCGGCTCCCCGGCGAAGAGAAAGGCCTGCACGACGAAGGTGTCGGGCGTCTCCGGCGCGAAGGCGAGATCGTCGTCGCAGGCGGTGGCCGCGGCCACCGCCAGAACTGCGCTGAACAATGAAGTGACTCTGTTCCTCATGGTCATTCTCCTCTACCGAAAGCCCGCACGAAGGCCGATGCTGGGTGTGAATCCGAGCGTCGTGACGTCCGTGACCAGCATGGGCAGGTCCGTCAGGTCGAACTGGCGATACCACACGTTGTTGCGTCCGTATACGTTGAAGAGCGAGAGGTTCAGCTCGTAGTAGAACTCCCCCACTTCGAAGCGGCGGCTCGCCGCCAGGTCGAGGCGGTGATAGGCGGGCAGTCGTTCGCCGTTCTTCGCGCCGACGTGGATGTAGCTGAGCGTGCGCCCGTCCAGCAGCGTGATCGGGTACTGGGCTTCGGGCACGGTGTACGGCCTGCCCGACCCGTAGACCCATCCCCCGGTCAGCGTCCAGCGGCCCAGCTGGTAACTGCCGACGGCCTTGACCTCGTGGCGCTGGTCGTGGCTCGCCGGGAACGCGAGCCCGTCGTTGAACCCCTCGAGCTCGTGTTCGACGTTCGCGAGCGTATAACCGATCCAGCCCGTCAGGTCGCCGCGCTTCTTCTGCGCCAGCAGCTCGATGCCGCGGGCCGTTCCGGTGCCCTCGAAGAAGAGTTCGGCCAGCCGCTGACCGGGTGCCCGCCGGGAACGGGTGGAGAATTGCGCGACGCCTCCAAGGTCTCGGACGTAGGCCTCGACATCGAACAGGTAGTCGCCGGTCTCGTAGCCGATGCCCGCGATCCAGTGTTCGGCGGACGACGGCGCGATGTTGTCTCCGGCGAGGATCCAGAAGTCGCGGCTTCCCTCCAGAATGTCCTCGTTCTCGACGCGCTTCACGAACTGGTTGTAGCGGCCCCAGGCGCCGGTCAGCGAGAGTTGATCGGTGAGGGAGTAGCGGGCCGACGCGCGCGGCTCCCAGTAGGTCTGCCCGGTCCCGTCGTAATTGGTCACCCGGAGTCCCGCCGTCAGGTCCACGCGAGCGGAGGGAGTCCAGGAATGCTGGAGGTACCCGGCGGTCAGATTGCTCTCGCCGTCCAGGTTCAGCGTCTGGGCCGAGTCGCCCCGCAAGCGAGTCAGGGCGTAGGACACGTCGCTGCGGGTAAACTGAGCCCCGAACCCGATCTCGGAGGACGGGAAGGGCCGCCAGGTGTTGTCCAGGCGGGCCGTCAGGTCTTTCACGCGGTTGTCTTCGTCGAACCCGCGTGCGAACTGCGACGAGGCCACGTCGAGGGTCGCCTCGGAGAAATACTGCGAGTAGGCGAAGAGCGCGTCCGTCGCCAGCCGGCTGCCCCACTGCCGTGCCCAGCGCCCGCTCACGCCGCGGTTGCCCCAGTTGGAGAGGTCCGCCCTGTCCGGGGTCAGCCGGGTGTCACCCGCGGGGGTCGCGATCTCCTGCCCCGGGGTCGACTTGTCCAGACGGTCCTCGCCGCCGTAGACGGAGAGCGTGAGGACATCCTCGGAGGTGGGCAGAAAGGTGAGCTTCGAGTTCAGGTCGTAGAAGTAGAAGTCGGGCTCGAAGGTCTGCTGCTGGAAGTTGCCGAAGCGGCCGAAACCGCCTCCCCCGAACCCTCCACCCGGCCCCTGCACCCCGGCATCCGCGTCGTCGGCGCCCTCCAGCGTGCCGAAGATGTCGTTGTACAGGCCGGTGCGCATGAGATCGGTGTACGACCGGCGGGCGGAGACCAGCCACGACCCCTTCCCGCCCAGCGGAACTTCGGTGACCGCCCGTGCGCTCAGCAGGTTGAGCCCGCCCGACATCCGGAACTCTTCCGGGTTGCCCGACTTGCCGACCATCTCGACGACGCTCGAGGTTCGCCCGCCGTACTGCGCGGGGAAGCCGCCCTTGAAGAGGCGCACATCCTGCACGGCATCCGGGTTGAAGGCGCTGAACACCCCGAAGAAATGGTCCACGTGGTAGACCGTCATCCCGTCCAGGAGCACCAGGTTCTCGTCGGGCGTCCCGCCACGCACGAAGAGGCCGGAGGTGGCGTCGTTGGTGCCGCTCACGCCGGGAAGAAGCTGAAGCGCTCGGAAGACGTCTGTTTCCCCCAGCGAGGGCAGCGTCCCCAGCCGCTGGGGCGAGAGCGCGATCTGTCCGGCCGCCTCCCCCTGCGCGACGATATCGGTCGCGGTGGTGGCGGTGACGGTCACGCCGTCGATCTCGATGGCGCGCGGCACGAGCAGGACGGAGAGCTCGCGGCCCGCATCGGCATCGAGCGCGATCTCCCGGGTCTCATAGCCCAGGTGTTCCACCCGCAGGACGCGGTCCGTCTCGGCGGGCAGGCCGATCAGTACGAATCGGCCGAACTCGTTGGTGAATGCCCTGAACGCGTGGTCGTCCACGGACACCAGCACGTTGGGCAGCACTTCGTTGCTGATCGAGTCCCGTACCGTGCCGACCAGGTCGACCTGGGCCGCGGCCGGGACGGCGCCCCACCCGAGACCTGCCGCAATCAGGGCCAGCGCCCGTCCGAACCACAGGACGTCCTGCGGGCACTTCGAAATCACACTTCCGGGTCTCATCCCCCCCTCCTCGTCTTCGCGTCCAGCGCGCCCTCGATAGCTCCAGCGCGCTCCCGATTGAGGAGATGATGCCCGGGGTCGAAAGGGTTGCCTCGCTCGAGCAGCGGCGAGGCGGATTCGGCGCGCCGGGGCGGAGCACGGGCAGATCCGGCGGCATTCGCCGGAGGGGAGGGCGCCGGAGGCTCAGGTCACTGCGGCGACCAGCTCCCCGTCGCGAAGCTCGAGGACGGAACGGAAGCGGTCGCCGGGGCTCGCGTGCCCGTCGACCCGGGTGCGCAGGTAGTCGCCGGTGACGCCCGCAATCCGCCCCCCCGAGCCTTCCACCACGATGTCCGCGACGGTTCCGGCCCGGCCGCGGAGGTAGCGCTCCGTCTTGTCCAGCGCCATCTCCCGGAGTACTCGGGAGCGCGCCGCAGCGACATCGCCCGGCACCCGATCCGGTAGCTCGGCGGCCGCGGTTCCCGGGCGGACGGAGAACGGGAACACGTGCAGGTAGGTGTACGGGAGCTCTTCGACCAGCGCGCGGGTCTCCTCGAACTCTTCCTCGCCCTCGCCGGGGAAACCGACGATGATGTCGGCGCCGAGCCCCAGCGGTCCCATCCTCCCGGCGATCTCAAGGACCCGGCGGCGATACGCCGCGCGCGTGTGCCAGCGCCGCATGAGCCTCAACACCTTGTCCGAGCCGCTCTGAAGGGGAACATGGAGATGAGGGGCCAGGCGCCCCCCCGAATCGGCGAGCAGCGCCAGCAGAGCGTCGTCGATTTCGGTGGCTTCGATGGACGAGAGCCGGATGCGGACCGGCACGGCGTCCAGCAGCAGGGCGCAGAGCTCCGCAAGCGTGGTGCGCGGCTCCAGATCCCTGCCGTAGTGCCCGATGTGGATGCCGGTGATCACGAGTTCGGGATGGACGCGCGCGAGCGCCCGGGCCTCCCGCACCACGTCGGCGGGCGGGCGCGAGACGGACGCGCCGCGTGCCAGCCGGGTGGCGCAGAACGAGCACTTGCGGTCGCACCCGTCCTGCACCTTGAGCCAGGCCCGGGTGCCTCTGGCGTTCCGCAGAAGCGGCCCCTTCCCGGCCGACGGCGGACCGAAGGCCGGATCCAGCGCCGCCAGGTGGCTCGCGAGAGCGCGCGCGTCCTGTCCCGGGACCACTCCGTCCACTTCCGGCATGCCCCGGTAGTCGTCCTCGCGCAGGGCGGCCGAACAGCCCGCCACCATGATGCGCGCGCCGGGGTGCTCCCGCCTCAGGCGGCGCACCAGCCGGCGCGCCTCGGCATCCGCCCGGTTGGTGACCGTGCAGGTGTTCACCACCAGCGCATCCGCCTCGCCGGGCCGAGCGACGGTGCGGGCGCCCCCGAGCTCCAGCTCCTGGCGCATGCGCTCGGTGTCGTACTGGTTGGCCCGGCACCCGAAGGTGTGGAACCAGACGGCGGGCTTCGCCTGCTCGCCGCGGACGGCGGCCTCCGAACGGACCGGGAGCCGGATCACCGATCCGCCGGGCTGGAGCAGTTCGCCGGGGCGGGTTCGCCCGGGATGGCCGCGCCGCGCGCCGCGCGCGCTGACAGAAGATGGCGTTGTGGCATGAACCCGGCCTCGGAGATTCGGTCGGTGCCGGCCCGCTCCGGCCGGTCCCTGCAGCAGCATCGTGCCGCAGGATGATGCGGGTGTGCGCGCGAATAAGCTAGCTTGTACGCATGACCTCCGGATACGGGCCGGCACTCCGCTTTGCACGCAGCTTCATGACGGGCTGGGCCCCGGTGGTGGAGCGGGAGATCCACATCGAGCGGGACGGGCGCCGACTCCCGGCTTCGCTGTTCCTGCCGCGCGCGGCGGCCCGCCGCGCCCGCGCGGAACGGCGCCGACCGATTCCCGTCTGGGTGGTCCTCCACGGGATCACCCGCTCCGGACGGGACCACCCCTACCTGGTGCGATTCGCGCGCGCAGTCGCGTCCACCGGTCAGGCGGCAGTGGTGCCGGAAATCCCGGAGTGGCGGGCCATCCGGCTCTCCATCGCGGCCACCACCGCCACCATCTCGGCCTCACTGCGCGCGCTGGAGGGGCAGCGCGCGCTCGCCTCCCGTCAGGTGGGGCTGGTGGGCTTCTCCTTCGGTGCACCCCAGGCCGTCGTCGCCCCAACGGACCCGGCGCTCGCCGGGCGCATCGCCTGCGTGGTCGCGTTCGGAGGCTACTGTTCCGTGGAGGAGTCCTCCCGCTTCCAGTTCACCGGGGCGCACGAACTCGATGGCCGGGAGGAGTCCCTTGCCCCCGACCCCTACGCACGCTGGGTGGTGGGCTCGAACTACCTCACGCGCATCCCGGGGTACGAGGGCGCGGGCAGGGTTGCGGAGGCGTTGCGGGCATTGGCCGCCTACACGGGCGACAACAACGTGCTCGCCACCGACCCCGGGATCGAGCCCGAGAGGCGCCGCCTGGCCGCCAGCCTCACATCCGGCGAGCGGTCCCTCTTCGAGACGCTTGCCCCACCCGCCGGCACCCTGCCCGACCCGGTCGGAGGCACCCGCATTGCGGAGGGGCTGGGCGGAGTGATGGCGGGCATCCCGGAATTGAACCCCGTGCCGTATCTGGCGCGCGTCAACGTGCCGGTGCGGCTGGTGCACGGCACGGCCGACCAGCTCTTCCCCTACACCCAGACCGTCAAACTGGGACGCGCTTTCCCGCCGGACGCAGACGTCACGACCACGGTCACCGGCCTCTTCGCTCACGCCTCGGGGCGCGAGCGCACCTCCCTCGTGCACACGGCTTCGGAGGCGTTGCGCTTTCTGAACGCGCTCGCCAGCATCTTCCGGCTGATGTAGCCCGGCCGCTTCCCTCGACCCCAGTCAGGATCGTGACTCGCGCGAACACCCCGGCCCAACCCCGCTGGACGACCCCGTCGGTCCTGGGCTGGGTGCGGCGCGCAGGCGGCGTCCGCTGGTTCATCCGGCGCTTCGGCTTCGCGCAGCTCTTCCTGAAGCCGGCACGCCTGCTCATGGCCCCGCTGATCGTTCCGATGCTCAGGGCGCGCTCCGTCGAATACCGGGGCGCATCCCTTCCGCTGGTGTACGCGCGCCACAACGTGACCTGGGCCAACGAGCGCTGCGTGGAGCTGGCGCTGGCGCGCGCGCTGATGGCGGGCATCCCGCCCGAGCGGCTCCTGGAGGTGGGTCACGTCACGCCGCACTACTTCCGGGGCGGCCACCTGGTCGTGGACAAGTACGAACCGGGTTCGCTGGAGGTCGACATCGTGGACTTCGCCCCCGCCGACCGCTTCGACCTCATCCTCTCGATCTCCACCTTCGAGCACATCGCCTTCGACGAGCCCGGGGCGACCCCGGCCTCCGAGGCTATCGCCGCCAAGGTGAGCGCCGCCCTGAACAGATGCCGCAGCCTGCTCGCCCCCGGCGGGCTCCTCGCCATCACCGTGCCCCTGGGCTACAACCCCGCCTTGGACACCATGATCGCCCAGGACGAGCTGGGGTGGGATCGCGCGACCTGGTTCAAACGGTTCCCGCGCCGGTGCTGGCGTCAGGTATCCCGATCCGAAGCGGTCCGCTGCCGCTACGGCAGCCCGCACGCCTTCGCCAACGCCATCCTGCTTGCCGAATGGGACGCCAAAGGCTAGCCGGCCGCCTGGCCGGCCCGGCGCTTCGCCGCTCTCGGTGCTCGCGCGAGCGTTGTCCGATGTTGTGATGATGTTGTCAGTTTTCAACAGTTATCTTGTCAGTAGTCACCAGTACGAGGCGTGATGCCTTCGAAACCCGGATATCCATGACACACCACATCAAGTCCCTCATCCGCATGGTCCCGGACTTCCCCACGCCCGGCATCCGCTTCCGCGACGTCATGGGGCTGGTTGAGAACCCGGAGGGGTTCGAGGAAGCCATCGTGGCCCTGGTTCGGCGGTTCGCCCCGGAAGCGCCGCACGCCGTTGCTGGAATCGAGGCGCGCGGCTTCATCTTCGGCGTCCCGGTGGCGCAGCGGCTCGGGGTCGGGTTCGTGCCGGTCCGGAAGGCGGGCAAGCTGCCCGGCGAGGTGGTGGGCGCCGACTACGCGCTCGAGTACGGCACCGGGCGCCTGGAGATGCAGACCGGCTCGATCCGCGAGGGAATACGTGTCCTGCTCATCGACGACCTGGTCGCCACCGGCGGGAGCGCGGCGGCGGCGATAAAGCTGATCCGCGGCATGGGAGGTGAAGTCGTGGGAGCCGGCTTTGTCGTGGATCTGCCCGAACTCCCCGGGCGCAAGCACCTTGAGGCGATGGGCGTCGAGGTCTTCGCCCTCTGCACGTTTCTCCACGCCGATCCCTGAGCCGTCCCGCCCGGGGCTCCAACTCAGCGGGCCCGGGGGAAGATCTCGGGCGGGGGCACGCGGAAGGCGCCGGGAAACCCGTCTTCCACCAGCTTGAGCTTCCCGGTCCAGTCCTCGATGTCGATGCGGTACACGGCGGTGCGCTTCAACTCGCCCTCCGTGATTGCGCGGTAGTCGCGGCCAGGCCGCAGCTCGGGCGCGTACTTGTCGAGAAGCATCTGCAGCGCCTCGCGCTCCTCCACGGGATCCTCCACCACGCTCCCGGTACCGAACGCCGTGACGCTGGCGAATTCGACGCTGAACTCCAGCGCCTCGTCCGCCGGCAGCAGGCGCCCCATCTCGAAGGCCGAAAAACACACCGGCACGGAACGGGACAGGGTGTCGCGGGTCAGCCCCGTGCGCGCGGTGTGAATGTACACGGCGTGCCGGGCGGGATCGTACACGAACAGGTTGCTGTTTACGAGAGGCTGTTCGCCGCGGGTCATGGCCAGGACGCCGACGCGTGCCTGCCGGATGAAGTCCCGGGTCCAGGCGTCGTCCCTTGCCCGGTCACGCCGACGGATCTCGGTCCTGCCCCGTTCGGCCACCTAGATGTCCAGCTCGACGCCGATCCCGGCGGCGCGCGCCCGGTCGTAGACGAGTCTCGCCGTGGCCATGTCCTCGAGCGCCAGCCCCAGATGGATGGCGATGATGCGATCGCCCTCCGCCCGCCGTCCCGCGACCTTGCCCGCGATCACCTCGCTCAGTTGGGCGTGGGGCGTCGGCGTTTTGCGGAAATAGCCGCTTCCGCTCTGGTAGTAGGCAAACTGCGCGCTGTCGTCGGTGGTCAGCAGATCCGCCTCGCGAAACGCGTCCGCCTGCCAGTAGGAGTCGAAGTCCAGCGGGCAGGCGAAGGCGCCGGGCGCGAGCCATCCGGGCGGAATGGCGGGGTCGGGATCGAGCAGGATGGGGCCGCTGGTGATGACGATGTCCATCCCCCGTACCGCCTCGGCTACGGTTCCCACCGGCCGCACCTCGACGCCCATGCGCTCGCCCATCTCTTCGGCATAGGCGTGCATCGCGGCCTGGTCGATGTCGTAGGCGTGCACCCGCTGCACGGGGAACAGGGTGCACAGCGCCTCGAGGTTGCTGCGCCCCTGGACGCCGCAGGCGACGATGCCGACGCTCGCCGCATCCGGACGGGCGAGGTATTTGCCCGCAAGCGCCGACGCGGCCCCGGTGCGCATGGCCGTGATCCAGGTCGCGTCCATCACCGCGAGCGGCAGCCCGGTATCCGGATCGTTCAGCGTGATCAGCCCGGTGATGTAGGGCAGTCCGTGCTCGGGATTGCCCGGATAGGCCGAGATCCACTTGATCCCGGCGGCATTCTGACGCTCGACGTAGGCCGGCATCGCGTGCAGGAAGGAGTCCCGCCGCGGATGGATGCCCGGCTTGGGCGGCATTTCCACCCGGCCCGCCGCCTTCTCCAGGAACATGAACTCCAGGGCATCGATGATCTCCGCCATGGAGACCCCGGCTTGCTCGACGTGGGCGCGCGACAGGTAGAGGATGTTTCGCTGGGACATGACGCTGGTCTCGCGGGTGGGCGGGGATGGGGTTGGGTGACGGGAGCCTACTCGGGCGCCGGTTCCAGAACGCTCACCTCTTCCATGACGGCCCCTTCGAGGACGCCGTCGACCACCTCCATCCCTTCCACCACCCTGGCGATGATGGTGTAGTTGTGGTCGAGGCGGGGGTTGTCCACCAGGTTCACGAAGATCTGGCCGTCGCCGGTGTCGCGCCCCCGGGTCGAGATGCCGACGGTGCCGCGCACGTGCGAGCGCATGGTCAGTTCGTCGCGCGTATAGGGCCCGTCCCCGTGGTATTCGTTCGCCCCCGGGCTGCCTCCCTGGATGACGAAGTTGGGAACCACCCGATGGAAGGTGAGACCGTCGAAGTATCCTTCGCGCGCCAGGCGGACGAAGCGCGCCGTGTTGGCGGGCGACTCGAACGGGAGCAGCTCGAGGACGATCTCGCCGCCCTCGGCCATGCGGATCACGGCCCGGGAGGCGGCCATCTCGCCCATCTCCTCGAAGGTGGGCATCGGCGCCCGCTCCGGCGGCGAGGGACGAGCCCAGCGAAGGTCGCTTCCGGTCCACTCGTTGCGGAGGTATTCGGCGACCAGGGCAACCACCGGATCGTAGTCCTCCATGTAGGGCTGTACGCGATCGAGGTCGTCCAGGGAACCCAACTCCCGTATCCTCTGCAGGAGTTCCAGGCGCACGTCCCGGTGGGTCTCCCTGCGATCGGCGCTCAAGCGCTCCAGCGCAGCGAAGGCGGCCGGCAACACATCCGGATGCGGGCTTCCGGCCAGCGATCGAGCCGCCGTCAGCACCAGCTGCGGATCGTCCGCGCCCAGGGCGTCGAGGTAGACCGAGTCGGCGTCGTTGCCCACCAGCGGCGCGAGCCCGGCGATGGCCGCCTCACGCACGTTCCAGTGCTCGTCACCGGCCAGCGCCAGGAGCGCGGGCACGAGTTCCAGGCGGGCCGCGGCGCGCGCGGCGTACATGCGCATCTGCCAGACCGGATGAGCGGAGAATGCGGGCAGCCGGCGGGCGGCCGTGAAGGACGAGACCGCGGCCAGCGTCACCAGGCCGTGCGCCGCCCGGTGCCAGTCGCCGGCCGACACGGAATCGGCCCGCTGGGCCAGTGCGTCGAGAGGCGCCAGAGCGGTCTCCGGCGGACAACCGGCGAGGCGGTCGATGGCCTCCAGGGCCACGTGCGCGCTCGAGTCCTGCAGCAACGCCACCAGCTCCGTGCAAGCCTGGCTGCCGTCCACCCGTTCGCTCAGGGCTCGCACGGCCTCCACCCGCACCAGGTGACTCGTGTCGGCGAGCGCCCGCGCGAGCGGTGCCCGCACCTCATCGAGCGCGCCTTCCCCGATGGCGAGCACGGCAAGGCGTCGCACCTGCGCGTCCTCGTCGGCCAGCGCGGCCGCGATCACGTCTTCGGAGGGTCTTCCCGCACTCACCAGGCCCGCCATGGCAAGCCGCCGCACCTGCGCGCCCTCCTCGCCGTCCGCCGTGCGGTAGCCGGCCAACTCCGCGAGTGCCGCCAACACGAGCGGGGGAGGCGTGAACTGCGACTGCGTGCGAACCAGGTTCTCCAGCGCGCGAGCCCCGCCAAGAATGACGGAGTGGGACACCGACCGCAGGGCTGCGGTCCCGCCTCCCGCGAGCCCGTCGATCAGAGTCTCGAGCAGCAGGTCGTAGGCCTGCCGCACCTCATCGGCATTCCGGTACGAGAGCCGGCCCATCGCCTCCAGGACCGCGCCGCGCACCTCGGGATCCCTCTCGCGGGGCAGGTAGTTGATCAGCGCCGCCATCGCCCGGCGGGGGTCGCTGCCGGCAACCGCCTGCGCGCTGGCGTTGATGGCCTCGACCCTGATGGCGGCGTAGGAACTCTCCAACATGGACCCGATGTCCACCAGAACCGCAGGATTCTCCTGGCGCCCCAGCGCGCGCACGGCAATCCGCTGCACCTCCGGGTCGGGCCAGGAGACTCCCTCCAGGAACGTGAAGTGCGCGGCCTCGTCCCGTGAACGGGAGTCCTCGGCCTCGAGAACGCGGTGAAGGATCTCCTCGCTCCCGGGAAGCAGCCGGACCTCCCCCGCATCCCCCCCGTCGCCGCATCCGGCGACCAGACCACTGCCCAGGGTGACCGCGCAGATCAGGAATCTCCTGCGACCTGAGCGCCAAGCCGACCCGAAGCACCACAGTCTATCGAACATCCCGTCCACCCCTTCCTCGCGTTTCGTTCCCGTCATGCCTGTTGCCCGGCCCGCCGCCCCGGCCGGGTACCCTGCATCGCCGCGCGGCGTTCGCCTGTGGCGAAACACGGAATAGATTAGAGTACGTAGCCCCGTTGACAAGAATCGCGCGCGCTGATCCCGCGATCCACGATCCCCGAAACCCCGGACGCGACACGATGGCGACCGCACTTCCGGCCACCGGTCTCGACACCCCGATCGCCGACCCACTGCGCCGCGCCCTCCGCGGCCTGGGCGGCCGCGCCACCGTCGGCGACGTCATGGCCGCCACCGGACTCGCCCAGGCGGACGCCGAGTCCGGTCTCAAAGGGCTGCTGGAAACCTACCAGGGGCACGTGGAGGTCGGGGAAGAGGGCGATATCGTGTACGCCTTCCAGCGCCGCCTGCTGCGACGGGACCACACGCCCTTCTGGATTCGCTTCCGCGCGGCGGCGGCGCGCGTGCTCAAGACCGCGTTCAAGATCTGGATCGTGGTCATGCTGGTGGTCTATTTCGTCGTCTTCGTGACCCTGCTGATCGCGGCCCTGATCGCCGCCTCCAGGGGGAACGACCGCAACGGCGGCTCCATCCTGGGCGGCGGACGACACCGCGGCGGAGGCTTCAACTTCCCCTTCCTGTTCTGGATCTGGGCCCCCGACTGGCGCCTCGGCCAGCCGTATTACGGCAACCGGTTCGAGCGCCGGAGCGGCAGGAAGGTGCCCTTCTACAAGAAGGTGTTCGCCTTCGTCTTCGGTCCCGATCGGCCGCGCGCCAGCCTGCGGGATCGCGACCGCAGCGTCATCCGCCTCATCCGGGCGCGCAAGGGAACGCTCACCGTGCCCGAGCTTGTACGCCACACGGGGCTGACGGTCCCGGAGGCGGAGGAGGAGATGGGGCGGCTGATGGGAGCTTACGCGGGCGATGTGCACGTCTCCCGCGGCGGCGAACTGGTCTACAGTTTCGGCGAACTGCTGGTGAGCGCCCACGGCAAGGTCAGAGCGCGCGAGCCCGCGCCGGCGTGGCAGCGACTGGAGAAGGCGGCCGAGTTCACCGGCAACAAGACCGGAACCAACGTGCTCATCGGTTCTCTGAACGGGTTCAACCTGCTGGCGGCGCTTTCCGCCCCGGTGCTGATCTTTCCCCCGCTGGGTCTGGGGGGGCCGGGGGCCGAGATCGGCCTGATCTGGGTGCCCGCGGTCTTCAGCACGCTCTTCTTCTCGGTGCCGCTGGTGAGGTGGGTCGGCCACAGGACCGAGAACGCCCGCCGACGCCTGCGCAACATGCGCAAGGTGCTGCTGGGAATGGTCTTCCGGCAGAGCCTCGGGGGGGGAGCCGCGCTCTCGGCGGAGCGCGCCACGGACGATGTTCGAATCGCGCTTGTCGACCCGAACATCGGCGCGGCCGACGTGCGCAAACAGCTCCAGGGCATCGCCGCCGAGTTCGACGCCGAGGTCGAGCCCGCCGATTCCGGCCAGATCGTCTACCGCTTCCCCTCGATTCGATCGTCTCTCCTCGGGGGAGAGGAGGTGCGGTCCGCGCTCCGCCTGGACAAGCGTTCGGTCGGACGCGTGGTCTACTCGAGCGGGGACACCCCGGAGGAGGAGTCGGCCAGGGCAATGGCCAACTTCGACCGCGAGCTGCGCAAGTCCGTGTCCGCCCCCGACTCGGTGCGCTACCTGGACGACCTCGAGCTCGCCGGCGTCGAGACTCCCTCCCCGTCGGGACGTCAGGTGAGGGTGCGGGGTCCAGCGAGGCCGAGGCGCCGGCGGAGGTGGTGAACCGCCCGAACCGGACGGGTCTGCGCACGCCGGGTGCCGTGCGTCCGGCCGGATCGATGGCTGCGCTCCTGCTGGTCGCCTCACTCAATTCTCTCCCCGCCCCGGTGTCTCTGGCCGCCCAGCAGAACGACGGCGGCGGCGTGCCGGCGCTTGCGGTGGTGCCCCACGCGGAAGCCCCCGAGGCGCGCGCCCTCCGAACGCCCACCGGCATCCGGATCGACGGCCGGCTGGAGGAGATGCCGTGGAACGACGCCGCGCCGGTGACGGAGTTCACCCAGATGGACCCGGACGAGGGCTTCCCGGTCAGCGAGCGAACCGAGGTCCGATTCCTGTACGACGACGACGCGCTCTACGTGGGCGCGCGGCTGCTGGACTCGGCGCCGGTCACCACCCGGCTCGCCCGCCGGGATGCAGGGGTGCCCGATTCGGACTTCTTCACGGTGACCGTGGACAGCTACCACGATCACCGCACCGCCTATCGCTTCTCCACCAACCCCTCGGGCATGAAGCGCGACGAGGTTCTGAGCGGCGGATCGGGCATTTTCGGGGGAGGCAGGGGTGACGGCCGCGGGGACAGTTCGTGGGACCCCGTGTGGGACGTCGCCACCTCGATCACGGACCAGGGCTGGTTCGTTGAGATGCGCATCCCCTTCAGCCAGCTGCGGTTCAGTACGGCCGACGATCAGGTGTGGGGTCTCCAGGTCGAGCGCACCATCAACCGCAACCAGGAGCGCGCCGTCTTCTCCTTCACGCCCAAGCTGGAACCGGGCGGCGTGGCGCGATTCGGGCACCTCGGAGGAATCGCGGGCGTCGCTTCCGGACGCAGGCTCGAGATCCTGCCCTACGCCGGGCTGAGCGCCGAGTACATCCGCCAGACGGCGCCGGCCGATGTGACCTTCAGCAATCCCTTCCGCTCGGGCTCGGACTATTTCGGGCGGGCGGGCGCCGACCTCAAGTACCGGCTGGGCTCGAACCTCACCCTCGACGCCACCGTCAATCCCGACTTCGGCCAGGTCGAGGTGGACCCGGCGGTGATCAACCTCACGGCCTTCGAGACCCGCTTTGACGAGCGGCGTCCCTTCTTCGTGGAGGGCGGGGAGATCTTCCAGTTCGCGCGCGGCGGACCGGGGGGCAGTACCGGACGCCCCCCGACGGTCATGTACTCGCGCCGCATCGGCCGGCGGCCGCAGGGACCGATGGCGGCGGGCGCGGTATTCTCGGACGCACCCACCGCAACCACCATCGTCGGGGCCGCCAAGATCAGCGGGAAGGTGGGCGACGGCTGGTCGGTCGGGCTGCTGGAGGCGGTGACCGGGCGCGAGATTGCTCCGTACGTGGACGCCGGCGGGATCCGCGGCGAAGCCGAACTCGAACCCGCGACCAACTACCTGGCGGGAAGGCTCCGCCGCGACCTCCGCGACGGCCTCACCCAGCTGGGCGCCATGGCCACGGCCGTCAACCGCAACCTCTCGGGCAGCATCCTGGGCGACCGCCTGCACTCCTCGGCGTACGTCGCCGGGGTGGATTTCATCCACGAGTGGGAGGATCGCTCCTGGCGCATCAACGGCGCCTTCTCCCGCAGCCTGGTCTCGGGCAGCGAGGCGACCATCCTGCGCACACAGCATTCCTCGGCCCGGTACTTTCAGCGCCCCGACGACAACCGCGTGCTGGACCCCGACGCCACCTCGCTGGGCGGCCACTACGCCATGTTCGACGTGAACAAGCAGTCGGGATCGTTCACGGCGCGCATTGCCATGGCGAGCATCAGCCCGGGCTACGAGGTCAACGACATCGGCTTCCAGACCGAAGCCGACCGCATCATGCTCGACACCCACCTCACCTGGCGCCAGCCGCGCCCGGGGACCTGGCTGCGCAACTGGTCGGTCTCCGGCGGTCCCGACGGCAAGTGGAACACGGCCGGCGACCGCCTGCACTCGGAGTTCAACGCCAACCTGAACTGGCAGTGGCTGAACTACTGGGGCGGCTCGGTGCGCGGGGTCATCCGGGCTCCCACCGACAACGACCGCCTGACCCGCGGCGGCCCTCTGGCGCGCCACCCCCAGTACTACGCCGGCAACGCGAACCTCTCCTCCGATTCCCGGCAGCCCGTAAGCGGACGGGCCAGCTACAACTGGGCTTTCGACGAAGCCGGATCCTGGAGCCACACCGGATCGCTGAACGTCACCTACAAGTCGGGCGAGAAGCTGGAGCTGCATCTCGGCCCCCGGCTCACGCGCGCCTACGCCGATGCCCAGTACGTGACCTCGCGCGACGACCCGCTGGCCACCGCCACCTTCGGTCGACGCTACATCTTTGCCCCCATCGATCAGACCACGCTGTCGCTCGACACCCGGCTGAACGTGACCTTCTCGCCCACCCTGACCCTCCAGGTCTACGCCCAGCCGCTCATCTCCAGCGGAGACTACGGGGGCCTGAAGGAATTCCGGACGCCGGGCACCTTCGACTTCCTGCGCTACGGCGAAGACGCCGGGACCATGTACCGGCTGGAGAGCGGCGGCTTCCTGATCGATCCCGACGGCTCCGGCGCGGCCCCGGAGATCACCATCCACGACCGGGACTTCAACGTGCGCAGCCTGCGCGGCAACGCGGTGCTGCGCTGGGAGTGGAGCCCCGGGTCAACGCTCTTCCTGGTGTGGCAGCAGCGCCGCTACCACCGCGCGCTGCGGGATGCCTGGGACCCGCTCGCGTCCGACGGCATCGGCGACTTCGACTTCCGCTACGACGCCGGCGAACTGGTGCGCATCCGCCCGGACAACATCTTCCTGGTCAAGGTGAACTACTGGCTGAACCTGTGAGGGGGTAGCGTCTATCCGAACAGTCGCTCATCCCACCGCACCGGCATCTCGGGGCCGGTCTGGAACTGTGGGAACTCCGGATGGTCGGCGTTGACGACCACGTTCCGTTCCATGCGCGTCACAACGGAGGGTACCAGCAGGAGCGCGCTCCGTCGTTGCGCATGCCAATCATGGCCGAATCGGCGCGCCGCAGGACTCCCGGGCAGATGCCAACCCGGAATTGACTCCACGTCAACAACCTCGTAACTGGTGCCGGCCGGGACCAGGATCTCGATGAAGTGCTGGTTCGCCGGCGGAACGCCGCTCCACCGGACCAGCATCTCAAGCATGGCAGTCGAGTAGTGCGCGGAAGCGTAGATGACCCGGTCACCGCGCCTGTGCCAGCGCCCGTGAACGCTCCGGGCCCCGTCGGCGCTGTAGATCCTCCACCTGCCCTCCGGGTCGCCGATCCTGAATGCGTGGAGCGACTCTGATAGTCGCCGGGAACCAGTCAAACGGCGACGCCGGCTTCCGCGCGCCGCACGAGATTGAGCACGACATCCGCCCCGGCGGAGCAGGAGACCGCCATCTCATAAGGCGTGGCACCATCGAGCAGTAAATGGGGACGGTGGAGAAAAGCGTCCATTCGTCGCTTGTCTCCGTGGAGCGCGCGCCCCAAGGCATGGAGCACCCGCCCGAGCTCGTAAATCCTCTCACTGTGTCGGCGAGAGAGAGGCTTCCGGCTCTTGCGGCGCCGGCGGAGCGTGGCTTCCGAAACCACGGTGCCGATGACGCGCGATGGCCCGAGCAACTCGTAGAGCGCGGAGACACAACTCGTCGGGAGCCCTGCAGCGACTCTGCGGGCCAGAGCAACCTCGTTCAGGCTCTCCGCATCGGTCAGCTTCAACAGCCGACCGAGCTGCACGGTCTCGCTTCCGTGCAAGCAGTCAGGGCTAGCGTAGGCTTCGAGCACTTCCACGAGCAACTCCTGTGGCGGAAACGTCACATGACGGCAATATAGCAGTCACGTGACAGCCACGCTACCCTGTCCGCGCTCGATCCCGCGCGATCACCACCCTGAACCCGATGAACTCGCGGCGCACATCCGGGCCGGCCGCACCCCGTATCGCAACCCGCACGTTGCGCACCGGGTCGCTGAACGACCCGCCGCGCATGACCCAAAGCGCGTCGCCCTCGATCCCCTCCCGGTCGTCCGCCTCGTCGTAGGGGTAGGGCTGCCAGGGGCTGCGGGTCCACTCCCAGACGTTGCCGCTCATGTCGCTCAGGCCGTAGGGGCACTCGGGGCAGGCCAGCTCGCCCGCGGGCGCGGGCCTCCCGGTCGCGAAGTTGGCCCGGTCCCGCCGCAACTCGTTTCCCCACGGGAAGATGCGCCCGTCGTCTCCGCGGGCGGCCTTCTCCCACTGCGCCTCACTCGGCAGCGTCACGCGCCACCCCTCGGCGAGAAGGCTGCTCACTTCCGGGGGCGTCGCCGGAGAGTCGCGCAGCAGCTCCTCTAGCCAACGGCAATATGCCAGCGCGTCCGGCCAGGAGACGAACGCCACCGGATGGAGCGGCGGCCCCGCAAGCGCCTGCGGGTCGGCTGCATGGCCGGTGGCGCGCACGAAGGCACCGAACTGAGCCACGGTGACCTCGCTGCGGCCGATGAAGAACGCCGGCACATCCACCGTGCCCTGCGGCTGGCCCGCACTCCACTGCTCGACATCGTAGGCGAGGGTGTCGATGCCCGGATCGCTCCCCATGAGGAAGGGCCCTGCCGGTATCTCCACAAAGCCCAGCAGGGAGTCGTCCGGGAGATGGCCGAGATCGGCGCGGTGGCCCGGAAGCCCGGGAGCGGGATCCGCGGATGGGGCGGGAGCGGTCTCGGTATTGCCGGTCCCCGACGCCGCGGACGCGGCCCTTGCCACCTGACTCCGGTAGTCCAGCCACACGCCCACGAAGATCAAGGCCGCCGCCACGAACACCGCCAGGAGTCTCATCGGACCACGACTCCGGACCTCATTGCACCGCCATCCCCAGCCGTCCGCATGCAAACGCCCAGCCGTGGCTGCACGCGCGCTCGTACAGGGCCGGTTCCGGCATATCGACCAGGTTCAGGCCTCCCTCGCGCAGGAGCAGCCTGAGATCCAGCGGGCGCGGCGGCGCGCGACTCACCACCGACGGATCGAGCAGGTTGACGCAGCCGGCCTGGAACTGCGCCTCGCACGCCCGCGCGAAGAAGCCCAGCGCGAGCTCCGCGTCAGGCTCCACGATCCGGCCCTCGACGTAGTGCGCGCCCAGCTCGTTGCACGCCCATCCCGCGTTGTCGGCGCAATAGCTCGCCTCGATCTGCACCAGCCGGTCACAGGCGCCCGCCCGGCCCTCCTCACACGCCTCCTGCCAGAACGGCAGCATGTCGCCCCGGTGGAGGCCGTCGGTGCGCCCGGTCGCGGTCATGGCGGCGAAGAACGTCGCCCATGCCGCCATGTGCACCAGGTTGGCCGTCGCCCACGGGACCTCGGTGAGGCGCCGGATGCGCGGACGGCTATGGAGCGAACGCACGTAGCGGTCGATCAGCGGCACGCTCAGGTTGAGCAGCGGCACGCACAGCAGCTTGTCGTAGAAGGTCGGGGCGCCCACCGCCTCGAGAAACCAGAACAGCCCGAAGACGCCGGCGCCGTAGAGCCCCCCGAAGATGGCCTTGCCGGTGCGCGTGCGCGGCGATGTCGACGGATCGGTGACCAACAGGTGCAGTCCCAGGAAGACGGCAGCCGGAATCTCCGAGTCGATGAAGTAGGGAACCCCGGTCGCCGCTCCGTAGAGCGCGCTCATCCCGAAGAGCGCGGCCGCGGCAGACCCGGACACCAGGGTGACCCGGAAGAAGTACATCACAACCAGGCCGAGCCCGAACAGCAGCAGGTAGATGGCGGGAACGAAGGTGAGGGTGGTGGCGATGTCCCGCCCCCACGTCAGATCGCTTGTGCCCGTCGCGATCAGCACCAGCGAAAACAGTCCCAGCGAGAACGCCGAGGGATTGAAGATGTGCGTGCGCCGCCCCTCGCGCCGCCACTGCACGAACGCCTTCCCCAGGAAGCCTGCGGCCACCATGAGAAACTGGAGGTAGAACCAGTCGTCCGTGAACCAGAGGAAGAGGTTGGTGCTGAAGATGATGGGAAAGGGCCCGAAGCCGAGCACGTAGCGCTCGCCCCGCGACCACGCGAGCAGCATGTCGAACGCGTAGGCAAAGATCAGTTGCGCCAGCAGGAGCCCGGCGAAGTCATAGACCGGACGCCAGTACCAGCCCCAGACCGCGAACACCGCAAGCTGCACGAGGGCCTGGAGATAGTGCTGCGGGCGCAGGATGACCCGGAAGCCGCGGGAAGCGCCGGCGCGCGACAGCCTCGCGAACAGCACCCCCTGCCAGACCAGCAGCCCGGCCACCGCCGCAAGGAACGCGAAGGTGAGCCGGGCGTTGTCGGCAACGCGCGGCGCAAGCGAGAGAAGAAGGAGGCCGAGCGTCAGGACGAGCGGCACTAGGAAGATGCGGCGCAGGTCGCGAGACCTGGAGCTGATGCTGGCCTGCGACTCCAACGGCGTCCTCCCGGGCGGCGGGCTCACGGGCCAGTGCGGCCCTCGCTTGCGTTTCGCTGCGGCCATGGATCTGAGGTCTCTACTTCGGCTTGACGGGAGGCACTTGACCAACTAGTCTGATCAACTAGACAGAAAACTGTGAGGATCGCGGTCGGCTCCACGGCGCCACCACTACACACGAGGCAATGTCCATGATCGAGGTTGGGGCGTTCGATGCCAAGACCCATCTGTCCTCGCTTCTCAACAAGGTTGCTCAGGGAGAGGAAGTGCTCATCACCCGACGAGGCGTCCCCGTTGCCAGGCTCGTGCCTGCGGAAAAGGCAGATCGGTCTCGTGTCGCTCAGACGATCCAGAGGCTGCGGTCGCTGCGGAAGGGCGTCCAGCTTCGCGGCCTGAACTGGAAGGAACTTCGCGACGAGCGACGTCGGTGAGCGAGTTCGTGCTCGATTGCTCGGTTACGGTAGCGTGGTTTTTCGAAGACGAGGCAAGGCCCGAAACCGATGCGCTGCTCGACCGGACGATGGAGAGCGGTGCCCTGGTTCCGGGGCTCTGGCGGCTCGAAGTCGGCAACGTCCTGTCCCACGCAGAGCGAAGGAGACGCATCGATCCCTCGAAGATTGCGTCCTACGTGGATGTCCTGGCGCAGTTGCCCATTGCGACGGACCCCGAAACCGAGGAACGCGCGCTACGCGAAACCCTGGCTCTCGCTCGCCAGGAGAATCTGACAACCTATGACGCTGCGTACCTCGAGGTCGCAATGAGACGCGGGATACCCCTTGCGACACTTGACAAGGCGCTCATTCGGGCCGCGCGTCGCCTCGGGGTAGCCACACTGCCGCGAGGTGTTGGCCAGTGACCGGCCGTGGCACGACCAGGTGATCGCCTCTCTGGCGCGAGCTAACGACCAACCCTCACCCCGGCGGTGGCTGCGGTCCCGTCTCCGCAGGCAGCCCCAGTAGGCTCCAGTCGTTCCAGGAGCCGTCGTAGAAGCGGGTTTCGTGGCCCATCAGGCGCGAGACGAAGTAGTTCACGCTGGCGCGCATCCCGATGTAGCAGTAGCTGATGACGGTCTCGCCCGGGTCGATGCCCGCGCGCCGGAAGAGGGTCTCCATCTGCTCGCTCGAAACGAAGCGCGGTTCCTCGCGCGAGACCATGAACTCCTCCCAGTAGACGTGCCCGGCGCCGGGGATGTGCCCCGGACGATAGGTGCCGTCGCGCCCGTTGTCCGCGCCGGTGTATTCGTCGTCGGGGCGGCCGTCGAGCAGGGCGTAGCCGGCCTGGCCGCGGCGTTCGTCCACCCAGTCCGCGTCCACGAACACGTCGTCCCGCGGGCGAGGCTCGAAGGCGCCGCGTCCGCCGGACACCGGGCCCGTCGCGACCTCCCGCCCCGCTTCCCGCCACGCGAAGAGCCCGCCGTCCAGAATGGAGACCCGCTCGTGGCCGAGGTGCTCGAGGGTGACGAAGGCGCGCGCGGCCGGGATGGGCGTACCGTAGAGGACGACGTGCAGGTCGTTGGATATGCCCGCCTGCCGGAACACCTCGACCACCTGCTCCAGCGGAGGAAGTTCGACCAGCCGCTCACCCACCTGGGTCACGATCTCCTGGTAGGGGAGGAAGCGCGCGCCCGGAATATGCCCTTCCAGGAAGGTCGACTTGTCGTATTCGACGTTCAGGAGCAGGAGGCCGGGATCGTCGAGACGCTCCGCGAGCCAGTCCTCGGTGACGAGGAGAGGATGGGTCTGCTGTGCCAGGCCCGAGGCCGGCAGCACTACGGCCAGCAGCGCCAGCACCCGTTGTACACTGTGTCGCTTGATCCGCATGGTCCTGCTCCGTGTCAGGTGTTTGTTCGTCCCGTCGCGGCCGCGCGCCGTTTGCGGCCCATGTAGGAGCGCAGTGCCGGGGGAAGCGACCCGATGCGCGCGGCCCGCTCGATCTGGTTTGCGACCCCGTCTTCGTACTCGCCCAGCCGTACGAAGGCGCCCCCCTCGTGTGCCGCCACCGGGACGCCGTCCCGGTAGACGACCCGGCTTCTGGTGCTCTTCGCTATGCGCGGCCCCGGCGCGAGGATGCCGGTGAGGTTGAGCGGGTCGGCGGCGCTGACCGGGATCGGCCGGCCGGAAGGAGCTCTCCGGCGGATGCGGCGCAGCAGGCCCACTGCCTCGGGGAGCGCAAACTGCTCGCCGGACACCCCGGTAACGAAGCGGCCACCGCGCACGTCGCCCCTCGCCTCCATGCGGCGGAGCGCGCGCACCAGCTGCCACCACGGCAACGTGCGCGGTTCGTTGTCGAGCAGCCGGCGGAAGACCACCCCGTAGCGGCGCAGCAGCACGCGGACGATCGAGGTCGCACGCGCCTCCTCACCCTCCCCCGCCCCGCCCCCGCCACCGGGCAGGCCGCGGCGCAGGAGCGACCACCGCCCAGCCGAGTCCACCCCGAAGGCGACCGACGACCGGCGG
>JAJDXG010000006.1 GCA_022823365.1 Gemmatimonadota bacterium
AGGATGTCGTCCTCGACCCACATGTTGTGGGTGCCGAACTCGGACACCTCGTAGCGCGCCACCATCTCGGGCGCCTCGGGATCGGTGAAGTCCACGATCTGGATGTACCCTGCGGTCGCGCGCGGATACCCGCCCCTGCCCGTCTCGGGGTCGTACTGGATTCGGTGGTCGGGGCCGGTTCCCGCCCAGGCGAGCCCCTCGCGGCCGACGATCTCGTCGCCGGCGATGAGGTAGAACTTGCCGGTGGACTCCTGCAGGTACGGGAACACCGCGTGCGTCTGACCCGACGGAAGCGGGATGTTGGTCACGAAGACGGGGTTCTCGGGCGAGCCGCCCCAGCGGCCGTTGCCGACGTCGACGACGACGATGCCGTTCTCCCACTCCGCCGAGTAGGCGATGCCGTCGTGCACCCAGACGTCGTGCACGCGGCTGTCCGGATGATCGTACTCGCCCACGTAGCGCGGATTGTAGATGTCCGCCATGTCCAGGATGACGTACTTGTCGCCCGCGGACAGGACGAAGAGGTGCTCGTTGGTGGCGAACATGTTGTGTACGCCGCCGGTCACGCCCTCGTCCCAGGTGGAGGCGATGGTGGGATGTGCGGGATTGGCCAGGTCGAGGATCACCACCCCGTTGCGCCGGTTGGAGGCGCCCTCCCGCGAGATCACGCCGTAGCGGCCGTCGGGGGACGCCTTAACGTCGTTGGTGGTGCGCGCGTCGACGATGATGGAATCGGTCTTGACGATGTTGGCCGGGTCGGTGACGTCCCACACGAAGGTGACCCCGTTCCCCATCTTGGAGCCCGTGAGCGCGTAGTCGCGCCCGTCGACCCCTTCCCAGATCCACAGGTCGGTGGTGAAGACGCGTGACTCGCGCCCCTGCCCCACGATCTCGAGTTCCTGCACGGCGGCCCGCCGGCTGACCCGCACCGATTCGCGCGCCGACAGATGGCCAGCGGTCGCGACCACCGTGTAGAGCCCCGGCCAGTCGGCCACGAAACGGCCGTCGTCGACCTGCCCCGGCCCGGCGGGCGCCACGATGCTGTCGTCGGGCATGTAGGCGAGCGACCAGGTGACCGGCGCGCCCGGCACCTCGTTGCCGGCGTCGTCCAGCACGGAGGCGGCGAACTGCACCACGTCGCCGGTGAGCAGGTCGCCCCCGCCGCCGGTAAGCTGGACGGCCGTGGCCGGGAAGGCCTCAACGGTGCGCTCCACCGAACCCCGCACCCCCTCCACCATGGCCGTCACGGTGACGGGACCGGGGCGGTGGGCGGTGACGTTGCCGAATGCGTCGACCGAGGCCACCTCGGTGTCTGAGACCGACCAGGCCACCTCGGCGGTCGGGCGCGCCGACCCGTCCGCGTGGAGCGCGGTCGCCGAGTAGCGCACGGTCGTGCCGGCGTACAGCAGGTCGCCGCCCGCCTCCACCTCGACGGTCGCAACCTCCGGCCAGTCGACCACCACCGGAATGGTGAGCTGCGCCACCGGCGCTCCGCTGGCGGGCATCACCACCATCGCCTGCACGTCGTACTGGCCGGCCTCGAAGGCCTCGATGTTCCCGTCACGAATGCGGAGCGCCCGCCGCGGCGCGCTCACCCGGATCGGAATGTCCACCGCCGCACCCGCGGCGTCGTAGGCGGTCACCACCAGCGGCACGACATCCCCCACCCTGAGCGAAAGCTCGGCGGGCTCGGCCTCCAGCCGGGCGACCACGGTGGGATCGGGTTCCGGAGTCTGGGCGGCCAACTCCGCCGCCGACGGAAGCGCGAGCGCCGTCAGGACGACGGCTGCCGGGAGAATGAGCCTGTAAGAACGCATGGGACCTCCTTGCTGCGGGCACGACATCCATCAGCCTCCACAATAGCGCGGGCGGGCGAGTCGTCGAAAGACGCGAGGGCCGATCGGGGATTTCGCTCCGCCGCCGCGCCCGCCGTCATCGACAGGACGATCGGCGTGTATCTGATGACCCCTCGATCGTCGATCGTCGCCAGGAGCCTGCCCTCGTGCCAGAACTCGACTGTGTCGGTCTCGCTGACGAACGCGTGATAGCGCATGAACGCGCCGGCGTAGATGGTGCGTCCCCGGATCGCCGCCGCCTCGTCCGGCGTGACCTCGACACGCTGCACCGCCGCGGCCGGGACGATGCGCCCGGGCCCTTCGCCGCGAGGCGACGTTGACGGCGCGCAGCCGGCCAGGACCATCATCAGGCACAAACACCTGGTCAATCCGTTCCCTCCGGCAGTGCGGCATCGGCAGCCCCTGGCTCGGGGTAGCGTCTTACCTTACATACTGACCCCCTTGGATCTCCAGACCAAAACTCCATGACCCAACCCACCCCCGACCTCACCCCCACCGAAGCCCGCGTGCTCGCCGCCATCGACATGGACGGCCTGCTCGACACCATCTCGCGGCTGGTGGCGATCCCCACCGACCAGGGCCGGGAGACGCCCGCCCAGGAACGGATGGCGGAGTGGATGGCCCAGGCGGGCATGAACGTGGATGTCTGGGAGATCGACTTCGACGAGCTGGCCGCACATCCCCGCTTCAGCATCGAGATCGAGCGCGGGCGGTCGCTGGGGGTGGTGGGGTCGCTCGGGGGCGGGGACGGCTCGCTCGGCGGCACCGGCCGGCAGGGCGGCCGAAGCCCCGCCCGCTCGCTCATCCTCAACGGGCACATCGACGTCGTTCCCGCGGGCGATGTGTCCAGGTGGACGGTCCCTCCCTGGCAGGGCACCATCCGCGACGGCAACCTGGTGGGCCGGGGAGCGCTGGACATGAAGGGGGCGCTCTGCTGCGGGCTTTACGCGGCCCGCGCGATCGCGGACGCCGGGGTGGAACTGGACGGGCAGCTTCTGCTCCAGAGCGTGATCGCCGAGGAAGACGGAGGCGCGGGTACCCTGGCCGCCATCGAGCGCGGCTACACGGCCGACGGCGCAGTGGTCATCGAACCCACCTGCCTGTCGCTCGCCCCCGCCCAGGGTGGTGCCCTCAACTTCCGCATCCACGTGAAGGGACGCTCCGCACACGGCGCCCTGCGTACCGAGGGCGTCAGCGCCATCGACGGCTTCCTCCCCATCTACCGGGCGCTGCAGGCGCTCGAGGCGCGGCGCAACGCGGGCGTCTCGGACCCGCTCTTCGCCCACTACGAGGTGCCCTTTCCCCTTTGCGTGGGAACCGTGCGCGCAGGGGAGTGGGCCTCGAACGTGCCGGAGAGCCTCTGCTTCGAGGGCCGTTACGGCGTGGCCGTGGGCGAGAAACCCGCCGAGGCGCAGGCGATGTTCGAGGACGCGGTCGCCGCCGCGGCGCGATCCGATCCCTGGCTGGAACGGTACCCGCCGACGGTGGAGTGGTGGGGCGGGCAGTTCCACCCGGCGGCCACGGACCCGTCCGACCCGATCGTGCGCACGGTCGCGGACGCCTTCCGGGACATCGAGGGACGCGAGCCCCGTGTCGAGGGGATGCCCTACGGGGCCGACATGCAGTTGCTGGTGAACGTGGGCCACACCCCTACGGTGATGTTCGGCCCCGGGGACGTGCGCAACGCCCATCGTCCCGACGAATGGGTGCCCATCGGCGAACTGGAGACCGTCACGCGAACCCTCGCCCTGACGGCACTGCGTTTCTGCGGGTACGGGGGCTAGCACCTCGTGCGCCGACGCTCTTCTCGGGCCGGCGCCGCTCGATCCGCTCAGCCCTCCTCCCCGTCCATCGCCGCCCCGATCGCCCTCGCATACCATTCGAGGGTATCGATGAAGCGCGCGAACCCCTTCTCGTACCTCTCCTCCCGCGGCTCCCCGTCGTCGTCGAAGCTGCGCCCCACGGTCGTTACGGCCATGTGTGCCACCGGGAGGGCCTTGAGTCGCAGGAAGAGAAGCTGCAGGTGGTTGTGGACCTGGACACCCCCGAAGGCGCCGGCCGAGAGCGTGACGATCCCCACCGGCTTCCGCTCCCACTCGCCATAGATGTAGTCGAGCGCGTTCTTGAGCACGCCCGGGATGGAGCCATTGTACTCCGGGCTGACGATCACGACGGCGTCGGCCCCGCGAATCGCTTCCGAGAACGGGACCAGTCCGGGCGGAGGATCGTCTCGGCGGTAGAGGCGCTCCTCCATGATCGGGAGGTCGAAGTCGGCAAGGTCGAGAAGCGGGGACTCGCCCCCGGCGCGCCGCAGCCGGTCGCTGGCGAATCGGGCCACCTTGATCGACTGGCGGCCCCTGCGCACGGAGCCCACGAGCACGGGGATTCGCAGCGGGTCGTTCATGAAGCGGCCTCCGGCCGGATGAAGGATTCCGGGGTCGAGTGCGTCACTCCGCCCAGATGTCTCCCACCGTGAACCCTTCCGGGAAGGGGTCGGTGTCGTCGACCACGTACTGGGCGATCCCGGTGATCCACGCGGTGCCGGTGAGCGTGGGCACGACTGCGGGCACGCCGCCCACTTCCGTCTCCTCGATCAGCTCGCCGGTCCACACCGTGCCTACGATGCTCTCGTGGCGAAACTCCTCGCCCAGGCCGAGCTCTCCCCTGGCGTGCATCACGGCCATCTTCGCGCATGTGCCGGTCCCGCACGGAGAACGATCCAGGCACCCCTTCCAGCTCTCCGGCCTATCCCAGCTCGGGCGGCCCGTGGAGACGGTGACCGCGTTGCGGCGATGGGCGTCCCCCAGAGGCGGCCCGGAGAGTTGTGAAATCGATACGCCCCCGATCTCCGGGGTCAGAGGATGGGCGACGGAGAGCTGCTCGGCGGCGGCCACGCGCAACATCTCGCCCACCCGCGTGATCTGCCCGCCGTTTTCGGGCAGGAGTTCGATGCCGAGCTGCTCGGCGTCCGCGATGACGTAGAACATCCCGCCGTACCCCACGTCCACGGTCGCTTTGCCGAGCCCGGGCACGTCCACGACGGCGTCCAGGTGCACCGCGAAGGCGGGCACGTTGCGGAAGGTGACGCTGGTGACCTTGCCGCCATGCACCTCCGCCCGCACCCGGATGAGCCCTGCGGGCGCCTCCAGCAGCAGCTCCGTCACCGGCTCCTGCGAGGGCACCATGCCCGTCTCGATGAGGACGGTGGCCACGCAGATGGTGTTGCTGCCCGACATGGCCGGGTACTCGGTGTGCTCCATGATGACGTAGCCGGCGGCTGCCTCGGGGTGCGTGGGCGGCAGGATCACGTTGCAGCAGAGGGCGGGATAGCCGCGGGGCTCGCGCAGCATGCGCCGCCGCAGGCCATCGCCGTGGCGGGCCAGCCACTGCGCCTTTTCGAACATCGACGTGCCAGGAACGTCCATCACGCCGCCGACGATGACCCTGCCGGGTTCACCGCCGGCGTGGGCGTCGACCGCGGTGACCATTTTCGATACGCGCATCAGCTCACTCCAGTGACGAGGGGCAGCCCGGGACCGGTTGCGGTCGAGGGCCCGTTGCCTGTAATGGGCGCCACCCTCTGCAGGATGTTGCCAATTGTCAAAGGCAACACAGTGTTGCCTTCGCGGTTTTGCAACACGGGACAGAGGGGTTTGGCAAGAGATACTTCACCGGCGGCTCGCCTCTGCCTGGCCACGTCGGTGACCATCTCTCGGCCCAGCTGCTCGCGCGGGGAGGCGGCCTCCCGCTGGCGGCAGGCGTTGTACCGCCGTCTCACGGCTTCCGGGGCGAAGGCATGTAGGGATCGGTCGCGCTCGCGGGCGGAGGAGGCGTGAGCAGGCTCACCACCACCATCAGGAACGCCGACACGAGGAAGCCCGGCAGCACCGGGTCGATCGCGTCCGCCGGCCCCCACCCCTCCCAGGCGAGCGCGGTGGTCACGCCCCCCACCATGGCGGCGGCCGCCCCTTCCCGGGTCGCCCGCCGCCAATAGACCCCGACCACGACCGGGATGAAGAAGCTCGACGCCATGAGCGCGGTGAAGAGCAGCACGATGAACTGGACCAGCTCGCCCTCCCCCACCCCGCTCAGGAGCAGCACCACCGGGATGGTCCCAACCACCACAATGCCCGCCCGGTCCACCCACAGCCGGCGGCCCGGCGGGGCATCGGGCCGAAAGAGCTGGTAGATGTCGACCGAGAGCGCCGACCCCGCGACCAGCAGAAGCGAGTCCACCGTGGACATCATGGCCGCCGTGATGGCCGCCAGCAGGATCGCGCCCAGCGTCGCCGGAAGCACCGCCGTGGCGAGCATCGGCATGGCCAGGTCGCCGGTCGGCAGGTTGGGAAAGAGCACCACCGCCGCCAGCGAGAGCACGAAGACCAGCAGGTTCAGGGTGGTCACCGCGATGATGGTGAGCAGAATGCCCCGGCGGATGGTGCGCATGTCGCGCATGGCGTAGAGGCGGATGAGCTTCTCGGGGGTGGCCACCCCGCCCAGCAGGAACGAGAGCCCCATGGTGAAGAGCAGCAGGGCGGGCATCGCCTCCCAGCTGAAGGTCAGCGGGTTCACCGCCTCCACGTAGGTGAAGAGCGGCTCCACCCCGCCCACTTGCCTGATCGCCAGCGGCACCGCGCAGATCGCGCCCAGCACCATGATGATGAGCTGCAGCAGGTCCGTGTACACGACCGCGATCATCCCGCCGATCACCGTGTAGGCCAGCAGGATCGCCGTGAACCCCACCATCCCCCAGCTCACGGGCACGCCGAAGACGATGTTGGCGATCAGCCCGCCAGCGACGATCTGCGCCTGGACGTACACCACCGTGGCGATGAGGATGATGACCGCCGCCAGCGCGCGCACGCCCTTCGAGTAGTAGCGCGTCTCGATGAAGGCGGGCAGGGTGAGCTGCTTCACGCGCGTGAAGCGCGGCGCGAGCACCGCCGCCATGAACCAGTAGGCGAGCGGGAGGGCCAGGACCAGCCACCCGAACGACCACCCCGCCACGTACATCACCCCGATGGTGCCCACGAAGGTGCCGGCGCTGGTGTGGGTGGCGGCCATGGTCGCCCCGCCCACCAGCCAGCCCAGCTTCCCCCCGGCGATCCAGTAGTCGGCCTCGCTGCGGGTGGCCCTGAGCGCGTACCACCCGATCGCGAACACGACCACGAAGTAGAGCAGGAAGGTGGAGAGCTGGACGTTCACCGGCGCCTCTCCTTCCGGTCCTCCCGGTACATCCAGGCCAGATACGCCACCACGATCAGCGCGGAGACCAGGAAGAGCCCCCAGAAGACGAAGCCCGCGTCCAGGATCGCCCTCACCGGGCCCTCCTGACGAAGCGCAGCCCGGCCATCCCGCACGCGATCACGACGACCAGCACCAGCAGCTCCAGAACCCCCGGCAGGGACAGCCCGAGACTCCCTTCCGGACGAGCGCGCACCTGCACGACCGCCGGAAGCACCTGAAGGCTCGCCCGCGCCACCCCCGGCGTCGTCCCCCCGGTTGGGGTCACCGGAAAGATCTCGCGCGCCACCATCCCCTCGGGGAGCGTCACATCAGCCTGAAACATCCCTGGGGTGGCTTCCGCCGGCGCCCAGTCGACCGCAAGCATGGGCAGGCCGACGCGCACGCCCGCGCCGTCCTCGCGCACCGCATCCGTTACGCGGTACGCCACGTCCAGCGACACCTGTCCCGAGGACGCCAGTGCGGCCGGAAGCTCGATTTCGCCCTCCAGCCGGGGCACCGCCGCGCCCGTCAGACGAACCGGCAGGACTTCCCCGTCCACCTGCGCCGAGATCTCCTCCACGTTCGCGGGAGCAAACAGCAGCAGCGTGAACGGGACGGCACTCGTCCCGGGAGCCAACTCCAGCCGGTAGTTCATCGAGACGAGCGCGGCTCCGGCCTCGCGCGCATCGGCCGACACCGCCACCCGGATCACCTGCCCGCCTGCGCCGGCTGCCCCGGCCTCCTGGTCGCCTCCGACGCCGTCCCAACCGGACATCGAGCCGCCCGCGCCGGACAAGGCCGCCGGCCCCGCGCACAGGGCCGCCGCCAGCACCGCGGCCGCCACCGCCTTCCCCCTCAGGGCCATACCTCCCTCAGCACCCGCAGGGTGTTGCCCCCCATCACCTTGCCGATGTCCCCGTCCGAGTATCCCTCCCGCACCAGCCAGCGCAGGATGTTGTGCGACGCCTCCGTGGGGTTCTCCACCCCCTTCACGTACTCCACCTCGTCGAAGGGCGGATTCTTCTTCGGGCCCTCGTCGGCCGCCGCCGAGCGCGACTCCTTGATGGACAGGTTGGCCGCGTAGACGTGGTGCAGCCCCACATGGTCCCCGTAGACGGAATCGGGGCCGAAACTCACATGGTCGATGCCCACCAGCGCCTTCACGTACTCGAAGTGCTCCATGAAGGCCTCGATTCCGTGCACCGTGTTGTTGCGCGTGAGGGTAGTGTGCGGCGCGGCTTCGATCCCGATCACGCCCCCCTTGTCCGCGCACGCCTCGAGCACGTCGTCGGGCGCCAGCCGGTTCGACTCCCACAGCGCCCGCGCGCCGATGTGCGAGAGCACGATGGGATGCTCGCTCCACTCGATGGTGTCCAGCGTCGTGCGGTCTCCGCAGTGCGAGCAGTCGATCAGCATCCCCAGCTTGTTCATGCGCCCGACCGCGCGCCGCCCGAACATCGTCAGACCCCCGTCGCCGGGTTCCTTCAGCCCCGACCCCAGCGCGTTGGCCTCGCTGTAGGTGATCCCGAGCGCCCGCACCCCGAACCCGAAGAGCAGGTCGATGCGGTCGAGTTCGTTCTCGATCATGGCCGCACCCTCCATCGACGCGACCCACGCCACTTTACCTTCCCGGTGGGCCCGCAGGATGTCGCCCACCCCCCGGCAGTGGATCAGGAAGTCCTGGTGCGCCAGGTCGCACAGCCGCATCCCGAAGTCGTGCAGGACGTCGTTCCACTTCCACCCCCCGTGCGACAGGATTGTGCAGATGCCGTCGAGCAGGTTGTCGAAGACCGCATCCCAGCACGAGTGCCTCAGGCCCTCGAACGCGGTCGCCATCCGCCCCGCGCGCACGTACGCCGGGGTCTCGCCCACATCCCGCGGAAACACGCCCGCGTGCTCGTGCAGTGAAATCATCACCAGTTCGGTGGCCAGCCTCGCGGCCCGCGCCTCCTCTTCCCGCGAAAGCGCCACCAGATGCGGCTCCACGCGCCCCACCTGAGCGGCAAGCTCGAAGGGCTCGTAGTCGAGGCCGGGCTCGAGGTAGGAAAAGGACTCGTAGCCATCGTGTGCCTTGTTGGCGCCCATAAGCGCTCCCGGGGGTTGGGTCGGAACAGTGGAGTGTGGTTGCCGGGACCGTGGCCGGCGAGGTCGACGCGTCCGTCGGTACGGAATTGCGAGCCCACAACATGGAGCCTGCACGGACAACGGGCCAGCCATTCCCGAAGGCGCGGCCAGCTATTGCGAACACCCTGCGCAGGGCGTATTTCAAGCGCGCGATGCCGCGCGCCCGCGGGCCACCAAATCCCACTCGCCCCTGGAATCCCTCCGAAGTGACTCGCTGGACCCGCCTCTCCCGCGCCATCGACCGGGTTAACAACCGCATCGGTCGATGGACCTCCTGGCTGTGCCTGCTGATGGTGCTCGTCACGGCGTACAACACGGCCGTGCGCTACATCGGCGGCTATCTGGGCTTCAGGCTGAGCTCGAACCTGTATCTCGAACTGCAGTGGTACCTGTTCAGCCTGCTCTTCCTGCTTGCCGCCGCGTCGGCGCTCTGCAAGGGCGAGCACGTGCGGGTCGACATCCTCTACAGCCGGCTCTCGGCCAGGGCCCGGGCCTGGATCGATCTCCTCGGCACCATCGTGCTCATGATCCCCTTTTCGGCGGTTACGCTCTGGCTGTCCTGGCCCTCCATCCGGAACTCGTGGGCGGTGCGCGAGATCTCCTCCGATCCCGGGGGCCTCCCGCGCTATCCGCTCAGAACCTTCATCCTCGTATGCTTCCTGCTCCTCATCGTCCAAGGGATCTCGGAGATCATCAAGAAGCTGCGTGTCCTGCGCGGACTGCGAATGGCCGGAAACGGTTCACCCGAGGATGATGCCGACAGCCCCCGGGTCACCGGAGGAATCGCCTAGATGGAGAACCTCCTTGCGCCGCTGATGTTCATCGGCGTCTTCGCGATGATCTTCCTGGGATACCCGGTGGCGTTCGCGCTGGGCGGCACCTCCCTCATCTTCGCCTTCATCGGCATCTCCATGGGGCTGTTCGAGTGGGGGCTGATGTACGCCCTGCCCCAGCGCATCTTCGGGGTGATGTCCAACCTGGTGCTGGTGGCGATCCCCTTCTTCATCTTCATGGGGGTGGTGCTGGAGAAGTCGCGCCTGGCGGAGGACCTGCTCACCACCATCGGCAAGCTCTTCGGGACGCTGCGCGGCGGGCTGGCGCTTGCGGTGGTGTTCGTGGGCGCAATGCTGGCGGCGGCGACGGGGGTGGTGGGAGCGTCGGTGGTGGCGATGGGGCTCATCTCGCTCCCCATCATGCTGCGCTACGGCTACTCGAAGACGCTCTCCACCGGGGTGATCCTGGCGTCGGGCACCCTCGGGCAGATCATCCCGCCCAGCGTCGTGCTGATCGTGCTGGCCGACCAGCTGGGCATCTCGGTCGGCGACCTCTTTCTGGGCGCGCTGATCCCGGGGCTCTCGCTGGCCGGCATGTACGCGATCTACGTCGGGCTGGTCGCCAAGGTGAGTCCCGAGTCCGCGCCCGCCCTCCCTCCCGAGGTGCGCGACGCCGCGGGATGGAAGCTGGCCCGCCAGGTGCTCACAGTGCTGATGCCGCCCCTGGTGCTGATCCTGCTCGTGCTGGGCAGCATCTTCGCCGGGATCGCCACACCCACCGAAGCGGGAGCGGTGGGGGCGGTGGGCGCGATCGGGCTCGCGGCGGTCAACCGGCGCCTGTCGTGGAAGGTGCTCCGGGAGGCCAGCGAGTACACCACCTCGCTTACCGCCATGGTGATGTTCATCCTGGTGGGCTCGACCGCCTTCGCGCTGGTCTTTCGCGGCCTCAACGGCGACCTCTGGATCGAGCACTTGCTCACCACGCTTCCCGGCGGGCGCATCGGCCTGCTGATCGTGGCCAACCTGGCGATCTTCGTGCTCGGCTTCTTCCTGGACTTCTTCGAAATCGCCTTCATCATCATCCCGCTGCTCGCCCCGGCGGCCGCCCTGCTGGACATCGACCTGGTGTGGTTCGGGGTGATGATCGGGATGAACATCCAGACCTCGTTCCTGACCCCGCCCTTCGGCTTCGCCCTCTTCTACCTGCGGGGCGTGGCTCCACCCGAAGTGCGAACATCGGAGATGTACCGGGCGGTCATCCCCTTCATCGTGATCCAGCTCATCGGGCTGGTGCTGATCATGACCTTCCCGGAGATGGTCACGGGGCTGGTGAACCGATAACTACTGGTATCTACTGTCGATTACTGGTAAATATCGGTCCCCGATCGCGCCGCTCCCCCCCTGCGCACCGCCGTCGGGTCAGGCGTTCTGCCCGAACGCCGCGCTGGCGTAGGCCCACTCCGCGCGGCCGAACCACTCGAACGCCTCCGTCCGGAAGGCCGACCAGTGGTCGTACACGCGCCGGTAGGTGGCGTCGGCCGCCGCCCGCTCCTCCAGGATCTCCTGTGAAGCCACCCGCGACACCTCCATGATCTCGGGAGAGAAGGCGCGCAACTCGACCCCGCCCTGGACGAGGCGCCGGAGGGCGGCCGGATTCCTGGAGTCGTAGGTGGTCTCGACGCCGTGCGCGGCCGAGCGCACCGCCACCCGGAAGGCCTCCTGATAGGTGGACGGCAGCGAGTTCCAGGCGTCCCGGTTGACCTGGAAGGTGGTGGACGGTCCTGGCTCCCACCAGCCTGGGTAGTAGTAGAAGCGGGCGGCGTTCTGGAAGCCGAGCTTCTCGTCGTCGTAGGGCCCGACCCACTCGGTCGCGTCGATCGCGCCCCGCTCGAGCGCCGGATAGATCTCCTGCGCGGCGAGGTTCTGGACGGTCACGCCCAGGCGGTCCATGACCTCCGCGCCCAGCCCGGGGATGCGCATCTTGAGGCCGTTCAGGTCCGCCGGCGTGTTGATCTCGCGCCGGAACCATCCACCCATCTGCGCGCCCGTGTTTCCGGCCGGCAGGGGGATGATGTTGAAGTCGGAGAAGATCTCGCTGATGAGCTCGAGTCCGCCCGCGTCGTACAGCCAGGCGTGCTGCTGGCGGGAGGTGAGGCCGAAGGGCACGCAGGTGTCGAAGGCCAGCACCGGCGCCTTGCCCGTGTAGTAGTAGCTCGGGCTGTGGCCCACCTGGACGGTGCCCTGCTGCACCGCGTCCATCACCTCGAAGGCCGGCACCAGCTCGTTCGCCTCGTAGACGCGAAGCTGGAAGCGCCCGTCTGTCATCGCCGAAAGCGACTCGCCGGCGCGGGTGGCGGTGTCGAAGATGGCGTCGACGGTGCGCGGATAACTGGACGCCAGCCGCCAGCGCACGTTCGGGTTGGTGATCACCGCGGGCGCGCCGCCACCGCCGGTCTCCTGCTCCGCGCCGCCGCATGAGGCGGCCAGCACCCCGGCCGCCGCGGCTCCGACGGCCGCCTTGCCGAGGAACGCCCTTCTCTCCAGGGTCGGCGCCGCTTCCGCCAGCCTGCCGCCCTCGTGATCCGCCGCCGCAACCTCTGCGCCCGGCCGGCCGCCGTCGACCGTCCCGCTCCGGGAGTCCTTGTCCATGGGTACTCGATCCTTTGTGGGTTCTGCGTGTTTCAACTGCGTGCTCCGGGCGGCCTCTCGCCTCCGGAGCACGCGCAAGTTAGCCAGAAGTCATGCGGGACGCACCGCTTGCGCGAGCCCCGCGGCTTGCGACCGCCTCGTCTTTGTCCTCAGCTCTCTCCTCAGCGCCGCTCTTCGGCGACGACCGACGACGCGATCACCATCCCCAGGAACTCGTCGATGGCGCCTCCCTGGATCCAGCGCGCCACCACCACCAAGTCGTTCTCGCGATCCACGTAGACCAGGTTCGTACCCGCGCCCCGGTGGCTGAACGACGACTCCGGCGTGCTGGAGTACGAGCGCTGGCCGGTGTTCAGGAAGAAGTTCATGAAGCCGTACATCTCGTTGATCTCGCCGGGCGTTTCGGCCATGTCCAGCCATTCCTCCGAGAGCAACTGTTCGCCGTCCCAGTTGCCCTTGTGGAGGGTGAAGTAGCCGAAGCGGGCCTGATCCTCGGCGCTCAGGTTCATCCCGCCGCCCCAATGGGTTCCGCCGCTCACCGACTGCATCATCTCGCCGTCGACGTTCACCCACGAGTTCTCGTAGCCGTACCAGCGCCAGGTGTTGGAGGCGCCGATGGGATCCATGATGTGCTCGCGCAGCACCTGAGGCAGCGGCCGGCGCCAGACCTGGAGCGCCGCCAGCGCCAGCAGGTTCACGCGCACGTCGTTGTACTTGTAGGCCGTGCCGGGCTCGTTGCGCGGGCGGTTGCGGTTGGCCGCGACATCGCGGCCAGGCCGGTCGCCCCAGTCGGGCTTGCCCCAGAGCGTGCCCTCCCAGTCGCTGGTCTGCCGCAGCAGATGATCCCAGGTGATCCTCCGGTTGTGCTCGGAGTCGAAGAGCGACACCGGGGTCGGCACGCCGCGGCCGTCCGCCTCCATGCCGGGCTCGCCGTCGCCCACCGGCAGGATCAGCGGCGGCATGTACTCGTGCACCGGATCGTTGACGTCGCGGATGAGCTTGCGGTCCCACGCCAGGCCCACGGTCGACGAGAGAAAGCTCTTCGCGACGCTGAACGTCGGATCGACGCGCTTCGTCTCGCCCCATTCGGCGACTATGTAGCCGTCCTTGACGACGATGCCGCTCTGCGGACCCCGCACCTTGAGCGGGCCGATGGCTTCGTCGAAGGGCTCGGTGTTCCAGCTGAGCGCGTGCGCCACCTCCAGGTCGCGCGGCGCGGTGCTCTCGCTCGCGATCGCGAAATCGACCGCCTGCTGCAGGAGTTCCGGGTTCATGCCCATCGACTCCGGGGATCTGCGCTCCCAATCGCCCGGCGGGGGGAAGTAGGCGTCCTGCGCCTGCAGGCCGGCCGCGCCGAGCAGCAGGATCGCGCCGGCGATGGCCGTGAGAAGGGTGGACGTGACCGGCAGGGGCCGCTGTGATGACTTCATGGGAATCACCTCGTTGGGGGGCGAGAGATCGATGGAGGGCACCGGGGAGACGTTCGCTCGTTGGTGACGATATGATACGTCCCCGCGCGCGAGATGCGACAGGTGGGAGGAAGAACGAGCGGGGTCACGCCACCTCGCCCACCTGGTGCCCCAGCTCCCGCAGTTCGGCGACGATGCCCGCCACGTGCGCCCGCCCGCGCGTCTCGATCTCCATCTCGATGCTGACGTGGCCGACGGAGATGTCGCCGAAGGCCCGGGTGTGTTCGATGTGGAGCACGTTGGCCCCGTGGATGGCGACCACTGCCGTGACCTCGTTCAGGTAGCCGGGCCGGTCGCGCACCACCACCGAGAGGCGCGCAAGGCGACCGTCCGCCCACAACCCCCGGTCGATGATCTTCGAGGCCACGTTCATGTCGATGTTCCCCCCGGAGAGGACGCACACGGTGACGTCGGCGGGGCCCAGGCCGACCTTCCCGCCCAGAATCGCCGCGACGCCCACCGCCCCCCCTCCCTCGACCACCATCTTCTCCGCCTCCATGAGGAAGAAGATGGCGCGCACGATCTCCTCCTCGTCGACCACCACCACGTCGTCCACGAGAGCCTGGATGTGGGGAAAGGTGAGGTCGCCGATGCGCTTCACCGCGATGCCGTCGGCGAGGGTGTCCGAGCTTTCCAGGTGGACCGGCCGCCCGGCCTCCAGCGATGCGGCCGCGCCCGGCGAGGCCGCCGCCTCCACCCCGATTACGCGGGCGCCCGGCCGGCGCGCCTTCACCACCGTGGCGACCCCGGAGATCATCCCGCCGCCCCCGATGGGAACCACCAGCGTGTTGACCCCGGGCACCTGCTCCAGAATCTCGAGCGCCATGGTCCCCTGCCCCGCCATAACCGCGGGATCGTCGAAAGCGTGGACCACGGTGAGGCCCTCTTCCTCGACCAGCTTCTCGACGCGGGCCATGCCGTCGGTAAGGGTCGCGCCGGTCTGGATGACGCGGGCCCCGTAGCCGCGGGTCTTGGTCACCTTGATCAGCGGCGCGGCGTCGGGCATGACGATGGTGCACGGGATTCCCAGCCGCGCGGAGTGGTACGCGAGCGCCTGCGCGTGGTTGCCGGCGCTGGCCGCGACCACCCCGGCCTCCCGCTGCGCCGGCTCCAGCAGGAGCAGGCGGTTCAGCGACCCCCGGTCCTTGAACGAGCCCGTCCGCTGCCGGAACTCGGCCTTGAAGTGAACGCGCCCCAGCCGGGACCGGTCGAGCCCGAGGGAGCGCGGGCAACCGGTCTCGACAACTCCGTCCCCGATGCGCCCGCGGGCCGCGATGATGTCGTTATGGGAGAGCATGTTCAGTGTCCCATGCTTTGATACATTGATCGCTGCTGCTTGCGACGGAGTTGTTCAACCCACCAGGATCGTGCTGCCATGCAACAGAACAGGTCAAAACCCGGGAACCAGAGGCCGTCCTGGAAGAGTTCGCTCCTCAGGGGTGCGTGCTTGCTGTTGAGCGTCCTGACCGTCCGCGTCGTGGCGCTCCAAGCCTATACCATAACGTCCGGATCCATGGAGCCCACGTTGCTGGTGGGCGACTTTGTGTTCGTCAACAAGGCCGCGTTGGGAGCGCGAATCCCGTTTTCGGACCTCCGCATACCAGGCTACTCGGAGCCCGGACGGGGAGAGATTCTGGTGTTCGATCCTCCGCACGAGGAAACCCTGATCCTCGTCAAGCGGCTCATCGGCATGCCCGGCGACACGCTGGAGATGCGGGACAAGGTTCTGTACCGAAACGGTGCGGCGCAGCATAAGCCCTATGTGATGTACAAGCCAGAGATTGCTGACCACGCCGCACCCGCGATGCTGTGGCAGCGATCTGCACTCGTAGGCGGACCCAGAGCGGACTACTTGCCCACGCGCGACACATGGGGTCCCATTGTGATACCTGCAGATCGCTACTTCATGCTTGGTGACAGTCGAGACGATAGCCTGGACTCGCGCACCTGGGGACTGCTTGAGCGCTGGCGCTTCGAAGGGCGAGTCGTGTTCCGCCATTTTTCCTACAACCGGGACTCGTACAGGCCATTCCCGTTCATCCGGGAGATTCGATGGAACCGGATCGGAACGCGACTCAAGTAAGCGCCTGATGGTGACCCTCGGTGTTGATCTCGCGTCGCGGCGATCAGGCGCTGCCCACGGAGGAAGGATGGATCGCTTTGCCGCGATCTGGAAGCCTCGCGGAACTGGCGTGAGGCCGTCCCCGCCCCGCCCGTCGCCGTTGGTTCCCGGATTCGTTACCTTCCTGACGAACCTTGCCAAGAGCGTTGCGCCAAGCCGCGCGATCCCTACCGGAGGCTGCGAACAGTGACAAGCATCGAATGGATCATTCCGTTCGCTCTCTATCCCACCCTGGCCGCTCTCTACTACGGCGGCGCCCCCATCCGCTTCGAGGGTCCCGACAACGCGCGCCAGCTTCTGGGCGTGTTCCTCGGACTGGTCATCTTCCTGGCCGTGTGGGGCGTGCTCAAGACGGTCCTCCAGCCCATGACCGGGCAGATAATCGGCCTCGCGTTCGCGTCCCTCCTCGCGTCATTCGCGCTGCGCCCGGGCTGCAGGCTGGGATGCCGGCTGGTGGGCGTTCGCGTCGTCGACGACCAGTAGTCTTCTAGTCCAGCTGCCAGACGACGAGCAACTGCACCACGCTCTCGTCGCGGGTCGTCCCCAGCTTGTTCGTCCATAGCTGGTATTCCACGCCCACGTGGAGGACATTCTCGGCCCCGGTCAACGCTTGCCCCACATCCCATCTCAATTGAGGCTGGGCAAGGATGCTGTCGGGGTAGTCGTCCCCAACCTCGTTTGTAACGGCGCCCATGTACTCGGCGTGCCCGGTGAACGAGAACGATTGACTGCCCACCTGGAAGACCGAGAGCCAGCTTACGTCGAAGTTGAAGCTGTCTCCCGTGCTCGGCGCGCCGCCGCCGTCAAGCCCGCTGCTGGCGTCGATGAAGCCCCCAAGAATCGTGTTCACGAAGATGAACCCGGGTACGTTCCAGCCCAACTCCACCCCCGGCACGTACTTCACGACCTTGGACTGGATGCCGAGGTTGACGCCCGCGACCAGCCGCACATCGCTCACCGGCCCGAAGCCCACGCCTCCCTCCGCCAGTGAACCCAGGCTCAGCGTCGGATACCATTCTCCATACAGATCCCGGTCGTTGAACCCGTCCGCGATCCCATCGGTGGAATAGTCCAGGAAGAAGAAGGAGCCTCCCGCGCGCCATCCTCCGGCGTGTTGCAGCGTGAAGATGTGGGTCGGCTCGCTGGCGGCGGAGAACGGGTTCAGGATGCTGCCGCGCTGATAGTGGAGCTCCAGCTGCGCCGACGCGGGTATGGGCGCAAGGCAGAACGCGGCGGCGACTGCCGCGGACGCGAGCGTTGAGAATCGACGACTCATGGCGGACTGGCCCTTTCCGGAATTCGCTCTCTGCCTGAGTTCCTTCCCCACGTCATGGACGCGAAATTGTACGGGCCGGGACCGCATTCTGCCAGCGATCGGGCGAGCCCGGTTGAAAGATTGTATCCTGATGTGATGCCCTGGTACGGCTCGCCCAGCCGCTTCGGCTGACGCTCTCAAGGCGTCGAGAGACGTTTTCGCCACGGACACGTCATGTACTTCCCGGAAAGCAGCCCGGTCTCTGCGCCGCGCCGGTACATCTCCGCTTTCGCCGCGCCCGCATTCTTCTTCCTGCCCGCGCTGATTCCGGCCCTGATCGCGTGCGGCGCGGACGCCGTCGCGCCGTCTCCGCCACCGGTCGAGCCCGATCCCGTCGAGCCACAGCCCCCGCCGGATCCACCGGCGATCCAGATTCCTGCCCAGGGAACATCCGCGACGCTCGACGTCGCCACCTGGAACCTCCTCTACTTCGGAGCCGCGAACCAGGGCCCCGGTGACGAGCCCCTGCAGATGGCGCGCGTGCGCGACGTGATCCTGGGAACCGACGCGGACCTGTGGGGGGTGCAGGAGGTGACCGACGCGGATGCGTTCGCCGCCCTGGTGGATCGGTTGCCCGGGTATCGGGGATTTCTGGCCAGCGACGCGTCGGTGTCCGGCGGATCCGACAGCTACGACCGCGGGGAACTCAAGGTCGGCCTCATCTACAAGTCGTCCGTCGCCGAGGTCGCCGGCGCGCGCGTCATCCTGACCGATCTGGACTACGAGTTCGCGGGCCGCCCGCCGCTGGAGGTGCAGTTGCGCGTGACGTTGGGGGGCGCGAGCCGGGACGTCGTCCTGATCGTCCTGCACGCCAAGGCCATCGCCGACGAGACCTCATGGGAGCGGCGCATGGCGGCGGGGGAGGGCCTGCGCGAGTATCTCGACACCACATGGCCGGACCGTGCGGTGCTCGTACCCGGGGACTGGAACGACGATGTGGACGAGTCGATCACGCGCGGGCGCGACACCCCCTATCGCGTCTTCGTGGATGCGGCCCCGGAGTGGGTGTTTCCCACCGCCAGCCTGAGCGCCGCGCGGGCGCGGTCGATGCCGCGCTACACCGAGGTGATCGATCACATCCTGGCGTCGGACGAGGCGATGGCGTGGTATGAGGAGGGATCGGCCATGGTGTACCAGGTGGACGAGTTCATCGACGCCTACCTGGACACTACCAGCGACCATCTGCCCGTGATGGCACGATTTGCGCCGGGGGGATGAGCGGCAGTCGGATCTCGGGACCCGGCCCCGGCCTGTCGCGAAACCCGGGAAGGGACCGCGGGAGAAACGCCGGTGGGTCTACTCGTCGATCAGGCGGCGGTTGCGGACGTCGCTGGCGCCCATCGAGACCCCGGAGCCGACTCCGGCACCCACCAACAGTCCGGCTCCGACGCCCAACACGGGCAGCCACGATACGGCAACGGCGGTAAGAGCACCGGCAACGATGCCCAGCCAGCGCTTCTCGACCCACGACGTGTAGCGAAGGCGCCGCCGGACGAAACTCCGCGACTTCATGTGTGCGTAGATCCCGACGGCAGCCGCGATCCCCAATCCGATCAGTTCAAACATCACGACACTCCTTTGACAGGCATCCCGGCCCCCCGGGGCTCTGCGCCTTACGCGTGAGCGGGGGATCCGTTTCGCGCCAGAGCGGGTTCGAATAAGTATGGTACAGGTTCCGGCAAGTACAAGGTTCGCCGCGCAGGAAACGCAGGCCACCGGAAGAGCGAGGTCCATGACGGATTGCAGGTTCGACGTCGGATGACACGGGCGAGATGGTGGGCTCCCGCGGGAGCTGGGACAGGCGCGATGGCTCCGTCGCTGGGGCGGCTCCTGCTCCTGCTGGTGGTGGAGGCGCTCTGGCTCACGCCCGCAGGCGGGCCTCGCCTTCCCTTGCCCGGCTTCGGCGGGGACGGGTTGTCGCAGGAGGCGCTGGCGGCCGCCTTCGCCGCGCAGGAGGATATCAGCCCGGATCTGATGGGCATTCCGGGGGTGGTGGGAACCGCGGTCGGGCTGGGCGCCGGTGGCCGTCCGGTGGTGATGGTCTACCTGGAGTACGCCGCCGTGGACGGGCTTCCCGCCAGCTTCGCGGGCCACCCGCTGGTGCGCGAGGTGACCGGGCGCATCACCGCGCTCGGCGATCTGCCGCTGCCGGCCGCGGCCGCCGGCCCCATCGATCCCAGAGGCCCGTTCCCGCGCCCGGTGCCCATCGGCGTGTCCACGGGGCGGACGGGGGTCACCGCGGGCACCATCGGCGCGCGCGTCACGGACGGGCGCCGGACGTACGCGCTGTCCAATAACCACGTCTTCGCCAACCGCAACGAGGCCAACGTGGGCGACAACGTGATCCAGCCGGGGGTCGCCGATGGGGGGAGCGACCCGGAGCACGCCTTCGGGACGCTGGCCGACTTCGAGGAGATCGGCTTCTGCCGCGCCCTTGCCTGCCCCGAGAATCATGTCGACGGCGCCATCGCCGAAACGTCGCCCGACCAACTGGCGGCGGCGACCCCCTCCAACGGCTATGGCGCTCCCCGGACCGGCACGGAGGAGGCATCGCTCATGCTCGCGGTACAGAAGTACGGCCGCACCACCGGGCACACACGCGGCAAGGTGACCGGGATCAACGCCATCCTCGACGTCAACTACCGCACCGGCAGGGCGCGCTTCGTCGATCAGATCGTCATCACCGGCCAGGGGTTCAGCGCCGGTGGCGACTCCGGCTCGCTGATCGTGACCGAGGGGCGGGGGCGCAAGGACCGCCGGCCGGTCGGGCTGCTCTTCGCCGGCAGCCCGAACACCACCATCGCCAACCCCATCGATGTCGTTCTGGACCGCTTCGGGGTGACCGTCGACCCAGGGTAGGACGACATGGCGGCGAGCATCGAGGACGCGCACCGGCAACTCTCGCGAAAGGTCATGGGACGCCCCGGCGTGGTGGGTACCGCGATCGGAGTGGCCGCCGGGAAGCCCTGCCTCAAGGTGTATCTCGCAAGCGGAGGAGGCGGAGAAGTCCGCATTCCTCGTAGTTGTGGGGGCTACCGGGTGGTGGTCGAAAAGACCGGCACCATTCGCCGCCTGTCTTCGTGACGAGGCAACCCTGACGCAGGGGCGCGCAGTCGAACCGCTGTGGATCGCTACGGCCCGCCCCTACCCACGTGTGATCGTTGACACAAGCCCCGGTAACTGCTACCGGTAAGCTACGACATCTTTCGTCGCATGATGGGACCAGCCCCACAGGCCCCGCCTCCAACGAAGAACGGAAAGCGCGATGAGAAACCGAACCGCCCTGAGTCACCGCTCTGCGCCCTTCCCCTTCATCCTGGCCCTCGGGCTGTCCGGGTGCGCGGAGGATGATGCTGCGGCTCCGGCCGGCGAAGTCCCCGGATACGAACTCGGCGAGCCGGAGGCGGTTTCCGCGGACTTCGGGTCCGTGGACGACATCCGCGTGCTTCGCGACGGCAGCCTCCTGGTCGCCGACAGGACGAGCGGGGAGCTGGTGCTCCTGGACCTTGACCGCGAAATGCGGACGGTGGTTGGAGGCCGGGGCGAGGGTCCGGGCGAGTATCAGTCGCCGAGCGGCATCTGGCCGCTTGCCGGGGATTCGACGCTGCTGTTGGACGTGGCCAACAACCGCCTCACCGTGCTTACCCCCGATCTCTCCTTCGGCGCGACCCGGCCGATGCTCGAGATCGACCCCGCAGGCGGAGTCCTGGTGTTGAACCCCCAGGCGACCGATGACTCCGGGCGCATGTACACCACGAACGGGTTCTCGATGAACCTCCCCGGTACGGGTGCGGGAGGCGGATCCGGCTCCGATTCCATCCCCGTCGTGCGGGCAACGCTCGACGACCTGAGCCCGGACACGGTGGCCACACTCGCGCCCCGATCCACCTCGCGAATCGAGATGAGAAGCAACCAGGGCAACAGAATGGTGACGATGCAACAAACGCCCTATTCGGCTTCCGACAGCTGGGGCGTCGCGCCGGACGGAAGCGTGGTCGTCGCCCGGGCGGCGGACTATCGCCTGGAATGGATCTCATCCGACGGATCGATGCGCATCGGAGCGCCCGTGGCATGGGACGCGGTCCCCGTGGGCCAGGCGGAAAGGGAAGCCTGGGTCGCCGAGCAGAGTAGCCGAACGGTCCAGACGGCGACCTTCGTGACGGGCGGCGGGGGCGGAGCCTCCCCGGGCGCCGGGATGGCGGGTGCCGCTGCCCGTACCATGACCTTGGGGGGCGCGAGCGAAGACGTGGACGACTACGAATGGCCGGAGACGCTGCCGCCCTTCACGGGGAGCATCCTGATCGACCCGGAGGGCCGCGCCTGGCTGCGCCGTCTCCAGCCCGTCGGCGCGCCGTTCCTGTACGACGTCTTCACGCCCGACGCCGAGCACTCCGGCACGGTGGAGATCGCCGAAGGGCATACCGTCATGGGGTTCGACGATGGCGTCGTCTACGCGACCTTCAGGGACGAGGTCGACCTGGTGTACATTGCACGGTATCGTCTGCCGGAGATGTAGCACCGGCGACCCCGGTACTTTGCCGGATCCGTCCCGCGGGCACCTGCCTGCCCCCAACCCGATGCCGACATGTCCGACCCGACCTCCCTCGCGGAGTTGATTTCCCGCCGCCGCTCCATCAAGCAGTTCACCGACCGCGACCCCACCCGCGAGGAAATCGAACGCCTCCTCGAGCTGGTCGCGCAGGCGCCCAACCATCGCATGACCCAGCCCTGGCGCTTCTACGTGCTGGGCCCGGGCGCCCGGCGCGCCTACGGGGCGGCGCTGGGGGCGCGCAAGGCCAAGCGGGTCGCCGACCCGGACGCGGCCCGGGAGGTCGTCGACAGCGTGGCCGCCCGCCACGAGGCGCTTCCCGCCATGATTGCGGTGGCAGTGGTGGTGCACGACAACCCGGAGATCCGGGAAGAAGACTACGCCGCGACCTGGATGGGCATTCAGAACCTGGGGCTGGCCGCCGAAGCGGCGGGACTGGGCACGCACATCAAGACCGGCGCCGTCATGGACGATCCCCGCTCGCGGGCGGCGGTCGGCCTCCCCGACGGGGAACGCATCGTGGCCATCGTCAACCTGGGCGAACCGGCGGCCGTGCCCGACCCGAAGCCCCGCGTCCCGGCCCGCGACCTGACCACCTGGGTGGACTGATCGGCCGACTGCAGTCCTGACAATTCCCTTGCACCCGGCTCGTTGAGCGGAGCCGCGCGGCCGATACCTTCAAAGGTATGGCAAGGCATCGCACGACCCGTCCGCGCTGGACGGTCACGCTCATACTCCTTGGCCTCACGGGGCTCCTGACCGCCGTTCTCGGCTATGAGGCCTGGGAGGCCAGTCGCTCGAGCGTGCAACTCGCCGAGGAGATCGTTCGGGACCAGGCCCTGTTCGCAGCCTCCAACTTCGCGATCGAGGCTCGCGGCGAGGTGACGTTCGAACTGCTCGAGGAAGGCATCGAGGTCATCGCCTGGAGCGCGGGGCGCCGTGGAGACCGTCCGCTCACTCCGGACCGCCTGCGCGAGGCGGCGAGGAGTCAGCGATGGGACGCGATGGATCAGGCATCGCTCTTCTTCCGTCTCGACCCCGAAGAGGGCGAACTCTCGGTCGCTGGAGAGGCGGATTCCGTCCAGGCGGCCTGGGCCGTGCACGCGGCGCGGGAGCACAGCCGCCGCAACCCGGATGATTTCGAGGTGCGGACGCTGTTCACCCCGGAGGGACACAGCGCGCTCGTTCACAAGCTCACCTACGAAGGCCGGGGGCGATACGCGCTGGAGGGAATGATCCTGTCGCGGGAGGCATTTGCGCCCGCGTTTGCGCGCGCGTTCACGGAGGAGCCCCTGCTTCCGGAGACCTTCACTGGCGGGCGCACCAACGGGGACATCTTCGTGGCGCGCGTCCACGATCCCTACGGCAGCGTCATCTACGAATCGTCCGCCGATGCCAATTCGGGAACCTCGGTGGAGTACGACCTCGACGAGCGTCTCGGCGGCATGGTGCTGGAACTCGGCGTACGGCCCGAAGCCGTCGATCGGATGGTGAGCGGCGGCGTCCCGGGGTCCCGCATGCCTTACATCGTCGCCCTCTTCCTCCTCACTGCCGGTCTTCTGTTTACGGCGGTGTGGCAACTCCGCCGCGAGGCGGAACTGGCCGATCTGCGCGAAGACTTCGTGTCCAGCGTCTCACATCAGCTGCGAACACCCCTGACCCAGATCAGGATGTTCGGCGAGACCCTGATGCTCGGCCGGGTGAGGAACGAGGCGGAGCGGTCGCGGGCGACCGAGATCATTGTCGACGAGTCGAACCGGCTGACCCACCAGGTCGAGAACGTGCTGCTCTTCTCGCGGGGCGAGCGGGACGCGCTCAACCTGAACCTCGTCGCCGAGGACGTGGGCGCTCTGGTGGAGAGCGTGGCCGAAGGCTTCGAGCCGCTCGCGCGGGCTGCGGACGCCGGCATCGAGCGACGCATCGAGACCGGCATCGTCTGCACGATGGACGTCGAAGCGACGCGCCAGGCCGTGCTCAACCTGCTCGACAACGCGGTCAAGTACGGACCTGCGGGCCAGACGATCGAGATCGGCGTGCGGGGTACGCCCGGGGAGCAGAATGGCCTGGCGACGATCTGGGTCGAGGACGAGGGGCCGGGCGTACCGTCGGCACAGCGGGATCGGGTGTGGGATGCCTACGTGCGCCTCGACCGTGACCGCGCCTCGGCGAGCGCGGGCTCCGGGATCGGCCTGGCGGTGGTTCGGAGGGTGATCGAGGCCCAGGGGGGGCGGGTTCGCGTCGAAGCAAGCGACAGAGGCCCCGGTCCCGGCGCCCGGTTCATCATCGAGTTGCCGCTGGCCGGCGCGCCCCGGGAGGCGTGACGTGGCCCGGATCCTGATCGTCGAAGACAACGCCCGGCTGGCCTACGGTCTTCGGAACAACCTCGAGATCGACGGTCACGTGGTCGATGTGGCCGAGGACGGCGCGCGGGGCCTGGAGGCAGTGGTTTCCGGGGAGCCCGACCTCGTGATCCTGGACCTGATGCTGCCGGAAATGAACGGCTACCAGGTACTCCGGTCCCTCCGCGACAAGGGCATCGGCGTCCCCGTGCTGATCCTTACCGCCAGGGGCGAAGAGGCGGACAAGGTGATGGGGTTTCGCCTTGGAGCCGACGACTACGTCACCAAGCCCTTCGGAGTGCTGGAGCTCCTCGCCCGGGTCTCCGCGATCCTGCGAAGAGCGGGGCAGGACGGACAGGCGCAAGCCGTGGAGGCGTTCGGCGACATCGAGATTCGCGTCGAGCAGCGATCGGTCCTGCGTGACGGCCGGGAGGTGCCGCTCACGCCCAAGGAGTTCGACCTGCTGGTGGCGCTGGTTCGCCGCCGCGGCGCGGTGGCGACCCGGGTCGCGCTCATGAAGGAGGTCTGGGGTCACCGCGCCGCCATCCTCAGCCGAACCGTCGACACCCACATCGCGGAGCTTCGCCGAAAGCTCGAGCAGGATCCGGGGGCGCCTCGTCACATCCTGACCGTTCATCGCTCCGGATACCGGCTGCGCAGTTCTACTGACATCTCTCTGACATCTACTGACATTTGACTGACAAATTGCTCACCCGGCATCCACCACTTCGCCTCGCCGCGAGGAGATCTTTCGATACCTGGCGAGCGCCAGGCCCCGTGTGAGCGGGGATGCCGACAGCCTGGAGGTACAGCATGAAGCACGACGACGATTCGGTGGGACGGATACTGACGCGGCGCGAGGCGCTGGCCGCCCTCGGTGTGGGCGGTGGGGCGCTGGCCGTCGGCCGGTGGGCGCTTGGGACGGGTACGGACGCGGGCTCCATTGCGCAGGGGCGCCAGATCGGCGGCACCCTGCCGGCCTGTGTGGTGCGTCCGGAGCAGACCGAGGGGCCTTTTTTCGTCGACACGGGGCTCGAGCGCTCCGACATCCGGTCCGACCCTTCGACCGGAGCGGTGAGCGAGGGCGCACCGCTGACGCTCAGGTTCAACGTGTCGCAGATCGCGGGCGGCGCCTGCACGGTGCTGGCCGGTGCGATGGTCGACGTGTGGCAGTGCGACGCCGAGGGCGTGTACTGGGGCGTCGAGGACGACGGAGCTCCTCCCGGGGCGAGGGAACGGCAGTTCCTGCGCGGCCACCAGCGCACCGACGAGAACGGCGTGGCCCGCTTCACCACGATCTTCCCGGGCTGGTACCGCGGCCGGGCCGTCCACGTGCACTTCAAGGTGCGCACCGACGTGGCAGGGCGGCCGTACGAGTTCACCTCGCAGATCTACTTCGACGAGGCGCTCATCGACCAGGTGCATGCGCAGGCGCCCTATGCGGCGCGGGGGCGGCGCCAGACGACCAACGCGGACGACGGGACCTTCCGCCGCGACGGTGGCGAGAGCCTGATGGTCCAAGTGAGCGAGGCGGGCGCCGGATACGCCGCGGCCTTCGACATCGGGCTCGATCTCACCGATGCCGAGGCCGGCCGCCCCGACGGCGGCGGAGGCAGGCGCCGGAGACCCGTGCGCATCTGATAACCATGGGGCCCGGCCGCGGGGGACCGCACGGGCGGGGGGGGTGGAAGGTGGACGCTCGAAAACAATTCGACGGGGTGGAGAGGTGTCCCTCGTGGCCGGGCCGGCCACGTCACGGCCCACGGTGGCTCGTCACCGCGGGGCTGCTGATGATAGCGGCTGCCGCATCGCTGATTCCTTCGCGGGGAAGCGCGCAGGAGGAGATCGCCGATCCGGGTCCCGACGATTCGCTCCTGCGCGTCTTTCTGGATTGCGAGCGACGGATGTGCGACTTCGATCACTTCCGGCGCGAGGTGTCGTTCGTGAACTACGTCCGGGACCGGACCGATGCGGATCTGCACGTGCTGGTTACTTCGCAGGAAACCGCGGCCGGCGGCGAAGCCTACGAGATGTACTTCATGGGGCTCGAGGAGCGGGCCGGACAGCAGGACACGCTCTACTTCGTCTCGCAGGAGAGTGACTCGGACGAAGAGGAGCGGGCCGGTCTGACCCAGGCATTCACGCTCGGCCTCGTCCGGTACGCGGCGTCCACTTCCGCCGGCCCCTTGCTCGACATCCGCTACGAGGCGCCGGAACAGGTGCAGCAGCAGGCCTCCGCCGAGACGGATCCCTGGAACCTGTGGGTGTTCAACATCCGGGCCGGCGCTGAGCTGGACGGCGAGAGCCGCGAGAGTTCTCAGGCATTCGACGGGTCGTTTTCGGCCAGCCGCACGACCGAGGACCTCAAGATCGACATCAGTTCGTACGCCGAATACGAGGAAGAGAGGTTCGAGCTGAACGACGAAGAGGTGCTCGTGAGCACCTCGCGCAACATCAACCACGAAGGCCTGATCGTATGGAGCCTGGGGCCGCACTGGTCCGCAGGTGTGCGCGCGTCGGCTCTGACCTCGACCAGGGTCAACCAGGACCTGGCCATTCGGGCGGCTCCCGCGCTCCAGTACAGCATCTTCCCCTACGCCGAGTCGACCCGGAGACAGATCACGTTCCTCTACTCCCTGGGATTGGCATCCTTCGACTACGAGGAGGTGACGCTCTTCGACAAGGCGAAGGAGAGCCACGCGGAGCAGCGCATGGAGGTAGCGGCTGAATTCCAGCAGCCCTGGGGAGACATCAACAGCGGGCTCGAGGCCTCCATGTTCCTCCACGACCCTTCGCTGCACCGGATCGACCTGTACGCGCGCGTGGAGTACCGGATCGTCCGAGGGCTGAACCTGGACCTGGAGGGAAGCGTGGCCCGGGTAAAGGACCAGATCTACCTGAGCCGGGAGGGTATTCCCGATGAGGAAATCCTCCTGGAACGCCGCCAGCTGGGAACCGATTTCGAGTACGAGCTGGAACTCGGCTTCAGCTTCACCTTCGGCTCGGTCTTCAACAACGTGGTCAACCCGCGCATGGGGTCGAACCGGGGAGGCAGATTCTTCTAGGCGATCCTTCTTCCAGGTGATCCGATTCCCGAGATGTGAACCCAAAACAGGAAGGACAGCCATGAATGCGCGTGTAACGAGTGTACTTCCGATTGTCCTGCTGTTCGCCGGGACGATTCCGGCCGGCAGCAGCCACGACGTCTCATCCGAACAGGAGGCAGCGACTGCCGCCGCAGCCGCCAATCGATTCCTCGCAACCCTCGACCAGGCCGGCCGGGAAGAGGCGCTGCTCCCGCCGGACAGCCCGCTGAAGTCCAACTGGTCGAACCTGCCGGCGGGCATTCTCGACTTCGAGCGCAACGGAGCTCGAGTGGGAGACATGACCGCCGAGCAGCGGACGGCAATGCACGCGTTCCTCTCCACGGCGATGAGTCCCTTCGGAGCAGAGCTGGTTGAAGGCGTCATGGCTGCCGAAGGCATCCTCAGCCGGTCGCCGCGGGCCGCTCGATTCGCCTGGAGTTCGGACAACTACTGGCTGGCGTTCTTTGGCGAACCTTCCGCGGAGGACGACTGGAGCTGGCAGTTCGGCGGACACCATCTGGCCGTCAACGTGGCGGTCCGCGACGGCGTCCTCAGCATGTCGCCCACCTTCATCGGCATCGAACCGGCCAACTTCGAGATGAACGGATCGTCCGCTGCTCCGCTTGAAGACCAGGTCGCGCGCGGAATCGACCTGATGAGGTCGCTGCCGGAAGGCCTTCGGCAGTCGTCGCTTGTCGACGCCCGTCCGGGCGAAGTATACGCCGGCGCCGGAGAGGACGGCGTGATTCCGCCGCTGGAGGGAAGCCGGGTTTCCGACTGGCCCGCGGAGGGGAAGGCGCAACTTCTGGACATCATCGGCCTGTGGGTGCGCATCATGCCCGAAGCGGCCGCCGAGCGCAGGCTTGCGGAAATCAGAGACGGATTGGACCAGCTTCGCTTCGCCTGGAACGGTCCCTACGACGGGTCGGGGTCCATCTACTACCGCGTGCAGGGTCCCGAGCTGATCCTCGAATTCTCGACACAGGGCGCGGTCGGCAGCGACGAAGGCCACTACCACTCCGTCTACAGGAATCCCGCCAACGAGTACGGCGGCGGCTGATTCGCGAGGACACCCGGGGCGGCCACACCCTACCGGCGCACGGGAGGGCCGGTCAGGCGGCTCGTCGTCCTGCGTGAGGCCAGCCGCTAACGCAGCACCGGCCTCCCCGCGCGGGTGCCCAGGTACTCGCCGTCCTCGATGGTGAGGACGCCGTTGACAAACACGTATTCCATGCCGTCAGAGGGCACCGCCGCGTTGGTGTAGTCACCGCGGTCCCTCACCGTCGCCGGGTCGAACACGGTGATGTCGGCGTCCGCTCCCACCCGGATGCGCCCCTTGTTCGCCATCATGGGCACGTACGCTTCCAGTCGGCGGGCCGGTTCGATGGTCATCTTGCGGAGCGCTTCCATCAGGGTCAGGACGCCGTCCTCGCGCACGTACTTGCCCAGCACCTTGGAGAACGAGCCGGTCGAGCGCGGATGGCTCACCTGCGCGCCCCCGTCGCTCGCCACCATGGTGAGGGGGCTCGCCACCGCGGCGAGCGTCATCTCCTCGGTTCGCACGTGGCTGATCACGCTGCCCCCCTGCGCCCGGTAGCGGGCGAAGCTCTCGCGGGTCAGGCGCTCGCCGGTTGCACCCCACTGGAAGACGGTGAAGCGCTGGTCGTCCCATCCCTCCCAGTCATCGTAGAGCGCCGACTCGATGCGGCTCTGGCTGGCCCCGTAGGGATAGGCCTCGGTGGTCACGTCCCGCCCGGCGTCGACGGCGTCCTGCACCACCGCCAGGAACTCCGCGGTGGCGGCGCCGCCGGTGGAATTGGCATGGACGATATGGAGCGGCGCTCCGGCCTGCGCAGCCAGGTCGATGACGTACTGGGCGCCGTCGGGCCATCCGTAGGTGTGCACGTGCGCCGACGCCCCCGCCTCGCCCGCGACGGACATCGCGGCGAGGAGTTCCTCGTCGGTGGCGGCCGGCGTGTACGGGAAGCCGAATCCCACCGCGGGCGCCCCCTGGTCCAGTCCTTCGCGGATGCGGCGCGCGATCTCCTCGATCTGTTCGGGTGTGGCAAGGTCGTCCTTGCCGGCGTCCGCGGGCAGGAAGTCGCCCGTGTCGCCCATCACGCGCATGCGCACGGGAATGTGGCCGATGCTGGCGCCGTAGTTCACGGGCTGGCCGCCTTCGCGCTCGGCGTAGAACGCCGCGACGTCGCCGGTGCCGACCTCGAGTTCCAGTCCGGTGGTCACGCCGTCATGGGCCATGAAGCGATAGGTCTCGTCGGTCTGGCCGTGCTGGTGCAGGTCGACGAAGCCGGGGGCAACCACCAGGCCTGAGGCGTCGATCACCCGGGTGCCGGTCAGCGGCTCCTCCGAGACCGCCTCGATGCGGTCGCCCGTGATGCCGACGTTGAGCGTCGCGTCGGTCCCCGATTCGGGGTCCATGACCCGGCCCCCGGAAAGCACCACATCATGGACGGGGGCGTCATTCGCGCATGCCGCCGCCCCCAGGGCCAGGATGAGGGCGAGGGGTGCGAGCGATGGCTGTCCGAGACCGAGGCGTGCAGGCGACGGCCGTGCGAGACCCGGGGATACAGGAGACGGCCTGACCGGCATCCGTGCGAAGCCGGTGCGATGGTCCGTGGACGATCGTGGTTGTGGGCTTGGGTGCGTCATCCGGCAACTCCTCCAGGGGCCTGCGGACTCGGGTCGCGGTGCAGCATCGGGCTGGAGATCGGCTCGCGGCACCTCCCTGGCAATCTTGTATCCGACGGACGAGACGGCCAGCCGCCGGAGGGGTGTCTGCCCCCACGGCGCACTTTGACGCAGCGCGCGCCTTTCGGCACTATCCCGGGCAGATGGCGCGTCCAGCCGGAGGAGTTCGACGATGAGAGCACCGCCCCCCCTTCCCATCCTTGCATCGCTGCTCTACGCGGCCGGAATGGCTGCCGCGTGCGCGGAGCCGCCGTCGGACGCGACCGCCCGCGTCGACGAGATCTTCGCGCAATGGGCCTCCTCCGCGAGCCCGGGATGCGCGCTCTCCGTGTCCCGGGGAGGGAGCTCCGTGCTTTCGCGGGCTTGGGGCATGGCGGATCTGGAGCACGACATCCCCAACACGCCGTCCACCATCTTCGAGGGGGGTTCGCTGGCCAAGCAGTTCACCTCGGCGGCGGTGGTCCTGCTGGCGCTGGACGGGAAGCTCTCCCTCGATGACGACGTGCGCACGTACATCCCGGAGGTGCGCGACTACGGCACGCCGGTCACCCTGCGCCGCCTCATGACCCACACCAGCGGGATGCGCGACTGGGGCTCGGTGGCGTCGATCTCCGGCTGGGGGCGCGGTGCGCGCTCGCACCGGCACGCGCACGTGCTCGACATCGTGAGCCGCCAGAGCGCGCTCAACTTCGAGCCCGGCCATGAATACTCGTACAGCAACACCGGCTACAACCTGCTCGCAGTGGTCGTGGACCGCGTGAGCGGGATGCCCTTCGCGCAGTTTTCCCGCGAGCGCATCTTCGAGCCCCTGGGGATGAGCGATACGCAGTGGCGCGACGACTACCGGCGCCTGGTTCCGCGGCGCAGCACGGCCTACTCCGCGTCCGACGACGGCTTCCTCATCAACCGGCCCATCGAGTACGTGCATGGAAACGGGGGCATCCTGAGCACGGTGGGCGACCTGCAGACCTGGAACGCGGCGCTCAACGACGGGCGCCTGGGCGGAGACGAGTTCGTGCGCATGATGCACGACCGCGCCGTCCTGAACGATGGTCGTACGATCTCCTACGCCGGGGGTCTCCAGCTGCGGGATTTCGCGGGCGTGCCCTCGATCACCCACACCGGGTCGACCGCCGGGTATCGTGGCTTCATCGGCCGGTACCCCGACCAGCAGCTCTCCATCGCGATCCTGTGCAACGTGGGCAACGCCAACCCCGGGGCGCTGGGCGGGCAGGTGGCCCGCGTGTTCCTGGGTGACGCGGCCTCGCCGGACCCGGAGCCGGGCGAGGGGATGGCGCTGGCGGAGGAGGAGCTGGCGGCGAAGGCCGGGCTCTACCGCGAAGTGGACACCGGCGATCCGTTGCGGGTCACCCTGGAGGACGGCGCGCTGCGGATCGGGAACCAGCGCCTGGTCGCGCACTCTGCGAGCGAGTTTCAGGTGGGGGCGAGCGAGCGCCGTCTCGTCTTCGGGACCGCGGCGGACGGTGGGCGGGCCGCTATCGACGAGTACACCGGGGAGTACTACGACAACACGTACGAGCCGGTGGACGAATTCGCACCTGCGGCCGGGCAGCTTGATGCGTATGTGGGCACCTTCCACAGCGACGACGCCGAGACGACTCTGGTGGTGGCGGTGGAGGGTGACCACCTGGTGGCGAAGCGGAGACCCGACGCCGTCTTCGAACTGGAGCCGGTCTACCAGGATGCGTTCAACGCGGGCGGCCTGGGGCGCATCCGCTTCGATCTGGGCGCCGACGGACGCGCGGCAGCCTTCAGCATCCGGCAGGGGCGCGTCTACGACATGCGATTCCAGCGAGTCGCCGACTCTGGAGAATGATGATGGAGCGAACCAGGATGAGTCAGGAACGTCGTCCCGAAGCGGTGCCCGCCGCGGCCCGCCCCGGTGAGGAAGTGACCGTTTCGATGGACCGGCTTCCCTACGCGGCCGTCTACATCGGCTTCGGGGCGCTGGGCGGCAACCACCAGCTGCTCACGCAGGAAGAGACGGATGCGAACGGGCTGCTCTCGGCGACCGTGCGCCTGCCGGACTGGGCCACGCCCGACCTCAAGCACTTCTTCTTTCTGGCGGGCTTCGACCAGCGGCCCTTTGCGACCTCGCACGAGTTTCACGTGGCCGACGAAGACGGGGTGTTCCGGGTCGACGGAGAGATCACCGACGAAGGACTGGCCTGCCCCACTATGCGCAACGGCGACGATCGCCTCTACACCCTGGAGGGGAACACCGACGGGATTGCGGCGGGCGATCGGGTGGTTTTACGGGCAACCCTCGTGGCGGACCCCCTGTGCGCGGAGGGCGTGTCGATCGAGGTGCGCGATGCGCGGGTTCGGTAGGGTGACGACGAAGTTCGCCAACCGCGGGCGCCGCGATGTCAGTACGCGACGCCGGCTGGCGGCCATCGGGCTGCTGTTCCTCTCGACGGCCTGTGAAGCCCCCGAAGCCGCGCCCGTCGTGGAGGAAGCGCCCGACATCGACGTCGTCGAACTCACCGCCGAGCAGATCCAGGCCGACTACGCCGAGGGCCGCTACACAGCCGTTCAACTCGCGCAGGCGTTCCTTGACCGAACAGAGCGCTACGAAGACCTCTACAACGCGTTCATCTCGATGAACCCCGATGCGCTGGCGACCGCCGCCGCCCTGGACCGCGAGTACGCCTCCACCGGCCCTCGCGGCCCGCTGCACGGGGTGCCGGTGGTGATCAAGGACAACATCGACCAGGCGGGCCAGGTCACCACCGCCGGCTACGACGGCTTCAGCGCGGCCACCGGCGGCGTGGACATGATCCCCGACGACGATGCCGCGGTCGTAACCCGCCTGCGCGAAGCCGGCGCCGTCATTCTCGGAAAGACGAACCTGCCTGACTTCGCCGGACACGGCACGCGCACCGAGAGCTCGGTGGCCGGGGTCACCCTGAACGCCTACGACGTCAACCGCGTCCCCGGGGGGTCGAGCGGCGGCACGGCCACGGCCGTCAACGCCAGCTTTGCCGTGCTCGGGCTGGGAACCGAGACCGGCGGATCGATCCAGAACCCTTCTGCGGCGCAGGCCCTCGTGGGGGTGAAGCCCACCTACGGGCTGGTCCCACTCGAGGGTGTGGTGCCGCTGAACGGCAGCTACGCCGACGTGGTCGGGCCCATGGCGAAGACCGTGCAGGACGCCGCAGCAGCCCTGGACGCGCTCGCCGGGCCCACCCCGGAGGACTTGGCCACCTACGCCGCGTCGGGCAACATGCCGGAGGACGGCTATGCCGCCGCCCTCGACCCGGCCGCCCTGGCCGGCGCGCGCTTCGGACTGGTGGGCGAGGGCTGGCGCGACACCTGGCTGCCGCTCGCCGAGGAAACCGAGGCGATATACCGCGAGGCGATCGCTACCATCGAAGAACGGGGTGCCGCGACCGTGGAGGATCCATTCGCGGGCACCGGCTTCGTCGAACTCTACGCGGAGCGCCCGCGCGTCCCGTCCGCCTCCGCCTACGACATGCTCAACTACTTCCGGGGCCTCGGTCCCGGGGCTGCGTTCCACAGCGTCGAGGAGTGGGAGGCGCTGTCGGGCAGGCCCTTCCGCGACCGCGAGGACAGCGAGCGCCCACCCCCGGCGCGCCCCAGCGCCACCGAAGAAGGGGACGCCTTCCAAGGCTGGCGGGCGGAGATCCGTGCGCTGTTCCGCAGTGTGCTCGAAGACAGCGATCTGGACGGCCTGTTCTTTCCCCAGGCCGGCGCGCCCATCGGCGACCTGGTCGAGGATCCAGAGCGTCCCGACTTCAATCCCAACAATCATCCCGAACTGCCCAGCAATGTCATCAACGATATTGGACTACCCGTGGTGACCGTGCCTTTCGGCTATTACGCGGACGGAACGCCTTTCGTGCTCGCCTTCATCGGAGACCTCTGGACCGAGGCGGCGCTACTGGGCTACGCCTACGACCTGGAACAGGCCACGAAGGCGCGAGTCCCACCCCAACTGAGGTAGGCGAACGAGGAAGCGTACGCCTGCGAAGGAAGCGGAATCCTCCACCTAGTTTCGGCGGGGATGCTTCCCAACCACCGGCAGCGCGCCGGATCGCGACCCCGTGCCGCGGGTGCTGTCGGCAGGCGTCGTCCAATCGGTATCCTCGACGGCGGACCGGAAGGACGCCACGGCATCGTCGATACCGTCCGCATCGAAGCGAAAGTCGGCGGGTATCGACCGATGGCGTGAGTTCACGCGGGCCAGAAGCGCCTTCCTCCGGCCGTCAACGGTGTCCTCATTCGTCCCGGAACGCGAAGCGGCCTCGCGGAACGCCCTCAACTCGGCTTCCATGAAGTCCTCGAACCCCTGAAGCACCTTCTGCTGACGGGTGAACTTCTCGAAGTGATGGCCCAGCGCTGCCAGACGGATCGCCTCCGGCAGCATGGAAGGATGGTCCTTCGACACCTTCGCGATGTACCTGCTGTAGGCGGGGATCTGGCTCGGCGAAAGCCGCCGGCGCACCGTCATCAGCCCCAGATAAAGCGCGCTCCTGCTCACGGCCGGGGTCAGGTGGGGCAGCGGCTTCAGGTGCTTCAGCAAGGTCAGGCAGCGCTCGAAGTAGTTCTCGAGGGACGGGTCGTAAACCGTGGAGATCACGCGCAGGTAGCCCTTGAGCAATGTGTCGGCATCCATCTCCGGCACGAAGTTCAGGGCCGTTGCGCTGGTGCCGACGGGGACGTCCAGGAGCCGGCCTTCCGACTGCAGCCGCGTGTAGAGATCCGTTCCCTTCAGCGCAGTCAGCAACCCGACCAGCGCCATGGGAATGCCGGCGTCCTGAATGAACTGGATCTGGGCGTCGAAGACCTGCTCATCGTCTCCGTCGAGCCCGAGGATGAACCCGCCCATCACCTGCATTCCCCTGCGCTGGATCTTTCGGACGGCGTTCAGCAGATAGTCCTGTTCGCGCTTGCTGATGTTCTGCGGTTTCTTCGTGATGGCGAGCGCCTTCGGGTTCGGAGTCTCGATGCCCAGGAAGACGCCGTTGAAGCCGGCCTCGATCATTGCGTCCATCACCGAGTCCATTCGGGCCAGGTTCACGCTCGCTTCGGTGAACAGCTGGAAGGGATACCGGTGCGCCCGCTGCCACTCCGCGATCGCCGGCAGCATGTTCAGGGCGTCGCGCTTGTTGCCGATGAAGTTGTCGTCGACCAGAAACACATAGCCTCGCCAGCCCAGCCGATAGAGAGCCTCGAATTCCTCGACCATCTGTTCCGGCGACTTGGTCCGGGGCACGCGGCCATAGAGCTTGGTAATGTCGCAGAACTCACAGTCGAACGGGCAGCCGCGCGAGAACTGCACGCACATCGCGTGATAGGCCCCGAGGTCGATGAGGTCGAAGCGCGGGACGGGCGTCCGCGTGACATCGGGCTTTCGCGGCTCGCGATAGATGGTTCGTGCCCTGCCTTCCTCGAGATCCCGCAGGAACCGGGGGAAGGTTTCCTCCGCTTCGTCGAGCACGAAGTAGTCGACTCCCGCGATCTCCTGATGGAATGATGTCGGATAGGGCCCTCCCGCGACCACGGGAACGCCGGCGCGGTTGCAGCGCTCGATCACCTTCCGCAGGGACTCCCTCTGCACGATCATGGTCGACGTAAACACCATGTCGGCCCAATCCAGATCGGAGTCCCTCAGGTCCGACACATTCATGTCGACGACCCGAAGATCGTATTCCGGGGGAAACATCGACGCGACGGTCAGGAGTCCGAGCGGGGGAAAGGCCGCCTTCACGCCGAGCATCTCCAGGGCGTAGTTGATTCCCCAGTAGGAGGGCGGATAGTCGGGGTAGACCAGCAGGGCATTGCGCATGATCAAACCCCCGACTCCCGGAGTCCTCTCTCCGAGACGAAATCGCGATACCGGGCGAATGCGTCGTCGATCTGCTCGCGCGTCAGCCCGAAGTCCGCGATGTCGTACCGGTGACGCTTCTCGGTGCGGCGCCTCTCCGCCTGTTCCGCCAGCCAGACGTCCATCGCGGTCACGGCCGCGGGCTCGAGCGTCCATCCGAAATAGTCGTAGATGCGGCCCACGACCGCCAGCGGGTCCTGGACCAGATCGTAGTAGCTGACATCCATCCAGCGGTGCTCGAGCTCCGGGTGCGAGTTCCGAAAGCTCACCGCCCGATCGAGAAGGTGGCTCATCGCGCGCAGCTGCTCGGCCCCAAGTACCTCCGCCGGGCGCGGCTCGCTGATGTTGGCGCGGATCCGTTCGACCAGGCTGCACCAGGATCCCATGAACTGAACGGGTTCCCGGTGCGTCTGGATGAAGAGGGCGTCCGGATAGGTCTCAAACAGAGCTTCGAGTTCCCTGAGATGAGTCGGCATCTTGAAAAGCCATTGGCCCTGCATGCCGGGATGGCTTTGCCTGCGCTGATAGTGGTAGTGCTGCATGACCCGGCGATGGTGCCGGTAGGCCTCCCGCGAGCCGTTTTCCTCCAGCCAGCTATCGTACTGCGGGATGTGATATCGGGCTCCGAACACCCTGGCTTTGAACGACAGCCGAAGGATCGGGATATCCTCCTCCGGCTCGTCGGTAGAGATCTGGTGGACCCCGGAAAAGGAGTCGATGATGCCGGAGGCCTCGAACACGTCGGCGGCCAGCGCGCGCCGAGGATCTGCCGTCGTGCCCGCGACCCTCGCATAGTCGCCGCTGGGGATCACCGGTTCCACGTACTCGAAGGCTCGCAGCGCCCAGAATCTGCTGTCCCGGGCCATGAGGCGGTGGAGGTAGGTTGTCCCGGTGCGGTTGATTCCCGCGATGAAAACAGGTTGAACGACGTTCTGTCGGCCGATCTCCGGGTACCGCTGCCGTTCGGCGGCCAGCTCGGCGTTGTTGCGCAGCATCCGGCACATGTCGAAGGTGACGTGACCGATCCGGGTCTCGAGCAAACCCGCTTCCGGTGATTTCAATGCCTCCACAAGCCGCCCCAGTCCTTCGAGCATCCACTCCGGGTAGGTCGAATCGAAGCACAGGCCGCGATCGTCCGCGTAACGCCTTGCCTGCCTGAGCAGGTGCTCAAGCTTCAGGCGCCGGCGGGGAGTGGGGTGCGGCCATGCCTCTGGATGTTCCCTGACCCATCGGTTGTGACGAACGTACCTCGTGAGGGGACCGGGCCAATCGATGGTGACCGGACAGTCTTCACGAATCGCGCGGTCGCTCACGGGCAAGGAGGTGGCCGAGTCGCTGCCCTGCAACCAGTAGGGGCCGAATTGATCGAACAGTGCCCAGTATCGGGCGAGGGGCGAGGCGGCACCCCGAGCCTGGCAGGCCCGCTTGAAGGCCTGATAGGAAACCTCCGGATAGTCCAGACCGAGTTCTTCAACGCGAACGGTGGTGTATGACGGGGTTGGATTGCAGCAGTTGTAGATCGTGGAGCGACGCTCCGGGTTGAACGAGATCTCGGTGCAGATACGGCTCAGTGTGTCGACGGGGTCGCTGTTTGACTGCAACGTGAATCCCCGTGGAATCATCCCCACATCCACCACCGCCGCGAAGAGGCGCTGGGTGATGTTGGCTGGCTCCGCGTACCCGGTCGAAGCCATGCTCGTCTGGGCCAATCGGAAGATCCCGACAGGAAGACCGACGACATTGCCGAAGAGGATCGCCTGTTCGGCTACGAGCTTGCTCCATGGATACCCGAGGAGGCCAAGCGGAAACGTTCGCTTCATGCTCGAGAGGTCCGGCTGCACCTGGTCGCCAATGCGGCTGTCCCGGTACTCGCGCGCAAAGAAGCAGAAGTACTCGGGGAAGATCCCCATCGTCGAAGCGTAGAAGAGATGCTTGTAGCGCGTATGCAGACACAGATCCAGCACGTTTCGGATGCTGAACGCGTTGACGCGGCGAATGGCGCGGTAGGACGAGGAGAGACTCAGGGTCGCTGCGAGATGGTATACGGCGTCGATCTCCTCGCAGAGTACGCGAAACCGGGAGTCCGACAGCCCGAAGCGCGGTTCGGCAACATCCCCGGCGTGCACGCGAATCCGTGGAGCGAAGCCGTCGTCCCAGACTTCCGCGTGCTCCATGTTCGCCCTCAGCCGCTCGAAACCCTGCTCGGGACGGTCGCCGCGCACGATGCAATGCACGGTGAGCCGCGAATCCCGCGAGAGCAGGTCGCGCACCAGGAAACGACCGAGGAAGCCGGTCGCACCGGTGACGAGGACGTGGCGGAAGTCGTTGGGCGAAACAGCCTTGGCGAGCGGCGCACGGGTGACCGCCTCGCGGACGAAGCCGCGCAGCGCAGTCAGATCGATTTGACAGTGGGGCGGCAGGCTGCCCGTCAGCGGCGGTATGCGCCGCCGGGTTGCCGTCGCCGGACCGCCGCCCTGGTTCAACGGCTGCTGGCGGGCACCACTCCCGCTCCGCCGGCTGTCTGTGAAGCTCCTCTCCCACCGGCCGATGGCATTCCGGAACCGGCCATCCGGCCGCCGTCGACCGTTGCGCGCTCACCGTTGGGGAAGTGATCCTCGGGCTGGTTCGCGAAGGGTGAGCGGCGCCTGCGCACCCGCTGCCGGAACTCATCGCCAGCACCCGCTCCTTCATCTCCCCCGCCTGCGATCTCTTCCTCGGCGTCCGAGTCGGCTCCGTGCACGATGGCGTGCGCGAGGGAGAGCGCTGACGCCGTGGTCATAAGCTCGAGCGCACTGACCTGGTGGTTGAACTGCGTCTGAACGAACGCGCCCAGTTCGGCGACCGAGATCGAGGTGAGCCCGAAGCTCGAGAGCGGTTCGGAGACATCGCCCTCGTCGTGACCGCACAACTCCGCGACCTTGGCGGAGATCTGCGCCATGACACCCTCAACGGTCAACTCGCCGCCGGCGTCCACCTGGAACGCCGCCTGATTGGACAACAGGCGTCCGTTGCGCATGTAATCGGGAGAACGGACCGTCCACGGAGGGGCCGCGAACAGTGCGGTCACGAGATGATCGTGGTCCGCCATGGTGCGCATGGCGTAGTCGAGGTTCGCGATCGCGAAGTTGGCGCTGACGGTGGTCATGCCGGCAGCCCGCATCATGCGCATGACGTGGAGGCTCCGAGCGGCCATCCCGACCTCGGTCACCGGGCCCAGATTGTACGAAAAACCCGGGAGGCCGCGCCTGCGTCGCCACGCAGCCAGCCCGTCGAGGAAGCCGCTGGCGCCGCTGTAGTTGACCTGTCCCAGGTTTCCGAAGGTCGATGCGATCGAGGAGAACAGCACGAAGTAGTCGAGATCCCGGTCGATGGTGGCGTGATGAAGGTTGAGCGCGCCCATGGCCTTGGGCGCGAACACCCTGGCCAACGAATCGGGCGACGTGTCCAGGAAAGACCGGTCCTCCAGCGTTCCGGCGAGGTGGAACACGCCCTTGAGGGGTCGCTCGAGGCCCGCGATACAGCGGTTGACATCCGCCGCGTTCCTCACGTCCCCCGGTACGATGTCGATCTCGTAGTCGTGGGCCATCTTGGACAGCGTCGTGATCTGGCGGATCCACTCGACGTCGCGGCGCCGCGCGGGGTCACGGTCCATCAGGGTCAGATGGCGCGCACCGGCAGCGATCAGGTAGGGCACGAAGCGCAGGCCGAAGCCACCCAGGCCGCCAGTGACCAGATAGGTCGCGTCCGGATCCAGGAAGGGACGGGTGTCCGCGATGCCGAATCCCCGGTCCGCGGGATCGGCCGGAGCCTGAAGAACCAGCTTGCCCTGGTGCTGTCCGGTCGTCATCAGGCGAAGCGCCTTCGCGTAGTCGCGGTATGGAAAAACCGTCAGCGCTGGGGGCGCGACCGCCCCTTCGTCCATGAGGTCGATGCAGGCCTGGGAGAGAACGTGCGACAGTACCGGGTCGTCGAGCATCAGACGGTCCACATCGATCGCGGCAAAGCGCAGATTCTTGCGGAAGACGCGCATGCTGAGAGAGTTGTCGGTGTAGATGTCGACCTTTCCGATCTCGCAGTGCCACCCGGAAGGACGCAGCGACTCGAGGCAGAGCGCGATGTGGTGGCCGGCGAGAGAATTCAATACGACATCGACGCCCTCGCCGCCCGTCGCCTGCATGAGATCGTCGTACCACTGGTGGCTGTGCGAATCGAACGCTCCGCGCACGCCCATCTCGAGCAGCCGGGCACGTTTGCTGTCGTTGCCGGCCGTCGCGAAAACCTCCGCCCCGACGTGCCTGGCCAGCGCGATGGCAGCCTGTCCGACACCTCCCATCGCCGAGTGAATGAGGACTCGCTGGCCCTTTCTCAGACGTGCGAGATGAATCAGCGAATAGTATGCGGTCACGTAGACGGAGAGCGCCGAGGCGGCCTCTTCCATGCTCAGCCCGGCTGGCTTCCGGAATGCGAGGTGCTCGTTTACCACCACGCGGTTCGCGATGCAGCCGCCCACCGTAAGCGCCACCTCATCCCCGACCTTCAGGCGCGCGACCCCGGAGCCAGCGCGCCGAACCACCCCGCTGGCCTCGATGCCGACCTCACGCCCCAGCGCCGAGCGCTCGTAGGCCATGGCCGGCAGGAGCCCAAGCGTGACCATGACGTCGCGAAAGTTGAGCGCGGCCGCGCCGACCTCGACTTCCACATCCGACGGCCCCAGCCGCGGAAGCTCGTATGTGGTCATCCGGAGCCCGCTCACCTGGCCGGGATTGTCCAGGCGAAGCCGATAGGGCGGTTCCTCACCATCGGGCACGAGCGGCGAGCGCTGCCGGACGCTGACGATGCGCGGAACCCATGGGCGCGCCTCTCTGATGGCCAGTTCGCGCTCGCGCAGATCGCAGCGGCTGAGACGGGCCAGGACCTCCAGGTCATCCTTCGAGCCGATGTCCACAAGCCTGAAGTCGATCCGCGTGTCCTCGGCGAGGAGTTCCAGGGCGATGCTGCGCACCGCCCCCCAGAGCGCGCTGCCGCGCGGATCGTCCACGTCGCAGACGGCGCCGCGCGTCACCACCGTCAGGCGGCAGTCACGGGTCGCGCTCTCCAGCCGGAACGGCGCCAGGGCCTGAAGAAACGCCACGAACTCCCAGATGGCGCGCTCGCCCGTGGGGTCTATCGGATCCGTACCGACAAAGAAGTCGATCGCTTCCAGATCGGCCGCTCCCGGCGATTCGTCCAGCCAACTGAAATCGGTTGTCTGGATGGTCGACCAGGGGACGTGGTCAACCGCCGGCGAGTCGAGGAGGTCGAGCCAGTTCGCCACCAGGCTGCCCGGTTCGCCGATCACCCAGCGGGAGCCCGGAGTGGCGGCTGCTCGTCTGGCTTCGGGCTCGTCCGCAGTCTCACCCTCGCCACCGGCGCCGCTTCCCCCGGTCGCGTCGAAGAGGTCGGGGGGGGCCTGCAGCAACGTCGCGCGTGACCCTGCGTGGATCGTAGACCAGCCGGCGCCGGCTTCGACTGCATCCCCTTCGCCATGGCGGACGAGCGCCAGACCGCCGCCGACCACGAGCCGATGAACGAGCGCCCACTGCTCGGGCCCATAACCGCAGGCTTCCTCATGCAGGAGCACGAGCTCGGCGGCGGCGGGTCGCAACAGCCCTGAATCCATTTCGAGTTCGCGGGCCCCGGTGGAACACGCATCGAGCGAGTCGAACCGAATCGCGGCGTCCTGGTGGTTGAAGGCGTCGTGGAGCGCGCGGGTGTGCTCCTCGTCCGCGCCGAGGATCCAATACTCGGTCTGGGCGTCCTGGTCCGACAAGCGTGACAGACACCGGTTCAGAATCGCCTCGGTGGGCTCACGCCGGCCCGCGATCTCGATCACGCGGCAGGCGTACCGGTGGCCGAAGGCACCCTCTTCAAGCGCCGCAATCAGCGCGGCGGGATCGACTTCGCCCTCCCGGACCGCGTCCTCGACCGGCGCCGCCGGCGACACGAACTTGGGTTGCCAGCGAATCAGGTGCTTGCTGTCCGGGACATCGCTCCAGCGGGGGTTGCTGTTGAAGGAGTGGTATTCTCCGATGTGGGCGATCAACTGTCCGGTGGCGTGATCGTAGAAGCTGAGGCGGCCGATATAGAGCTCGCCGAGCGGTTTGTTGTACTGGCCGCGCTCATCCACGTCGAACCAGTCCCCGGTGTCGACCAGGAAGCAGCTGATGCGCGGCCCCGTCGGGGGGCGCAGGAAGGTGATGTCACAAGCCCGCTGCGGCATCGAAAAGAAATCCGGCAGCCGCATCAGGTAGCGCAGGAAGATCTGCAGCCCGCCGTCGGTCAACGGGGGATACAGCAGATAGCCTTCCTCCCGGCCGGAGGCCCACAGTTCGCCGTCCACTTCGATATCCAGTAGGAGGTCCGTCGAACCGGAGTCCATGTCGATCTGGCGGACGCTGCGGAATTCGGGCCCGAACTCGAAGGCATCGCCCACGACCGCTTCGATGTGGTCGTAGAACTCCTCGCCCGTCGCGAGGGGTTGGGGATCGAAGTCGGAAGCCAGAACATCGTCGAGCGTCGGGAGGGTGTCGATGGCGTAGTCTTCGTCCACCCGGCGCACCCTGCCACGGCAGTGCAGGGTGCCCTCGTCGTCGTTCTCGAAGGAACGCGTGGAGATGGTGAAGGTGAACTGGTCGGGAGCATTCGGAACCGGGAACAGGGCCGTCTGTAGCCGCACCGGCGTCTTTCCGACGGGCGTATGCTGCAGGAACTCGATCTCATCGATGTGGACGGGATCCCCGGCGAACGCCTGCAGCAGCAACTCGATGTAGCCGGCGGCGGGAATGATCGGCGCCCGGTGGACGCGATGGTCGGTCAGCCAGGGGAAGTCGCTTTCGGATAGCCGCGACTCGAACAGAATGTGGTCGCAGGCGACCCGGTGCCCGACGAGCGGGCCGTGCGAGTACTCTCCGCGCTGGACGAACATCTCGTCGTCGACCAGATCGTCGTGGTTCGTCGTCTGTTCCTGCGGGTGTCCGGGGAGGAGGTGGGCGATGGGCTCCGGCTTCGGGTACTGGGACGCGAAGTCCAGCTCGACGCCGGCGCGGTACAGCGCCCCCAGCGTCCCCTGGAAGCCGAGGCACACGTCCTGGCCCTTCATGAGTGTGGGGATGCAGGCCGGAACGGACGCGCCGCCCTCCAGGCACTGCCGGATGAGCGGCTGCAGAGGGCCGTGCGGCGCGATCTCCAGGACGGCGTCGGGTCGGTGATCCCGTTTCACCGTCTCCACCGCGGCCGCGAAGCGAACCGGCTCCCGGATGTTGGACCACCAGTATGCGGCATCCAGACGGTGCTCCGCATCGCCGGTGACCGACGACACCATGGGAACATCGGCTTCGAAGGCGCATTCATTCAGGAAGGACAGCGAAGCGATGACATCGCCGTGCAGCGGATCCATGGCCGTGGAGTGGAACGCGATGTTCCCGGGGATCAGGCGATTCTGAAGGTCGCGGCGGTCCAGCTCCGCCATGACGGGCTTCAGCGCGGACTCCTTGCCGCATATTACCGTGTTGGCGGGCGAATTCTCGCAGGCGATCTCAACCCGGGCGGGTCGGTGGTTTCCGGACTGGAATGAAACGCCGAGCTCGCTCAGCACGTCCTCCACGCCCGGGCGGTCGAGGCCGATCGCCAGCATGCGTCCGGAGCCGGCCACCCGTTGCTGCAAAGTCGCGCGGTGGTAGACCAGACGCGTAGCCTCGGCAAGCGAAAGCGCCCCGCAGGCGTAGGCGGCGGCTACCTCGCCGGAGCTGTGTCCGACAACGCAAGCCGGCTGTACGCCCCAGGTGGAGAGCAGTTCCACCAGTGCGCACTGAATCATGAAGATCGAGGGCTGCGCCAGGCGGACTTCGTTCAATTCCTCCTGGCTCGCCTTGAAGCAGGCCTCCCGCAGCGACACTTCCGAATGCTTGCGCCACTCCTCCTCGATGGCGTCGACCACACGGCGGAAGACCGGGTCGGCGTCGTAGAGCGCCCGCCCGCATCCCGCCCATTGCGTACCCTGCCCGGAGAACACCATGGCCACACGGCGCTCGCCCTCCTCGATGGTGGACACCGGAGACGGCTCTTCCGCGAACGCGTCCAGCACCTCGGCGAGGTTGGCCCGGTCTCGCACGGCGAACGCAGCTCTCACCGCAAACTGGCTGCGGCGCCGACCGAGATTGCCCGCCAGCGTGTAGAGGTCGACCTCGCGCTCGTCGAGAACCTTCCGCAGGCTCCGTGCACTCTCCACCAGAGCGTTCGTGGTGCGCGCGGACATCGGTATCATGTACCCGGCGTCGGGGGCCAACGGTACCGACCACACACTGGGTCGCTGCGGGCGGTACTCCCTCACTACGCAGTGCCCGTTGGCGCCGCCGAACCCGAAGGAGTTGATCCCGACCACGACCGGTTGGTCGGGAAAGGGCTCGCAGGCGGTCTGCACCTGCATCGGGCAGCTGTCGAAGTCGATCTCGAGGTTCGGCGCCAGGAAATTCTTCGAAATCGGGGCATAGGTACGGTGCTGCATCATCAGGATGACCTTGAGAAGCGCGGCGCTGAACGCCGCCGCTTCCAGGTGCCCCACGTTGCTCTTCACACTTGCTACGCGTAGCGGGACCTCGCGCTCGACGCCCCCGAACGCCTCGGCGATCGCGTTGCCCTCGATGCGGTCGCCGACAACGGTGCCGGTCGCGTGCGCTTCGATATAGTCGAAATCCTCCGGTCCCAGGCCCGCTCGCCGGCAGGCCGTGCGCATCAGTTCGACCTGCGAGTGGCGGGTCGGCGCGGTGATATAGCGCCCCTGGGCCAGACCCACCGCGTCGTCTGCCGTCCCTGCGGTGTTGACCGCCGTGGCCTCGATCACCGCAAAGATGTGGTCCCCATCCCTTTCGGCCGCTTCCAGTGGCTTGATCGCGAAGACGAATGCCCCTTCCGCGCGCACATATCCGTTGGCGTCGGCATCGAAGGAATGACACCTGCCGTCCGGACTGATCACGCCCAGGGCATTGAACGAAGCGCTGCACCGGGCCGAACCAAGGTAGGTGGCGGCCCCGACCAATGCCTGATCACAGTCGCCCTGCCGTATCGCGTTCACCGCCGTGTGCAGTGCGGTGAGGGACGCCGAGCAGGCCGTGGAGCACGCGACCGACGGCCCCATGAGGTTGAGGTGGTAGGATATGCGGTTCGCCAGCATCGAGGCGTCGATGCTGAGGATGGAGAACTCGTTGGTGCCGTAGAGCGCCCGCCAGTTGGCCGTGGACGCGACCTGGGCGCCGATGAAGACGCCGGTCGCGCTGTTGCGCAGCGCGTTCAGATCCCACCCGGCGTGCTCGCAGCTCTCCCATGAGCAGCCGAGCAGCATCCGGATCTGCGGATCCATGTAGGCCATCTCATTGCGCGAGACCCCGAAGAGGCTGGGATCCATCCGCTGCTCCCCGTCGTCGCGTATCAGACCCTCGTACGCGCTCCCGAACCGTCCCGGGCCCGAGAATCCGCCGATCGGCTGATAGCCCCGGCCGTAGCGGTCGATGACCGGCTCCCGAACGATCTCGCGCCTGCTCAGGAGATCCCAGAAGTCGTCATCGGTGCGGATACCCCCCGGCATCCGGTAGGCGTATCCGACGATGGCGACGGGTTCTCTCGACCTGTCACTGCCTGAGTTCATTGTGGCTCCCGCCGCTCGCGATTCCCTGTACCTGTCGCTGGCCGCCGCGCGTGGCTTGATCTCTTCGCGGTCGCCCGTCGCTGCCATCCACGGCATTGATATGAGGATCGCGTGGAATGTCGCAAAACTACAAGATAATGTCGCAGCCGCGGTCGGAAACCGACAGGCGCGGAACTCATCGAAGGCGACCGATCCTGCTCCGTCGGGCCTCGGTTCTGTATGTTCCGAGCATGTCGACCCAGGTATCCGTCCGGCGTCGCCGCCCGGTTCTCGTCACGGGCGGAAACGGCTACGTCGCATCCTGGCTGGTCAGGAGGCTGCTCGAACGCGGTTTCGACGTCCACGCGACGGTGCGCGACACGGGGGATCCCGCCAGGACCGGCCACCTGAGAGCCGTCGCGCGGCGGCGTCCCGGAAAGCTGAGCCTGTTCGACGCCGATCTCCTGGACGCCGGCGGGTTCGACCGCGCAATGGCGGGCTGCCGCATCGTCTTCCACACGGCCTCGCCGCTGATCGTGCGCGACGTGGTGGATCCCGAAGGCGACCTGGTGCAGCCGGCTGTCCGCGGCACCCGCCACGTCCTGGAAGCCGCGAACCGGACTCGCTCCGTCCGGCGCGTGGTGCTCACCTCAAGTATCGTGGCCGTCTACGGCGACGCAGCGGATCTCGAGGGAACCGGGGCCGACCGATTCGACGAGAGCCATTGGAACTCAACCAGCAATGTGCGCCACCAGCCCTATTCCTACTCCAAGACGCTGGCGGAGCGGCTGGCATGGGAGATGGCGGACGGGCAGGACCGGTGGGATCTGGTAGCCGTGAACCCCGGCCTCGTGCTCGGACCGGGCCTTGGCCGCAACACGAGCGCCGAGGGCGTCCTGATCATGCGCGACCTCGGCAACGGCTACTATCGCTTCGGCGCCCCCGAACTCGAATACGCCATCGTGGATGTGCGCGATGTCGCGGAGGGTCACCTGCGCGCCGGATTGATCCCGGAGGCCCGAGGCCGCCACATCCTGGTCAGTGAGACGCTGAGGCTGATCGAAATCGCTTCGATTCTGCGCCGTCACTTCGGCGACGCCTATCCATTCCCGCGTCAAACCGTGTCCAAAGTGGCTGCGCTGATGCTCGCGCCCCGACGGCGAATCCCGCAGGCCGTGGCGAGGCGCAACGTCGGCTATCCGCTGAGGTTCGACAACCGATACGCGCGAGACGCTCTTGGAATGACCTTCCGCCCGGCGGCGGAATCAATCGTCGACCACTTCCGGCAATTGCTCGACGACGGCCTGGTCTAACCGCCCTCCACGACCCGCTTTGCGGTTTCGTCGGCCAACTCGAACATGCCGGCCAGAATCTGCTTGCGCTTGAGCTTCAGTTCTTCGACTCGTGCCCAGAGAGCCGCGCGGATCGCCTCGGCCGCGGCCTTGCGCACCTCCGGGGCCAGATTGGTGTCGTTCCGGAACTCATATTTCTCGACCGCGAAATCCGCGATGTCAAGGATGTTTTCGCCCACGATGTTGAAGTCGACGTCGACGGAGCGCTTGATGGTGATCGCCCTCTGTTCGCTCATTGCTTGGTTCTCCCTGGAACGCGTGAAAACATTCATGGGGTCGGTTCAGACGCCCGGTCAGGAGCCGCCGGCTGCCTCGATGGCAGTGGCCTGTGACTCGTGCACGGGGATCAACTGGTCGAATCCGCTGATGGCCACGACCTCGCGATTCAACTGGGTGAGGGAGCAAAGGGCGAACTTCCCGCGCCCGACCCTCCTGGCCAGGATCAGGCATGCCCTGAGGCCGGCGCTGCTCATGAACGCGACCTTCTCCATGTCCACAATCAGGAAATCGTCGTCCGTGCTCAGGCCTTCCTCGACAAGACTCCGGAACTCGTCCGCGCTCGCGTTGTCGATTCGGCCAAGCACCGAAGCGATCGCAACGCCTCCCTCGCGTCGCCACTTCACGTCGATTCTCATCCTCTCTCTCCCTGCAGGGGAAACCCGGTCACTTGCGTGATGATGTCTGAAACTGTCGCACCCGGCTCAGGAAATGTCGTACGCTTCCTGATCATCGGTCCGGCACGCAACATAGCAATCCGTGAGCAACGCGCCAGCCCCGGCCGCGTGGACCAGGAACGACACGATGCGATGCCGGCTCGCGTCGCGTCAGGCTCCCCGCGTCGGCACCTCGCGGAACGGCAGCGACGGCGAACCGAAGGTGATCTCCTGGACTGCCTTCACGCTGCGGCCCCCGTAACGGAACGGGATCACCAGACGGAACGGAGCGCCGTTCACGGGGGGCAGCGGCTCGTCGTTGAGCATCCATACGAGCATCGTCTGGCGATGACGCATGGTGGGGACTTCCTCGTCCGTGTAGTAGCCGTCGTGCGAGATGATGCGGCAGTAGTGCGCCGTGGGCGCCAGGCCGATCATGTCCAGGACGTCGTTGAAACGGACGCCGGTCCACTTGGCGATGCCGGTGGGCCGCGGCGCGCCGCACTGGAGCAACGTCACCATGGAGTGCCGGGGCAGGTCCGCCAGGTCGTCGTAGCGCAGGGTGCCGTGCAACCGGGACAGCCGGCTCGCGGCTATGCGGATGCTGGCGGTGCGGTAGTCGAGGTCGGTGTCGGGCGCCTCCCCCCCGGTATAGCGGTAGATGACGCCGTCGATGGGGCCGGCGGATCCCGGGGGATGCTCGGGCGCCGAGCCGTCGGCATTCAGCGGCAGATCGGCGCGCGTCCGGATCTCGCCCTCCACCAGTCGATCCGGGAACTCCTGGGCTTCCTGCGCCAGCACCCGGTCGGGCTTCACCACCCCCATGGAAAGGCCGGCGACGGCCGTCCCCGATACCTTGATCGCGTCGCGTCGTGTGAGCTTCATGCGTGCCTCCCGGGCATAGCGTTGGTGAGCCTGTCGGACAGGGTCAACGTAGATGGCGGGAGACGGGTCCACAAGCGAGTTCCCGGGCTCGCGTGGCGTCAGAACGAGACTGTCGTCTGCGCGTAGAAGTAGGTAGGGTCGCTCTTGTCCGCGCTCGCCGGCAGAGCTCCCGCGAACAGGTGTGCTCCACCGGCCTGGAACCGGAGGCGGCCCGGCCGCACGTCCCAGCGCACCCGGAACTCCACCTGGTTGCCGATGTGGCTTTGCGGCTGGCCCGCGGGACTCGAGATGTCCGCGACCAGCCAGGCGTCGCTGACCGTGGCCAGCCAGTAGGCGCGAAATGCCACGAACGTGCTCACGCCGTCGCCGGGCTGCATGCTCAGGTGCGCACCGGGTGAACTGATGTTGGTCCGGGGAACCAGACCGTAGATGCCGCTGGGTCCGAAATCGCCGCTGCGGGAGCCGAACAGGCCGCTGAAGCGGTTGTTCTGGCCGTCCGTGGGATCCTTGTCCCCGCTGGCGTAGTCGTACTGGAACTTCAGCCGTGGAGAGCCCGCGGCGGCGAAGGTGTAGCCTGCCTCGACATGGTAGTACTGAGCGCGATGATCCAGGTCTGTCGTCGCCGACTTGGACATGCGTGACTGTCCCAGCTGGAAGATCGACTCGAACTGATAGTCGAAGCCGGCCTCCTCCGGGGAACGATAGAGTCGTACGCCGAGCGTGTGGAAGTCGCGATCGGCGGTTCGCCGTCCCGGACTGTCACTCTCGTCGAGGCCGAAGTAGTAGAACTCGCCCTCGTCGCCCCAGGGAAGGCCGGCCGGCGAGTAGTGGACGCCCCAGAACCGCACGTTGCCGGACTCGGTGTCGAACTTGGGCCGGTTCTCCAGGATGTCTCCGGACACCTGGCGCTGCACCGGGAAGGTGAAGAACGTGCGCAGTCTGCTGTCGTCGGAACCCGTCCACTGCCAGTCGACGCCGGTAAAGGCGTACGAGACGTTGGTGAAGTTGTCGCGCGCGATCAGGCGGCGGCTGCCGATGTCCATGGTGACGCGCCCGCCCCGCAGCACGCTGCTGCTCCCTTCCGCGAGGAGGTTGTCGACCGGAACCTCCACATAGGCCTGCAGCAGGTCCACGGGGTTGACGATGCTGGTCGACAGCGGCGTCTCCGCGTCCGCCAGCCCCGTGCGCGCGTCCTGGAACTCCGTGCTCACCCGGAATCGGCCAGCGTCCAGTTCCACCGCCGCCAGGGTGCGGAAGACGAGCAGCCGGTCATCGCCGCCCCGGCCGGCCCGGAACTGGTTGTTCAGGTGCTCGTAGCGGGTCCGGTGCTCCACCGAGAACGAGACGGCAGGTGTCAACTCCGGCTGCTGCTGCCCGCTGACGGGTTCCTCGGCAGCCTCTCCGTTGGTCCCGCCGCCCGGAACGGCCTGAAGCGCGATCGCCAGTATTGCGGCAAAGGGTGTCAAGGTGTCCCACCTCCTCGCAACGACGTAGCCCGGAATGTGCTATCATCCGGTTTTTCAACGGGTTAGCAGCCACCAACAAGAATCCTGTCGTCGGTGGTGCCCAGATCCTCAACGAAGCTCGCTCCCAAGCCGCACCCGGGTCAATGACGTCCGGCGCCCGTTCTGTAACGATGCAGACACGGTGTGACTGCCTGTCTGTAACGATGCGGAAACAAGCCAACTCGGAGGCACTGGCCGCGCAGCGGTTGTGGGACGATGGCGCGCCTACCGCCGGTCCCGGTCAGGGTCGCGGCCAGCGCTCGGGCCCGCGCAAATCGTCCCGTCAGGCCCGGGCGGCTCTCCCAGTTGGCAGTGACGTGCAGACCCGGCGGCAGCCGGAGCTCGGGGAGGGCCGACCACGACGTGTCCCATGCGGGCATGGACGGACGCGCGACTCCCAGTGGCTCGGCGCCGTACCCGGTGCAGCGCTCGAATTCGGAGGCGGCCCGGACGCGCAGCGCCTCGTTCGTGCGGGCCTGCATCAACCTTCCGCGTGTGGCGGCGGAGTTGCTCATCGAGCCGGATGGCGCGCCACGCGGGTGGGCCGGATGGGCAAGATAGGCGGTGTACACCCCGTTGCGGTCGGGTCGCCCCCCTTCCCCACCGAACAGGCAGTGGCTGAAGGTCACGCCGCGCAGGGCGCGCGGCTCCGCCAGCGATACCTGGAAGCCGATCCCGTGAAGGTCGGTGTCCGCGCGCAGGTGCACGACCGCGAGCGGATTGTAGCGGAGGCTGGCGATGCGGGTGGACGCGTCCGGTGCGATCCCGCGGAGCAGCCGGGCCGCCACCGGAGCCGGGACCGCGAGCACCACCTGCTCCGCCGGCAGCGTCTCGCCGTCGAGCACGACCGACCAGCCGCCGGTTCGTGGTTCGATCGAGCGGACCGGGGCGTTCAGGCGCACCCGGTCTCCGAGGGCACGGGCAAGCGCGCGGGGCAGGCTATCCATCCCGTCGGCGAAGGAGCAGATGCGGGGCGCGCGCGGGGCGCGGCGGAAGAGGCGGGAGAGCACCAGGCTCCGCCCGATCCCCATATCGCGCAACAGTCCGCCCAGCGACAGTCCCACGACCATTTCCCCGGGGTCGGTCCCGTAGAGACCTCCATAGAGTGGACCCACGACATGCTCGTACAGCTCGCGCCCCAGCTTGCGGGAGAAGAACCCGGCCACTCGCTCGCCTTCGCGTGCTCCGGACGTGAGGGGCTCGAGCATCGCGCGGAGTTTCCCGCGCCAGCTTACGGCATCGGACCCCAGCAGACCCCCCATGGAAAGAGGTACACGGCGCAGCCTGCCGTCCCGGTAGATGAAGAAGTCGAGGTCCCGGGGCGCCAGGATGAGCGAGTCGCCGAGACCCAGCTCGTCCACCAGAGCAGCGAACGGCGCGGTGAGGCGGGCCCGCTGGGGGCCGTTCTCAAGGAGCAGCCCGGCCACGCGCTTGCTGCTGACGATTCCGCCGGGACGGTCCTTGGCCTCGAACACGACGCATTCGCGCCCCCTCCGGACCAGCTCGCGGCCCAGGGCGAGACCGCTCATGCCGCCGCCGACGATCGCGATCAAGGAGGGTGATGGGCGGTGGGCGGGCGGGCCGAGCCGTGATCGGGCCGGGAGCCTGATGCGGCCCTGGAGTCCGGCCTGATGTACGGGCTCGGGGCGAGGTCGCGCGCGCCATTCGTGCACCAGGTGCCCGGTACCGGCCGGCAGCGGCAGGGCGCCAGCGCCAGATCCTCCGCCGAGGACTGGCCCAGCGCGTGACCCACGAGATCCGCGAGCACGCCTGCGAAGCGGGGATCGTCGTGGGGCACCGGCACGCGGTACATCTCCTTGCCCATCGCCTCCACCGCTTCACGCAGCTCGCGGTCCAGTTCGTCGAGGGTCTCCGACTGCTCGTGGATGAAACTGACCGCGTCCACCACCAGGCGCCGCTCCGCCAGCGCCTCGATGCGCTCCTCGTTGTCCGGCCAAGTCCAGGCAATGCGGCGGTTGGTGTGGTTCTGGAAGCCGACGGCGAATCGTTCGCCGACACCCAGCGCTTCGGCGATCTCCCCGCAGTGCTCTTCGACGTAACGGTCGTAGCGGTTGACGTCGAGGATGTATTTGACGGGCGTCCCGTGGGCGGAGAAATAGAGAATCGTGTCCGGATCCGAGAGGTCGAGCGCGTTCTCGCGGACGAAGTCGCGGATATGTTCGGCTCTGAGCGCCCGATATCCCGGATGCCGGTGCCAGCCGCCGACGCCGATGAAGGGCACGTCCCAGTCCAGTTCGTCGAGGGCGGCGCGAACCGAGTCGAGGGCGGCGACGGTCGTGGAATGACCGCACATGGGGTAGACCGGGAGTCCCACCAGCACATCCGCCCGCCCCTCACGCACGCTGGCAACGCCGTCGCGGATGAAGGGCGGCGTGAACTGGAAGACGGCCTCGACGCGGGCATCCATGCCGCGCGCGGTCAACGTTGCCCCCAGTGCATCGGCCTGGGCGCGGGCCTGAGTGTCCAGGGGCGAACCGCCGATGGCGCGGTAGGCTTCCACGAGGTGGGGCGCCCGGGCGGCGGCGAGCTGGGCGGCGCGGGCGCGCGCGGAGCGGTCGCTTTCCAGATCGGCATTCTGAAGGAAGATGCGCTCGAGGAAGGGGGTAACCTCTTCCAGCACCGGTTCGGCGGGTTCGCCGAAGTTGATCAGAAGGACCGCGATTCTCAGGGCGTCACCTCCGGTTGCCTGCCCGGGGCCTGCTGCCCGGGCCCCTCCATCCGTCCCATGGGAACTAGTCGGCGCCCGTCCGGCCGCGCTCGTGGACATGGTCAACCAGGCGGGCGACCTGGTCGGGGTCGGTGCGCCGGTCGATCCCATGCCCCAGGCTGAAGATGTGCCCCGCCAGACCCTCGGCTTCCGCGAGCACGGCATCCGCCGCGCGCCTGAGCGCATCCGGGCGCCCGAAGAGTTCGGCGGGATCGAGGTTGCCCTGCAGGGCGCGCCCGCCACCCAGCAGCCGGTCGGCTTTCGAGAGCGGCAGGGTCCAGTCGATGGCGACCACATCGACGTCGAGTCCCCGCATCGAGCGCAGCAGCGGCCCGCCGCGATTGGGAAAGTAGATGATCGGGCGATCCGTCGCGGCCCGGACGGCCGCGAACGCCCGCGTCAGCACGGGGTGGATGAAGCGCATGTAGGTGTCCGGGCCGAGCAGGCCGATCCAGGAATCGAAAAGCATGACCGCGTTCGCGCCGGCCTCCGCCTGGGCAACCAGATAGCGGGCCATCGAGCGTCCGAGCGTGTGGAGCAGCGCTCGCGAGGCCTCCGGCTCGCGGCGCAGGAAGCTGCGGGCGGTCATGAAGTCCTTGGAGCCGCCTCCTTCGACCAGGTAGCAGAAGAGGGTGAACGGAGCTCCGGCGAAGCCGATGAGCGCGGCCTCCGGGCGGAGTTCGGCGCGTACCGCGCGGATCGCCTCCAGCACGAACGGAACCCCCTCCTCCGGGACCAGTGCGCGCACGGCGCGCGCAGCTTCGGGCGTGCGCACGGGATGAGAGAGCACGGGACCCGGCGCGAACTTCACCTCGACGCCCATCGGATCGAGCGGCGTCATGATGTCGCTGAAGAGGATGGACGCGTCCATCGCAAAGCGCTCCATCGGTTGCAGCGTGATGCGCGCCGCGATTTCCGGAGTGCGTGTCGCCGTTATGAAGTCGACCTCGCGGCGTAGCTTCCGGTATTCCGGCAGGTAGCGCCCCGCCTGGCGCATGATCCAGATGGGCGTATGGGGTACCGGCCGGCCGCGCGCGGCACGCTCGAAGATTGTGGCGTTGTCGGATCCGTTCATCCTGCCTGGGCGTCCATCCGATGGATGATCTCGGCGGCCGCTTCCAGCGCGCGCGCGACCTCGGACTCCTCGTGCGCCGCCGACCAGAACCAGGCCTCGAAGGAGCTGGGGGGAAGATAGGTGCCGCGATCGAGCATGCCGTGGAAGAGCCGGTTGAAGCGGTCGCTCGATGACGCTTCCGAGGACGGCCAGTCCACGACCGGCGACTCGGAGAAAAAGAGGGACCCCATCGCGCCGACACGGTTCCAGTGGATGGGCACCCGGGCATGCGCGGCGATCTCGGCGAAACCGCGGTCGAGGAGCCGGCCCAGGTGTTCGGTGTGGTCGTAGATTTCGGGATGCGCCGCGAGGTGGCGCACCGCCGCCAGTCCCGCGGCCATGGCCAGCGGGTTGCCGGAAAGGGTGCCGGCCTGGTAGACCGGCCCGTCGGGGGCGATCTCGCGCATCAGCTCCTCGCGGCCCCCGTACGCGCCCACCGGCAGCCCGCCGCCGATGACCTTGCCGAGGGTGGTGAGGTCAGGGACGACATCGTAGCGCCCCTGCGCGCCGGTGAGCCCCACGCGGAAGCCCGTCATCACCTCGTCGAAGATCAGCAGGGCGCCGTGCCGGGTGCACAGGTCACGCAGACCGGGCAGGAACCCGTCAGCGGGGGGAACGCATCCCATGTTGCCCGCGACGGGTTCCACGATGACGGCGGCAACGCCCTCCTCCGAGGCGGAGAAGCAGTCCTCAACCGATGCGAGGTCGTTGAATTGGGCGATGGAGGTGTGCCGGGCGGTTGCCGCAGGCACCCCGGGACTCGAGGGCACGCCCAGGGTGGCCGCCCCCGACCCCGCAGCCACGAGGAAGGCGTCGGCATGCCCGTGGTAGCCGCCCCTGAACTTGACGATCCGGCTGCGGCCGGTGACCGCGCGCGCCAGGCGGATGGCGCTCATGGTTGCCTCGGTGCCGGAGTTGACAAAGCGCACCACTTCGATGCCGGGCACGAGCTCGGCGATCAGTTCGGCGATCTCGACCTCGCCGGGCGAGGGTGCCCCGAAGGAAGTGCCGCGGGTGAGGGCGCGCGCAGCAGCATCGCGCACTTCGGGGTGGTCGTGTCCCAGGATCGCCACCCCCCACGACCCCATGAAGTCGAGGTAGCGGTTCCCGTCGGCGTCCTCGAGGTACGCGCCCCGGGCGGAACGGATGAAGCGGGGCACCCCCCCGACCGACTTGAAGGCGCGCACCGGGCTGTTGACCCCGCCCGGCAGCACCCGGCGGGCGCGACCGAAAAGCTCCTCGCTGCGGGAGGTCACGGGCGTGCGCCCGGGTTGGGAGCGGTGGTGGCGCCGAGGGTATGCGCAGCGCGTCCCAAATCCGCATCCGGGCGCCCGGCCTCGCGCAACTGGACCGCCGCCCGCGACGGGCCATGTCCCAAATCGGCATCCCCGCGCCCCGAGCCGGGGTTCCCGCACGAATCCACCACCGCCTCGACCATGCCCTCCAGTGTGGCGGTGGCCGCCACCCGCACATCACTGATTCCCCGGCGCTCCAGCGCCGTGGCGGTGGTGGGACCGATGCACACGATCGTCAACCCCGCGAGGCCGCCGGCCATCTCCCCGCCCAGAGCGCGGTCCACCGCCTCCACCGCCGACGGGCTGGCAAAGGTGACCGAGTCCACCCCGGCGGCCAGGTCGCCGCGCATTTGTTCGGTCGGGGGTGGGGTCACCACTGTGCGGTAGGCGTCCACCCGGGTGACGCGGGCCCCCAACCCGGTGAACTCCTCCGCCACGGTGGGCGCGGCCCCCGAGGCGGCCGGAAAGAGCACGCGCGCGCCCGCGAGCGAGAAGGTCGCGTCCACCTGGGCGGCCAGGCCGCGCGCGCCCGGCCCGCGCCCTTCCACCGCGACCGCCCAGCCCGCCTCGGCGGCGGCGCGGG
>JAJDXG010000015.1 GCA_022823365.1 Gemmatimonadota bacterium
GGCGGGCTGGCCCGAGGTGGCAGGAGCGGGCGAAGGAGGAAACGGGGCAAGCGCGACTGGAGCGGCGGCGGCAGTGGACATGGTCGTCTGATTCCGGGGGCTCTGGGGATGATCGGTTACTGGCTCACCTCCTTATACACCGCAATTCGGTATTTGTTCGGTCTTTTGGCGCGAAAGCGATGACTGGTTTCCGGATGGGGTCCGGCCGCGGAGCGCAACCATCCGGCTGCCGCCGGAGGCGCGATTCGGTCCACCAGCGCCACATCTGCCACTAGACCACAGCGTCCTCGCCCCGCGCATGGGCCAGCTCACGCGCACTCGGGTTGGCCGAGGGCCGGAACGGAACCTCGCAAACCCGCGCCCAGTCGGGACTGCCCGGCTCGCTCGCGTATTCGTCCGGCAGCCGGACGGTGAGCTCCGTCCCGACATCGGACATCCCCACGGGCACGTAGCCCAGCGCGATGTTGCATCCGAGCTCCGGAGCATGCCACGGCGACGTCAGGTACCCGACCGGATCGCCACCCTCGGGGCCGGACACCAGCCAGAAATCGGGCGCATAGTCGTCGATGGGCCTGCCGCCCATCTTCATCCCCACCAGGACCATGGAAAACGGCGGCCGCCCGGCCTCGATCCCGGCGCGCATCGCTTCGAGGGCGGTCCGGCCGATGTAGTCGCCCTCCTTCTCGCGCGGCACCTGGTAGCCGAGGTTGCACTGGAACGGGACGGTCTCGTGGTCCATGTCCTGTCCCCATGAGAGGATCCCGGCCTGAATGCGGCGCTGATGGCCAGGGGCGATCACCATCAGCTGGTGCGCCTCGCCCGCTTCGAGCACAGCGTTCCACAGCTTCTCGGCGTGCAGGGTCGCATCGCGCAGATAGATCTCGTAGCCCTTCTCGCCCGAAAAGCCCGACTGCGAAATGACCACCGGGCAGCCCGCGATCTCCGCTTCCAGGATCCCGTAATACGGAATCCCGCGGATGCCATCGCCCACCAGATCGGCCATCAGCGCCAGCGACTTCGGCCCCTGGATCTGCAGGGGGCACACGTCGATCTCGTCGATCTCGACATCCATCCCCATCCCCACGTTGACGCCCTGGAGCCAGAACAGCAGGTCGGAGTCGGCCAGCGAGAACCAGAACTCGTCCCCGGACAGGCGCAGCAGCACCGGATCGTTGAGGATGCCGCCCCGCTCGTTGCAGAGGATGACGTACTTGCCGTGCATCGGCTCGATGCGGGTGGCGTCGCGCGTGATGACGTAGTCGGTGAACCGCTCGGCGTCGGGTCCCTTCACCCGGATCTGGCGTTCCACGGCAACATTCCAGAGCGTGACGTGCTTCGTCAGCGCTTCGTGTTCGGCCGCCGCGCCGCCGTCCTCCGGCCGCACGTACCCGCGCGGGTGGTAGATGCGGTTGTAGGTTGTTGCGCGCCAGCAGCCCGCATCGTGGGACAGGTGCCAGTACGGCGACTTCCGCACGCGGGTGGAAATGAGCAGCTGCACGGGGGTGCGGCCGCTCTGGCGAAGGTTGACGGGTACGATGCGATCGGACTGATCGACGGAGACAGGATGGGTGACCATGGGCGTCGGGGATTCCGGGTTGACGGGATGGCGTACGTCCCCCAAAAGTCCGTCATGAGCGGAGTTGCGACAACCGGAGCGGCGGCGTGAGGGTCGTCGTCGATACCAGCGTCCTTCTGCCGGGTGTGTTCTTCGGCGGGCCGCCCCGCGACGTGCTCGCGGCGTGGCGAGCCGGGCAATTCGAGGTGGTGTTGTCCCCCGAGGTCCTGCGGGAATACGTTCGGGTCGGCGAACGGCTGTCGGCGCGGTTTCCCGGCGCGGATTTCGAACGCGTACTCGAGATGATCGCCACCAACGCCACGCTGGTGTCGGCGCCCCCCTTGCCCGAAGCTGTGTGCGAGGACTCCGACGACGACAAGTTTCTCGCGTGTGCGGTGGCCGCCGGAGCCGGTTACGTGGTGAGCAGCGACAAGGCGCTCCTGGCAACTTCTCCGTACCGCAACGTGAAGGTCGTTCGTTCGCGTGATTTCCTGGACATGCTCGGAGTCACGGCCGCTCCGGCGCAGGATGCCCGCGACGCGGCGGCGCGACTGGACCAACGGCATCCCGCCGGCTGACGAGGCAACGCCATGACACGCGCATCGCTCGGCGCAGCAGTCCGTCTGGGGCTGACGGTTCTCGTGGCGGGGTGTGCGCTGGAGTTCGACCCGCCGAGCCCGGCGTCCATCGTCGTCTCTCCCGGGTCCGCCACATTCACCTTTCTGGGCGAGTCGAAGGCGTTTACGGCGACCATCCTGGATCAGGACGGGAGCACCCTCGCGGGAACGGTATCCTGGACAACCGACGCCCCTGCCGTGCTCGGTGTAAACTCCTCAGGCGTGGTCACGGCCCTGGCGAACGGAGCCGGGACGGTCAGGGCCGTCTTCGAGGGCGTCAGCGGGACGGCCGCGGTTACGGTCAGCCAGACGCCGACCACGCTGGAACGGGTTGGCGGCGACGCACAGACGGGCAGTCCGGGCGCGCCGCTGATCGAGCCACTGGTCGGTCGCGTTCTGGACGCGGGCGCGAGTCCGGTCGCGGGGATGGCCGTGTCCTTCACGCCCGCCGAGGGGAGCGGCTCCGTCACTCCCGGCGCGGCCACGACCGACCCGGCGGGCGAGGCGCAGACCTCCTGGACGCTGGGCGACGCTGCCGGCGTCCAGTCGGTGGTCGCGTCCGTCGCCGAGGGCCCGAACGCCGTGTTTACCGCCATGGCCGAATCACCCCACGCTCTGCTCATTCACTCCGGCGACGGGCAGGTGGCCCGGACGCGACGAGAAACCGAAGAACCTGTGCGGGTGCGGGTGATCTCCCGGTCGGGCGCCGGGCTGAGCGGGGTCACCGTCACCTTCGAGGTCACGGCCGGGGGCGGCTCGGTGCCCTCGTCCAGCGCTGTTTCCGACGCCGACGGGATCGCCTCCGCAGGTCCATGGACGATGGGTGATCCCGGGCCGCAGGAATTGCGTGCCACCGCCCCCGGGGTGAACCGGGTGATCTTCCGCGCCACCGCCCTGGCCGCACCGGTCGCCGAGCTCGTGGCCATCGAGGGCGACGGGCAGCGGACGGAAATCGGGCTGCCCGTGCGCATAGCGCCCCGCGTGCGCGCGGAGGATGCCAACGGCAACCCGGTGGCGGATACCAGGGTCACCTTCTCCGCAAGCGGCGACAGCGAGGTCGACCCGGAGGCGGTGACCACCGACTCGGCAGGGTTTGCGGCGGTCGACAGATGGTTCCTCGGCAGAAACCCCGGAACCACCTATACGCTAACCGCGAGCGTAGCCAACGCGGACGGCACGTCGGCCACGGCAACCTTCAGCGCGGAGGCGACGCCGGCGGTCTACGACATCGAACTCGAGCACGTTACCTCGTCGCTGCTCACCGCCTCGCAGCGCGAGGCCTTCGAGGAGGCCGAACGGTTCTGGGAGAGCGCGATCACCGCCAACCTCCGCGGGCACCTGCTCAGCAGGTCCTCCCTCGTCAACTGCCTCTCGAAAAACGAAATGTCCGGAGACGTCCCCGGCGACCGGGTGGTCGACGACCTGCTAATTTACGTCGAAATCAAGGAAATCGACGGGCGCTCGGGCGTCTTCGGAGGCGCGGGGCCCTGCCAGCTCCGCGTGAGCAACTCGCTGCCCGTGGCCGGGGTGATGTTCTTCGACATCGCTGACTTGGACAGCATGGAGGCCAACGGCCAGCTGGAGGAAACCATCGTCCATGAGATGGCGCATGTGATCGGGTTCGGAACCCTGTGGTCGCACCTGGGGCTCCTCCAGGACTCTGCCCGCGCCGACCGAAGCGCGAATACGCACTTCACCGGCGCCGCGGCGAAAGCGGCCTTCGACGAGATCCGCGGCAACAACTACACGGACAGCGATCTCGTTCCGGTGCAGCACCAGGGCGGCGTGGGCGTGTGGAACGGGCACTGGCGCGAGCTGGTCTTCCGTTCCGAGCTGATGACCCCCTTCCCCGACCGCGGCCCCAACCCGATGAGCGTGGTCAGCCTCGCGTCGTTCGTGGACATCGGGTACCCGGAGGTCGACTACAGCGTGGCGGATGAGTATGTGCTGCCGCCCCCGCAATACGCGGCAGAGGTGGCGGCGGGGGTCGAGGCGGCGGGGAAGGCTCGCCGGGACGCGATCGACTTCGGCAGGGAAATCCTGCGCATGCCGCTGATGGTCGTGGACCGCGACGGCAACGTGGTGCGGTACCTGACGCCACCGGAGCGCTGATTTCGTCGAAATCCTGTTCCTGATAACATCGATAAGTTGTCTCTCATGTCGTCGAAAGTATGTCTGCAAAATCGTTGAAAATATGTCTGCCTCACGTTAGTCTCCTTCATCACAGCGAGTTGGAACCCTTGTGCCCTGGGGGCGTGCAACATGGCATCCAGCCTTGGTAAGAGGCCGGCCCAAGCCAACGACCAGGCAATCCGGGACGAGATCGACCGGTCGGACAGCGTCGAAGCCAGGCACTACACTCCTCGTGTGGCCGACGATGAACTGAGGCAATGCCTGGCTGCCGCCGGAGCGGTGCTCATCGAAGGCCCGCGCGCCTGCGGGAAGACGGCTACCGCCCATCAGATGGCCGCGAGCGAAGTCTTCCTCGATGTCGATCAAGTGGCCCGGGACATGATCGCGGTCAATCCGCGGCTCGTACTCGAAGGCGCGGCTCCACGCCTGATCGATGAGTGGCAGACCGCCCCGGTAATCTGGAACCATGTGCGCCACGTTGTGGACGAGCGTCCCGGCAAGGGCCATTTCATCCTCACTGGATCGGCCGTTCCACCGGACGACATCACACGGCACACGGGTGCTGGTCGGATCGTGCGCATGCGCCTGCGCCCCATGTCCCTCTTCGAACTCGGGCAGAGCACCGGCCGGTTGTCCCTTTCCGACGTACTTGCGGGCCAGCCGGTGACGAGCCCGTCGACCAACTTGTCGGTACACCGCCTTGCTGAACTGATCTGCGTCGGGGGTTGGCCGGGGCATCTCGACTCTTCCCCGGAAGAGGCCATCCGCGTGAACCGAAGCTACGTCGACGACATCTGCCGCACCGATCTTCAGCGTGTCGATGGCGTGCGGCGAGACCCGGAACGAGTCCATCGCTTCCTGCAGTCGCTGGCTCGCAACGTCGCTACCCTCGCATCGCTGGCAACCGTAGCGCGCGATGTCTCCGGACCGGATCTCGCCCCGATGACGGGCCACACGGCCAGCGCATACCTGGCCAGCCTGGCTCGCCTCATGGTCGTGGAAAACCAGCCGGCGTGGCACACTCATATGCGGTCCCGTAGCCGGTTGCAGGTTTCCCCGAAACGCCACTTCGTGGATCCGTCCATCGCTGCCGCGGCGCTCGACGCCGGACCCGAGCACCTGCTCCGCGATTTCGCTTGGCTGGGCCTGCTATTCGAGTCGCTGGTGGTCCGGGACCTGCGCGTATACGCTCAGGCGATGGGCGCGAGGGTGTACCACTACCGTGACGACGCCGGTCTCGAGGTGGACGCGATCGTGGAGGCCGGGCCCGGTCGCTGGGCGGCCTTCGAGGTCAAGCTCGGCCTCAGCCGGATCGACGAAGCGGCGCGCTCACTCCTGAAGTTTGCCGGCCGCGTCGATACGAGTCGGTGCGGTGAGCCGGCCGCCCTGGGCGTGATCGTCGAGCGCGGGTACGGTTACGTCCGGCCGGACGGGATTAGCGTGATTCCGCTGGGGGCGCTGGGGCCGTAGTCCCTCAGCCTCCCGCCGACGACGGCGGCACGATCCCGTTGATGCGCATGTAGGTGACCAGGTTGCCGTAGTGCTCGTAGTTGTGCATCGAGTTGAACGCGAGCACGCCGGCCACGGCCATCTCGCTTCCGAACAGGTTGACCATCGCCGAAGCCCTTTCGTCGGTCATGGAGGCGTACACGTCGTCGCAGTAGGCGAATGCATCGGCCAGGGCGGCGGTGATCTGCTCCTTGGTGGTGGCGGTTTCCTCCAGGTTCTCCGAGAGCGGGCTGTCCTGGCCGGAGGCCACCGAGCAGAAGGAATACTGGGCGTTGGCCACGTGGGCCAGGATCTGCCCGAGGGAGCGCACGTCCTCCGTGGGACGGAAGTCGTAGAGGTCGGCCGGCACCTTCTCCGCGGTCGCCTTGAGGTGGTTCACGGTGATGTCGTGAAGTCCGTTCAGGGAGCCCGTCACCTGCGCTTCCGCGGGCGTGGACGTAACGGCGGCGAGCAACAGGACGGCTGCGATGGCGGATGTGAGTCTCATTCGGGTTCTCCTGGGGTTGAATTCAATCGCGGATGAAGTGCGCTTGCCTCAGCCCTCCGCCTCCAGCGGCGCGTAGGGTTTCGTCCCGGGCACCATGATCCCGCCTCGCTTCCTGCCGAGGGCGATGTTCCCGTAGCGCTCCGCGTAGGCGGGAGGCAGCTCGCGCCCGTCGTGCGTGGCCGAGAGCCACAGCCGCAGCAGGTGCCGTTTGCGCTCCGGCTCGGGATGGTCCTCGTATCCGGTGCGGGAGTGGACGATCTGGTGGTTGTGCACGAACTGCATGTCGCCGGGCCGGAGTTCCATGTCGAGGCGGATGTCCGGACGGGCGGCAAGATCCTCGAACAGGTCCATGGCCTCGGTCTGCGCGCGCGACACCGGCGGCACCCCCTCGTGACGCTGGGCGCCGTCGAAGAAGTCGCGGGCGTAATACGTCGTAATACAACCGGCGTGATGGTTGAATACCGGCATCCGGTAGTACGGGAGTTTCCCCTCGGGAATCTCCCCCTTGCGGTCGATATGGATCGGGCGCGACAACAGCTCGGCCAGGTCGGGCCGCCGCCGGCGCATCTCGCTGTAGATCGTGGCTGAACTGGAGATGCTGCTCAGCCCGCCTTTCTTCGCGGGGCGCACGCAGAAGAGCCCGACGAGGTCGCAGGAATCGGTGTGGAAACGATGGCGCGCCCGGGTCGCGTACAGCCGGTGCTCGGGGTTGTGGGGGTCGTGGCCGATGTCCTTCACATGGCCGAGCAGGTGCCCCTTGGCATTCTGGGAGATGGCTTCGCCGAGGTGCGTGCCGATCCCCCAGAAGGCGGTCGCGATCTGCTTCATCGACCGGCCGTCCACCGGCAGGCCCCGCAGGAGCGCGAAGCCGCGCCCGCGCAACAACTCCTCGCGGATGCGCGCGAGTTCCGCCTCCAGCCCGGGGAGCGGGAAGTCGTCGCGCGTGATCCCGGCGATGTCGATCCCCTTGCGTTCGATCCTTCCGACCGCAAGGTGGATCTCGCGGATCTCTCCTTCGGTGAGGTGGCGAATCCAGCTGCCCGACCCGCTCATCTCGGAGCCGTACCAGACATCCAGGCCACGCAGCCCGGGCGCGCCGCCGCCGTGGGATGATGCCGTCGGATCTGTCATCTGGGTAACCTGGTGCGTGAAGACCAATAGCGGGTTACATGCCTCGGATGGAACCGGGAATAAGGCCGTCAGTCCGTGGGCGAGCCCTCCAGCAGCCCCTCCAGCGGAAGCTCGCGCGCACCGTTCTCATCGCACACGGCGTACGTGACCTGGCCTGATGCATACATCGACACGCCCGCGTACTCGGCCCGCTTGTTGAGCGCGAAGAAGCGCACGTTGAAGTTGGGCTCGCCGCGCGAGTTGAGGAGGCGCTCCTCCACGGTGTTCGCGCGAATGCGTTCGAGCGCCGCCATCCCCGCGTCCAGCGGATGCAAGCCGTCCCTCATCTTCTCGACGATGAGGAAGGAGCACAGGTTGAACAGGTTGGCCTCGCCCCGGCCGGTGGAGCCCGCGGCGCCGATGTCGCCGTCCACATAGAGCCCTGCGCCCAGGATGGGAGAATCGCCCGCGCGTCCGGGGATCTTCCAGGACAGCCCGCTCGTGGTGGTCACCCCGCAGATGTCCCCGCCCGGCCCGATGCCGTCGCAGTTGATGGTGCCCCAGAAGCTGCTCTCGTCGATGAGCCCCTCGCGCACCATGTCCAGCCCGGCCTGGTAGCCGGCGTAGTGGCGGTCCCGCAGAGCCGTCCGGGCGCGTGCAAGTTCCTCCGGGCCGGCCGCGCCTTCTCCTGCTCCTGCGGCGAGACCCGCGCCGCTGCCCGTCGCGCCCGGGCGCCCCCTGCGCGGATCGGGGAAGTGGCCGGGATCGATGCGCCGCTTCCATTCCAGCCACAGCTCGCGGGAGCGGTCGGTGTTCAGGTCGTCCTCGATCTCGAAGCCCATCATGCGGGCGAATTCCTGCGCGCCCGCGCCCACCAGCAGGTGGTGGTCGGTGTATTCCATGACCGCCTTGGCCACCAGCGAGGGGGTGCGCACCCCCTCGAGCCCCGCCACGCCTCCGGCCTGCTTCTTCGGCCCGTGCATGCAGCACGCGTCGAGCTGCACCACGCCGTTCGCGTTCGGCAGGCCCCCGTAGCCGATCCCGGTCTCCGTGGGGTCGAGTTCGGGGATGTTCACCCCCGCGACCAGGGCGTCCAGCACGTCCGCGCCCTCGGTGATCATCCGGAACGCCCGTTCCACCGCGCTCTCCGGGCCGCCGTTGGTGAAGCGGATGCCGCTGGTGTCGGAGATCACCACCGGGGATACGGACTGTGGGGTGAACACCATGGGCGCGCCGTCCAGGGTGCTCGGTCCAGCCCCGTCCAGGGGACGCGGCACGGCGCCGGCTACGCCTGCGGCGGCGGCGGTCTTGACGAAGTCGCGACGTTTCATCTTCGGGAATCCGGCGAAGGGTTCGACGGGCCGGCCACGGGCACGTCCGCGCCCGCAGCCGGCGAATTGCGAAAGTATGGACAGGCCCTCTCGGGCCAAGCAAGTTTCAGCACATGAAGATCAGCGAGAAAGCGGTTCGCAAGGCGTTGCGCACGGTGAAGGATCCCGAGCTGCACCTGGATCTGGTGGTGCTCGGGCTGGTGTACGACATCGAGATCGAGGACGCGAACGTCCAGGTGCGCATCTCGCTCACCACGCCGATGTGCCCCGCGGCGCCACAGATCGTGGAGGATGTGCGCGCAGCGGTAGCGGGCGTGGAGGGTGTCGAGAACGCCGAGGTGCAACTGACCTTCGATCCTCCCTGGACCCCGGAGCGCATCAGCCCCCTCATCCGCTCCTCGCTGGGGCTCTGACGAAGACCGCCCGGTGGAGGCCCGGTCCGCGCTCGGGGGGTAGCGGACGGGTTCGCAAACGCCGATGACCTCGGAAAGGACGGTTGGCCGTGCCCTTCACTGAAGAAGAAATCAAGGCCCGCGTGCAAAACGGCTACATCGTGGAATCTCCCGAGGAGATGACCGAAGGCTACAGGAAGGCGCTCGCCATCCAGCTCACCGTCCAGGCCGACACCGAACTGATGAGCGCGCCTTCCTACTGGATGGCCGCGCGCCACGCGCCCTCTGCCAACACCCAGGTGAGCGCGCACGCCATCATCCAGGACGAACTGGCGCACGCCAACATCGCCTATCGACTGCTCGAGGACATGGGCATCTCGAAGCAGAAGCTGGTCTACGAGCGCGAGCCCCACGAGTTCAAGCATCCCTACGGCTTCGACCAGCCGCTCGACAACTGGGCGGACCTGGTGGTGGCCAACGGCTTCTTCGACCGGGCCGGCATCTGCCTGCTCTCGGACGTGCACCGCAACACCTCCTACGGGCCGCTCAAGCGCGCGCTGGTGAAGGTGGACATGGAGGAGACCTTCCACCTGCGGCACGGGGAGGTGTGGATGCGGCGGCTGGCCCGGGCCGGGGGCGCGGCGAAGGAGATCCTGCAGCGGTCGGTCGACTGGATGTTCCCGATGACCGTGGAGTGGTTCGGCCTGCCGGACGACCGCAAGCGCCACAGCGGCCAGCTCGAGTACAGGCTGAAGGGGCTCACCAACGACCAGTTGCGGCAGCTTTGGATGTCGTCCACGGTGCCCCTGTGCGAGCGGCTGGGCCTCGACGTCCCGGCGCATTTCGACGAAGCCTCGCAGTCGTATGTGCTCGACTATCCCTTCCCCTGCCAGTACGACGCGAGCGAGAAGCGCTGGCTCTTCGAGGAGGGGAGGATCACGTGGGGGCAGGTCTTCGAGCGCTGGAAGGGGCGTGGCCCGATGAACGAGATCTACGTCGAGTCGATCCGGCGTTCGCGCGGCCAGGTGAGTTCGTGGCTGAACTGAGCGTCGGCCTTCCGCTGCATGTGGCCTCGCACATGAGCGGCGGACGCGACCTGTGGTCCGAGCCCCTGCCCGGGCGGCCCGATGATCCGGAGGCGGCCGTATGGCGCGCGCTCGGCGAGGTGCTCGACCCGGAGCTGCCCGTGAGCGTCACGGACCTGGGGCTGATCTACGGGGTGCGGGTGGACGGCGAGCGGGTCGAGGTTCGCCTGACCTTCACCGCCACGGCGTGCCCGTGCATGGAGTTCATCGAGGAGGACGTGCGCGACCGGCTGCTCGCCGAGCCCTGGATCGCGGCGGTGGAGATCGAACAGGTATGGGATCCGCCCTGGACGAGCGCGCGCATCAGCCCGGCGGGGCGGCGCGCGCTCCGGGGTGCGGGGGTGAGCGCCTGAGGGCGCCGGCGGAGGGCGTGATGGAGGAAGCCGTCTACGATGTCTTCGCGCGCAAGCGGAGAGCCGAGCCCTTGCGCCACATAGGGTATGTCGACGCCACCGACGATGCCCTGGCGCGGGTCTACGCCTGGAAGACCTACGACGAGGAGAACTGGTTCGAGATGTGCGTCGTGCGCCGTGCCCACATCATCCCGGTGAACCGGATCGACGGCCCGTACGCGGCGCGCGCGACCGGCCGGCTCGGACGTCACGCAGTGGAGGGTCGGTGAACGCTCGGGAGTTCACCCCCGAAGTCCGGGAGGCGCTCCAGAGGCTCATCCTGTCGCTCGCCGACACCAAGCGCCTGCTCGGGATCCGCTACAGCGACTGGCTGCTGGGCGCCCCCTCCATCGAGAGCGGCATCGCGACCGCCTCCATGTCCCAGGACGAGTGGGGCCATGCGCGCCTCCTCTACGCCATGCTCAAGGACTTCGGCGTCGACCCGGTGGAGGTCGAGCATTCCCGCCCGCCCGCCGAGTATTGCTCGGCGTCCTGCCTGGACGAGCCCTTTGCCGACTGGGCCGGGGTCGTCGCCGGCATCGTGGTGGTGGACGGGACCCTCTCGCTTGCGCTGGAGGGATTTGCTGCCGGCGCCTACGACGCGGCCCGCCGGCGCATCCCCAAGATGCTCGCGGAGGAGGCGTTCCACCGCGATTTCGGACAAGCCTGGATGCGCCGCATCAGCGAAGGTGCGGAGGAGGGACGGCAGCTCCTGGCGGCTGCGGTCGAGTCCATGCTGCCCGACGCGGTCACGTGTCTGCTGCCCGGCGACGACGAAGCCGAGCTGCTCGCCGGGGCGGGAGTGACAGTCCGACCGGCCGACGCGCGCGCCACGCTGGCCCGGAGGCTGGCGGAGCCCATCGCGGCGCTGCGCATGGAGCCCGCCGCCGATCCGCCGCTCCCCGCCGACTGGATGGCCAGCCGCCGCCGCCCGACCGGAGAGCCCGCCGGAGACGCCGTCGAGCGGGCGCGGGGGGACCGCAACCGGGCGTTGTTCGTAGAATGAGCGCCGACGAGGTCGTGGCTGGCGCCACGTCCGGTCTTCCCGCGACCCCCAGGTGCCCGTTCTGCGACCGCACCGAGACCCGGCTGGTCAATCCGTTCGGCAGCCAACTCTCGGTCGCAACCTACTGGTGCGACGGCTGCCGCACCGCGTTCGAACACATCAAGTGGACGGGGGCGGATTCCCCGCCCGTCGCCTGAAGCATACCGGCGGCTCGCGGGTACGCATCCAGACATCCTTGACACCACCACTTCCCATCCAGACGAGACTCATGGTGAAGTTTTCGACATCGCATCGCGGCGCCCTCGGGGCGGCGCTCGCCATGGTCCTTTTTGCCGCTTGCTCCGCCTCGTCGGCCCTGCCTCCCTCCCGCGGCCTGATCACTCTCTCGGGCGCGCGCGTCCCTCCCGACCCCGCGCGCATGGACTCCATCGACATCTGGCTTCGCCCGGAGCTGCAGAACATCGAAGAAGACCCCACGTTTCTCATCGTCACCGGCTTCAGCGACGGGCCGGTGATGCCCTGGGAGGGTTTCGTCATCGAGGGCGACACCGCCCGCCTCAGCCTGGACGGCGCCATCGCCGAAGCGCGGCCCACGTACCTGGTCTACGCGCACCTGCATCTCATGCACCGGATGGAGCGGCTGGAGGAATGGCTTCCGGACGCGGTGGGGCTTGAGGGGTACGAGCTCGAGCGGGCGATCGTGGCCCGCACCGCGGACGTCTGGTTCTACGGTCGATCACTGTACGGCTGGGCGCCCTATGTGCCCCTGGATGAACTGCTCTTTTCCAGCGAGAACGGTTATCTGGACGCCTATCTGCTGACCGCGCGCGCGGAGGAGTTCGCCATGGAGCGGGATGCCTGGCTGGACGAGAGCGCCGGGGCGCAGGAGGCGTACCGCACCTGGTTCCGGAGCGCTTTCGAGACCAACCCGCCCGGCTTGCGCTGATGCCGGACCGCGACCCGCGGGCTCCGCACACAGGAGCGCGGGGTCGCGAATCTCCCGACGCGGGGCTGGTCGAGGAGTGGGCCCGGACCGGGAACTGGCTTTTCCGCTGGCGCAGCTACCTTCCGCTTCTCGTCCTGGCCGCCCTTGCCGCCCTGAGCTTCGCCTTCCCCTCGAGCACTGCGGGCCGGTTGGACAACTGGGAGCTGGCGGGAATGCTGGTGTCCGTGGCGGGGCTGGTGCTGCGCGCCTGGACCGTGGGACATGCGCCGGCGGGGACCTCCGGCCGGGGAACCCGCAAGCTCGAAGCCGCCTCCCTGAGCACCGAGGGGATGTATTCGGTGGTGCGCCATCCCCTCTACCTGGGAAACCTCCTGATCTGGGCCGGGGTGGCCGCGACCACCGGCAATCTCGCCGCCGTGGCGGTCACCATTCTCGTGTTCTGGATCTACAACGGGCGCATCATGCTCGCCGAGGAGCGCTTCCTGCGGGCACGTTTCGGCTCCGACTTCACCCGCTGGGCGGCGCGCACGCCCGCGCTCCTGCCGGCCCCGCGTCTCTGGCGGCCGTACCAGCTGCCGTTCTCGCTGCTGTTTGCGCTCGGGCGGGACCACGCCGCCCTGTACGCCTGGGTGGCTGCGACCACCGCGCTGGAAGTCGCGGAGACGCTGGGCGCCGGGGACGGCCTCGATCTGGCGCCCTTCTGGGGGATCTACTTCGGAGCGGGCACGGTGGTGTATGTCGTGCTCTGGAGACTCAAGAAGGATTCGACGCTGCTCGATGTGGAGGGCAGGTAGAGGGCGCCGGTCGGGGAGGGGCGATGGTCGCGATCCGTCCTCACGACGGTGCGAGCAGCCACTTGATCGACACCGGCTCGGTATCGGAGGCGTCTTCCCGCACGTGGACGTCGACGCGGCCCGTCCTGGCGAGGCGGCGGTTGCTGACCCTGCCTCCGAACGCCGCGAACCCCGTCACCGTGACGCTCTGCCGGGTCCCGTCGGGAGCCGTGGCGGTGAGCCGCGAACCCCTGAGGTCGCGAACGCGGGGCGGCGGGCCGTCCTGCAACTGGAGCCGCAGGATGCGGCCGCCATGGGGCGCGTCGAGAGCGTCGATCACTCGAAAGACCGGGGTTTTCCGTACGCCGCTTGCCGCCATGCTACCTTGGGAGGTTGGAGTCTGCCGCCGTGGCCCGGCGAGGGGTCCCGGGGCGATGGAGAAACCTGGAAACCCGGTATCTGCCCGTCAATGCCGGAAGGAGGAGAGGTGACCGGGCCCGGACCCGAACACTCGCGCGCCGAAGCGGGCGCGCTGCAACTGGACGCCGACCTGATGCGCCGCCTCGGATACGAGATGGTGGACCGGGTGGTGGCCCGCTGGACCGGCCTCCGCGAAGACCGCGCCTGGGGCACCGCCGACCGAGCGTACACGGAAGCCCGTCTTCGCGAGGCGGCTCCCGAGACCGGCCGCGATCCGGACGAGGTCATCGACCGGGTTCTGCGCGACGTCCTTCCCTACGCGGGGCGCATCGATCATCCCCGCTTTTTCGCCTTCATTCCCTCCTCGCCCACCTGGCCGAGCTTCCTGGCGCACATGCTCACCGGCGGCTTCAACGTCTTCCAGGGCACGTGGCTGGAATCGGCGGGTCCCAGCCAGGTGGAGCTGGTCGTGCTCGACTGGTTCCGCGAATGGCTGGGCATGCCGGAGACCGCGGGGGGCGTGTTCACCAGCGGGGGCTCGGCCGCGACCCTGAACGCCATGGTGGCCGCGCGCCACGCGGCGGGCGACGGCGAGCGGCTGATCCTGTACGAAGGCGATCAGTGCCACGCGTCCGTGGAAAGGGCCGCGCGCATCTGCGGCTTCCGCGCGGACGACCTGCGCCGCGCGCCCACCGACGACCGTTATCGGCTCGATGTCGAGGTGCTGGAGCACATGATCCGCTACGACCGGGCCGAAGGCAGGACGCCCTTCATGGTGTCCGCCAACGCGGGAGCCACCAACACGGGGGCCATCGATCCGCTGGACGCGATCGCCGATCTGTGCGAGCGCGAGGGGCTCTGGTTCCACATCGACGGGGCCTACGGCGGCTTCGCGGTCCTCGACGAAGGCGCGCGACGGAGCCTCAAGGGCATCGAACGTGCCGACAGCGTGGTTCTGGATCCGCACAAGTGGTTCTTCCAGCCCTATGAGACGGGGTGCCTGATGGTGCGCGACCCGGCGCTGCTGCGCGACGCCTTCCGCATCATGCCCGAGTACCTGCAGGACACGGACATGAGCCTGGAGCACGTGAACTTCGCCGACCGCGGACTCCAGCTCAGCCGCTCCTTCCGGGCGCTGCGGGTTTGGATGTCGGTCCAGATCCTGGGGCTGGAGGAGTTCCGAGTCGTCATCGGACGGGCGCTCGCGCTCGCGCGCAGGGCGGAGGCCTGGATCCGGGGACGCGCGCGCCTGGAGCTGCTCAGTCCGGCCAGCCTGGGCGTGGTCTGCTATCGCTTTCGACCGCCGGGCATGGATCCGGCGGCGCTGGATGCGCTCAACCGCGAGATCCAGGACGAGATTGTCAACAGCGGTTTCGCGATGATCTCCTCGACGCGGCTTCAGGGCGCCTACTCGCTGCGCCTTTGCATCCTCAACTACCGGAGCACCTGGGAGGACGTGCGCGCCACCCTCGAGCGCGTGGAAGAGATCGGGCAGCGGCGCGTGGAGGCGGCGGCGTGCACCTCGTAGACGAGATCCTGCTGGCGGTGCTGCTGGTCCTCGCTCCCATCAACGGCGTCGCGCAACTGTGGCTGGCCAGGAAGAACCAGGAGCTGGCGCGCATTCCCGTGTACGTGAGCTCGGGCATCTTCATCTTCGTCCTGGGAGCGGCCAGCGCGATCGTGGGGGTGACCGGCGCCGGTCCGGCCGCCCTCGGACTGGCTCCGCTGGACCCCTTCGCGTTCGTGGCGTGGACGGCCGCGATCGCCGCGGCGGTCCTGGGCATCATGATGCTGTTCACGTGGATCGCCCGTGCCGCCGGGCTGCGCGATTCGCCCTTCCTGGCCCGGCTGCTTCCACGCACCCGGCGCGAGAGGGCGTACTTCGCGGGCCTTTCCTTCGTTGCGGGGACCGGAGAGGAGATCGCCTACCGGGGGTACGCAATGTCGGCGCTGGGGGCGATGTCGGTGGGTCCGTGGATGGCCGCGGCGGTCACCTCGGCGGCGTTCGGGTTGTTACATTCCTACCAGGGTGCGCGGGGTATCGTGACGACCGGGGTGGCCGGGTTCGCCTTCGCCGCGTCGTTCATTCTGGCCGGGAGCATCTGGCCCGCGATGGCCGCGCACATCACGATCGATCTGGTCGCCGGGCTGGTTCTCGGCGAGAGGCTGCTCACCCATCGAAACGGAGGAACCGAGGCGTGCGCGTAGACCTCGCATTGCTGGCCGACGCCGCCACGGTGGACAGCGCCGGCAAGCTGAACATCCTGGGCATCTTCGATTCGATCACCTCCACGCGATTTCCGGCCAAGCACGGCCTCATCTCCCTGGTGCTGCGCTTCTCGGCGGGGCTGGAGCAGGCCGGAGAACACGCCATCAGGATTCGCCTTCGCGGGCCGTCGGGGGAGGACCTCCTGCGCCTGGACGGCAAGGTCAAGTTCGGGCCCGGCCCGGCGAGTGATGGCGGACAACTGAAGATCCCCCACATCCTGAACATGGACGGGATCGTTTTCAGGACCCCGGGGCGCTACGCTTTCGATGTCGACCTCGACGGCGAACATCAGGTGTCGCTGCCGCTCCGGGTGGTTTCGTCCGCGTTCGCGGACGCCGCCGAAGCCTGAGCGCCCCACGTTTGCAGGTCCCCGGCCGAGGAGTAGCCATGATGCAGATAGCCCGGTCGAGGGAACGCATTCTTCCGCGTCCCATCGAGGAGGAGATGCGGGAGTCGTTCCTCGACTACTCGATGAGCGTCATCGTGCAGCGGGCACTGCCGGATGTGCGCGACGGGCTCAAGCCGGTGCACCGGCGCATTCTCTTCGCCATGCACGAGCTGGGGCTGGCCCCGGACCGGAGCTACAAGAAGAGCGCGACCGTGGTCGGGGACGTGCTGGGCAAGTACCACCCGCACGGCGACAGCGCGGTGTACGACGCGCTGGTGCGCATGGTGCAGGACTTCTCGCTGCGCTATCCGCTGGTCGACGGTCAGGGCAATTTCGGTTCCATCGACGGGGATCCGGCTGCGGCGTACCGCTACACCGAGGCGCGGCTCTCGCGGGTGGCGGCCGATCTGCTGACGGACATCGCCCGGGACACCGTCGACTGGACGCCCAACTTCGACGACCGCCTGAAGGAGCCGGTCGTGGTGCCCTCGCGCCTGCCCAACCTGCTGATGAACGGCAGCGCCGGGATCGCGGTGGGGATGAGCACGAACGTGCCGCCCCACAACCTGGGCGAGCTGGTGGCGGCGATCCGCATGCTTGCGGACGACAAGGAGCCGACGCTGGACGAGTTGATGGAGGTCATTCCCGGCCCGGACTTTCCGACCGGCGGCTTCATCGTCGGGCGCAAGGGCATCCGGGCGATGTACCGCACCGGCCGGGGACGCATCGTCATGCGGGCGCGCGTGGTGCGCGAAAAGATCCGCGGCGGGAGGGAGCAGCTGGTGATCGCCGAGCTGCCCTACGCGACCTCGAAGTCCAGGATCATCGCCCAGATCGCGGGGCTGTCGCGCAAGGGCTCGCTGTCAGAGGTGTCCAACCTGCGCGACGAGTCCGACCGCGACGGCGTCCGCCTGGTCATCGAGCTGAAGCGCGGCGCCGATGCCGGCACGGTGCTGAAGCGGCTCTTCCGGCGCACCGGCCTGCAATCCACCTTCGGCGCCATTCTGCTGGCGCTGGACGGGGGCGAGCCGCGCGAGTTCACCCTGAAGGAAATGCTGGAGCGCTTCCGCGATCACCGCGTGGAGGTCATCCGGAGGCGGTCGCAGTATGAGCTGGCCAGGGCGGAAGACCGCGCGCACGTCGTCGAAGGCATGCTGCGCGCCCTCGATTTCATCGATGAGGTGATCGCGATCATCCGCTCATCGGAGGATCGCGCGCAGGCGGCGGAGCGGCTGCAGGGCGAGTTGGATCTGACGGAGCGGCAGGCCGGAGCCATCCTGGACATGCAGCTCGCGCGCCTGACCTCGCTCGAGCGGCAGAAGCTGGAAGACGAGCTCGTCGGGCTGCGCAAGGCCATCCGGCACCTCCGCGGCATCCTGTCGAGCGAGTACCGGCAATTGCAGGTGATGCTCGAGGAGCTGGAGGAAGGGGTGCGGGAGTTCGGTGATGCGCGCCGCACGACCATTCTGGACAGAAAGGCCGCCTCGCAGGAGACCGTGGAGGCCGCGGAGGCGGACGAGGACGCGGTGGTCACCGTCAGCCACCACGGGTTCGTGAAGCGCATGCCCGTGCATCTGTACCGCCGCCGGCTGGCGAGCGGCAAGCTGCTCGCGGGGATGGCGCGCTACCCGGACGACTACCTGGAACGCCTTTTCGTCGCGCGCACCCAGGGGTGGATCCTGGCCTTCACGGAAGGCGGCCACGTCCACTTCCTGAGCGTGGCCGACGTGCCCGAGAGCGGACTGGCGTCGCGCGGGCAGTCGCTCTACAGCCTCACCGCGGGCAGCCGCGCGGATCCGTTCACCGCGCTCCTGCAGGTCGACACCATGACCGGGGAGGGTCAGGTGGTGTTCGTGACCGAACGCGGCACGGTGAAGCGGACGCGCCTGTCGGAGTTCTCGAACCCGCGGTCCGCCGGGCTGGCCGCCTCCCGGGTGCGGCCAGGCGACCGCATCGTCACGGTGATGCTCTCGGAGGGCGGCGCCGACGTCATGCTGGCGACCCGCCACGGGCGCGCGATCCGCTTCGCCGAGGGTCAGGTGCCGGTCGTGGGTCGGACCGCGTTCGGCGTGAAGGGCATCGGGCTGCGCGGCGACGACCTGGTGGTGTCCGCGCTCATGATCCGCCGGGAAGGCACGGTGCTCGCGGTGTCCGACCAGGGGTGGGGCCGGCGCACGGACGTGAACGACTATCCGCGGCGGAAGCGCGGCGGCCTGGGCGTGGTGATGCGCGCGCCCGGCGACGGCGAAGGAAGCCTGATCGGAGCGATCGAGGTCCTCGACCAGGACGCGGTCATGCTGGTGACGGCGGCTGGCCGCATCACCCAGGTGGTGGCGGGGGACGTGCCGGTCACCGGGAAGGCCGCGCGCGGCACCCGGTTGGCCGAGGTGGAGGTGGGCGACCGGGTGGTCCGGGTGACCCGGAGCCAGGGGGGTGGCGGGCCGGGCGGGGGTGGGTCACCGGAGAAGACGGCACGAGGGGAGACGGCGCCGCTCTTTGCGGGCTGAGAGAAGGACCCGTCAGCCACGCCGACACCCGTCAGGTCCACGTGCGGTATGCTGATCGGCTGGTGATCGGGGTTGAGGGTCTTTGAGCACGACCTCGAGCGGCTCCTCGACCTACCGGGCGGGCCCTCCGAAGCGATGATCGACGGCTTAGAGGTATGGTGATCGGGAAGTCTGCCCGGAGACCTGTTTCTTGCCGCCGGAAGCGGATTCCGGAGCCTATTCCGTGCGTGTCCGGTTCACTTCGAGGATCGCCCCACACGCATCGTCGTTCGTCCGGACACGACCCCGACCGTCCATTTCGCGGGCGTGTTTGCGAGCGGTTGCACCACGGGAAAGGGCTGCATACCTTCGGAGGAACCGATGCGGGGAGACATCCGCTAAGGCGTTGAAACCGCCTCGGCGGAGCGTCCGACACCAAGGTCCACCACCAGCATAAGCGAGACGCCGAGACGATGGCTTTGACGGTTGGTTGACCACCGATGAGTCAACCCGCAGGTACTGCGTTCCTGCGCTGGCGTCGTGGGAGCGGTGCCCAATCGGTCATCCGAGCAGCTCGGATCGTAGCGGAGGTCCTCGTGTTCTGGGTCTGCGCGATCCAGCTGGCTCCTACCGGCCAGCGCTGGTCAGGTTTCATCGAGTGGTGGCATGACACCGCGTGGATCTGGTTCCTCGTGGGTGTCGTCGTGTTCTCGGTCGCGAGTATGCTTAGGCATGGTGATCTGATCGCCATGGATGCGACGAACGCGATCCTCGACAAGATCCAAGACGCCCTGTTCGGCGACAGTGGCGATGACGATGCGCATCATCGCGTCACGCTCTTCAAACGAGAGCGGAAATGGCTTTGGTTGAAGGATGCATCGGGGCATCGTCGCCGGCCGGGTCGCCGGTGGCTCTCGGTCGTTGCCAGATCGGGGTACGGCACCAAGAACACAACCGTTCGATTCCGGTGCCCTGACGACACAGACCAAGCAGAGGGGGTAGCAGGGAGAGCGTGGGCACGATCCACCGCCTTACCTGTACAAGACCTCCCGGACCTCAAGAGTCCGCGCTGTAGCGACGAGGACCGGCGAAGCTACGCCAAGCAAACTTTCGTACCAGTAGAATGGGTGCAGGAAGAGCAGCCCGCGGCCCGTTCTCTCATGGGCTTCCGGGTGGATGATGTCAAGAGCGCGCCCTGGGGTGTACTTGTGATCGACAGCCGGTCACCAACCTTTGACACGCAACGTGCGCAGGAGGAGTTCCGTGCCTACGCGCGGGTGCTGGCACAGCTTGTGCAAAGCATGTGAAGGGGGTCACATGAGCGAACCACGATGGATTCGAGTTGACCAGAGCAAGTACGATGAGCCCGGCGAAATCGGGATGTCCGAGGGGGAGGCCAATGTCGAATTGGGTGTCTTCCTCTCGCCGTTCGACATTCCTAGAGGCGTTCGCGGCTACTACGATGATGAGCGAGAGCGATTCGTGATCGACTTCGAGTACATCACGGATGAACCGCGCAAGAACGAGAGTTTTGGCCCTTCACAAGTGACAGCAATCATAGGGAAAAAGACGAACCGGATTTTGGGTTTCGAGATCGATGTCGTTGCCCTCGGAGCCAAGAGCGTCTCCCTGCGCGTCCATGTGGCCAACCAAGTACATAAGGCGATCAAAGCCGCACGCGCGGCAGCACCGCCAGACGATCCGTGGTCGCGGGGACGCTTAAACTCGTACGTTACGGACCGGGTGCTGCAGGATCTCCAAGAGAAAGTGTTCGCCGGGATGGGAAAGTAAATCCCCGCTGCGGTCGGATCCGCTTACCGGAACTGTCGCCGGAGGGCGTCGCTCAAGGCACCCACTCTTGTAAACCTCAGCATCCGCCACGGGCTTACAAGACCGTTACCGCGCGTGTCCAGGGGCGTGTACCGGTCCCGGTTTCTTGGACAAGTGGACGGCCTAAACACAGGCCGCCTTTCGGCTGAGCTTCTCGCGAGCACCGGCCGGGTTCATGTACCCGTGCCGCTGGAGGAGCCAGCCGTTGTTGTAGCGCTCGATGAAAGCCTCGATCACCGCTCTGGCGTCCTCGAGGGTTTCGAAGTCGTGGAGATGGATGCACTCCTCCTTGAGCGTCCGGATGAAGCGCTCCGCGACGCCGTTGCACTCCGGCTCGCCCACGTAGGCGGCTGTCGAGCGGATGCCAAGCCATTTGACCTCGGCCTGGAACTGCCTTGCCTTGTACTGCGAGCCCCAGTCGTGCCGCAGACCGAGATCCAGGGCGATCCTCTTTCCGAAGCCGCCCATCTGGCCCCGCACCCTTGGTGGACCGGCTCCAGCGCCGCCCAGCGGTCGCCCATTTTCGCAACGTGCCAGCCGACGACGTCCGAGGTGCAGTGGTCGACGGCCGCGAAGAACCAGCACCAGCCCTCCGCCTTCGTCCAGAACCGCGACGCGTCCGTGCCCCAGAACTCGTCTGGCCTCTCGGTCCGGATCCGGCCGCTGTGGGTCCGGTCCCCGCGGGGATGGTCCCGCCGCACCAGCGCCAGCAACCCGTGCTCCCGCATCAGCCTGAGCACACGGTTCTTGCCGACGCGGATCCTCCTGGCCCCAAGCCGCGCCTTCACCTTCCGGTGGCCCTCACCGAGGAACGGACTCGCTTTCAGGACCGTCCAGATCTACTGCAGGAGCTCCTCGTCGCTCAGTGCCGTCTTCGGGCCCCGCTTCCCGGGCTGCCGATGATCGGACTCCGGAGGTCGCGCCGGCAACACGTACACGCTCGAACGCGCGACCCGCCAGGTCTCACACACCATCGTCAGCGGGTAGGGCCAGGCGGTGTCGCACCAGCCGCACGGTTCACTCTGACAACCCCAATAGCTTTCGTTCGGCTGCATTCAGCGCAGCCAGCGATACGCTTGTCTTCCCGATGTTCACGGCATCGCGTCGCGCTACCATTGCGCCGGTCCTCACGCAACGGACCAGCTCCGATTGGTAGGCCTCGCGCCGAGCGGCCTCGCGGGCGCGGCTTACCGGACCCTGCATCCACGCGCCGTTGATGGCCATGGCTTCGAGCCACCACTTTCCTTCATTCCGGTAATGCAGTAGCACCTTGTCTCGGAAGAACTGGCGTCGCGACTCCGGAAGAGACGTCCAATACTCCTCACGCTCGGACGAAATCCCGTGTTCCTCGTAGATGCGTTGTCTCGCTGTCACTGATCCTCCCATCAAAAGTGGACGGCAACGGGACCTCGGGACACCGCGAGGCGGACAGGCAACAAGAATCAACGCCAGCCGGGATCGTTGCAACAGAAATGCACTTCTCGCAGCCTCGTCCCCTTAGGCAGTCGGCCGCGGTCCCGTCGCAGTTCCCTACGAGCCGGGGCTTGGGAGCCCGATGGTCGCCAGCATTTCCCCGTGAATCTGCCGCCAGTCCCCATCGAGGTTGACCGTCCGGGCTTGGATACGGAACCCTTCGAGGCGAATGTCGGCCCTCAGCGGCTGGCCGACCTCCGGGTACAGCAAGATCCCTTCGTGCATGGGCCGACCTGGGTTCGTCGCTTGGCGGTTCCGCAGGTATGCGAGCAACTGGTACAGATTGCCGGAGTGCAGCTTGCCCGTGCCGGAACCGCGTCTGCGCGACAGCGCGTGCCGGTAGTACTTCGTGTCGAGGATGATCCGGCGCTCGGACGACTCCAGGATCACGTCGGCTGTCATGACGGGGATTCGAGCCCTGTCGGCGGTGTTCCCGGCGCTGGCTTCCCCCCAATGGATGCGGCGACTGCCCCCCGGATTCACTTGATACGCACGCTGCTCGCGCTCGTAGAATCCCGTGACGAACTCCTCGAAGACCGCCCACATCGTTGCCTCATCCCGCCGGAAGTCGCGGAACGTCGTACGCCCGTTCTTCTGATCGACCACCGAGTTCTCGTACAGGAGCCTGCACACCGAGAGCAGGAACTGGTAGAGCCTCCGGTTGCCCCCTGGTTGGACTTGGCCGAAGGTGCTCCTCGTCAGGCGAGTCCGCGACACGCCGTCGAGCCGTCTGTAGGCGGCGCGCACGTCGCTACGGACATCGCGGTGCAGCGTGACCCGCTTCCGCAGCAGCCCATGCAGCGACGTGCGCAGGATGCGGTTCGGCGGAGTGTCCACAGACAACTCCTCGACATCGCAGGCCGCCCGGCCCCGCGCCCGAAGCGCCCGCTTCGCCGTCTCGCTAACCGCCAGCTTGCCACGGATTCCGGCGAGATCCTCGCGTCGTTCCACGTAACCGCGGTGGATGCCGCGACGAAGGAGGTGGCTGACGCCGCCCGCGAGCACCTTGCCGAGAAGGTCTTGGACCGTCGGAAGGCCACCGAGTGCGGCCAGCCGTCTGGTGTCCTGCTCCTGAACCCGCCCCCAGGCGTAGCAAAGGAGGTAGTAGACGTTGAGGATCGGGATGTTCTTCAAGGTCGGACGTCGGCGGTGAGTCTTGCCACATCCCTCTCGACGTCTTCCGCCGCATCGAACCAGTATTCCCGGAGAAGCGGCGCGATCTGGGTGTCCACGACATGCCTGTACCAATCCTCCGAGGGCGGGTCACCATCGCCGGGAACGAAATAGCTGTGGCCGATCCGAAAGCCCCAGCCGAGTTCCTTGTCGGTTGCGATCTTCTCGTTGAGCTTGCTCATCCGGTCGCAGATGCGTCGTGCCAAGCCGGGGTCCGCGCCTTTGTCCGCGAGGTGTTGCTCGAACGCTTCGCGACCGTACTTGGTCCCATAGGCCGGCTCGAGCGTCTCGAAGGCGAATCGCCGGCGCAACGCGTAATCGACCAAGGCCAACGAGCGGTCGGCGGTGTTCATCATGCCGAGCAGGTATACGTTGTCGGGGACGTGAAATCGCGTGTCCGAGTAGGGCAGCGTAACGGCATAGTCCTCGCTGCGCTTGTCGGCCTCGATCAGCATCAGCAGTTCGCCGAAGATACGGGACAGGTTGCCGCGGTTGATCTCGTCGATGATGAAGACGTGGGGGATGTCTGGGCTGGCCCGAGCTCGTTCGCAAAAACGCCGGAAGACGCCGGGCTTCAGGTCGAAGTCTCCTTCCTTGGCCGGCCTGAAGCCTTCTACGAAATCCTCGTAGGCGTAGGACTGGTGAAACTGGACCATTTCGGTAGAACCATTGTCCTTGCGACCGATCAAGCACCAAGCGATTCGGCGCGCGATGAAGGTCTTCCCGGTCCCCGGCGGCCCTTGGAGGATGAGGTTCTTACCGGACTTGATGGACTTTACAAGGCGGGTGAAGTGGCCGGGGTCGATGAAGAGGTCTTGCTGGGCTTGCTTGTCCGTGTAGGTCGCCTCTGGATCCGCTTGGGAACGTTTTCTTCCATCGTCGCGGGCTCTGTTGTCTTTCTTCTTGGGCCTGGTGGCTGAAGGACGTTTCCAACGTTCCACGATCGGGGAGTCGTAGAAGCGAAACGGACCTTGTTCGTCTTCGAGACGGCGACGGATTGCAAGCAAGGCTCGGTCGATCTCGACCGCGTTGGACGTGTCGATCCGGCCGCCTTGATGCAGGCGGTTGACGATCTGTCTCTTCCCGTTATTGGAGACGACATCCTGGAATTCGTCGGGGAAGAGCAGCCACAGGATCACGTGTCGGAAGATGCGACGCGCGGCAAACTCGGTGCCGTCCAGCCATGAAGCGAAGTCCCACGGCCGGCCGAGGAGCTTCATGCGAACACTTCGCGCCAGCGACGACCATTCCAGCATGGCGACCGCGAAGAAGCGGAATTCCATCCATTCAAGCGTGTTGAACGCGGGGCCTGGGTTGACGACCCCCGCTCCAAGGACCTCATCGCTCAGCAGTTCATGGTCTTCGGGAAAATCGCGCTCCGACCAGCTCCAGACGTCCGCGATCCGCCTCCGCTTGCTCTCGGCACCCATGGACGCCGGGTTCCGAATCAGGTGGTACACCCATGTCATCTCGGCCCAGAGGCACTTGGCGTCGGGCGAGGCGGGTTGCAGTTGGCGTTCCAACTTCTCCAGAAAAGAGTCTCCCGATGCGTCGTCGAGGTTCTCGACGTAGACCGAGCGGAGTTCTTGGAAATTGGAGCGAGTCCAGAGAGAGCGGTCGGTGAATAGGGATCGTCCACCGAGTAGGCATCGGTGTTTCCAGTGCTCAGCTGCGGCGAGAATCGGTTCGGCGTCCTCGAATCGGGCCAATGGTGGTCTCCTTCGGTCGCGCGTTCAGTGTGCTCAGCAATGCCAAGATAACCAAGTACACGACGTAACCGGCTGCGTCCGGGCGATGTTAGTTTCGAGAGGTTTCTCTGGCGAGCAACTGGAGGAGGCGATGACCATGGGAAGGGTCATGACGGCATTCGAGTGCGGGTTGGAAGAAATGGTCAGCCGGGGGCGCGTTGAGGGACGGGCACTGATGCTGCGTCAGATGGCAGCCCGGAAGTATGGATCCGAGACCGAGGACGAGTTGTCGTCCCTACTCGCCCGGCTCCCGGATCCCGAGCGCTTCGACCAGGTGGCAAGCGCCATTCTGGAGTGCGATTCGAGCGAGGAATTCATCGCCCGGGTGCGGGAGGCCTGACACCCAGGCCGGCTTGGTGAGTCGGCTCACCTCCCTGCGCTGCGGACGGTCCGACCCCGCAGGAAGACCATGCACACCCCCTTGACCCTGACGTAACATCAGGGTTCACCAACCTCCGGAGTGTCAGGGCAAGTCGAGCCAGGTACAGCCGCTTGTGTCGATCCGGTAGACCCGGACCCAGGTCATCAGGTCGTCCTCAGCCTCATTGAGGCGTCGGTCGAGGAGGAAAATGGTGTCTCGCGCCACAGTGTGAACGGGGCGCATTTCGTTCGAGTAGGGCACGGGGGCATCGACGCACGCAGTCGTGCGATCGGGGGCGATGATGCTCAGGTACACTTCCGATGTGATGTTCCCGGCAGGCAACTCTCCGTCCAGCGTGGAGTCGTGATGCAGCACGACCGTGCTGCCATCCGACATACGGTAGAGCCCATACATCGAAGAAGCCGCCTCAAACATCTCCGTCATCGAGCTGAAGGACTGCAGGTTATCGAATACCTCCTGGACGTTTGGCGGAACGCCTCGGCGCGTCGTGTTGGGGAGAAGGAGGGTGTCCAGAAGCGCGCCATCCAGTGTGGAGAGGTAGATCTCGTTCAGACCGCTCATGCCAGACAGCAACGTATCCGACCACGCCACGACACTGCCAAACGACTGAAAAGCCGCGAACCTGCCGAGACCCTCCAACGATCGCCGATAGGGTGCGGGAAGGGGAACGACATAGGTGATCGCCGGTTCGGGGTAGCGCCAGACGGCCGCGATCGTCCCGTTCGCAGGGTCTCGGGTCGGAAACACTACTCCTTGATCCACCACCGATACACCGCCCATCCCCACCCGGCCGCTGTAGGACTGCGCTCCGAGGGAGGTGCCGTCATGCTTGGAGAAGAGCTGTAGCAGGTTACGGCGGCCTCCGGCGCCGACCACGATTGAATCGGCCAGAACGAAGGCGGCCGAGATGGCTCGAAACTCGCCCGGACCGTCCCCGGGACTCCCGTAGAACTGCCGCAGTTGCCCGTCCCGTGCGTACCTGAGGATCCGGTTCTCGAAGAAGTCCGAGATGAAGAAGGAGCCGTCAGCCGTGTCCACCACCAAACTGAAGGGGTTGCCAAGATAGAACCGATCATTCTCGTCGAGGAGAATGCTATCGACGATGGTGACTGCGGGTCCGGCTGGGACACGGTCGCCCACAGCACCCGGATCGCTTCCACATCCGACGGCAACAAGTGCCGCGAATGCGGCGAAGCCGACGATGGGGCAAGCGGCCAGTCGGGGAATGCTCGGGGTCGTCACGCCGGGGTTCTCCTCAAACAAGCGACATCGCAACAGGATGAATCCCAATTTAACGGTTGCCTTCGTCGGAGCGCGCGCACCGCCCCGCACAGGCGTGAACGCCCGCACTCTTCCGGCCGTCTGGTCTGGAAGGATGCCGCTCCCTGAGCTGCAACCCTTACGTTACGTTACGGTTTGTGGCTCCGGGGTGAGCCGCGTCAGACCCGTAGCATCCCCGCTCGGCCAGGCAAAGCGGCATGAAACGTCCGAGATCACGCGTCTGGGTACTGGGCTTCTGCAGCGCCGTGCTGGCCGTCTGCTCGGACGACCCGGCGCCGACCGCTCCGACCCCACCGCCGCCACCGCTTCCGCCCGAGCACCCCGCTGCGGCCGACCGGGCCGCGCTCATCGCCTTCTACAACGCGACGGGCGGGGCGACGCACTGGCGTGAGGCGAAGAGCTGGAACACCTCCGAGAGCATCGACAAATGGCAGGGGGTCCTGACCAACCTGGCCGGCTTCGTGACCGAGCTGTCGCTTCCCGGCAACAATCTCTCGGGAACGCTCCCGCCCGAACTCGGGAATCTGACACATCTGAGATGGCTGGTTCTGAACGGGAATGAGCTGACGGGGGCGATTCCGGCAGAGCTCGGGAATCTGGCACAGCTGAGAGGGCTGGTTCTCGACAACAACGAACTGACGGGTCCGATCCCGCCGGCGTTGGGGGAACTGGGCCAGCTGACCGTCCTCGATCTCACCGGCAACAACCTTAACGGGACGATCCCGGCTCAACTCGGGGCACTGTCGCGCCTCGACTCCCTGCAGCTCGGCAACAACGACCTGTCCGGCCCGATTCCGCCCGAGTTGGGTGACCTGGGGTCTCTGCGGAGGCTTCGCCTGTCGTTCAATCGGCTGTCGGGTGGCGTGCCGCCCGAACTCGGCAAGCTGACGGATCTCGCGTACCTGAGCGTCAGCAACAACGACCTGTCCGGTTCGATTCCGTCGGAACTGGCGAATCTGAGTGCGATTCGCTTCCTGTCGGTTTCGCGCAACAACCTGACGGGCGCGATTCCGCCCGCGTGGGGCGACCTGACCACCCTGGAGCAACTGTATCTCTACGACAACGAACTCACCGGTGAAATCCCGGTCTCGCTGGAGAACCTGTCGGAACTGGAGCTGCTCTGGATCCACGAGAACGGGCTTTTCGGTCCCTTGCCCGAGGGATTCAGCCACCTCACGGCGCTTCAGGAACTGCGGGCTGCGGACACCAGGCTCAGCGGCGGGCTGCCCCACGATCTCGGCCAACTGGAGGCCTTGACCCGGATCGAACTCGATGGGAACCACGACCTTGCCGGCTTGCTTCCGCGGAGCATGCTGGACCTGAGGTTCCTGGAGGAGTTGTCGTACGGAGCGACCGGCCTGTGCGCTCAAGTCGACGACGAGTTCCAGAAGTGGCTGCGAAGGATTCCCGATGGCGACAGGGCGGATTGCGATGTCGGGCAGGTTGAGCGACTTGCCCTCAAGGACTTGCATGACCTGACGGACGGCCCATGCTGGGTGAATCGCACGCTATGGGGAACGGACGCTTCCCTCGGAGACTGGCACGGCGTGGCCACTGAAGACGGACGCGTCGTGGAAGTGGCTCTGCCCGCCAACGGCTTGTCGGGCCCGCTGCCCGCGGAGATCGCCAACCTCCTGAAGCTCACGGTGCTGGACCTGACCGCGAACGAATTGTCCGGTGCGCTTCCGGGGACCGTCGCCGGACTGGAGGAGCTTGCCGAGTTGCGCGTGAGCCGGAACGCGGGGCTGGAGGGTGTGCTTCCCTTTGCTCTCCGGCGCCTGGAACGGATCCGGGTGCTGCACTACGACGACACCGGCCTGTGCGCGTCTCCATCGGCGGGCTTTCAGGCATGGTACACCGCGATCGCGGAGACCGCGGGCGCCATCTGCGCCAACGCGGAAGAAGTCACGGTCTCCATGCCGATGGTCTACCTGACCCAGTCGGTCCAGACCCCGTCCCGGAGCGTACGCCTGGTGGCCAACCGGCCAGCACTCTTGAGGGCGTTCGTCACGGCCGGACAACCGGGCGGGTTCTTCGAGCCCGAGGTCGTTGCGGTGTTCACCGGGCCGGACGGAGACGACGTTCACCGCGTGACGATGATCCGCCATGCCAGCGAGATCCCGGTGGAAGTGGACGAGGGCGACCTGGAGCTGTCGTACAACGCAGTGATTCCGGGCGAGATCATCGTCCCGGGGGGTCGAGATGGTCGTCGAGGTGGACCCCGAGGGAGCTGTGCCCATTACCGCCGAAAGCGAACCCCGTTTCCCGCACGAGGGCTCCGACTCGCTGAACGTGGTGCCGGTGTCCGCAATGCAGCTGACGCTGGTTCCGGTCATCACAACTGCGGAGCCCGACACGTCGGTTGTGAGCTGGGTACGGGACGTCTCCGCCGACAGCCCCCAATTGGGACTGCTCAAGCACGCGTTCCCGTTTGCCGAGTTCAGAGTCCGTCCTCGCGAGCCCTACTACACGTCGCAGAATCTCGCCACCAACGTCGGGCGCTCTGCGCTTTTCGGAGAACTCGAAGCGGTGCGGGCAACGGAAGGCGACACGGGCTACTACTACGGCGTCGTCGCCAACATGGGAGGGGGCATCGCAGGTCTGGGGCAGTTGCCCGGCCGGGTGAGCATCGGCATCAGGAGGCGGACCACGCTGGCGCACGAAGTTGGACACAACCTCTCTCTCAGGCATGCGCCATGCGGAGGTGCCGGCGGCGTCGATCCGGACTTTCCCTACCCGGACGGAAGCATCGGCGTATGGGGATACGACTTCCGGAATGGCTCGATGGTGCCACCCGACCGCAGCAAGGACATCATGACCTACTGCCGGACGTTGCCATGGCTGAGCGACTACTATTTCGAGGAAGTGATCGACCATCGGGCGGAGTTGGCGGATAGCGCCGCGGGCGCCTTGGCGGCTGCGTCGAATCGGCCTGCCGACATGCTGGTGCTTGGGGGCGGAATGGCTGATGGCGAGTTGTGGCTCGAGCCGGTGTTCTCGATCCGCTCGGCGGCAAGGCTCTCCCGGGCGCGTGGTCCCTACCGCATTCAGGGAACCGACCAGGGAGGCCGGACGCTGTTCTCACTGGACTTCACGCCCATGTCGGACGGCCACGGCGGCAAGCACTTCTTCTTCGCGGTGCCGATCGAACCCGATTGGGAGAACGCGCTCGAACGCATTACGCTGACGGGGCCGGAAGGCGAGGCCTACCTGGACCAGGACGACGGCCGACCGACCACGGTAGTTACGGAGCGCGGGACTGGACGCATCCGGGCGATTCTGCGGGACTGGGAAGGGGCGTTGCCAGACGTCCTCGGTGACGCGGCCGACCTCCAAGTGAACATGACGCGCGGGCCCGGAGAGGCAGTGCGGCTGCGGAGGTGACGGGAGGGGCGGCGGCCGGCCCGGTGCCCCTGCCCGTCATTCCTACTCCACGTACGCCCACAGCCATTCACGGCTCTCGCGGTCCAGCGCGCGGGTGTCGCGCACATGGTAGAGGTCGCCCGAGACGTCCCGGATCAGGAAGCTCCAGTCCGACAGCTGGCGGGGCCAGTCGTCGCGCCTGGTCTGAAAGGATCTCGGGCCCTGGCGCGTCTCGACCCGCCAGGACCGGATCTCCACCTCGTCCTGCACCGCGTGAATGCGGGTCACCTCCAGCACGAATCCGGCCGCCGCGAGCGCGGCTTCCAGGGCCGCGCGCGACCTCGCGTCGAGTACGCCGGGGTCGCGCACCAGGGCGACCTCGTCCTCCTCGGCATCCCGCAGCGAGACGAACCGCCCCGGTTCCGACCATGGAAAGCACCGGTGCACCTTCACCCGGACCTCGCGGTCTGGGGTCCGCGCCCATAGCTGTCCGTCGATTTGCCGCTCCAACCGCAGGCTTCGCATGTCTCAATCCTCCCTTTGCCGCGGACGCTGCAGCTCGAGCTGCATCTCGTGCAGACGGCGATAGATGCCGTCCGGGTTCGCCAGCAGTTCCTCGTGCGTGCCGGCTTCCGCCAGCCTGCCATCCTTCATCACGAAGAGACGCGACGCCCGGTGCAGTGTGGACAACCGGTGCGCGATCGCGAACACCGTGCGTCCGGCCACCAGCCGGTCCAGCGCCTCCTGAATCTTCCGCTCCGTCTCCGTGTCCACCGCGCTCGTGGCCTCGTCGAGGATGAGGATGCGCGGATCGTGCAGGATCGCCCGCGCGATCGACACCCGCTGCCTCTCTCCGCCGGAAAGCGTCTGTCCGCGTTCGCCCACCACGGTGTCGTAGCCGTGCGGCAGGCGGCAGATGAAGTCGTGCGCGTTGGCGGCCTTGCCCGCTTCGATCACCCGTTCCAGATCCGCCTCGGGATGTCCGTAGCGGATGTTCTCGACGACGGTGCCGTGGAACAGGTACGGGTCCTGGAGCACCATGCCCATCTGGCGGCGATAGTGCCCGATCTCGAGCGACCTGATGTCGACGCCGTCGATGCGAATGGTCCCGCCCGTGGTGTCGTGGAAGCGCGCGATGAGGTTGACGACCGTCGTCTTTCCGCCTCCCGACGGCCCCACCAACCCGATCATCTCACCGGGGCGTACGTCGAAGCTCACTCCCCGCAGGACTTGCCGCACGCCGTCGTATCCGAAGGTCACCGAATCGAAGGACACGCGGCCCGCCAGGGGATCCAGGCGCACCGGCTGCGGCTGCTCCACGATCTCTGGCTCGGTGTCGAGCACCTCGAAGACCCGATGCGCCGAGCTTGTCGCCCGGTTCATGGTGCGCGCCATCTGGCCGATGATCTCCACCGGCCCGATGAACATGGTCGTGTAGAGCAGGAACGAGACGAAGGTGCCCGCGGACAGGCCGGGCTCCGCACCGGGTCCCTCGAGCAGCCGCGGCAGCGCGAACGCCCACACCGCCACGGTGGTCCCGTGCACCGCGAGCATCAGCCCCGGCCAGAAGGTCGTCCACATGCGGTGGATGCGGTTGTACTCCTCCGTCACGCTCGCATTGCGCCGGTGGAAGCGCCGCGTCTCGCGCGCCTCCTGGTTGAAGGTCTTCACCACGCGCATGCCGGGGATCGTGTCGGAGAGGATGTCGGTCACGCCGGACCACTTGCGCCAGGCGCGCATGAAGAGGCGCTGGATGCGTTCGCCATGCAGGTAGATGGCCCAGCAGAAGACCGGGACCGGCGCCGTCATCACCAGCCCGAGCTTCCAGTCCAGGGTCAGCAGCACGATGCCGAGACCTGCCAGCATGACCAGCGACAGCGACACGTCCACCACGCCGAAGGCCAGGAATTCCCACAGCCGGTCGGTGTCCGAACTCACGCGCGTGATGATGCTTCCGGTCTTCTTGCGCATGTAGAAGGACATGGAGAGCCGCTGGAGGTGCTCGTACAGCTCGGTGCGCAGGTCGCGCGCCACCCACTCGCCCAGCACCGAGAGCATGCGCAGCCGCACGAGGGCGCCCGCCTGACGCACGACGTAGACCAGCGCCATCGCTCCCACCGCGACCCAGGCCGCCAGCGCGCCCCGGGAGAGGTCCAGCGTACCGTCCTGCACCGGCCGGATGACATCGTCCAGCAGGTATCCCGCGAGGTAGGGCGGGATCAGGCTCACCAGGGTGATCAGTCCGGCCGCCGCCAAGCCGATGGTCACCTCCCTGCGGTACGGCCGCAGGTAGCCGAGCAACCTCCAGATCACGGCTACGCGGGAGCCCGCGACCATGGCCTGGGCCTCGCGGATCGGCGCCGCCACGCTCTCGGCGTAGGTCTCGTCCGGCGCCGCCGACTCGATGCGTCTGCCGCGCAACTGTTCCTCGACGACGAAGCGAAGGTTCTCCATCGCGCGCCGCTGCCTGTGCGTGTAGCGCACCGTGGCCAACGGCGGCTCGTCCGGCTCGGCCAGGAAGGACAACACGGTGCCGGAGAGGCCCGGCGATTCGCTGACCGCCCTGACCGAGGTGCGGGGAACGCTGCGAACCTCCCACGCTCCGGATGCATTCTCGTCGCCAGGGTCGTGACCTCCGGCCCGCCGCCGCGCGACCGCCAGGTGTTCCGGCCCCAGGGCGACCCAGGTCTCGGACAGGCGAAGCCTGGCGTCCAGGTCGGCCAGCGCGTAGAGCTGCACCGGCGCGCCGCTCCACGCCGCCTCGATGGCGGCCCGGGCCCCGGCGGGCATTCTCCCCGGCTGGTTGGTGTATCGGGCGACGATCTCGCGGTCCATCCTCCCGCCGCGCCTCTTCATCTCCTCGCTCTGTCGCATGCTCTCTCACTCCGCAAAAGAAAACGGCCCATCGAGTCCGCCGTGGAAGCGGACCCGATGGGCCGGACTTTTCTGTGAAAGCCCCTGGCTCTGTTAGGGTTCGGCCTCCCTGGGCGAGGTGCCCCCGGCGACGCGCGCGACCGCGCGCCCGGTGGGCACGACGATCCGGAATCGCACCGGTGCGGGACGCACTCGCGCCCTCCGGGCCCGGATCGGATGGAACTGAAGGATTCTCATAAGCGAGTCGGTGATATAGGGGAATCGTGCAGTCGCCCCTCTACGCACGGCCGATGCGTCGAGTTTCAGGTTTCCTTCGCGGACTTGCGCCCCGCCCGGCGAGTGGAGTCCGGGCCTGCAACGCCCCCGGCCGCCCTTGCAGCCTGTTTGGCGATTACGGTATTCTCGTGCTCCCAAGCCGATGACTCGCTGTCTGATTGCGGTATTGATCCGACCGTGACAAACTCGGTGCGCTTGCGCGCGGAAGAAGGCCCGAAACCATGAAGCCACGCAGAACAGCTCACATGCAATCGAGGCCTTCGGATCCCACGGCGGGACGGAGCACACGATGCTGAGGTTCGCGGAGGAAATCCTCGTTCTCGTCCTGGACGAGGAGCGGGGGGATCTGGCCCCCAACCTGCCCGCGCGCTCACTCGACCTGGCGCTCGCCGGGGCAGTGCTGATGGATCTCGCGCTCGAGGACCGCATCGATACGGATCTCGAGCACCTGATGCTTGTGGACCCCACGCCGTTCGGCGACGACATCGTCGATCCGACGCTGGCCGAGATCGCAGAGGACGGTCAATCGCGCAACACGGCCTATTGGCTCAGGCGGATCGCCGGGCGGGGGGACCGGATCCGACGCGCCGCGCTCGCCCGCCTGATCGAGCGCGGCATTCTGAGATCCGAGGCGCACGGGCTCCTGTCCCTTGTCCCGTCGGTGTCGCGGTCGAGGCGCTATCCCACCGTTGACGGGCAGTCGGTCGAAGAAGCCAGGCTGCGGATCATGCGCGTGCTGTTCAGCGACGACATCCCGGATCCGCGGGACATCGCGATGATCGCGCTCGCCAGCGCATGCGGTGTATTCCGCACCATTCTGACATCGGAGGAGCGGGCTCAGGTCCGGGATCGCATCGATCTGCTGAAGAACCTGGACCTGATCGGCCGGACGATGAGCCTTGCGATCGAAGGGCTCGAGGCGGCCGACGATCCGCCTCCGAAGCCCCGGCGCCCGAAGGAGATCCCGGTGGTGCCGGGCCTTCCGCTGCTGGGCAACGGCCTGGCCATGCGGAAGGGACTCGTGGCCTTCCTCGCCCGGCAGTACCGTGAGCTGGGCCCGATCTTCAGGATACGCGCTCCGGGGCGCCGGTTCGTATGCATCGCGGGGCCGGAAGCGGCCAATTTCCTGACCTCGCACGGCAAGACCGTGTTCCGGTCGCTCGAGCCGATGGCGAGCTTCCACAACCAGATGGGTTCGTCGCGTTCGATCCTGACCATGGACGGGATCGATCACGTCACCACGCGGAAGGCCCAGGCCAGGGGATACGCGGTCGGGATCATGAGGGACCGGTCGCAAGAGGTCGTCGACATCACCCGCGCCGAGATCGGCAAGTGGCCGGTGGGGGAGCCCCTCGAGGCGTTGCCTGCGTTCCAGCACGTGATCGCGGAGCAGATGGGCCACATGATGGCGGACTATTCGCCGGAGGGCTACACGCGCGATCTGTCCACCCTCCTCGGCGGACTGCTCCTCAGCGCCGCGACAGTGCCGCACGTCATGAGACTTGCGCGATTCCGTCGTGCGCGCGAGCGGGCCCGCGAGCTGGCCCGGGCGGTCCTCGCACACAAGCGCAAGGTGGGTCCCCGCAGGACGACGCCTGACTTCCTCGACCGGATGCTCGAGCTGCGCGCCGCCGATCCCCAGCTTCTTCCCGAGACGAACCTGCCCCTGACGGTGCTCGCGCCCTACATGGTCGGCCTGGACACCACGGCGAGCACCTGTTCGTTCATGATCTACAACGTGCTGAAGCGGCCGCAGATCATGGAGCGCATGACCGCCGAGGCGGACGTCCTGTTCGAGCGCGGCCGCGTGAGCGGCGAGGCGCTAAAGGGACTCGACCTCGCGCGCCGGGTCGCGATGGAGACCCTGCGGCTGCATCCGGTCTCGCCTGCCGTACTTCGGACGACCGCCAACTCGTTCGAGTTCGCGGGCCACAGGGTGCGCGCGGGCACCCAGGTCATGATCGGCACGGCGGTCGGGCACACGCTCGAAGAGTACTTTCCCGACCCGGAGCGCTTCGACATCGACCGCTACACGCCGGCCCGCGGCGAACACCGGCAGCGCGGCGCCTACGCTCCCTTCGGCGCCGGCAACCACCGGTGTCTCGGCAGCGGATCTCCAGTGGTCAGAATCACGGCAGGGAATCGTCTAACTACATACAGGGCTGCACGATCTGCGTTTCCTGCCGTTGGACTGGACACTACTGGACCGTGCCGCGAAAGCGGGAAAAACGGACCGGAATGG
>JAJDXG010000063.1 GCA_022823365.1 Gemmatimonadota bacterium
GGAGCGCTGGACCCGGCCCGTTCAGGACTGGACCGCCGCCCTGAACCACCTGTCGATCGTGTTCGAGGGCCGAGTGCCCGTATGAGTGCGAGGGCCATTTACACAGAAAATCTGACACTCCCAACCGCGATGGCCGCCGGACTCTCGCCCCGAGCCGTCCGCTCAAGAATATCGCAGGTGAGGCATACGGTTTCCTCCCGGGGACGGCCCACGTAGAGCTTGCCGCAGGACCCACACCGCCGTTTCCCCTGCTGCCGGGGCCACGACAGCGGCGGCAGCCGATCCGCCATCTTAGCTCGCTGGTGGCCGGGGCACTTGGAGGTCCTTGCAGATCTTTCTGGCGAGGTCCCGGTTGATGTCGCTATGCCGGGGAATCGTCGAGACCTTCTTGGCCGCCCGGTTGATGTAGAGGGTGTGGTTCGCGCCTTCGCGCAGAAAGGCGCATCCGTGGTGTGCCAAGTGCCGCAGCAAGTCCCGGCGCTTCACGCCGTGACGGTGATGGGCTCTCTGATGACCGCACCGCCGTCGGCGTCTTCGCGGGCCATTTCCCGGTTGGCTTCGATCACCAGGGCGACGGCTTCGCGCAGGTTCGTCCGTGCTTCTTCGAGGGAAGCGCCTTGGGTGTTTGCACCGGGGAATTCCTCGATGAAGGCGATGTATCCTTCAGGAACCCTTCGGAACACCGCCGTGCATTGCAGGTCCATAACGGACCTCCTGGTGATTTGGGGTTGCCGACCAACGGGTAAGGGTTGGTAACCTAACTCCATCGCAGCCTCGACGACGAACCGTGGGATTCCCCGAATCCCCCGGACTCCCTTCACTCGTGCACCCCTGCACGCTCCCCTCGCTGGCGCGGACCTTCCCGTCAGCGCCGCGCGCGCCTGCGGCTGCGCCGCTCCGCCTGCTTGAACAGCACCTCCACCCTGTGGGGCGCGTTGGGCGGGCTGGTGCGCAGGGCCACCAGCACGTAGGCCGCGAGGGAGAGGGCGAGGGCCGGGAATACCTCGTGCACCACCTCCCCCAGCGGGGTGAGCCGCCAGGTCACGAGCACGCCGAGGCCCACCAGGAAGGAAGCTACCGCCGAGGAGCCGTTGCCGCGCCGCCAGTGCAGCCCGAGGATCACCGCGGGGAAGAAGCACGCGGCGTACATCGCCCCCGAGAAGGCGGTCAGGCCGACCACGCCGTCGGGCGGGTTGAGCGAGATGACGGCGGTGATGGCGGCGAAGAGGGCCACGTACCAGCGGGTGCGGCGCATCGCCGAGCGCTCGTCGCGCTTGCCGCGCCTTGTTCCGAAGATGTCGCGGTCCGTGGTGGAAGCCATCACCAGCAGCACACTGTCGAGGGAGGACATGGCCGCGGCCACCATCGCCACCAGCAGGAAGGCCCCCACCCCCGGGGCGAAGACGCCGGGCTCGGTGAGCAGCCCGGGCACCACCAGGTCGGTGTCGTCCATGCCGCCGGGGAGGATGTTGCGCGCGTACATCCCGATCGGCACCAGCATCGCGTACACCGCGGCGAAGATCAGCGTCGAGATCCAGACCCCGGTGCGCACCTCGCGGGCGCTCCTGAGCGCGTAGAAGCGCGAGAGCTGGCGCGGCTCGACGATGAACTTGATGGTGGCGGCCACCATGACCCCCAGCACCAGGGGGAAGGCCTCGCCCCCGTTCCAGGTGAACAGGTGCGCGGTGTCGGGGGCGTCGGCCATGTCGAAGATCGAGCCCACCCCGCCCGCGGCGCGCGTGGTGCCGTGGAAGAGGAGCACGGCCGCGAAGACCATCACCACCCCCTGCACCGCGTCGGTCTTCACCACCGAGATGAAGCCGCCGATGACGGTGTAGAGCATCACGATCACGAAGACGATGAGGATGGCGGTGCGGTACGGGATCTCGAGGAAGGTCTCAAGCAGGTTGCCGATGCCCTTGAAGACCGCCGTCATGTAGAAGAACGACGCGAAGATGATGATGATGGCCGCGAGCACGCGGGCCGGGGGGCTCTCGAAGCGGAAGCCCACGAAGTCGGGGATGGTGAGCGAGTCGAGCGCCGCGGTGAAGTCGCGCAGGCGCGGCGCCACCCAGATCCACGCGGACGTCGAGAAGAGCACGATGAGGGGGGCCATGAGGAGCCAGGGGGCGCCCCACGACCACGACTGCCCCGAGAAGCCCACGAAGCTGTTGGTGCTCGAGTAGGTGGCGAAGAAGGAGAGGGCGATGGTGACCGCCCCCATGTTGCGCCCGCCCACGTAGTAGTCGGCCAGCCGCTTCGTGCCCCGGTTGCCCTCCCAGGCGTGATACGCGAGCAGGAGGGTGTAGACGGCGAGGAGGGCGTGGACCGGCCAGTATTCGCGCAGCGAGTCGATCATGGGGCCTGGAGGAAGAGGTCGCGCACCTGGTCCTTGAGCACCTTGCCCATGGAGTTCCGGGGCAGATCATCGACCACCAGGAAACGCGCAGGGGCCTTGTAGCCCGCGAGGAAGTCCTTGACCCAGACGCGCAGCCGCCCCACGGGCAGGTGGGTGCCCTCGGTCAGAACGACCGCAGCGGACACTTGCTCGCCCCATTCGTCGTGGGGGATCCCCACCACCGCGCAGTCGCTGATGCGCCGGTGGCGCAGCAGCACGTCCTCGATCTCGAGCGCCGAGACCTTCTCGCCCCCGGTCTTGATGATGTCGACGCTCTCGCGTCCGAGGATGCGGTAGCCGCCGGGCCCGTTCCGGACGGCGCGGTCGCCGGTGTCGAACCAGCCGTCGCGGAAGGCTGCGGCGGTCTCTTCGGGGCGGCGCCAGTATTCGCGGAACAGGCCCGGTCCGCGCACCTCGATGCAGCCCTCCTCTCCAGCGGCGGCCTCCCCGCCCCCGTCGCCCCGCAGGCGCACCTCCACGGACGGAAAGGGATGGCCGACGTGGCCCTCGACGCGGGGGCCCTTCACGGGGCCGGTGAGCACCATGCCGGTTTCGCTCAGGCCGTAGCGTTCGAGGATGTCCTGCCCTGTGATCTCCCGCCAGGTCTGGTGAGCCCGGGCGGGGAGCGCGGCCGATCCCGAGATCGTGAGGCGCAGGTCGCCGGCGGACCAGCCGACGATGTCTCCGCGCGCGTGGGGGAGGCGCTTCCACCTCCGGATCAGGCGCACGTACATGGTGGGCACGCCCATGAAGATGGTGCAGCGCAGGCGTGCAAAGCGGTCCCAGATCACATCGGGGTCGAAGCGCGGGAGGAGTTCGACCGTGGCGCCCTGCCAGAGCGGGCACAGCAGCGCGTTGACGATGCCGTGCACGTGGTGCAGGGGGAGGGCGTTCAGGACCCGGTCGTTGCGCGTGATCTCCCAGGCGCGGGTGATGCTCTCCACCTGGTGCCGGGTGGCGGCATGCGTGGTGACCACGCCCTTGGGCTGCCCGGTGGTGCCGCTGGTGTAGATGATGTGCGCGATGCGCGATTCGTCGATGGCCGGGAGGGGAGGCGCGTTGGGCAGGGCCGCGAACAGCGAAGGCAGCTGCGTGCCGGGCGGGCCCCTGAGGGCATCCACGACGCTGGCCCAGGGAACGCCGCACGCCTCCGCCGCCGGCCTCGCCTTCTTCTCCGTCTCCGGGTGCACGAGCACCAGCTCGGGGTCGGCGTCCGCGATGAGCGTGATCAGCTCCGGGGTCGGATGCGCCAGCGCCAGCGGGACCACGACGCCCCCCGCGCGCCAGATCCCCCAGTGCGCGGCGACGTACGCGAAGCCGGGGGGCGCCAGCAGCACGATGCGGGCCTCCTCGAGGTCGGTGCGCCCGCGCAGGAGGTAGTGCGCAACCCGCTGCGACACGGAGAGCAGGTCGCGGTAGCGGCATGTCGAATCGTCGATCAAGAGGGCGGCCCGGTAGGGATTGGCCAGGGCGGCGCCCATGAACGGGAGGTGGGAATCGCTCATGCCGTGGTCCTCACCTTGCGGGCGTGCCTCGTCTCCAGCCACCAGCGGTAGAAGATGATCCCCAGCGCGATGCCCATGATCCACCCCTGCCCCACCTTCATCACCGCGCCCGCCATCTGCTGATCGCCGAGAGCCGTGGTGCCGGGAATCGGGGGCGCTAGTTCGTAGGTGGCGTAGATGGGGAACTCCGAGAACACCATCATCGCGAACGGCGGGCGGATGAGGATGCCGTTGATGCCCAGGTACGCGACCTTGGCCAGCGGATGGAAGCCGCTGCGGTCCGGGACCGGGCAGAGGACCGGCCACCAGAATACCAGGCCGGCCAGGAGCCAGGCCATGTCGAGCGCGAACATCCCGGGCTGGGTGGCCATGAGCGTGTCGACGACGCCGGGCCAGTGGGTGACGGTCATCATCACGTTGTAGATCATGAACGCCGCGAGCGGGTGCGTGAGGTCGGAAAGGAAGGCGAGCACGCGCGGGCGCTCGCCGATGCGGTCGAAGAAACGGGCCGGCAGCCCAAGTAGCAAGAGCGCCGGCGCGATCAGCCCCACCAGCAGGAACTGGGCCATGTGCGCGCTGGCCAGGTACGAAGCCCCCAGCGGACCGAGCGGCCAGTCGAAGGCGGCCCAGAGCAGGATCACGCCCGCGTAGAAGCAGCGCGCGCGCCGGTCACGCAGGGGGACCCCGCTCCAGCGGGCGTAGCCGGCTGCCATGGCGGCCACGAAGAGCCACACGCCCGGATAGGCCTGCCACGCCCAGCTCCAGGCCGTGCTCTGGGAAAAGCACCACCACTGCACGTCAGCCGGGCGTCCTTGCGAATCGCGTCAGGAACGCCCGCTCAGAACGTCCTGGCAACCCCGACATGGATGTTGAGGACGCGGTGCCTGGCCGACTGGCCCACGTACTTGTCGATGTCCTGGATCCCGTAGCTGTACAGGAGCCCGCCGGTGATGCGGGTCTCGCCCGTGCCCATCTCGATGCCCAACCCCCCCGAGACGCCGAAGTCGACCGACTGGGTGTCGAGGTTTGCGTTCCGGCAATCGCCGCTGGGGGCAAAGCCCGCGGCGCCGGCGCCGGCGCCCGCCACGAAGCGGCAACCCAGCTCGAACGACGCGTAGGGGCCGACCAGCGCGTATATCGGAAGATTCGCCACCGTCAGCGCCGAGATCCGTGCGAGCGCCGTAAGATCGAGGTTTTCGAACGTGACGTCCGCGCTGGCGGCAACGCCACCCCCTCGCAGCGTCATTCTGGCCCCTTTCTGCGCGAATTGGGCGCCGATCTGGACGCCGTACCGGCCGCTGACCGGGAATGCGACGCCGAACCCGCCGCCCACGCCGATGATCTGCGACGCACCGATGCCCGCCTGGCCGCCGAAGGCCATGGTCGATGCGTTCATCGCGACCAGGGGGAAGAGCACGGTAAGCCCGCCCGCGCCCTCGGCAGGTTGGACGGCCGGAGCGGGAGCGGCGGCAGGCGGTGGAGTTGCGGCAGGCGCAGGTTGGGCAGCAGGCGCCGGTTGGGCAGCAGGCGCAGGTTGGGCGGGGGGCGCAGGTTGGGCGGCAGGAGCAGGCTGAGCGGCGGGCGCCGGTTGCTGCGCCCTCGGCACCACAGGCGCGGGATCGTCCTGGGCGCGGTTCATCGCCTCGTCCAGAAGTACCAGCGCCGACTCGTAGTTTTCACCCCCCCGACCCGCCGCTTGCAGGTAGCGGGTCGCGGATGCGATGGCCGTATCGGGGAATCCGGCTCCCAGAGCCGCCCTGGCGTGCGTGAACCAGAGCTCGGCCGGGGTCTCCACGCCTCCATCGGCCTGCAGCAGCATGGCGATATCCAGGGCTTCCAGGGCAGCCGGCCAGTTCTGGTTCTGGATGTGGCGCTCCGCCCGCACGAGGTAGAGGTCGATCCGGACTTCGGGAGGCAGCTCCTGGCTGGAAGCCACTGCGGGTCCCAGCGCGGCGGCCAGGCACAAAGCCACGCCTTTAACCCAGGGACTCACTCGGGTAACCCAGGGATTCACTCGGGCCATGGTGCTCCTCCAGTGCGGGTGTCGCATCGGCAACTGCGGCACGGAACGTTATCAGCACGGGACGGGGTAACGCTACCCGGGGTTTCGTCCGGGGGGCGGCTAGCCTGCGTTGCGGCGGATATCCTGGACGACGTCCTCGAGCTCCGTCAGGCCGTGCACCTCCGCGCGCAGCAAGACCTCCCGGCCGCTGCGAAAGCGCAGTACGCCCCTGAGCGAGTCGCCGGCCACCGGGCGGCGGGCGAGGTCGAGCAGCATGACGTGCGTGCCCCCGGGCACCAGGCGGGTAACCCGGCGCGCGGGGAGCGGCAGCGCGGAGAGCGGGGCCATGACGCGGATGCCGTCCCGCTCCCCGGACTCGTGGATCCGGGCCGACCCGGCCCCTTCCACCACGATGGCCTCGAGGGTGTCATCCGTCGGCCCGCGGTTGCGGAGGGCGAAGTAGACCGCCGCAGTCTCCCCGGTGACCGACTCGCCGGCGAACGCCTGCGAGATCTCCATGACACCGTCCCGGCTGGTGGACACCCAACGGTGCTCGCCGGTGTCGCAGGACACGGCGGCGAGGAGGACCGGAAGGCACGCCAGCCGCATGGCTATGGACCGGAACCGGACTGTGCGATGAGCCTGGGGAGGTCGTGGGCCCACGCCGCCTGGCGCGTCCCGAAGGGATAGCGCAGCCGCGCCGGCCCCTCCGCGGAAAAGGCCAGCACCGAGGCCGCGTGCCCGACCAGGTAGTTGCCGTCCTCGTCGGGCTCGTCGAGCAGCGACGCGGGAAGGAGGACCTGGTTCTGGATGCGGTTGACTTCCTCGAGGGTGCCGCGCAGCCCGACGAACGAGCGGTCGAAGACATCGAGCCACTCGCGGATGCGCTCGGGGGTGTCGCGGGCGGGATCGGTCGACACGAAGACGACCTTCACGCGGTGCCGGTCCTCGGTGGGGATGCTCTTCATCGCCTGGCCGATGTTGGCCATGTGGATGGGGCAGATGTCCGGGCACCAGGTGTAGCCGAAGAACAGCAGCGCCACGCGGCCGCGCGTCTCCTCCAGAAACGAGTAGGGACGGCCCTCGGTGTCGGTGAGCGTGAAGTCGGGGCGCTCGATGACGATGGGGAGGGGCTCGCCCTGGAATTCGGCGTCCGGCATGTTCCCGCTTCCGGGCGCAGGCGCGCAGGCGACGGGAAGGGACAGTGCGACCAGGGATACGGCGAACGCAGCCAGCAGTCTGGCGCGGCGCGGGATCGGGCCGTGGAGCCCGGGGCGATTCGCTTGCGTCATGCTGGTCAAATATGTACGGAATCGTCCTCCGAAGGAAGGTCTGACGGGGGTGTTTCGGGCACCTCTTCTTCGCGCGGGCGAACCTCCGGAAGGACGTCGCGGTAGGCCTCCGCGAAGATCTCCCAGACGGTCACGAAAAGCGCGGCCACGATGGGCCCGAGGATGAAGCCGACCGCCCCGAAGAACACGATGCCGCCGAAGGTGCTGAGCAGGATCAGCAGGTCGGGGAGCCTGGCGTCGCGGCCGACCAGGCGCGGGCGCAGGAAGTTGTCGACGGTGCCCACCACGAGCCCGCACCAGAGGCCGACCGAGATGCCCGCCGCAATCTGGCCGGTGGCGAGCAGCCAGATGACCGCCGGCACCCACACCAGCGCCGTCCCCAGCGCGGGGACGATGGACAGGACCGCCATGACCGTGGCCCAGAAGGCGGCTCCGGGCACCCCGAAGACGGCGAAGCTCAGGCCGGCGAGGCCGCCCTGCAGGATCCCGATCACGAGCGACCCCTTGATCGTGGCGCGCGTGACGGAGACGAAGCGGTCGAGGAGCCTCTCCTCGTCCGCCGGGGGGAGAGGAACGAGGTAGAGGATGCGATCGAGGATGGCCGGGCCGCTGGTGAGGAAGAAGTACATCGCGTACAGCATGAGGAAGAGCTGGAACAGGAAGTTCGTGGTGCCGAGCGTGGCGGCGGCCACGCTGTCGACCAGCACGCCGCCCGCGCTCTGCGCCAACTGGCCGGCGAGGGTGACGATGCGCTCACGGTCGGGCAGGAAGTCGCCCACCAGCGGGATCTCGAGCAGGCGGGCCTCGACGGATTCGACCAGGTCCATGTTGCCGCGCACCCAGGTGGCCGCCGCCTGGGAGACGTCCACGGCCTGCGAGACGACCAGTCCCAGGAAGGCGATGGCGGGCGCCACCAGGATGACCAGCACCAGCAGGAGGGTGGTGACCGCGGCGGCCCGCTCGCGCCCCTTCATGGCGGCAGCCAGCCACAGGTAGAGCGGCCGTGTCATGCCGCTGAACACCGCGGCCAGCAGGATGGCCACCAGGAACTGGCGGATCATCACGAGGAAGAGGAGCGAGATCCCGAGCGCCAGCAGGAGCAGGAAGCGGTTCTGGAAGCGGGTGGGGTCGGCCATCATGTGGGGTCTCGGGATGGTGGTGGCGGGCTCGGGCGGCTGCCGATGGAGATTCTGACGGTCGAGTCGGTCGGGGCGGCCGCGGGGGCTCCCAGGGTGCCGGGCCGGGCGCCGGACTCTCCCGGAACAACGTGGACTACGCTGCCTTCGCCGTCGATCTGGAGGATCGGTCCCCTGTAGACGTCGTTGCCGAGGTCGATGGGCGGGGCATCCTCGGCGGCGGCGGCCGCGGGGGCCGGGGATACGCTGTACGGCTCGGCCAGAGCGGCGTTGACACGGTAGCCCAGGTCCGCCAGCGCCTGAAGGGTGATCGCGCTCACGGGATGCGCCGCTCCCACCGTGAATTGCGGCGTCATGTTCTCGGCGCCCATGACCGATTCGCGCCAATGCGCATCATCGCCCCCGTTCTCGACCGGCACCTTGCCGCCGGTGTAGCCGGCGCCGCCGGCGGCGTTGAACGCGGCGATGGCCCGCCGCCCGGGGAAGTGCGTGTCGGCGTCGGGAAGCGATTCCGACGGATTCGCGAGCAGGGAGTGCCAGTTCGGACCCACGCCCATCCCCAGAACATGGGCCATCTCGTGCATTGCGACCTCGACCAGATTGCCCGCCCGGGCCACCCGGTCCACGTCGGCGTTGTCGAATCGGATCACGCCGAACACCGGGGAATCGTCGGAAACGCGTATCACGCAGATGCTTGCCAGAGCCACCGTGCCACCCGGCTCCTCCGTTTCCGCGGCAACGGCGATCACCAGGTCGTCCACGACTCCGAGCTCAACTTCGAATTTCGTCCCGGCGACTGTGCAGGAGAAGGTGTCGTTGACCGCGATATCCGGGAGCTCGGTGTCCCTGAGGATCGCCTCCCAGGTCGCCGCGGCGGAACGCATCGCCGACTTCACGTCGGCGCTCACGCCGGACGCGAAGCCGAGCTGGATGTCGAATCCGGACGCTGGCGGTGGCGGCGGTGGCGCGGGGACCGTCACCCTGGCGGACTGGGTGGCCGAGGCGCCGTCGGGGTCGGTTGCGGTGATGGTGAGGGCGGCCGTGCCGGCCGACGAGGCGGTGAGGACGAGGTCGCTCCCGTCGACGCGGACCCGAACGACCCGGGTGTTCGACGACGATGCGGCGTAGTCGAGCGGGTCGCCGTCGGGGTCGGAGAAGTGGGCGGCCATGCCCAACCTCCGGGGCTGCCCGCGGGGGAGCGTCTGCGCGGGGATCGGGGTGGTTGCGGCCGGCGCCCGGTTGAGCACGGTCACCGCGAAGCTCTGCCGGGCCGACAGGCCGCCCGGGTCGACGACGGTCACGGTCAGGGTGGCCTCGCCCGTGACCCTGGCCCGCACTGCGACCGCGGTGCCGCTGGCGGTCGCCGTGGCCACCAGGTTGTCGCTCGACGCGATCTCGACCTGCAGCGCGTCGCCGTCGGGGTCGTTGAAGTGGCGGGCGAGGTCGAGCGGCGCCGTTTCGCGTTTGTGGAGGGTCTGCGCGGGAATGGGCTCCGTTGCGACCGGGGCGCGGTTGGGAACGGTGACCGTGAAGCTCTGGGAGGCCGCCAGGCCGTCGAGGTCGGTCGCGGTCACGGTGACCACGGCCTCTCCCTGGGAAAGGGCGGCAAGGTTCAGCGTACCGTCGCTCGCCGAGACTTCGAGCGCGACGATGTCCCCGTTGGACACGGCGGCCGCCCACGTCAGCGGATCGCCGTCCGGGTCGGAGAAATGGTCCGTCAGGTCGACCGTGTCCGCCTCGCTCTTGTAGAGCGTCCGCGACGGGATCGTGTCGGTGGCGACCGGCGGCCGGTTGGGGACGGTGACCGTGAAGCTCTGGGAGGCCGTCAGGCCGTCGGGGTCGGCCGCGGTGACCGTGACCAGCGTCTCGCCCGTGGCCAGAGGCGTGACGACCAGCGTGCCCTCGCCGGCGGCGAGGTCCAGCGCGACCACGCCGGTGTCCGACGCCTCGGCGGCCCAGGTCAGCGGGTCGCCGTCCGGGTCGGCGAACCAGGCCGCCAGGTCGAGGGTGTCGGCCTCGCTCTTGTAGATCATCCGCGACGGGATCGTGTCGGTCGCGGCCGGCGGCCGGTTGGGCACGGTGACCGTGAAGCTCTGCTCGGCCGTGAGACCCTCGTCGTCGGTGGCCGTGACGGTCACCTCCGCGGCGCCCTTGGCGAGTCCGGTCAGCGTGAGGGTCGAGTCGGCCACGGTCGCTCCGACGACCGTCTCGTCCGACACGGCCGCCGCGTAGGTCAGCGTGTCGCCGTCCGGGTCGCTGAAGAAGGGTGACACGTCCAGCGTGTGCGCATGATCCACCATGACCTCGCGGGCCGCGATCGAGTCGACCGCGACCGGCGGCCGGTTGGGCACCGTCACCTCGAAGCTCTGCGTGGCCGTCAGGCCGCCGGCGTCGGTCGCGGTGACCGTCACCACCACCGTGCCCTTCGCCACCGCCACCACCGTTACGGCCGTGCCGTTCACCGAGACCGCGACGCGGTTCGAGTCGGACGCCGCCGCCGAGTACCGGAGCGGCTGCCCGTCGGGCTCGGCGAAGTGTCCGCCAACGTCGATGACCGCCGAGTCCCCCACCATCAGCTCGCGGTCGTCGATCGTTCCCACCGCCGTCGGGGGCCGATCCGGGACGATGACCTGGAAGGTCTGCCTCGCCTCCAGGCCAGTCGGATCGGTCGCGACCACGGTCACGACCGCGGTGCCGGGAGAGACCGCGGCGATCGTCAGCGTGCTGCCCCGGAGCTGGACGGTGGCGATGTCGGGATCGGAACTGAACGCGTCGAAGTCGAGCGCCTCCCCGTTGGGGTCGCGGAAGCACAGGGCGACATCGACCGTTGTGCCCACCGCGATCGTCTGATCGGGGAGGGGCCCGCACAGTTCGGGCGCCAGCGGGCTCTCGCACGAAACGATCCAGACGGCCGCCCCGAGGAGCAGGGCGACCAGGGAAATTCCTGATCGAGGCAAATTGTCGCGCATGCGAGCAGAAACCGCAGGCCGGGTGGGTTTTGAGGAGTGGCGAAACCTACACACTCCCCGTCGCACGGTCGATACGGAGAATGCGCCTGGCGGGGCGTCCGTCATTCCTCGTCGGACGACACCGCCGGTTTGCCCGCCCTTGCCGCCGCGGCGTAGAATTTGCAGCGTCCCGATCGTAGCGAGATGACCCCCACATGATCCGGAGTGAACTGGCATGATGCGTCTATCTGGCCTGGCGATGCTGGGCGTGAGCGTTCTCGCCCTCGCAGGCTGCGACAAAACCGGCGCGTACGGCGATGTCAACAGCATCATCGTGGGCACATCGATGGAACTCTGGGACGAGGTGGGAGAGACGGTCACGACGGGGCTCGAACCCACCATCTTCACCGTGCGCGACGAGCGGACCTTCAAGATCACCTGGCAGGACCCGCTGGCGGCCGACTGGGAGATCCTGCGCGAGTTCAAGCAGGTGCTGCTGATCGGGACGGTGGAGGACCCGTGGATCGCGGAGGCGATGGAGGAGAGCGATGTCACGAATACGGAGCCGTTCGGCGCGCCCGGGGTCATCCAGCTGATCGACGTCTGGGCGCGGGGTCAGCTGGTGACCGTCCTCCTGCTTTCGCCCGGTGGCGGGGCGGCCGAGGTGGAGGCGCACGTCGGCGAGCTGCTCGCGCTCTTCGACGGGCAGTACCGCACATACGCGCGCACGCGCATGTTCGTATCGGGTCGCGACTCCCTGCTGGCGGACACGCTGCGCGCCGTGGGCGGCTTCGCGCTCGATCTGCCACGCGTCTATCGATGGGACTATCAGGATTCGGTCTTCATATTCCGCAACGACAATCCCGATCCTGCCGAACTCATCCGGGAAATCGCGGTGACGTGGCGCACGCCGGTCGCCGGCCCGCTGGCGGACTCGGCCATTCTTGACTGGCGCCTGTCGTTGACCCGGGCATACTACACCGACGAGCAGGTGGTGACGGAGGAACTCGCGCCGGGGCGTGACCTGAGCGACGATGCGTACGAGCTTCGAGGCATCTGGGAGAGCCCCCCGGACGCGTGGCCGGCCGCGGGGCCGTTCCTGACTCGGACGAAGGTGTGTCCCGGCCAGGATCGCGTGTACCTGCTCGACTCGTGGCTCTACGCGCCGGGCAAGGACAAGTACGAGTACATGCTGCAGCTCGAGTACATCCTCGACTCCTTCGCATGCGAAGCCGAGGTGCCGGTCGCGGCGATGTAACAATGAGGCAGTCGGGCGCCGAGATGCGGCGATGACCCTGACGGGCGCGAGGATGTAACGATGGGACGATACCGGTTGGCCGTCCTGAGCCTGTGCGCTCTTGCCCTGGCGGGATGCGACAAGACCGTCGCGTGGGGTGAGGTCAACAGCATCATCGTCGGCGCGTCGGCCGAACTCTGGGAGGCGTCGGGCGACGCGATCACCGACGGTCTTCAGCCCACCATCTTCACCGTTCGCGACGAGCACACCTTCAGGATCACGCATCAGGATCCCCTCGCATCCGACTGGGGGCTGCTGCGGGAGTTCAGGCAGGTGCTGCTCATCGGAAGCGCGGAGGATCCCTGGATCGCGGAGGCACTGGAGGCCCGACCGCAGCCCGAACCGCCGGACCCGCCGGAGATCTTCCAGTTGTACGACGTCTGGGCGCTGGGACAGCTGGTGACGGTGCTCCTGCTGTCGCCGGGAAGCGGACCGGACGAGACGGAAGCGCATGTGGACGATCTGCTCGCGCTCTTTGACGGACAGTACCGCGACTATGTCCACGCTCGCATGTTCGTCTCCGGGCTCGACTCGTTGCTCGCGGACACGCTGCGGGCCACGGGCGGCTTTGCGCTGGAGCTGCCGGTCATCTATCGATGGAGCCGCGATGATTCGGTCTTCATCTTTCGCAACGACAATCCCGATCCGTCGGAACTCATTCGCGAAGTCGCGGTCACGTGGCGTTCGCCGATCGCCGGGACGCCGACGGACGGCGACATGCTCGATTGGCGACTGGCGCTGTCGCGCGAATACTACGCGGACGAGCAACTGGTGACGGAGGATGTCGAGCCGGGCCTGGCCGTCGATGACGCGGCGTACGAGATCAACGGAATCTGGGAGAGCGCCCCGGGCGCGTGGCCGGCGGCCGGTCCGTTCCTGACGCGCCGGAAGGCGTGTCCCGCTCAGGATCGACTGTACCTCATCGATTCCTGGCTCTATGCTCCGGGCAGGGACAAGTACGAATACATGCTGCAGCTCCGGTACATCCTCGACTCCTTCGAGTGCGAGCCGACGCTGCCGGGCGAGGGGATGTGAGGATGACGCCGCCGGGCGCGGGGATGCGAGGATGACGCCGCCGGCGGGGACGATCATCGACGCGCAAGCCAAATGGCCCCGGGGGGCTGATGCGATGCTGATTCGACGATGTCTCGGGATGGGCGGCGGGCTGGCGTTCTTCCTCCTTGCGGCGCTCCTGGTTCCAGGGCCGGCTTCGGCTCAGGACGGAGGGTTCCGCGCTGGCGTTCTCGTCCCGATGGAGCGCGTCAAGGCCACTTTGAGCAAGACGGTCGACAATACCGCGCCCAATACGCTGGTTCCTCCGCCGCGGCGCGGGACGCTGGTGATGGACGAGGGTTCCGCCGATACGTGGGGGAGCGGGGTGGGTGCATTCCTCGGCTATCGGGCGCCGCTGGGCGGGAGCGGGTTCCACATGGGCGCGCGCGTGGACGCCGCGCTCCATTTCGCCGCCGTGGACGGGCAGTTGGCCGGGGTCGGGGATTCGCCGGGACGCAATCAGCTTGGCGAGAGCTGGCCGGATCAGTGGACGTTCGAGCGGAAGAGAAGCTTCGGCCTGACCATGGAGATCGGCGGCAGTCCGGGCGCGTTGGCGTCCATGGATGCGACGGTGTTTCTGCTCGGGGGCATCCGCCTCGCGCAGGTCGAGCTGACGAATCGCTTCAACGGCTGCATGTTACCGGCGGGCTGCGGGCCCTCGGATTTCGTTTCGGGAACCGATGCGCGCGACCTGAACCACCAGGCCTTCACCTTCGGCCTCGGCTTGGAGAAAGGGTTGGGGGAGGGGCTCGCGCTGCGCGTCGAAGCCAGCCACACGCCCTACTGCGACGAGCAGTGGACCGCGCAGTTCAGTGAGGTGGGCGTTACGGTACCAACCGTGCTGGACGCGGGGGAGACGGGTCTGAAGGTGGGCGTTGTGTGGAGGGGCCGCTGAGGCCCACGGCGTCGGCGTCTGTCAGGCTTCTTCCGCCCGCGCGAGGAACTCTTCGGCGGTCTCGCATTCGATAACGGCGTCGGCCACGCTTGCGATTCGTTCGTGGTCTGAAAGCTCGCCGAGCAGTGGAGCGAGCTCCTCCGCAACGGGCGAGCCGAACCGCCGACCGGCCAGCCGGAGAACCAGAGCACGCTCCTGCCGGATACCCTCGCGCCGCCCCTGGCGGATGCCCTTCTCCAGCCACTGCTGGTTGAACTCGTCGCCCCACTCTCTCACCCGCTCGGCCAATGCCGAAGACATTCCGCTATCCTCCTCGGTTGCGATGTTGAGATCCGGCCTGCCCTGCGGACCAGTTCGTTCCTCCAGCACCTGCCTGATCCAGGCCTCGAAGCTGTCGAGCAATTCCGTCTCGCCGACCCGTCGCAGCCAGTCGGCCAGCGACGCCCCCAGTTGCTCCAGCTGAGTCTGCGAGTCCGCCTGCTCGAGCATCGTTACCAGCGAGACCACGTTCTCGACCGGAAGCAGCAGCGGATCGAGAGCCCTGAGGTCAAGAAGAACATACCGATGTCTGGGCAGGTAGCCAACCAACTCACGGGGTACCGGAGCGAAATGGTCACGTACTTCCGTTGGAGCGTTCCACCGACGGTGGCCGTTGTAGATGACCAGGGGAAGGACGGGTGGGAATCGGCCATCGGGATCGAGTTCATCCCGAACGAGCCCCTGCAGCACACGGATCGTATAGTCGAGCATGCGCAGCGCCATGCGGGAGTCCACCGTCGACTGGAACTCCAGGAGCACCAGCAGATAGAGCCATCTCCTCTTGACGGTTTGCATCTTCCACAGCAAGTCGACGTGCCGTTGCCCGAGGTGCTCCGTGACGAAGCTGGCTGGAAGCCTCTCCAGCGCGAAGATGCGCTTGTAGGAAGCGTCGTGCTTCGGCTTCCGTGGATGTCTTCGTTTCTCGGGCATCGCGTCGCGTTCCGTGGGCCCAGGAACGACGGCCTCAAGTGGTGTCAAGAGGGCGGTCCGTCGGTGGTGTCGGGGTAACGCTTGCGACGAATCGGGGGCGAAAGAATGGCGGATTGGGGCGTCGTGGTCGCCTCAGGCGTGGAGCAGCCCTGACATCAGGTCGACAGTCCGCGCCGAGGCGCCGCGGTGTTCTTCGATGACGCGCCGGCCGTTGCGGGTCATGCGGCGGCGGGCGTCCGGATCATCCAGGAGGCGGGTCGCGGCAGCCATGGGGGTGTCCGTTAAGGTAATGCCGCCGCCCGCCGCGAGCGCCGAGACCACGTCGGCGAAGTTCTCGTGGTGCGGGCCGATGATGGTCGCGCACCCGGCGGCGACCGGGGGGATGGGGTCGGACCCGCCCATCGGTGCGAAGCTCCGGCCTACGATGGCGACATCCGCCAGCGTGTACGCCAACTCAAGTTCGCCCATGGTGTCGAGGAGGAAGAGGTCGGTGGGGGCGCTCCGGACGCGGCTTCGGCGGCGGATCGCGGGGTGGAGAGCGGCGACGGCGTCGAACCGCTCCGGCTTTCGGGGCACCAGGAGCAGTTGGGCGGCTGGGGGGCGCGTGGCGATCAGCTCCTTCTCTTCGCCCGGCCCCGTCGAGCCGGCGACGATGAGGGGCCGGGTGGGGTCGAGGCCGAGGGCGGTGGCGAGCGCTTCCGCCGGGGGAGGGACGGTGGCGCCGGGGTCGGGGAGGCGGCTGCCTCGGGGCGGCCGGCCCGAGGTGTCCCATTTCATCGTGTCGGTGACCCGCACCCGGTCGCGGGGGACACCCAGGTCGATGAAGCGGTCGGCGTACGCTTCGCTCTGGGCGGCCACGGCCGCGAGCTGGCGGAAGACGGGCCGCAGCCACGCGCGCGCGCGCCGGTAGCCACGGTAGCTGGACGGGCTCAGCCGGCCGTTCACCACGCAGACGGGGATGCCCCGCCTCGTGCACTCGGTCACGAAGTTGGGCCACACCTCCAGTTCGGCGAGGGCCACAACGTCCGGGCGCACGGCGTCCAGGAAGCGGCGCACCATCCAGGAGAGGTCGAGGGGATAACGGACCACCGCGTGCCGGCTACTATAAAGTTTACGCGCGCGCGCGACCCCGGTATCGGTGGTGCTGCTCACGACCACGCGGGCGCGGGCGGCCAGGAGGTCGACCAGCTGCCGGGTCGCGGCAACCTCACCCACGCTGACGCCGTGGACCAGGACGGTGGGGCGGCGGCGAGCCGGAGCACCGCTCACCTCGCCCACTGCGTGACCGGCGGACCGGTCCGCCGAGTCCTCAGGCCTTGGGGGCACGGCTTCCGTCGGCGAAGAGGGCGCGTCGAGCACCCCCACATGCCCGAACCGCCCCCGCCAGTCCGTCCTCCGCTTCCCGGTGGCGAGCAGGCGTGCTGCAACCACGGGGCTGGCCAGCAGCGCGGCCATCAGGTAGAAGAGGTCGTAGCGGAGCATCTCGTTCAGATCCCGGTTATCATTTGCCCATCGTCTGCGTTCGACCTTCGCCATCCTTCGCCTGACGCGAATCTTCGCCATCGGGCGGTTCGGCGGTAGTCCCTGCCTCCGGCCATGCCGATCAAGAGAGCATCCCAACGCCCCGAGCCAGCATTGCAGCGCCCGGGGCGAACCTCGCAGTTTGCGCTCCCGGATGCCCCCCGGGCCATCCTTCTCGTGCGCCTCACCGCGCGCGGCGACGTGCTGCTGGCATCGCCCGTAATCGAGGCTCTGAGACGCCGCTATCCGAAGGCGCACATAGCGTGGGCGGTGGAGTCCCACGCCCGCAGCATGATCGAACATCACGAGGGTCTCGACGAGATCATCGTGTGGGACCGCGCCGCTTGGAAGAGCATGATCCGGGCCGGACGGTGGGGGGCGCTCTGGCGTGCGTTTCGGGAACTTCGCGCGAGGCTTCGGGCGCCCGGATTCGATATCGCGTTCGATCTGCAGGGACTCCTGCGCAGCGGATGGGTGGCGTGGCTCTCGGGCGCCCCCGTGCGCATCGGGCTGGGCTCGAAGGAGGGCAGCCGGATGCTGATGACCGGCACCGTGCCCCGCCACGGCACCGCCCCCGGGAGCACCAGCCTGCAGTACCCGTACTTCGCGGACGCCCTCGGGCTCTCGAGCGAGGCGCTGGCGCTGCACCTGGTCCTCGGCGACGGGGAGGAGGCCTTCGCGGCGCGCTTCATCGCCGACCATGGTCTTCAGCGAGGTTACGCGGCGCTCGCTCCCTTCACCACCCGGCCCCAGAAGCACTGGTTCGACGACCGCTGGGGCGAGATCGCCGGGCGGATCCGTGCGGAATTGGGCCTGCCCGTCGTCATTCTGGGCGGACCCGCCGATCGCGAAGCCGCGCGGCGCATCGCCGCCGCCGGTGTGGGGCCCAGGGGACCGGATCGAGCCAGCGGCGCACCGGAGGAAGGACGCGCGGGAGACAAGGACACGGGCGCCGGCTCGCCTCCCCCGATCATCGACCTGACCGGCCGCACGCGCCTCGGCGAAGCGGCGGCCGTGGTGAGGCGCGCCGGGCTCTTCCTAGGGGTGGACACCTGCCTTTCGCACGTCTCGGTCGCGTTCCGCCGGCCCTCGGTCCTCCTTTTCGGATCGAACATCCCCTATCGCGAAGCACCGCACGCGCGGGCCCGCATCGCGCTGGAGCTCCAACCCTGCGCGCCCTGCGGCAACCGGCCCACATGCGACGGCGCCTTCTGGTGCATGCAGGCGCTCGAAGTGGACGAGGTGTTCGACCTGGCGAAGACGGTGGCTCAACAGCGCTGATCCACCGCTCCGGCGGCACGCGCGGACCGCGTGCGGCCCGGCCGCCGCGCGCCATCGACATCCGCGAAGCGACCCCCGCCGAGCCCCTTTCGCGCCGGGCGCTCTCCTGCATCTATTAGGTGTCCGACGGCGTCGCCCCGGCGTCCTTCCCTCCCGACCCCAGCTCCGAGCCGCCCTTGTCCTTCGTCCATCTCCACTGCCACTCGGAGTTCTCGCTTCTCGACGGCGCCAACCGCATCACCGACCTCGTCCGCAAGGCGAAGGAGTTCGAGATGCCGGCGCTGGCCCTCACCGACCACGGATGCCTTTTCGGGGCCTGGACCTTCCGCAAGGCGGCGGAGAAGGAGGGCATCCGGCCCATCATCGGCATGGAGGCGTACGTGGCTCCCGGCGATCGGCGCCACAAGGAGCCGATGCGCGTGGGCGGGCGCGAGATCAGGAAGCCGTACTACCACCTCGTGCTGCTCGCCCGCGACCGCGAGGGCTACCAGAACCTGATCAAGCTCTCCTCCATCGGGTATCTGGAGGGCTTCTATTACAAGCCGCGCATCGACCGCGAGGTGATCGCGCGGCATTCGGGCGGGCTGATCTGCACCTCCGCGTGCATGGCGGGGGAAGTGGCGCGCCGGCTGACCGACGACGACCGGGAGGCGGCGCGCGAGGCGGCGGAGTGGCACGCCAACGTCTTCGGGGACCGGTACTTCCTGGAGGTGCAGGGGCACGACACCCCGGGCCAGGAGGCGGTGAACGAGAAGATCTTCCGGCTCGCCGGAGAGACCGGGCTGCCCGTGGTGGCCAGCAATGATGCTCACTTTCTGCACGCCGAGGACCATAGCGCGCACGACATCCTCCTCTGCATCGGGCTCGGAAAGGACCACGACGACGAGAACCGGATGCGCTACGACGAGGGGCTCTACTTCAAGTCGGGCTCCGAGATGGCCGAGCGCTTTCCGGACCACCCCGAAGTGCTTGAGAATACACTCGCGATCGCCGATCAGGTCGACGTCTCCTTCGAAAAGAAGTACTTCCTGCCCGAGTTTCCCATTCCCGGAGACCATGCGGACAGCGACGGATATCTGCGGCATCTGAGCATCGAGGGGGCGAAGCAGCGCTACGGCGATCCGCTTTCAGACGAGGTGCGCGAGCGGCTGGACTATGAACTCGGGGTCATCGCCGAGACCGGCTACGCGGGATATTTCCTCATTACCTGGGACTTCATGCGCTGGGCCCGCGAACACGGCGTTCCCGTCGGGCCCGGACGGGGCTCCGCCGCCGGTTCGCTGGTGGCCTACTCGCTCTGGATCACCAATATCGACCCCCTCGAGTTCGGACTCCTCTTCGAGCGCTTCCTGAATCCGGAGCGCAAGGAGATGCCGGACATCGACATCGACTTCTGCTTCGAGCGCAGAGGCGAGGTGATCGACTATGTGCGGCGCAAATACGGCCGCGACGCCGTGGGACAGATCATCACCTTCGGCACCATGAAGTCGCGCGCGGTGGTGCGGGATGTGGGCCGGACTCTCGGCTTCAAGCCGAGCGAGACCGACCGCATCGCGAAGATGATCCCCAATCAGCCGGGCCAGGCGCTGACCATCGCGCAGGCGCTGGAGAAGATATCCGACGTGAGGGAGCTCTACCGGACGGACGAGCGCTATCGGAAGCTCTTCGACTATTCGCGCACGCTGGAGGGACTGAGCCGGCACGCGTCGGTGCACGCCGCCGGGGTGGTGATCGCGCCCGGGCCGCTCTCCGACTATGTGCCCGTATGCGTCCAGTCGCGCGGGAGCGGGGTGCGCGGAAACGGCGCGGCCCAGGCGCCGGCGAAACAGGGAGCAGAATCACGCGACGGCCCGGCGGATGACGTGGACGTGGTCACGCAGTATGACATGAACTGCGTGGACGACGCGGGCATGCTCAAGATGGACTTTCTGGGGCTGCGGACCCTCACCATCATTCACGACGCGGTCGAACTGGTGAAGGCGAAGTACGGGGCGCTGCGCCACCCGGAAACGGGCGCGGTCTATCCGACCATGGACGACGTTCCCCTGGACGACGCGCGTGTCTATGAGATGCTCGCGCGCGGGGGCACGTCGGGCGTGTTCCAGTTCGAGTCCGCGCTGGCCACGGGAAAGCTGCGGGCCATGCGCTGCGACCGCTTCGAGGACCTGGTCGCCACCAACGCCCTGATCCGTCCCGGTCCCCTCGACTCCGGAATGACCGACGTCTATATCCGGCGCAAGCTGGGACAGGAGAAGGTTACCTATCCGCATCCCGAGCTGGAGGAATTGCTCGAGCCCACCTACGGCATCATCGTCTATCAGGAGCAGGTGATGCGCATCGTGAATATCCTCGCGGGATATTCGCTGGGCGAGGCCGATGTCGTGCGCAAGGCGGTTGGAAAGAAGATCCCGGAGCTGATTCGCGCCGAACTGGCGACCTTCCGGGAGCGCGCCACGGGCAAGGGGGTGGACCCGCAGGTCGCCGGGGAACTCGCCGACCAGATCGAGACCTTCGGGCGCTACGGCTTCAACCGCGCGCACAGCGCCGGATACTCGCTCCTTTCCTATCACACCGCGTGGCTCAAGTGCCACTATCCCGCCGAGTTCATGGCGGCGCTGCTCTCGTCGGTGCTTTCGAATACCGACCAGGTCGTGAAGTACATTCTCGAGAGCCGCGAGCTGCACCGCTCCATTCCGGGACTCGAAGAGCCCATCGAGCTGCTGCCGCCGGACGTGAACGAGTCGGGGTGGAAGTTCACGGTTACGGGGGGCGCCCAGATTCGATTCGGGCTCGGCGCGGTGCGCGGGGTCGGGGCGGCCGCGGTCGAGTCGGTGCTCGCGGCGCGGGCGGAGGGCGGGCGTTTCGAGACGCTGTTCGATTTCCTGGATCGCATCGACACGCGCGCGCTCAACAAGCGGGCCTGCGAGGCGCTGATCGCAGCGGGGGCGCTCGACGCCTTCGGATACCGGGCGCAACTGGTGGCCGGACTGGACATCGCCTACGCCGACGTGAACGCGCGCCAGGCGGATCGGGAGGCCGGCCAGGAGTCGCTCTTCGGGGGGCTGGAAGAGGTCGACGATCCGGCGCCGGAGCTTCCCGCCGTCCGCGAGTGGCCGGAACGCAAGCGGCTGGCCCAGGAGAAGGAGGCGCTGGGCTTCTTCATCTCCGGCCATCCGCTGGACCGCTTCAGCGATGCCGTGCACGTCTTCCGGGCGGTGAACACCTCGACGCTGGGCCGGCACGCGAACGCCTTCGTAGAGATACCCTGCGTCGTGACCCAGGTGCAGCGGCAGATCTCGCGCAGGGACAGCTCGGAGTGGGGGCGGATCACCATCGAGGATTTCCACGGCACCGCGCAGGTGCTCGCCTTCCGGGACGCCTGGGCGGCCGGCAGGGAGACCCTGCAGCAGGATGCGGTGGTGCTCATACGGGGCAAGGTGTCGGGCAGGGAGCGCGACGAGGATGACCCGCCGATCTTCCTCGACGAGGTGGAGGTTCTGAAAGACGTCCTCACGTCCGGGCGGCTGGCGCTGTGCATTGCGCTGGATGGGAAGGCCGAAGTCCCGGAAGACGCCTTCGCCAGGGCGAAGAAGATGCTGGGGGAACATCCGGGAGACGCCCCGGTGGAAGTGCTATGGCGACCGGGCAATGGGGAGCGCGACCGGCGGTTGCGCTCCAGGACGCTGAGGGTGGATCCGGGGCCCGGGACTTTGCGGGGGCTGCGGGAGGTGCTGGGGCAGACGCGGGTGGAGCTGGTGCGGGCGTAAGATTGGTGGGACACGGGTGAAGTTCGTGCGGGCGTACGACTCTGGTGGGGACGGGGAACCGGTGCGAGGTGCAGGACGGAGGGTTCGGCCAGGTTACTGACATTATATGATGTCTGCTGGTGATTTACTGATGATATGGCGCCTCGACGGCAGGCGCCGGTTCCCGGGACGGTTGGCGCTGCTTCTCGCGCTGCTGGGGGCGACGGGATGTTTCCGTGTGAACACGCCGCGCGCGGCGCGGGCCGCTCTCCCCCCCGACGCGCAGCCGCGGCAGGAGTACAAGTCCCGTCAGGGCAATCCCGCGTTCTACGACGAGTTCGGCGTTCGTTACCGCGTGCTGCAGACGAGCAAGGACTACGTGCAGCGCGGGGTCGCTTCCTGGTACGGCCACCCCTTCCACGGGCGGGCGACCTCCACGGGCGAGACCTACGACATGTACGCGATGACGGCGGCGCACAAGACGCTCCCGCTTCCCACCTACGTGCGCGTCACCGACCTCGACACCGGCAACCGGGTGGTGGTGCGGGTGAACGACCGCGGGCCGTTCGTGGAGGGGCGGGTCATCGACCTCTCCTATATCGCGGCGGTGAAGCTCGGGATCGCGGACAGGGGAACCGCGCGGGTGGAGGTGCGGGCGCTCGACCCGCCCGCGGTGGATCCGCCGCCAGGTCGGGGCGGCGCGATGCGGCCTTGAGCCAACCCCACGAGCGCTCCACATCGTCGTCCACACCCCTCTGCGGAGTGTTGCCAAATCGGAAAGGCAACAATTTGTTGCAAAACGGGAAAAGCAACCATCTGTTGCATCTGCGGAAACGCAACACGCTGCGGAGGGACCCCGGCAACATGAGCACTCCGTGGATGAGGGCGCGCGCGCGCCCGGAGAGTGGAGACGCGTCGCGCGTGCTGGTTCCGCCGACCCCTAATCCCGGTCCCAGGTGGTGAAGGGGCTCTCCACCAGATTGGTGTTCAGGTAGCGCGGATCGTCGGTGACCTCCTCACCCAGCCATTGGGGATGGGCGAATGCCTGGTCCTCATGGGACAACTCGATCTCGGCGACCACCAGGCCGGCGTTCTCGGCGTGGAACTCGTCGACTTCCCAGATGTGCCCGTCGGGCCCGGGGATGTCGTAGCGGGTCTTTTCGATGAACGGGCGCCGGCATAGTTCGCCCAGCATCTGAATCGCGTCCGCGAGCGGAATCGAGTACTCGAACTCGGAGGCGCGCGGGCCGACCTTGTTGCCCTTCACGTTCAGCGTGGCCCGTTCGCCGGCCGTGCGCACGCGCACCGAGCGGGTGCTGGAGGTGGACAGGTAGCCCTGCCGGATGCGGACCCCGGTCACGCCGGACCTCGATGCGGCGGCTCTCCATGCATCGGACCGCACCAGAAACTTGCGTTCGATCTCGTGCGCCATCGCGGTCTTTGCCTGCTCCCGGGGTTGCGTGGCGGATTCCCGACAATCCAAACTGCGGCTCGACAGCCGGTCGCCAACAGGGGGCGCTCACAGGGTCATCCGGGACCGCCGCGGCGAAAAGAGGAGCATGTGAAATGGATGGATCGTTGCAGGAGCGGGGGTCGCCGACGCACTGGGCGGCGCAGGAGTGCGCGGCGCGTGGGCAAGGCGGGGCGCGCGTTTCCCGCCGGGAATTCCTGGGTGCGGCGGCTGGGGCCGCCCTCCTCGGTCCCGGCTTGTCGTCGTGGCGGCGGGCGGATCCCTACGTGCTGGTGCTCGGGGTGGCCCAGGATGGCGGCATGCCCCAAACCGGGTGCTACGCGCCCCGGTGCGACCGTGCCCGCGAACGCGACCAGCCCCGCTACGTGTCCTCGCTGGCCATCGTGGAGCCCGACGCCGGCCGGTACTACCTGGTGGATGCCTCTCCCGATCTCCGCCAGCAGATGGACCTGATCGACGACCCGGGCTTCAGGGCGCGCGCCCGGGAACGGCGGCCCTTCGACGGGATCTTCCTGACTCACGCACACATGGGACACTACCTGGGGCTCGCCCACTTGGGCCGGGAAGGCCTGGGGATCGCCCCCACGCCGTGCTATTGCAGCCCCGAGATGGCGGGCTTTCTCGCATCCAACGGCCCCTGGAACCTGCTCGTGGACGAGGGCCGTCTCGATCTGCGTCCCGTCGAGTTCGATCGCTGGTACGAAATCGACGACAGCCTTTCCGCCGTGGCCACCCCCATCCCTCATCGTCCCGAGTTCTCGGACACGGTCGGCTGGACCTTCCGGGGTCCGGGCCGTTCCCTCCTCTATCTCCCGGACATCGACAGCTGGGAGGCGTGGGACCGCGATGTCGCGGAGATCGTGCGCGGCGTGGACGTGGCCCTTTTGGACGGCTCCTTCTACAGCCCCGGCGAGGTTCCGGGGCGCAACATCGAGGACATCCCCCATCCCATGGTGCCGCACACGATGGATCTGCTGCGGGAGGTTGCGCGGGACGAGACGGAGGTCTTGTTCATCCACCTGAACAACACCAACCCCGCGCTGGATGAGGGTTCTGCGGAGGCCCGGGAGATCGCGAGCCTGGGTTTCGCGGTGGCGACCGAGGGGCAGAGGTTCGGGCTGTAGCACGGCACCCCCGGCCAGACTGCGAGGGGCGGCGGGATGTTGTGGCGGGCGAGGGACCGGTTCGGGCTGTAGCCGGCTGCTACGGCGTGTCGCGGCGGAGGATCGCCCGTCCGCCCATCACCACGCCGAACGCGGTGGCGGAGCCGAGCAGGCCGACGACGCTGGCGGTGAACAGCGGCGGGAGGTTGTCGATGAGGCCGGTGCGGACCGCGACCCAGAGCATCACCCCGAATGCGATCGCGGCGAGAGCCTCGGGTGAGCCGGCGCGGCGCGTGTAGAGGCCGCCGAGGACCGGCACGAACAGGCTGACGGCGAGCAGCGCGTAGAAGATGGTGAGGGCTTCGATGACCCCGGGGAGCACGGCTGCCAGGAGGATGCCCAGCGCTCCGCCGGTGAGCGCCGCGATGCGGGCCACGCGCAAGACGGAGGTGTCGGAGGCGTCGGGGCGGACGAAGCGGCGGTAGAGGTCGCGCGAGAGCGACGTCGAGAGCATGAAGAGGATGGCGTCCGAGGAGCTCAGCTCCGCCGAAAAGACGGCGGCGAGGCCGAGGGTGCCGAGCCACAGCGGAACGCCCACCGTGAGCACGAGCGGAAGGGCGAACTCGTGGTCGGCCAGCGCCGGTTCGTAGACGCGCGCGACCATTCCCAGGAGCGGCGGGACGGCGGCGAAGACCAGGAGGGCGACCGCGGTGGCGGCGAGGCCGATGCGGATCGCGCGGGCGTCGATCGCGCCGTAGGCCTTCTGAATGAGGCCGGGCGAGATGACGAAGCCGGGCGCCACCAGGGCGAGGTAGATCCAGCCGGATTCGCCGCCCTGCCAGAAGTTCATGCCGTGGGCGGGTGCGGCGGCGACCACCGCCTCCCAGCCGCCCGCGGCGGACATCGCCCAGGGGAGCGCGATGCCGAACCCGGCGACCATGACGACCAGCTGCACCAGGTTGACCCACGCGGCCACCATGAGCCCGCCGGCGGCGAAGTAGGTGGTGGCGACTACGCCGCCCACCACTACCCCCCATCCCCGCGGCCACCCGGCCACGACCGTGAAGATATCGGACATCGCGATGAGCTGGCCGGCCAGCAGCGCGAGCGTCCCCAGCCATAGCAGCACCGCGATGATGGCCCGCACCGAAGGGCCGTAGCGGTCGTCCAGGTAGTCGCCCAGGGTGAGGTGGCCGCGGGCGCGCGCGACCGCCCAGATGCGCGGCCCGACCCAGAGCGCGAGGACCAGCGTGCCGACCCCCGCGGAGCCCACCCACCACCAGCCCGCGAGGCCGTCACGGTAGCCCAGCCCGGCGGCGCCGATGGTGGTGCCCGCGCCGATGTTGGCGGCGAGGACGGTGGCGAACAGCAGTCCGGGGCCGAGCGACCGGCCCGCCACGAAGAATCCGCCCGCGCTGGAGACCCGCCGTCCCAGCCAGAGCCCGAGACCGATCAGCCCGGCCGAGTAGGCGAGGAGGAGCAGGAGGGTGGTGTTCACGGGTGGGGGGTGGGTCGCTGGGCGGCGGGATGCTCCGATGGGTCGGGCCGGGCGGGCGGCGGGGGCTGCAGGTCGGCGGCGGCGGGGAGGCCGGGGAGAGGGGTCGCGCTGCGGACGGCGTCCAGGATCGCCGCCGCAACCACGTCGGCCGCAAGCGCGCCCACCTGTCCGACGCTCGCCCGCGCGCTGTCGGCGAGGGCGCCCGTGGCGAGCGAGAAGGTGGTGTCGCCGTCGCCGGGGGTGTGCGCCGGGTAGATGGCGCGGGCGTACCCGTCCTGGGCCATCAGGGCTACCCGGCTGGCTTCCGCCTTGGTGAGGCGCGCGTTGGTGGCGACCACCCCGATGGTCGTGTTCCGGCCGGCGGACCCGCCCGATGGACCCCCTGCGCGCAGGAGGACGCGGGCGTCCGCCAGGGTGGTCCCGTCGTCGCTGCGCACGCCCGCGACCACCCGGCCGGTCGCGGGGTCGATCACGTCGCCCACGGCGTTGACCGCCACCAGGGCGGCCACCACCAGCCCGCCGGGCAGCGTGATGGAGGCGCTGCCGACCCCGCCTTTCATCGCGCGGCCCATCCCCGCCAGCTTGCCGACGGTAGCGCCCGCGCCCGCGCCGACGCTCCCCGATCCCACCGGGCCCCCGGTCGCACCGACCGCGGCCTGGTACCCGCACTCGGGTCCGGGACGCACGGTCCAGTCGCCGCCCACGCCCAGATCGTACAGGATCGCCGCGCTCACGATCGGTACGCGCACGACCGGGCCGACCGGGTACCCCACCCCCTGCTCCTCCAGGTAGCGCACCACCCCGCTGGCGGCATCCAGCCCGAAGGCGCTGCCGCCGGCGAGCACGACCGCGTTCACGATCTCGACGGTGTTGACCGGGTCGAGCAGGTCGGTCTCGCGCGTGCCGGGCGCCCCTCCCCGCACATCCACGCCCCCTACCGTGCCTTCCGGCGCCAGCACCACCGTGCACCCGGTAGGACGCTCCGCAAGAGTGTGGTGACCCACCCGGATGCCGGGTACGTCGGTCAGCCCGCCCCCGGGAGCGAAGCCGCCGGTCTCCTGCGACCACCCGGGGCCGGCGCACAGGAGCAGCAACGTGGCGACCACGCCCGGGCTGACGAACGAGACATACCGCATGGTGGACAATCTCCAACCGGGATCGCGGGATGGGAAGCCCGGCCATTCTTCGGCGGGTGTACCATGAGCCTACCATGACGCGCCCATCCCGCCTGATTGCCGCCCGGTCCTCCCCAGGCGATCTTCCGACCGCTCCGCCGAATCCACTATCCCCGCGCCCCCGGCCCGTGATCACCATCCGCCCAATCCGCCGCGCGCTCGTGCCCGTCGACAACGACGCGGCAGGCCGCGTCAGCGCCCCCAACTACGACGAGTTCCAGAGCGACCAGGAAGTGCGGGCGCTGATCCGGCGGGCTCCCGAGAGTGTGCTCCGCGTGACCATGCCGCACTGCGATCCCGGTGCGGAGGACGAAGTCGCCGCCGACTCTCCTCCCGCGCTCGCGCGCGCCGCCGCCAACATGCGGGCGCTCATCGACAGCGACAGCGTACGCGTAGCGCACGATCTGCTCTACGTCTACCGCATCGACGACCCCGCCCGTCCCGGCATCGACCAGATCGGCCTCGGCGGCATGGCGCGCATCGACGAGATCCGGACCGACGCCAGTCCTGCCGCCCCCATCATCCGCAACGAGGGCGTCCGCGAACCGAAGGCACGCGGGCGGGCTCAACTCATCGAGGCCACCTCCGCGTTCATCGGTACGGTCAACTGCGCCGTTCCGGACAAATCGGGGGCGTTCGCCGGCGCCCTCGAGCGAATTGCGTCGGATCGCGCGCCCGACCACGGAGCCGACGACGACCGCGGCTGCCGCCATGACATCTGGCTGATCGACGACTCCTCCATCCAGGCGCGCCTAATCGCGCTCGCGGCCGCCGAGCCGGAGGCCTACGTCGCCGACGGCAACCATCGGAGCGCGGCCGCCGCGATGCTCGACCGCGAGCACTTCCTGTGCGTCTTCTTCCCGCTGGAGCGCATGTCGCTGGCGCCCTACAACCGCCTCGTACGCGATGTCGGCCTGGCCGACGAGGTAGTGCTCGCGGGTCTCCGCGAACGCTTCGCGATCGAGGAGGTCCCGGGAGCGCATCAGCCCGCCCGAACGCACCAGATCGGTCTCCATGCTGGACGCGCCTGGTACCGCCTGCGCCCGCTTCCCGGGAGCTACGACGAGCGCAACGCGGTCGAGTGCATCGACGCCGACATCGTCCAGCGCAACTTCTTCGAAGCCGTCCTCGGCATCGCCGAACCGGGCGATCACAGGCTCAACTTCGTGGGAGGGGACCGCGACCTCGACTTCCTGCAGGCAGGCGTGGACAGTGGCGAGTACCGCTACGCGGTCACGCTCGCGCCCGTCACCCTTCGCCAATTCGCGGCGGTGTGTCGCCAGAATCGCATCATGCCGCCCAAGTCGACCTGGTTTCAGCCCAAGATCCGCAGCGGCCTGGTGATCGCGCTGGAAGAGGAGTCGCCGCAGCCGAAATAGCCCGACGCCGACCGGGGGCGCCGCGGTTGGCCCCGTCGGCCCATGGTCCCCATTTTCACGGGTGCCCACCGTCAGACCGCAGGACCGGAGGTTGTCCCGATGCTCGACTCCAATTCCACCCGACGACGTTTCATGGCCCATTTCGCCGGAACCGGGCTTGGCGCCACCCTGCTCCCTGGCGTGCTGTGGGCCAGAATGCAGGAGGCCGGCGCCCGGGAAGTCACCGCCGAGATGCTGGGCGACGCGCTGGCGATTTCGGGCCTGGACTTCAGCGAGGAGGAGCGCGAACGCATGCTCGAGTCGGTGAACGACCGCCTGAGCGACTATCAGGAACTTCATGAACTGAAGATCCCGAACGACATCTCGCCGCCCTTCCACTTCAACCCGCTGGTCCCGGGCATGCAGGTGGATCGGTCGGTCACGCCGTTCAGGATGAGCGACCTGCCGCGGATCGAGCGGCCCTCGAACCTCGAGGACGTCGCATTCTGGACCGTGCGGGAGCTGGCCGAGCTCGTTCGCACCCGCCAGGTGAGTTCGGTCGAGCTGACCGAGATGTACCTGCAGCGCCTGGAGCGCTACAACCCGCTGCTCAACTGCGTGGTCACCCTCACCGACGAGCTGGCGTTGGCCCAGGCGCGCGCGGCCGACCGTGAGATCGCCGCCGGACGGTACCGGGGGCCGCTGCACGGAATCCCGTGGGGCGCAAAGGACATCATCGCGACCCGCGGCTACAAGACCACCTGGGGCTCACCCGCCTACCAGGACCAGGTCATCGACATGGACGCGTCGATCATCGAGATGCTGCGTGACGCGGGCGCGGTGCTGGTCGCCAAGCTGACCACCGGCGAGCTGGCCGGAGGAGACCAGTGGTTCGGGGGCCAGACGATGAACCCGTGGGACCCGTCGACGGGCTCCGGTGGTTCTTCGGCGGGTCCGGGGTCCGCTACGGCGGCCGGGCTTGTCGGCTTCTCGATCGGAACCGAGACCAGCGGCTCCATCCTGGGACCCTCGTCGCGCTGCGGCCTCACCGGGCTTCGTCCGACGCTGGGCCGGATCAGCCGGTACGGGGTGATGGCGCTCTCCTGGACCCAGGATCGACTGGGCCCGATGTGCCGCTCCGCCGAAGACTGCGCGCTGGTGATGCGGGCGATCTCGCGTCCCGACGGCCTCGACCTGAGCGTGCAGGACCTCCCCTTCAACTGGGACGGCACCCGCGCGGCCACCCGGCTGCGGGTCGGGTACCTGGAGGGGGCGTTCGAGGAGATCGAAGAGGCCGACTATCGCGGTGCCCACCAGCGCACCCTCGAGGAGCTCGAGTCCCTCGGTTTCATGCTGACGCCCATTCACATCCCCGAATGGTCGATCAACGTCACCGCGCACAGCGTGGAGATGGCCGTCTTCTTCGACGAGTTGCTCCGCTCCGGCAGAGCGGAACTGCTGGGCCGCCAGACGCGCGCCGACGGTTTGCGCTCCGCCAGGGTGATTCCGGCGGTCGAGTACCTCCAGTCGCAGCGCGCGCGCACCATGATGATGATGCAGCTCGCGGAGGCGACTTCGGGCGTGGATGTCTATCTCATCCCGCGGGGGCCGCGCCGCCCGCCCGGCCAGTCGTCCGACGAGCCGCCGCCCTACAGCCACGGCCGCAACGCGAGCAGCATGACCAACTACGCGACCCATCCGGCCCTTGCGGTGCCCAACGGCTTCAATGATGCCGGGCTCCCGACGAGCATGACCTTCTGTGCCCAACCCTTCCGCGAGACGGAGCTGTTGACCGTGGCGCGCGCGTATCAGGACGCCACCGACCACCACAGGCAATACCCGGATCTGGACAGCGCGGCGTCCGGGTAGGTACCCCGGGCAGCCACCATGATCGATGCACTGCTCGGACGGACGCCGACGCTGCGCCTCGCGCGCGTCGTGGAGCCGGCCATGGCGGAGGTGTGGCTCAAGCTGGAGGGCATGAATCCCGCGGGCTCGATCAAGGACCGGACCGCGCGGGCCATGGTCGACGACGCCGAGGCGCGGGGGCTTCTCAAACCCGGAGGCACCATCGTCGAACCCACCTCCGGGAATACCGGCATCGGCTTGGCGCAGATCGCGGCCTGGCGCGGATACGGGCTCATCCTCTGCATGCCCTCGTCGATGAGCGCAGAGCGCAAGCGGACCCTGTCGGCATACGGAGCCGATTTCGTGCTCACCGACCCGGAGCGGCGCATGCTGGCCGCGCGCGAGGAAGCCGAGCGCATCGCATCGGAGACCGGCGCTTTCTACCCGGACCAGTTCTCCAATCCCGCCAATCCGCGCATCCACTACGAGACCACCGGGCCGGAACTGTGGTCCGACATGAAGGGGCGCATCGATGTGTTTGTGTACGGATCGGGGACCGGCGGTACCATCAGCGGGGCCGGGCGGTTCCTGAAGGAGATGGACCCGCGCATCCAGGTAGTGGCGGTCGAACCGGCGCGCTCGCCGGTCATTTCGGGGGGCGAACGCGGGCAGCACCAGTTCCAGGGAATGGGGCCGGGCTTCATCCCGGAGAATCTGGATCGGACGGTGCTTGACCGCGTGATGACGGTCTACGAGGAGGACGCGTTCCCATTGGGCCGGCGTCTCGCCCGCGAGGAAGGCCTCTTCCTGGGGATGAGCAGCGGCGGCATCGTGTATGCCGCACTCCAGATCGCGCGGGAAATCGGGCCCGGTCATCGCGTTGCCGCCATCTCGCCCGACGATGGCGCGCGCTACCTGACCACGGCGCTGTATTCGCCGGAAGAGTAGCGCGAGTCGGCCGCATCCCGGCGCTGGCAGGGAGAGTCGCCCACGTCTAGTATTTCGGTGTCTGCCCATCAGTACATGGAGGAGCCCATGCGTGTCATCTCATTCCAGGTCATTCGTCGTGTTCCCGCTGTCCTTGTCGCCGCAGCTCTCTGGACATCGGCATGCTCTCCGGCGGACGGCGGGCCCCGAACGTACTTCGAGGATCCCGATCTCCAGCGCATCTACGCGCGCATGATGGAGGAGATGGCGCCGGACCGCGGATGGGAACGGGTGCGCTACATCGCCTTCGACCGGGTCGTGGATCGCGGCGGCCCGGTGCTCGACCGGCGTGCGCACCGGTGGGACGTCTGGGGCGGGATGTACCGCATGGTCGGCGCCTCGGGCGAACAGAAGATCGTGGCCGTCATCGACACCAACAACCCCACCGAGGGCGAGCGCATCTGGCTCGATGGTGAAGTCGTCACCGACCCCGCCGTGTCCGACTCCCTGGCGGATCGCGCCCATGGGAGCTTCATCAACGACACCTACTGGCTGCTGATGCCCTACAAATGGGCCGATCCCGGGGTCAACACCGTCTATCTGGGCGAAATGGGGATGGACGGCCGGCCCTATGAAGTGGTGGAACTCACCTTCGAGGGCGTCGGGCGCACCCCCCAGAACAGGTACCGCGGCTGGGTAGACCCCGAAACGGGCCTGATGGCCTACTGGCAGCACTGGCGCAACGCCAGCGACCCCGAACCCGCCTTCACGCTGGCCTGGACGGAATGGAACCAGTTCGGCCCGCTCCTGCTCTCCGCGGGGCGCCCGGACTCGACCGGCTACTCGCAGGTGAACTTCGAGAACATGGAAGCGTCGCTGGAGGTGCCGGAAGGGATGTTCGAGGGGCCGGGGGGTTAGGCAGACCCTCACTCTTCCTGGAACGCGTTCCGCCTTCTAACCGTGGGACCTCAAAACCCAAACCCCAGTTGAGGATCGCCGGCGGCGCGAGCATCTCGCCAGAACTTGAGGCCCAGAGGATGCTTGCTGTACGCCACGAGGTGGTATTGCAGGACGTTTCCGTGGTCTAGCCGGATTGCATGTGCCTCGTCAAGCGTCGTTTCCTGATAGCCGAGTTCGGTCATGCGCTGGCCAAACTTCTCAAGCACGAAACGGATCAAGTCCGCGGGCTGAAGCCTTCTGTCCGCCCACTCATTCCGCCATTCCTCGTCGGCAATCAGGTCGGCGATGCGAGTGTCGGATTCATCTTGGAGGTACCGCTTGAAGTTTGTTCGCAGGTCGCGACCGAGCATCAAGAGGACAAGGAAATCCATCCTGTACCTGCTACCCAGAGCCCGAAAAACATCAAAATTCAACTTTGCGGAGAACGGATCGACAAAGCAGAACGACAACAGGCCTCTCGCGCTGTTGTACGGAGGCATTCTCCTGATGATTGCGGGAACCGCTGCAGAGACATCCTCGTTGATGAAGCTCACGTCATGGTCGCCTCCAAGAGCGTTGATGCGAGCCTTCAGCGCCGCAATGCAGTGAGCATTGTTGTCTACGAAGATGTACTTGGTGAAGGGGTAACGTACCTGCACAGCCGACATCGCCGACGTCGCGACGATTTCACCTGTTCCAGCCACCCTTGCCCGACCCGAGCCCGAATACAACCCCAGGTAGGCGCGCTGAGGCCACTTGTCCTTCATCGCCGTACTGAAGACGGAGACATAGTGGTTGTGCAGCCTGATCTTGCGGAGCGAGTGCTCCTTAATGGACGGAGTGTAGAGGCCGTCATCTTCCAATTCGCCCAAATGGGCTGTTTCCACCTCGCTTCCGCCCATCAGCCAGCTGCCGCCTTGGGCATCTCATCCCACAACCTGCCTTCGAGCTCCCGGCCACCTGCCTTGGGCGTCCGTCCGCCCCATTGCTTGAAGAAGAATGGTACGTTTGCAGCCTGGCTCTGATTGCGGAGTTCGATGATCCACTCGGCCTTCATCGGCCGACGCACCGGACCACTCTCGCCGCCGGCGATCAGCCAGTGAATGCCGGTCAAGTCAAGCCGCAATGGACCGAGGAGTGGTTCACAGGAAAGAAACCGAACCATCGCGGGAACGCTGCGCAGATGGCGGACCCGGTAGGCCACCGACTGATCCTCGACCGAGGCTCCCAGCCAGATATGCCCGGGAAACGGCTCGCCATCGAACAGGTCCCGGTTCTGCCTCCAGAAGCGCAAGGCGCGGCTGGGACGCTTGGTGAGAACCTGGTAGGTGTGCCATTTGGTGCGGAGCATGGTCTGAAAGATGCTCCGTACAAAACGGACCGGCACATCAGCATGGAACAAGTCGCTCATGCTGTTGACGAAGATCATTCGCGGCTCGCGCCATTTCTCCGGCTGGCCGAGTCGCTCCGGCCATATGCGAACCGCAAACGGGTCTGCGCGCGTGATATCCGAATCGACTACCGGCGTCCGTGCCAGATAGGCGTCGCGTAGCAGTCTGCCCGCCAGAGTCGCCGCGTAGCAGTTGTCGCAGCCTTTCGATACGCGCGTGCACCCCGTGACCGGATTCCAGGTCGCGTCCGTCCATTCGATTCCGGTGCCTGTTGCCATTTGGCCTCCTTCATTTAACCGAAGAAAAACCGAAATAAGTGTAACACCGCAACGTTGTCCTTGGGAAGTCAGGCTCCGCTGAACGGCCGCTCCTGGCAAGCCGGCACGGTCCGGCACCCCGTGTCTGCGTGCACCGTCTCGCCGCCGGAGAAACCTAGCCCTCCCCCGCCTGCTGCTCGTCGCTCGACAGCGTTCCGACGCTGCGCACGACGAGGGTGCCCGAGCCCTCGTTGGTGAAGATCTCGCGCAGCAGACTGTCGCGCGCGCTTCCAGAGATGAGATGCACGCGCGGGACGCCGCCTTCGATGGCGCTTTCGATGGCCGCTGCCTTGGCCAGCATGCCCTGGGCGAGCACGCCCTGCTCACGCAATTCGCGGAGCTTCGCCAGGTCCAGGTAGGAGATGAGTGTCGCCGGATCCTCAAGGTCGCGGAGGATGCCGGGCGCCGACATGGTGAAAACGAGCTTCGTGGCCTCGAGCGCCTGCGCGAGCGCGCTCGCCACGGTGTCGGCGTTGATGTTGAGCAGCCGGCCCTCCATGTCCGCGGAAAGGGGGCTCACCACCGGCACCCATCCCTGGTCCAGGAAGACGTGCAGCGACGAAGGGTCGACGGACTCGATGTCTCCCACGAATCCGAAGTCCACGGGATCCGGGCCCTCCCCCTCCATGTGCACGGGGGGACGGCGCGTGGCTGTCACCAGACCGGCGTCCACTCCCGAGATGCCGACGGCGCGAAACCCTTCCTTCCGGCAGGCGCCCAGCAGCGCCGTGTTGACCTCGCCGCTCAGCACCTGGGCGGCGACGCGCAGATCCTCGGAACGCGTGACCCGGCGACCCGCCACCATTCGGGCCTCGTGGCCGAGGCGGCGCGCGAGTTCGGTGGATTGGGGCCCGCCGCCGTGCACGAGAACCAGGCGGATCCCCAGGGAGTTGAGGATGCCCACCTGCTCCATCAGACCATCGATGCGCCCGGCGCCCTGCAGAACCTCGCCGCCCACCTTGAGGACGAAGATGCGCTCGCGGAAGAGGCGCACGTAGGGCGCGGCCGCGCGCAGGCCGGCAAATCCCCGGTCGGCGGCGCGTGAGCGCTTCACGTTCCGTCCTGCCCGATGGCGCCCAGGGCCTCGGCGAACTGCGCCGCCTCCGACGCCCGCAGCGTGAGCGGAGGCATGACGCGCAGCCAGGACGCATCCGAACTGGTTCCGGTGAGGATGTCCCGGCGCAGGAGCGCATCGCGGACTTCGCGCGCGCCTGGCCTGCACTCGAGTCCGAGCAGCATGCCGCGGCCGCGAATCCCGAGCACAGGCCCCCTAACACAACTGGCGCGTATCTCCTTCTCGCGCATCGCCGCCTGCTGCACAAGCCCCTCCTCGCGGATGGTGTCCAGCACCGCTTCGATGACCGCACACGCGAGCGGACCGCCCCCGAAGGTGCTGCCCATGTCCCCGATTCGCAGCTGATCGCCCAGAGCTCGTGACATGATCAGCGCGCTGCAGGGGAACCCCGCGCCGAGCGCCTTTGCGGTGGTCAGCATGTCCGGCACCACGCCGGTGTGCTCGATCGCGAAGGGCTTCCCGCTCCGTCCCATGCCGCATTGCACCTCGTCCGCGATCAGGAGGGCGCAATGCTGGTCGCAGGCCGCGCGCAAGGCACGCACATAGTCTGATTGGAGCACGTACGCGCCCGCGATGCCCTGGATGGGCTCGACGATGATGGCTGCGGTCTTGTCGTCAATGGCGGCGGCTGCCCCGGCCGCGTTGTCGCGCGGGACGAACGTCACGTCGAACGGGGTGTCCGGGAAGCCGTACCAGCGCTCGCGGGCCCGCCAGGTCACGGCGGCGGCGGCGGCCGAGCGGCCGTGGAATCCGTGTTCCAGCGCGACTACGCGCCTGCGGCCGGTCAATCTGCAGGCCAGCCTGAGGGCGTTCTCGTTGGCCTCCGATCCCGAATTGGCGAAGAAGACACAGTCCAGGTCGTCCGGCGCAAACTCGGCCAGCTTGTCGGCGGCCCGCGCCCGCACCCTTAGCGCGTTCACATTGCTGGTGAACATCAGTTCGCCCGCCTGTCTGCGGACGGCCTCAAGGACCCGCGGGTGACCGTAGCCGAGGGCGCACACCGCGTGCCCGCCGTAGAGATCGAGAAGCCGGCGCCCGTCGGCACACTGGAGATAGGCGCCCCGGCCCGATACCGGCTCCAAAGGCAACTGGCCGTACACCTGGGCCAGATGCCGCGCTTCAGCCTGGCGCGCGTCCGGAACGAGGGTCGGAGCCGGTGCGTTCATCTCGTCGCCCGGCGCGGCCCGCTGGAGCCCGAGACGCACACGGTGGGCCACGCGTTCACAGCCACGCCGCTCCCGGGGTGGTCAGCCCGGTGGCTTCGGGAAGCCCGTGCAGCACATTCATCCATTGGATCGCCCCTCCGGCAGCGCCCTTGACCAGGTTGTCGAGCGCCACAGTGACCGCCAGCGTGCCCCGGTTCACCGCCGTGGCCAGATGGGCGTGATTGCTGCCTACCACGTCCTTCAGCCTCGGCGGCGCATCGACCAGGTGCACGAAGGGCGCCTTCGCATAGTGGTCGGCGTAGGCGTCGCGCACCTGGTTCGCGTCAACGCCGTCGAGCAGCCGCGCATGCAACACCAAGTAGATGCCGCGCGCAAACGGGCCGGACGTCGGAACGAAGTGCAGTTGTACGCCCCGGCCGGTCGATGCCCGCAGGATCCCTTCCACTTCCGGCGCATGGCGATGCGCGAGCGGCTTGTACGCGAACATGTTGGCGTGCCGGGTCGGGTGGTGAGTGGTGGGCCTGGGAGCGCGGCCCGCCCCGGTACTCCCCGTCACCGCGCTGACCATCAGGCGGGGATCGACGAGCGCGCTGCGGCTACGTCCGGCCGGGCGGCCCCTGGCCTGGGGGCGCATCAGCGGCATGGCGGCGAGCAGCATCCCGGTCGCAAAGCACCCGGGATGGCCGACGTGGCGGGGCTTGCGCTGGGTGGCGTGCTCCGGCAGCAGGCTCCGGAACATCGGCATGCGATCCGGGGCGCCGTGCTCGATCCCGTACACGGCTTCGTAGGCCTGGGGGTCGCGAAAGCGAAAATCCGCGGATACGTCGACCACGCTCGGGACGCACTGCCGCTCCCCACAGGCGGCGAGGGCCCGGTCGACCAGTTGGGCGCTGGCTCCGTGGGCGGCCGTCGAGAAGATGGCGCAGCGGTCACCGAGCGTGTCGGGCAGGTCGCCGATGCCGGTGAAGCGCAGGTCCGGCCACACACCACGCAGGTTCGGGAAGACCGCGTCCACCGCCTCGTGCCTCCGGCTTCGCGACACGACCGCGGCCGGCTGCATGCAGGGGTGGGACGCGAGAAGGCGAAGCAGCTCGCCGCCCACGTACCCGGATCCGCCCAGTACAATGGCGGGAATCGATTCAGGCATGGGCCCCCAGCCCGATGCGGGCGGCTACGGCGTCTCCGAGGCGGGCGCCGTGCGTGACCGCGTTCACCCCTTCCAGCCCGGTTCTTTCCCGGATGATGTCGAGCCCGACCTGGTTGTCGGTCGCGGGCCCCGTGATGAAAGCAGGGGACATCCCGAACTCCTCTTCGAGCAGCCTCGCTCCTCCCCAGGCAGCGACCGGGTCGGACGCGCACAGCACCAGGCACGAGATGTTTGCGCGCACCGCGTCGTCCCGCAGGATGGCCTCCACGCCGTATGCCCCCAGGATTCCGTCCCCCAGCTCGAAGACGATCGCGTCGGGACACTCGGCCGCCAGGCGGCGCAGCATCGTCCGCGCCAGTTGCGGCGCATTGCCGGGCCCGGTGCTGACGACGCCGAAGTCGGTGAAGATGGACGTGTTGCGCGCACCCGCGTCCTCCATCGCCAGGATGTCGCGCCGCAGCGAGACGCCGGTCGCCTTGAAGGCGTCGACCACATGACCCCTGTGCCGGAGGCGCCCGATCACCGCGCATGCCGCCGCCGTCTTGCCGGAGTTCATGCAGGTGCCGGCGAGGGCCACCACGGGAACTCCTTCCAGTTCCAGTCGTGCCCCTGTGTCGAGTGGGTCGCCGCCCACCCGGGCCGGGACGCCGACGCGTTCGCCGAGATAGGGGAACTCGAGGACCACCCCGAGCACACGCGCATCGAAGGGCTGTCCCAGGGAGGCGTTGACGGCGTCGCATATTCCCAGCACGCCGCCCATGTTCAGTATCTGCACCGTGTCGCCCGGGCGCGTGGTTGCGGGCACGTGGCCGGAGTAGCCGAACAGCGCCTTGCGGTGGCCCAGCGCGCCCACGACGACATCCCCGCGGCGCACGCGCGCCATGCGTCCGCTGGCCAGCTCCAGCTGGTTGTAGGAGGACTTCTCGTTCAGCACCTCGACCGCCACCATCACGCCCTCCTCGCTGGGAATGCGGTCGCCGACGCGGATCTCGCGGTCGGCACCCAGGTCCGAGGCCACGGACGCCAGCTTGTCGATGACGATGCTACGCATTGCCCTCGTTCCGTGAGCCCGTCAGGCCGGCTTCGCGGCGCAGCCGGCCCACCAGGGCACGCTGCTCGCTGCGGTTTCGGGTTGCGATGAAGATGGTGTCGTCGCCCGACAGTGTCGCCAGGACCTCCTTCCAGCCCATCCGGTCCAGGAAGAGCGCGATGCGCTGGGCGGCCCCGGTCGCGGTGCGCACCACGGTGAGGTTCGGACCTGCGGCGTGCACGGCCCGCGCGTAGCTGGAGAGCGTGCGGCGGTCCTCCTCCGAGAGGTTGAGAGGCCTGAGGCTGTAGCCGCCCGCGCCCTTCATCGCTCCCAGCCGGGCCAGGTCCCGGCTGATGCAGGATTGGGTCACGACGATCCCGCGTTCTCCCAGCAGGCGCACGAGCTCTTCCTGGCTGGCGACTTCGCGGTTCTCCAGGATTCGCGCGATCACCACCCGGCGCTGCGCAGGGGCTGTTCGTCGGTCTGACATTCTGGCAGAGGGTCGCAGGGGAATCTGTCGTCGGTCTGACATTTTGGCAGACGTCACATGACAGAATGGCATACTAGCAGTGATATGCACATGATATGCAGTTCTGCGGAATCGTCAACCCCTGCCGGCGCTGGCCGCGGGCGAGGAGTGCCCCGGACAAATCTCGCACACCCCCAGCGGTACCGGGAATGGAGGAATGCCGCCGATTCCGGCAGATTACCGGTCCGTTCAACCGCTTTCCGCATGTGGAGGCTTTGTGACCGATCCTGCCAGACGCGATCTTCTTTGCCACCCGGTGCAGCACGTCGACATCCGCGCGTTCGACGCCCGCCCGGTCATCGACCAGTTCCGGCCGACGGCCATCCAGGCCCGCAACCTGGCTCGCGCGGCGGACATCTGTTCGGAGATGCTCGCCGACCGGGAGTGCACAGTCATCCTCACGCTCGCCGGATCGCTCGTGTCCGCCGGGCTCAAGAAGGCGCTGGCGACGCTGATCGACTCCGGCATGGTGGACGTGGTGGTGTCGACGGGCGCCAACATGGTGGATCAGGACTTCTTCGAGGCCCTCGGCTTCAGGCACTACATGGCGCCCGGCTCGCCCGAGCATCCGGTGGTGCCGGATGAGCGTCTGCGCGAGCTGGCCATCGACCGCATCTACGACACGTATATCGACGAGCGGGAATTGCGCGTCTGCGACCGGACGATGAGGCGCATCTTCGATCGGCTTCACGCGCGCCCGTATTCGTCGCGTGAGATCCTGGCCGAAATGGGCCGCTTCCTCAATGTGCGCTTCCCCGAGTCGGAATCCGTGGTGCTCTCGGCGTACCGGAAGGGGGTTCCGATCTTCGTGCCCGCCCTCAGCGACTCCTCCGCCGGGTTCGGCATCGTACTCCACCAGGCCTCGGCCGCGCGCGAGAGGCGCGAATCGGTGTCGCTGGACTCGGGGAGGGATTTCCTCGAACTGGCCCGCATCAAGCTCGCTTCCCGCGCTACGGGGCTGCTCATGCTCGGCGGAGGGGTCCCGAAGAACTTCGCCCAGGACACCGTGGTGGCCGCGGAGATGCTGCAGGAGGATGATGCCGGCTCGGGGCGGGCGGCGGCTTCGGAGGATGGGACAGGGGCGGCGGCGCCCGCGGAGGTGTCGATGCATCGGTACGCCGTGCAACTGACGGTGGCGGACAGCCGGGACGGAGCCTTGTCCGGGTCCACCCTGCGGGAGGCCACCAGCTGGGGAAAGGTGGAGAGCGCGCGTGAACAGATGGTGTTCTGTGAAGCCACGCTCGGCTTTTCGCTGCTCGCGAGCGACGCCTGGCATCGCCGGGCCTGGGAAGGCCGGCCCGAACGCAGGTTCGCGGATTGGCTCGAGGAGCACGCGGGCCCCGGGCGCGGGAATGTTCCGGCGGGAATCCCCGGCTAACCCTTCGCAATCTCCTCCGCCGCCATCAGCGACAGCGCACAGAAGGTGAGCGTCCCGTTGGCGCAGCCGCTGGAGACGATCGTGGGCGCCCCCACCACGAACAGGTTCTCGTGGTCGTGGGTGCGTCCCCAGCGGTCGACCACGCTGGTCGCGGGATCGTCGCCCATGCGGCACCCGCCGCCGGGATGCTCGAACAGGCGTGACGCCCGCGTGCTCATCATGCGCCCGCCCGCCGCGCGCGCGAGCTCGTCGAAGCGGCCCAGCAGGGTCTCGTGGGTGTGCGGCTCCAGGTCGAGGGTGGCCTGGCCCGCCGCGTAGTCGATGCGCGGCATCGGATCCCCGTGCGCGTTGCGCATGCCCGGGTCGAGGGTGAGACGGCTATCCGGGGTGGGAATCACGTCGTAGTACGACCGGATGCGCGCGGTCGCGGTGGACCGGGTGCGCGCACGCCAGTCGGCCATCACCTCGTCGCCCCAGAGGACCCGCCCGTCGTCCGTCGCCAGCCGGGCTTCGCGGCCCACCGTCGATTCCCACAGCCGGATGTCGTGGCGCAGGTAGCGGTCAAGCGGCCCCGGACTCGCGAAGCGGTGCGACAGCAGGCTGTTGTTGGGAAAGATCCCCGGATAGAGCCTCATGGGCAGTTCGATGAAGCCGCTGGCGAACCAGTGCCCGGTCATGTAGCGGCCGACGTTGTCCGTGCTGTTGGCCAGGCCGTTGGGGAAGCGGCTGTTGGCGGACAGCAGAAGAAGATGCGAGCTCCAGCTGTGGCCGGCGGCCAGCACGAAGGTTCGCGCCCGGAATTCGAGGGGCTGGTCGGGGGCGTCCTGATGAAATCCCGTGGCGGATTCGATGCGGTCCGAGCCCGATGCGAGATTCAGCGAGCGAATCAGCGTGCGGTCTTGAAGCCGGATTCGCGCTGCGGCGAGCAGGCGGTCGAACGCGAAATCCGGGGTGTACTTGGCGCCCGTCGGGCAGACCGCGCAGGTGTCGCAGCGCTGGCACACGTTGCGTCCCTGCCAAGGCTCGGTGTTGCGCGCCCACGGCTGGGTCCAGAAGGGGATGCCCGCCGCGTCCGTCCACTCGCGCATGCGCTCGAGGTTCCAGGAGAGCGGCAGGGGCGGCATCGGATACGGCTTCGAACGGGGATCGTACTCGGGCGGGCCCTGCTCCCCCGCGACGCCCATCCGCTCCTCGGCCTCCTGGTAATAGGGCTCGAGGTCGTCGAACGAGATGGGCCAGTCATATCCGACCCCGTAGAGCGAGCGCACCCGGAAGTCCTCCGGCGAATACCGGGGCACGGCACCCCCCCAGTGCATCGCGGCGCCCCCCAGGACCATCGACTGATACATCTCGCCCGTGCCGGTCTGACCGGGGATGTGGTCGTTCGGGTAGGGGTTCTCGCCGTACGCGAGCATGCGCGCGCGGGTCGCCGTTCTCTCTTCCAGAGAAGCGGTGCGCCCCCCCGCCTCGACGACCGTGATGGACGCCTCGGTGCGCTCCGCGAGACGTTCCGCGACCATGGCCGCGCTGATGCCGCCCCCGATGATGCAGACGTCGCTCTCGATGACCTGGCTCATGATGCGGCTCCCGGCAGCGGGGCGGGCTCGTCTCCGGCTCCCGCGAGGCCCCTGCACTGCTGTTTGGCGATGGCCCGTCCGTAGCAGAGGTCGGTCGCGATCGGGGAGGCGAAGAAGTGGGCCGCGAGCGCGACCGCGATGTGCGCGGCGTTCTCCGGCCGGCCGAAGTCGGGACCGGCCCGGCGCACGTGCGGCTCGAGGATCCGTCGCCGCTCAGGCACCCCGACTTCGCCGAACGACGCCGCGAAGCGCTTGCCGCTCTCGATGTCCAGCCCGCTCAGCTGGGCGGCCCAGCCGGGCCGCGGATCCGGCCCCGTGAAGACTGTCTCGGGCACCAGGTAGGGATGGGCCATCTCGGCCACCGGCTCCAGCCCTTCGGACCAGAGCTCGAAGGCGGCCACCGCCCGCTCGCGGCCGTCCGCGCCCAGCTCTTCCGGCAGTACCGCCTCGCCGACCGCCCGAAGCGTGGCCGGAACGAGCGCGTCCGGACTCTCCGCCGCGGTTGGTGCGCAACTCGGCAACGACACCACGGCCACCGTGGCCGCGGACTGTTTCAGGAAGGTTCTGCGTGACTCGGCCATCGGCTTCATCTCCCTTGTGTGGGCGGAACGTGAGATCGCCGGCTGTCCCGGAAATACTAGATTACTCAGGTCGACCTCTCAAACGGCCAACGCGGAGGACGAATGGCCGATTCCCCACCCTACGCCATCACGCCGGCCATCCTTGCGCGCATCGAAGAAATCGGCGAAGCGATCGGGCGCGCGGAGGCCATGGGTGTGATTCGCGACCTGCGGCTGCGGCGAATCAACCGCATCCGCACGATCCGGGGATCGCTCGCGATCGAGGGCAACACGCTGAGCGAAGAACAGATCTCGACGATACTCGATGGGAAGGCGGTCGCCGGCCCTCTGCGAGATCTGCAGGAAGCCCGTAACGCCATCGCCGCCTACGATCGCTACACGAGATGGGACCCGGCCAACGAGGACGACCTGCTCGCGGCCCACGCGATGCTCATGGCGGGGTTGCTGCGCTCCGCGGGGCGCTACCGTTCCGGGCCGATTGCCGTGATGGGTCAGGGGGAAGTCGATCACATCGGGCCGCCCGCCCGGCGCGTTCCCCGACTCATGGGCGACCTGCTGGCCTGGATCGGCGCGACGGAAGAGCATCCTCTGGTGACGAGTTCGGTCTTCCACTACGAGTTCGAGTTCGTTCATCCCTTCGAGGATGGCAACGGACGCCTGGGACGACTATGGCAGACGCTGATCCTGACGCGCTGGAAGGCGCTCTTTGACGGGATCCCGGTCGAAAGCTTGGTTCATGCCCGGCAAAGCGGCTATTACGCGGCGATCCGGCAGAGTTCAGAGGCGGGTGAGAGTACCGCGTTCATCGAGTTCATGCTCGGGGTGATTCTGTCGGCGCTCCGCTCGGCATCGTCGAGCGACCATGTAAGCGACCATGTAAGCGACCAAGTGGCGCGCCTGCTGGCGTCCCTGAACACGGGCCCGAAGGCTGCGATCACCCTGATGGCCGAGTTGCATCTCTCGCACCGGCCGTCGTTCCGAAAGAACTACCTGCACCCGGCGATGTCCTCCGGCCTCGTGGAGATGACTCGTCCCGACTCGCCGAGAGCGCGGAATCAGAGGTACCGCCTCACGCCGCGCGGGCGAGATGCGTTACTCCGGATCGCGGGCTCCGCCTGAGGAGGGGTCGGCCAGCGAGAGGAAGTCCTTCGCCATCGCGGGCCCGGCGGCTTCGTCCTCGTGCTTGAAGAAGACGAACGCGTCGTCCCAGCCCTGCCCCTGGACGCGCTCCATCCATCGCTCCAGTTCATCGCGGGTGTAGCCGAGGCGGCGCATGCGCAGGTAGCCCCAGGTGCCGGAAGCCAGAGGTGCGTCCGGGGGCACGCCCGGAAGCGGTTCGTCGACGTCCGCGTAAACCAGGGCGAAGTCGCGGTCGGCCAGCAGGGTTCGGACCTCGTCGTCGAACCAGGAGGGGTTGCGGAACTCGAAGGCGGCGCGGGTGCCGTCGGGAAGCAGATCCAGGAAGGCGGCCAGACGCCCCGCGTCCTTCTTCATTTTGGGCGGCAGCTGGAAGAGAATCACGCCCAGCCGCGGTCCGAGTGCGGCGCAGGTCTCGACCAGATACGTCGTCTCGTCGGTGCTCGAAAGCCCGAGGCGCTTGAAATGCGTGATCCGGCGCGATGCCTTGATCGAGAAACGGAAGCGCTCGGGGACCTGCTCGGCCCACTTCATCAGCAGATCGACCTTCGGCAGCCGATAGAAGGTGTTGTTGATCTCGACGGCGGGCAGTTCGCCGGCGTAGTGCGAGAGGAAGGCACGCTGCGGGAGCTTCTCCGGGTAGAAGCGGCCCTTCCACTCCTTGTAGGCGAAGCCGCTGGTACCCGTCCAGATGCGCATGGCGGAATGATGCACGGGAGCCGGGGGATGCGCCAGACGACATCACCCCCGGAGCCGCGGGGCGCAGCTGCCAAGTCTTGTGTCCGCCCCGGTTCCCGATAGTCTTCAACGGGTTGCTGATCAAGGAGATTTCTCGACCTGCCCCTTTGCCGGGGGCTCTTGCAAGGGATGCCAGGACGTGGAAGACGATGCTGAGGATGTGGCAATGAAGACATCGGCGCGGTTCGAGGTCTCCGGCGGGAATACAGTGCTGCTGCTGGGGACGACCAAGGGGGCCTTCCTGGCCCGGGCGCGCGATGGCGGCGGCTGGGAGGTGGCAGGCCCGCACTTTCCGGGCGAGGAAGTCTACGCGATGGCGTACGACGACCGCGCCGGCCGGTCGCGTCTGTGGGCGGCGCCGGGCAGCCCCTTCTGGGGGACGACGCTCCGCTTCTCCGACGACTTCGGGGCGACCTGGTCCGGGAAGGATGAACGCCGGATCGGGTTTCCGGAGGATTCGGAACTCTCGCTCAAGCGCATCTGGCAGATCCGGCCGGGTTCGGAGGCCGAGCCCGATGTGATCCGCCTGGGGGTCGAGCCCGCGTGCCTCTTCGAGTCGCGCGACGCCGGGGACTCGTGGCAGCCGGTGGAGGGCCTCCTGAACCATCCCCACCGCGAGCGCTGGCAGCCGGGCGCGGGAGGGCTCTGCCTGCACACCATCGTCGGGGACGGCGAGCCGGGCGGACGCATGATGATCGCCATCTCGGCGGCCGGCGCCTACCGGAGCGACGACGGCGGGGCCACGTGGGAGGCGCGCAACCATGGCGTGCGCGCGGAGTTCCTCCCCGACAAGCACCCCGAGTTCGGCCAGTGCGTGCACAAGATCGCGCATCATCCCACGAACCCGGGTCGGCTCTTCCTGCAGAACCACTGGGGGCTCTACAGGAGCGAGGACTGGGGGGATACCTGGGTCGACATCGCCAACGGGGTTCCCTCGGACTTCGGCTTCGCCATGGCGATGCATCCGGGGGATCCCGACACCGTCTACGTCGTGCCCATCGAGTCGGACGGCTTCCGCTGCACGCCGGACGCGAAGCTGCGCGTGTACCGGACGCGCGACGGGGGGACGAGCTGGCACCCGCTCACCGAGGGGCTTCCGCAGGAGAACGCGTACGAGACGGTGCTGCGCGATGCGCTCGCGACGCTGGCGCCCGGCCAGGTGTTCTTCGGGACGCGCAGCGGCAAGGTGTACGCCTCGCGCGACGACGGCGATTCCTGGGAACTGGTGCGCGACGGGCTCCCGCCGGTGGTGTGCGTGAAGGCGGGCGTGGCGTGAGGATCGTGCTCCCGGAGGCGCTGCGGGAGCTGGCCGGCGGGCGGCCGGTGGTGGAGATGAGAGTTGGCGCGGGTGCGGGTGCAACCGATGGGGCTCCGGGCCCGGTCGCCGACGACCGGCATTCGGTCGGCGGGGTACTCGGCGCGTTACGCGCTTCCCACCCCGGCCTCCATGACCGGCTGATGACCGAACAGGGTGTGCTGCGGCCCCATGTGAACATCTTCGTGGACGGCGAGAACATCCGCTTCACGGGGGGGCTCCGGACGCGGGTCGGGGCGGGCAGCGAGATCTTCGTGCTTCCCGCGATCAGCGGCGGATGAGCGGGCGCGGCGGATGCGCGACGCGGATGAACGGGAGCGCCGGATGAAGCGTGAGCGCCGGATGACGCAGGCCCGTTCCCTCTCCTTCGAGGTCGCCGGGGGCTCCGTCTCGGCGCTGCTGGTGCGGCCCCCCGAGGCGAGGGCGCTGCTGGTCCTCGGGCACGGCGCGGGCGCGGGCATGCGCCACGTCTTCATGGAGGAGATGGCGGGGCTGCTGGCCGAGCGCGGGGTCAGCACCTTCCGCTACCAGTTCCCCTACATGGAGGCAGGCCGGCGGTACCCCAACCCGCAGCGCATCCTGACGGCCACGGTGCGGCGGGCGGTGGAGGCGGCGCACGAGGCCGCGCCCGACCTGCCGCTGCTGGCGGGGGGCAAGTCCATGGGCGGCCGCATGACCTCGCTGGCCGCGGGGACGCCCCGCTCGCGGGCGTGCGCGGGATCGCCTTCCTGGGCTTCCCCCTGCACGGCATCGGCAAGCCGCCCGGCATCGAGCGAAGCGAGCACCTGCACGAGGTCGAGCTGCCCCTGCTGTTCGTCCAGGGCACGCGCGACCGGCTGGCCAACCTGGACTTCCTGTGCCCGGTGGTCGAGCGGCTGGGGTCCCGCGCCACGCTGCACGTGGTCGACGGCGGGGACCACTCGTTCAAGGTGCTCAAGAGAAGCGGCCGCACTCACGAGGAAGTGATGGGGGAGGTGGCCGACGCGGTGGCGGGGTGGATCTCGTCGTCGCAATGACCCCCACCCGGGCCCCTCTGCACGGTGTTGCAAAACTGCAGATGCAACAATATGTTGCATTTTCGATTATGCAACACTCCGCAGAGGGTCTTCGGACGGGGACACCTCCACCTCCATGCCCCGCTCCATAGCCGTCATCGGTCGGTGCCGCGGGAATTCGTCCACGGCCTGGCCACCTAACCCAGCCAGCTCATCAACCGCTCCAGCGCGGCCACCAGGTCGGGCTCCTCTTCCAGCACCGCGGCCAGCGGGTCCCCTCCCAGGGCGGCCATGCGCGCGGGCGCAGTCCGGATGGTGTGCTGCTCGATGGCCAGCCCGTCCTCCACCTCGCTCCACTCGAGCGGCATGGAGACCGGGGCGCCCGGCCTGGGCCGCACGCAGAAGGGAGCCGCGATCAGCTTGCCGTGGCCGTTCTGCAGATAGTCCAGGTAGACCTTGCCCTCGCGCCGGCTCACCCGCCGCTCCACCGTGGCGATCTCCGGCAGCTCGACCGCGATCACGCGGCTCATCACCCCGCCGAAAAGCTGCGACTGCTCGTAGGTGCAGCGCCGCCCCAGCGGGATCATGACATGCAGCCCTGACGACCCGCTCGTCTTCACGTAGCAGGGAAGTCCCGCCTCCCCGCACACCCTGCGGATGCATCGGGCCACCCGGATGACATCCGCGAACGAAGCCTCCTTGGGATCCAGGTCCAGCACGCACCAGTCCGGGCGGGAAGGCGTCTCCAGGCGGCTGTGCCAGATGTGCAGCGGGATGGTGCCCATGTTCGCGATGTAGAGGATGGCCTCCGGCGAATCGGCGACGAAGTAGTTCAAATCGCGCCCGGAGCTCTCCGAGAAGACGGTCTCGGTGCGCAGCCAGTCCGGGGCCCATTCGGGCGCGTCCTTCTGGTAGAACGACTTGCCGTCGATGCCGTCCGGGTAGCGGGTCATGACCAGGGCTCGGTCCGCGAGATACGGGAGCAGCCAGGGCGAGATGGCCCGGTAGTAGTCGATGAGATCGCCCTTGGTGTAGCGCTCCTCCGGCCAGAACACCTTGTCCAGGTTGGTGAAATGCACATCCCGCGCGACGCTCGGTGCGCGCACCGGCAGGGGCTCGGCCAGCGCCTCGCGGGATGCCGCGTCGTTCTCCAGGAAGCACTCGCGCGGCCGCTTGTCCTCGCGGAAGCGGACAAAGGACGGATGGCGCAGCAGACCCGCCTCGGTCCACTCCCTGTAGCGCACCTCGGCGACCAGTTCCGGGCGCACCCAGCGCTGCACGCGGCCGGGCATGAAAACTCCTTCTCCGGTGGCCGGACACTCGTCCACTTCGATCTCAAGCAGCATCTCGCGGATTTCGCCGAGCTGTTCGGCCGTGAACCCCGTGCCGACGCTGCCCGCGTGCACCAGGGTGTCGCCCTGGTAGCAGCCCAGGTGCAGCGAACTCAGCCCCTGTTGCCCGCCCGGCGGCTCCGACCACCCGACGACGACGAAGTCCCCGGTCTCCACGGCCCGGATTTTCATCCAGGAGCCCGAACGCGCCGACACGTAGATGCTGTCCGCCTTCTTGGCGACGATGCCCTCGAGGCGCATCTGGGTGACGTGTTCGTACATCACCCCGCCCGCCTCCGGGATGTGATCGCAGTAGTGGAGCGGCCCCGCGGGAGGCAGCACCTCGCGCAGCACCTGCTTGCGCGCCAGCAGCGGCAGGGCGCGCATGTCGAGGCCGCCCACCGCCAGCAGATCGAATACGTACATGCGCGCGGGCAACTCGACCGCCGCGCGCTGGATGTCGGCGTGGTTCTGCAGGCGGCCGCGCTTCTGCAGGCGGCCGAAGCTGGGCAGCCCGGCGGCGTCGTGGACCACCACCTCGCCGTCCACGATCACATGGCCGAACGGGAGGCCGCGCACGGCCCGGGCGATTTCCGGGAAGGTCGCGGTGAGATCGTTTCCGTTCCTCGACCAGAGCACCGCCTCGCCCCCTTCGCGGGCCCCGATGATGCGGTAGCCATCGTACTTGATCTCGAAGACCCACCCGGGGCGCGTGAACGGGGCGTCGCGCGAGGTCGCGAGCATCGGCCGCACCGTGCGGGACTCGACCCGTCCCTCCCGCGCACCCAGCTCCCGGGCCCGTTCTTCCACGGCGGCCTGGCGCCGCTCCGGATGCGCCACCTCGTTCACCGCGAGCCCCGAATAGACCGACTCGACCGGGTAGGCTCCGGTGCCGCGCTCGTCCACCCACGCATCGGACTCCTTGATCAGGAGCCACGAGTTCTCGGATTGGCGCGTCTTCACCAGCGTCCAGCGGCCGTTCAGCTTGAAGCCCCGCAAATCGAAGAGCAGCTTGCCGCTCTCGAGCCCCGCGCGCGGATCCTCGACCGGCACCCACACGCCCTTGTCCCACAGGATGACCGAGCCGGCCCCGTAGTTGCCCTCCGGGATCACCCCCTCGAATTCCGCGTAGTCCAGCGGGTGATCCTCCACGTGGACGGCCATGCGCTTGTCCTGCGGGTTGGGCGACGGCCCCCTGGGAACGGCCCACGAGAGCAGCACCCCGTCGAGCTCCAGCCGGAAGTCCCAGTGCAGGCGCGTGGCATCGTGCTGCTGCACCACGAAGAGGCGGCTCCCGGCGAGCGAGGCGCCGCCGAACGGCTCCGGGGTGCGGGACGCCTGCCGCTTCGCGCGATACTCGGCGAGCTTGTCGCGGGATGCGCGATCAGGCATCGGCCTTCCCTTTGCCGACCCTCGCAACCATCATGTAAGCTCCCCTGCCGATTACGGATACCGATTCCCCGGGGACATCATGGCCGCACGAGCGATCGGAACCTCCAGCATCTCCTTCGGTCTCGTCACGATCCCGGTGAAGCTGTTCGCGACCAGCAAGTCGGGCGCGCGCGTCAGCTTCAACTGGATCGACCGCAAGACCGGCGTCCGGGTGCGTCAGCAGTACTTCAACCCCGACAACAACCAAGTCGTGCCCAAGGACGACATGGTCAAGGGATACCAGTTCGCGAAAAACCAGTTCGTCGTCTTCGAGCCCGATGAACTCAAGGTGCTGGAACAGCCCAAGACCGACGCCATCGAGATTGCCGAGTTCGTCCCCGCCGAGCAGGTGGAGCGCGTTTACTTCGACCGGGCTTACTACCTGGGGCCGGACCGGGGCGGCGCCCGCGCCTATCGCCTGCTGGCGGCCGCGCTGGAGCAGACGGGACGCGTGGCGGTCGCGCGCTTCGCCACCCGCGGCAAGCAGTACCTGGTGATGGTGCGCCCGTACAGGGACGGGCTGATGCTCGAACAGTTGCGCTACCAGACCGAGGTCCGGTCGTGGGACGAGGTCCCGGTCGAGGAGGGGGAGATCAACTCCGCGGAACTCGATCTGGCGGTCCAGATGATCGAGCAGCGGACCGCGGAGGAATTCGAGCCCGACGACTACAAGGACGAGGTGCGCGAGCGCCAGCTGGAACTCATCCAGCAGAAGATCGATGGCGAGCAGATCACGGTCGCGCCCTCGGCCGAGCCCCAGGCCCAGATCATCGACCTGATGGCGGCGCTGAAGGCGAGCATCGCGGGAGAGGACAGCGGGGCAGACGAGGGGACGGCGGCGAGGAAGGCGGCCTCGGGTTGACCCTGAAGAAGGTCGTTTCAAGTTCGTGGATCGCGACCGGGATTGCCGCATCCACGTCACGCCGGGTGACGATTTATAGCGATGTTATGCGAGTTTACTGCGATAAGTGACGATTAGCTACGATGTACATCATCGTACTAACATTCCCTCGCTCGACCCTACTCCGTGTCCCCCGGGATCCTGCATCCCTGATTCCCGCGAGACTGGAACGAACCTAGTCGATCCCCCCGCCCGGCTGCGCCGCGCTCTCCACGCGGATCGACAGGATGTCGATGTCGTGGTACTGCTGGTGGCGGATGGCCGAGGCGTAGTGGCGCAGAAGCCTCAGCGGGATTTCCGACCCGCCGCTCGGGGCACCCTCGCTGAGCATCACGAGCTGGTCCTCGATGTTCGTCTCGTCGGTGGTGGCGATGAACTCGAGGTCGGCCGCATCGCCGTCGCTGCCGGCGATGAGAAGCAGGCGACGCTCCGACTCGTCCGCGTCTCCATCTCTCTCCTCATCTCCGCGCATGAGAATGTGCGCGGTCTCCTCGCCCACGGCACGCAGGCGCCGCTCCATGTCCTCGTTCCAGCCCTTGCGCGCGGCGAACGTCACCATGAAGTCGTCGATTTCGGACCAGATTCCGGGCGTGAGCCGGGTCTTCAGACGCGACCGCCGTCCCCCGACCAGTTCCTCGAACATCGCCAGCAGGATGACGGTGAAGCCGCCGACAGTCATGCCGTTTCCGAGGAGTTCGGCCCATATCCCCTGAAAGTACTCCGGGTAGATCCAGTCGAACTGGAACGCGAGCCCGATCCAGAACGCGACGCCCACCACCAGGCCCTTGCGAAAGTCCAGGCCCTCCTGCAGCAGAATCTTCATCCCGAACACGAAGATCAGGGCAACGATGATGATGAAGTATGCCGCGACGACCGGCCCCGGGATCGCGATGATCAGGTTGATGAACTTGGGCAGAAACGCGAGCGACACGAAGACGATGCCGACGCAGACACCGATTCGGCGGGCGGCGACTCCGGTGAGCTCGGCGACGCTGATGCTCATGCCGTAGGTGGTGTTCGGAACCGTCCCCGCGAGGCCGGAGAGCAGATTGCCCAGTCCATCGGCGGAGAGCGCGCCCTGGATGGAGCGAAAGTCGATCGCACGCGGCCTGCGCCAGGATACCCGCTGAATGGCGATGGCATCCCCGAGCGTGTCCAGCGCGCCCACCAGCGTGACCATGATGAAGGACGGCAGAAGCGCCCAGAACTCCGGTCTGAAGCTGAGGTCGACGCCCGGATAGGCCAGCGGCGGCAGCCCGATCCAGGCAGCTTCCGCGACCGCCGACGTGTCGTACAGGCCGAACCCCAGCCGGGCGGTGAGGCACCCCGCGACGATGCCGAGGGCCGGTGCCCACAGCCGGAGCGCCCCGGAGGCCCGAAGCGGGACGAGGATCATGACCAGCAGCGTCACCCCGGCGATGACCGGGCCCGCGGCGGGCGAAACATCCGCCGGCACCTCGCCCAGCTTGCGAACGATGAGAGGCGAGAGGGTGATCGGGATGAGCAGCAGCACCGTGCCGGCGACCATGGGCGTGAAGATCCGCCTGAGGAGCGCCATCCTCGCCGCCAGCACGAACTGAACCAGGGCGGATGCGATGATCAGGGTCGCGAGCATCCCCGGTCCGCCCTGCTGGAGGGCCGTCACGCTCACCGCCAGGAAGGCGCTCGTGCTCCCCATGACCAGGATGTAGCCGGCGCCGATGCGCCCCACCTTGCGGGCCTGGATCGCCGTCGTCACTCCGCTGATCACCAGCGCCGCGCACACCGCCCACGACAGATAGTCGTCGCCCATGCCGGCGACGGTGATCATCACCGTGGGCGTCAGGATGACGCTGGCGATGCACAGAATCGCGTACTGGATTCCAAGCCCGGCCGTGATCGGGAGCGGAGGCTTCTCGTCCGGTTGATAGCGGACGTCCTGGCGATCGATACGCGGGCTCACCGGGCTTCCTCGTTGCGACGTGTCATGCGGATTCCCCCATCGAGTCAGGTCCCGGAAGGTGACGGTGTATGCCTGGCGCCGCGGGGTCAGGCCGCGGGATCAGCTTGCCGCAGACCCCTCCGCGTCGACGCGCACCAATGCCGGCACGCCGCACGCAATCGCCAGGTGCACCGGCACCGCGACCGCCAGGTGGTACCCGTTCACCTGGTCGATCCCGGGAACAACCTGCATCACGAGGCCGATGACCGATACCCCGGCCGCCAACTGCGCCGTTCGGGTCGCCAGCCGGCGCCACCTGCCGGCGAAGACCGCGGGGCCGAGCGCAGCCGCCAGCACCAGCGACAGGGGGTTCGCCTGGAGGAAGTTCTCGTTCCAGTGCATGAACTCGTGGGCGGTGAAGTGCGACACGATCATCACCAGTCCGGACAGACCCGCGGCGAGAGACCAGACTCCAGCGACCAGCACGAACTCCACCTTGAGGAGCGCCATCAGGGTCGGTCCGGCGGTCCTCAGTCGCGGGAAGGAGACGAATGCTCCTCCGGCCAGCCACGCGAGCACAATGCCGGTCAGGTAGAACGATAGGAAGTGTGAGGGTGGCTCGGCCGGGGGTACGCGGGCCGGCTCGTCCAATACGGCTTCGGATGTCACCAGGTCCGTGTCACCCAGGAAGTCGCGCAACATCATGGGAATGAACATCTCGTCCCACGCGGTGATGGGACGATCGCCGCGACCGCCCATGAAGAAGTCGAGCGACACGTATACCAGCGCATTGTCTGCCGTGAGCCTCCGGGTGTGGAAGCGGAAGGTTTCGCCCGGGACCTCGCCGAAGCGCTCGTGCAGCCGTCCACCCAGGACGATGTCCAGGGCGTCGCGCACGCGCGTCGAGCAGTTGTCGAGGAAGTACTGGTACCGGTACCAGGCGTTTTCCGGGCGCGCGTTGAACTCGGCCATGCCGAGAAGCGCGAGACGCTGATCCGGGGTCAGGTCCAGCTCCTGCTCCACCACGCCGCGATCCGAGGCCACGTAGTGCGCGATCATTCCCTCGGAGGACAGGCCGGCCATCCAGTACTGCCAGTCGCCCAGGAGGAACCGCCAGAAGAAGCCTTCCTGGGCGACATCGAACATGCCCCAGTTGTACGAGACATCCAGGCCGCGCGCCGGATCCTGGATGCGAATGGCGTTATGGCCGAACATCTCGTAGACCACGGGTCCGGCGCCGACGGTAATGAGCGAGACGCGCAGATCGGAGCCGGGTGCCGGCTCCGGGAGTCCCTGATCCTCAGGAGCCGGCTCCTGGTCCCCCGCCGCAGGGGCAGCCCAAACCGCGCATGCCGCCAGCGAGGCCGCCAGGAACAGGCTCGTTCGGCACATCGCGCTTGATTTCGCCACCGGCGATCACCTCGTTGGTGAGGACAGGGCCTGCTTCTCCCTTGCGCCGTACACCGTCTGCCGCGCGGGGCTCCGGCGGAACCCTCCGCGACGGCGGCCCGGTAGCCCGCAGCGCGCCCGCGGCCTACACTGGCGGAGGCATGAACGCCGGGCCCGACCGAGCCGCGCACGGTCGCCCGGCAAACCCACCGACAACCCAAGGAGCAACCCGATGTCCGTGGCCCGCCTTCCGCACCGCCGCACCGCCCCCCGCCCGACCGCCTCCCCAGCGTTCGTCGCCCTCGCCGTCCTCGGCGTGCTGGCGGCCGTGGCCGGGCCCTCGGCCGCCAGCGCCCAGCGCCAGTACGCGGCGGCCGCGCACGGGGGCAACTACATGCACAACTTCTACTTTCCCCCCGCTCCCAGCTCCACCCCGTGGTACCCGGCGTGGTCGCCGGACGGCGAGCGCATCGCGGTGGGCATGAGCGGCTCGATCTGGAGCGTCGACCCGGAGACGGGGATCGCGACCGAGCTGGTCCGTTCCGCGGACTATCTCTCCTCGCCCAACTGGTCGCCGGACGGGCGCTGGCTGGTCTACACCGCCGACGCGGGGGGCGGCCCCATCCAGCTCGAGATCCTCGACACGCACACCGGCGAGGCCCGCCGGCTCACCGACGACGACCAGATCTATGTCGACCCGCGCTTCTCGCCCGACGGTCGCCGCCTCGCCTACGTCTCCACGCAGTCCAACGGCTATTTCGACATCTACATCCGCGAGATCGCCGACGGATCCTGGGCAGGCGAGGAGATCGCCGTCAGCTACGACAACAGCTTCGGACGGGATCGCCTCTACTTCGGGGCGTGGGACATGCACATCTCGCCCGCGTGGCTGCCCTCCGGCGACGAGCTCCTCATCGTCTCCAACCGGGACGTGCCGCTGGGGAGCGGCAACGTCTACCGCGTTCCGGCGCGCGAGAACGGCATAGACGAGCGGGTCGCGGTGCTGCAGGAGCAGAGCCTCTACCGCACCCAGCCGGACGTATCGCTCGACGGCCGCCGCTTCGTCTACTCGTCCACGGCGGGCGCGGCCGACCAGTTCAACAACCTCTACGTCCAGCCCACGACGGGCGGCGAGCCCTACAAGCTCACCTTCTTCGAGCACGACGCATTCCACCCGCGCTGGTCGCCGGACGGCGAGTGGATCGCGTTCATCAGCAACGAGGGCGGGCTGCCCCAGCTCACCCTGCTCGAGACCTACGGCGGCGCGCTCCGCACGGTGACCATCCAGGAACGCCGCTGGAGCGAGCCGATGGGCACCCTCACGGTGACGACTCTGGGCGACAACGGGGAGCCCGTGGGCGCGCGCGTCCATCTCACCGCCTCCGACGGCAAGCACTACACCCCCGCCGGGGAGTACTCGCGGGTCAGCCGCGCCGGAGACCGCATCTTCCACCACGCCGGCGTGTTCCAGGTGGAGCTGCCTCCCGGACCCGCGCGCATGCTGGTGACGCGAGGATTCGAGCACGAGCCTCAGGAGTTCGATCTGAACATCGCGGCGGGCGAGAACCACCGCGTCAGCGTGCACCTGGAGGAAATCTCGGACCTGAGCGACGAGGGCTGGTACTCGGGCTCCACCCACGTGCACATGAACTACGGCGGCAACCTCCACAACACCCTCGAGAACCTCATGATGATGTCGGAGGCCGAGGACCAGGACGTGGTGGCCGAGCAGGTGGCCAACAAGGACAACCGCATTCTGGACCACCAGTTCTTCGTGCCCGGGGGCGGGGCCCATCCCCTCTCGCGCGACGACATGGTGCTGGTGGTGGGCCAGGAATACCGTCCGCCCTTCTACGGGCACGTGTTCATGTTCGGCATGACCGACCACCTCATCTCCCCCTTCGTGACCGGCTACGAGCAGACGGCCATCGAGAGCCTCTATCCCTCCAACACCGACATGTTCAGAAAGGCGAAGGCGCAGGGCGCCATCACCGGCTACGTGCATTCCTTTTTCAACGGCGATCCGCTGGAGGGGACGCTGGGAGGCGCCAAGGGGTTCATCGTCGACGCCGCCCTGGAGGCCGCCGACGCGGTGGAGTGGTCCACGCCGCAGGACGGATACCCGCCCCTCTATGCCGTTTGGAGCAACGACATACGTGCCGCGGTGGTCGGCGGCGAGGACTCCATCTCCAATCTGCAGGCAACCCCGCTGGTGGGATCGATGCGGACCTACGTGCGCACGCCGGACGGCAGGCTGTCGATGGAGGGGTGGTTCGACGGGATGCGCGCCGGCAACGCCTTCGTCTCCAGCGGTCCCCTGCTCGACGTCAGGGTCGACGGCCGCATCCCCGGAGAAGAGGTGGCGCTGCCCGCCGGCGGGGGCGAGGTGACGGTGGCGATCCGGGCCTGGGGGGTCGTGCCCATGCGCACGGCGACCGTCGTGATGAACGGCGAGGTCGTGGAGGAGATTCCCTTCGCGGGGGACCGGCGTTCGCTCGAGGTGGAGCGCACCCTGCGGGTGGACCGGAGCAGCTGGATCCACGTCCGCGTCCAGGGAGACCCCGAGGACCGCTTCCCGCTCGACACCTCCTACCCGCTCGCGCTCACCAACCCGGTGTGGGTCACTGTGGCCGGGGCCCCCGTGCGCAGCCGCAGCGCCGCCGACTACGCGCTGCGCTGGATCGACAGGCTTCAGACGATGGCCGAACTGTGGCCCGGCTGGCGCTCGGACGCCGAAAAGGAGCACGTGTACGCCCAGTTCGACGAGGCCCGCGCCATCTACCGCGCCCGCATGGAGGAGGCAGCGCCGGGGACGTAGTCTCCCTTTCCCCAGGGGGCGCCCGACTCACGACGCTGTGGCCGCGATCCGTGCCAGGGGCAGGGCGTGCAAGCGCACCGGACCCCTGTGAAATGGAAGTGCCTGCACTCCGGTGTAAACCAGCACGCCGCGTTCGAAAGCGGTTCCCGCGAACCCGGCCAAAGCCGCGAGACCGTCAAAGTCGCGGCGCCGGAGGGTCGCGGAGGCCTTGACCTCGACGCCGACGATGCGGCCGTCGGGCCGTTCCAGCACGATATCGACTTCACGCTTGTGCTTGTCCCGAAAGTGGTACAGGCCAACCTCCTCCTCGGCCCACTCCGCGTGCTTCGCGCACTCCATGAACAGAAGGGTTTCCAGCAGCGCCCCGTAATGCGGGCTGGTGAGGAGCCGGGCTTCCGTGCGCAGGCCGAGGAGGTGCGACGCGAGACCCGTGTCCACGAAGTGCAGCTTCGGCATTCGCACCGCGAGTCGCCGCGCCAGGTTCTTCCGGTATGAAGGGACCCGACGTATCAGGAACATGAGTTCGAGGATCTCGGTGTAGCTCTTGGCCAGCTTGTCGTTCAGTTCGAGATCGTTGGCGAGGTTGGCGTATTTGAGCAGGTTGCCGCTCAGCCCCGCCAGGTAGGGGGCCAGCGCGCGGAGCCTGGAATGGTAGTCGCCGCGGGCGCTGTAGAGAGTGTCGAAGTCCTTGAAGAAACGCCCCTCCGTATAAGATCGGAACCAGGTGCCGCGCGCCCGCCGACTCATCCCCTGAACCTCGGGATAGCCACCGAGGAGGATCGATCTGGCGATCTGTTCCCGCGTCGGCGCTTGGTTGTCGTGCACCCCGGCGCGCAAGGGGGAGAAATCTCCCGCCAGGAGGTAGTCGATCAGGTTCTGCCGGCTGCCGTGAAGCTCGGCGACCGACAGGGGCAGCAGTTCCAGGCGGGCCATGTGGCCGGGCAGGGCTTCCTGAGCTCGCGCGGATCGGAAGATGTCGGCGGAGCCGGTTAGCAGGAACAACCCCTTGCGCGGGATGGCGAGCTCCTGGCCGGTGGGCGGCGCACTGCCGTGCCGGTCCGAAGCCTCCTTGATGGCGGGCACCAGTTCGGGTACGTGCTGGAATTCGTCGAGTACAACCGACTGGCCCTCGAGCGACCTGATGAAGCCGTAGGGGTCGTAGGCCGCCGCCGCCTGGGTGGCGGGGTCGTCCAGACTGAGATAGCGCATGCCCAGTTCGGCGCCGATGCGGCGCACAAGGGTGGTCTTGCCGGACTGCCTCGGACCCGTGACGTAGACGATCCGGAACTCGTGGAGCATGTCGCGCACGAGAGGATGGAGGTGTCTTGAGTACATGCGACCGGGGTATTAATACGAGAAATCCGCCTATCTAATACGAGAAATATTATCCCTTATTACGAGAAATCAAAGGGATCCGTGCGGAAAGGCTCGCGATGGCGCCCGGCCTGGGCCCTTCATCCGGTACGAGGTGCGCGACGTGGTCCCGGGGTTCAGCTCCCGCCGGCCGAGTACCTCACCTCGCCGCCGACGATCGTGTACGCGACCTCGGTGGCGGGAATGTCGTCCTCGGGGATCGTCATGATGTCCTGCGAAAGCACCACGATGTCTGCCAGCTTGCCGGGGGTGAGCGAGCCCTTCAGGTGCTCTTCGAAGGCGGCGTAGGCGTTGTTGAGGGTGTAGCTCTCGAGCGCCTCTTCGCGCGTCATGCGATGCTCGCCCGAGAGGACCTCGCCGTTGTTCATGCGCCGGCTCACCGATGAGTAGAAGCTCGCGATCGGCGAAATATGCTCCACGGGCACGTCGGTGCCGTTCGCGATCATGACCCCGGCATCGAGGATGTCCCGCCACACGTAGGAGGTCGCGATCGCCCGCTCCCGTCCCAGGCGGTCCGCCAGCCAGGGTCCGTCGGAGGTGGCATGCACGCCCTGCATCGACGCGATCACATCGAGTTCGGCGAAACGCCCGACATCGGCCGGGTTGAGATGCTGGGCGTGCTCGATGCGCCAGCGCAGATCGGTCCGGTCGGGATTGGCCGCGAAGACCTTCTCGTAGATGTCGAGCACCTCGCGGTTGGCGCGGTCGCCGATGGCGTGGGTGTTGACCTGGTAGCCGTGCCGGATGGCGACCTCGGCGGTGCCGGTGATGTCCTCCACGGTCTCGAGCACCAGTCCCGGGTTGTCGATGTCGATGTAGTTCTCGAGCAGCCACGCCCCGTGCGACCCCAGCGCCCCGTCGATCTGGCGCTTGATGGAGCGCACGGCGAGGAAGTCGTTGCCCTCGGGGATGATGCGATAGTCGGGCAGCTTCTCGTCCATGACGTTGTTCGACTCACGCCGCACCATCACGTAGAGGCGCACCGGGAGCGCGCCCTCGGCCGCCAGCGCGCGCAACCGGTCGATGGTGCCGAAGTCGCTGCCCGCGTCCTGGAAGCTGGTCACCCCGTAGGCCAGGGCCTCCGCACCGGCCAACTCGACCGCGCGCACGAACTCGGCGTCCACGTCCTCGCTGGAGCGTCCCTCACCGGAGCGTGCGACGGCTTCGCTCACCAGGAGCTGGGCGGTCTCGCGCATCAGGCCGGTGGCGGCGCCCGAGGCGTCCCGCACGATTGTGCCGCCCATCGGGTCGGGAGTGTCGTCGTTGATCCCGGCGAGCTGCATCGCCAGGGCGTTGGCGAAGGAGGCGTGGCCGCTGGCGTGCCCCAGGCTGACCGGGTTCTCCGGGCTCGCAGCCGAAAGCCCGGTGTGCAGCGGTACGCCATCGACATTGGGCTCAGGCGTCGAGGTCCACTTCTCCTGATGCCAGCCGCGCCCGGTCACCCACTCGCCCGGAGCCGCCCGGCTGGCCGCTTCCCCCACCATCTGCACGATGTCGTCCCAGCTGGTGGCGGTGGTGAGGTCGAGGATCATCTTCGAGCGGCCCAGGCTCATGTAGTGGCCGTGGCCCTCGATAAAGCCGGGGATCACCAGCCGGCCGTCGAGTTCGACGACCTCGGTCGAGGGCCCGACATGGCCGGCGATCTCCTCGTTCGTCCCCACGGCCGTGATGGTGTACCCGGTCACCGCGAGCGCCTCCGCCTCCGGCAGGGCGTCGTCCACGGTCACCACCTTGCCGCCCGTCAGCACCAGATCCGCGTACTCGGCGGGACCCGGCTCGCAGGCGGCGATCAAGACACCGGCGAGGAGCGCCGATCGCGTGAGCGGAACAATCAGGGACAGCTTGCTCATGGGAACTCCGGAACAGGATGGGGAGGGATGGAGCACCAGCACTCCCGGTCTGCCGGAATGGCAGACTCGAGAGTCTGCAGCGAGCGCAAAGTCTGCCAAAATGGCAGACTGCGGACTACGTCACACCATAGCTTCAGGGCGCCATGCGGTCCAGAAACGCGCGCTCGTCCACCGTGAGGCTACGGACGCCGAACGCCTGCACCTTGCGGAGCAGCGCGACGACCTCGGCACGGTTGAGTTCGTGCAGTTCGTCCACGGGGATGAGGTCCCACTTGCGCCGCATCTCCGCTTCGGGCCGGGCCTTGACCACTCCCTGCATGCGCCGCCGCACCATCCGCCGGCGGCGTTGCCGGGCCCAGAGATAGACCAGCGCGCCGGCGAAGCCGCCCAGGTGCGCGAAGTGCGCCACGCCATCGTCTACCTGAGTGATGCCCGCGAAGAGGCTGAAGCCCGCAAGAAACAGGATCAGCCATCGCGCGCGAATCGGCAGGATGCCCCAGATGTAGACCGGCTCCCGGGGCCAGTAGCGGGCGAAACCCAGCAGGACCGCGAACACCGCGCCCGAGGCCCCCACGACCGGCGCCATGGGAGGCAGGAACGAGAAAAGCGCGCCTCCAAGGCCGCCGATCAGGTAGAGCCTGAGGAAATGCGCGGACCCCATGCGCAGCTCCAGCCGGGGACCGAAGAAGTAGAGCCCCAGCATGTTGAGCGCGAGATGCCAGAAGCCCGCATGGAGGAACATGTAGGTGAGGAGCGTCCACGGCCGCAGATAGGCCAGCTGCGGCACCAGGGTGAGGACCCAGAAGCCGTCGGATCGCGGCCCTGCAACCGCAAAAAGCAGAAAGACCACCACGTTGGCGGTGATCAGTCTTCGTACCCACGGTGTCATCTCGGGCCGGCCCTTCCGTCCGCGGTCTCGTGAGGGGTTGGAGGCGGAGCGGCGTGGGCTGGCTGCCATGGAGCCGCGCCCGCGCCATCAGTACCAGCGCCCGGCGCGGCTGGTTCCGGGATTCGCGCGCGGGGTCTGGTGATTCGGCGGCGCACCCGTTCATATTCCGGGTTCGAAATCCGAATCGAAACTGGAGAACCGGATGATGAATTCGACGTCGCGCTGGATCGTTCCGCTGCTCGTTGCCGTGACCGCCTGCCAGGGGGGCGAAGTGCCCCCCCCGACGGAGGACGGCGCCTCCCCGACCCTCGGCCTGCGCTCACAGGAGGGGATGGTGTCGTCCGCCAACCTCATCGCCAGCGAGGTGGGCGCCGAGGTGCTGGCGAGCGGAGGGAACGCGGTGGACGCCGCCATCGCCACCGGTCTCGCCCTGGCGGTGGTCCACCCGACCGCGGGGAACATCGGGGGCGGGGGCTTCATGGTCATCCGCAGCCCGGACGGCGCCGCAACGGCCATCGACTTCCGCGAGAAGGCGCCGCTCGCCGCCCATCCCGAGATGTTCACCGACGAGGAGGGCGAGTACTCCTTCGAGATCCACCACGGCAGCTATTACGCCGTCGGCGTCCCGGGCACGGTGGCGGGCTTCGCCCTCGCCCACGAGCGTTACGGCAGCGGAACGCCCTGGGCGGATCTCGTGGAGCCCGCGGTCGGACTGGCCGGCGACGGCTTCACCCTCAGCCCTGCGCTGGCGCGTTCACTGGCCAACGTCCTCCCGCGCATGGAGCCCTATCCCGCCAGCGTCGCGCAGTTCTCGAAGGACGGCGTTCCCTACGAGGAGGGAGAGGTCTTCCGGCAGCCGGATCTGGCGCGCACGCTGGCGCGGATCCGCGACCAGGGCCACGACGGCTTCTACAGCGGCGAGACCGCGCGCCTCCTGGCCGAGGAGATGGTGCGCGGCGGCGGCATGATCACGGAGGAGGACCTGGCCCGCTACCAGGCGCAGGAGCGAAATCCCATCCACGGGACCTACCGCGGGTACGACCTCGTCTCGATGCCGCCCCCCTCGAGCGGGGGCACGGCCATCGTGCAGATGCTCAACATCCTGGAAGGCTTCGACCTGGCGGCGCTGGGGCACAATTCCGCCGCCTACGTCCATCATCTCACCGAGGCGATGCGCCTCGCCTACCGCGACCGGGCCCAGCATCTGGCCGACACCGATTTCGTCGACGTGCCGCTGGAGCGGCTCACCAGCAAGGACTACGCGGACGAGCTGCGGGGCAGGATCCACGCCGACCGGGCCGGCCACTCCGAGCCGTCCCAGTTGGTCATGGCGGAAGAGAGCACCGAGACCACCCACTATTCGGTGGTGGACCGCGACGGGATGGCGGTCTCGGTCACCTACACGCTGGAGCAGGGCTACGGCTCGAAAATCACGGTGCCAGGGGCGGGCTTCCTCCTCAACAACGAGATGGGCGACTTCAACGGCAAGCCGGGCCTCACCAACGACCGCGGACTGATCGGCACCGAGGCCAACCTGGCGCGGCCCGAGCAGCGCATGCTGTCGAGCATGAGCCCGTCGGTGCTGTCGCGCGACGGCGAGCTGGTGGCGGTCATCGGCACCCCGGGCGGGCGCACCATCATCAATACCGTGATGCAGCTGGTGCTCAACATCGTCGACCATGGCATGACCATCGAGGAGGCGGTGGCCGCGCCCCGGATCCATCACCAGTGGCTCCCGAACAACGTGCGCATCGAGGAAGGCGGAGTTTCGGACGGGGATCTCGCGGCGCTGGAGGCGATGGGCCACGAGGTCCAGGTGAGGGGCAGCCAGGGGCGGGCCAGCTCGATCGGGGTCGATCCGGAGACCGGCGAGTTCATCGGCGCGCCCGACCCGCGCAGCCCGGACGGAGGAGCGGCGGCACCGTCCGGCAGCTGACCGCGGCTCTCCTCCGGCAGGAGCGGCCGAAGAGGTCCGCGATGCGTTGCGCGGGAAAACCCGGACGCTGCTCGTGAAGGAGCACACCGCACCGGCCCACCCCTACCTCGTCGTTTTCGCCCTCTGGCTGCTCGTGTTTTCTGCGAGCAGTCAGACCATGGTGATCGCCCCGATCCTGCCCCTGATCCGCGAAGAGCTGGGCATCGCCGATGCCCTTCTGGGCACCCTGGTCACGGTCTACAGCCTGATGGTGGGGATCATGGCCGTGATCTCCGGCCCGATCTCCGACCGCATCGGCCGGCGCCGCATCCTGCTGCTGGGAGCGGGGGCGATGACCTGCGCCCTGGCCCTGCACACCTTCGTGGATTCCTTTCCGGAGTTCCTCGTGGTGCGCGTGCTCGCGGGCGCCGCGGGCGGCGTGCTCTCCGGCGCGGCGGTCTCCTACGTCGGCGACTATTTTCCCTACAGGCGGCGCGGATGGGCGACGGGCTGGGTCATGAGCGGGTCGGCCGTCGGCCTCATCATCGGCATCCCCGTGGGCGTCCTGCTGGCGGGTGAATTCGGCTTCCGCAGCCCCTTCTACTTCTTCGGCGTCATGATGGCGCTGACCTTCCTGCTGGTGTACACGCGGGTGCCGCAGCCCCCCGTGAAGCGCCGGCGCTCGCGGTTGACGGTAAACCGCGCGATCGCGGGCTACGCCGTCATGCTGCGCCGCCCCGAGATCGCCTTTGCCGCGCTGGCCTTCTTCACCGTGTCGCTGGGCGTTGCACTGTTCGTGGTCTACTTCCCCACCTGGCTGGAGGCCTCCCTCGACGCCACCTCCGAACAGATCGCATCGCTGTTCCTGGTGGCCGGGGTGGCCAACGTCATCGCGGGTCCCCAGGCCGGGAGGCTGTCGGACCGGGTGGGCCGCAAGGTGATGGTGATCTCCTCCTGCCTGGGCCTCTCGGTGGTCATGCTCGCGACGGTGCCGCTCATCACCAGCCTCTGGGTCGCCTATCCGCTCTACGCCGTGATGATGATGATGATCGCGATGCGCACGAGCCCGTACTCGGCACTCCTGACGGCGCTCGTGCCCGCCAGCCGGCGCGGTTCTCTCATGAGCCTGACGGTCGCGCTCGGGCAGGTGGGATTCGCGCTGGGCGCGATGTTGGCGGGGTACTCCTATGCCAATCTGGGATTCGCCGGCAACACCGTCATCGGAGCGGTCGCGGTGCTGTGCATGGGATGGATGGTGTGGGCCAGGCTGCCCGAGCCGGAGCGGGAGTGACGGAGCTGCCGGCGGCAGGCCGAGGCTAGCGGAGCGCCCCGTACACCAGCGCGCGCAGCTTCTGGTGATCGTCCAGGCCGGCGGCCGGGATGACCTGGGTGAAGTAGACCATCACCAGCCGCTCCACCGGGTCCACCCAGTAGGTGGTGTGGTAGGCGCCGCCCCAGCCGTAGTCCCCGAGCGAGCCGGGCTCGCCGGCTCCCCCCAGATCCAGGCGCACGCTGAAGCCCAGTCCGAACCCCATCCCCGGCGCGAAGAGGTCGCCCACGTGGTTGCTGGTCATCAACGCGACGCTTGCGGGAGACAGGATGCGCGCGTCGCCGAGGGTGCCGCCGTCGAGCATCATCTGAAGGAAGCGGGCGTAGTCGCGCGCGGTCGAGAGCAGTCCCGCACCGCCCGAGAAGCTGACCCGGGGACCGTCCACGTACTGCCCCTGCGCATCCATGCCCTCACCGTCGCGGGCCCGCACCAGTGCGCCCGGCGTTCGCCGGTTGTAGACCGTCGCAAGCCGGTCGCGCTTCTCCGGCGGCAGGTAGAAGTGGGTGTCGCGCATGTCCAGGGGTTCGAAGATGCGCGAGTGCAGGAAGGCCTCGAGGGTCTGTCCCGAGACCGCCTCGACCAGCGCCCCCAGGATGTCGGTGTTGTAGCCGTAGACGAAGCGCTCCCCGGGCTGGGCCTGGAAGGGCAGCGATCCCATGCGGTCGACCGTCGCGCGCACGGGTTCGTCGCGGTGGGCGAAATACCACCCGGTGATCTCCGCCTCCCGCCAGCGGTCCGCTCCGGGGCCGCCCATGCCGTAGGCGATCCCGGCCGTATGCGTGAGAAGGTCGCGAACGGTGATCGGCCGTCGGGACGCCACCACGTCGTACCCGCCGTCCGGCAGCGGTTCGGCCACGGTGGTCTCCGTGAAGGCCGGCAGGTGCTTCCCGACCGGATCGGAAATCAGCAGCGCGCCGTCCTCCTGCAGCAGCATCACGGCCACGCTCACGACGGCCTTGGTCTGCGAAGCGATGCGGAAAATCGCGTCCGCCCCCAGCGGCGTGCGCGCCTCCAGGTCGGCGAACCCGGTGGCGTGCTCGTAGACCACTGCGCCGTCGCGAAGCACGGCGACGACGGCACCGGGCAGGCGGCCGTCGGCCACGTAGTCGTCCAGCAGGGTGCCGATACGCTGGAGGCGGCCGGCGACGAAGCCCGCCTCGGCGGGGGTGGCGCGGGGCAGCTCCTGGGCGGCAGCTGCCGCCGGAGCCAGCCCACCGAGGAACAGCGCGCCGAGGAGCGCGGCGGCACTGCGCGCGCGAGGTCTTGCGTAGCGACAACTTCTACCGGTCATGACGCGCCACGAACCCATCTCAGTCTCCTCCCAACGCCCCGTATACGATCGCCCGCAGCTTCTGATGCTCATCGAGGCCAGAGGCGGGGATTACCTGCGTGAAGTAGACGACCACCAGCCGTTCGGCCGGGTCGACCCAGGAATCGGTGTGGTACGCCCCGCTCCAACCGTAGTCGCCGATCGAGCCCGGCTGTCCCGCTGCTCCCAGGTCCAGGCGGATGCGAAATCCGAAGCCGAAGCCCATGCCCGGCTCGGGGAACATGTCGCCGATGTGGTTGGCGGTCATGAGTGCGACGCTCGCGGGCGAGAGGATGCGCGCATCGCCGAGCGAGCCCCCGTTCAGCATCATCTGGAGGAAACGGGCGTAGTCGCGCGCGGTCGAGAGCAGCCCCGCCCCGCCCGAGAAGCTGGCTCGCGGCCCGTCCACGTATTGTCCCTGCTCGGTCATGCCCCCGCCGTCGGCGGCGCGGAACAGCCGTCCGGGTATCTCCTCGTTGTAGACGGTGGTGAGCCGGCCGCGTTTCTCCAGCGGAAGGAAGAAATGGGTGTCGCGCATGTCGAGCGGCTCGAAGATGCGGGATCGCAGAAAGTCGTCGAGCGTCTCGCCCGAAAGCTCCTCCACGAGGGCGCCCAGGATGTCGGTGGAGTAGCCGTGGATGAACTGGGTGCCGGGCTGCGCCGCAAAGGGCAGCGATCCCATGCGGTCCACCGTCGCGCGAATGGGTTCGCTGCGGTGTGCGAAGTACCATCCGGTGACCCCCGCTTCGCTCCAGCGCTCACCGGCCGGCCCGGATCCGTACGCGATCCCCGAGGTGTGGGTCAGCAGATCGCGGATCGTGATCGCCCGCTCCGCCGGCACCACCTCGAAGCCGCCCGGAAGGAGTTCAGCCACCTGGGTGCGCGCAAATGCCGGAAGGTACTTGCCGATCGGATCCGAGAGCAGCAGCGCGCCCTCTTCCTGAAGCATCATCACGGCCACGCTGACCACCGGCTTGGTCTGCGAAGCGATGCGAAAGATCGCGTCCCGGGTCATCGGCCGTCGGGCTTCGAGATCGGAGAACCCCGCCGCGTGTTCGTACACCACGGCTCCGTCCCGCAGAACGGCCATGACGGCGCCCGGGAGGCGGTTGTCGGCGACATAGTCGTCCAGCAGCACGCCGATGCGCTCCAGGCGCCCGGGCACGAAGCCGGTCTCGGCGGGGGCGGCGCGCGGAAGCTCCTGCGAAAGGGCGAGGTCCGGGGCCAGCCCGGCGAGGATCGGGACGGCAACGAGAACCGTGGCCGGGAAGGACGGAACGCGGCTGGAGAACCGGGGCGGATATCGCATCTGGTGGCCCCCTTGGCAGGTAGTCTCGCTGAATGGCCATTCCGTCGGGTCGCGAGGCTGCCGGACCGGTCCGCGGTCAGGTCCATGGCTCGGCCGTTGGCGGCAACCGACGGCATCCGTGATATTGGGCCACAACCGATCATGCCCGCAATTCAGGCGGTGGGCCGAGGTTCGCCCGCCGCCCCGGAGGACATCAGCGTGTATCCCAGACGGCTCGCCGGCACCTCGACTACGCTCTTCGCCCTGGCAGGCCTCGGCGCCCTGGCCTGTGCCCCCGCCACCCCGCCCGCGGCCGACACCCCGGTTCCCGGGCTCGCCCCGGACGTTCCCCTCGAGCCCGGGGCCGTGATGAGCATCCCCGAGCCGGATCCCGTGGAGGCCGGGCGAGCCCCCCTCCCCGGCGAGTACGCGGGCGCCTTCGACGTCCTCCACTACGACCTGGAGTTGTCGCTCCACCTGGACCGGAGCGACTTCGACGGCCGCGCGCGCATTCTGGTCGCGCCCCCCGCCGACCCCGAGACGCCGATGGAGTTCGACCTGGTGGGCCTCGCCGTTCACGCCATCGAGGTCGACGGCGTCCGCACTCCGTTCGAGTACGCCGACGGCAAGCTGCGCGTCTTCGCGCCGCCGGGCGCGACCGGCACCGTGGAGGTGGCCGTGGCGTACGGCGGCACCCCCGACGACGGCCTGATCCTGCGCGACAACGTGCACGGCGACCCGGCGGCCTTCGCCGACAACTGGCCCAACCGGGCACGCTTCTGGTTCCCGTCGGTCGACCACCCGAGCGACAAGGCGACGGTGGAGTACACCATCCACGCACCCGCCGCATGGCAGGTGATCGCCAACGGCACCATCGCGGCGCCGCCCGCCCCCACCGACGACGACGCGCTGGGAGGCGCGGAAGGCCGGCGCACCTGGCGCTGGACCACCTCGGTCCCCATCCCCAGCTACACGATGGTCATCGGCGGCGCCGACCTCGCGGTGCGCCAGGTGGGGCTGGCCGCGTGCGGCGACTCGCCCGTCTCGCCGCGCAGCGACGGCTGCACGCGCGTCAGCTACTGGGTCTATCCCCAGGATGTCGACAACGGCGCGCGCATCTTCGGGCGCGCGGCGGAGATGGTCGACTTCTTCACCGACCTCATCGGCCCCTACCCCTACGAGAAGCTGGCCAACGTGCAGAGCGCCACCCGCTTCGGCGGCATGGAGAACTCCTCGGCCATCTTCTACACCGAGCAGGGCATCGCCCAGGGCCGCAACATGGAGGGCACCGTCTCGCACGAGATCGCGCACCAGTGGTTCGGCGACAGCGTCACGGAGTCGGAGTGGTACGACCTGTGGCTCTCCGAGGGCTTCGCCACCTACTTCGGGGCGCTTTTCTTCGAAGAGGCCGACGGACCCGGGGACTTCCGCGGAAGGATGGAAGGAAGCCGGCAGCGCGTGCTCGCCTCGAGCGACGTCAACCGTCCCGTGGTCGACCGCGAGGAGACGAACCTCTTCAACCTGCTCAACGCCAACAACTATCCGAAGGGCGGATGGGTGCTGCACATGCTGCGCGGCATGCTGGGCGACGAGACGTTCTTCGCCGGCATCCGCAGCTACTACGCGCGCTTCCGCGACAGCGTGGCGGGCACCTCCGACTTCCGCGCCGTCATGGAGGAGGCGTCCGGGTCCGACCTGGGCTGGTTCTTCGAGCAGTGGCTCTACCGGCCCGGTTATCCGGTGGTCGCCTCCGAAACCGCATGGGATGCGGAGGCCGGCGAGGCGGTGGTCACCATCCGGCAGACGCAACAGGCCGACTGGCCCACCTTCCGGCTCCCCCTGGACATCGAGTTCGAGGTGGGCGGCAACGCTGAACGCAGCCGCGTCGAGGTCACCGGGAGGGAACAGACGTTCCGCATCCCGCTCGAGGCCGCGCCTTCCGGCACGACCCTCGACCCGGACGACTATCTGCTCATGCAGACGGGCGGCAACTGACGGGCCGCCATCGGGATCGAAGCTGTAAACACTTGTATTCGCGGCCCCGATGCGCGACCATGGCAGTTTCCGCCTACCCACCAGAAGCCCAACATGAAATGAATGGAGACGGCTCTTGGCAGGGACCACACATCTCAGGTTTGAGCGCGACATCGCCGAACTGCAGCGGCAGATCGACGGCCTTCGCGCGCTGGCGGACGAGAAGGGCATCGACGTGGTGCGCGAAATCGAGGTCCTTCGCAGCCGTCTCGCGGCCATGACCGAAGAGACCTACCGCAACCTCGCCCCCATGGAGCGCGTGCAGGTGGCCCGCCATCCCAATCGCCCGTACATGCTGGACTATGTGGAGCGCCTCTTCACCGACTGGATCGAACTCCACGGGGACCGGAGCTATCGGGACGACCAGGCCATCGTGGCGGGCTGGGCGTGCCTGGACGGGCAGTCCCTGATGGTCATCGGCCAGCAGAAGGGCCGGGCCATGAAGGAGAACCTGCGCCGCAACTTCGGCATGCCTCATCCGGAAGGATACCGTAAGGCGCTGCGCCTGATGCAGATGGCGGAGAAGTTCGGGCGTCCGGTCGTGACCGTCATCGACACCCCCGGGGCGTACCCCGGACTCGGCTCCGAGGAGCGCGGCATCGGCGAGGCCATCGCCCGCAACCTTCGCGAGATGGCGGCACTGCGCGTCCCCACCGTCTCCATCGTCATCGGCGAAGGCATGTCCGGCGGCGCGCTCGGCATCGGGGTGACCGACCGCATCCTCATGCTGGAACACGCCGTGTATTCGGTGATCTCCCCGGAAGGGTGCGCCGCCATCCTCTGGCGATCGCGGGACCACCGCGAGAAGGCCGCCGAGGCGCTGCGCCTGACCTCGGGCGATCTGCTCAGGCTGGGCGTGGCGGACGACATCATCGGGGAGCCGGTCGGGGGCGCCCACTCCGACTGGGAAGCCGCCTCGAGGAGCGTCTCCACGGCTCTCAAGCGGCACCTGGCCGAGTTGACCGCGCTCGACAGCGACGAATTGCTGTCACGGCGCTGGGCCAAGTACGAGACGATCGGGGACTGGGCCGGGAAGGCGATCGATGAGTCCGGGTTCACAGGGCCCCGACTCGACGAGGAGAGCGGCAGAAGCATGGGAGCTGGCGGCTGAGGACGTACCCCGCCCGGGTTCGAGAATAGATGCCAGAGTTCGCGGAAGTCCGGTTCAAGGGAACACGCAAGGACTACTTCACCTGCCAGCCCGGCGCGCTTCAGCCGGGCAGCTGGGTGATGGTGGAGGCCGAGCGCGGCCGCGATCTCGGCCGCGTGACCGCCCTGGGCGCCATCGCCGAACGCAAGTGCTCCTCATCCGGTGGATGCGCGACGCCGGAACCGTCCCGCAGGGTTCTGCGGCAGGCTCTCGCCGACGAGATCCGGCACGTGAGCCAGCTTCGCACCGACGAGGATCGCGTGCGCGCGGTGGCGCGCGACAAGGTGGCCGCCCACAGGCTGAAGATGAAGGTCACCGAGGCGGAGTGGCAGTTCGACCGCAAGAAGCTGATCATCTACTTCACGGCCGACCGGCGGGTCGACTTCCGGGCCCTGGTCCGCGATCTGGCCCGCACCTTCCGCACCCGCATCGAGTTGCGCCAGATCGGCGTGCGCGACGAAGCCGCGATGCTCGGAGGAGTCGGCCGCTGCGGGCGCGAACTGTGCTGCTCGACCTGGCTCCCCTCCCTGCGTCCGGTGAGCCTTCAGCTGGCCAAGGACCAGCGCCTCTCCCTGAATCCGTCGCAGATCTCCGGTTGCTGCGGCCGTCTCATGTGCTGCCTCAAGTACGAACACGACGCGTATGTTCGGGCGCGCCGGCGGTTCCCGCGCGAGGGAAGGTCGGTGAACACTTCGCTGGGGCGGCAGAAGGTGATCGCGGTGGACATCTGGAGCGAGACGGTCACCCTTCTGGCCGGCGACGGAGCCCGCCGCAAGGTGACGCTGAAGGAACTCAGGAAAGAGGTGTCCGGGGTTCCCCGGGGGAAACGCTCAGACTGACCCGGACATGAGCCGACGACGCTATCTCACGACGCCGATCTACTACGCGTCGGGCGAGCCCCACATCGGGCACGCCTATACCACGATTCTCACCGACGTGCTGGCCCGCTTTCACCGCCAGACCGGTGCCGAAACGAGATTCCTCACCGGCACCGACGAACACGGTCCCAAGATCGCCGAGGAGGCCGCCCGGCGCGGCCTGACCCCGATCGAGCTGTGCGACCGCATGGCGGGCCGCTTCCGCGAGGCGTGGGATGAACTCGACATTTCCTTCGACCGCTTCATCCGCACTACCGAGGCGGATCACATCGCCGTCGTCAGCGCCTTCCTGCAGCGGCTCCACGACAAGGGACACATCTACAAGGACCGCTACCTCGGATGGTACTGCATCCACGAGGAGCGCTACTGGACCGAGAAGGACCTGGGGCCCGGGGAAACCTGTCCGGACTGCCGCCGGCCCGTACGCCAGATCGAGGAGGTCAACTACTTCTTCCGCATGAGCGCCTTCCAGGAACGGCTGGTGCGCCACATCGAAGCCAACCCGGACTGGATCATTCCGGCCGTGCGGCGGAACGAAGTGCTCGGGTTCCTGCAGCAGCCGCTCGAGGACCTCTCGATCTCCCGTCCGCTGAGCCGCGTGAGCTGGGGCGTTCCCCTCCCCTTCGACCCTGAACACGTCTGCTACGTGTGGGTGGACGCGCTCATCAACTACGTGACCGCATCGGGCGCCATCGACCCCGGGGCCGCCCCGGACGAGCAGGGATTCGGCACCCCCGTCGAGTCGTGGTGGCCCGCCGATCTGCACGTCATGGGCAAGGACATCCTCACCACCCACGCGGTGTACTGGCCCACCATCCTGATGGCGTGCGAACTGGAGTTGCCGCGGCATATCCTCGCCCACGGATGGTGGCTCGTGGGCGAAACCAAGATGTCCAAGTCGCTGCAGAACGTGGTGGATCCCCTCGCCCTCATCGCGACGCACGGAGTCGACGCGGTGCGCTGGTATCTGGTGCGCGAGATGCCCACCGGCAGCGACGCGTCGTACACCCCCGAGCGCTTCCTCACCCGCTACGACGAGCTCTCCAACGTCCTTGGGAACCTCGCCAGCCGGGTGACGTCGATGATCGCGCGCTACCGGGACGGCGCCCTCCCGGACGCCGCGGGGCAGGGCCTGGCGGCCGAGACCGGCGAGACCCTTCGGCGCTACCGGGACTTCATGAAAGGCCTTCGCCTGCATCGCGCCCTGGGCGCGGCGATGGATCTCGCGCGGCACGCGAACCGATACGTGGAGGAGCGGGAGCCGTGGCTCCAGGCGAGGGATCCGGAGAGAGCACCGGACCTCGACGAAACGCTGGCCTCGCTCGCGCGTTGCCTTACGGTGCTCGCCGCACTGCTGGAGCCGGTCATGCCGGCGAAGATGGGCGTGCTGGCGGGAACCTTGGGGCTTGCCCGGGTTCCCACCCTGGACCGGGCACTCGACGCTCCACTGGCGGGACGAGCCGTCACCCGGGGCAAACCTCTCTTCCCGCGGGTACGGCTGCCCTCGGCTTGACTGGCTTCGGCCGGCACGGATAGGTTGAAGCCCCTGCCGTGTTTGTCGCTCCCTGCCCTCGATCACTCCTGAGGCATGCCAAACAAATCACTCGGCGCCAAGCTGAAGACCAGGTTTTCGATCCTGGTAGTGCCGCCCGGCGGCGGGCGGCACCGACAGTTCGAGGTCTCGCCCCGGCTGCTCCTCTCCTGGGCCGGCGTCATGGTCCTCGTCCTGGCGGCCGTTTTCTTCGTCTTCTCCGGTGGCCCGCACCGGATGGAGGCGCGCCAACTGGCCGCGAAGAACCAGGCCATGGCCGAGGAACTGGCCGGCATCCGGCGGGAGGTGGCGAGCCTTGAGGGCGCGGTCGAAGGCCTGTCGGAACAGAATGCGCAGGCCCGCGCTCTGGCCGGGCTGGAGTCCATCGACGCCGAGGTGCTCCAGGCGGGCGTGGGGGGTCCCGGCACCATCACGCCCCGGTCGCACCCTCTGTGGGGCCTCGACTCGCTGTATTCCAAGGACGCCTTCGCGACCTCCTTCGATCTGAAGGCGCTCGAGCGTCGGGTGCAGCTGCTCGGCACCAGCCTTACCGAGGCCGCGGATTCGCTGAACCGGCATCGAGACTGGCTGGAGTCGTTTCCCTCCATCCTTCCGGCCCGCGGCTTCATCTCCAGCCGCTTCTCCTCCGCCCGCATGCATCCGATACACCACCAACCGCTCCCGCACGAGGGCATGGACATCTCGGCCCCCGCGGGCTCGCCCATCGTGGCTACCGCCAAGGGGAAGGTGACCTCCACCGGCAGCCGGAGCGGGTACGGCCTGACCGTGCTCGTCGAGCACGGCTTCGGGTACGAGACCCTGTACGGCCACGCGAGCCAGATTCTGGTGCGGACAGGTCAGGAAGTGGAGCGTGGCGAAGTTATCGCGCTGGTGGGGAGCACAGGGATCACGACAGCTCCGCATGTGCACTATGAGGTGCGCCAGAACGGAAGGCCGATCGATCCGCACCGGTTCGTAATCGACGTCATTCCCTGATCCGGCCCCAAAGCTGGTGACGGCCGCATTCCTCGCCGGGGTCGCCCTCCTGAGCGCGATCTCCGACCCCGGGTCACTCCGTCCGGACACGGTTCTCCGCCCGCCTGACGGCCCGACCATCGCCTTCGTCGAAGCCACCGGCTCACCGGCGGCGGCGATCCGCATCACGGTACCCTTCGTCGACTCCGAGTCCGGCGCGGGAGCCGGTTACCTCATTCAGCTGATGGCGCTGGAACGCGTCCGGAGACTCCGGGAAACGCTGGGCATCGAAGTCCTGGCGCACCGCACCTCGCTCGGACTCGTCTATCGCCTGAACGGCGCGGTCGCGGACTTCGACCATCTTGCCGGCGTTGCGCGGGAACTCCTGGCCCGCCCGGCATCGCCCGGTTTCGTGGCGGCCCGAACGCGCCTCGAAGGCATGAACCGCCAGGAGCGGGAAACCGCCCGGGGCGCGCTGCGGCTCCGGCTTCGCTCGCGCATGGCTTCACCGATTCCGCCGGTGACGGGAACCCTCGAGTCGCTGGCGGCGCTGAACCCGGCCCGCCTGGTGGAGCGTTGGCGGGAATCGCACCGCCGGCGCAACCTCTCCGTGGTCGTGGTGGCCGACCTGCCGCTGGAGGCCGCGTTCTCGGCTCTGGCAGAACTGGGGGAGGCGGGGCCGGCGCCGGAGACGGATCGGCTACCGGAGGCGACTGCAAGAAGGTTCCCGGCCATCAGGCCCGAGCGCATCCGGGTCTGGTACGGGGAGGCTTATCCGTCGGGTAACGCGCGAGATCCGCGCTCCGCGCTGCTCGCGCGCATCGCGAACAACCGCCTTCGGGAGTTGGGCGGCGAATTCGAGCCTCAACTCGAGCGGTGGGAGCTGGGAGAACGGTCGTGGCTGGTGTTGACAGCGGCGGCCTTCTCGCGAAACGCGACGGCGATGCGCGCCCGCGTTCGAGACTACATCCGCGACCTGCGGGCGGCGCTGAGCCCGACCATCGTGCGCAACGCGAAGTCGTCGCTCCGCTCCGAGCTCATCCTGGAGGGGCGCTCGCCCGGCGGGCTGGCGGAGGTCATCGGCCGACATCTGGACGCCACGGGCGATGCCGACGCGGCGGCGGACTATCTGCGCCGCCTGGAGGAGGTCGATTTCGAAGTCATGACCGCCTTCCTCGACGAGGTCGCCGCGGCGGAGACAATTACCGCCGAGGTGGCGAACTGATGTCCAAATCCCCCCCTCGGAGGCGGCGGCTCACATGGACGGCGCTGTGGGCGATCCTGTCGCTCGCCGCTCCCGCGAGCGGTCTGGCCGCGGTCCCGGATACGCTGCAGCTGGTGGTCGTGAGCGAGCGGCCGTGGACGTCCGCCGTCGCCGTCACCTTCTCTTTCGCAGGCGGATACGGCGACGATCCGCCCGGCGCCGAGGGAACCGCCTGGCTCCTGGGCAGGGTGCTCGAGCGGGCCGTCGCCGCCAGCCTCGCGGAAACGGGCGCGGTCGCGGCCATCGAAGTGGAGGGCGACCGCACCTGGGTCACCCTGCTGACAACGTCGGACGACTGGGCGGCAGCGTACCGCATTCTCACGCGCACGCTGTTCACCGACCAGCTCGATGCGGCGCTGGCCGCGGAGACGCGCTCCGAGTTGTCGGGCCAGGTGTTCTTCCAGCGTGACGCGCCCGTGCGCGCGTTCGAGCTGGAGGCGCGGCGCATGCTCCTCGGGGCGGAGCGCGCCCGGCCCCCCATGGGCACTCCGTCAAGCGTGAACGGCATGACGGTCGAGGCACTGGAGGCGACGCGGGCGCGCACCTACCGAATGGACGAGGCGCGGCTGGCCGTGGTGGGCGCGGTCGAACCGGCCGAGGCAGCCTCCATCGTCGGCGCGCACCGGACGATGGCGCGGCGCGGGGAGCACGCCTGGGTGGTGGAGGGCGCGCCCATGCCGCCGCGCACCCCGGGGTGGGCGTGGGAGACGGGCGACCGGACCTCGGTAGCCGACGACATCACGAACAACTGGATCCGGGCCGCCTACCCGTTCGAGGGAACGACGTCGCGACGGCCAATGGAATTCCTCGCGCACGTGATCGGCGAGCAGTTGGGTATCAACCTTCCCGCTCCGGGGCTGATCAGCCGCCGGGTCGAGGTTCGCGAGCTGCCCGGCGGGCCCGTGCTGCAGGTGACGATCGCCGCCCAGTGGCCGACCGTGCGGGCCTGGGAGCAGCGAATCGTGGACATCGTGGATCATCTGTCCGCCGGCAACCTTTCCCCGGACGACCTGAACCGGCAGTACCGGAGGTTCCGGTCGGCACGGGCGCTCGAAATGGCGGATCCCGGGCGCGAAGGCCGCCGATTGCTCATCGAAGCGGAGTCGGACGGCGGGCCGGGGGAACCGCGCGCGCCCATGGAGGGTCTGTCTTCCGAGGAGGTCCAGCGGGCGGCAGCCGGCCTCGGCGAACCACGCGTGCTGGTCTACGGACCTGGGGGGCCGCCGTCTTGATGCATCGGCATGGGGGCAGTTACCTTGCGGCCCGAATTCCGTCGAGTGCATCGCCTGCGAGCCGGAAGGAGCCAGCTCGGAAGTTTCAACGTGATAGCCTGGAGTAACTGCACCATGAGGAACGTAATCCTTTTCCTCGCTTTCGCCGGCACCATCGCCTCCGCCGCATGCGGGCCGACCGACGTCACGATCAACGCGCAGATGGAGGTTGCCGGCGCCGAGGGAACAGAGCTGCGGCCGCTGGCCGACATGGAGATCCAGCTCCTTCCCTTCGACCGGGACGCAATCTTCGACTCGCTGGCGGGCGAAGCCGGCACCGCCGAGCCGGAGATTCCACCGGATCTGCTCGAAGCCCAGAGCCAGGTTGCCGCGGCACAGGCGGAATGGCAGAGCCGGGAGAGCGAGTGGTCGCTGCTGAGGGAGGACCTGCTCAGCCTCAGCACGGAAATGGAACGGCTCAACCCGGCCGAGGCCCAGTACCGGGTGCTGTTCATGGAGTTCGACGAGAAGGAGCAGCGACTCGCCCAGGTGGAGCGCCAGCGCGACGCCGCCTTCGAGGAGTTCACCTCCATCCAGGGATCCATGATCGAGCAGGCCGACCAGGTCAGGATGCTCCGGGAGATGTGGGGAGACGATGCTTTCGCCGACTACGGCACGGTCGCCCAGTTCATGATCGATGTGAGTGGTCTGGACCCCGTGGTGGACACCACCGACGCCTCGGGGGGCGTGGCCATGGCGGCGCCCGCCGGGCAGTACTGGGTATACGCGCGCTGGGAGCGCTCCTTCGACGAGCTCTACTGGAACGTCCCGCTCACGGTGGAAGGTGAGCCGGTGACCTTCACGCTCGACGAAAGCAACGCACAGGTTCGGCCCATCCTCTGATCGGACGGGACGGGCGCTCGCCCGGTCACCCGGGCCGGGACCCCGGCCTCGTGGATCGTCCACCGAAGCTGCTGGGCGTAGTGCCCGCCTGCGGACTGTCCACCCGCATGGGAAGCGCCAAGGCGCTTCTCGATGCGGGTGGGCAGTCCTTTCTGATGCGTGTCGCGTCCGCTCTCGCGGCAGCCGGGTGCGACCCGGTGGTCGTGGTGGCGAGGGAGGCGGACGGCGCCGTGGCGCGGGAAGCGGAAGCTGCCGGCGCCGTGGTGGCGGCCAACCCCGACCCCGACGAAGGCCCCATCTCGTCCATCCGGCTGGCGCTGGCGGGATGGGGCGCCGCGATGGACGGGTGCGCCATCTGTCCGGTCGATCATCCGCTGGTGACGGGCGCCACAGTGCGGTCGCTGGCGGCGTCCTTCGAGGAGGGGTCGGCCGACATCGTGCTTCCGACCTGGCGCGGCCGGCGCGGCCACCCGGCCCTCTTCCATCGCCGCGTGTTCCCCGAACTTCTCGATCCCGCTCTTCCCGAGGGAGCCCGCACGGTCGTGCGGCGGCGCCCCTCCCGCGTCCGCGAATGTCCGGTGGAGGACGCCGGGGTGGTCGCCGACATCGACACGCCGGCCGAATACCGCCGCCACTTCCAGGTGGCGTGACCATGGCCGAGCTGCCGACACGCGACGCAGGCTCCGGCCCCGACGCGGCTGCTGCGGCCGCCCGCATCCTGGAGTCGCTGCGGGGGTCGCGGGGCACGGTCGAGCTGCTGGTGGTCTCGGACAGCGAAGGGCGCGCGGCGGGCGCCCGCATGCTGGTGCGCCCGGACGCGGTCGAAGGATCGCTCGGGGATCCCGAACTGGACGCGGCCGCACTGGCCGCCGCCAGCCGCGAGCGGCTGGCGCGCGGGCACGGCGGGTCCCTCCACAACCTGCAGACGCCGGCGGGCCGGCGTCTGCAGGTGTACGCGGAGGGCCACCGTCCCCGCCAGGAACTCATCGTGGTGGGCGCCGGGCACATCGCCCAGCCCCTCGCCACGCTGGGCACGCTGCTGGACTTCGAGGTCACCGTGCTGGACGACCGTCCCGAGTTCGCCACCCGCGAACGGTTCCCGGACGCAGCCGCCGTGCGCACCATCGATTTCGACGATCCCCTCTCCGGCATCGACGTCCACGCCGGGTGCCATTTCGTGCTGGTGACGCGCGGGCACAAGTACGACTACGAGTGCCTGCGCCGCCTGCTGGCCCGCCACGGCGAAGCGAAGCCGGCATACCTCGGCATGATCGGCAGCCGCCGCCGCGTGCGCGCCACCTTCATCCAGCTCGAGGCGGAGGGAATCGCCCACGAGGCCATCGCCCAGGTGCGCGCTCCGGTGGGCCTCGACATCGGCGCGCAGACGCCGGCCGAGATCGCGGTGAGCGTCCTGGGGGAGATGATCCTCGAGCGGCGCGGCGGCACGGGCGAGCCGCTGAGGACCCGGGAGCGCATCGTCGAGCGCTTCCTGGCGAAGAAACCACCTGCAGGGAGCGTGAAATGAGCTCGCCGGGCGACCAGGACGTCTACGAAGCCGTTCTCGCGACGGTGCGGGCCGGCCGGCCGGCGGCGCTCGCGACCATCGTCTCCACGCGCGGGTCGACGCCGCGCAAGGCCGGCTCGCGCATGCTGGTGGACCCGGAGACCGGGCTGGTGGGCACGGTCGGAGGGGGGTGCGGAGAGGCGGAGGTCATCGAGGCCGCGCACGAAGTGATCGAGGACGGCGTTCCGCGCCTGGTAAAGGTGGACCTCACCGAGGACCTGCTGGGATGGAGCCCGGCCGTATGCGGCGGCATCATGAACATCTTCGTGGAGCGGGTGTGCCCGAGCGGCGAGCACACATGAGCCCGGAGCCGGGCCGCTCTCTTCCCCACGTCACCATCCACTATCTGCGGCCCCCGGATCACCTCCGGACCTTCCGCCAGCCCATCATCCACAAGAACCCGCAGGTGATCGTCACCTTCTCGCGCCGCATCCGCGTCCCCTCGCCGATGGAACTGGACGGGGAGGTCGTGCTCGAGACCGGATCGGACATCGTCTGGTTCACCTTTCCGGGCCTCTGGCACGACATCGGCCGCTTCCACAACGCCCGGGGCGCGTTCACGGGCTTCTACGCCAACCTGCTCACGCCCGTCGAGATGCTGCCTGGAAACATCTGGCGCACCACCGATCTCTTTCTCGATGTGTGGATGAAGCCGGGAAAGGCGCCGAGGCTCCTCGACGAGGACGAACTTCGGGACGCGCTGAACGCGGACGCGCTCGAGGCCGGGACGGCGCGGCGCGCCCGGGAGGAAGCGGAGAGGATCCTGGAGCGCGCGGGCGCCGGCGCGTGGCCTCCTCCCGTGGTGCACGAATGGACGCGGGAACGGGCGCTCGAAGTGCTGAACGACATCGACGACCCGGATTGAACCACCTTCGCCGCCCCGGCTGGAACGCCGGAACTCGCGTTCGTTCTCCTACGCGTCCCCGTCCTCCACCCGGTACGCGGCGCACAGCCGCTTGAGGTCCACGTAGAGATCCCCGAGCACGTGCGGGTCTTCGCGGAGGCAGTCGATGAGGCGTTCGCTCGAGTTCAGACCGGCGCTGGGCAGCCGGACGTCCTCGTGGTGATAGACCCCTCTGTCGACGAACACCAGGCGCACCGTGGCGGTTTCGCCTGCGCTCATGGCTCGCCTTCCGTCAGCTGCTCGACCGCGTCCTCGATGGTGTTGTAACTGGTGTCCGGCAGCCTTCTCGCAGCTCCGCTTCCACGGCTGACCAGAACGCTCGGGGTACTGGTCAGGCTGAGTGCGCTGGCCAGTCGGAGGTTCGCCGACACCCGGTCGGCGTGCCGGTCCGAGTTGAGGCAGTCGCGAAACGCGTCGTCGTCGAGCCCGAGGGCGCGGGCGTATCCGACGAAGTTCCCCATCGGATCGCCCGAGGCCGCCCAAGAGAACTGATTGTCGAAGAGCGTGCTGTGGTATTCCCAATAGCCGCCCTGGTCCCCGGCACAGTGGGACGCTCGCGACGCGAGGAACGAGTTGGAGTGAATGCCCACCAGCGGCAGATCGTAGAAGACGAACTTCGCCCGCCCCGTGCCGACCAGGTTCAGTTCGATGAGGGGCTTGACCCCGGAGGCGAACATGGCGCAGCCCGGGCACTGATAGTCCCCGAACTCGACGACCGAGATGGGAGCGTCCGGGTCTCCCAGTTCGCTGCCATATGCCAGGTTGACGAGCTCCTCGTCCGAGAGGTCGCCCAGGTCCACGGGCTCGGTGACGGCGTTGCTGAACACCGTCGATCCGGTCGTGTAGACCGCCGCCACCACGCCGATGAGCGCCACCCCACCGAGGATGAGGTAAAGGCGCTTGACGCCGCCGCCGGTGGGCTTCTGCCTCATTTCCTTTCGCTGCCGTGCTCTGCTGGACATCTCCGCTACTCCGTCGCCGGTCGTTGTCGATAAACCACGCGCTTCTGATCGCGTGATGGGGTGGCGGGCGCGATGTGTGCCCCGCACCTCCGGCCGCCGGTTAACTTGGTGCGTCGGCGAACCCGCGCACAAGATGGGCAGTTCTCTCTCGACCCTTCGCCTACGCCATCAGCACGTCGACCACTTCCCGGGTGCGGGTCAGGTCGGGCGCGACGTGGTCCGCGCCGGTGGCTTCCAGTTCGGCCGCACCGAAGTGCCCGGTGGCCACGGCGACGGTGCGCGCCCCGAAGTGGCGGCCGCATTCCACGTCGAGCGGGGTGTCTCCCACGACCACCACCGACTCCGGCGGGAAGCGCACCCCCCATATCTGCTCCGCCCGGCCGACGGCGACAGCGGGCAGGTGGTTGCGGCTCTCCCGGTCGCAGCCGAAGCCGCCCGCCGGGAATGCGTCCGATGCCAGCCCGGCCGACCCCAGCTTCAGGCGCGCGCCCTCCCGGATGTTGCCGGTGACCAGGCCCATCGCCACGTCCTGGCGGTCCTCCAGCGCCGCCAGCAGTTCGGGCACGCCCGCCAGCGCGGTAACGGGCTTCCCGGGCAGGCGCCGCTCGAGTTCTCGCGGGTACAGAGTCCACAGCCGGGGCAATCCCTCGTCGATGCGGCCATCGTCGAGCCCCGCCCTGCGCAGGAGTTCGCGCGCGATCTGCGGATCGGTCCGGCCCGCGAAGACGACCTTGGGCGCCAGCCGGGCGACCCGATCGAGCGTCAGGTTCATGGGAGGAGTGGCGCCGAACACCCGCGCCAGCGCGACGGTGAACGCCTCCTTGGCCGGGCCGCCCCACACCAGGGTGCCATCGATATCGAAGAGGATGAGGCGCTTCACAATTCCGCCGCCGAATCCGCGCGCGCCACGAGGGCGGCGACATCGGCGTTGCCGCCGCTGATCACGGCCGCGACCCGGTCGCCGAAGTCGGCGGCCCGCGACCGGAGCGCCGCCACCGTGGCGGCCCCCGAGAACTCGGCCACCAGCTTTGCGCGCTCGAGCAGGAAGACGGCCGCGTCGCGGATGGCGTCGTCGGACACGAGCACCACCTCGTCCACCAGGTCGCGCACGAGCGCGTAGGTGAGGTCGCCCACCTGCACCGGCGCGAGCCCGTCCGCGATGGTGTCGATGCCGTCGATGCGCACCACCCGGCCCGCGTCCAGCGCGGCCCGCATGGACGCGGCCCCCTCGGGCTCCACCCCGATGATGCGCATGCCGGGGCACAGGGCCCGCAGGGCCACCGCGGTGCCCGCCGCCAGCCCGCCGCCGCCGATGGGAACGATCGCGGTGTCCACCTCGGGCCAGTCCGCGGCGATCTCCAGGCCCACCGTGCCCTGGCCGGAGATGATGTCCGGATGGTCGAAGGGCGGGACGATCGCGAGCCCCTCGGCGGCGGCGATCTCCTCCGCCCGCGCGCGGCGCTCCACCGAGGTGGTGCCCTCGAACACGACCTCGGCCCCCAGCCGGGCCGCGCCCCGGTGCTTCACGGCCGGCGCCGTGGTCGGCATGACCACCACCGCGCGCACCCCGCGGATGCGGGCCGCCAGCGCGACCCCCTGGGCGTGGTTGCCCGAGGAGTAGGTGATCACCCCGCGCGCCACATCCTCATCGGAGAGCCGGGAGATGAAGTTGTAGCTCCCGCGCAGCTTGAAGGCGCCGCAGCGCTGGAGCGACTCGCACTTCAGGCGCACGCTCGCGCCCACCTCATCGGAAAGATCGGGGGACCAGAGCAGCGGGGTGCGTACCGCCACGCCCTCCAGGCGCCCCGCCGCCGCACGTACGCTTTCGAGCGACGGAACCGTCACCCGGTGCCCTCCCGCCCGGCGCCGGTGGCCGCCTCCTGGCCACCTTGCGGGCCGCCGTCTCCAGCCTCCGGGCCGGCCTCGTCCCCGTTGTCGCCCATCACGCGCGCCAGATCGACCAGCTCATCGTTCTCGTCCAGGTTCACCAGGCGCACCCCCTGGGTCAGCCGGCCGATCACGCGGATCTCGTCCACGCGCTGGCGGTTCACCACGCCGTTGCGCGTCACCAGCATGAGTTCGTCGGACGGGTGCACGGCCTTCACCGCCACTACCGGGCCCGTCCTGTCGGTCGTCTTCATGTTGATGACGCCCAACCCGCCGCGCCGATGCAGCGGATACTCCGCGACCGCCGACCGCTTGCCCATGCCGCCCCGCGTGGCCACCAGGATCGACGAGTCCTCGGACGGGACCATCATGCCCACCACCTCGTCGTCTCCCCGCAGGCGAATGCCGTTCACCCCGCGCGCCACCCGTCCCATGGGACGCACATCCGACTCGCGGAAGCGAATGGCCTTGCCGGCGCGCGTGGCCAGGAGGACCTCGCTGGCGCCGTCCGTGATCTGCACGTCGATCAGCTCGTCGTCCTCATCCACCCGGATGCCGTGGATGCCCACCATGCGGACGTTGCCGTACGCCGAGAGCGGCGTCTTCTTGACGATGCCCTTGCGGGTGCAGAACAGCAGGTAGCAGTCCGGCGCGAAGGTGCGCACCGGCACGAACGCGGCGACTTCGTCCTTCGGGTCGATGTCGCGCAGGTTCACCACCGGCTTCCCGCGCGAATAGCGCCCCGCGTCGGGCGCCTCCCAGACCTTGATCCAGTGGCACTTCCCCGACCGGGTGAAGATCATCAGGTAGTCGTGGGTGGAGGCCACGAAGAGGTGCCCGACCTCGTCCTCGTCCTTGGTGGCCATGCCCTTGAGCCCCCGCCCCCCGCGCCGCTGCGCGCGGTAGGTGGTCAGCGGGATGCGCTTCAGGTAGCCCTGCCGGCTGACGGTGAGCACGACCTCCTCATCCTTGATGAGGTCCTCCATCTCCAGGTCGGCCACGCCGGTGAGGATCTCGGTCCGCCGGTCGTCCCCGAACCGCTTCGCGACCTCCCGGAGCTCCTCGACGATGATCTGCATGCGCCGCGGCCTGCTGGAGAGGATTTCGTCCAGCTCCGCGATGACGGCGCGCACGTCGGCCAGCTCCCGCTCCAGCTTGTCGATCTCGAGACCGGTGAGCCGTGCGAGGCGCATGTTGAGGATCGCCTCGGCCTGACGTTGGGTGAGGGGGGAAGAGAACGGCTCCGCCCGCAGCCGCGCCCCGGCGGTGGCGGTATCGGGCGAGGAGCGGATGATGGCGATCACCCGGTCGATGTTGTCGACGGCGATCTTGAGGCCCTCGAGAATGTGTTCGCGCTCCCGAGCCTTCGCCAGCCGGAACTCGCTCCGCCGCACCACCACGTCGTGCCGGTGATCCACGAAGTGGAAGAGGATCTCGCGCAGCCCCATCACTCGCGGCACGCCGTTCACCAGCGCCAGCAGGATGGTGCCGAAGGTCGCCTGCATCTGGGTGTGCTTGTAGAGCAGGTTCAGCACCACCTGGGGCACGGTGCCGCGCTTCAGCTCGATCACGATGCGCATGCCGTCGCGGTCGGACTCGTCGCGTAGCGCCGACACCTGGGTGAGCTTCTTCTCGCGCACCAGCTGGGCGATCTGCTCGATCAGGCGGGTCTTGTTGACCATGAACGGGATCGCGCGCACCACGATGCGGGCGTTGGTCCGCTTGCCCGCATCCTCCACGTCGGTGCGGGCGCGCATCACGACGCGGCCGCGGCCGGTGCGGTAGGCGTCGCGGATGCCGCGGCGGCCGCAGATGAAGGCGCCGGTGGGGAAGTCGGGCCCGGTGACGATGCTCTCCAGCACCTCCTGGGGGAGGTCCGGGTTCTCGATCAGCGCGATGGTCGCGTCGACCACCTCGCGCAGGTTGTGGGGCGGGATGTTGGTGGCCATTCCCACCGCGATCCCCGAGCTGCCGTTGACCAGCAGGTTGGGCGCGCGCGCGGGGAGCACCGTGGGCTCGTCGATGCGCCCGTCGAAGTTGGGGATGAAGTCGACGGTTTCCTCGTCGATGTCGGTGAGCAGCTGGGTCGCCAGCGGGGTGAGCCGCGCCTCGGTGTAGCGGTAGGCCGCGGGCGAGTCCCCGTCGATGGAGCCGAAGTTGCCCTGGCCATCGACCAGCGGGTAGCGCAGCGAGAAGTCCTGCACCATGCGCGCCATGGAGTCGTAGACCGCCGAATCGCCGTGCGGATGGTACTTGCCCAGCACCTCGCCGACGACGGTGGCGCTCTTCTTGTAGGGGCGGCCGGGGCCGAGCCCCAGTTCGCTCATGGCGTAGAGGATGCGACGATGGACGGGCTTCAGGCCGTCGCGGACATCGGGGAGCGCGCGGCGGACGATGACGCTCATCGAATAGTCGATGAACGACTCCCGCATTTCGTCTTCAAGCAGGCGCGCGAGTATCCGTTCTCCGGGGGCGGAATCCATGCAGATGCCTCGTGGGGGTTAGGCGCGCGGGAGCACGCTGCCGGCAGGCCCCGCCCTCATCCGCGATGACGACGGAACGAAACGCTCCTGATTGGCCTCAGGTGCCCGGTGCCGGATAGTAGATGGCGAGCGCGTGGCCGATGAGTCCCTGGTTGCGGCCGATGTCGGCGGTCGCCTGGCTGCGCGTGGTGTCTTCGATGCGCTCGAAGATGATGGCATCCGCGCCGAGCGCCGCGGCTTCGGTCCGGAGCATGAGCAGCATGTCCTCGTTGGATGTGCCCAGGGGCGCGCGTGCCGTGACCGGACCGATCGTCCGGTAGCCGTCGCGGGCGGCCTGACCCATCGCGGGTACGATGACTTCGACTTCTTCCGGACCCGCCTTGGGAGGCAGCTGCACGCCGGCGCACGCCGCAAGGACTCCGGAGAGAGCGAGAATGGCGAGTACGTTCCTCATCCGCTTCTCCTCGTGAAATGAACACATTCGGGGCCGACGATTCGGCGGTCCTGCGGAACCCCCTGAAAATAACAGAAAGCGTAGGGGAGAGCTACGTTTGCGGCCCTCGACGAGGCTGCGAATTTCGAGGTCCGCCCGCGCCTACCGGCCGGGGATCTCCACCAGCTCGATGGTAACCGGCGATCCGGTGATCTCGCGTCGAATGAGCACATGGGGCCTGTCGACCGTCACATACAGGCGCTCGCTCCCCCGGCCCCCGCTCAGGCTGATTTCGAAGACCTCGAACGTCCCGGCGGGAACTGTGATCTCCTCCCTGCCACGGACGCGAATGGTCATGGTTCGCACCCTGCCGGTCAGCAGACTGGCCAGCGGAAAACGGATTTCTCCGCCCTCTTCGAGTTCCGAGATCCACACCACCAGTTCCGCCATGTCGCCCAGCAGTGCGCCACGCACCACCTCCCGATCGAAGTCCTCCTCCTCTCCACCTCCGGCGACCCGCCCGGTGACGCGTTCGCCATCGATCTCCGCCTCGGCCGTGAACCGTCCCACGGAGCTCGCCAGCTGGAGTGTGGCGGCGATCGGCCGGAAGGTTCGCGGCGAGAAGAACACCTCCTGGATCCTCGTAACGCCTTGCTCGCGCGTTGTCGCGGTGAACGACATCGCGCGCTCGTCGTTGCGGGTGGCGAAGCCCAGCATGCGCTCCATATCCGCGACCTGCCGATCCCGCACCCTCCAACGGTAGCGCCAGATGCCGGGCTCGAGCACCGAAGGATCGTACGCGATGTCGGAGTCCCGTACCTCGACGTCGTCGATGGTGAGCCGGTTGCCCTCGGCGTCGACCATGCGCACGCGGCCGAACCGCGTCAGGCCGGTGCGGACCTGAGTGGCGTCGCCCACCACCACGACGACGGCGCGCTCCGGATCGAAGTGCTCCACCAGCGCGCCCCGGATGTCGTCGGGCGCCACGGCCGCGACCCGGTCGCGGTACGACACCAGCTCCTCGGTGGAGCGGCCGCGCAGGCGATAGGTCATGACCTGGCTGGCGATCGCCTGGGGCGTCTCGATGGTCCGCGGAAACGACCCGATGAGATAGTCCTGCACGTCCGACAGTTCATTGTCGGGGATCGGTTCGGAGCGAATGAGGTCGACCTGGTTGAGCAGCTCCGCCAGGGCGCTGTCGGTGACCTCGCTGCGCACCTCGGCGTTGGCGAGGAAATAGCCCAGATCGCGCTTGCGCACCGCGGACGTGTACGATCCGTAGGTCCATCCCCTTTCCTCGCGCAACACCTGGAAGAGACGCCCCGTGCTGGAACCGCCCAGTACGCGGCTGCCCAGGTTGAGCGGCATCCAGTCTTCGTGGTCGCCCTTCATGGCGGACTGTCCGACCAGGATGGTGGACTGCACCGATTCCGGCCGGTGCACCAGGATGATCTCCTTCTCTTCGCGGGCGGGAATGTCGAAATAGGTGGGGGGCCGCGAGGGACCGGGCTCCCAGTCGGCCAGCGCCGCGTTGAGGCGGGCCTCGATGTCGTCGACCGTCACGTCGCCCGCGACGACCACGAGCGCGTTGGTGGGCTTGTAGTGGCGCAGGTGGTAGGCGATCAGGTCGGAACGCCGGATGCGCTCGATGCTCTCGGGCGTGGGGAGAAGCCCGTAGGGATGGCGTCCGTACACCGCTTGCTGGAATTCCCGGCTGGCCAGGAATCCGGGCGAGCCGAGCTGCACCTGGAGGCCCGTGACCGTCTGCTGGCGGTATTGGTCGATCTCTTCGACGGGGAAGCTGGGGTTGACGACGATGTCGCCCAGGAGCTCGAGGCCGATGTCGAGCTGGGAGGTCACGACGCCGAGAACCACGCTCGTCCAGTCGTCGCCCGCGACCGCGGACAGGGTCGCACCGATGTGGTCGGTGGCATCGGCGATCTCCAGCGCGGTGCGGCTATCCGTGCCCTTGTTGAGCAGGCTGGCCACCATCGCGGCCACGCCCGCGCGGTTGCGGGGATCGGCGGCGTTGCCCGCCCGCACCACGAGGTTGACGGTGACGAAGGGCTGTTCGTCGTGGGGCACCACGATCAGGTCGGCGCCGTTGGACAGCAGACGCTCCTCGAAGGCCGGAAACGGGATGTCGTCGAGCGGCAGGGGCTCGGGAGGGCCATCCTGCGCGACGGCGATTGCCGGGCCGGCGAGCGCGATGCCGCCCAGGACCAGCGCGGCGAGCCGGGCGCGGCCCGGGGTTCTGCGCGGCACGATCATGGGATCACTCCTCCGGTGGGCCGGGCGACGACAACGGTTCGGTTCTCGGGAACGAGGTATTTGCGGGCGACGTTCAGGACGTCGTCGAGGGTCACCGCCTCGTAGTGCGCGAGCACGTTGTTGACCTCGAAGGGATCGCCGTACGTGAACGCGAAGGACTGCAGGATGTTGGCCTTGGCATTGACCGTCATGCGGCTGGCAACCTGCGAGGCGCGCTGCTGGTTGAGCGCCTTCTCCAGCTCGCGCTCGGTGATGCCGTCGGCCTTGAGCTTCTCGATCTCTTCCTCGATGACGGCCCGGATCTCTTCGATGTTGCCGCCGGCGTGCGGCAGGCTGCCGAACAGCATGAGTCCGGATCCCAGCCGCTGCTGCAGCCCCGAGATGACGACCGGAGCCAACTCGTCCTGTTTGACCAGGCGCTGGTGCAGGCGGCTGCTCTCGCCTGCGCTGAACACCTGGGAAAGCACCGCAAGCGGGAACACGTCCGGATGGCCGGCCTCCGGGACGTTGTACCCCATGTAGAGGAACGGCAGCTGCGCGTGCTCGTCGCTGACCGAAGCCGTGCGTTCCCCGTCGGTGCGGGGCGTGACCGGCGGGTCGGGAAGCGGCGGCACGTCCTGCCCCCGGGGAATCGCGCCGAAATACTCCTCCGCCAGCGCGCGGATCTGGCCGGTGGTCACCGCACCGACCACTGCCAGCGTGGCGTTGTTGGGCACGTAGTAGCGCTCGTAGAAGTCCTCAACGTCGTCGGTGGTGGCCGCGTCGAGATCCTCCATGGAGCCGATCGGCGTATGCCGGTAGGGCTCATAGTCGGTGGAGAGCGAGTCCAGGACGATGTTGGCCTGCGCGTACGGCTGGTTGTCGATGCGGAGGCGGCGCTCCTCCTTCACCACTTCGCGCTGGTTCTCGAAGCCGCGTTCGCTCACCACCAGGCGGGCCATGCGCTCCGCGTGCAGCCAGAAGGCCAGGTTGACCCGGTTGGAGGGGAGGGTCTCGAAATACGCCGTGCGGTCGGTCGAGGTGGTGCCGTTGTAGGTGCCGCCGGCGTTGTTGACCAGCCGGGCGAAGTCGCCGTTGCCCAGGTTCTCGGTTTCCTCGAAGACCAGGTGCTCGAAGAAGTGTGCGAACCCGGTCCTCCCCGGCACCTCGTGCGCGCTGCCGACGTGATACCACATGTGGACCGCCACCACCGGCGCCGAGTGGTCCTCGCTCACGATCACGCGCAGGCCGTTGTCGAGCGAGAAGGTGTCGATGGGGATCGGGGGCAGTTCGAAGGCCTGGGCGCGCGCGGGCCCAGGCGCGGCGCCCCAGACCAGCACCAGGCATGCCAGGACCGCGGCCCCGCGCGGTGGAAGCGCGAGCGCGCCGATTCGCTTTGCGTTCACGTCAGCCTCGTCCGTAGCAGGGTCGGCTCCGGGAGGCGGGCGAGGCAGGCACCGGTCACGCTCGCGCGCTCGGCCATCACCTCGTGCGGGCGGCCCATGGCGACCACCCGCCCTCCGCGGGCTCCGGCGCCCGGTCCCAGATCGATGATCCAGTCCGCGGCGCGAATCACATCCAGGTTGTGTTCGATGACAATGACCGTGTTTCCGGCGTCGATCAAGCGCATCAGAACCTGCAGGAGGCGGGCCACTTCGTTGCCGGAGAGTCCGGTGGTGGGCTCGTCCAGGATGTAGAGCTTGCTGCCCCTGCGCCCGGATGCGCCGGACAGTTCGCGGGCGATCTTGAGCCGCTGGGCCTCCCCCCCGGAAAGGGTGGGGGCGGGCTGGCCGAGCCGCAGGTAGCCGAGCCCCACGTCCTGGAGATGCCAGAGGATCTTGCCGAGGCGCCTCTGCCTCATGAAGAAGCGGATGGCCTGGTCGACGGTGAGTTCCAGCACCTGGGCGATGTGGAGCCCCTTGTAGGTCACGTCCAGGATCTCGCCCTTGAAGCGGGTCCCGCGGCAGACGTCGCAGGGTATGTAGACGTCCGCCATGAAGATCATCTCGATCTCGACCTGGCCCGCTCCCTGGCAGGCCTCGCAGCGGCCGGCGGCGACGTTGAAGGAGAAGTGGCGCGGCTGATACCGTTTCCTGCGCGCGAGCGGCTGGGCGGCGAAGAGCTTGCGCACCTCGTCCCACGCCTTGATGTAGGTGACCGAGTTCGAACGCGGCGTGCGCCCGATGGGCGACTGGTCGATGCGCGCCACGTCGGCCAGGTGGGAGGCGTTGGCGATGGAGCGGTATTCTCCGACGAGCTCGCCGATGTGCAGGCGGGCGGTGGTCTCGCCGTCGTTCATCTCGCGCTCGAGGGCGCGGTAGAGGACGTCGTTGACCAGGGTGGACTTGCCCGAGCCGGACACCCCGGTCACCACGGTGAGGGCGCGCAGCGGGACATCGATGTCCACGTCCCTCAGGTTGTGCAGGCGGGCGCCGCGCAATTCGATGCGGCCGCCCGGGTGGCCCCGCTTGCGGGGGATGGAGGGGCTGGCGGCGTCCGCGATCAGGCGCCCGGTGGCGGTGCCGGCGTCCGCGAGCCCGGCGGGCGGACCCTCGAAGACCACCTGCCCGCCCTTCTCGCCCGACTCGGGACCGAGCTCGATGACGTGGTCGGCGGCGACGATGACCTGGGGGTCGTGTTCCACCACCACGACCGTGTTGCCCGCGCGGGAGAGCCGCCGGAGCAGGGCCAGCATGGCCGCCGTGTCGCGCGGATGGAGCCCCACGGTGGGCTCGTCCAGGACGTACAGGGTGTCCACCAGCCGCGACCCGAGCGCGTTCGCCAGGTTGATGCGCTGCGCCTCCCCTCCCGAAAGGGTGCGCGTCTGGCGCGAAAGCGTCAGATACCCGAGTCCCACATCCACCAGGAACCCCAGGCGGTCGCGGATTTCGCGCAGGATGGTCTCCGCGATTCCCTCCTCCATCCCGGAGAGGTCGAGCCCGTCGATCCAGGGCAGCAGCTCATCCATGGGGAAGGCGCAGACCTCGGGGAGGGTGCGTCCGCCCACGCGCACGTTGAGGGCCTCGGCGCGGACGCGGGCCCCGCCGCAACTCGCGCAGGGAACGGCGCTCTGGTAGCGGCGCAGGAAGACGCGGATGAACTGCTTGCGGCGCTGGCGCTCGCGCGAGCGCAGGAAGGGGATGATGCCAATGAACTCGGGGCAGCCGCGCAGAACCTCCTCGCGGAAGAACTCGGGCAGCTCGCTCCAGGGTTCGTGCCGGCTCACCCCGCGCTTGCGGGCGAAGTCCCGCAGCCGGGCGCGCTCGCGCACGTAGCGCGGCTTCTCCCACGGGTCCACCGCGCCCCCCGCCAGCGAGCGCCCGTGGTTGGGCACGATGAGATCCTCGTCGTATTCGAGGGTCGCGCCGAAGCCGGTGCAGGTGGTGCAGGAGCCGTAGGGGCTGTTGAAGGAGAAGAGCTTCGGGGTCGGGTCGGCGAACTCGATGTCGGGGTGGAGCGGGCAGCGGAAGCGCTCGGTGAAGCGCAGGCGGGATTCACCGGGGGCCGCGGACGGCCGCACGATCACGGCTTCGCCCAGCCCCTGGACGAACGCCACTCCCAGGGAGTCGGCCAGGCGGTCGCGGACACCGGGGGCGACGGCCAGCCGGTCGACTACCACCAGGGCTTCCCGCGCAACCGTGAGGTCGGCGCCCGCGCGCATGGGATCACCCGAGCCCGACGCCGCCAGGTCGATCACGGCGCCGTCCGCCATGACCCGCAGGAATCCGGCGGCGCGCAGCGTCTCGACCACCTGGGCGTGGGTGGCGCGCCCGCTGGCCTGGAGCGGAAACGCGACCATGATGCGCTCCCCGTCCGGCAGCGAGAGCACGCCGTCCACCGCCGCCGAAACCGTGTCCCGCCGGATCCGCCGGCCGCAGCGCGGGCAGTGCGTGTGCCCGACGCGCGCCCACAGCAGGCGCAGGTAGTCGTAGACCTCGGTCGCGGTACCGACCGTCGAGCGGCTGGACCGGGTCGGGTTCTTCTGCTCGATGGCCACCGCCGGCGGAATCCCCTCCACCGACTCGACCCGCGGCTTCCGCATGCGGTCGAGGAACTGCTTGGCGTAGGTCGAGAGCGACTCGACGTAGCGGCGCTGGCCCTCCGCGAAGAGTGTGTCCAGCGCCAGGGAGGATTTGCCCGAGCCCGACGGACCGGTGATCACCGTGAAGGCCCGCCGCGGGATATCCAGATCCAGGTTCGCCAGGTTGTGCTGCCTCGCGCCCCTCAGGCGAATCGGATCGTCCATGGGAAGAACATACTACCGGTCGGGGGGCGTCGGCCAAGAAGAAGCAATCCGGATGTGCTGCCGCTTGTCGCGCGACAAATCGGATATATCTTCGTGACAAGTGAGCGACACGCGAGCAAAGGGCGGGCCGTCCGGGGCGCATGCGCCGTGCGCGATCGGGCGGCTCGGAAGGGATGAGAGAATGGCGGGCGATTCGGGTGGATTGAGGATGGAGATCGAGGCGCTCCGGGAACGGGTGTCCAGGCTGAGCACGGCTGTGCTGCGCGCGAGCGCCAGCCTCGACCTCGACACCGTGCTGCAGGAGGTCGTCGACAGCGCACGCGTCCTGACCGGGGCGCGCTTTGGCGTGATCGTCACCGTCGACGGCACCGGACAGGCTGAAGAGTTCGTAATGTCCGGCTTCGCTCCGGTCGAGCAGGACGAACTGGTCGCCTGGGCGGACGGCCCGCAGCTGTTCGAACAACTCAAGAGTCTTGCCGCGCCGATTCGTGTAGGGGACCTGCCGGCCTATGTCCGGGCGCTGGGCTTCTCGGATGACGTGATGCCATCGAAGACGATGCTGGGCACGCCGCTGCGACATCGCGACATGAACGTCGGCAACTTCTTTCTCGGCGAGAAGGAAGGCGGGCGCGAATTCACCGACGCCGACGAGGAAGTACTGACGCTGTTCGCGGCCCAGGCGGCGACCGCGATCGCCAACGCCCGCGCGCACCGCGACGAGCGCAGGGCGCGCGCGGATCTGGAGACGCTTATCGAGACCTCGCCGGTAGGAGTGGTGGTATTCGACGGGCCAACCGGCGCCCCGGTGTCGTTCAACCGGGAAGCGCGCCGGATCGTCGACGCGCTGAACCACCCCGGGTCGACTCCGGCGCAGCTACTGGAGACGATCACATGTCGCCGCGCGGACGGAAGAGAGGTCGCCCTGGCCGAGTTTTCGCTCGCGCAGTTGTTGGGCACGGCCGAAACAGTGCGCGCCGAGGAGATGACGCTTTCGGTCCCCGATGGCCGGAGCGTGACCACCCTGGTCAACTCGACTCCGATCCAGGAGGAGGACGGCACAGTCCTGAGGGTCGTGGTCACGCTGCAGGATCTGGAGCCGCTGGAGGAACTGGAGCGCATGCGCGCCGAATTCCTTGGCATCGTGAGCCACGAGTTGCGCACGCCGCTGATCTCGATCAAGGGCTCCACGGCAACCGTTCTGGGCGCATCGCCGGCGCCGGATCCCGCCGAAATGCTGCAGTTCTTCCGGGTCATCGACGACCAGGCCGACCGCATGCGCGGCCTGATCGGCGAGCTGCTCGACCACGGGCGCATCGTGACGGGCACACTGTCGGTGTCGCCCGAGCCGGTGGACGTCGTCTCCCTGATAGACCCGGCGCGGAGCGCGTTCGTGAGCGGCACAGGTCGGCACGCCCTCGAGATCGACCTGCCCGAAGACCTGCCTCGGGTCCTGGCCGACCGGACGCGCATCGTCCAGGTCCTGGGCAACCTCCTGTCGAACGCTGCGAAGTACTCCCCCGAATCGTCGCCCATCCGGATCGACGCCAAACGGGAAGGCGTGCATGTCGCGATCTCCGTGAGCGACGGGGGCCGCGGCGTGCCGCCGGACCGACTGTCGCATCTGTTCCGCAAGTACGCGGCGCCGACGGACGGAGACCGGGAGCGAGGCGGGGCGGGGGCGGGCCTCGGCCTGAGCATCTGCAAGGGGCTGGTGGAAGCGCACGGCGGCCGGATATGGGCCGAGAGCGGCGGCGTGGGACAGGGCACGCGGTTCACCTTCACGGTGCCCGTGGCCGAGGAGCCCGTCACCGCCGCGCCGGGTCCGGCCCGCCCCGGGCGGCGCATGGCGGTGGAAGACCATGAGGAGACGCGCATCCTGGTGGTCGACGACGACCCCCGGATGCTTCGGTACCTCCGGGACGCGCTCACCGGGGCGGGCTATGCCCCGGTGGTGACCGGGGACCCCGAGGAGGTGGCCAGCCTCATCGCGATGCACAAGCCCGGGCTGGTTCTGCTGGACTTGCTGCTGCCCGGGACCGACGGCATCGCGTTGATGGAGCGGGTACCGGAGTTGAGCGACCTGCCCGTCATCTTCATCTCCGCCTACGGACGGGACGAAGCCACCGTCCGGGCGCTGGACGCGGGCGCGGCCGACTACATCGTCAAGCCGTTCTCTCCATCAGAGTTGACGGCAAGGGTGCGGGCCGCGCTTCGACGGGTAGCCGGTCCCGAGCCTTTTGTCCTGGAGGAACTGACCATCCGGTACGACCAGCGGCGCGTCGCCGTCGCCGGCCGGTCCGTGCAACTGACCCCCACCGAGTACGAGTTGCTGCGCGTGCTGTCGGTCAACGCGGGACGGGTGCTGACACACGAGTCGCTGCTGCGCCAGGCGTGGCCACGCGGCGATCGGCGCCCGCCCGACCCCAAACTGGTGCGGGCCGTCGTGAAGCGGCTGCGGCGCAAGCTGGGCGACGACGCGGCCAACCCGGCCTACATCCGCAATGAGCGCGGGGTCGGCTACTTCATGCCCGCCGGGTCTCGCTGAAGGCAGTCCCCTCGCCGCGACCCTGCTCCCAGGTCCATTGGTTGCTCGCGAACACCTTTCGTGCCAACGTGTTTCCGCATTCCGGCGTGTCCGGTCCCGCCCGTGCGAACCGGAGCCGGAACCTGATCCCGATTCCGGCATACTTCGGAGACCGTGACACCGCCCGTTGGGCGGGACAAACCACGTTGTGCGCCGGATCAGACCGTCGTCGACACCGGATTCCCACCATGAGTCGAAACGCCATCACCTTCACGCCGGTGACCCCCGTAATCGGCGCCAACGTCGACGGGATCGACCTCGGCAATCTGTCTGACTCCGAGTTCGCCGTTCTGTACGACGGCCTCATGGACCACGGGGCGCTCTTCTTCCGCGACCAGGACATCTCCATCGAGAGCCAGAAGCTGCTGGGACAGCGCTTCGGAAAGCTGGTCGCGCATCCCAACGACCCGGGGGTGGACGGCCATCCCGAGGTCATGCCGATTCACGCGGACGAGAACTCGGTGCGTGCGACCGGCGAGGAGTGGCACTCCGACGTGTCGTGCGACCCGCTCCCGCCCATGGGCTCGATCGTGCGCATGCATACCGTCCCGGAGACCGGCGGAGACACCCTGTTCGCCTGCATGTACGCCGCGTACGCGGCCCTCTCCGAGCGGATGCAGGCTCTGCTCAACGGGCTGCGGGCGGTGCACGACGGCGCGCCCTACTACCAGCGCGTGAATCGGCTGCTCGACCGCGACCACCGGGGGCGCACCTACCCGCGGGCGGAGCACCCCGTCATCCGCACCCATCCCGTGACCGGCCGCAAGGCGCTCTTCGTCAACAAGCTGTTCACGCAGTGCATCATCGACCTTCCCAACGGCGAGAGCCGGGCCCTTCTCGACTTCCTGTTCGACCATGTCAGCCGTCCTCACTTTCAGTGCCGCTTCCACTGGCGGCCCAATTCGGTGGCCATGTGGGACAATCGGTGCACGCAGCATCACGCGATCTGGGACTACTGGCCCGCAACCCGATCGGGATACCGCGTAACCATCCAGGGAGAAAAGCCAGAATGAAGATCCGGAGCGAACATCAGGACCGGGCACTCGTCGTGAGCGTGAGCGGCCGAATCGACTCCGGCAACGCGCGCGACTTCCAGTCCGGGATGGACGGCCTCCTCGACAAGGGAGGCAGGGGCGTGATCCTGGACTGTGAGCAGCTCAGCTACGTGAGCAGCGCCGGGCTGCGCGTCCTGCTCCGGGTCACCCGGCATCTCGACCAGAAGCACGTCCCCTTCGTGGTATGCTCGCTGTCGCCCATGATTTCCGAGGTCTTCCAGATCAGCGGCTTCGACAGGATCATCCCGGTCGCGACCTCCCGCGCCGACGCCCTCGCCACCCTTCCCCGCTAACAGCCATTCCCGGACCTGAACGGGGAGAATCGCGTGCCGCCCCTGAGAATCGCGCTGCCCAACAAGGGCCGCCTGTCGAAGAGCGCCCTGGCGCTCCTGCGCAAGGCCGGGCTGCGCGCCCGCATGCGCAGCGACCGCTCCCTCACGGCGCCTCTCGGCAACGATCATCAGGCCATCTTCCTGCGGGCGGCCGACATCCCGGAGCTGGTGGCGGACGGAGCGGCGGAGGTGGGTGTCACGGGCGCGGACCTGGTCGCCGAGAGCGGCTGCGAGGTGCGCGAACTGCTGGACCTGGAGTTCGGCCGATGCCGGCTCGTGGTCGCGGTGCAGGATGAGAGCGACATCCGCGGCATCGCCGACATCCCCGCAGGCACGCGCGTGGCCACCGCGTTTCCGCGGCTGACGCGATCGTATTTCGAGAGGTTCGGCATCGCGGTCGATATCGCAACCGTGTCCGGAGCCGCCGAAATCGCGCCCCATCTGGGGGTGGCCGAGATCATCGCGGACCTCACGGCGACGGGCTCCACGCTGCGCGTGAACGGGATGCGGGAGGTGGAAACCATCCTGGAGTCCACCGCCCGCCTGATCGCAGGCGAAGCGGTGCTGGAGCAGGCCGGCTTCGCCGACAGGATCTCCGAACTCTGTCTGGCGCTCGAATCGGTCCGTCTCGCGCGCGAGAAGCGATACCTGATGGCGAACGTGCCCCGTGACCGGCTGGATGAGGTCAGGCAGGTCATACCCGGCATTTCCGGGCCGACCATCGTCGAGGTGATGGGAGGGGGCCCCTGGGTCGCGGCGCACGCGGTGGTCGACGCGGATTGCCTTTCCAGCACGATTCCGCGACTGAAGAGGCTCGGGGCGGAGGGCATCCTGGTAACCGCGATCGAGAGGCTGATGCCTTGAAACTGGCCTTCGATGCGCCCCTCGAGGCGATGAGCGCGGATGAACGCCGCCTGCTGCTGGAGCGGCGCCCTCCCGAAGAGGCGGGCGTGCGCGAGGCGGTGGCCGCGATCGTCGCCGACGTGCGCGCGCGCGGCGACGACGCCCTGCGCGAACTGGCGCGCGAGCACGACCGGGTCGAACTGGACGCCCTTGAGGTTCCGCGCACCCGATGGCGGGAGGCGGCGCGCCGGCTCTCCGCAGACGTGACCGCAGCACTCGAGCGCGCAGCCGCCAACATCGCCGCCTTCCACCGCGCGCAACTGCCCGCCGACTGGGAGATGGAGACCGAGCCGGGCGTGGTGGTCGGGCGGCGCCGGGTGCCGCTGGCCGCCGCCGGAGTGTACGCGCCGGGCGGCCTGGCCGCCTACCCGTCCAGCGTCCTGATGGGCGTGATCCCCGCCCGCGAGGCCGGGGTCGGAGAGGTGGTGGTGTGCTCCCCGCCCGGGCCGGACGGCGAACCCCCCGGGGCCATCCTGGCCGCGTGCGCGCTGGCGGGCGCTTCCCGGCTGTTCGCAGTGGGGGGGGCGGGCGCGGTGGCGGCCATGGCATACGGCACCGAGTCGGTGCCCGCGGTCGACGCGGTGGTGGGGCCGGGAAACCGCTGGGTCACCGAGGCCAAGCGGCAGGTGGCGGGCGACGTGGTCATCGATGCGCCCGCCGGGCCCTCCGAGATCGCCGTGGTGGCGGACGGCACCGCACCCGCCCGACTGGTCGCGCTCGAGATGGCCGCCCAGGCCGAGCACGACCCCGACGCATCGGCCGTGCTGATCACGCCCAGCGCCCGCCTCGCCGCGGATGCGAGGCGGGCGCTGGGCGCGGTCGTGGCGGAGTCGGCGCGGCGGCAGGTGGTCGGCGAGGCGCTGGCCGCCCGCGGCGCGATCGTCCTGACGCGCTCGCTCGGCGAGGCCACCGGCTTCGCCCGCGCGTACGCGCCCGAACACCTCGCCCTGTACGTCGCCGACCCGGACGCCGCCATGGAGCAGGTCCCCACCGCAGGCACGGTCTTCCTGGGACCGGCCAGCTCGGTCGCCTTCGGAGACTACATGACCGGCGCCAACCACGTCCTTCCCACCGGGGGCCTGTCGCGGTCGTATTCGGGCCTGTCGGCCGACCACTTCGTGCGCTCGTTTACCTGGCAGCGCATTCTGCCCGAGGCGGCCGCGTCGCTGGCGCCTCCGGTGGCTCGCCTCGCCCGGCTGGAAGGACTCCCCGGACACGCCGAGACCGCTCTTGCAAGGATCGCCCCATGACCCCGTTCCCCCGCGAAGGCTTTCGCGCTCTCAGGCGCTACACCCCGATCGAGGACCCGGTCGAGATCGAGCTGTCCGACAACACCAACCTCTGGGGTTGCCATCCCGACGCTCTTGCGGTGATGCGCGACGCCGGCTCGGGCGACATCTCCAACTATCCGCAGGCCTACTCGAGCGATCTTCGCGACGCCGTCGCCGACACGTTCGATGTCCCCGCCGATTGCGTCATCACCGGATGCGGCTCCGACGACGTCCTGGACTCGACCTTCCGGGCGGTGTGCGATCCGAGTGCGCGGGTGGCGTTTCCAAACCCCACCTTCCTGATGATCCCGCACCTGCTGGTCGTGAACAGTCTGCAGGGGGTTCCCCTGGGAGACGCGCGCCGGCCGCCCTCGCCCCGGCAGCTGCTCGATGCCGGCGCGGACCTGATCTACGTCTGCACCCCGAACAACCCCACCGGAACAGCCCTCTCCCGGGCCTGGATCGACGAGCTGCTGGACGGCGTGGGGGCTACCGGTCCAGTCGTCATCCTCGACGAGGCGTACTACGAGTTCAACGTGGCATCCCCCGGCTACGACCCGGGTGACACATCGCTCATCGAACGCGCGCTCGCGGTTCCGCGCATCATGATCGCGCGCACCTTCTCGAAGGCGTACGGCCTCGCCGGGCTGCGCGCCGGGTTCGGCATCGCCCATCCGGATCTGCTGGGTGAAGTCGAGAAGGCCCGCGGTCCTTTCAAGGTCGGTCTGCTCGCGGAACGGGCGGCGGCGGCGGCGCTGCGCGACCGGTCCGGCTGGCTCGAGCCCACCGTGCGCGAGATCGTCGCCTGCCGCAAGCAGCTGGTGGCCGAACTGCGGCGGCGCGGCGGCGATCCGCTGCCCTCTTCCGCGAACTTCATCATGCTGCCGGTGCCGGCTCCCGCGGTCGAGGTGACGCGGGAGATGATCGCCCGGGGCATCGCCGTGCGGCCCTTCCCCAACGTGCCCGGGGTTGGCGAGGCGCTGCGCGTGACGGTGGGCCCGCCGCCGGTCATCGAGCGGTTCATCGAGGCGTGGGTCGATGTCTGCCACCCGGTCGCCGGGGATGCCAGCCAGGGAGCCGTCGCAGCGGAGGCCGCCGGATGACGCTGCGCGTCGGCGTCTTCGACTACGGCGCGGGCAACCTGCATTCCCTGGTCAAGGCGATCGAGGTCTCGGGCGCGTCCACGCAGGTCTTCACCGACTGCCGGGAGGCGCTCTCGGCGGACGCGCTGGTTCTTCCCGGGGTGGGCTCCTTCGCGACCGCCGCGCGTGCTCTCGGCGGCGCGGGAGACGAGGTGCGGGAGGCGCTGGCGGAGGGTCTGCCGTGCCTGGGGATCTGCCTCGGCATGCAGATCTTGTTCGAGGAGAGCGACGAGGGCGGCGGCCCGGGCATCGGCCTCCTGCCGGGACGCGTGGAGCGGCTCCAGGGAGAGATCGTGCCCCACATGGGATGGAACGACGTGGCCACGGGCGGCGATCCGCTCTTCGCTGGCACGCCGAACCTCATCGCGTATTACGCCAACAGCTACGTCTGTCGCCCCCGGGACGAGGATTCGGTGACCGCCTGGTCCGAGTACGAGGGCGACCGGTTCGCGGCCGCCGTGCGCCGCGGGCGCTGCTGGGGAACCCAGTTCCACCCGGAGAAGAGCTCCCGGCCCGGGCTGCGCATCATCGCCAACTTCCTGAAGGAGGCGGCCCGGTGACCCGGGGATCGGCCCGGCGGAACGACCTGCTTGAAACGGCAGCCGGGGCCCCGCCGTGATCGCCGTTCCCGCCATCGATCTCAGCGGCGGTCGCTGCGTCCAGTGGGTGGGCGGACTTCCCGAGACCGAGCAGGTCTCCCTCCCCGACCCGGCAGCGGTCGCCGCGCGCTGGTGGCGCAAGGGCTTCAGCGCCCTGCACGTGGTGGATCTGGACGCCGCGCTGGGCAGGGGCGACAACCGCGCCCTGGTGCGCGAGTTGATGGCCTGCACGGACGCAGTCACCCAGTTCGGGGGCGGGGTGCGCGACCGAGAGGGCATCGAGCGGGCGCTCGCGGACGGCGCCGACCGGGTCATCGTGGGGACCCGGGCCGTCGAGGATTCCCCGTGGCTCGCCCGCGCGGCAGCAACATTCCCCGGCCAGGTCGTGGTCGCGGCCGACATGCGTGACGGGATGGTGCTGCGCCGGGGCTGGACCCGCAGCAGCGAAACCACCATCGAGGACTTTCTGGCGGCGTTGGACGATCTTCCCCTGGCGGGCGTACTGTGCACGGACGTGGCGCGCGAGGGCCGCGTGCAGGGCAGCGACCTGCGTCGGGCCGAGACCGTCATCCGGGCGTCGTCGCATCCCGTATGGATGTCCGGGGGTATCAGTTCCGTGGAAGAGTTGCGGCGTCTGCGTGGGATGGGAGCCGCTGGAGCGGTCCTGGGTATGGCCCTCTACGACGGTACCCTGCCCGTCGAGGCGGTGGCGCGCGACTTCGGCGGATGAGGCAATCGAAAGGCAAGGAGCGGTGACGATGGGCGAGATCCTGCGCGAGACCGGCGAGACGCGGGTCCGCGTCACGGTGGACCGCGGAGACCGGCCTCCCCGCATCGACACCGGAGACGGCTTTCTCGATCACATGCTCGTGACGTTCGCCCGCTACGCCGGGCTCGAGCTCGAGGTCGAGGCGCGCGGCGACCTGCACCACCATCTCGTGGAGGACGTGGCGATCGCGCTGGGGATGGCGCTGGCCGACATCGTCCCCGAGCACGCGGCGCGCTACGGCTGGGCTCTGGTCCCGATGGACGAGGCGCTGGTCGAGGCCGCGATCGACGCCGGGGGGCGGGCGTATTACGCCGGCGATCTCCCCACCAGCCTCGCCGATCACTTCTTCCAGAGCCTTTCCACGCATCTCGCCGCGACCTTGCACATCCGCGTCGTCCGGGGCCGCAACCGCCATCACGTGATCGAGGCCGCGGTGAAGGCGACGGGGTTCGCCCTGCGCCAGGCGCTCGAGGAGGGCGACAGCGTCTTCAGCACCAAGGGCGCGGTGCGGGTAACCCGCGATCCCGCTCCGGGCAACTGAGACCCCGTCATGCTTCGCCCGCGCATCGTGGTCTGCCTGGACGTCCGCGACGGACGGGTGGTCAAGGGAACCCGCTTCGTGAACCTGCGCGACGTGGGCGATCCGGTGGAGCTGGCCGCCCGCTACGAGGCCGACGGGGCCGACGAGGTGGTCTTCCTGGACATCACCGCGTCCCACGAGGGTCGCGCCACGCTGCTCGACACGGTGCGCAGAACGGCGGAGGCGCTCTTCATCCCGCTGACGGTCGGGGGCGGGGTAGGAACCGTGGACGATGTGGGCGCGCTGTTGCGGGCCGGCGCCGACAAGGTGAGCGTTAACTCCGCCCTCGCCCGCGAGCCGGAACTCGCCGCCGAGGCCGCGGCGCGCTACGGCAGCCAGTGCCTCGTCGCCAGCGTGGACGCGGCCCACGAGGGGGATGGATGGCGTGTGTACACGCACGGGGGCAGGTTGCCCAGGGACCTGGACGCGGTCGATTGGGCTGCAGAGTGCGCGCGCCGGGGGGCGGGCGAGATCCTGCTCACCAGCATCGACCGGGATGGCTCCCGCATCGGGTACGACCTGGAGCTGACCCGCCAGGTCGCGTCGCGGGTATCGGTCCCGGTGGTGGCCTCCGGCGGCGGCGGTTCGGCGGAGGACGTGCTGGAAGTGCTGACCGCAGGAGGAGCTTCGGCCGCCCTGCTGGCCGGTATCCTCCACGACGGGGTGACCACCGTGACGAACATAAAGTCCGCACTCAAGGCGCGCGGGATGTCGATGCGCGCATCGAACGGCGCTGAAAGGAGCAGCCAGAGATGACCGTCCCACCGGATGCACGGACCCGAAACGGGCCGCCGGCCACGCTTTCCGGCCGGCACATTCAGCATACGCGCGACCTGACCCGCGTCAGTTTCGACTCCGATGGCCTCGTTCCCGCGATAGCCCAGGACGCCAGGACCGGCGAAATGCTAATGTTGGCGTATGCCAGCCGCACCTCTCTCGCCCTGACCCTGGATACGGGCCAGATGTACTTCTGGTCCCGAACCAGAAAGGAGATCTGGCGCAAGGGCGCGACCTCCGGGAACGTGCTGTCGCTGGTATCGCTGCATGTGGACTGCGATGGGGACGCAGTGCTGGCGAAGGTGCGGCCGGCCGGGCCGGTGTGCCACACGGGAGCCCGAACCTGCTTCGTCGACCCGGGGAAGCAGGAACCGGAGGCGACCGCCGCCGCGCCCGAGGAGGATGAGTCGGAGGGACGACCCACCTTCCGCGGAGGCGAGGTGCTGGACAATCTCTGGATCACTCTTCGCTCCCGCGCCGCGGAAATGCCGCCGGGAAGCAACACCGCGCGCCTGCTCGCGGACAGGAATCTCCGCCTCAAGAAGCTGGGCGAGGAGCTGGTGGAGCTGACCGTCGCCCTGACCCGCCGCGACCCCGCGGCGATAACCGGGGAAGCGGCCGACCTGCTGTACCACCTGATGGTCGCGCTGATGGGCGCGGGCGTCTCGCTCCACTCCGTCGGCGCCGAACTCGCCCGCCGCGCGGGCGACGATACACCTGGAAGGAGGAATGACCCATGACGTCCGCATTGCTTGCCATATTCACCATCATCGCCGGCGGGCTCATCCGCCTGTTTTCCACCACCACAGGCCGGAATCCCGGCATGACCCGGCTCATCTCCTACGGGGTGATGACGGCCGGCGTCGCGCTGCTCGCGATGAACTCCGTCATCCTCATCGACGTCGGCGAGGTGGGTGTTGAGCACTTTCTGGGGAGCGTCAACCAGCGCCCGCACGCGCAGGGCGTCCATGTCGTGAATCCCCTCGCGAGCATCGAGAAGATGTCGGTGCGCGAGCAGAGCTTCCCGCAGGGAGGGACCGTCGAGCGCATCGAGGCCCAGACCAGCGAGCAGTTGAACGTGACGCTGGAGGTGTCGGTTCTCTATCAGATCGAGCCCAGCCGGACTCCCACGCTCTTCCAGGAGCTGGGGACGGAGCGCCAGATCACCGCGGCCATCGTGCTCAATTCCGTGCGCAACGGAGTCCGCGACGCTGTCGCGACGCGCTCCATCAACGAGATCTTCTCCCCGGACCGGGCAGAGCTGTCCGACAACATCGAGGCCGCCATCCAGGCCAGCGCCGAGGACCGCATCAACGTGGTGCAGGCGTTCGTGCGCGACATCCAGGCCCCGGAGGGCGTGCGCCAGGCCATCGAGGAGCGCCAGCAGCGCGAACAGCAGGTGGCTCAGGAGCGCTTCCAGACCGAGATCATTCAGGAGCGCGCCCGCCAGCAGATCGAGGAGGCGAGGGGCATCGCCGAGGCCCAGCGGATCATCTCCGAAGGCCTGACCCCCGAGTACCTGACGTTCCACTACATCGAGAAGCTGGGCGAACTGCCCGCGGGTTCGGTGGTGTACGTGCCCACCGAGGGCGGGATCCCCCTGATGCGGTCCCTCGGCGGGAGCGACTAGCGGCCCGCAGACCGCTGCCCGGCTGATGGGAAGGGGAAGGCGCCTGCTGCTGCTGGGGGTCGCGGCCACCGGACTGGTGGCTGCGGCGACCTCCTGCTCACCCCTGTACGTCCTGCGCGCGGGATGGGAGGAGGCGCGCATCCTCACGGCCCGGCGGCCCATCGAGGACGTCATCGTCGATCCGGACACCGACGAGCGCACGCGCGGCAAGCTCACCTTCGCCCGCCTGGCGCGCGCCTTCGCCATCGACGAACTGGGGCTCGACGTCGGCGACTCCTACACCACCTACACCCACCTGGACCGCGACACCCTGGCGATGGTGCTGTCCGCGGCCGAGAAGGACCGCCTGGCGGCGCGGACCTGGTGGTTTCCGGTGGTGGGCCGGGTTCCCTACCGGGGATTCTTCGACCTGGACGACGCCCTCGACGAACAGCGCAAGCTGGAAGAGGAGGGATTCGACACCTGGCTGCGCCCCACCTCCGCCTTCAGCACCCTGGGGTGGTTCGCGGACCCGCTGATGTCCACGGTGCTGCGCCAGGACGAGATCGGGGTGGTGCAGACCATCCTGCACGAAGTCTCGCACGCCCACCTCTGGGTGCCGGGAAGCGTCAGCTTCAACGAGAGCTTCGCCACCTTCGTGGGCGACGCCGGCGCGGCCGCGTTCTTCTGCGCCGACTCGGGCGAGATCCCGACCGTGCGCTGTACGCGCGCGCGCCAAAGGTGGGGCGATGCGATGAAGTTCTCGGTCTTCCTGGACGGCCTGGTGGCGGACCTGGAGCGCGTCTACGGCGATGCCGCGCTCACCCGCGAGCAACGCCTGTCGGCACGTGAACGGATCTTCGCCGAGGCTCTGGAGCGCTTCACCGCCGAAGTGCAGCCGACCTTCCAAGCCAGCACCTACGCGGGGTTCGTGGACACCCCGCTCAACAACGCCACGCTGCTGGCGCGCATGCGCTACTACCATCGCCTGCCCGACTTCCAGGCGCTGCTCGATGAACACGACGGCGATCTGGGCTCGGCCATCGCGGCGATCAAGGCGGGGACCGAGGAAGCCGGGGACCCGTTCGAGGTGCTCGGCAACCCGGGATAGACGTACAATGGACGAGATTCGCCCCAACCGACCCCGGCAGTGGACATGCAGCGACAGGAGAAGACCAATGACTACCACCGTACGCTCCACGACACGCCCCGCGACACACCTGTGCGCCGCGCTGTCACTCGCCGCGCTGCTGGCCCTCGCCCCGCCGCATCCGGGCGCGGCGCAGTCCCATCACCCGCCCGCCGAGCCGCCCGCCGAGTGGGGGCCGATCTCGATCAATCTGGAGGAGTTCGAGTACCCGTATCCGGTCGAGTTCATGAACCTGCGCGTCTACGGCCAGGATGTGCGGATCGCCTACATGGACGTCGCTCCGGTCGGGCCCGCGAACGGTCGCGCCGCGGTCTTCCACCACGGAGGCAGCTACTACGGCTGGTACTGGAAGAGCCAGATCGAGGCCCTCGCCAACGAGGGGTACCGGGTCGTTGTGAAGGACCGGCTCGGCTGGGGGAAATCGTCCAAGCCGATTCTGCCCTACAGCATGAGCCTGCACGCCTCGAACACGGCCCGGCTGATGGAACACCTCGGCATCTCCGAGGCCGCCATCATCGGACACTCCATGGGTGGGATGATGGCAACCCGTTTCGCCTTCCTGTATCCCGAGAAGACGACGCATCTGGTCACCATCAACCAGATCGGCCTGACCGACAACCGCGCCGGGCGCGGGTTTCGTCCGTTCGATGGCGAGATCGACGCCGACCCGGACCTCCAGCGCGCCTACGAGGCGGACGTGCGGACCGACACGCGCCGCTACGTGGAGTGGAAGCCGGAGTACCTGGACCACCTGCGCATCCGGCACGGCCAGCGGCTGAGCGGGGACTGGCCCCGGCTCGCGTACGTGCGCCGGCTCGGCGGCAACCTGCGCTCGATGGACACCATCGTGGACGACTGGCCGCACATCAGGACGAAGGCGCTGATCCTCGGCGGCGAGATCGACGGACCGGACTTTCCCGCCAACGCGCGCCGGGCCGCCGAGATCCTGCCCAACGGGGAGCTCTTTCTCATCCCGAACATCGGCCACAACCCCCACGAGGAGGCGCCGGACATCGTCAACGCGGAGCTGATCCGCTTCCTGGGCACCGATCCCCGCGAGTAGCACCACATCCCCGCCGGGACGAGCACGGCGGCGTTCCGCCCCTTTGACGGAGGCAAACATCATGCGACGAATCGGAATGAGACTCGTGATCGCAGTGTCGATCATCATGCTTGCCCAGGCGTGCGTGTCCACGGGCGGCAGTGATGGCGTCCGCCGGGACCCCGACCTGATCCTGGCCGACGAGCTGGCGAACTACTCCACCATGATGCTCGGCGACGCGATCCGTCAGCTGCGCCCCCGCTGGATGAACGTGCGCGGCTCGGCCATGGGCTCCGCGGTGCCCGTCATCATGGATGGCGGCGTTCCGCAGGACTGGATGGTCCTGGAAGCGATACGCCCCAACCAGGTGCACTCGGTTCGCTATCACAACCCCGGCGACGCAACCATGCGCTGGGGGACAGGCTTCCCGAACGGGCTCATCGAGGTCTCGACCCTGAGGGGACGGGGAGGCCGGTAGCGGGGACGCCAGACCGCGATTTCCGGCAAGCGACCGGAGTCGCGCCGGTGCCTCCCGCGAAGGTTGCGAGAGGCCGCGCCCGGGGCGAACGTAGGGGTATGGAAGACACCCCCACCCGGAACTACTCCCCCTCCCAGGTCGAAGCGAAGTGGCAGCGGATCTGGGAGGAACACGGTGCCAACTCCTTCTCGGCAGAGGAGCTTCGCGCCCCCCGGTCGCCCTACTTCAACCTGATGATGTTCCCGTATCCCTCCGCGGAGGGGCTCCACGTGGGCAACATCTACGCGTTCACCGGGGCGGACATCCACGGGCGCTTCCAGCGGCTGCGGGGGCACGACGTCTTCGAGCCCATCGGCTTCGACGCCTTCGGCATCCACTCCGAGAACTTCGCGTTGAAGCACGGGACCCATCCAATGGATCTGATCCCGGCCAACGTCGCCAACTTCACCCGCCAGTTGCGCCGCATCGGGGGCATGTTCGACTGGGATCACTCGGTGGACACCACCTCCCCCGACTACTACCGCTGGACCCAGTGGATCTTCCTGAAGCTGTTCGAGGCCGGGCTCGCCGAGCGCAAGAAGGCGCCCGTCAACTGGTGTCCCTCGTGCATGACCGTGCTGGCCAACGAGCAGGTCGAGGACGGCCTGTGCGAGCGTTGCGATGCCACCGTCGAACAGCGCGTGATCGCGCAGTGGTTCTTCCGCATCAGCGACTACTCCCAGCGTCTGCTCGACAACCTGGACCACATCGACTGGTCGGACTCGACGCGCAAGGCGCAGGCGAACTGGATCGGCCGCAGCGAGGGCGCCCGGCTGGTCTTCCCCGTAGCCGGCTCCGACGACGTGATCGAGGTCTTCACGACCCGCCCGGACACGATCTTCGGCGCGACCTACATGGTGCTCGCGCCCGAGCATCCGCTGGTGGACGGCATCACATCCCCCTCCCATCGCGACCAGGTGCGCGCATACGTCGACCGGGTGGCGGCCATGGACGTGGTCAGCCGCCAGAAGACGGCTGGCGAGAAGAAGACCGGCGTCTTCACCGGCGGGTACTGCGTGAACCCCGCCACCGGGGGAGAAATCCCGGTCTGGGTCGCGGACTACGTCCTGGCGGGGTACGGCACCGGGGCGATCATGGCGGTGCCCGGCCACGACGAGCGCGACTTCGAGTTCGCGAACGAGTTCGGACTGCCCGTGGTGCGGGTGGTGGCGGGGCCCGGGGACGGCGCCGACACCCCGCTCGACGAGGCCTACATCGACAACGCCGCAGGGCGCATGGTGAACTCCGGCCGCTTCGATGGGATGAGCGTGCCGGAGGGCAAGGCCGCCATCACCGCCGCCCTCGAGGAGCGCGGGCTGGGCGAGAAGCAGGTCAATTACCAGCTGCGCGACTGGTGCATCTCGCGCCAGCGCTACTGGGGCCCGCCCATCCCCATCGTGTACTGCCCGACCTGCGGCGCGGTCCCGGTTCCCGAGCGCGACCTGCCGGTGATTCTGCCCCGCATCGAGGACTTCAAGCCCGACGACGACGGCGTGAGCCCCCTCGCGCGCGTTGAGTCGTGGTACAGCGTGGACTGTCCGGCCTGCGGGAGCGCCGCGCGCCGCGAGACCGACGTCTCGGACACCTTCCTGGACAGCTCCTGGTACTTCCTGCGCTACCCCTCGGTCGGATGCGACGACATCGCCTTCGACCCGGACGTCACCCGGCGGTGGCTCCCGGTGGACAGCTACATCGGCGGCAACGAGCACGCGGTGCTGCACCTGATGTACGCACGCTTCATCACCATGGCGCTGCACGACATAGGGCTGCTGGACTTCGAAGAGCCCTTCACCCGCTTCCGCGCCCACGGCATCATCGTCAAGGACGGGCGCAAGATGTCGAAGACCCGGGGCAACGTGGTCACACCCGATCCGGTGATCGAGGAGTTCGGCGCCGACACCTTCCGCCTGTACCTGATGTTCCTGGGGCCCTTCACCGAGGGCGGGGACTATCGCGACGACGGCATCCGGGGACCGTTGGGGTTCCTGAGAAGGCTCTGGGACGCCGTGCTGCGCGCCGCGGACAACGACGCGGATCCCGATCCCCGCCTCGAGGGACAACTGCACCGCACCATCGAACAGGTGACGCGCCAGATCGCCGATCTCCAGTACAACACCTGCATCTCGGGGATGATGGAGTACCTGAACGCGGTGCGCGCGGGAGGCCGGACGCCGGCGCGGGCCGAGATCGAGCCCGTCGTGCTGATGGTGGCGCCCTTCGCGCCGCACATCGCCGAGGAGCTGTGGGAACGGCTCGGGCACGAGGGCGGACTGTTCGGGCGCGCCCGCTGGCCCGAGTACGACCCGGAGAAGGCCAGGCGGCGCATCGTGAAGCTTGCCGTGCAAGTCAACGGCAAGGTGCGCGGCACCATCGAAGGCCCTTCGGAGATGAGCCGGGAGGATGCGGAGGCGCTCGCGCGCGAGCAGGAGAACGTCGCGCGCTTTCTCCGGAACGGGTCCGTGCGACGAGTGATCTACGTACCCGGCAGGCTGATCAACCTGGTGGTCGGGTGAGGTTGGCCGCGGCGTCTCCGATGCTCGCCGCGCCCGCCTTGCCCCTCGCGTCTCCCCCGTCCGCTCCCGCATCCTGAGAAAAGGCTGAAATGCCCGCTTCCGCGCTTCCGGACCCCGCACTCTCGCGCCTCGCCATCGACGCCGTGCGCGCCCTCTCCATGGATGCCGTGCAGAAGGCCAACTCCGGGCATCCGGGGGCTCCGATGGGGCTGGCGCCGGTGGGGTATCTGCTCTGGACCCGGCACCTGCGCCACAACCCGGCGAACCCGGAGTGGAGCAACCGGGACCGTTTCGTGCTGTCGGCCGGGCACGCGTCGATGCTCATCTACTCGCTCCTGCATCTGACCGGCTACGACCTGCCGCTGGAGGAGATCCGGAACTTCCGGCAGTGGGGATCGCGGACGCCCGGGCATCCGGAGTACGGGCACACGGCGGGGGTCGAAACCACGACCGGCCCGCTGGGTCAGGGCGTCGCCAATTCGGTGGGGATGGCGCTCGCGGAGCGCTGGCTGGCGGACCGCTTCAACCGCTCCGGACACGCGGTGGTGGACCATCACACCTGGGCGCTCTGCTCGGACGGCGACCTCATGGAGGGCATCTCGCACGAGGCGGCCGAGTTCGCGGGCCACCAGCGGCTGGGCAAGCTGATCTGGGTATTCGACGACAACCAGGTCACCATCGACGGCGGGACGGACCTCTCGTGCTCCACCGACCACGAACAGCGCTTCCGGGCGTACGGGTGGGACGTGCGGCGGGTGGACGACGGCACCGATCTGGCCGCGCTGGACGCGGCGCTGGCAGGGGCGCGCGCGGAGGCCGAGCGGCCTTCGCTGGTCATCGTGCGCACCACCATCGGGTACGGCAGTCCCGGCAAGGCGGGGTCGTCGAGCGCGCACGGGGCGCCGCTGGGGGTGGAGGAGGTGGACGCGACCAAGCGCAACCTGGACTACCCGTCCCGCGACCCATTCCACGTGGAAGCGGAGGCGCTGGCGCACTGGCGGCAGACGGCGGTGCGGGGGGCGGGGCTGGAGGAGGCGTGGCGGGGGCGGTGGGAGGCCTACCGGGCGGCGCATCCCGCCGCGGCCGAGGAGTTGCGCACGGCCCTGGCGGGCGAGCTGCCGGCCGGCTGGGACGCGGACATCCCCGACCTGAGCGCGCCGCCGAAGCCGCTCGCGACCCGCGTGTATTCCGGGCAGGTGCTCCAGGGGCTGGGCCGGCGCATCCCCAACCTGCTGGGCGGCTCGGCCGACCTGGCCGGCTCCAACAAGACGACCCTGCCCTGGGAGGACAACCTGCTGCCCGGGACGCCGGGCGGGCGCACGATCCACTTCGGCGTCCGCGAGCACGCCATGGGAGGCATCCTGAACGGGATGGCGCTGCACGGGGGCGTGCGCCCGTACGGGGGCACCTTCCTCATCTTCTCGGACTACATGCGGCCTTCGATCCGCCTAGCGGCGCTCATGCACGTGCCCGTCACCTACGTGTTCACCCACGACAGCATCGGCGTGGGCGAGGACGGCCCCACCCACCAGCCGATCGAGCAGCTGGCGTCGCTGCGCGCCATCCCGGGCGTGCTGGACCTGCGGCCCGCGGACGGCCCCGAGACCGCCGAGGCTTGGAGGGCAGCCCTCGCGTACAAGGAAGGGCCCAGTTTCCTCGCGCTCACCCGCCAGGCGGTGGCGACCATCGACCGCGACCGGGCGGCTCCGGCGAGCGGGCTGCACCGGGGCGGCTACGTCCTGCTCGAAGCGGACGGCGGCGACGCCGAAGTGATCCTGATCGCCAGCGGCTCGGAGCTGGGGGTGGCGGTGCAGGCGCGGGCGGTGCTGCAGGCTGAAGGTGTGCCGACCCGGGTGGTCTCCCTCCCGAGCTGGTTCCTCTTCGCCCGTCAGCCGCAGGGTTACCGCGACGAAGTGCTCCCCCCCGCCGTCACCGCGCGCGTGTCCGTGGAAGCCGGGACGACCGCCGGCTGGACCCGCTGGACCGGCGACCGGGGCGCTTCGGTCGGCATCGACCATTTCGGGGCGTCGGCCCCGGGCGCGGTTCTGTTCGAGAAGTTCGGGATCACGGCGGAGGCGGTGGTGGCGAAGGCACGCGCGCTGGGGCGGGTGCCACAGCCGGTCCGGGGCTAGTCGCAGGGGCCGCCCCCGGCCCCCGCTCAGTCGTGGCAAGTCCGCGTCAGGAGCCGTGGCATGGCCGGATCATTGTTGCTCCCCTGAGCGTCGGTCGATTTCGTCCCTCACGGCCCGGCAGATGACGACCGCCGCGGGATCTCCGGCGGGATCGGGTACATCCAGTTCCGAATAGGGAACGCGGCGATTACAACCATCGATCGACCCTCCATCGATATCGGCTGCGAACTCGACATCTTCGCCACCGAGCTTCCATGTCATTCTCAGTTGCATGGAGAACGCCCTTCCTCGCCCTGCGAATGCGGTCAGCGTCAATCCAACCCTCAGCTCCAGCATCCGGTCATTGGAAAGTCGAAACCCCGGCAACACGATATGGGACTGCTTGGTCTGCCTCCAATGTGTCTCCGTGAAGACGTTGCCGGCAGGGAATGTCGGTCGAGCCTCCCTTATTCGTATGTGTGAACCCCAGTACGTCTTGGCAAACAACCGTTCCAGCGGCGCCAGCCCCTCCTCGACCTCCTCCAGAACGGGACGCATCCACAGGAAGAACACGTTGTCCAGTCGTTCGACATCCGCCTTGGCGGGCGCGCCCATGCTGTACTTCCGAGCGAACAGTTCGCTTTCCTTGCGACTATCTGCCGCCTCACGCACGGATTCTCCCTTCGCGGCCTGGATCGCCAGACCGAGCGACCACAGGACATTCTCCAGCATGAACCCCGAGAGCAGCCCCATGCGACCCACGTCGGCATTCTGAAGCGCCCCGATGTAGCGGTCCCGCTCGGCGCTCTTGATCACCATCGGTGGCAGGCCGGACCTCAGCAGGACGTAGTTGGTGAGTAAACGCGCCGTTCGTCCGTTTCCGTCATCGAACGGATGAATCCGCAAGAAGCTCCAATGTGACTCGGCCAGAAACAGTGGTAACCGAGACCGGCTCAGATCCAGGTCGCGCAAGTCGCGCCAAAAGTCACGGATCCACGCCTGCATGAGTGCGGGGGTCTCTTCCGGCTCCGCGAACCGATGGAGTTCTCCGGTCGCCGTTCTCACATGGTTCGGCTGCGTCTTGTAATCTCCCGGGACGATCCGCTTCCGGGTCTGTTGCCCGTCCGGTGTCTGTGCAACGTGCCAGAACGGCTCCTTGAGAAGAATCTTGTTCAGGTCCCGTATGTCGCCCTCGCCAAGAACCCGCTCTGAGCCGGCCAGATGTCGCGTGTGCTTGATCGCGACATCGTGCGCCTTCATCTCCTCGTAGTGGCGCATCGGATGCCCGCCGGATGTGCGACCGAAGATGAGCAGCAGCTCCGTCTCGTGGTAGGTGAGCGTGTTGCCCTCGATGTGGTTGCTGTTGTAGTTCCACTCGAGGCGCAGCTTCCTCCACAGCCGCTCGTCGTCTTCCTCTCGCATGGTCGCCCGGCGCTCCCGCCATTCCGAGATCGCCGCCGCCAATGCCCCCGAGTCCATCATCGTCCCCTGCTTGTTCCGCTGTTACCTGTCCGGCAGGTTGGTAGCCCAGAGGCCGTAATGTACCCCAATGTGCCAACCTCGTCGTACCGGTTCCATGCCGACGTCTCCCTCACGGCCCCAACACCCCCACGGGAATCACGCCCACGCCATCCGGTCGCTGGTATCCGTAGCCGCTGCCGGTGATGACGGCGAGCGCCGCCGGCTGACCGCTACGGGCCGTGTCCACCCGGTTCGCAAATCGGAGAAGCGCGGCGGCGGCCTCGTCGATTCGTCCCTGGCCCAGCTTGACCTCGAACGCGGCCCATCGCCCCGGACCGGCGTCCACGACCGCGTCGACCTCCAGACCCGTGTTGTCGCGATAGTGGTAGACGCGCGCGTCCATCGCCTGAGCGTACACACGCAGGTCTCGAACGACCATTGATTCGAAGAGCAATCCGAACCACGGGATGTCCTTCATCAGGTTCTCGGGTCTGGCATTCAGCGCCGCGGTCGCGAGCGAAGGATCCGTGAAGTGCCGTTTCGGAGCGTGCCTGAGGCGTGATCGAGACCGCAGATGCGGGGCCCACGGTGGCTGGTGCTCCACCACCATGAGGCGTTCGAGGGCAGCGAGGTAGGAGCGGGCGGTCTCTCCCGAGAGCGAATGGTCCGCACCGCCCGCATCCGTCGCCATGGTCGCGAGGGACGCGCAGGTCGCCGTGTTTCGCGCGAGCGTCTGGAGGAACCGGCCAACCCTGCCCGGATCCCTGCCGATGCCGTCTACGCGCCGGATGTCCACCCGGCGGATTTCGTCCAGGTAGTCGCGGTTGGCCAGCATTGCATGGTCCTCGGACTTCCGCCGAAAGTGACCGGGCCAGCCACCGACGCAAACCAGCGTGGCCAGATCCTGAAGAGGCAGGTTCCGAACCAGGCTCGGCACGGGCTCGCCCTGGAGAACCCGCCTCAGGGAAACCCGCCCCGTCGCGCGTCCGAGTTCGAACAGCGACATGGGGCGGAGCCGAAGGCGGCTTATCCGGCCGGCTCCGGTATGTCGCGTGATGTCGTCGGGCGGAACGGCGGAGCCGGTGAGGATGAAGTGGCCCAGGCCCGGGCGGTCATCGACGGCCCGCCGCACGTAGTTCCAGATGTCGGGCTCGGCCTGCCACTCATCGATCAATCGCGGAGTCGTGCCTTCCAGGAGCAACCTCGGATCGACCGCCATCGTCTGCTGCACGGCCGGATCCGCGTCCATGAGGACTTCGCTCGCTGCTGCCTGCCTGGCCGTCGTGGTCTTGCCGCAGACCCTCGGCCCTTCGATCACGACCGCCCCGGCTGCCGCGAGCCTCTCGGTCAGTTCACGGTCGGCGATCCGGGGACGATAGCCGGACGCGGGCGGGGAATCGGGTGTCATGATTGAAAGTATGGCAGATCGATCGTGGTTTTGCAACAACACCAGTCGTGTTTTTGCAATTTATTTGATCGGGTGTTTGCAATAACTTCAACCGTGGTTTTGCAATATCACCTGCCTTCCAGCCCTGCCGCCGCGGCAAGCCCCCGCCGGATGAGTGCCTGCTCGATCACTTCAGTAGGCGACGCCGCGCCGGCGAGCGAATCGGCGCGGGCGCGCAATGAGGCGACCGCCTCGGCGCTGACGGGCTCGGGGTCGGGCCCACCGTCGGCGCCTCCCCCCACGACCCCGAGCAACAACCGCACCAGCCGCTCGTCCGGATCGAAGGGACGGCCCTGACCGAGCGACTCCGGCCACTCGAGCGCCCTCTCCAAATGGCCGCGGGCGGCCGCGCGGTCCCCGCCATCGAGTTCGTCCAGCGCGGCCCCGACGTGCGCCAACTCGTACAGGCGATGGCTCTCGCGGGCGTTCTCCGAGGGAAGGACATGCGTGTCCGCCAGGATCCGGATCGCCTCGCCGTGGTCGCCCGCCTGTAGAAGCGCGCGCACGTGGAGGAGGTCGAGGTTGAAATCGCCCGGGAAGAGCTCGCGGCCGCGACCGGACGTCTCGAGTGCTTCCGCCCATTGCCCCGCTTCCTGCAGGTGCCGGACGAGGGCGACGTGCAGGAGGCGGCTGCCGGGATCCACGGCCACCGCGCGCCGGAAGTCCGGTCCCGGGTCGCCGCCCATGATCTCTGCCAGGTGCGCACGCGCCGCGTACACGGGCCCGTAGTCGGGTTCGTCGCCCAAGGCTGCCAGCACGTCAGCCGCCTCGGCGTCTCGGTCTAGCGCCCACAGGTTCAGCCCGAGCAGGTAGCGCCAGCCCCAGTGCGGGTCTTCGGCAGCCGCCCAGCGCAGGACCGGCAGGGTCTCGGGCCGGTAGGGGAAGGCGAAAGCGGGATCGATCCCACCGCTCAGCATCCCCGCAGCGTCAGCCAGGAAGGCGCGCCACGCCGCGGGCACCGGGCCACCGCCCACCTCGTCGGCCAGCGCCAGCAGGTGCGCAGCATCGTCCGGCAGCCCGCGGTTTGCGTAGCCCACGGCGAGCTCCAGCAGCGTCTGCCCCGGATACTCGCTCCGCATCGATGCCGCGAGGCGGGCGGCCGCCCCGTCCGCGGACTCTCCGTATCGGTCGTCACGCGCCGCAAGGTACCGTTCGGCCAGGAAGAAATGGTTGAGTGGATCGAACTCGAGCAACTCCGCGAGCACGCGCGCCGCCCCGATCCCGTCCCCCGCCAGACGCGACGCGATCGCCAGCACTTCCCGCGCCGGAATGCTTGCCTGATCGTGTTCGAGCGCCAGCGCGGCGTGGCGGCGCGCCTCCGCCAGATCTCCGCCTTCGAGCGCCAGTTCCGCCAGCCGAACGCGCGCGGCGGCACGGAAGGCCACCGAGCGGGCGGCCCATCCGAACGAATCGTACGCGTCGGCGCGGCGCCCCAGGGCGCGGTACAGGTTTCCGGCGAGGAAGTTGGCCTCCGGATCATACGTGTCGAGCTGGAGCGCACGCCGCGCGTGCACGAGACCCTCCTCGTAGCGGGCCGACCTCAGCGCCAGCGCGCCCAGACCCAGCAACGCCTCCCGGTTCCACGGCTCGGCTGCGAGCGCCCGGTCGTAGAGCGCCCGCGCTTCAGGGTAGCGGCGGCCACGCGCCAGCTCCCGCGCCTCGAACACCACGCGATCCGTCTCCGGCAGGGCGTTCCAGGCCTCGGCGTTCGTCGCAAAGGGCCGGGACACCACTCGGTCGCCATCAAGTCCGCAAATCCCGCCGAGACCGGCCTCGCCCGGATTCGAGCATCCCTCCAGACCCAGTCCGGGCAGCGAAACCCGCCAGGGGCTGTCGGGCGCGACGTCGACCTCGACCACCACCGGCTGGAGGGGCTCGAGCGCCACCGCGCGCGCCGCGACCTGCTCGCCCCCGGACCACGCCTTCACCGTGTCGGCACTGGTCCCGAAGGCCTGGACCACCACCCGAAGGCGGCCATCCTCCTGCTCCACGTGCATGGCGCCGTGGGGAGAGGCGTCCGTGAGGCCGCCGGTCCCCTCCAGGGGAAACCAGACCTCCGTCCAGCGGCTGGCCGAGAGGGGCTCGAACCCGGCCTGCGAGATGGGGTTGCGGTCCGCCCCCGGCTGGTACTGCACGTGCAGCCGTCCCGCCTGGAACTCGACGTACTGCCCGTCCGTGTCGGTGAGGAGATCCTCCCAGATCCCGCCTTCGCGCGACAGCGCCCACAACCACATCTTGCGCCCGGGCATCTCTTCATGCGGCGCCCAGTGTCCCCAGCCGTAGCCATCGTCGTGATAGTAGCCGCCGAAGAAGTCGTTCAGCGCGCCCACCACGTGGTACGACTTGCTTCCCCCGAACGCGTTGTTGCGGTAGAGAGGCAGGAAGCGCCCATCCTCGTCCGCGGGCCAGGGACGCACCCGCCCGGAGTGCTCCAGGTAGGCGTTGCCTGGCACGAAAAGCTCCAGGTCGTCCTGCGCGAAGGCCGCCGCCGTCATCCAGTTGTAATACGGCTGCTCCAGCGGGGTCGGATTGTGCCACAGCACGCGCGTCTCGAAGGCGGCCCGATCCGGGGGCAGGCGTATCTCGACGCGCCACGGGGTGCGTGACGGCAGGTCCATGGCGCCAACGATGGCACTCACGCTTCCGTCCGCGTTCTCCCGCAGATCGTAGTCGACGGGGGTGGCGGTGGCCGGCGTGTGGCCGATCACGCCGAAGTTGAATTCGATCCCGCCCGAGGTCCACGGCCCGCGCAGCGCGATGTCCCGGAATTTCATCACCTCGTTCCGGTAGATGAACTCGTGGCCGGTCGCCTTCACCACCGCGCCCCACACCTTGCCGCCTACCTCGGGAAGAACGAAGACCTCGATGAGATCGTTCTCCATGCGCACGACCTTCCATTCCCGGGGCTCCGGCGTCGCGGCGTATCCCTCGAACGTGTGGTAGGGGTACAGCCTGCGGTCGGTGGCAAGCACTGGGACCGGATTCGGGTCCGAGAACGGGTAGGTGTCGAGGACGCGCTCCTCCTCGGAAATGCGCGCGCGGGGCCCGGAAGGCGCGCACGAGGCGGCGGTGAGGACGACGCACAGGATGGCCGTGGCGAGCGGCTCGCGGCCAGGCCGCGACTTCATTCGAGCGCCGATATTGTTCGTCCAAACGTGTCGCACGACGTAATTCCCTGGTCGAAGACAAGGCTCCCCGGCTCCATGCCGGCATCCATTCCGATCCCACGGTATCGGGATTCCATCGATTTCCGCCAGCACCGGCGAGTCGCGGCGTAGCACACAGCAGCCGATCCTCTGACCGGCCGTTAGGACCCCACCGCGCTCGCCAGCCTCCCGGAGATCTCTCGAAGCCGCAGCCACTGTTGGTAGAAGAGCGGCAGCAGCATCACGGATTCCATGAACTGGAACACGTACATGACCAGGGCGAAGACCGCGCCGTACTCCGGCGCATCCGTCACCGCGGCGCTCACCGCGAAGACCAGCAGAGCGATCATGAACACCCAGTTGATCCCGAAGTTGGCCGCTTCCAGGTCGGAGAGACGGATGTTCCAGCGCATCATGGCGCGCAGGTGTTCGCCCAGGCGGCCGGGATCGCCGCTGTCGACCGCGTCGACCTGCCGTTCGTGCTCGTCGTTGAGCCCCTGGTTGTACCGCGTGGTCAGCCTGCCGGTGAGGGCGTAGAGGGTGACGGTGGCAGCGGCCGCCGCGAGACAGCCGAGGAAGACCCGAAAGTTCAGAGTCGCAACGATCACCAGGGTGCCCACCAACCCGAGCATGCTGTTGATGAGCCCGGGCATCGAATTCTCGAAGAACTCCACGATCTCCCTGAGCATCCCGAGGCGCGCCGTCCGGGTCGAAGTGCTGGAGCCCTCGGCGGCGGCCACCATCTCTTCGCCCAGCGTGGCGTAGATGCCCCCGTAGGCCCGGCTGTCCACCAGGCGGCGGACCACCGCGATCCCCATGGTGGCGACGCCGAGGATCGCGAGTTCGTAAAGACCCCGGGCCGAATCGGCGAGAACGCTGTCGATGGCGCGGCCGATGACGAGTGGAAAGAGGACCCACCCGGCCGCCTCCAGAACGACCAGCGTCAAGGTCAGCGCGAAACGTCCCGCGAAACGCTTCAGGAAGACCTTCATGCGGATTCCGGGAGTCCGTGCACGGTCCCTACATGTTCCTCCGGTACTGCCCCCCCACCTCGTAGAGCACCGACGTGATCTGCCCGAGCGTGCACACCTTGCACGCCTCCATGAGTGCGGTGAAGGTGTTGCCCCCCGCCAGCGCCACCCGCTTCAGCTCCTCGAGCGCGGCTTCGGCGCGGCCCTGGTTTCGCTTCCGGAAGGCTCTGTTCGACGCGATGGCGTAGTCCTTCTCCTCGGGGTTGGCGCGGATGACTTCCTCGGGCACCCGCGTGGGCGATCCCTCCGGCCCCAGGAAGGTGTTCACCCCCACGATAGGCAGCTCGCCGCTGTGCTTGCGCGACTCGTACTCGAGCGATTCGTCCTGGATGCGGCCGCGCTGATACATGCGCTCCATCGCCCCGAGCACGCCCCCGCGCTCCGACAGCCGCAGGAACTCGCGCATCACCGCCTCCTCCACCAGGTCGGTCAACTCCTCGATGATGAACGAGCCCTGAAGCGGGTTCTCGTTGCGCGACAGCCCCAGCTCCCTGCTGATGACCAGCTGAATCGCCAGGGCCCGGCGCACGCTCTCCTCGGTGGGCGTGGTGATGGCTTCGTCGTAGGCGTTGGTGTGCAGCGAGTTGCAGTTGTCGCAGAGGGCGTAGAGGGCCTGCAGCGTGGTGCGGATGTCGTTGAAGGCGATCTCCTGCGCGTGCAGGCTGCGTCCCGAGGTCTGGATGTGGTACTTGAGCCTCTGCGACCGGGCATTGGCGCCGTAGACGTGCTTCATCGCCTTCGCCCAGATGCGGCGCGCCACCCGTCCCAGCACCACGTACTCCGGGTCCATGCCGTTGGAGAAGAAAAACGACAGGTTGGGCGCGAAGTCGTCGACCCGCATCCCGCGCGAGCGGTAGTACTCGACGTAGGTGAAGCCGTTGGCGAGGGTGAGCGCGAGCTGGGTGACGGGGTTGGCGCCGGCTTCCGCGATGTGGTATCCGGAGATGGACACCGAGTAGAAGTTCCGCACCCCTTCGTCGATGAAGTACTGCTGGATGTCGCCCATCAGCCGGAGCGCCAGCTCGATGGAGAAGATGCAGGTGTTCTGGGCCTGGTCTTCCTTGAGGATGTCGGCCTGGACGGTGCCGCGGACCACGGCGAGGGTCTCGCGCCGGATGCGCTCGTAGACATCGCCCGGGAGGACTTCGTCGCCGCTCACGCCAAGCAGCGTCAGGCCGAGGCCGTCGTTGCCCTCGGGAAGCGCGCCCTGGTAGCGGGGACGCTCCACGCCGCGCTCGCGATGGAGGGCCTGGATGCGCTCTTCGACCTCGGCCTCCAGACCATTCTCCCGGATGTGGAGCTCGCACTGCTGGTCGATGGCCGCGTTGAGGAAGAAGCCGAGCAGCATGGGCGCCGGCCCGTTGATGGTCATCGACACGCTTGTGGAGGGGTCCGCGAGGTTGAAGCCGGAGTAGAGCTTCTTGGCGTCGTCCACCGAAGCCACGCTCACGCCGGAGTTCCCGACCTTGCCGTAGATGTCCATGCGCTCGTGCGGGTCCTCGCCGTAGAGCGTGACCGAGTCGAAGGCGGTGGAGAGCCGATTGGCCAGGCTGGCGCGGCTGAGGAAGTGGAAGCGCCGGTTGGTGCGCTCGGGGCCGCCCTCGCCGGCGAACATGCGCTGCGGATGCTCCTCCAGCCGCCGCAGGGGGAAGACCGCGGCGGTGTAGGGAAACGCCCCCGGCACGTTCTCGGTGAGCCGCCAGCGCAGCACCTCTCCCCAGTCGCGGAAGCGGGGCAGCACCACCCGCGGGATGCGCGATCCGGCGAGCGATTCGCTGAAGAGGCTCCGCTCCACCTTGCGGCCACGAACCTGGTAGGCGTAAGTGTCGGCCTGGTAGCGGCGCTTCACGGCCGGCCATTCCTCGAGCAGGGCCAGGCTGCGTCGGTCGAGGCGCGCGCGGGTCTGCCGGTAGAGGTCGATCAGGCGGGCGAGGGGTTCGTCCTCACCGGCTGCCGGGGGCAGCTCGGGTGCGATCTCGTCCGGTTCATCGCTGCCGCCAACGAGCGCGCTCGCAGCCGCAGCGACGGCCATTTCGGTCCCGGACGAGTCTCCCGCGCCCACTTCGCCCCGCAGCAGCCGGATCGCCCCGTGCAGCTGATACAACTGGCGGGCCAGCGCGGCCTGTTCGTCGACACGCCGGCCGTAGCTGCGCCCCGCCTCCACGATCTCCGCCAGATAGCGGGTACGTTCGGGCGGAATCGGCGTGTGCTCGGCCCGGTCGTCGTCGACGGGGTCGCGCTCGGTTGCGAGCGAAGCGCCGGTCTTGCGCCGCAACTGGTCGAGGAGGGCCAGGTACAGGCGGTTCACGCCGGCGTCGTTGAAACGCGAGGCGACCGTGCCGTACACGGGGAGCGCCGTGTCGGGCACGCTCCACAGGCGGTGGTTGCGCCGGTACTGCTTGCGCACGTCCCGGAGCGCGTCCAGCGCCCCCGGGCGATCGAACTTGTTGATCGCGACCACGTCCGCGTAGTCCAGCATGTCGATCTTCTCGAGCTGGCTGGCGGCGCCGTACTCGGCCGTCATCACGTACAGCGACACATCCGAATGCCCCACCACCTCGGCGCCGAACTGACCGATTCCGGGCGTCTCGATGATGATGAGGTCGAAGCCGGCGGCCTTGCAGACGTCCACCGCCTGGCGCGCGTGCGGCGACAGGCCGAGGGTCGAGGCGCGGGTGGCCAGCGAGCGCATGTAGACACGGGGGCTCGAGGCGGCGTTCACCCGGATGCGGTCGCCCAGAAGCGCGCCCCCGGTGCGCCGCCTGGACGGATCCACCGAGATGATCGCGACCCGGCCGTCGGCGGTGCCGGACAGGTAGCGCCGCACCAGCTCGTCCACCAGCGACGACTTGCCCGAGCCACCCGTCCCCGTGACGCCCAGCACCGGCACCCGCCGGACCGTCGCCATCTCGGCCACGAGCGCCATCGCCTCGTCAGCGCCGGCATGGCCGTTCTCGGCCGCCGAGATCAGGCGCGCCACCGCCCCCGCGTCCCCCCGGCGGAGCGCCCGCACCTCGGCCTCCGGATCCGCGAGCGAGGACCGGACCGAGCGACGCGCACCCTCGAGCACTTCGTCGATCATCCCCTGGAGCCCCATCGCCCGCCCGTCGTCGGGAGAGAAGACCCGGTCGATGCCGCGCCGGTGCAGCTCCTCGGCCTCCGCGGGCAGAATGGTCCCGCCGCCGCCGCCGAAGATGCGGATGTCCGCGCCCCGCTCGCGCAGCAGGTCGCGCACATAGGTGAAGAACTCCATGTGCCCGCCCTGGTACGAGCTGATCGCGACGGCGTGCGCGTCTTCCTGGATCGCGCACTCCACGATCTCGAGGGCGGACCGATTGTGACCCAGGTGGATGACTTCCGCGCCCGAATCCTGGAGGATCCGGCGCATCACGTTGATGGCGGCGTCGTGCCCGTCGAAGAGCGACGCCGCCGTGACTACGCGGATGGGCTGAGCGGTGCTCGGCGGGGCGGCGGCAAGGCGATCCATCCAGCCTCCTTCACGGAACGATCACCGGGAGCGCCGACGGGACGACATCCACCCGCACCTCACCCGTGCGCGATTGATGCACGTCGCCGTCGACCTCGTAACGTACACGCTCGTCGAACTGCACGGCAAAAGCCCGGTCCTGGCGCAGAGAGACGCCCTTCGCGCCCACATGCCTGCCCTTCTCGGCCAGGCTGAACAGGCGCGCGCGGCCCAGAGGCGAGGAATCGGCGATCGCGCAGGCGTCCAGCCGACCGTCCTCGAGGTCCGCGTTCGGAGCGATCGGGAACCCGCCCCCGAAGATGCGTCCGTTCGATATGGTGAGTATGAGGTGCCGTCCTTCCGTGCTCCATCCACCGCCGTCCGTCAGGCGGAGCCGGGGACTCCTGTAAAGCAACAGTTGCTGCAGCGCGGTGACCTTGTACAGGACCGCCCCCCGCAGGAAGCGTGCCCGCAGCGTGGCGTCGATGACCGCGATGTCGAAGCCAAAACCCACCAGGTTGAGAAAGTGGCGTGGCGTGGCGCGCCAGGGCTCGGCGTCATCCACCTCCGGATGCGGCGCCGGCCGCCACTCCGACACCACCCGCCCGACATCGATGCGCCGGGTCCGGCCCGCTGCCAATGCCGCCACCGCCTGCGCCGGATCCCCGTAGCTCAGCCCGAGGCTCTTGCCGAAGTCGTTGCCGGTCCCCGAGGCCAGGAGTCCCAGCGTGACATCCGGGCGCCCGGCCGCGACCACGCGATCCGCCACCTGGCTCCAGGTCCCGTCGCCGCCGACCGCCACCACCAGCTTCGCGCCCCCGGAGATGGCCCGGTCCGCGAGTTCGGCTTCCTCGCCGGGCGCCGTGGTCGCCGCCGACTCCCAGGAGTCGAGATGCCTGTCGAGGAGTTCCCGGTAGAGCGGGATGCGGCGCGCCCCCCGGCCGTGCCCCGAGGCCGGGTTGAAGATGACGAAGGTGCGCGCCCCGTCGCTCAGATGCGCTCGAGCTCCTCGAATACCTGGACGCCGTCCGTCATCCACTGCTCGCGGAACGGATAGGTGGACACCCGGTCCAGCGTCAACTGGGAGGTCATGGGGTGCTCGTGGAGCTTCAGCGACCCGGCCTCCTCCTCGTGCTCGCTGTGCGGCCCCCGCATGTGGATGTCCACCTTGAAGCGGTCTTCGCCGTTGATCATGAACGACTGGTACAGGTGATCGACGGGCTCCGAATCGTGGTCCGCGACCTCGAAGTCCAGGATCGGCCGGTCACCCTCGCGCACCTCCACGCGCATGCGCCCGTCCGAAGGCAGGAAGCGGATGTCGAGGTCCTTCATGTAGTGCGGAAGGTGCCAGCGCTCGATGGCGTGCTCGCGCGACGCCTCGGTACTCGTCCCCACCAGGAAGGGATAAAAGGCCGATTTCGCCATGCCCTGGCCCGGGGCGATCAGCGGCGGCACGATCACCGAGAGCACGATCTCCTGATAGGTGCCGACCATGCTGCCGGTGAAGTCGAAGGCCGTGACGGCCAGGATGCTGGCTTCGTGCTGGACTTCGAGCGGCTGAAGGTGCGGGGGAAGGATGCGCCGGGCGTCCGACGTGGCGATCTCGAAAAAGGCGCTGACGGCCTGGGAATAGTGATATCGGGTCAGGGGCATTTTCCGTATTTCTGGAGGATGGAGATGATGATTTCGGCGCCCTCCTCGAGTTCGGACCGGGTGTGCGCCGCCGAGATTGACATGCGGAAGCGTGACTTGTGCTTGCCCACGGCGGGGAAGCGGACCGGGTTGATGTAGACCCCCTGGTGCAGCAGGTCCTCGGCGATCTGGAAGATGCCGGCGTCGTCGCGGATCATGATCGAGATCACCTGCGAGGTGGAATCGCCCACGTCCACGCCGGCCTCTCCGAGCAGCCCGTGCATGTAGCGGGCGTTGTCCCAGAGCTTTTCGCGCAGTTCCGGCTCGGCCCGCGCGATCTCCAGCGCCTTCAGCAGGCCGGCCGTGACCGGGGGCGGAAGCGCGCACGAGAACACCCGGGAGCGCGCGAAGCCGCGCAGGTAGTAGATGAGTTCGGCCGGGCCGGCGACGAACCCGCCCAGGCCCCCGAGGCTCTTCGAGAAGGTGCCCAGGTGGATGTCGACCTCGTCGTCGAGGCCGAAATGCTCCGCGACGCCGCGGCCGTTCGGACCGTAGACGAAGGTGGAATGCGCCTCGTCGATGAGCAGGCGCGCACCGTGCTTCCTGCACACATCGACGATTTCGGGCAGCTTGGCCACGTCGCCGTCCATCGAGTAGACGCCCTCGACGATCACCAGCTTCTTGCCGCTGAATCCGCGGAGCTTGCGGTCCAGATCCTCCGGGTTGTTGTGCTTGAAGAAACGTGAGGTCGCCTTGGAGAGGATCATGCCGTCGACGATGCTGGCGTGGGCCAGCTTGTCGGCCACGATCAGGTCGCCGGGACGCATCAGCCCCGAGATGAGCCCCACGTTGGCGCTGTATCCCGTCGGGAAGATGAGGGCGCCTTCCTTGCCCTTGAAGTCCGCCATCTCCGTCGCCAGCCGCTTGTACAGGTCCATGGTGCCCGAGAGCACCGGCGACCCCGAGGCTCCGGCACCGTACTTGCGAACCGCGTCGCAGACCGCCTCGATCACTTCGGGACGATAGGAAAGGCCCAGGTAGTTGTAGGACGCGAAGTTGATCAGTCCCTCGCGTGTCTCGCTCGTCTTGGGATCGCCGATCTCGACACGCGTCGCGGGCGCGGAGCCCATCGGCAGCCCGTAGAGGTAGTAGCCACCGTCGAACTCGGCGTCCTTCCACCATTCGCCGAACGGCTCCAGGATCCCGAACGGATCCGTGCCCGCCGCGAAGTAGAAGTTGGTGTAGTCGTAGTCGCTGAGTCCGCGAAGCGGCGGCCGCTCGTCCCCCGGCTCGCCCCGGCTCGGGGCGACCGCCGTCCTCCCGTCCGTCCCGGCGGCGAAGCCATCCCCGGTCCCGTCGCGGGCCGCCCGTCGCGTTGACGCCGAAGCGGATTTCCTGCTAGCGTTTCCGTTGTCACTCATATGTTTGCCCGATGTTCTTCCGATCGGACCACACCCGCCATACGGGACACGTCATTGGACCTCCGTGGCGCCTCGACTCTCACCGCGCTCGGCGCGGCTTTGCTGGCTTGCGATCTGATTCAGCGCCTCCTGATCGCACCCATGGCGCGATTGCTGCCGGGGAATCGCGACGCTCTGCTCACCGGGTGGCAGCGCTTCACGGCGCATATGGTCATTTTTTTCCTTCGTCATATGGGCGGGGTCCGTTTCGGCGAACTGCCGGACATCCCGGCAACCGCCGGCGTGCTGGTGCTCATGAACCACCAGTCGCTGCTGGACATCCCGCTCGTCGTCGCGTCGATGCACGGCGTCTACCCCCGCATCGTGACGCGCCGCCGGTACGCACGCGGCGTTCCCCTAATATCCCACATGACAAGGCTGTACCGATACCCCTTGGTCGATGCGAGAGCAACCCTGCGCGGCGAGTTGAAGCGGCTTGGCAGCGAGGCGGCCGCCTCCACACACCCCCTCATCATCTACCCGGAGGGAACCCGGAGCAGGACCGGCCGCATCGGCCCCTTCAAGACGCTGGGGCTGGCGACCATTCTGGCGGCACGCCGCTGGAGCGTGTACGTCGTGGTGGCGGACGGATTGTGGAAGTGGACGCGACTCGGGGACTTCTTCGGGAACCTACCGCTGATGCGCACCCGAGTCGAGTGCCGGGGACCCTTCGAGTCGCCTGCGGCGGATGAGGATATGGATGGGTTCATCAGAGAGATGCGAAGCGTCATGACCGGCATGCTGGGCGAAATGCGTGGCGTCGCGCCGGCGGTGGAGCCCGCATGAAGCGGATGGAGGCATCCATCGAGCATCTGGTCTCGAGGCTGCGCGAGACCGGCGGCGACGGCCTGGTGGCCGTGCTCGCGTACGGCTCGCGGCTCGTGTCGGCAAGCCCGGACCGGCACAGCGCCTGGGACCTGATCGTCGTCGTTGACGACTACGGGGCGTTCTATCGCGCGCTCTCCGAAGGCGGCTACACGGCGCGCAGCGCGGGCCTGCTGGCCACCGTGAGCCGGGTGCTGGCTCCGACCGTCATCGCCTTCTGGCCCGCTCCGCCGGACGGTCCGCTGGCCAAGTGCCTCGTGCTTTCGCGCGCCGACTTCCAGCGGGAACTCGGGCCGCGCCGCCTCGACCATTTCTGCCTGGGCCGCATGGCACATCACATCTCGGTGGTGCATGCCCGCGACCCGGAGGCGGCCGCGTGGGTCGAGGAGCTGATCGCCGGGGCGAGGCGGATGGTGCTCGACTGGACCCTGCCGTTCCTGGAGGGCTCGTTTTCCGTGGACGACTTCTGCAGGCGCATGCTCGAGATCTCGTACGCCGGAGAGATCCGGCCGGAACGCGGAGGCCGGGTAAGCGCCGTGTACGAGGCTCAGCGGGAAACACTGCGCGGCATCTACACGCCCATTCTGGAGGCCGAGGTGGCGTCCGGGGCGCTCGAGCGAACGAACGGCAAGTACCGCGCGGCTCGTCCCGCGTCGTCCGTGGCCCAGCTCAGGTTGAACGCGTATTTCGGCATCAGCAAGGCGCGCGCCACGACCCGCTGGGTCAAGCACATGCTGACCTTCGACAGCTGGTTCCCCTACATCGTGCGCAAGGTGGAGCGGCGCACCGGGATGACGTTCGAGATCACGCCCCTGGAGCGGCGCTTCCCCTTCCCGCTGCTGCTTCCCAAGGCGTTGCGGGTGTTGCGGGCCGCGCGCGCGCAATCGACAGCGCACGGCAGGTCCACGGGCGGGCGGGGACGCCCGGCGTCCGGGGCCCGGACCAGCGGGAGCGGGAGTTCGGGGGCGTCCAACGGAGCCGGGGCATCGTGAGGTCCGAGCTGACGGCCCTGGCCGTGGTCGTGGGTCTGGCGCTCGCCACCATGCCCGTCTTTGCCCTGAGCGGCGCCAGCCGCGCGATGGACACGCTCGAGTCCTCGGCCCGGGGCAAGTTCGTGCTCGGATCCTTCGTGCGCCGCTGGTTCTTCTGGTTCGTGCGGCCGGTGGAGCGGGCGTCGCTGCTCCTCGGCCTTTCGCCCCTCTTCTACAACCTGCTGGGGTTCGCCTTCGGCGCGGCGGCAGGGTGGTTCTTCGCCTCGGGGCGGTTCGCGATGGGAGGCTGGGCGGTCCTGCTCAGCGGCGTCGCGGATGCCATGGATGGGCGGGTGGCGCGGGCGCGAGGCCTTGCGGGGCCGCGGGGGGCGTTCCTGGACTCGACCATCGACCGGTTCGCCGAGGTGGCCGCGTTCGTGGGTCTGGCGGTGGCCTTTCGGGCCTCCGGTGGGGCGCTCGCGGTGGTGGCCGCGGCGCTGGGCGGCTCGCTGCTGGTGAGCTATACGCGCGCTCGCGGCGAGAGCCAGGGGGTGCTGTGCACGGCGGGCGTCATGCAGCGCGCCGAGCGGCTCCTGCTGATCGGGTTCGGCGCGATCCTCGACGGCACCGGCTCCGCGCTTCTGGGGCGCGACCCGGGCACGGTCCTGCTGGGCGCGTTGGTGGTGACCGCGGTGGGAACAGTGGCCACCGCCGTCTTCCGCACGGTGTGGATCGCGCGAAGGCTGACGTAACGTCAGGGTTTGCGGGCGGAGCGCGCCTGGCCTTACCCCCCGCGCCGCCGCACCGGCATCGTCACCGCCTCGCCCGGGTCGGGGCGGATCCCCTGCTCATCCAGCCGGCGGTAGAGCGCGGACATCTCGTCCGTCACGATCTCGTTCAGGCGCTCGATGAGCGGAGGCACTTTCTCCCAGGCCTGGTCGAGCTGCCAGAGCTGGTCGGCGGTGGGTCGCGTGCTGGACGACTCGATGGCGCCCGCGCCGCGCGCACCCGCCGCCGCCTGGTTGATGTCGCGGCCGAGCTCGCGCGCCTCCTCGAGCAGGCCGCTCACGTCTTCGCTCAGGTCTTCCGGCGCCTCGTCCTGCTCCCGCAGGAGCGCGCTGACTTCCATGAGCTGGGCGGTGACGCGCTGGACGGCCTGCCCGGCCTCGTAGACGGGACCGGCGAGGTCGTAGGCGCTCAGCAGCGCCGCCTGGCGGGCCTCCAGGTCGGCGCGGCTCATCTCGACCCGGGGATCCAGGCGCACCGCCACCTGCTCTTCCCGGGTCACGCCGGCGGCCTCCAGCCTCACCGTGTAGGTGCCGGGAAGCACCCGCGGACCGCGCGCCTGGCCGCCCCCGAAGCCGCCGCCGAACTGGGGCGGACCGGACGGCGTGTAGGGCGGCTCGATGCGAAGATCCCACCTCACCTGCTGGATGCCGGCGTCCCCCGGCCCGCTGAGTTCGCGCACCACCTCGCCGCCGTCGTCAAGGATGGTGATCTGCGGCTGGCCGGAGGCGCCGGACATGCCGTCGTCCCCGCCACCGCCGTTCTCCTCCGGGGACGCGGCCACTGGCGTTGCCGCCAGAAGGTCCTCACCGAGGTAGTACCGGATCAACGCCCCGGCAGCCGGGTTGGGCGACACGTACACCCCCGGCGTCCATCCCTGGGGCGTGTACGGGTTGTACGAAGTGGCGCGCCGCACCGGGAAGAGGTGCGCGTCCGCCGCCAGCACCTCCGCGGTCAGACCCTCCAGCGGCGCGATGTCCTCCATGATGTAGATGCCGCGCCCGTGCGTCCCCAGCACGAGATCGTTCTCGCGCGGGTGGATCCTGATGTCGTCGACCGGCACCGCGGGCAGCCCGTTGTCGAGGGCCATCCATTGTTGTCCGCCGTCGACCGAAAAGGACACCCCGAGCTCGTGGCCCACGAAGAGCAGTCCGGCGGTGCGATGGTGTTCGGCAATGACGTTGACGGAGGTCGCTGGCAGCCCGTCGACGATGCGCCCCCAGCTCTCCCCGTAGTCGGGGCTCACGTAGACGTGGGCGGCGAAGTCATTGTTGCGGTGGCCGTCGAAGGTGGCGTAGACCGTGGCCTGATCGTGCGCCGACGCCACCACACGGCTCACGTAGGTGCGCTCGGGCAGTCCGGGAATGTTCCCGGTCACGTCCGTCCACGAGCCACCCCCGTCGCGCGTCACGTGCACCCTGCCGTCGTCGCTGCCCACGTAGAGCAGCGCGGCGTCGAACGGCGACTCCGAGATGGTCTCCAGGTTGCCGTAGGAGGCCTGCCCGTCGTTTGCGGACATCATCGGTTCGGAACCGGCCACGCCCATGATCTCCAGCTCGGCGCGGTCGATGGCGTGGGTGAGATCGGGGCTGATCTCCTCCCAGGTCATCCCCAGATCACGCGAGCGGAAGAGCACGTTGCTCCCCACGTAGACGGTGTTCTCGTCGTGCTGCGAGAGGAGCACCGGGGTGTCCCAGTTCCAGCGCAGCTCCCTCTCCTCGTCATCTCCCAGCGGCCGACCCACGGGGCGCATGCGGGTGCGCTCCATGGTCACCAGGTCGACGCGCATGAGGTTGCCGCCCTGAGACTCCGAGAACATCACGCGCGGGTTGGTCGGGTGCATGACCGTGTAGAAGCCGTCGCCGCCCCCGACGTTGTACCAGTCGCGGGTGCGAATGCCCTGGTTGGACCAGGTGTCGCTCGGGCCGCACCAGGAACCGTTGTCCTGGAGCCCGCCGCACACGTGGTAGGGATCGCGCATGTCCACGCCGATCTCGTAGAACTGGGCGAGCGACAGATTCGTCAACTGGCGCCAGGTGTCCGAACGGTCCCAGCTGATCGACACGCCGCCGTCGCCGCCCAGAATGATGTGGTCGGAGTTGGCGGGATTGATCCACATGGCGTGGTGGTCGGGGTGGACTTCGGACGCGGCGTCGGGGGTGAAGGTGTTACCGCCGTCGAGCGACTTGTAGAGACTCGCGCCGGCGGTGTAGATGCGCTCCGGGTCGGTGGGATCCACCCAGATCTGGCTGTAATACATGGGGCGGTTGTTGGTCGTGCTGATCTGTTCCCAGGTCTCGCCCCGGTCGGTGGAGCGGTACACGCCGTTCTGCGACGAGCCGCCTCCACCCCCGCCGAAACCCTGCCCGGGCGTGCGCTTGTCGGCCTCAACGATGGCGAACACCATGTTGCCGTCGCCCCGGAAGATGTCCAGCCCGATGCGTCCCATGTCGCCGTCCGGCAGGCCTTCGGTCAGCTCCACCCAGGACGCGCCGCCGTCGGTGGTGCGATGGATGCCGCTCCCGGGTCCGCCTCCGTTGAAGCCCCACCCGGTGCGCCGGCGCTGGTACATCGCGGCGAACAGGGTCTCGGGGTCGTTCGGGTCCATCGCCAGGTCGATGGCGCCCGTGTCCTCGTCCACGAAGAGCACCAGCTCCCAGCTCTCCCCGCCGTCGGTGGTCTTGTAGATGCCCCGCTCCGGGTTGGCGCCCCACAGCCGCCCGACCGCCGCCACGTACACGATGTTCGGGTCGCGCGGGTGGACGCGGATGCGGGAGATGTGGTGGGTCTCCTCGAGCCCCATGTGCCGCCAGGAACGCCCGGCATCGGTGGACCTGTAGACGCCGTTCCCCCACGGCGAACTCTGGCGGTTCTGCGGCTCGCCGCTCCCCACCCACACCACGTTGGGGTTGGAGGGCGCGACGGTGACGTCGCCCACGGACTGGGTCGGCTGGTCTTCGAACACCGACTCGAAGGTGGTGCCGTGGTTCACGGTCTTCCACACCCCGCCAGTCGCGGTCCCCACGTAGAAGGTGGCAGGGTCGGACTCCACCACGGCCAGGTCCGACACCCGGCCGCCCATGATGGTCGGACCGATGTTGCGCCACTCCAGGCTGGTGATCGCGGCCTCGATCCTCGCCGCATCCGTCTGGGCGGAGGCATCCGCCGGCCAAACCGGAATCAGCACAGCGGTCACAGCCGCCCAGGTGAACACCGCACGCCGCCACTCATTGGAGTTCATTGTCGTCTTCTCCTCCGGAACAGATCTCGCTGGGACCCACATTCTACGGCCCGCCCGGGCGCGACGGGAGCCCGTCCGGCGCGCGTGAGACCGTCCGGAAGCCGCGGACGCCGCGGTCGGGCTTCCCGAGCCGGTGTCCGCACGGGGAATCCGCCGGTGTCCCCGTAGGACGGCACGCACTACACTGTATTCTGCCAGGGACCGCGGACATGCCATCACGCCTCTCCGAACGCTCCCGGGCCTTGAAGCCCGCTCCGCAGTATCTCGAGGAGGATGCCCCGATGAGACCCCACCGAATCCGCCAACACGCCGGCGTGGCCACCCTGGCGCTTCTCCTGCTTTCGCCGCCCCCGGCCGAAGCTCAGCAGTCGCTCGCCGACGACGCCGAGGTCGCGTCGGCCCTCCATCTCCTGGACATCTGGATGGACGCGGCGCAGGCCTACGGGGGCATCCCCGGAGCTTCGCTCTCGGTGGTCCACGACCAGGAGCTGGTGTGGGCGAAGGGATACGGATTCGCGCACATCGAGAGCGGGGAGCCCGCGACTCCATCGACGATGTACTCGATCTGCTCCATCTCCAAGCTCTTTACGGCTGTCGGCGTGTTGCAGCTGCGCGACCAGGGCAAGCTGGCGCTGAACGATCCCGTGGCGAACCACCTTGACTGGTTCAACATCCAGGACAAGTACCCCGAGGCGGGCCCGGTCGACATCGAAGGGCTGCTCACGCACAGCTCGGGCCTGCCGCGCGAGGCCGGGGTGCCCTACTGGACCGGCCCCGACTACCCGTTCCCGACCCACGAGAAGATCGTGGAGACGCTGCCCACGCAGACGATGCTCTACCCGCCGCGCACGTACTTCCAGTACTCGAATCTGGCGCTCACGCTCGCGGGCGAGATCGTCGCGGAGGCGTCCGGACAGAGCTACGACGACTATGTCCGCGCGAACATCCTGGACCCGCTGGGGATGACGAGCACCTTCACCGACCTGGAAGACCGCTTCCGCGGCAACCGGCTGGCGACGGGCTACACGGCGCGCGGGCGGGACGGCAAGCGCCATGTGATTCCCGACTATTGGGTGCGCGGCATCAGCCCCGCGGCGGGCTTCATTTCGACGGTGGAGGATCTCGGCCGCTTCGCCTCGTGGCAGTTCCGGGTGCTCGAGGGTGGCGATGCCCTGCTCGAGCGCAACACCCTGCGCGAGATGCACCGCGTGCACTGGTCCGAGCCGGACGGCAACACCACCTACGGGCTGGGCTTCTCCGTGTGGAAGTCCGACGACGACACCTTCGTGGGCCATGGGGGCTCATGCCCGGGATACCGCAGCCACCTGCTGCTGCGCCCGCAGGACAAGGTCGCCACGGCCTTCATGACCAACGGCCAGGGCGTGAACTCGCGCCAGTTCGCGCAGACCGCGTTCGACATCGTCGCGCCCGCGCTACGACGCGCGGAAAAGCGGTCAGCAGGGGATGGCCCGGCAGCCCAAGCGGTACAGGAGGACCTGCAGCGCTTCACCGGCACCTACCAGCGCCCCCTCGGCGGTGAGAGCGCGGTCCTGATGTGGGACGGCGCCCTGCAGGTGCTGTCGCTCCCCACCAACAACCCGCTCAGCTCTCTCACCCGGCTTCGCCACATCGAGGACGGCACCTTCCGGCGGGTGCGCGACAACGATGACCTGGGCGAGGAGTTCATCTTCGAGGAGATGCCCGACGGCAGCATGCGCATGTGGCGCAACGACAACTACAGCGTGCGCCCCGCGGGGATGTGAGCGACATGACCTGCCACGCCGCCACATCCGGACGCCCCCACGGCCGCCCGGAACCCCCGGCCATCTCGCGCACAGGTCGTGCTGGCCGGACGTTGACGCGGATGCCGCATTCCGCCCTGCTCATGGCTCTGCTCGCCATTCCGGCCGCGGCCGAAGCCCAGAATGCCCCACCCGCCGACCCCGCCGCCGCCTTCCCGGTCGACCGGACGATGATTGCGCGCATCCGCGAGGAAGGCCTCAAGCGATCGCAACTGCCGGGCACCCTCTCCTACATGACCGACGTGCTGGGCGGCCGCCTGACCAACTCCGACGCCATGGACCGCGCGCAGCGCTGGGCGGTCGGCGAAATGGAGCGCATCGGCCTCGTGAACGTCGCGCGCGAGCCCTTCATGCCGTACGGGGTCAGCTGGGACAACGAGTACGTGTCGGTCCACATGACCGCGCCCGCCTACCAGCCTCTGGTGGCCTATCCCATCGCACACACGCCCGGAACGGACGGCCGACTCGAACTGGACGTGGTCATCGCCGACGTGCGCACCTGGACCGGCCTGGACCGGATCAGGGGCACGCTGCGCGGCAAGGCCGTGCTCTCCACTCCGCCCCCCGCCATCGACCTGACCCGGTTCGCGACCGGGACCCCGCGCCGCACCGACGAGGAGATGCGCGCGCTCGCCGAGGCCGTGATCCCGCCTGCACCGGCGCCGGACGACTACTTCTCCGGCCTCTACCCGGATGCCCCCGCCAACCTCGACATCCTCACCGCGGCCGAGCGGCTCGCATTCTACGTGGAAGAGGGGGTCGCCCTGGTGCTCGAATCCAACAGCGGCTGGCCGGGGGCGGTGCGCGGCTTCGCCCGCCCCGGCGCCCGCGTGGACCGCTGGTCGCGCGAAGAAACCCTGGCCTCGGTGCCAGTCGTGGCGGTCACCCCCGAGCACTACAACCGCATGTACCGCATCCTGCGGCGCGGCATCCCGGTCACGGTGGAGGCGGAGGTGCGCAACCGGCACGGGGGCGAGGTGACGGAGGCGCGCAACGTGGTGGGCGAGATTCCCGGCACTGACCTCGCCCACGAGGTAGTCATGCTGGGGGCCCACTTCGACACCTGGCACGCGAGCCCCAACGCGAGCGACAACACCTCCGGGGTGGCGGTGATGCTCGAGGCCGCCCGCATCCTGAACGCCATCGGCGCGCGGCCGCGACGCACAATCCGGGTGGCGCTCTGGTCCGGCGAGGAGCAGGGGCTGTTCGGTTCCTCCGAGTACGTGCGCCAACATTTCGGCAGTCCGGCATCCGGCACCACCCGCGAGTACGAGGCCTTCTCGGTCTACTTCAACCAGGACTACGGCCCCGGCCAGTACCGGGGCGTCTGGCTGCAGGAGAACGAGCACGTGCGCCCCATCTTCGAGGCCTGGATGGAGCCGCTGCGCGACATGGGCATGACCACCCTCTCGACCCAGGGCGTAGGCAGCACCGACCACGTCCCCTTCGACCGCGCCGGCCTGCCCGCATTCCAGTTCCTGCAGGCGCGCGTGGGCGGCACGGGAGGCCACACCAACCTCGACTTCTACGACACCCTTCCCATTGACGAGTTGATGAAGAACGCCGTCATCATGGCCTCCTTCGTCTACCACGCGGCCATCGCGGACGCGCGCATTCCGCGAAAGGGGGTGGGGCGTTAGCCGCCATTCCGATAGACCGGGAAAGTCGCCTGGCTCTCTCACGCTTGTGGGTAAAACGCCGGTCATCTTACCCACGCATCACCGATACTGGCGGACTACAGCTCTATTTTAGGCTGATTCAAGATATTCCCTTGAATCAGCATACTAGTTGATGCTAGAATACGCGTATGATTCAACGCGACCTTGCCCAGGAACTCCTGACGGCAGCCAGCCAGGCCCCCGCCGTCACGCTCACCGGCCCCCGCCAGAGCGGCAAGACCACGCTGTGCCGAGCTCTCTTCCCCAACCACGCGTACCGTACGCTCGAGGCCCCCGACACTCGCGTGTTCGCGAGAGAGGACCCACGGGCCTTCCTGGCGGAACTAACCGAAGGCGCCATCATCGACGAGGTGCAGCGCGTTCCGGATCTGCTCTCCTACCTGCAAGGCGTCATCGACACAGACCCCCGCCCCGGACGCTGGATCCTGACCGGTTCCCAGAACCTCTCGCTGCTCGCGTCGGTCAGTCAGTCGCTCGCCGGGCGGACCCAGGTCCTCCATCTGCTGCCCCTGACCTGGAACGAGATCCGGCGCTTCGACCGTCACCCCCAGTGCCTCGAGGAGGCTCTGTTCTCCGGTGGCTATCCCCGCATCTTCGACCAGGTGCTCGACCCCGCGCGATGGCTCCGCTCCTACGTCGCCACGTATATCGAGCGCGACGTGCGCACCATCAGCAACGTCGGCGACCTGACGGCGTTCCAACGATTCGTGCAGCTTTGCGCCGGACGCACAGGGCAACTCCTCAACTACTCCGCCCTGGCCGGTGATTGCGGCATCTCACAGCCCACCGCCAAAGCCTGGTTGAGCATTCTGGAAACCGGCTTCATCGCATTCCGGCTGCCCGCGTTCCACGCCAACCTGCGCAAGCGCCTCGTGAAGATGCCCAAACTCTACTTCTACGACACTGGGCTCGCCTGCTGGCTCCTGGGCATCCGCGAGCCCGCACACCTGCGCTCGCATCCGCTTCGGGGCTCCATATTCGAAACCTGGGCGGTCTCGGAAATCGTCAAGCAACGCGCGAATCGCGGCGACGGCCGAGGTCTTTCCTTCTACCGCGATCGCAACGGAGCCGAGGTCGACCTCGTGATTGAGCGACCCGACGGTCTCACCCTGCTCGAAGCCAAGTCCACTGCGACGCCGTCCGCGACCCTGTATCGGGGGGTCGAGCGCGTCAGGAAGCACTTTCCGCACGGCACGGGGCTCGACGTGGCGGTGGTCTACGGCGGTGAGAGCCGGCAGCACCGCACCGCGGGAAGACTGATCCCCTGGCGGGAACTGGGAACGGTGACCTGGTAGGACGTGGCGGAGGATTCCCACCCGAAACATGCCGCCCCGAAACCTTGTATGTTGGGGCCGTGAGAACCCACCTCGACCTGCCCGCTGCGTGACCCCTCATCCCGCCCTCCATCGAGGACCCCGACATGACCTCCGTTCGACCGACGCGTGACCGCGTCCCGACCCCGGCACGCGCGCTTGCGCACCTTTCCTGCTCGGCGCTCCTGGCGATTCTCCCCGCCTGCTCCGCCTACACGGCTCCAGACACGGGGATGGCGCCCGCGAACCTCGTCCCTCTGACCGTGAACGCCCCCACGCCCGACCCGCGGGTCGGGCTGGCTCCGGGCCTCTTCGACGCGGGAGAAGCCATCTGGAACCTGCGCCTCATCTCGGCGACGCCGCCCACCGAGCCCTTCGTGGGCCAGACCAACTCCGATCTGGCCTTTACGGGCCAATACGCGATCCAGGGCAACTACGACGGCATCCAGATCTGGGACATCTCGGATCCGGGCAGCCCCGAGTCGGTAGTGACCTACGTATGCCCCGCTTCGCAGAGCGATGTGTCCGTCTACGAGCACCTGCTCTTCGTGTCCGGCGAGGGCATAGGTGGACGGCTGGACTGCGGCGGCGAGGGCGTTGAGGAGGCCGTGAGCCACGACCGGCTGCGCGGCATCCGCATCTTCGACATCACCGACATCTCCGCGCCGGAGTACGTGGCCAACGTGCAGACCTGCCGCGGATCGCACACGCACACGGTTCTCGAGCATCCCGGCGACGACGAGAACGTCTACGTCTACGTGTCGGGCTCGGCTCCCGTCCGGCCCGCCGAGGAGCTTCCCGGCTGCTCCGGCGCGCCCCCCGAGGAAGACCCCAACACGGCGCTCTTCCGCATCGAGGTGATCAAGGTTCCGCTCGCGGATCCGGCCAGCGCCGCAATCGTGAGCTCGCCCCGCATCTTCGAGGAGCTGGTGGCTCCGCCGACCCACGGACTGGCGCCCGACGACCTCGCAGAGGTGGAGGCTGCCCGCGAGCGCGGCGGCTTCATCGTGGAAGTGATGGGACAGGAGATGGTGCTGCCCGACTTCGTGGTCGAGCAGATCCTGGGACAGGTCGTGGAGCAGCGCGGCGGCGAGGGCCCGCCTACCGCCGCGGACAGTGCGGCCCTGCGGCAGATGCTCCCCATGATGGCGGCCCAGATGGGAGGCGGTGACGACAACGCCGGACCCACCCAGTGCCACGACATCACCGTGTACCCCGCCATCGGACTCGCGGGCGGCGCCTGCGAGGGCTACGGCATGCTGATCGACATCAGCGACCCGGAGAACCCGGTGCGGCTCTCCGAGGTTGCCGACTCGAACTTCTCGTACTGGCACTCGGCGACGTTCAACAACGACGGCACGGCCATCATGTTCACCGACGAGTGGGGCGGCGGCGGAGCGCCCAAGTGCCGGGCCTCCGACCCGATGGAGTGGGGCGCCAACGCCATCTTCACCGTCGAGGACGGGGAGATGGAGTTCACGAGCTATTACAAGATGCCCGCGCCCCAGACCCCGCAGGAGAACTGCGTCGCGCACAACGGCTCCCTCATCCCGATTCCCGGACGCGACATCATGATCCAGGGATGGTACCAGGGCGGCCTCTCCCTGATCGACTGGACCGACCCGACCAATCCGGTCGAGATCGCCTTCTTCGACCGCGGCCCGGTCGACGGCGAGACCATGCAGATGGGCGGAAGCTGGTCGGTCTACTGGTACAACGGCGTGATCGTCAACTCCGAGATCGCGCGCGGGCTCGACATCCTCGAGCTGGTGCCAAGCGAGGTCATGACGCAGAACGAGATCGACGCAGCCAACTCGGTGGAGCTGACCCACCTGAACTCGCAGGGGCAGCCCATCTTCGAGTGGCCGGCCACCTTCCCGCTGGCGCGGGCGTATCTCGACCAGCTGGAGCGCCACCGAGGGCTGGCCGAGGCCCGGATCGCCTCGGCGCGCGATGAGCTGGCCGCCGCCGAGGCCATGATGGGATCCGCGCGGGCGTCCGCGCTGCGTTCGCTGGCGGACGCGCTCGCCTCGGACGCCGGCAGCGCGCTCGACTCCGCCAAGGTGGGCAGGTTGGCGGATGCCGTGCGGGATCTGGCGGACATGTAGTATGTTGATGCCCATGAACACTCGTCGTTTCCTGCTTTTCGCACTGCTCGCGGCCACCCAGGCGTGCGCCGGTGCCGGACCCGGCGCTCCCCCGCCCGCCGCGCGTCCCGATGCCGACCGCATCGCCCGGCTGGAGGCCATCTACCAGGCGCGCGCCGACAGCCTTCTGCTCAACCCGCACGAAGCCGACGTGCACTTCATCACGGGCATGATCGGGCACCACGCCCAGGCGCTGGTGATGGCGGGCTTCGCGCCCGAAAACGGCGCCAGCCCCGCGGTCCAGGTCCTCTGCGCCCGCATCATCAACGCCCAGAGCGACGAGATCGCCATCATGCAGCGCTGGCTCCGCGAGCGCGGCCTCCCGGTGCCCGAGTTCCACATCGAGGGCGCCACGCTGATGCTCCACGGCCCGGAGCACGGGATGAACATGCCCGGGATGCTCTCCGCCGAGCAGCTCCTGGAGCTGGAAGCGGCCCGGGGCCCGGACTTCGACCGGCTCTTCCTCACCTACATGATCCAGCACCACGAGGGCGCCGTCACCATGGTGCACGAGCTCTTCGCCAGCGACGGCGCCGCGCAGGGCGACTTCATCTTCAAGATCGCCTCCGACATCCAGGTCGATCAGGCCACCGAGATCGCCCGCATGCAGTTGATGCTCGAGCAGATGGCCGGGCCCGGCCTCCAGGACTGACCCGCAGTACCCACCCCTCCCGAAGGAAGCGTGACATGACCTCTCTCCGATCGACGCGTCACCGCGTCACCGCCCCGGCGCGCCTCGGTGCGCTGCTCTCCTGCGTGGCGCTGCTGCTGGTGCTGCCGGCCTGTTCCGCCTACACGGCTCCGGACACGGGGATGGCTCCCGCCGGTCTGGCGCCCCTGCGCGTGAACCCGCCCACTCCTGACCCGCGCGTCGGCCTGGCGCCCGGGCTCTTCGACGCCGGGGAGGCCGCCTGGAACCTGCGCCTCATCTCGACCACGCCGCCCACCGAACGCTTCATCGGGCAGACCAACTCCGACCTTGCGTTCACCGGCGACTTCGTCATTCAGGGCAACTACGACGGCATCCAGATCTGGGACATCTCGGATCCGGCCAGCCCGCAGTCGGTGATCACGTACCCGTGCCCGGCCTCGCAGAGCGACGTCTCCGTCCACCAGAACCTGCTCTTCGTGTCCGGCGAAGGACTCGGCGGGCGCCTCGACTGCGGCGACCAGGGCGTCCAGGAGGCCGTGAGCCACGACCGGCTGCGCGGCATCCGCATCTTCGACATCACCGACATCACCGACCCGGAGTACGTCGCCAACGTGCAGACCTGCCGCGGCTCGCACACGCACACCGTGCTTGAGCACCCCGGCGACGACGAGAACGTCTACGTCTACGTCTCCGGCTCGTCCGCGGTCCGGCCCGCCGAGGAACTCCCGGGCTGTTCCGACGCACCGCTGGAGGAGGACCCCAACACGGCGCTCTTCCGCATCGAGGTCATCCGGGTGCCGCTGGCGGATCCGGCCAGCGCCGAGATCGTCAGCTCGCCCCGCATCTTCGGGGACCTGACGGCGCCCCCCACGCACGGGCTCGCGCCGGCGGACCTGGTGGAGATCGAGGAAGCCCGCGAGCGCGGCGCCTTCGTCTGGGAGGTCCGGGGCCAGCCCAGGGTGATGCGCGACCGACAGGTGGCCGAGCTGCTCGAACAGATCGTGGAGCAGCGGGGCGGCGAAGGCCCGCCCACCGCCGCGGACAGCGCGGCCCTGCGGGCGATGATTCCCCAGTTGGAAGCGCAGGTCCCGGCCAGGGGCGACAGCGGCCCCACCCAGTGCCATGACATCACCGTGTACCCGCACATCGGGCTCGCGGGCGGCGCCTGCGGCGGATACGGGATGCTGATCGACATCAGCAACCCGGAGGCCCCGTTCCGGCTCTCCGAAGTCGCCGACTCGAATTTCTCCTACTGGCACTCGGCGACGTTCAATAACGACGGCACCACCGTGATGTTCACCGACGAGTGGGGCGGCGGCGGCTCCCCCAAGTGCCGCGAGTCCGATCCCATGGAGTGGGGCGCCAACGCCATCTTCACCATCGAGGACGGCGACATGGTGTTCCAGAGCTACTACAAGATGCCCGCCCCGCAGACGACACTGGAGAACTGCGTCGCGCACAACGGCTCGCTGATCCCGATCCCGGGCCGCGACATCATGATCCAGGGATGGTACCAGGGCGGCATTTCCCTGATCGACTGGACCGATCCGGCCAACCCGGTGGAGATCGCGTTCTTCGACCGCGGCCCGGTCGACGCCGAGGTGATGAGGAGCGGCGGCAGCTGGTCCGTCTACTGGTACAACGGCGTGATCGTCAACTCCGAGATCGCGCGCGGGCTCGACATCTTCGAGCTGACGACGAGCGAGGTGATGACGCAGAACGAGATCGACGCGGCCAACTCGGTCACGCTGACCCAGCTCAATTCCCAGGGGCAGCCCATCTTCGAGTGGCCCGCGACCTTCGCGCTGGCGCGGGCCTACCTGGACCAGTTGGAACGACACAGCGGGCTGGATGCCGGCCGCATCGCATCGGCGCGGGATGATCTTTCCGCCGCCGAAGGCATGATGGGGTCGGCGCGCGCCTCGGCGCTTCGGTCGCTTGCGGATGCGCTCGGCTCCGACGCCAACGGCGCGCTCGACTCCGCCAAGGTCGAGAAGCTGGCAGCCGCGGTGCGCGACCTGGCCGACGCGGGGTAGGTCCATCTTGTTCATTTCGAATCGAGGAACCCGCATGACCTCTCTCCCATCGACCCGTGACCGCGCGGGAGGCCCGGCGCGCCTATCCGCGCTTCTTGCCTGCGCGGCCCTGCTCGTTCTCCTTCCTGCCTGCGCGGGCTACTCGTCGCCCGATTCCGGCATGTCCCCTGCAGGTCTCGCGCCCCTGAGCGTGAGTCCGCCCACGCCCGACCCGCGCGTGGGGCTGGCGCCGGGACTCTTCGACGCCGGAGAGGCGATCTGGAACCTGCGGCTGGTCTCGGCCACGCCTCCGACCGAACCCTTCGTGGGCCAGACCAACTCGGACCTGGCCTTCACCGGCCCGTACGCGATCCAGGGCAACTACGACGGCATCCAGATCTGGGACATCACCGACCCGGCCAACCCCGAGTCGGTGATCAGCTACGTGTGCCCGGCCTCGCAGAGCGACGTCTCCGTCTACGAGAACCTGCTGTTCGTGTCGGGCGAGGGGTTCGGCGGGCGGCTCGACTGCGGCGGCGAGGGCATCGAGGAGGCCGTGAGCCACGACCGGCTGCGCGGCATCCGCATCTTCGACATCTCCGACATCACCGCGCCCGAATACGTCGCCAACGTGCAGACCTGCCGCGGCTCGCACACCCACACCGTGCTCGAGCACCCCGGCGACGACGAGAACGTCTACGTCTACGTCTCCGGGTCGGCTCCGGTACGGCCCGCCGAAGAGCTCCCCGGCTGCTCCGACGCACCCCCGGAAGAGGATCCCAACACGGCGCTCTTCCGCATCGAGGTCATCAGGGTGCCCCTGGCGGATCCGGCCAGCGCCGCCATCGTGAGCTCGCCTCGCATCTTCGAGGACCTGGTGGCGCCCCCCACGCACGGTCTGGCGCCCGACGATATCGCCGAGATCGAAGCTGCCCGCGAGACCGGCGCCTTCGTGATCGAGATGATGGGCATGGCGGTCGTGCTGCCGGACCGGTACATCGAGCCGCTGCTGGCGCAGATGGTGGCCCAGCGCGGAGGCGAGGGTCCCCCCACCGCCGCCGACAGCGCGGCGCTGCGCGAAGCCCTTCCGGCGATCATGGAGCAGATGACGGGAGGGGCGCACGGAGAGGCCTCCGGCCCGACGCAGTGCCACGACATCACCGTGTACCCGGCCATCGGGCTCGCGGGCGGGGCCTGCGAGGGGTACGGCATGCTGATCGACATCAGCGACCCGGAGAACCCGGTGCGGCTCTCCGAAGTGGCGGACTCCAACTTCTCCTACTGGCACTCGGCGACGTTCAACAACGACGGCACGACCGTGATGTTCACCGACGAGTGGGGCGGCGGCGGTGCGCCCAAGTGCCGTGCCTCGGATCCGAAGGAGTGGGGCGCCAACGCCATTTTCACCGTCGAGGACGGGGAGATGGTGTTCCAGAGCTACTTCAAGCTGCCGGCGCCGCAAACGCCGCAGGAGAATTGCGTCGCGCACAACGGCTCGCTGATTCCGATCCCCGGCCGCGACATCATGATCCAGGGGTGGTACCAGGGCGGCATCTCCCTGATCGACTGGACGGATCCCGTCAATCCGGTGGAGATCGCCTACTTCGACCGCGGGCCCGTCGACGGCGAAGTGATGCGGATGGGCGGCAGCTGGTCGGTCTACTGGTACAACGGCGTGATCGTCAACTCCGAGATCGCGCGCGGGCTGGACATCCTCGAACTCGTCCCCAGCGAGGCGATGACGCAGAACGAGATCGATGCCGCCAACGCCGTACAGCTCACCCATCTCAATTCCCAGGGCCAGCCCATCTTCGAGTGGCCGGCGACGTTCTCGCTGGTGCGGGCCTACCTGGACCAGCTGGAGCGGCACCGCGGGCTGGACGCCGCCCGAATCGCGTCGGCGCGGGATGAACTGGCAGCCGCCGAGGGCATGATGGGATCGGGACGCGCCTCGGCGCTGCGCTCGCTGGCGGATGCGCTCCGCGGTGACGCGCGCGGTGCGCTCGATGCCGCCAGGGTGGAGAAGCTCGCGGACGCCGTGCGGGAGCTGGCGGACGCGGGTTAGCGGGGAAGTCGCACCGAAGCTACGGCCCGTCCCCTGCGAGGGGGGCGGGCCGTTCTCGCTGGTCCCTTGCCGCGCGCCCGCACGCGCCCTACTAGTCAATTGGATGCAAGGCTCTTCGCGTCGCCGGGGATCGGTGGCGGGATGCAAGCCGCTCACCCTGGCTGGAGGTCGAGATGGTGGAAGTCGATCGCAAAACCTTCCTCGCAAGCCTTCCCGCGGGTGCTCTCGCCGTCATGTCGCACGAGGACAAGGCGGAGGCCCTCGAGCACTACATGGAAGACGAGCTGGACAAGAAGATCGCCGCACGGCGAGGGGAGGCGGACGGCGAAGCCGGCTCCATCATCACGCTTGAAGAGCTGGAGCAGGAGGGCCCCCGAGCGCCGCGCGGCACCGGGCGGCTCTTCACGCCGCGGGAAGACGAGTTCCCGCCGATGCCGGAGGCGCCGACGCTGCTCGACTTCTTCCGGCTTCGCTTCGCGCCCGCGAACCACGTGCTGCAGAGCGCCACGCACGCGCTCACCACGGGGCAGCCCGAGCGCACCATCTTCGCGTGCCTGATGCACGACGTGGTGCTCAACCTCATCCGCGGGGACCACGGGTTCTGGGGCGCCCAGCTGATCGAGCCCTACGTGGACCCGCGCGTCGCCTGGGGCATCCGCTACCACGGGCCGTTGCGCTTCTACGCCGATGACGACTTCGGGTACGAGTATCCCGAGATGTACAACCGCATCTTCGGCCACGACTACGTGCCGGAGCCGTACATCCAGCAGGCCTACGAGCACGCCCGCGGCCACAGCTGGTATGGCGAGGCGCGGCTGATCACGGTGAACGACACCTACGCGTTCCAGGACGAAATGGACGTGGACATCGAGGTGTTCACCGACATCATCGGACGCCAGTTCAGGCAGCCCAGGGAAGGGCTGGGCTACGACAACAGCCCCGTCGCGCACATGTGGCGGACGATGGCGAACCCCAACAGACCGCTGTAGGAAAGAGTCTTTAAGGCTGACCGGTGCTTCCGGAGCGGAACTCCGGGCGCCGGCGGGATTCCGAACACGGGCCGACGCCCCTGGGAGGGACCCGAAAGAGGTTGGGGTGGACAGGAAGATGAAGCGGAACAAGGCGAGAGCCCGCCACCGACGCACCGTCGGAGGTCGGGCTCTTGCCATTCTCGTTATGGCCTTGCTCGCGCAGGCCACTGCGGCGGCGGCGCAGACACCGGAGCGGCACTGGGTGCGCGGCGTCGTCACCGACTCGGCGGGCGGGGCGCTGCACAACGCCATGGTGGTCGTGCTTTCCAGGCCGGACTCGGTGCTGGCCGAGTACACCCTTTCGTCCCAGGACGGACGCTTCACCATCGAGGGCCTGCCCGCCGGCGGCTACATCCTCCAGGTCACGCTGATCGGGTACCGGACCCTGCGCCGCGACTTCGACGTCGCGAACGCGGGCGTGGACGCCGGCAGAGTGATGCTTGCGGTCACGGCGCTGGAAGTGGACTCGGTGGTGGTCAGCGTGGAACACGTCCCCTTCGTGAATCAGCGCGACACCTTCAGCTACAACGTGCAGGCGTTTCCGACGCCACCCAACGCGACCGTCGAGGAGCTGCTGCGCCGACTCCCCGGGATCGACGTCGATGCCGACGGGTCGATCACGGCACAGGGCGAGGCGGTCGCGAAGATCCTCGTGGACGGCAAGGAGTTCTTCGGCGACGATCCGACGGTCGCAATGGAGAACCTGCCCGCGGACGCCATCGAGCAGATCGCCGTGTACGACAAGGAGTCGGACATGGCCGAGTTCACGGGCATCCCCGACGGCGAGGAGGAGCGCACGATCAACCTGAAGCTCAAGGAAGAGGCGAAAGCCGGGTACTTCGGCCGCGCCAGGGGCGACATCGGTGGTGACGGGGGCAGCCGGGCCCGACTCACCGCGCCCGTGGGCAGCGAAGCGAGGTACAACGGTTCGCTTTCGCTGAATCGCTTCTCGCCCACCGTTCAGTTGGCGCTGACCGCGAACGCGAACAACGTGAACCAGGGTCGCTCCCGCGGCGGTTTCCCGAATCTTGCCGCCGGCATGCCGGGCGGCGGCGGCGGGAGGTCGAGCGACGGTCTCACCGAGACGATGAGCCTCGGGATAAACGGAAGCCGGGAATTCAGCGAGGAGACCTGGCTGCGGGGCAGTTACACCATCAGGGAGCTGGACAATCTCCAGGACCGGAGCCTGCAGCAGCGGGCGCTCTTCGGATCGGATGTCGCATCGCTGGTCGATCAGACCAGCAAGCAGGAAGCCGGCAACGTGAGTCATCGCCTGGACCTGAACGGGCAGCTGGAATTCTCCGAAGGGCATGAGTTGCGCCTGCGCATGAGAGGCAATGCGCGCTCGTCGTCGCTGACCTCGTTCGCAAACCGGCAAACGCATACCCTCGGCGGGGACATGCTCAACTCCGCCACCACCGACTACTTCGTGGACGGAGACGAGCTGGGCGGGGACGGACGGCTCACCTGGCGCAGGCGCCTGAACGAAGAGGGCCGCAGCATCGTCGCGGAGTTGACGAGCGACCTCGAGGACTCCGATGTCTCCGCCGACCTGTCGTCGCTGGTCACGGGAGAGAGGCGCACCAGGGACGGCGAAGACGATGCCGGCGATGTGCGCGAGATCCTGCAGGACCACTCGCGGGTGGGATGGACCCGCACCAATTCGGCGCGCGTCTCGCTGACCCAGCCGCTCGCGGAGGGGCACACGGTCGAGCTCTTCGGCCAGCGCAACGCGACCCACCAGGACCGCAACAACGCGGTCTACGATCACGTCGACGGCACCCTGGTGCACAACCCGGGGATGAGTTCGGGATTCGAACGAGCCTACACCTATCTCCAGGGCGGCACGCGCTACAGCCGCAACACCGAAACCTCCTGGCTGACGCTCGGGATCCGCCTGCAGAGATCCAACCTCGAGGGCGTCATCCTGGGCCGGGGCGCGTCCATCGCCAACGGATATACGCACCTGCTCGCCAACGCGCGGCTGAAGAAGGAGATCAAGGAAGGACAGACGCTCCAGATCCGGTACGACGGCTCGAGCCGCGAACCGTCGCTCACGCAGCTGCAGCCCTACGCCGACAACACCGATCCCCTCAACGTCTATTCCGGGAACCCGGATCTGAGCCCGGAATACCGGCACCGGGTCAACGCGGACTACCGTCTGTTCAACGAGGTGACCTTCATCAACCTCCGCACCTTCACCCGCTTTACCTACACCGACAACAACATCTCGATGTCGCGGGTTTTCGACGAGCGCGGCTTCCAGACGCGCATGCCGGTCAACACCAGCGGTGAGTGGTCCGGCAGCCTGGGAGCCAACTTCGACACTCCGATCAGGAGGCTGGGCATCGATGTCGAGCTCGAATACGACGTCAGCTATTCCGAGGGAACGGAGCTCGTGAACCACGCGGCCAACGAGAGCCGCATCCTGCGCAACTCGCTCGAGATCGGGGTGGACAACCGGGAGAAGGACCGGATCGACGTGCGCGCTTCGGTCAGCTTCAACTTCAACGATGTCGCGTACTCGCTGAACCAGGAACTCGACCGCGGCTACGTCAACAGCCAGTACCGCGCGGAAGCCACGTGGCACATCGGTGACGCCTGGACCCTGGAATCGGATTTCCGCCACCGGGTCTTCGACCAGGGCCTCTTTGGGGACGCGCGCAACGTCGCCCGCTGGGACGCCGCCATTTCCCGGCGCGTGCTCGACGAGCGCGCCGAGATCGAGCTTCGTGCCTACGACCTCCTGAACCAGAACCAGGGCGTCGCGATCACCAATTCGGCGAACTACATCCAGGAATCGCGGACGGACTCGCTCGGACAGTACTTCATGCTCCGGGTCATGTACCGGCTGGGCACGCCGATGAACCGGAGGGGGTCGCGGAGGGGGCGGTAGCGTCGCCCCTCGAATGCCGCACGGAGTCCGTCCGCGGGTTGCCAGGCCGCTTTCCTATCGCGTTGCGTGCTCCGCGCGCATGTCATAGCCTTGCGTGTGTTCGGGCTCGTCACGCCGGAGGGTCTCCTCGTGCGCGACGGCCCGCGCCTGTTGGAGACGCACAGCACACCAGCTACGTGGAGCAAGAGCGCAAATGCGAGCGATCAGAGTCCTGGCCCTGGTCCTGATTACGGCGGGAGCCACCGTGTTGGTGGCCACCTGCGGCGGTGACGGGGGAACTGAACCGACCCCTGTTACGCCTCCTACACCTCCCACGCCCCCACCGCCGGCAAACCGTGCGCCCACCGCCTCGGGCAGCATTGCCGCGCAGACGATCCCGGCCGGGGAGAGCGTCACGGTCGACGTGGCCGGAAATTTCACCGATCCGGACGGCAACACGCTTTCCTTCTCGGCGGCGAGCTCCGATGACGCGGTGGCCACGGCTTCGGTATCGGGGAGCAACGTGACCATCAACGGGGTGGCGGCGGGATCCGCGACCGTGACCGTGACGGCGAGCGATCCGGGCGGGCTGAGCGCGACCCAGAGCATCAGCGTGACGGTGGAAGCCGTCAACCAGGCGCCCGTGGGTGAAGGCATCATCGACGACCAGGGCATGGTCGTGGGCGACGAAGTTACGGTGGACGTGTCCGCCAACTTCAGCGACCCCGATGGGGATGAGTTGACGTACACCGCCACCAGCTCGGATACCGCCGTGGCGACGGTGGCGACCGATGGCGCAATGGTGACCATCACGGCCGTGGGCGCGGGCGAGGCCACCGTGACCGTGACCGCCACCGATCCGGGCGAGCTGTCCGCGACACAGGAGTTCGGCGTCGTCGTCACCGAAGCCAACGAGGCGCCCGTGGCGGAGGGCACCATCGACGCCCAGACCGTTGAAGCGGGCAGCTCGGTGGAGGTGGACGTAAGCGCCAACTTCAGCGATCCCGACGGCGATGACCTGACCTACGCCGCGACGAGCTCGGATGAGGCCGTGGCGACGGTAGCGGCCGAGGGCGCGGTGGTGACCGTCACGGGCGTAGCACCGGGGAGCGCCACGGTGACCGTCACCGCGTCGGATGCGGGCATGCTCTCGGCCAGCCTGGAGTTCGGCGTGACCGTTACGCCGCCCCCCGTGCCACCCGAGATCGTCGACACGATCCCGACCCACGACATGATCGTGGACAGCATGGTGGTGCTGGACGTGGCGCCGTACTTCGAGGACGCCGAGCTTACCTACGCGGCGACGACCTCGGACGAGGCGGTGGCCTTAGCATCCGTGGACGGCAGCATGGTGACCACGACGGGCACGGGCGCGGTGGAGGACAGCGTCAGCGTGGCGATGCTGTCGGTGACGGCCACGAACGACGACGGCTTGTCGGTCACCCAGGACTCGATCGTGGTGCGGGTGCACCAGGAGGCGTACGGCAACCTGCAGGGCATCTCGGTTAGCGAAGACGGCGTTCTTATGGCGGAAATCACTCCGGGCTCGTCCATTCCGCTCACCAGTTGCCTCCAGGTCAGGGGCTTCCCGGTCGGCGGCATCAGCTTCACCATATTCTGGTCGGAGTGGCAGCGCGCGGCCGGGGGTGGATGGGTCGTCGCCCAGGACAACAACAAGGCCCACCGGGGCGCCCCAACCCACGACCCGAATAACCCGGCGGGCTCCGTCTGCCCAATCAACATAGGCGAAGACAGGTACCCGCCGGGCACCTACCGCCTGGTCGGGCATGTGCAGCTCGGAGATGAGGCCGGCTTCTACGCCACGTCCACCTTCGTGAAGCAGCCGTAGCGCAGATGTGACCGCTACCGGCCGAGCCCCGGCGGATGATCCCGCGGACGGCTCGCAGATCGCGCTTCAGCGCCCCCGCTCGTTTAAGAGACGGGGGCGCTGGAAACGTGGTGCTGTGGGGTGGGAGATACCGTTGACGCTGGTACTGCTAACGGTCATCAACCGGATCGGTCGGATGCAGCGCGGGCACGCCACCGTCCCCCACAACCCGGCTTCGGTCGGGGGTGACCCGGACCACAAGCGGAGTCGCGATGAGCCGAGAGAGACCGGACCTGCTCCGTCAGAGTGATGGCTTTGAGCGGATTCACGTGAATCTGACGGTATCGCTCATTGCGACCAGTCGCGACTGTGATGGACATGACCCCTGCATTCGCGTTTGCCGCATGGACGACTCTCTTATTGACGTCGAGGCCGCGAACATTAAGCCCATCTACGACTATCTCCCCGTGGAGGGAACCGACGGGCGCATCGTGGGTCTGTTCTCTGCCAAGGGATCCGCGGACGGCGCGGACCGCGATGATGAGTTCGTCGGGGATCACATGCGTCCACTCTCGGAAGCAGACTTGATCGGCGCCGACGCAACGATCCTCGATTTCATTTACCGCGTCCGATCACAACCACTGCTCGTGGTTTCCGGCGGTAGAATCAACGGCTTGGTCGCGTGGTCTGACCTTCAGAAGCTGCCCGTGCGTGCGGCTGTCTTCGCTCTGGTCACCGGGTTCGAGCTAACCATGTACGAAGCGATCAAGGCGGTCTTTCCAAGGGGTGAGGGTTGGCGCGAACATCTAAGTGACACACGACTGAAGAACGCCGAGGACGTGTACGAGAAGAGGGGAGGCAACGAAAGCGACGTTGAGCTGCTGCTGTGTACCGAATTCTGTGACAAGAGGACGATCCTGAAGAAGTGTCTCTCCTTCGATTCCCAAGCTAGGGATTCCGGCGCCATGCCGATGTCCAAGAGAGAGTTCGAGGACGAGATCAAGAGGATCGAGAACCTCAGAAACCCCTTGGCCCATGCCAGTTCCTACGCAATGAAATGGGACCACGTCATGAACCTCAGACAGACCGTGACGACCTTATTGGAGTTGCGCGAACGTATCAAGACGGCTGTCCTAGCGCGCCCGCTCTAGGGTTCAGTTCCATGGAGCGGCGCTTGCTCGCTGGAATCCGCCGCGACGATCTGTCCGGTAACCGGACCACTCAATTGCCACCAAGGAAACACCCAAGTTGATAAGTAGGCGATACGGCGATCCGCCGCAGATCCGCATTCCAGAGCGTTTGGTCCGCGCGAAGAAGCTCGGATCATGTCAATGCACGGGAAGATACTGTGACCACCACCAGGGAGGATGTGGACGGCGGCTTGGGCACGGCTGGAAGATACGGCTACACCCGCCGAGAAAGGAGTTTGGGCAGCCAAGCGAGATCACTGCGGAGGCCTTTGAAGCCCTGTTGCAGGCGACCGATGCGCTTTGCGCCGCCTGTGCCAGCTGGCATCCTAACCCGCTATTCGATCCGTCACAGGGATTCTAGGGACGGCGTTTTGGGCGTCGTGATGGCGATAGTGGGTCGAAACCCGGAGGCGGATCTATCCGCCAAGGCGCTGCGCTGATCCCGCGGGCACCTGACGGTGACCCCAAGAGCCTCCGGGGGATTACCTAGATGGGTTGCCGGGTTCACGGAATCCCCCTCCAGACGTACGAGACGCCCCTAAGGCACCCGGTCGGCTCTCTGTCCGAGTAAGTGTCGTCCTCGACCGACCGTCCGGGCGCTACAACCTCGTCCCAAAAATAGAAGGTCGCGTCCACGTCAACGCACAGCGTTGCCTCATCCATGACCAAATCAAGAGTTGGATGATTGTTCGTGACCGTCAGGCGAACACTGTATGAGCCCCCGGAGTACGACGGATCCTCCCAGGCCAGCGAAAACGTCACGGCTTCGGGTGGGCTATTCCTGCCCAGCACCACTACAGTCTCGGCACCGCTCCCGAAGCAGCGCCGCTTTGCCGTGTACCTATCGGCGCTCATCGTTCCGTAGAGCGAGCAGTCATGGTAGCTGATCGCGACCCGCTCACCGGCCCGGTAGCCGTCCATCCTGTACGCGAAGAGCGTGTCGTCCCCGGCGGTCTGCATCACCAGCCCGCGCAGCACGCGACCATCAGAGCCATCGACGACCACGGAGAAGGTGGTGTCAACTCGCGCCCTGAGTCCATGCCCACCACTTTGGGGGCTGTCCCGTCGTCCATCCAATGCCCCACGACCTCATCTTCCGGCGCATGGGGTCCGAACCCGGGCGGCGCGTCACGGCACCCGTACCCGAACGACAGCGCGACCACGAGCATGCGTGCCCACCAACGTCTCATGCTTGCCTCCATTGGCAACTCAACTGAGTAATCCCCATCACCTGATATGTCCGAATAGTATCATGACTGCCTCACGGCAAGACCCTCACCGGTGGCCCGGCGCCCTCTCGGGCTACCGCAGCCGCAGCGCCCACACGGAGATGTGATCGGGCAACCGTCCTCCGCCCGCCGCCGCGACCTTGATGCTGGTCGGCCTTAGCGCGCCGACCGGAGTCCAATGGAGGTACAGGGACGATCCCGCCCGCACCCGGCGGCCAGTGAGACGGGGAGCGGGGGAGGAGGAGGTATAGGGTTGGAGTTGCCAGTTCGAGGGCTGCTGACTGAAGATGTCGTGCAGGTTCCAGGAGGACATGCCGTACGCACGACGACCGGGTTGAAGGTCGATCCACAGGGTGATGTAAAAGTCGGAGAGGATCGCCTCGGGTCGCCATTCCTTGTCAGGGCTGACGTCCACGAGAGAATTGAAGCCGACTACGGGCGATGTGGTGAAACGTCGCATCAAGGCGCGCTCTCCGCCGGGATATTCGTCACCCCAGCGGTCCATGGCGTAGCGCAGGACCATGGAGGGAACGCCATAAACTTGGCGCCGCCCGAGACATGGGCCGGAATTGCCCTCGCGTTCGCGACCAACCCAGCTGCACTCCTCCGGGGCGCGGGAGATTCTTCGGGTGCCATCGCCCCGCCCGAAGAAGGCGGCCATGTCGCCGATCCAGTCCCAATACCAATTCCGGCTCTCCGCAGAATAATTGTACGCGGCCCAGCCCAGTTCTTGGCCGGAACCGTGTCCGAAGATCCGGTAGGCGACGAGTTGTTCGGCGAGCGTGGCGCCGCCTTCGTCTTCCCATGAGGTCTTCCAGCCCGCATTCCCCAAGATTTGGGCATTGGCCTGCACCAAATGCGCGACTTCATGTGCAATCAACTCGGGATAGTAGTCGAGTAATTCTTCTTTGGTCACCGCATCCCCCACGGATCCCTGCGGATCCGGAACCGTTCCGTAGAAGATCTCCGCATGGTTGCTCGTCGCGCATCCTTCCCTCGGATAGAGGTCTGCCCACCGAACCCATCCGCCCACGTCAGCGCGATTCGCCTCCTTGGTCATGAGCACCAGGAAACGACCGTTGCCATCCACATCAGACAGGGCACCGAAATAATCGTCGTGCACACCTCTGACGTTGGTCGAATAGAAGGCGTCCAGGTTCGCCAGCTCTGAGTCGCTGAAGGTCCCAGCGGGATTGTCGCGATCGTCGAGCCAGATCGAGCTGGTGCCGACGAGCCGTACTACGGCCCGGACTTGCTCTCCGCTTGCGCACGTCGCGCCCCAATCGCCATACAACGTCAGCGTATCCCCCACCTGCAGGTCGCGCCGGACATCGGCCAGCGCGGGACGGGTCGCGCGCCCCAGTCTTCGCAGCACCGCTCGGTTTCGGGCCATGATCTCGCTGTGCGCCCTCGCCCAGCGCATACCCAGGGTGTCGTCGGCGAGCGGCCATTCGCCAATGCCGCCGCCTGTTGATGCAGGTGCTATCGGCAATGCAGGCTGCCCGGCGAACGCGGCCGACGCGCTGAACGGCCCTTGAGCCAAAGCCGCCATTCCGCTTCGACTCGCTTCTTCGAGCGCTTCGCCATCCGCCGCCACGACGATGCGGCCGCTCTCCGTTGCAACGACGGAGGCATCCCAAGGGGTGCCCGTCACGGTAACGCCCGTAAGGGACGCCGCATTCTCCGAACTGGACACGACTCCGATCATGTACTCCCCACCAGAGGCATTCCCGGACAGGTGGAGGCAGCCGTTACCACCGTAGGTATACCAATAGTGGTTCCGCTCCACCTCCAAGCTCTGCGGCATCACCCCCACTGTCCGCGCGTCGCTCCTGCTCCCCACCGCCACCCGCAGCTCCTCACGGCGCGGCGGCAGGCAGTCGCTCTGCGGAACGATGATCGACAGACTCGTCGCGCTGGCAGAGGTGACCCGCGCGCCACGACCCCCCACGGACACCCGGTTCTGAGCGGCGGTGGCCGAGAACCCGGAGCCCGTGATCCTCGCGGACGCACCCTCGACCAGCACGCCCGGCTCGACCCCCGAGATAACCACTTCCCCCTGAGCCTCCGGCTGCACCGTGACCCGGAAGCTCAACTGGGCGCTCAACCCCTCGGGGTCGCTGGCGGTCACCGTTACGACAGCCGATCCGACTGACACCGCACCGATGCCGAACTCGCCACCCGACACCACGGCCAGGACAACAGCGGCGTTGGAGCTGCCCGCCGCGTACGTCAACGCATCGCCGTTGGGGTCGCGGAAGTGGTCCGCTCCCTGCCATGCGCGCGCTTCGCCGACCGTCACGGTCAGATGGGGAATGGTTGCCACAACTTCGGGGGCCTGATTGGCCGCTCTTACCGTCACGGAAAAGCGCTGCTGCGCCGTAAGTCCGCCCGGATCCGTGGCCGTGACGGTGATCGCCGCGGTCCCCACTGCTACTCCCTCTACCGTCAGGACGCTGCCAGCCACCGTGGCAGTCGCCACTCCCCTGTTGGAACTTGCCGCGCTGTAGCTCAGCGCTTCGCCGTCAGGGTCGTCGAAGAAGGGAGATACGTCGAGGGTGATCGCCTCGCCGGGTTCCACCGACTGCCCAGGGATGCTTCCGATCGCAATCGGGTCCCGATTCAGCACCGTTACAGCGAAACTCTGTTGAATTGATGTCCCCGCGGGATCGGTCGCCGTGACCGTCACCCTCGTGGTCCCGGGTGCAACGGCGGCGATCGTCACCGAGCTTCCGGCAGTCTCCACTGACACCACACCCGTATTGGCGCTCGCAGCGGTGAACGTCAGTACGTCGCCGTCTGGATCGGTGAAGTAGGACGACATGTCCAACTCCATCGTCTGCCCGGTCGAGAGGGTCTGAGGTGGGGTGGTGTCGAGAGTGGTCGGGGCTCGATTGGGCACCGTGACCGAGACGCTCTGCTCTGCCGACAGCCCGTCAGGGTCGCGAGCGCTCACCGTGGCCGTGGACATCCCCTGGGTGATCGCTGTCAGCGAAACCACGCTCCCGGCGACTGATGCCGAGACTACCGTCGCGTCCGGGTTCGACACCGAATAGCTCAGCGCATCTCCGTCCGGGTCATCGAAGTACGCCGATACATCCACGGAAACTGTGTCCCCGACGAAGATGGATTGTGCCGGGACAGCATCCACAGCAACCGGGGCCTGGTTGGGCACGGTGACGGTAAATGTCAACTGTGCCGACATGCCGCCTGGGTCTTGGGCTGTAACCGTTACGGTCGCCACTCCCCGTGCGGCCGCGGTCACTGTCACCACGCTTCCAGACACCGCAACTGATGCGGTTGCAGCATTCGAACTCGCCGCCGTGAAAGTCAAGGCATCTCCGTCGGGATCGGTGAAGTAGCTCGCCACGTTCACCATGACTGTCTGCCCTGCGGCTACCGTTTGAGGCGAGATCGAGCCGCTGGCCAGAGGTGCCCGGTTGGGAGCCGGCGGCGGCGGTCCTGTACCGGCATCGCCGCACGCCGCGGTCCAAAGCACGATCAGCGCTACGGCGGCACGTAGGAAGCTACGTTTCGGAGGGGATTGGCTCACCAGGCGCTCTTCAAGAGCGAGAGAAAGTCGTGATGCCATATGGTGCGGGGTGTCTGGCAGGAGACATGTGCATCCTGCTGTTCAGGCGCATCGGATTGGCGAGGACGTGCGAGCATATGCGCCTGACAGCCTACATGCAATATTCCCTGTCACGATTTGGGGTCCTGCGCCACCCCTCTTATGACATAACAGCGATATCGCGACCCTCGGCAAATGACATGAACGCGATACAGACAACTCCGCGGGCCTCGGCTGTGCGATGAGGCGGACGCTCCCCTCCGAGTCATCCCGGACGCCAAGGCCCAGCGCCCGAGGTCGTGTCTCTCGAAGCGAGACGCCGTTGGATCGCGACTGCGGCGGAGCGAGCCGCGGGCTTCAGGATGGAACCGACCGCGGAGGCCGCCGACCCGTCGTCAGGTTCGGCGGAATCTCCGGATCGAGCTCAACCTCAGTCACTCACCGGCGGCGGATCCTCTTCCTCCTCCTCTTCGGGAGGGCGCGGGCGGTTCATGCGCAGCGTGACCCCACCGAAGAAGGTGGAGCCTGACCGCTCGACCTTGTGGTCGCCCTCGTACAGGTAGTCGAGGATGGCCTGATCCCACGAGAGGCCCGCCTTCGCCACCAACTCCATCCAGGGGCCGTGCGCCGTCTCGTCGGGGGCCTCGGTGGTGCCGCTCCAGATCGTGACCCGCGGGTTGTAGCCGCCTCCGCCGCCTCCCGATGATCCCTTGAGGGGCATCTGGATCAGGACGCTGTCGGTCATGGGCAGTCGGAAGACGTCGGTGTCGAAGTCGGCGCCGTAGCGCTCGTAGCGGGCGTAGGTGCGCTGGTTCATCTCGAACACATCGCGATTCGAATTGATGCCCCGGGTGATGTAGTCGCGCAGCTGGAAGGCGGCGTCGCGGTGCCGTGGAAACTCGGGACTGTCGACGTAGCCGAATCCCGGCATGAACCAGCCCTTGTTGAATCCCCAGTTGCGCTCGGTCACGCGCCCGCGGCGCACGAGCCCGGTGTACTCGGAAAAGAGCTGCACCACCTGGTGCGAGGGGTAGCCGTGCGGGTTCAGGAAGATGTCCGGGAGCCACGCCTCCCAGAGCCTGCCGCGCACCTGCGACTCCGGGTAGATGGGATGGTCGTCGCCAGAGCCCGAGCTGACGTCGATGCCGAGCGAGCCCAGATAGCCGGCGTGCAGGATGTAGTCGGGGGTGGAGCGGTACAGGTCGTACGCGAGCTGGGCGCCGTCCGGGTTGGTGAAGGGGTGGATGATGACGTTCACGCGGTCGAGCCTGCGGCGCTGCTCCGGGTCGGTGAGGAGCAGCTCGGCGTGGCGCAGCACGTGGCTGGTGGAGGATACCTCGTTGGCGTGCTGGCGCGCCGAGTAGATGACTGTCGGCTTGTGGGTGGTCGCCTTTGCGCGCGACCAGTGCGAGGCAGAGATCGGCGGCATCAGATCCATCGCCCAGGTGGTCCTGCCCAGGTACGATTCGCCGACCTGATAGACTTGCGCCTCCTCGAAGGCTGCCCCCATCTGAGCGAGGACGCGGTGCCCCTCGGGGGGCGGGATGGGCGTGTCCCACTGCACCATGCGCTCGCCCGAATAGCTCCATCCTTCGGGGAGGAGGGTGCGCCAGTCGGGGAGGGGTTCGGGCGTACCGTTGGCCGCAAGATGGACGGTGCGGCGTGACTCCGGGTCCTCCTCGTGCGTCCATTCGGCGTGCACTTCCAGGGATCCCAGGCCGGGGAACGCCAGCGCGGACGCGTACATGCCGCGGGCGCGCATGGCCTCGATGTGGCCGATGGAGGCTTCCACCTGCTCGGCCGAGAGCATGCGCTCGTCGACCTGCAGGGGCTGGGCGTAGGCGAGCAGGCTGTCGCGCATGTCGGCGTCGGTGTCGACGCGCACGCGCAGCGCGAGGTGGGACAGGCCGGGGGTGCCTTCGCGCAGGTGCGCGCGCCGGGCCGAGGGCCGCTCCATGGTGATGCGCGGGATGTCCAGGCGCACCTCGCCGGTCTCGCCGGAGTTGTCGCGGTAGCTCACGACCACCGCCGGCCGCGAGGTGGCGAATCCCGAGAAGGAGATGCTCGCGGTGCCCGCGGCCCCGTCGGACTTCGGGAGCATCACGGGGATGATGCGGCCGGGGAAGGTGAGCCCCTGCCCGCGCGAGTTGCGGCCGATCAGGTCGAAGAACTCGATAGTGCCGAAGTAGACCTCCTCGTGGAGGGCGTCCGTGGTGGAATGGATCTCGTTGTCGATGTCGAGGCGGTAGTCGGGCTCGCTGAACTGCGCTTCGACGACGAGTTCGCCGAAGAAGGGAGCGTCGGCGTTGCCGCCGCGCGGGATGCCCTCGTGGCGGTCCATCACGTAGTCGTACACGGCCGGGAGGACGGTTCCCTGGTAGTAGTCCCAGAACGCCTCGGGGTCGGTGACGATGCGCTTGTCGGCGAGGGTGCGGGCGCCGGCACGCGCCTCGATCCAGCCGGTGGTGACGCGAACCTGCTCGTAGTCGCGGAAGCGGTCGACGTACGGGCGGAGCACCCATTTCGGGTCGAAGGTGTCGGTGAGGATGAGGTCGCCGCCGGCGTCCGTGACCTCGACTTCGTAGGTCGGACCGTCGGCCACCTGCTCGAAGCGGATGCGATCGAGGTCGATGCCCAGGTCGCGCGCCAGCACCTCGTCGATGGGGAAGATCTCGTGCAGCCAGCGCACGGGCGTGTGGATGGCCTGCTGGGGCCACTCCGCGGGCGGGTCGTTGCGGCGGAAGCGGATGAGGATCTCGCCGATGTCGGCGCCTTCCAGCCTCGGCCGCACGCCCTCGTAGAGCCAGTAGTAGCCCTGCTTGAAGGCCGAGCGTACTTCGACCACGGTGGCTTCGGGGTCGGCGCCGCGTTCGAGGAGGGCGGCGCGCACCTCCGCCTCCAGCGCGCGGCGCACTTCGGGCGGCTCGCTCAGGCGGGCGTGGATGGTGACAGGTTCGCCGGACGTGGCGGCCGGAAGCACGCTCTCGTTCACGATGGCGCGGAAGCGGTCCACTTCGGAGGGAAGCGTGATGGATTCCGAGAAGACGGGCGCGGCGTTCTGCACGTCGCGGTCGTCGATGATCACGTCGAGTTCGCCGGCGCCCAGGGCGGCCCCCCGCTCGCGGACGAGGTCGGCGAGGCCGGGGTCGGGCTTTTCGACCGAGATCAGGACTTCGGCGGCGGCCAGGTCGCGGCCGGCGAGATCCGCCAGGATGCGGTCCAGCTTGTAGAGGCCGATGGCGGCCTGGCCCGCGGGGGAGTGGCCGGAGAGCGCGCTCCAGAGGGCCTGTTCGACATGGTCGAGGGTGGGACGGTCGTCGCCCCGGGCGTCGAGGTGGGGGAGGGTGAGGGCGAGGTGGTCGAGGGCTCGCCGGGCACCCGCGGCGTCCCCGCCGGTCACGACCAGCGAGGGTTTGCTGCCGAAGGCGTCGGGAACCAGCTGGATGAGTCCCTCACCGGCCTGGAGGCCGTCCAGGTCGACTCTGCCGCTGTCGGCCAGTTGTTGCGTGAGCGGATTGCCGGTGCCGGCCAGCACCAGGGTGGGACGGGAGGCGGGGCGGTCCAGGCCGGCGGCGGGTTCCACCAGCGGCACCACCAGCCCGGTCGACTCCAGCCCGAGTCGGGCGGCCAGGTCGGGCAGCGCTTCCACTGCGGCGGCGCCCGGGGCGAGCAGGGCGTCGACCCGGTCGGGGATCTCGTTGTTGTCCGAGTCGCCCAGCAGGCCGTCGGGAGTGTAGAGGTTGGACAGGTCGAGCGACCCTTTCGCTCCGCTGCCCGGCCGACCCGCGACCGGACCGGGAGCCTCCGGGGCGGCCCTGCCCGGGATGCGCACCACCGGGCCGGACGCCAGGCGCACCTCCACGGAGCCCAGGCCGGGGTAGGCGAATGGGTCGTCCGTTGGCTCGGCGGCATCTGCGTCCTCGGGGTCCTCCGCCGCCGCGGGGGTCGAACCCTCCTCTCCGGCCGCGAGCGCGCGCAGCACCCCGGCCGCCGCCTCCACATCGCCCGCCGCCACTTCCACGTTGGCGATCAGGCGGTTCACCCCGTCCGAGCCGGCGCGCGCCCGGGCCTGCCAGAGCCGAACCTCCTCCACCTCGACCCCCGACCCTTCCAGCGCCGCGCGCACGTCGTCTCCCGCGTCCCCCAGCAGCGGCGCCGACAGGGTGCGCGTGTGCGGCAATACCCCCGCGAACATGCGGGCGGCCGCGACCAGCCCCTCATCATCCCCGCCCACCACCACCACCCAGCGGCGGCCATCGGCCTCGCGCACCACCACCGCCCCCTCGCCGGCGTCCAGCGACGCCGGGTCCACCCCCGGCGAAACCAGCCCCGAGGCAGCCAGCCCGCTCCGGCCGACCACGACCAGCACGCCCTCCACCGCGGTGCCCCGCCCGACCGGCAGATCCAGCGCCATGGTCTCGAAACCCAGGCGGGCGGCGATCTCGGCGGCCGCGCGCGTCTCGGCCGGCGTGGGTGTCTCACCGGTGACCAGCGAGGCGTTGACGAAGTCCGGCACCTCGTCGCCGTTGGTATCGAGGACCAGGCCGCCGACCTCGAAGAGCGTGGTCAGGTCACCGGGAACCGAGGCAGCCGGAGCCTGCGCCAGACCGGGCAACGGCACGCCGATGCAAAGCGCGATCGCAATCCACGCGCAAACTGTTGCAGGAGGCGCAGCCGGCAGCGCCCCCAACCGCGCGCGGAGCGCCCCCAGCGGCCCGTTCACGACCCGCGGCGCGCGGGAGCCCCCGGTCCGCTCGCGGCAATCGCCAACCGAATCGCCGCCAGCGCCTCGAACACCAGCCACAGCACCAGCACGAAGATCGCGCCGCCGACGCCGAACAGGAGCCAGGTCTCGCTGGTCCAGTAGCCGATCATGTTGATCACCATGGCCCACGTCGTCATCACCAGCAGGAAGGCCAGCGGCATCACCGTCACCCAGATCCGCCGCTTCAGGCTGAAGAGGAAGAGGCTGATCACCAGCAAGCTCATCGCTCCGGTGAGCTGGTTGGTGGTGCCGAAGAGCGGCCACAGGCGCATGCCCCCGGCGCCCCGGTCGACCCCGAGGGCCAGGAGGGCGCAACTGGATACGGCCAGGGTGGTCGCGATCCACCGGTTCTGCGCGAGCTTGACCCCGTACTCGGCCCCCAGCTCGGAGATGATGTAGCGCTGCAGGCGCACGCCGGTGTCCATGGTGGTCGCCGCGAAGCTGATCACCACCACGGCCGCGAAGGTGACCGCGAGCCCCTGGGGAATGCCGATTCCCTGCGCCAGGAATCCCACGCCTTGCACGAACGCCTGGGTGGCGCCCGCCGATGCCGACGCGAACGAACCGTAGTGGTCATGCCAGCCATCCACCCCGACCACGACCGCAAAGCCCGCCGTGGTCGCGAGGATCGCGGTGAGCGCAAGCGATCCCTCGCCGACCGCGCCCCCGTAGCCCACGTAGCGGGCGTCCGTCTCCTTGTCGAGCTGTTTCGACGACGTCCCCGACGACACCAGCCCATGGAAGCCGCTGATGGCCCCGCAGGCGATGGTCACGAAGAGGAGCGGGAACCAGTTGGGTGTATCGGGTGGCAGATTCGTGTTGATAGCGGGCGCCACCACCGGCGCGTTGGTGAAGATGATGCCGAGGCCGATGATGCCGAGCGCCACGAAGAGCTGATGGCTGTTGACGTAGTCGCGGGGCTGAAGCAGGAGCCACACCGGCAGCACGCTGGCGAAGAAGGCGTACACGAAGAGGACGATGACCCAGCCCGCGCGCACGCCGTCAACGGTCGCGGCCGCCGCAGCCGCCGCCTGATCGCCCCCGGCGGCCTCAATCTGCGCGGCCGTCGGGTCGAAGCCGAAGAAGTCGGGCAGTTCGAGCGGCACCGACTGGCCCACCCAGATGAGGAAGTAGAGCACCGCCAGCGCCCCCAGCGACGGCAGCAGCAGCCCGGCCCCCGAGCGGTAGATCAGGAATCCCACCGTGATCGCGACCACGAGGCTTCCCCAGACCGGCAGCACCGCCCCCGGGTTGCCGATGAACAGGTTCGAGATCACCACCGCGAACACCGCGTTCACCAGCAGCAGCAGGAAGAAGATCACCAGCATGAAGAGCACCCGGCCCCGATCCCCCACGATCTTCCCGGCGAGCGTTCCGATCGAGTTCGCCTTGTGCCGGGTCGAAATCCACAGCGTGCCGAAGTCGTGCACCGCCCCCGCGAAGATCGTCCCCAGCACCACCCACAGAAACGCGGGCAGCCACCCCCAGATGACCGCGATCGCCGGCCCCACGATGGGCGCCGCCCCCGCCACCGAGGTGAAGTGGTGGCCGAAGAGCACGTTGCGGTTGGTGGGCAGGAAGTCCACCCCGTCCTCGAACTCGTGCGCCGGCGTACGGAAATCCGGGTCGAGCTGGTAGATCTTCCGGGCGACGTACCGGGAGTAGACCAGGTACCCGGTGGCAAACGCGGACAATCCGACCAGTAGCAGTACGATTGAACTCACGGAAGCCGTCCTTTGTTGGGGTAACGGGGGCGCGTCCCGGGGAAACCAAATGCGCGCACCAGCCTGCCGGGCGCGGAACGGTCAGTTTACGTCGCGCGCTCCGACATCGGCAACGTCCCCGCCAGGCGTTCCAGCGCCTCCAGCCCGTGCAGCCGGCCATCGAACAGGGGGACGGCGTGCACCGGATACCTGGAGAAACTCCTGCGCACCCGATCGGCGTACTCGCGCTGGCGCTCCCGCCGGGCCCCCAGCAGCGTGCCGTCGGCGTCCTCGGGCACCACCTGGTTCAGGAAGATGGCCACGACCGGGATGCCGTACTTGTCGAGCATCTTCACCGAGCGCTCGGTCTCCGCCACGGGCAGATGCTCAGGGGTCACGACGAAGACGAAGCCGGTGCGATGCGGGTCCGTGATCAGGGCGCGCGCATGGCGGAAGCGCGCCTGGCGTTCTGTGAGCGCACCGAGCACCGGATCCTCCCCGGAGTCCTCGGTTCCCGCCGCCGCGCCCGCCACGTTGCGCCACATGCGCCCGAGCACGTTGACCTTCCTGCGCCGCGAGATGAGCCCGCTGATCCACGCATCCATCAGCTCCGGCAGCGAGAGCAGCCGCAGCGTGTGCCCCAGCGGGGCGGTGTCGAAGATCAAGCGGTCGTATGCGTGACCGGCCTCCTCGGCGATGCGTGTGAAGCGGTCGAACAACGCCGATTCCTCGGCGCCGGGCGTCACGCGCGCGATGTCGATCTGGCGCTCGACCTCCGCCATCAGCCGGGGCGGCGTGCTGTCGGCGATGCGGGCCTTCACGTCGTCGATGTAGCGGTCGGCCTCCTCGGCGGGATCGATCTCAAGCGCCCACAGTCGCGGGCGAACCTCCCGGGCCGTCCCGCCGAGCCGGGTCTCGAGCACGTCGGAGGTCGAGTGCGCGGGATCGGTGGAGACCAGGAGCGTGCGGTGCCCTTCGCGCGCGGCCTCGAGCGCCACGGTGGCGGCCAGAGTGGTCTTGCCCACCCCACCCTTGCCGCCGAAGAAGAGAACCTCCCGGTCGAGGATGCGCCGCGGCCTGGCCATCAGCTCAGATCGACGTCGCTCTCAGCAGCATCTGAAGCCCCCATCGGGAGCACGGGGCATGCCGATGCGCACGTGCCACTGGTGAAATTCCTCGATCACGTCGGGATAGATCTCCAGGGCGTAGAACGCCACCGGGTTCGGGGCTCCCAGAAGGTCGGCGAACCCCAGCAGCAGGAAGGTGTCGCGCTCTTCGCGGTACGATCGATAGATCTGGGATCGGTAGGGGGCGAAGTAGATGCCCTCGTAGATCTCGCCCGCGGCCCGCAGACCCTTTTTCACGCGCCGGAAGGCCTTCCGGATCCAGGTTTCGGACGCCATCCGATCCTCGCTACCCGGCATCGTATTCATCCTCGCTCACCGGGTCTCCCCAGCTCGTCACCGCGTTCACGTTGAGCGCGATGTGGGTCATGGCTCCGCCGGGAGCGGCGCCGTGCCAGTGGTTCTCGCCGGGCTCCACGACGATGAGATCTCCCGGCCCCGCTTCGCCGACGGGCTCGCCTTCCTTCTGGTATCGGCAGCGGCCTTCCACGATGAAGAGCATCTGATACCCGCTGTGCGTGTGCCAGTTGGTGCGCGAGCGGGCCTCGAAATGCACGCGGTAGACGTTGACGCGCGGATCCGCAGGAAGGGCGCCCTCGATGCGGCGCAGGCTTCCGGGACCGGTGAAGTTGACCGGATCCGAGGGTTCGCGATCCAGGGACGCAAGGGGAAACACGTTCATCTTCTGCGGTCTCGTCGGTTGGCCGTTTGCAGAGGTGCTGCCGCGTGCCCATGATCGCGCCTGCCGCGCGCATTGGCCAGTGGACCGCCGTCCCGGGCTCAAGCATATTCCCCGGGCTCAAGCAGCGGATTCCGGCGCTGACGCGGGGATCACGCAGCAGACCGTGTGCCCCGGGCCCCATTCTTCCGATTACCACCGTTCGCCCCCGACCAGCCGACTGGCGCCGCCTTCACGACGAAGCCTCGCGCAACCGCGAGACCTTCTACCTCGACCCGGCGACCGGGCTGGCCGTCTTCACCGAGTTCGGTCTGCGCCAGCGGGGCAGTTGCTGCCGGAGCGGATGCCGGCACTGCCCCTGGGAGGCTGACCGGGCGGACACCGGGGAGGACGCCCCGACGGTTGAACCTCCGCACTGGCTGACGCGGCTGCGTCCGGAGCCCCAGCCCGTGGACGTGCTCTTCTGGAGCGGCGGCAAGGACAGCTTTCTCGCCTACCGGGCCCTGCTGCGCGAGGGGGCCCGCCCCGTGGTCCTCCTCACGACCTTCGACGCGGCGAGCCGGACGATCGCCCACCAGGAGCTCCGGGTGGAGCTCGTGATCCGCCAAGCCGAGCATCTGCAGGTGCCCCTGCTGGGCGTTCCCCTCCATCCGGGACTCGCCTACGAGGCGCGTATCGGCGAAGCGGTCTCGCTGATTCCCGCGGTCGCCCGCTTCGTGTTCGGCGATCTGCACCTCGAGCACATTCGCGAGTGGCGCACGGGGGCGTTCCGGGAACTCGCGGCGAGCCGCGGCGCATCGCTCCATTTCCCCATCTGGCAGGTGCCCTGCGAGGTGTTGATGACGGACCTGGAGGCCAGCGGAATCGTCTGTGAGGTGTCCGCCGTCACCGACGCGGCGCGCGGCGCGCTCGTCCCTGGCCAGCGCTTCGACCGCGACGCGATGATGCGGCTTCCCGACGGGGTGGACCGTTTCGGCGAGAACGGAGAGTTCCACACCCTGGCGAAGGTGTGGGAGGTGGCCGCGGACAGGCTGCCCGACGCAGGCATCGACTCCGAATACGCCGCGCGCGATCTCGAGCGAGCGATGGCCGCCCGATGGCCTGACGATGTGGCCGGTGATCGTTGAAGGCTGGCCGACCTCCATTTGATCGGACCCTTTCTCATCAGCGCATCGAGCGCAGCGCGTCCTCCCCCAACACCTCGTCGAGGTTGCTCACCAGCCGGTCGGCGTCGTCTTCGTCGAAGACCAGCGGCGGCTTGATCTTCACCACGTTGTGGAGCGGGCCGTCGGTGCTGAGCAGGATTCCGCGGTCGCGCATGCGTTCCACCAGGCAGGTCGCGTGGCGGGGAGCCGGATCGAGCGACTCCCGGTCCGTCACAAGCTCGATGCCCTGGAAGAGCCCGGTGCCGCGCGCGTCTCCGACGATTGCGTGGCGCTCCACTAGGCGCTTCAGTCCCGCGAGCAGCCGCTCTCCCACGCGGCGGGCATGGTCCTGCAGCCCCTCCTCCTCGATCACGTCCAGCACCGCGAGCCCGATGCGGCAGGATACCGGGTTGCCGCCGAAGGTGTTGAAGTACTCCATCCCGTTGTTGAAGGAATCGGCGATCTCCGGGGTAGTGACCACGGCAGCGAGCGGATGGCCGTTGCCGATGGGCTTGCCCATGGTGACGATGTCCGGCACCACCCCGTGGTCCTCGAAGGCCCAGAAGGAAGAACCCGCGCGCCCGAACCCGACCTGCACCTCGTCGGCGATGCATACCCCGCCGGCCGCACGCACGCGCTCGAACGCGTCCGCAAGGAAGCCTTCGGGAAGCACGATCTGGCCGCCGCAGCTCAGGATCGACTCGAAGAGGAAGCCGGCGGGCTGTCCGCCGAGCGCATCGATCGCGCGACCGACCTCCTCCGCGTAAAGCGCGCCGCAGTCGGGATCGGAGGACCGGTAACGGCCGCGATAGCCGTCGGGCATGGGAACGCACGCGACCCACGACGGCGGCCCCGCACCCCCCGGCCCGTCGAACTTGTAGGAGCTGAGCTGCACCAGCGAACTGGTGTTGCCGTGATACCCGCCCTCCAGGACGACCATGCCCTCGCGCCCGGTGTGAGTGCGCGCCATGCGCAGCGCCAGCTCGTTGGCCTCGCTTCCGGTGCAGACGAAGAAACAGACGCCCAGCGGGTCGGGCAGCGTGGCCGCCAGGCGCCGGGCGTACTCGGTGAGGCTGTCGTGCAGGTAGCGGGTGTTGGTGTTGAGCACCGTCATCTGCTCGAGGCCCGCCTGCACCACGCGGGGGTGCGCGTGCCCCACGTGCGCGACGTTGTTGACGCAGTCCAGATAGGGCTGGCCCCCATCGTCGTACAGGTAGGCGCCCTTGCCGCGCACGATCTCCAGCGGACTCCGGTACGAGATGGAAAGCGACGGTCCGAGCAGCCTGTGGCGCGCGCCCAGCAGCTCCGAGGCCGCATTCCGGCCGGCCGGAGCCAGATCGGGGATCCCGAGCACAAGGTTCGGGTCCGGGGAGAGGCTGAGCCACACCTCGCGCTGGCTCGGTGGCGCCACGCCGGGGAAGTCGCCTTCGCGGCCCAGCAGGTCCGTCATGAGCTGGAAATGCAGATGGGGAGCCCAGTCGCCGTTCTCCGGGTACGGCCCGATCCTGCCGATCTCCTCCCCGGCCGCGATCTCGCGCCCTGGGCGGAGCCCTGTCAACGAGTCGCGGGAGAGGTGGCCGTAGAGGGTGTACCACGCACCCACCTCCCCCGCCTCGTGGCGCAGAACGATGGTGGGCCCGTAATCGAGGCGAGCGTCGTTGTCGCGGAAGCTGTGGACCACTGCATCGCAGGGAGCGTGGACCGGCGTACCCGGTTCGGCGAAGAGATCGATGCCCACATGAACCGTTCGCCGCTCGAGCCCGTCCTCGCCCTGGATCGCGAACGCGTCGGAGTCGTACCAGCGGCGGGCCTCGTCGTATCGGCCGATCCCGACGGTAGCCCCAACGGCCCGCATGTGGCGGAACAGAAGATTGGTCCAGCCGCGCGCGTCGAGGTCACGCGTGGTTCCCAGCCAGCGGCTGCCGACGCTCAGGTCGAAGACGGTGTGGGGGCTCTCCGCCAGTTCCGGCGGCAACACCGGAGTGAACCGACCCTCGTCACGCTGCCGCCTCAGCCATGCGCGCAGGCCCGTAGCGCGCGGGTTCGGCTCCAGTCCGCAGGCCTCGCGCAACCGGTAGTGCACGAAGTCCGGGTGGAATTCCTCCCCGCGGTCGAGGCTTTTCAGGAGCTTCCAGACGTGCGCTTCGCTGATGCTGAGATACTCGTTGCCCGGCTCTCGGGCGCGCTGCCAGGCAGCCATGGTCGCGCTCAGGCAGAGCCGGATCCCGGCAAGCGGGAAGACGGCAGCGATTTCCTCCTCCCCGAGGGGATACTCCTCGTGGAAGCCGCTCACGAGCTGCGCCAGGGCCCCCACGGGATCGCGCTTGGAGAGCATCGCGTAGGCCCCCGCAACCGCCGGCTCGGACGCCAGCCAGGTGCGCATCGCGTCGCCGAAGTCGATGATGCCGGTGACGCGCCGGTCTCCGTAACGCCCGCCCGGGGGCGTGTCCTCGACCCTGTTGGCCAGGACGTTGTAGTCGTTGGCGTCCCCGTGCACCACCTGCGTGCGCAACCCCGGGATCAACGGCGCCAGCCTCTCCTCGCAGTCCGCCATCCGGCGGCGCAGCAACGCCCGCCGGTCCCTTCCCTTCACGCTCCCCACGCGCTCCTCGAAGATGGAGGACGCGGTGCGCAGGTCCCAGTGAAAACCGGTCTCGGCCGCGCGATGCTCAAAGTCGGCGAGGGCGACGTTCAGACGGGCGAGCACGCCTCCCCAGGAACGCAAGAGCTCCGGACTCTGCGGGCGTACCTCGGCGACCGGCACGCCGGGCAGCCAGGTGACCAGACGGAGCGGGTAGTGGACGCCATCCTTTTCGACCGTCGCGAGGGGAGCCCCAGCGAGGTCGGGAACCACCGCTGGGAACGTCGACCTGGAGGCACCGTCCTCCTCCAGCCATCCCTGCGCCAACCTCGCCAGGATCGCGTTCTGCATTTCCAGCGACGCCCGAGACTCGTCCGGGTTGCCGATCTTGAGAACGAAGGCGTCGCCGGCGGCCTCGGCTCCGGCACCCCGCGCTCTCTCGTTGCGCCCGAGGCCAGCATCTTGCCCGTCCCCCGTCGCGCGCAGCAGGAAGTTCCGGTCCCGCTCGCCTGGGAGTTCCCTGGCGCTAGCGTGGATGCTGTAGCGGTCCCTGGCCAGCACCTCCGCCTCGGCGGTCGTGAAGTCGGGCCGCACTCGCATGGCGCCTCAGCCCCTTCCCAGGGCCCTTCGCAGGAACTTCGCCGCGCGCGGGATGACCCCGTTCAGGTCGAAGACCTCGTGTCCGGCGCCCTCGTAGATGAAGGCCTCGAATTCCGGCGGTTTGCGCCCGAGCGCCTCCATGACCCGGATCATTGAGTGGGCCTGGCTGACGGAGACGGTCTCGTCGACGGTCCCGTGGTGCAGCTGGACGGCGGGCAGATCCTCGGCGAACAGCACGGCGGAGCGGCGAACCAGCTCCAACCGCACTCTGGCAAGTTCGATCCGCCCTCCCATGTACGGCTGGACGAGCGTGGAGTCCATGTGCGCCACCCCGGTGAGTTGGCGCGGCATTCCCAGCGCCGCCTCGCGCACGATCTCGCGCACCCATTCGTCGAAGAAATCGGTGGGACCGAACAGGGTGATGATGTTCTCGATCCGTTCGTCCCGAATGCCGGCCAGCAGCGCGACGCCTCCGCCCCGGCTGCCTCCCACGAGGCTGAGGCCTTCGGGTCTTGCCTGCGGCGTGATCGCCAGCGCCACGTTCAGGAGCGCAAGAGCATCGTCCACGTCGTAGTCCCAGTGGCCGCCGGGACCAGTTGAGACCCACTCCCGGTCGCCATGCTCCAGAGGCTCGCTGCGGAACGACGGAACCACGTACACAAAGCTGTCGCGCAGCTCCCCGAGCGCGAAGGCGAGGAACTGGACATCGTCCACGTCGACGCCGTTGTCGCCTCCATGCAGGTACATCAGCACAGGCAGGCTGGCCGCCCGCTTCGACCGGGGGACGACGATCGCTCCGTAGTGCCGCGCCTCGCCGACCTGGTGAGACACCACGCGCAGGGTCGCCGGAGAGCCGAAGAGAGAATACGCTTCGGTCAGTTCGATGGTCAGGCTGCGGGGCGAAATGTCGCGGCGGGCCCAGTCGGCGCGCACGGACGCGATCTCGTCGGCGGTGGGCGGCGCGAACAGGACCTCGAGTTCCGCCTCCAGGTCGACTGCCCAGGCATGGATCGCCGTGGCGGCCAGGCCCCCTGCGACCAACACCGTCTGCGTCCCGGGATCGGGGCCGAGGGTCCAGGTGATCGCCACGTCGCCGTTCTGGTCGGTGGTGGCGCGACCCGGCTCCACCTGGCCGCTCCCCGGCATCGTGACGAAGTCGACGGAGATGCCGGGCACCGGGCGCCCTCCCGCATCCACGGCGCGGAACACGATCGGTTCGTCGAGCCGGGTGCCGACGAAAGCGGGCTGCCCCCCGCCGGACACGACGGTGATGGCGGCCGCCGAGGGTCCGGCGCCGGGCTCGACCGGATCGCTGGCTCGCTCGCACCCCGCCAGCGTTGGGAGCACCAGCAGCGGCAGCAGCCGGCTCCAGCGTCCCGACAAATCAAGCCTCCTCAAATGCCCTCTCCGGATTCTCGTCTCCCGGCATCCGCTCGTCGCGGAAACGATAACGCAAAGCCGTGTCCTGCGTCGCATGGCCCTCCGCTTGCCCGCAGGGGAGGCAGAGACGCACATTCGCGCGGTCCGTCAGGCGATTCAACCCGGAGGCCCCCATGTCCCCAGGCGTTCAAGCCGCGCTCGCGCTCCTCCCCATTCTCATCGGGGGAACCCTGCTCGTCGGATTCCGGGTGCCGGCGAAGTTCGCGATGCCCATCGCCTACGTCTCGGCCGTCGTCGTGGCGCTGACGGCGTGGCAGGTGGCTCCGGTGCGCGTCGCGGCGTCCTCGGTGCAGGGGCTGTTCCTGACCTTCGATCTGCTGGTCATCATCTTCGGCGCGATTCTGCTGCTCAATACCCTGGAGCAGTCCGGCGGCGTCTCCGCGATCCGGCGCAGCTTCCGCAGCATCAGCGAGGATCGCCGGGTCCAGATCATCATCATCGCATGGCTGTTCGGGTCCTTCATCGAGGGGGCCGCGGGGTTCGGCACGCCCGCCGCGGTCGCAGCGCCGCTCATGGTGGCGATGGGCTTCCCGGCCGCCGGGGCGGTCATGATCGGCATGATGATCCAGAGCACCGCGGTGACCTTCGGCGCGGTGGGCACGCCCGTGCTGGTGGGGGTGCAGGGCGGCCTGGGCGGCGAGGCCTTCGACGCCCAGCTCCTCGCGGCCGGCATCACCATGGACGAGTTCCTGCGGCTGGTGACCGACCGGGTCGTGGTTCTGCACGCCATCGCGGGCACACTGATGCCCACCTTCATGATCGTCATGACCACCCGTTTCTTCGGCGCCAACCGGTCGTGGACGGAAGGGCTGTCGATCTTCCCCTTCGCGCTCTTCGCGGGGGTGGCGTTCACCGTCCCCTACATGTTCACGGGATGGCTGCTGGGGCCGGAGTTCCCCGCGCTGCTGGGTGCGCCGGTCGGCCTTGCGATCGTCATCTTCGCCGCGCGCCGGGGGTTCCTGATTCCGGACGACACATGGGATTTCCCGGAGCGGGGCCGCTGGGGGCAGGGCTGGGCCAGCGGGCTGGAGGCCCGGCAGGACCTGGACGACGACGACGAACGGGTCTCCGTCGGGATGGCCTGGGCGCCCTACGCGCTGCTGGCCGTGCTGCTGGTCCTGAGCCGGCTGTCGGAGCTGCCGGTGCAGAACTGGCTGCGCGCCCCCGCCATCACGTGGGCGAACGTGTTCGGCACCGACATCACCGCCACCACCACCCCCCTCTACCTGCCCGGAACCATCCTGATCGCGGTGGTCGCCGTGACCTTCTTCCTGCACCGGATGAAGTTCCCAGAGCTGCAGCGGGCGTTCACCAAGTCGTCGCGCGTGCTCCTCGGCGCCGGATTCGTGCTCATCTTCACCGTGCCCATGGTGCGCATCTACATCCAGTCGGGCGTGAACGCGGCCGACCTGGTCAGCATGCCCATCGCCATGGCCGCCTGGGTCGCGGACAACGTGGGGCAGGTGTGGCCGCTGTTCGCCGGCGTCACCGGCGCGCTGGGGGCCTTCATCGCCGGATCGAACACGGTGAGCAACCTCATGTTCTCGCTCTTCCAGCACGGCGTGGCGGAGCGGCTGGCGGTGTCGAGCGCGATGATCGTGTCGCTACAGGCGGTCGGTGCGGCGGCGGGCAACATGGTCGCGATCCACAACGTGGTGGCGGCGTCCGCCACGGTGGGCCTGCTTGGTCAGGAGGGCGTCACGCTGCGCAAGACCATCCTGCCCACCATCTACTACCTCACCGTCATCGGCGTGCTGGGGCTGATCGCCGTGCACGTCATCGGCCTTGCCGATCCCCTGATGGCCGCGGGCGGGGGGAGTCCGTGACCGGGCGCGGACATCCTTGACCGGGGTATCACCGGCCCATCTCTTGGATGAGGGGGGTCGCCGCGTCCAGGCTCGCCTCCGCGGGCCCCAGCCGAAGTTTCGCCCGCACAAAGGACGGTCTCGCATGTTCGATCATCCACGGCACGGCTCAATCCACGTTGTCGCTGCCCTCCTGCTTGTCCTGACGCTCGCCGGCTGCGCTCCGGCCGACGCGCCATCCTCGGACGGCGTGGTCGCCTTCACCGGCATGCGCCTCATCGACGGCCTCGGTGGCGACCCGGTCGGGAACGCGGCGATGGTGGTGCGGGACGGGCGCATCGACGCTGTGGGTCCGGCCGCCGGCGTGGAGATCCCGGACGGCGCCGAGCAGGTCGACCTGAGCGGCCGACACGTGGTGCCCGGACTCATCAACACCCACGGCCACGTGGGCCGCACCGCCGGCGGGCTTGAGGGAGAAGCCGCCGACGAGGCCGTCCGCAACGAGCTCCGGCTGTACGCGGCCTACGGCGTCACCACGGTGAACAGCCTGGGCGGGGGCACGGAGCCCAGCATGCGCGTGCGGGATGCCAACAACGACGACTCCGGTCTGACGCACGCGCGCCTGCTCATGGCGGGGCCGGTCCTCACCGGCTCGACCGCCGAGGAGGTGCGCGCCGAGGTCGCCGACAACGCGCGCCTCGACCCGGACTGGCTCAAGCTGCGGGTGGACGACAATCTGGGCACCAGCACCAAGATGCCTCCCGAGGCGTACCGCGCGGCCATCGACGCGGCGCACGAAATGGGCGTCGGCCTGGCGGCCCACCTCTTCTATCTGGACGACGGCAAGGACCTGCTCCGCTCGGGCGCCGACTTCCTCGCCCACAGCGTGCGCGACGTGGCCATCGACCAGGAATTCATCGACCTCATCGCCGAAACCGGGGTCTGCTACTGCCCCACCCTCACCCGCGAGGTGTCCACCTTCATCTATCGGGAGCAGCCCGACTTCTTCTTCGACGACTTCTTCACGCGTCACGCCAACGCCGAGGAGGTGGCCGGGCTGGATCAGGAGGACCGCCGGCGCTCGTTCCTCGAGAGCCGCTCGGCGGCCCTCTACGAGGAGGCGCTGGAGGTCGCGCTCGACAACCTGAAAGCGGCCGCGGACGCGGGGGTTACGCTGTCCTTCGGAACCGACACCGGTCCCGTGGGCCGCTTCCAGGGCTTCTTCGAGCACATGGAGATGGAGATCATGGCCAACGCCGGTCTCACTCCCGCCCAGATCCTGGCCACCGCCACCCGCGACGCCGCCGCCTGCCTGGAGCTCGACGACGTGGGCACCCTCGAGCCCGGCAAGTGGGCCGATTTCATCGTCGTCGCGGAGGATCCCCTCGCCGACATCATGAACATGCGTTCCATCGAATCGGTCTGGATCGCGGGCAACCAGGTGGAGCGGTAGCTGACGAATCCAGCTTCGCGGCTCGCAGTAGTGCCGGTGAAGAGCCGCGCCGACCTGCGACGCTTCATCAACCTGCCCTGGTCGATCTATCGCGAGGACCCCGACTGGGTGCCGCCGCTGAAGCGGGATGTCCGTGCCGCCTTCGATACGGCGAAACACCCCTTCCACCTTCACTCCGAGGTCCAGCCCTGGCTCGCGCTCCGCGGCGGCAGAGTGGTGGGGCGCATCTGCGCGATCCGCAACCGGAACCACGAGCGGGTGCACGACGAGGCGACAGGCTTCTTCGGCTGGTTCGAGTGCATCGACGATCCGGAGGTGGCGGAAGCGCTGTTCGAGGCGGTTCGGGCGTGGCTTCGCGAACGCGGTCTCACCACCATACGCGGCCCGACGAGCTTTTCCACCAACGAGACCACCGGCCTCCTCATCAGAGGAGACAGGGGACCGCCGGCGCTTCTTCTGGCCCACAACCCGCCCTGGTATCCGGCACTGATCGAGGGCTGCGGGCTCCGCAAGGTGAAGGACCTCTACGCCTGGCACATCGTGGCGGGGAACTGGCCCGAGTATCTGTTTCGCGCCGAGAGAATCGTGACCCACCGCTACGGCATCCGCATCCGCACATTGGAAATGTCGAGATTCGATGAGGAACTCGCCCTCGTTCGGCGACTCTACAATTCCGCCTGGAGAAAGAACTGGGGGTTCATCCCCCTGACGGACGCCGAGATCGATCACATGGCCGCCGAACTGAAGCCGATCATCGACCCGAATCTCGTTCTCTTCGCAGAAACGCGCGAAGGGGAAGCGATCGGGCTCGCGGTCGCCTTTCCGGACTTCAACCAGGTTCTGCACAAGCTCAACGGACGACTCACCCCGCTCGCGATCATCAAGCTGCTGGTCCAGAGGCGCAGGATCACCCGCCTGCGCGTCCTCATTCTGGGGCTCCTGGAGCAGTGGCGGGGCAAGGGCATCGACGCGCTCCTGTACCTCGCCTTGTTCCGAAACGCCAGCGCGGCCGGGATGAGGGAGGCGGACATGTCCTGGATCCTTGAAGGAAACCTCCGAATGAACGCCGCGATCGAGCGCATGGGGGGCAGAATCTACCGCACCTACCGCCTCTACGAGGCTCAGTTGTAGCGAAGCCCTGGATCCGAAAAAGTTCGTCGTAGCCGCGCGTCACAACTCCCCCCGGCCGGGCGACGTGCCCGCGCTCATGAGGGGTTGGATGAAGCTGACCGAGCGCGTCTCGCACGAGAGCGTACCGCGATGGCGAAGTGGCTGCCATCGAATCGGCCATACGGCGCACCTTCGCCACGGATCCGCGCAAACCGGGCGTCACCGCCGTTGACCCTCTTCACGGCGCCGGCTAGAATCCCGGCGTAGCAGAGGCCGGAGGGGCCCACGGAAGCCGGTGCGAATCCGGCGCGGCCCCGCCACTGTGATGAGGTCCGGGTTTTCCCGAACAACTCCGGCTCGAATGTGCCACCGGGCTCTGAAGGCGAGCCCGGGAAGGCTGGTCCGGAGGCCTCAAGCCAGGAGACGAGCCCGTCCGGCGCCCTTTTTCACCACCTCCGCGGGGAGGTGAGGGGCGCCTTCCAGACCGCGATCGCGTTGGTCGGCATCTCCTCTTTCTTCCGCACGGCAGAAAACAGCAAACAGGGAGGAATCGAGATGAAACCGCGGTTTTCCGTGATTTTGGCGGTGTTCGCCGTGGCCGTCTGCGTGCGGCTGGCGCCGTACCTGCTGGCGCAGTTCGGGATGTCGATCGACCCGGAGCGGACCACGTATCCGTGGAACTTCTCGCCGATGCTGCCGCTCTGCCTGTTCGGGGGAGCGTTCTTCGCGCGCGCGAGGACGGCGTACCTGCTCCCGTTCGCCGCATGGCTGCTGGGCGATCTGGGGATCCTGGCGCTGACCGGCCGGGTCGACTGGGCGTTCTACCCCAATCAGCCGCTTGTCTACCTGTCGCTCGCGCTGGTGGCCACCACGGGACTCGCCCTGCGCGGCCAGACGTCGTGGACGCGAGTCGCGGGCGCCGGGCTGGCGTCGTCGGTCGGGTTCTTCGTGATCACCAACTTCGGGGTGTGGGCCTTCGGCGATGGTCTGCTGTACCCGAAGACGCTCTCAGGTCTGGTGGACTGCTACGTGCGCGCGATTCCCTTCTTCCGCAACACGCTGGTCAGCATGGCGGTCTTCCTGCCGCTCCTGTTCAGCCGCGCCGCGCTGAGGAATCCGGCGCCCATCCCGCTCCACCGGCTCGCGTCCAGCCGCACGTAGCAGGTCTCAAGCGCGGATTCGCAGGCGGACGGCGAAGGACGCAGGGATGCCCCACCGCATCGTCTCGCTCATCGCGAGCGCGACCGAGATCGTGTGCGCGCTGGGCTTCGAGCGCGAGCTCGTGGGCCGGTCGCACGAGTGCGACCACCCGCCCGGCGTCGCACGGCTGCCCACTTGCTCGAGCTCGAAGGTGAAGGTGGAGGCCTCCAGTCGGGCCATCGACGACCAGGTTCAGGCGATCGTCCGCGACGGCCTGTCGGTGTACAGCGTCGACCCGGTCCTGCTCGACCGGCTGGCCCCTACCGTCATCGTCACCCAGACCCAGTGCGAGGTGTGCGCGGTGAGCCTGCGGGACGTGGAGCGCGCGGTGTGCGACCTGGTGCGCTCGCAGCCGGCGATCGTGTCGCTCGAACCGATGGCGCTCGGCGACGTGTGGAGCGACATCCGCGCGGTCGCGGCCGCGCTCGGGGAGCCGGCGCGCGGCGACGAACTGGTGGCGCGCCTGACGGGCCGCCTCAAGGTGCTCCGCGATGCGTCGGGCACGCTGCGGCCGCGGCCCTCCATCGCCTGCATCGAGTGGATCGACCCGCTCATGATGGCGGGCAACTGGGTGCCGGAGCTGGTGGAGTGCGCCGGCGGGGTGGACCCGCTCGGGGAGGCGGGGGAGCACTCCGGCTATCGGGACATCGATGAGCTCGTCGCCGCCGATCCCGACGTGATCGCGGTCATGCCCTGCGGGTTCGACATCGAGCGCGCCGAGCGGGAGATGCCCGCGCTGGCCGCCCGGCCGGAATGGCGCCGGCTCTCCGCCGTGCGCGAGGGCCGCGTGGTGATCACCGACGGCAACCAGTACTTCAACCGGCCGGGGCCGCGCGTCGTGGAGTCGGCGGAGATCCTGGCGGAGTGCCTGCACCCGGGGCGCTTCGACTTCGGACACCGCGGGCGCGGATGGAGGAGTTTGCGACCCGGGCGGCGCTAACTGTCTTCGACCGCTCCCTGTACCGCCGCGTCCGCCAGGTCGAACATCCGTTTCAGAATGTGCTTGCGCCGCAGCCGGAGTTCCTCGACCATCTTCCATAGAGCCTGGGCGGCCTCCTTCAGCGCCGCCTCCCGGACCTCTTCGGAGAGTGTCGAGTCGTGGCGAAACTCGTACTTTTCCACGGCGAACTCGGCGATTTCGAGAATGTTCTCCCCGACAATGTTCTGGTCAAACGCCTTCTTCAGGGTAAGCGTTGTCTCGCTGCCATCGGTCATGGTTTGCTCCTACGGAGAGGGTGGGTATGGGGGAGGGGCATGTGCGCGGCCCGCGCCATCAGGATTCCATGGCCGCAATCGCGCTCTCGGGGTCTTCGTGCACCGTAATGAGCTTGTCGAAGCCGCTCACAGCCATGATCTCCCGATTGACATCGGACAGCGAACACATCGCCAACGCCTGTCCGGTACTGCGGAGTCGCTTTGCGAGCACCAGGCAGACGCGAAGCCCGGCGCTGCTGATATACGATACCCGTCCGAAGTCCATTAGCAGGCCCCGGGCGCCGGAACTGAGCCCCTCCTCCATCAGGGCCTGGAAGCGATCGCTGCTCGTGCTGTCGATGCGACCGAGGATGGACGCGATCGCAATGTCACCTTCGTGACGCCATTTGATGTCGATCCTCATGATGGTCTCCTTTGTAGTGAGTCGCCAACAAACTAATGAGCATCAGCCGCGCGTCCACTCCACGCTGCGCTCCCACAGTTCGCGCGCCAGCGATTCGTCGCGCGCCTGCGCGCTCGGGCCCTGCTCCTTCAGGACGTGGAAATAGCGTCCGGTCACGTCGTCCCGGGAGGGATCCTCGACGAGATTCATCACGGCCCTGCCGCCCACGTCCGGACTCGACATGAACCAGGTGAAGGGAAGAAGCAGCAGGCGCGGGCCCAGTGACGTCTTCTTCCAGATTTCCGTCGCCAGCACGCCGGGATGCACCGCGTTTGCGGTGATCCCCCGCGAACCCCAACGGCGGACGGTCTCCAGCGTGAAGAGGACGTTGGCCAGCTTCGAGTCGGCGTAGGCCTGCAGGGCTCCATCCCAGGCCTGGCCGCGGGCGATGTCCTCAAGCTCCGCCCGCCGCAGGTCGCCGCTCCGGTGCCCCCGGGAGCTCACGTTGACGATGCGTCCCCGCCCGGCCTCGAGGCCCTCGCGCAGGAGACGGGTGAGCAGGAAGTGTCCGAGGTGGTTGGTGGCGAAGGTGAGCTCGAATCCCTCCGGTGAATGCACGCACTGCGGCCGCGTCACGCCGGCGTTGTTGACCAGGATGTCGATCGCCGGGAGACGGGAAGCGAGGCGCCCAGCCAGCTCGCGCACATCCTCCTGTCGCGAAAGATCCGCGAGTTCGAGATCAACCCCGGCACCGCCCGAGTCACCCGCGACCGGCTCGTTGAGCCGGCCACCTAGTGCCCCCCGATTTCGCACACCCCGCAGTCCGGCCGCCCGCAACTCCGCCAGCGCCCGCTCCCCGCGCTCGCGGCTGCGGCACACCATCGTCACGTGGGCGCCAGCCTGAAGGAGCATTTCGGTTGCTGACCGGCCTACTCCCGAGTTGGCTCCGGTCACGATGGCTACCTGCCCCTTCAGGGAACTGGACATACGCATCCCCCCAATCTCTGACACGACAGGTTTCGGCGGACGCGAAGGCGCTTCAGCTGCCGTCCTGAGCCGCGCTCCTCTCACGCTCCTCCCCGAAGTGCTCGGCGAACCAGTCGAACATGCGCTGCCAGTGGTCCACGAAGTCGGCCTCGGTGCTCGCGCGCCCGGCGCCGTGCCCGCCCGCGGTGTAGTGCACCCACACCACCTCCTTCCCCAGCCGCCGCAGCGCGTAATACATCTCGCGCTGGTTGGTGGCCGGCACGTTCCAGTCGCCCTCGCCCGAGAGCATCAGCAGCGGCGTCTCGATCCGGTCGGCGAACATGACCGCCGAGTGCGCGATGTACTTGTGCGGCTGTTCCCAGAGCGTCGCCCCGATGCGGTCCTGCCCCACCTCGGCGGCCGCGTAGTTGCGCGTGGTGATCTTGGGCGAGTCCCCGAGGAAGGAAATGATGTTGACCTTGCCGGAGACGTTGGCGGCCGCTGCAAACCGGTCGGTCTGGGTGATGAGGAGGTTGGTCGCGTAGCCGCCGTAGCTCTGCCCGTAGACGCCCACCTTTTCCGGGTCCACCAGCCCCCGCTCGATGATCTTGTTGATCGCGTTCGGCACCGCCTTGAGCCAGGCCTCGCCGGGAAATCCCTCCTCGAAGCGCACCGAGGGCCGGAACCCGAACCATCCCTGCGCGGTGATCAGGTTCATGTTCTCGTTGAACCCGTTGTCGAAGTACTCCTCGTAGATCTCCGCCACCATCGGATAGGCGCGCCCCGGCTCGTAGTTGGCGGGATAGTAGAGGATGCCGTAAAGCGTGTTGCCGTCGACATCCAGGTACTCGACGAGCTCGCTCCGCGTCAGCGCCACGCCTTCGAGCCCGGGATTCGTGTCGGTCAGCTGCCGGGGTGACGATCCGTCCCCGCGCGCGACCCAGATTTCGTTGGGGTGGTCCCCGTCCGACATGGCGTAGACGAGCGTGGCGCCATCCTCCGAGACGTTCCAGGACCGGTAAAGGCCGGCATCCACCATCAGGGGCTCGATGTCGCCGGACGCCGTGTCGAGGCGCTTGAGGCCGCGCTGCCAGCGGTCCGGCGCCGAGTAGCTGAAGTAGAGATACCGGCCATCTTCTCTCCACCCCTGGAGCTGGCGGCGCGGGCGCTCGTCTTCATCCTCTTCGAGCTCGAGAAGCGTACGCAGGTCGCCGCTGTCGAGGTCGAGGAGGTGCCAGGCGTCCTGCGAGCTCAGGAGGAGTTGGTCGCCGGAGGGGCTCCAGCGCTCGACGGCGAATCGGATTCCGTCAGAATCGGACTCTTCATCGTCGGAAGCGGGATTGTCGCCGTCTGCGCGGGCACCGGCTTCGTCCCCGGCGCCGGATTCGTCCGCAACGTCTCGATGACCCTCCGTCACATCCACCGCCTCGTCCTCGTCCAGCCGCCGCACGAAGACGGAGCCCTCATCGGCATACGCGAAGGCGTCGCGGGCGTCGTTCCAGACAACGGTCAGCCGCTCTTCGCCGGTGTCCCGGAGCGAAACCGGGTCTCCGCCGGCCGCGAGATCCAGCCGGAAGAGTTCGTACTCGGTGCCGTCCCGACGAGTGTACGACGTCTTCGTGCGCGTGGTTGTCGAAAACGTGATGTAGGATCCGTCCTCGGAGAAACCCGGATCGACGGGAGTCACCTCGGAGACAACTTCGCGCACCGTGCCGTCGACGACCGACACGAGCACGGTCTCCTGCCGGTTGGCGAGGTTCCGCACCCGGTCCCAGGCGAGGAAGTCGTTGCGCGAGTCCTGGACGATCACGGCCGCATCCGTGAGGGAGTGGAAGGCTGCGCGCGCCTCCGCAGCCCATCCAGCGGGGCGAAGTCCGAGCAGAACGCGGGCGCCGTCCGGCGACCAGACCAGCTGCGAGGAGGATGCGATCGCCCTGTCGGTGCGAAGAGAAACGGTCCTGCTCGCGCTGGTGACCGCGTCGAAGATGCGGAGCCGATACTCACCGTCTTCCACCATGAAATAGGCCAGCCGCCCTCCGTCCGGCGACCAGGCATAGCCGCGCAGCTGCGCGAGTTCCGCCTGAACCCAGGTGGGATTGCCGGTCCGCGTGTCGATCACCATCAGCCGGGTCGACACCGGGGAGATGTAGGTGGGGTCGCCGAATCGCTGGTGGTCCACGTCGGTGCGGTCCCGGCGTGACGTGAACGTCACCGCAACCCGGGCGCCGTCCTCCGTCACCGCCGCGATGCCCGGCGTGCGCACGTCGAGCGCGATCTCGGGCGTGAAAGGCTGTTGAGCGGCGGTGGGAGCGGGGACCACGAAGCTCGCCAGGGCCATCAGTGCGACACCACAGGCTGCGGCGAGGGAGATGGGTGGGCGAACCACGCGCGGGGGAGAAGCCGATGTGGCGCGGGCAGCAGCGATGTGTCGGACGATACTCATGGACGGATCACTTCCGAGAGGTGGACGGGTTCCGGGGCTGGAACGTATCTCCCAGTGGCTCAGGTGCGAAAGCTGAGGAACTCGGGAGCGCAGGACGATCACCAACGCTGTTTGTGGCGGAGGCGCTCTGCCTGAATCCAGGTGCGGATGTGCTCTTCCGCTCGAAATCAGCGCGTCGCTGTTGGGCTGGCCCGGTGGCCGGTCCCTCCTCCTTCCCCCCAGCCCTCACCCTTCTCCCTCCAGAGGCACATCATCGCATAGCCCCAGTCGATGCGTTCGCCCGTCCAAAGCGAGTCGCCGGTCCAGGCGTCAATGCCGTCCTGGCCGTGCCAACGACCCAGACCGAAGTCCTGCACGGCGCGCGCCGCGCCATCGCCGGGCACTAGGCCGCCGAGGTCCGGGGAGTCGGGCACCACGGGCCGCCGAACGCCCAGAGGGTTGAGGAAGCGCGGGGCTCCCCACTCGTCCATCTCCACCCGCCAGCCCCCTTCGTGGACCGCGCGGTGGTGGAAGGGACACAGGAGC
>JAJDXG010000034.1 GCA_022823365.1 Gemmatimonadota bacterium
GCCGCCGTCCATGCCGGTCTCCATGGTCTCGCCCATGGCGTGCTCGCCATCGAGCGTGACCGTCACGCCCGCCAGCGTTTCGGGCTGGCCATCGCCGCCGCTCATCATGGCGTCGGCCGCAACCACGCTGCCGACAACCGCAGAAGACCGGATTGTATTCACCGGCACTAACTATTTGTAACTCACTATATCACAATGAGCTACGAATACATGTACGGGGTTGCTATCACTATAGTTATGCGCGACGAAAGCGATGAACGGTCACCGCACATAGTCCCCCCATGCTTCCATTACCTCTCGCCGCCGCTCGAAGAGGTCGGATCGCAGGTATGCGCCCTCGACGCCCTTGACCGCATGCGCGAGCGCGGATTCGGCGACTTCGCGGGACACGCCGCGCTCGGCGCACCAGTCGCGGAAGGAGGAACGGAAGCCGTGCGGAACGGCTGCGATCTTCAGGCGCCGACAGAGCAGGGAGAGTGTGTTGCCGGTCAGCTTGCGGCCGGTCCGGGAGGGGAACGCCAGGTCGGATCCGTTGCCTCGGCGGCGCGCCCGGGCGAGCACTTCGAGAGCACGTGAAGACAGCGGCACCCGATGCTCGCGTCCGGTCTTCATGCGTTCGCCAGGCACGGTCCATATGGCGGCTCCGATGTCGATGTCGGCCCACCTCGCACCCCGGGCCTCGCCCGATCTGGCCGCGGTCAGGACGAGAAACTCGAATGCCAGCTTCGTTATGGGCTGTGACGTGCTTGAGCGCACTCTGGCCAACGCCTGCGCAACTTCGGCGTGAGGCAGTGCGCGATGGTGGACCTTTCGAAACCCGATCTTGGGAAGTGCGGCTCCGACGGCGTCGCCGGCCGGATTCCCCTCCCGGTACTCCTTCGCAACGGCCCACCTCATCACCGCCGAAATCCTGTTGCGCACCCGCGTCGCCGTCACCCGCTTCTCGTTCCAGATCGGCAGCAGGACGGCCATCACGTCCGTCGACGTGATCTCGTTCACCCTCTTGTCCCCGATCTTCGGGTAGACGTACATGCGCAGGCTGCTCCGCCACTGCTGCTCGGTGTCACCGCCCGGCCTCCAGTTCGCCCTGTGGATCGCAATCACCTTCTCCGCAGCTCGCGCGAACGTCGGTATGCCGCCGCTCCTGGGGTCCATCCCCCGCGCCAGCGCCTGCCGGTTCTCGAGCGCCTTGGCTCTCGCCTCCTTCAACGTCACCAGGGGATACGCCCCCAGACCCAGGTTCACGGCCCTGCCGTTGATGTAGAGGCGCTGCGCCCACGTCCGGCTCGTCCGTCCGTTCGCCGTGGGCTTGACGAGCAGCGACAGCCCGTAACCTCCCCGTCCGTCCCCGTATCGGCCCGGCCGCCGGACCGTCTTGACGAAACTCGCGCTGAGCCTGCTCGGTCGCATCCTGGTATCCCGTCCGTTATCACGTGTTGGGATCTTCACTTCTCGGGGACGGACGCGCCCTTGTCAACCGGCGCCAGGATGGATTACCCGCCCCGAGCGGGTCTCGGCCCGTCAACGGAAACCGGGGATCCGGATCGGTCAACCCGCCTGATCCTGCGGCTGTCCCGGACAGAGTACTATAGAGTAACTATAGTATTACTATATACCAACCATATATGTGCTATATACAGTGATATATATAAACTATATACATACCATAGCTCGCGCCCGGCTTGCCGGGGCAGCGATGTTCGCCCGCCGGATCTGGAGCGGGCGCGGGAAGGAAGCCCGGGCTACGTGGAACTGGAGAAGTGCGCGCCGATCGCGTCGACCGAGGCCTGGAGGACGCCGAGCTGTTTCCGGACTTCGGTGTCCAATCCCTCGACCCTCTGGTCGAGGCGCTCCTCCAGCCCGTCGAGCGAGTATCGAACCTGCTTGAACTTGGCCGACACCGCGTCGACCCTGGTCTCGAACTCGACGCTCCGTTTGTCCGCGTGCGCCTCCATGTCGTCGATTCGCGTGCCGAGCTTCGATTCCATTGCGGAGATCCGTCGGCTCAGTTGATCGAACCCGGCGACAACGCGACGTTCGAGCTTGGCCAGCGCTACACCGAGTTCCTGAATCGCGAAACTGTTCATCGTCTACCTTGCCTCTTCGCTCCCGTACGCGGATTGCCCGCCTCGGGCAGGTCCGTCCGTCAAGAAGAACCACGGTATCCGGATGGGTCAACCCCATTCTGTGGCGGTTTCGGGCGTTGCGCGCCAGATTGGGGAACTCACCGGAGGCATGACACGTGATCGATTCCGATGCAGCAAGAGCAGCCACCAAATCAGCATGGATGAAGGACTGGGGACAGTTCGTCATGCTGCTGCTGGCGCTTGGAGGTTCCTGCGGGTTCGGTGCCCGCGCCGCCGCGCAGGAAGCCGCCCCGGAGCCGATGGAGTACCGGCTCTACGTGGCCAACGAGTCGTCCGACATCGTGAGCCGGGTGGTGTTCCGGCCCGGTGCCGGCGCGGAGGTTGAGAAGGAGATCCCGGTGGGAATCATGCCCGCCGACAACGACGGGGCGCACGGGCTCACGGTCTCGCCGGACGGGGCCTTCTGGTACCTCACCATCGCCCACGGCACGCCCTACGGGTACGTGTGGAAGTTCGCGGCCGGGGCCGACACGCTGGTCGCGCGGGCGGAGCTGGGGCTCTTCCCGGCCACCATGGGCGTCACCCCCAACGGCCAGTTCCTGGTGGTGGCCAACTTCAACCTGCACGGCGACATGGTGCCCTCGGACCTGTCGGTGGTCTACACCCCCACCATGACCCAGCTCTCGCGCGTCACCACGTGCCTCATGCCCCACGGCAGCCGGGTGAGCGCCTCGGGCGGGCTCCAGTACTCGGCGTGCATGCACTCCGACCAGTTGGTCGAGTTCGACCTGACCACCCTGGAGGTGAGCCGGCGCTTCTCGCTGGCGCCGGGCCGCGAGGGTCCGCTGGACGCCCGTGACCAGGGGATGGGCGGCCACGTGATGGTCATGAGCGGTGCGGAGGCCGCCGACCCCGCGGGCGCTGCAGGTGCCGGGGCTGCGGGAACGGAGCCGGGACAGGAGTCCTCCATGCGCGACGACACCAGCATGGGGCGCATGGCAGGGATGGCCGACGCCGTGTGTTCGCCCACCTGGGCCGAGCCGGGCGCGGGCGCGCTCGCGGACCGGGTGGTCTACGTGGCCTGCAACCGCAACGACGAGATCCTCGAGATCGATGCCGGCGACTGGACCGTGCGGCGGCGGTTCTCCACGGGAGCGGCCCCGTACAACCTGGACGTCACCGCCGACGGTTCGCTGCTGGTGGCGACCCTGAAGGGCGAGCAGGCCGTCGCCGTGATCTCGCTGGAATCGGGTGAGGAGTTGGCCCGGCTCGCGACCACCCAGCCCATCACCCATGGCGTGGTGACGAGCCCGGACGGTCGCTACGCCTTCGTCTCCAACGAGGCCATCGGCGCCACGCCGGGCACGCTCGATGTCTTCGACCTGACGGCGCTCGAGCGGGTGGCGAGCGCCGAACTGCGCTACCAGCCCGGCGGGATCGACTTCTGGCGGGCCACGGCGGTCCTCTGAAGCGAAGGAGCTGGCCGGATGAAGCGTCTCGTACCGTTGGGCATCGCAGCGGCCATCCTCATCTTCCTCGGATACGTGATGTACTCGTCGATGGCCCCGGCCGACGTCACCTGCGAGGTCTGCCTGGTCTTCGACGGCGAGGAGGTGTGCCGCATGGGCGCCGGCCCCGACGCCGGAGCCGCGGCCAGGGCCGCGCAGGAAAGCGTCTGCGGGGGCAACGAGATGGGCATGATCCTCGCCGAGCGGTGCCGGGCGCGCCCGCCGGCGCGGATGACGTGCTCGCCGTAGCGGGCCCCGCGAGCGCACTCCGCGGGCCGGCTCCTTTCCGACACGGGTGAGGCGGCTCCGCGCCCTTCCCGTTCTCGCGCTCCTGGCCTGGGCGGCGCCGGCCTCGGCCCAACAGGACGATCCCGGCGGACGCTGGGAGTTCTTTCTCGAACAGCGCCGTTCCCCCGGCTTCCCCGGGTGGGGCGCCCGTCTCCAGGTGGCCCGTGAGAGCGTCCTCCGGCGGGCCGCGCTTCGTCTCCCGCCCGGCGCGGCCGCCGCGCGCCTTGGGGCTTCGGACGGCTGGGAGCCGCTCGGGCCCGAGATCATCGAGTCCTACGCCATCTCCACGGGACGGGTATCGGCGGTAGTGCTCCATCCCTCGAACATGGACGTGATCTTCGCGGGCGGGGCTCAGGGCGGGGTGTGGCGCACCGAGAACGCCGGCGCCGCCTGGCGGCCGCTCACCGACCGGGAGTGCTCGCTGGCGATGGGCGCCCTCGCGCTCGACCCGGTCGACCCGGACATCGTATACGCGGGCACCGGCGAGCAGCACTTCTCCGCCGACAGCTACTACGGCTGCGGGATTCTGCGCTCCGCGGACGGGGGCGAGAGCTGGACCCGGTTGGGCGAGGGCGTGTTCACCGGCCCCATGGGCGGGACCACCATCTCGCGCATCGTGGTCGACTCGGCGACCGCCGGGACGCTGGACGCCACCATGGTCTACGCCGCGACCGAGGGCGGGCTCTTCATCTCGACCGATTCAGGGGCGGGCTGGACGCTGGTGCTCGACGGCGTGGTCACCGACGTGCTGGTGCATGCCGGCGCCCGCGAGACGATGTTCGCGGCGGTGGCCGAAGGGGAGGAGAAGCGCGGCCACGCCATCCTCCACCGGTCCGACGACGCCGGGTGGAGCTGGCGCGAGGTCGATCCGGGGCTGGGCATGCTCTACTGGCGCGCGCAGTTGGCGCAGTCCCGCTCGAGCCCGGACATCCTCTACCTGTCGGCCGGGGAGAGCGAGGCCGCGATCATCGCGCGCAGCACCGACGGGGGCGAGTCCTGGAACCGGATGCCGGCCGTGGGCCTGCGCTGCGGCCAGTGCTGGTACAATCAGTCGCTGGCGGTGCATCCCACCGACCCCGACGTGGTGTACTTCGGAGGCGTGCTGCTGTACCGCTCGGACAGCGGCGGAGCGACCTTCTCGATGCTCGGCCGCACCGACATCCACGTCGACCAGCACGTCCTCACCGTCGATGCGCGCGCGCCCGACATGCTGCTGGTGGGCAACGACGGCGGCGTCTACCGGAGCCTGAACCGGGGGGAGACCTGGGAGAGCCTCAACACCAATCTCTCCCTGACCCAGTTCTACGCCGGGGTCTCCATTCATCCGCGCGCGGAGGCGATCTCGGTGCTGGCGGGCACGCAGGACAACGGGACCATCGAGGGCGACGGCGACCTCTCCTGGCCGCAGGTGATGGGCGGCGACGGCGGCTTCACCGCGCTCGACCCGCGCTTCGACCGCAGGTGGGCCGAGACCCAGTGGCGGGGCGGGACCGGAGGGCCGCGGCGCTCCGACAACGGCGGATCCTTCCGCTACCGCGGCCGTGGCATCGATCTCGGCGACGATGCGCTCTTCATCCCTCCGCTGGTGATGGATCCCTTCGACCCGGACGTCCTCTACTTCGGGACCGAGCTGCTGTACCGCACGGTCGACGGGGGCGAACTCTGGGAGCCGATCGCCGAAGCCCCCGCGGGGAATATCTCGGCCATCGCCCCCAGCCGCTCCGACGCGCGCGTGGTGTATGTCGGGACGTCCGAATCGGACATCGTGGTGACCCGGGACAGGGGCGCGACGTGGCGGCCGGTCTCGGGGTCGCTGCCGATGCGCTACGTGAGCGACATCGCGGTGCACCCGCACGATCCCGCCACCGCCTACGCGGTGTTCTCGGGCTTCGGCACGGGCCACGTCTACGTCACCCGCGACTACGGCGCGTCCTGGGGCGACATCACCGGCGACCTGCCCGACCATCCCGTCAACGCGGTGCTGCTCGACCCCGGGGAGCTGTCCCGGATCTACATCGGGACGGACCTGGGCGTGTTCTCTTCGACGGGCGGCGGGGGCTGGGTCCGCCTGGGCGAGGGATTGCCGATGGTCGCGGTGTTCGACCTGGCGGTGGAGCCGGCCGCGGGCGTCATGGTGGCCGCGACCCACGGCCGGGGCGCGTTCGCCCTGCCGGTGGCCGCGCCGCTGGTGGCGGAAACCCGGGGGGAGCGGCGCGTCGTGGTCGCCCGGGGCGGCGACCCGGTGGAGGGCGGCGCGCCGGTGCGCATCTACGGCACCGAGTGGCCGGAGGCCCGCTGGGAAGCGCGCGCACCGGACGGCGGGTGGCTCGAGCTGACCCGCGCGCAGGGCGGCGCTCTCGACTCGGTCGGGTGGCGCATCGACCCCGGCGACCTGCCACCCGGGGAGTACGTCGATACGGTGACGGTGGTGGTGGCCGGGGCGGGGGCGGTGGCGGAGTTCCCGGGCGATGGCGCAGGTGGCGCAGGGGCTCGCGCCGGCGCGGCCGCGGGATCGGCGGTGCTGCCGGTTCGGTTGGTGGTGCGGGCGATGAACACGCTCGCGTTCTCTTCGGCGGGCCGCTACACCGAGGTGCCGGTGGGCGCTACCGGGGAGGTGGCGGACTCCGCCGAGGTGGCGGTCGCCGGGCCCGCGCCCGCGCGGGTGGCGTGGCGCGCGACCCATGGTGCCTCCGCGTGGCTCGAGCTGATCGACTCGGCCGGCACGGGCCCGGGTCGCATCCGGTGGACACGGCGGGTGGAGGACCTCGCGGCCGGCCTGTACCTGGACACCATCCGGGTCGCGGGGGACGGCCCGTACGTGACTCCCGCCACCCTCGTGGACTCGCTGCGGGTGGCGGCCGCGACCACCGTGACGGTCGCGGGGCGGGGCGGGGCGGCGGCCACCCTGGCGGGGGTCACCCAGCCCCTGGTGGACACCCTGGTCGTGGAGGTGGGGGGGTACGGGTCGCGCACCGCCACCTGGACGGCCGTGCACGGAGGGTCGCCGTGGCTCGAGCTGGTTGTCGCGCGCGGGGCGGCGGGGGGTGGGGTGGTGGTGCGCCGCACCCCCGGCGACCTCGGCCCGGGCACATACGTGGACACGATCCGCATCCGGGTGGAAGGTGGCACCACCCCCCGGTCGGCCGTGGTGGTCGACAGCCTGCTGGTCGGGGCGGACCTCACGGTCGAGGCGGCCATAACGGCCGTGTTCGGCGAACACGACCTGGACGAGGTGCAGGCCCGAGCGCTCGACCGCCTCGGGAACCGTGACCGCACCTACGACCTGGGTGATGCGCTCTCCTGGGTCGCCCGCTGCGGCCGCCGCGGGGCGGGGTGTGGGGTGGGGGGGAATCGTCGGTCTACCGGCGCAAGACGAAACAGGTATCGATCAGGAAATCGCTTACAACGACTATATCGATCACGAAAACGTTTACACCGGATATTCAGATCACCAAAACGCTTACGTTCTCGGTATCGAACTCAATACCGTCTTACGCTCGTGCTTGCCGCCGCCCTCGCCCTGGGGTGTGGCGGGGACGACGTGGTGGAGCCGCCCGTCGCGACCAGCGCCGTGGTGGTCCCCGCTGCCGTGAACCTGGCCGCGCTGCAGGAACGCGCCGGCTTCCGGGCGACCATCCACGACCAGAACGGACAGGTCATGCCGGGCGCATCCGTCACCTGGTCGACCAGCGACCCGTCGGTCGTCACGGTGGACGCCACCGGCACGGCCGTCTCGGTCGGCAACGGGCGCGCCCAGGTCGCCGCCGCAAGCGGGAACGCCATGGCTTCCGCCTCCGTCGTCGTCGCGCAGCGCGGCGCGGTGGTCGAGGTCGACTGGGGTGGCCCCCGCCTCCTCCTCGGCGACTCGGTGCAGGCGACTCTCCCGGTAGCCGACGACCCGAACGGTCATCGCGTCGCGCCGACCCGCATCGCCTGGACCACCACCGACCCCGCAGTCGCCACCATCGACCCCGACGGATGGGTGCGCACCGTCGGGCCGGGACAGGTCCGCATCGAGGTCGACGTCGGCGGCTTCGTCGCCGCGCAGGACTATTCCGTGGAACTGGACCCCGGCTTTCTCGCAGTCGCACTGACCCTGCCGCCGAACGCCCGCGACATCGGCGCCCATATCAGCATCCACGGGCCCATCGACATCCCCGGCATCGAAGGCCCCGCCATCGACTCCGTACGCGCCGCGGACTATGAACTGTACCGCTCCCGCGCCACCGCTCCGACCCAGATCATCATCGCCGGGCCTCTCTCCTCAGGCCCGGTGCTCGAGTTCCGGGTGCCTCACCGTCCTCTCCTCGCCCAGTACCGGGTAGAACTGTTGCAGATAGCGGGAGAGGACTATGCCCTCAGGGACCTTGCGGGCTATTCGATCCACCTCTCGCCCTGATACCCGGCCCCGATCATCCCATTCTCCCATGGCGCCGCCCGCGCCCCGGTGCCACCTTGGAATGCGAGGTGCCGCACACAAAGGCATTGGATCGAGCTGGCTCTCTCGATCGGCGATCAAGGTTCTAGCACCTGCGTGACTCCGTCCGTGACTTGAACCTTGAACAGGAGGACGCATGAAGCTGAGCCAGGAACTGATCGCCATCCTCGCCGTCGGCGTAACGCTGACGGGTCTGCAGGTCACGCTGTTCGTTAGCCTGCGCGGCGACATGGCTAGCATGGAAACGGGCCTGCGCGGCGAGATGAGCGAGTTGCGCGGCGAGATGGGGAGCATGGAAACACGCCTGCGCGACGAGATGCGCGGCGAGATGAACGTCCTGCGCGAGGACATCCGCCACGACATCGACGCGCTCAGGCTCGACATCCAGGACATCCGGGAGGATGTCCGCCAACTGCGCGACAAGCTGCTGGTGCCCGCCGGGGGCGGGTGATGACGACCGCCGTCTGACGCTCGATCGCAAGTCCAGGAGCCGCTCCATCCTCGGCAAGAGCCAGTGAGGCACCGGCCCCATCACCCCATTCTCCCATGGCGCCGCCCGCGCCCCGACGCCACTATTGAATGCGAGGTGCCGCGCACAAGGCATTGAATCGAGTTGGCTCTCTCGATCGGCGATCAAGGTTCTGAGCACCTGCGTAACTCCATCGGTCACCTGAAACAGGAGAACGCATGAAGCTGAGCCAGGAACTGATCGCCATTCTCGCCGTCGGCGTGACGCTGACGGGTCTGCAGGTCACGCTGTTCGTCAGCCTGCGCGGCGAGATGGGGAGCATGGAAACGCGCCTTCGCGGCGAAATCGGCGTGGTGCGCGACGAGATGAACGTCCTGCGGGAGGACGTCCGCCACGACATTGACGCGCTCCGGATCGACATCCAGGACATCCGGGAGGACGTCCGCCAACTGCGCGACAAGCTGCTCGTGCCCGCCGGGGGCGCGTGATGACGCCCGCCGCTCGCCCCCCGATGAAGCTGAGCCAGGAACTGATCGCCATTCTCGCCGTCGGCGTAACGCTGACGGGTCTGCAGGTCACGCTGTTCGTCAGCCTGCGGGGCGACATGGCGAGCATGGAAACGCGCCTGCGCGGCGAAATGAGCGAGTTGCGCGGCGAGATGGGGAGCATGGAAACACGCCTGCGCGACGAGATGAACGTCCTGCGCGAGGACATCCGCCACGACATCGACGCGCTCAGGCTCGACATCCAGGACATCCGGGAGGATGTTCGCCAAATGCGCGACAAGCTGCTGGTGCCCGCGACAGACGGGTGATGGCGCCTCTGGCGCCGCGTTGCCCGGCGAGAGCTTCCGCTACCGGATAACGCTGCCCCCCGTCCGGTCATCGGGAACGAAGCGGTCCCGATACGGCATCTCGATGGCCGGCAGGGTCTCGGCGTTCATCACCGCGTCCTCGGGCACCAGGTCGTTCAGGTAGAGGATGTAGGCGATCACCGCGTAGGTCTCGTCCGCGGTGAGGATGCCCGGGGTGAGCTGCGGCATCGCCTTCACGGTGTAGTCGTAGAGGGTGGTGGCGTAGGGCCAGTAGCCGCCAACGGTGCGGCCGGCGGGCCACTCCTCCCACGGCTCCTGCGTCACCAGCACATCGTTGGGCCCCTCGGTGCCGGTGGGGCCGTGGCAGGCGATGCAGTGCATGAGGTAGATCTGTTCGCCCTCGGCCACGGTGCCGCTCCCGGGCGGCAGCCCCTCTCCGTCGGGTTTCACGTCGATGTCCCACATGGCGACGCGCTCGGCCGACGCCGGGCTGCCGAAGCCGAAACGCTCCGGGGGCTCGGCGCCGTCAGCAGAACCGCCGGCCGACGAGGATCCGGCGGGCGCGCAGCCGATGGCCAGGACCATGGTTGCCAGCCCGAGCCGCCTCATACCAGGTCTCCCAGGCCGAAGGTGACGGCGCCGTCCGCCCCGACCTTCCACACCCTCTGCTGGTTGTTGTGGTACGCGGTGCGCTCCCCGCGCGCTTCCCAGAGCTGTTGTACGGTGGGCTGCACGTAGCCGGTTTCGTCCACCGCGCGGCTGACCAGCAGGCTTTCGCTGCCGTCCCAGTTCCAGAGATGTCGGAAGCGGACGGTCGACTTGGGCAGGATGGGCTCCTGAAGCTCGGCCTCGGTCCAGTTCCGGCCGCCGTCGGTGCTGATGTCGACGCGCGTGATACGCCCGCGTCCCGTCCACGCGAGCCCTTGGACCTCCCACCATCCCGTGTCGGGCAGCGTGTAGGGATACGCGGGGAAGGTGATGGTGGACTTGGCGTCCATGAAGAAGCTGAACTGGCGGGAAAGGCCGCCCTTGAGCGGGTCGGTGTAGCGGGATGTCTCGTCGCGGGTCATGGTCGGGCGGTCCGTCACCTCGATGCGCCGCAGCCACTTGACGCTGGCGTTGCCCTCCCAGCCGGGCAGGAGCAGGCGCAGCGGGTAGCCCTGCTCGGGGCGGATGGCCTCGCCGTTCTGCCCGTAGGCGAGGAGGGAGTCGTCCATGATCTTCTCCATGGGCACGCTGCGCGACATGACCGCCGCGTCGGCGCCCTCGGCGAGGATCCAGGTTGCGGCCGGATCGGCGCCCACCTCGTTCAGGATGGTCTTGACCGGGACGCCCACCCACTCGCTGGTGCTGAGCAGCCCGTCGAGGGCCTGTGGAGTGATCTCGACCGGCATGCGCTCGCGATTGTACGCCCCGCCGCCGTTTCCGGAGCACTCCAGGAAATAGGTGCGCGCCACCGACGGATAGCGCTTCAGATCGGCCATCGAAAAGACCATCGGGCGCTCGACCATCCCGTGCACCAGCAGTTCGTGACGTCCCGCGCGAATGTCGGGGATGCCAGCGTGATGGCGCTCGAAGTGCAGATCGGCCGGCGTGATGGTGCCCTGCAGCTCCTGCAGCGGCGTCCGCGAGGAACTGGAGAGCGTCTGCGAGCGGGTGAGCCGCCTGGGGCGCTCCTCGGGCGCGCGCACGCCCACCTCGGAAGTGAATCGACCCGGGACCTTGGTGGGGTCGTCGGGCGGCGTCGGGGCCTCCTGCGCGACCAGCTTGACGGCGTCGGCCTGCGTCTTGATCAGGCCCGCGGCCACGGCCCCTGAAGTAGCGGCGATCCAGGTGCGGCGAGAGATGGGGGAGCGGTTGTTCGATGCCATCTCAGGTTCCCTCCGAAGGGTGCGTTGCGTAGCGATGAAACCTCGTAAGCCAGCCTACGGCGGGACGGACGGGGAGGCAAGGAAGCGGAGGGTAGCTCCGCGGGGGTAGGCGACGGTGGCGCCCGCTCGCCGCTCCCGACTTGCGCCCCGCCCGTCACGTGCGAGCTTGCCAGGTGTCGCCCTGATTCATCGCGCACCCGGAGCCGGTTCCATGTTTCGTACCCCTGCCGTCACCGCCCATCCCACGACGCGGAACGCCGATGGCGTGCGCCCGCGCGCGCTTCCGTCCCGTTTTCGCATCCTGATGTCCTGCGCCCTGCTGGCTGTCCTCAACGCCGGCATCCCACCACAACATGCCTCCGCCCAGGGCACCCGCTTCCTGCGCCAGCCCGACGTGAGCGCGACGCACATCGTCTTCGTGCACGCCAACGACCTGTGGCTCACGGGCCGAGACGGGGGCGACGCGATGCGGCTCACCAGCTCCGAGGGCGCGGAGACCGACCCGGCCTTCAGCGCGGACGGGCAGTGGATCGCCTTTTCGGGACAGTACGGCGGCAACACCGACGTCTACCTGATGCCCGCCACGGGCGGCCAGCCGCGGAGGCTCACCTGGCATCCGGCGGCCGACGTGGTGCAGGGGTGGACGCCCGACGGCGAGATCCTCTTCCAGTCGGGCCGGGACGCGGTGCCCACACAGCTGTGGAAGTTCTACACGGTGGCGCCCGCTGGCGGTCTGCCGGAGCCGCTCGCGCTGCCGCAGGCGTACCTGGGCGGGATGTCCGCGGACGGGGAGTACATCGCCTACCAGGAGATCGGCTACTGGGACCCGGAATGGCGCAACTACCGGGGCGGGCAGGCGCAGCCGATCGGCATCGTCTCGACCGCCGACTGGGCGCGCACCACGCCCTCGTGGGAAGGCGAGCGGCACATGGACCCGGCGTGGATGGACGGCGTGGTGTACTACATGTCCGAGCGGGACTGGGCCAGCAACGTGTGGTCGTTCGATCCGCGCACGGGGGCGGAGCGGCAGCTGACGCGGCACGCCGACTTCGACGTGAAGTCGCTCGGTGCCGGGGACGGTGTGGTGGTCTACGAGCAGGCGGGGTACCTGCATGAACTGGATCCCGCGTCCGGGCGCACGCGCGCGCTCGAGATCCACGTGGCCGGCGACATGAACTGGTCGCGGGCGCGCTGGGAGGAGGTTCCGTCCGCGCAGATGCGCGACGCCCGCCTTTCCCCGACCGGCAAGCGGGCGCTCTTCGAGTGGCGCGGCGAGATCTTCAGCGTGCCCGTTGATGAGGGCTCGTGGCGCAACCTCACCCGCACCCCCGGGGTGGCCGACCGGCATCCGGTGTGGTCTCCCGACGGGTCGCGCATCGCCTGGTTCAACGACGCAGCCGACGAGTACGCGCTCGTGATCGCCGAGCAGGACGGAGCGAATCCGCGCCGCATCGAGATCGCCGAGCCGTCGTTCTACTTCCGGCCCGAGTGGTCGCCCGACGGGAGCAAGCTGGCCTTCACCGACACCCACTACCGCGTGCTGGTGCTTGACGTGGAGTCGGGCGAGGTGGAGCACGTCGACACCGACCGCTTCGCCCACCCGCAGCGCACCATGAACCCGGTGTGGTCACCCGATTCGCGCTGGATCGCCTACGCGCGCCGGCTCGACAACCAGTTGCGCGCCATCTTCGTGTACGACACCGAGTCGGGCGAGACCCACCAGCTCACCGACGCCATGTCCGACGCGATCACTCCGGTGTGGGATGAGTCCGGCAAGTACCTCTACTTCCTGGCCTCCACGGACTACGGCCTGAACACCGGCTGGCTCGACATGACCTCCTACGACCGGCCGGTCACGCGCGCTCTGTACCTGGCGCTGCTGGACGAGGACGAGCCTTCGCCCTTCCTGCCAACGAGCGATGAAGAGGCAGAGGGCGACGAGGGGAGCGACGGCGGTGGCTCGGGCGACGGCGGCGGGTCGGGCGAGACCGGGAGTAGCTCCGGGGGCGGTGCGTCCCGTTCCGGCCAGGACGCGCCCGCCGCCGTCTCGATCGATTTCCAGAACATCGCCCGCCGCATCATCGATGCGCCCGGCCTTCCCCTGGAAGACTACGCGGGTCTCGCACCCGGGCCGGAGGGCACCGTCTTCGTGATGCAGGGCGGAGGCTTCGGGGGCGGGGAGCTGCTCAAGTACTCCGTGGAGGACAGGGAGGCGGAGGACTTCGTCGAGCAGGCGACCGCGGTCACCGTGTCCCACGATCGCGAGCACCTCCTCTTCCGGACCGGCGGCACCTGGCGGGTGGTGGGGACTGCCCGCGCCCCCGGCGGAAACGACGGCCGCCTCGACTTTGACGGGATGCGGGTGCGCGTCGAGCCCACCGCCGAGTACGCGCAGATGCTCCGCGACGGGTGGCGCTTCATGCGCGACTTCCTCTACGTCGACAACCAGCACGGGGCGCCGTGGGACGATGTCTGGGACTGGTACTCCGCGTGGCTCCCGGACGTACGCCACCGTTCGGACTTCAACCAGTTGCTGGACATGCTCTCGGGCGAGATCGCCGTGGGGCACTCGTATGTGCGTGGGGGCGACTATCCCGAGCTCGACAATCCCCGCACCGGCCTGCTGGGCGCGGACCTGGAGGAGGACGGCGGCTTCTACCGCATCACCCGCATATATGACGGCGGGGACTGGACGCCGGGGACGGCCGGGCCGCTCTCGATCCCCGGCATGGACGTGTCGGAAGGCGACTACCTGCTCGCGGTGGACGGGGCCGAACTGCGCGCGCCAACCAACCCGTTCGAGCTGCTGGAGGGCACCGCCGGGCGCACCATCACACTGACCGTCGGACCCGCTCCTGCCATGGATGAGACCCGCGACATCATCGTGGAGCCCATCGCCAACGAGGGAATCCTGCGCCGCTGGGCCTGGGTGGAGGCGAACCAGGCTCGAGTCGACGAAATGAGCGGCGGCCGGCTGGCGTACGTGTGGCTCCCCAACACGGGACAGGGCGGATACCAGTATTTCAACCGCATGTACTACGCCCAGCAGGATCGCGAAGGGGCGGTCATCGACGAGCGCAACAACGGCGGCGGCTCGGCGGCCGACTATATCGTCGACATGCTCGACCGCGAACTCACCGGCTACTTCAACTCCCGCGCGGGCGACCGCAAGCCGTGGACCCAGCCGATGGCCGGGCTGTTCGGACCCAAGGTCATGGTGATCAACGAGCGCGCCGGCTCCGGCGGCGACCTGTTGCCCTACCTGTTCCGCTTCAAGGGCGTTGGCCCCCTGGTTGGCACCAAGACCTGGGGCGGCCTTGTGGGAACCTGGGACACCCCGCCGCTCATCGACGGAGGCGGTTTCGTGGCCCCCCGGGGCGGATTCTTCGACGTGAACGGCGAGTGGGCCGTGGAGGCGGAAGGCGTGGCGCCCGACATCGAGGTGCGCAACGACCCCGCGCCCGTAATCGCCGGCGGCGACCCGCAGCTTGAGGCCGCCGTCCATGAAGCGCTCCGCCTGCTCGAGACCGGGAAGGTCACCTTCGCGGACGAGCCCCCGCCCCCGGTGCGCTACCGGCGGCCGGGGGGAGGGCAGTGAGCCGGCGAGGAGGCTCCGGATCCCAGCCGCCTGCGATCAGCCGCGCCGAAAGAGACGAGGCAAAGACAACGCGCCGCCGCCAGATCCGCTCGTGGGTGCTCTTCGACTTCGCCAACTCGATCTATCCGGCGGTAATGACCACGGCCGTCTTCCCGGTCTTCTACGTCGGCACAGTGGTCGGCGGCGAAGGCGGCGAGGGGGAGCTGTGGTGGGGTACTGCGGTCTCGCTCTCGGCCCTGGTGGTGGCGCTCTCGGCACCGCTGCTCGGCGGGATCGCGGACAAGTGCGGACTGCGCAAGCGTTTCCTGGCAGTCTACGTGGCGGTCTGTCTCATCAGTGTGGCGCTGATCGCGACCGTCGGCCCCGGGATGGTGCTTGCCGGCTTCATCTTCTTCGTGATGGCCAACATCGGCTTCGAGGGCGGGCTCGTTTTCTACAACGCCTATCTCCCGGACATCGCCCCGCCCGAAGAGCGCGGCTCGGTGTCCGGCTACGGGTTCGGCTGGGGATACCTGGGGTCGGCGCTGGGCCTGATTCTGGCGCTGATCTTCCTCCAGGTGCTCTTCCCGGGCCGCATCGAGCCCGTCTGGCTCCTGGTGTCGGGCTTTTTTCTCCTCTTCGCCATTCCCGCGTTCCGCAATCTGCCCTCCGACCGGGGCGGCGACATGCGAGTACTCGACGCGGCGGCCTGGGGAACGCGGCGCTTCTTCGCGACCGTGCGCGGAGTCTGGGCCCTGAGCGACATTCGCCGCTTCCTCACCTCGTACTTCTTCTACATCGACGGCATCCTGACGGTCATCGTCATGGCGGGCGTCATCGCCACCGAGACCTTCGGGTTCGAGCAGACCGACACCATCATCCTGTTCCTCGTGGTGCAGTTCTCGGCGATGGCGGGAGCCCTCACGCTCGCCAGGCCGACCGACCGTCTCGGCCCCAAGAAGGTCCTCACCGGCGTCCTGATCATGTGGGTGATCGCCGGCATCGCCGCCTATTTCGTGCAGTCGACCGCAGTCTTCTACGGCCTTGCCATCGTGGCCGGCCTCGGCCTGGGCGTGGTACAGTCGGCAAGCCGTGCCTACCTGTCCCTCATGATTCCGCAGGGCAGGGAAGCGGAGATATTCGGATTCTATGCCTTCTGCGGGCGGACCTCGTCGGTGCTGGGTCCGCTGCTCTTCGGCCTGGCCACCTTCATCGCAGCCGGCAACCAGCGCCCCGGCTTCCTCGTGCTTACCGCGCTGATGCTGACCGGGCTGCTGCTCCTTCAGCGGGTGCCGGATCCGACCCGAACCTGAGCCCGCCGATGTCGTACCAGTCGATGCCCCGGTCCGGGTAGCCATCCGGGTCGCTCGGACCCACGGGGCGATCCACCAGCACGGCGAGCGTCGAGCCGAGCACGTCGAACCCCACCGCCCGGTGGCGCACCCGCACGGAACCCGCGAACTCGGGGCCGACGAAGACGTCGAGGTGCGAAAACTCTTCCCGGTCACGGTTGGTGAGCACCCACAGGCGGTCCCGGTCGTCGACGCAATAGTGCACGCCATAGTCCTCGGGCGTGCTGCGAAACTCTTCCAGTCGGCACGGCTCCCGCATGACCAGCCGCGATGCCGGGCCACAGTTCTCCAGGTAGCGTTCCACATCGCTCGCGGAGGGATATTCGGTCGTGTACAATGGTGAGCGAAGCACAGTGCCGAAGTCATCGTCCCGGTCGGCCAGGTAGAACATCTGTCCATCGCAGAGGCCGAAGAACATGCCGCCGGACGACAGCCTGGCCGGGTCTTCCAACCCCTCCGGATAGGCGAATCCCTCCGTTACCTCCGGCATCCGGCATCCGGCCTCCGCAGCCATGTCGTTGGGGAACGTCTTCTCCCAGAGGATGTCGCCGGTCTGCACATCGACATCCAGGTGGCGGTTCTCCCATCCTTCCCCTGCCCGGTTGATGTCCTGGCCTGGCAGCACGGAGTCGAACGGCGCGGATGGCCGGAGACGGCTCGGCAGCCGGACATCGAATACCCAATCTCCGGACGGTTCGAACACCGACATGCGACGCCTCCCGGTCACGACGACGCCGATCGTCCCGCCCGGTCCCCGGATGATGCTCGATGGTTGGCTCGGGAACTCTCCCGGGCCCTGGCCACGCCGGCCGAACACCGCGGTCCCTCCGCCGTCCCGCGGAATGCAATGAATGCGGTTGTCGTAGCTTTCGATTACGCACGCGATGCCCTCGGTCGGCAGCGCGATATCTCCACCGAAGGACAAGGGAGCCCGCGCGGATGCGACGGGAGTCAGTTCGGCCAACTGGTCCTGTAGTCCGAAGTAAGTCCCGGATAGAGCCCCGGATTCACTGCCTGATGGCTGCGAGGATTGGCCGCCAGGCGTCGAGCCGAGGGCCAGGAACACGAACAATGCGCTCACCAGCCGGAAGTTGCATTTGCACATTACTTGTCACTCCTGAGCAAGTGCTCTCCTGATCATGCCGGGCTGGCGCGCACGGGGGCCCGACAGCCGCAAGCCAAGCTAGCGCGTCTCCTGCCTACCCGGCGAGGCGCGCGCTCACGAGCCGGTTCATGCTGACGCCCTGCTCGGCGGCCTGGATCGCGAGGGCACGGTGCGTTTCCGGGGGCACCCGAACCAGGAACCTGCCGCTGTACGGTCGGGTCGCGATCGGGTCTGGAGGCGTTTCTCCGGCCTCGCGCATGTCGGCCACGGACTCACGAACGACGCGCCGGATTCCGGCCAGCGCGTCTCCGGGTGTGCACGCCAGCCAACTGAGGGAGGGAAACTCGGCGCAGAGGCCCACATGCTCGTCATCCTCTGCGGACCAGGTGATCCGGTACGTGTATAGGTCGGTCACTTCTCGCTCTCCAGTTTCTCGATCGCCTTCAATACCTGACGCACTTGATACGGTTTTGCCATGCCCTTGGCGTTCTGGATGTTTACGCGAGGATCTCCGGTCCAAGGGGTTCGGTAGACTCGGTGACTCGTTCTTTTCTGCCGGGGCACTCCGAAGTACTCCTCGCATACTCGTGCGAGATCCTTGAATCGGACGCCCTTGGGGTTGTCTCGGAACGTCTTGAGAAGAGCAGAGGTTTTCGTCATCGACGATGATATCATTATTGATATCGCATGTCAACCGAACCGACGGATCCCTGTGTCCTGGAACTTGTATCTCACGCCCTTCGCGCTCACAATCCTTCGCGCATCACGTGACAAGAGGATCCACGCGAGGCCCCCGGAGCCCATGACCCACCGCCCGCCCGTCAGCGCCGCGCCTTCCGCAACCCCACTCCCGCCAGTCCCGCGCGCGCTTCTCGCTACGCTGACCCGGGTGGCCGTCATCCTCGCCCTCGCCGCGGCGCTCGTCCCTGCCGCCGCATCCGCGCAGGCCGAAGCCACCACCGGAGTCGTCCGCGGCACGGTGCGAGACCCTGCCGGCGCCCCCGTCGCGGGCGCCGTGGTCCTCATCGAGCACCGGGAGACCGGGTTCCGCACTACGGTGGAGACAACGGCCGAGGGAACGTTCGCGCGCACGCTGCTTCCGCTCGGCACCTACGATGTGACCGCGACCGCGCCCGACGGGTTCGGGACCGACCGCAGGGAAGGGCTGGTGCTGCGGGTCGGCGAAACGCTCCTCCTCTCGCTGGGGCTCGCCCCGGTGGAACTCGAGGGCATCACCGTCACCCGCGAGCGCGACGTCCTCCTCGACACCGAGGACGTCACCAGCTCCCAGCGCTTCTCGGAGGAGGTCGTGGACGGCCTGCCCTCGAACGGCCGCAACTACCTCGACTTCACGCTCCTCACCCCCGGCGTGTCCATCTCGCAGGGGCCCGACGGCGACGAGCTCAACGTCAGCGGGCAGCGCGGCATCTTCAACAACTTCATCGTCGACGGGGCCGACTTCAACAACGCCTTCTTCGGCGAGCAGAGGGGCGGCCAGCGGCCCGCCTTCACCTTCAACCAGGACGCCATCGAGGAGATGGTGGTGGTGAACCAGGGCGCCACCGCAGAGTTCGGGCGCTCGGCGGGTGGATTTGTGAACGTCGTCACCCGCTCGGGTACCAACGACTTCACCGGGACGGCTCACTACTACGGCCAGTGGGACGCGATCTCGGCCGCGTATCCGGAAGCGCGGGGCGGTGGCAAGCCGGAGTTCGGCCGGGGGCAGTTCGGGTTCACCGTGGGCGGGCCGATCGTGCGCGACCGGGCCTTCTTCTTCCTCGCCTACGACCAGCAGAGCTCCAGCGAGACCAAGCAGCAGCAGCGGCTGGTGAACAGCGATGCCAATCTGCGCAAGCTGGACAGCTTCCTTCAGTCGCGCTGGCCCGGGCTCTTCGATGATGAATTCGGCCCCATCGAGCGCACCGACGACGCCCGCGCGCTCATCGCCAAGCTGGATGTCAGCGCCGGCGAGCGCCATCAGGCATCCTTCAAGTACAACTACACCTGGTCGGAACAGGTGAACGGCACCTTCGATGTTGATTCGTGGGGGCTCTCGTCCAACGGCATCGAGCGCGACTACTCGCACGCGGTCAACGCGAGCCTGCGTTCGCTGCTGGGCAACACCGTCTCCAACGAGTTCCGCTTCCAGTGGGCCGGCGAGGACCGGCCGCGCTGGTACGGGGGGCCGCTCATCCCCGGGGCGCGGCTGCCCGGGCCACCCCAGTTCGCACGGCTAGGCGGGCGTCCGTTCCCCGATATCGGCATGGACTTCGCCGACGGCTTCCGCATCGGCCTCCCCTTCTTCCTGCCCATCGATCCGGGGTACGACACGCGGTTGCAATTGGTCGACAACGTCTCCTGGCTATCCGGCGCGCATCTCTTCAAGGCGGGCGTCGAATTCAACCGCACCACCGTGGAGCAGCAGTTCATCGGCTTCGCCAACAGCCGCTACATCTTCGATTCCGTCGATGGCTTCATCGGCTTCGCGACCCACGGCAGCAACTACGTGACCTGCTCCGACGGCTCGGCCAGCACCAGCGGCGCGTGTCCGGCGGGCAACTCGGTGGCAGGCCCGGTGCTGCTCTACCTGCAGTCGGCGACCGTTCCCGGCGTGCCCGCCGACCAGCTCGGCCTCCAGGCCATGACCACCCACGAACTGGCCTTCTTCCTCCAGGATACCTGGAAGCCGACCGACCGTCTGACGGTGAATCTGGGCGTGCGCTGGGAGGGCGCCTGGCATCCCGACGTCTTCATCCGGCCCGGGGAGACCTTTTACGCGCCGTACCTGAGCGACCCGCGATTCCCTTCGGACGGAACCATCCCCGACGACCTCGACAACGTCCAGCCCCGCTTCGGCCTCGCGTGGGACGTGGACGGCGGGCGCACCGTGGTGCGGCTCAACGCCGGAGCGTACAACGCGCGCATCCCCGGCCTCGTCTTCGCCCAGTACCGCACCACCAACGGCGCCTTCCAGCAGATCCTCTTCCGGAGCAGCGCCGATGCGGCCGTGCTGGGGCCCGTGCCCGCCATCGACGAGCAGATCGACGGGTCCGCTGCCGCCCCCTTCCTGCCCGACATCCAGGTCGCCGACCGGAGCCTGGAACTGCCGCGCACCTGGTCGTTCGGGGCGGAGGCGACCCGCGCGCTCAGCCCGGTCGTGACCGCGAGCGTCTCCTGGCAGCACGCGCGCACCGATGGCCTCTTCCGCTTCGTGGACCGGAATGCCGCCGCGCTGGGGTCGCCGTTCGGGATCGGCACCCACCCTTCGGGCGGGGGCATCAACGCCCTGACCGTGGGCGAATCGAGCGCGCGCTCGCGCTATCACGGCCTCACGCTGGGGCTGCGCGGCCAGGATGCCGCGAGCGGATTCGCCTACGATTTCAACTACACCCTGGGCTTCGACCGCTCCGACGACGACAACGAGCGCGACCCGTTCACCTACCGGTACGCGGATCCGCGCAACCTCGAGGCCGAGTACGGCTGGTCCGACCGTGACCGGCGCCACCAGTTCAACGGCTACTTCGTCTTCTCGTTGCCGGGCGGCGTCAACGCGTCCCACATGTTCCGGCTGCTGAGCGCGTCCCCGGTGTCGGCGAAGTGCGCCAGCCCCGGCGAGCGCGCCGCCGAGCCCGCCGACCGCATCTGCGCCGACGGCTCCGTGCTCCAGCGCAACACCCTGCGCCGCGACAACGCCTTCTTCACTTGGGACTTCCGCGTCTCCCGCGAATTCGCGCTGAGCAACGGAATGGTGCTCGAGCCCGTGTTCGAGGTCTTCAACGCCACCAACCAGGACAACTTCCTCGACACCGCCCACGGCTCCCTGCTCTTCAACTTCGACGGCACCATCAGGAGCGGCCTGGGGGATACCCGGCGGGCGCAGGTGGGGGTCAGGATGAGGTTCTAGAGGGAGGATTCCTCCATGACGGGCGTTTCAGTATGTGCGGTCTCGGATTGTTGTGGATCAGTGCTCCATCAGGACTCCTCCATGGCTTCCCGCGCCGCCGCCTCGATCTCCCACGGGATGGCTGAGTCGCGATAGAGGGCAGCCCCGTTCGACAGGATGGGACCCTTGCCCTTCGCCGGGACGCCCGGATGTACCGATGGGACCGGCGGCAAGCGGGGCAGGGACCGGGCCGACTCAGACTCCGGATGCCGCCGAGGACCCGCTGGCGCGTCAACCAGCATCCTTCCCCTGGGCGTGAAGAACAGGACCGTCCCGTCGCCGTTCACGGATACCTTCACCCGCCCTTCGTGAACCGCGCGGTGGTGCCGCCGGCAGAGGAGCAGCGTGTTCCCGAGACTCGTCTCGCCCCCGTCGGCCCAGTGCTTCACGTGATGCGCCTCTGTAAACCGGCAGCCACACCCCGGAAAGCGGCATCCGCGGTCGCGATCCTCCAGCGCCCGCCGGATGTGCGGCGGAATGGTGCGCGTCCGGCGCCCCACGTTCAGCATCGAGCCGTCCTTCGCGTGGACCATCGCGACCACCGCCGCATCGCACGCCATGCGCCGCGACGTCTCCGCGGAAACGCGAATCCCGTCCAGATCCGAGCGGCCTGGCTCGCCCTCGGCCGCCAACGTCGCGGCGTCGCAGTGGACCATGACCTGGTAGCGCTCGGCGCGGGTTCCGGATTCGACGCGGGGTGCAGTCAACGGCTCGCCGTGGGATGAAGTCGGTCCTTCGCCGTTGGGTGACGCCCGTCCTTCGTCAACGGATGGCGTCTCCGGTGCGACGGCATTCTCGATCGGCCGGCCTGCGTCGCGGTCCGGGGCGGCACCGAAACCCGCAGCCAGAGCCCGCTCGGCCAAGAGCCCCACCGCATCCGCCCGGCGCTGCTTCGGCTCGGGGCGCGGACCGCCGTCCTCGCGCTCGACCCCCTTTCCACTTCCCGCTGCGTCTCGGGCATCGCCCTCGCGCCGGAACAGCGCATCCGACGCCGCCTCCACCGCGCGCATCAGCACGGCCCCGGCCTCCGGCTCGAGCCGGCCCTTCACCACGTACATCCCGTCGCCGTCCACGAAGACCGAGAAGGTGCGGCTGCGGTGCCGGGCCTGCTCGGCGGTCAGCTCTGCGTCGCGCGACAGCTTCTTCCACATGCGCACCGTCCGCTCCAGCTTCGCCGCCGACCCGGCGCGCGCGAACTCGAGCAGCTCGGCCTCGCGCTCGGGGGTCGCAACCCGGGTGAGCGCCCGCACCTTGGCGTACGAGATGCTCCCCTCCTTCAGAGCATCGGCGGTCTGGGGCAGGCGCTCCAGTGCCCGGGCGGTCCGCACCCGTTCGCGGGCCGTCCCGATCCTGGTGCCGGTCCTCCAGGCCAGCCATTCGGCGCAGGAGGAGAAGCCGCCGTCCTTCCATCCGCCCCGCCGGTCGAAGTCGGCGATCAGGGTCATCATCCGCGCCTCGGCGGAGTTGATGCAGGCCGCCAATTCGGCGATGCGCTCGCCCAGCTTGTGGAGTTCGTCGTCGTCTCCCGAGGGCTCGCGACCGGACGGCGCGGGATCGGCGCCGAGTGGAACCCCCATCGGTTCCCGTACCATCGCAGGCCACGGGAAGGGCTTCCGGCGAGTGCCGTAGAGAACGTCTGCAGGCGCGATCATCATTCCTCCCAACATTTGATTGCACAATGACTTACGTACAAATATAACGGTGCCGGAATCGGCCTCTCAGGATGCCCCGTAATGGCCGAAGTGAAGTCGGGAGACCTTCGGAAGAGGAAGCCGCCCGCGAATGCCGTCAGTGAGTCCGTCAGCGCCTCTGGCGGGCCAGCGAAGATGGGGTCTCGGACTCCGCCGAATCGCGGCCTCCCAATTCGTCAATGGCAGAATGGGACACGCGAATGTGAATTCGGGACGCGGCGCGGGCGTGCGGCCGCCCTTGGCGAACAACCCGCGAATGGCACAAGCGACCGCCCGTCAATGGCAGAATGGGACACGCGGATGTGGATTCGGGGGTCGAAGTCGGGCAACGTCCTTTCGGGGCCAGAGAATCAGGCTGGCCTCGGGGCGCCGAGCGCCGCGCCGATCGATGCAGGGTGCGGGTCGGCGAGCGTCGGGGCTTCCGGGCCGGCTTCAGGTCGATAGCCTCACGTATGTCCTTGCGCCGCCCTGACTGGCGTCGCGCACCCCGTTGACGAGTCGCCACCAATCAGTACCGTATGGAAGCGGGCCACGTCACCCTTCCCGAACCGTCCGCGGGACCCGGAGGATCCATGAGCGACGATCAACTCAATCATCCGGACGACCGACCCGATCCCTCGCCCGAGGAGTCCGTCGATGTCGGGGGTCACCCGAAAGGCACGCTCGCCATCGTCGGCATCTACGGGCTGCTGTTCGTCATCGGCTGGCTGATCATGTATTTCGGCGTGTTCGTGCCCCGCGGGCCCCTGACCGAGTGAGGCGGCCATGCACGTAGACCTGTACGAGAAGATCTGGATGTACGCCGCCGGGGCGATCATCGTCGTCTTCCTGGCGTCCATGGGCTACACGACGCTTGGACGCGCCATGCAGCCGCCCAGCCACGTCGAGACCATCGATCCGGCCTCGGTGCGCACCGACGAGGAGTTCGGCAGCCCGGGCGTGACGATCCATGAGGACGGCAGCGCGACGGTCGTGATCCAGGCGTTCATGTTCGCCTTCCTGCCCTTCGAGATCCGGGTGCCGCGGGGACGCGACGTCACCTTCCGCATGACGAGCCCCGACGTCATCCACGGGTTCCAGATCGTGCAGACCAACGGCAACACGATGGTCGTGCCCGGCTACGTCAGCCAGTTCACCACCCGGTTCGACACGCCGGGCGAGTACCTCATCGTGTGCAATGAGTACTGCGGAGTGGGTCATCACGTGATGTCTGCGACGCTGATCGTCGAGGACGCGCCCGGGACGGAGGGGGCGTCGGCAGGGGAGGAGTCGTCGGCCGCAGCCGCGGAATCGTCCGACGGCGCGGACGGATCAACGGTCGCAACGGAAGGTGACCGATGATCCACAGCAGAAAGCTCACGCTCGCCAACTTCTGGGTCGCCATCGGCGCCTTCGCGGTGGCGTCCGGGATGGCGTTCATGCAGTCGCTCTCACGGGCCAACCTCGACCTGCCGTTCCGCACCGCGAGCGTCTACTACATGTCGGTGACGGCGCACGGCGTGCTGATGGCGCTCGTGTTCACCACCTTCTTCATCATGGGCTTCGGCTACGTGGTGGCCGAGCGCGCGCTGGACCGGCCCATCGTGTCGAGACGGATCGCCTGGGGTTCGTGGTGGGTGGCGCTGATCGGCACCGGGATGGCCGCCGCGGTGATCCTGTGGGGCAGGGCGACGGTGCTCTACACTTTCTATCCTCCGCTCCAGGCGCATCCGCTGTTCTACATCGGCGCCGCGCTGCTGGTCGTCGGGTCATGGGGATGGTGCTGGGTGATGGCGCGCACCTGGATGGCCTGGAGAAGGGAGAATGCGGGGGCGCGCACGCCGCTTCCCGTGCACGGCATGCTCGCGACCATCATCGTCTGGGTGCTGGCCACCATCGGCGTGGCGGCCGAGGTGCTGATCCTGCTGATTCCGTGGTCGCTGGGCATCGTCGACACGGTCGATCCCCTGCTGGCGCGCACCCTCTTCTGGTGGTTCGGCCACCCGCTGGTCTACTTCTGGGTGCTGCCGGCGTACGTCATCTGGTACACCATCACGCCGAGGATCGCGGGCGGGAAGCTGTTCAGCGATCCGCTGGCGCGGCTGGCGTTCGTGATGCTGCTCCTGCTCTCCACACCCGTGGGTTTCCACCATCAGCTCGTGGACCCCGGGGTGCAGGCCGGGTGGAAGCTGTTCCACACATTCAACACGCAGTTGATCCTGTTCCCGAGCTTCGTCACCGCCTTCACCGTCATCGCCTCGTTCGAGATCGCCGGCCGCATGAAGGGCGCCAGGGGCCTCCTCAACTGGCTCGAGGAGCTGCCCTGGGGCGACCCCGCGTTCTCGAGCGTCGCGCTGGCCATGCTCATGTTCGCCGTGGGCGGCTTCGGCGGCGCCATCAACGCGGCCTACGGCATGAACGCCATGGTGCACAACACCGCGTGGATCCAGGGACACTTCCACCTGACGGTGGGGACCGCGGTCGCGCTCACGTTCATGGGCACGTCGTACTATCTCATGCCCCGGCTGACCGGCCGCGAGCTCGAGCTCTCGCTACTGGCGCGCATACAGCCCTACCTGTGGTTCGGCGGGATGCTGCTCTTCTCCATCGCCAATCATCTGACGGGGCTGGCCGGCATGCCGCGGCGCGTCTACGACGCCAGCTACGGAGGCAGCGAGATCGCGCAGCAGTGGGTTGCCGGGACGGGCATCTCCGCGGTCGGCGGCATCCTTCTGTTCATCAGCGCCGCGTGCTACGTGGCGGTGATGCTCGGGACCGGTCTGGCTGGCAGGAGAATCGACCCCGAGCCCATCGAGTTCGCCGAACCGCTCCAGGGCGAAAACGGCAAGGCGGCCATACTCGACCGCTTCGGGCTGTGGTTCGTCGTGGCCGCCATCCTCGTCATCGCGGCCTACGCATGGCCGATCGCCGAGCACCTGCGAATGGAGCGCTTCGGGTCACCGGGGTTCGCGCCGTTCTAGTCAGCGTGCGGAGCCGGAGCCGCCTAGACGTCCGCTTCCCGTTTCCCCTGCAGGAATCCCCCGAACCAGCCTTCGAGCCTCGCCATTCGCTCTTCCAGGCGACTCATGCGGTCACCGAGCTTGCCTATTTCCTGCCGCATCGCGCGCAGACCCGGTACGAGAGTGGCAGCCAGTGCGACAGCGGCCGTGATGATGGCAAGGAGAATCGTGGCAACCCCGAGAACGGAATCAAGACTCATCGTCGGTGCGCTCCTGATCGGGATGGGCACTCGAGCCCCGGTTGTGGCGTGGCGAGGCGCTTCAACATCAAACATAGAGGGCTCGCGAGGGCATTCAAATGGTGATTTGCGCCGATCCCGTAGTGAAATGGCACCGATCCGGCTTGAGGTCGCCGCCCCCCTCAAACCTCGATCACCATACCGTCTTCCGCCGCTTCGAAGCCCTCGATGGGCAGCGCCGCCAGCACGTCATCCCCCATGTGCGTGAGCACGATGCGTTCGCAGTCGAGGTCGGCGCGGCGCCTTCGCAACGTCTCGATGTCCATGTGGACGGGGGCGGCCGGCCGCAGACTCCAAGCCTCGCAGATGAAGATATCGGCGCCGGCCGCGGCGTCGACAAGATTCTCATCCCATGAAGTGTCGCCGGAGAAGACGATGACCTTGCCCCCCACCTCGATGCGGAGCGCGTGCGGGTTGGTCGCGGGGACGTGGGTCACGGGATAGCCGGTCACGGTCAGCCCGCCGGGCCAGGCTTCGCCCAGGGTCGCAGGCCGCAGCGATGCGTATTCGCGAATGTCGAGCTGGAAGCGGTCCGGGCGCGGGGATGCGCTGGGAAAGAGGTGGTCGGCGAGTCCCGGAAGGCGCGTCGAAATGCCCTCGGGGCCGAGCACGGTGAGGGGTCGCTTCACCCCGGCGGCCGCCCGCTGGAGCGCCAGCCAGGGGATGCCGGCGTAGTGGTCGCCGTGCATGTGGGTGACGAGCACGGTGTCGATGGCGTTCGGATCCACTCCGAACTTCCTGAGCCCCACCAGGGCCGACGCGCCGCAGTCGACCAGGAAGCGATGGGTGTCCGACTCGACGCAGAGGCAGGTCTGCAGCCGTCCGCCGCTGCCGAACGCGTCGCCGGAGCCGATGAAGCGGATGCGGATGGGAGCTACCACCGTTCCTCCTCCTCCATGGTCGTGAAAAGGAGCACTCTCTCCTTGACGGGCTCACCGGTGACCTGCTCCCAGCACTCCGCGTACAGGTCCACCTGGCGGCGATACGCGCGCTGGCGGCGGGGGAAGTCGGGGTCGTCGCCCACGTCGGTCTTGTAGTCCACGATCACCCAGCCGTCGGCCTCGCGGAAAGCCAGGTCGATCACGCCTTCCACAAGGCGGGGGATGCCGCCGTTCTCCGCCGGCCGGTCGACTGCGAAGGGCACTTCGGGGTGGCGCAGGTCGGCGCGCTCGGCACGGCGCCAGAGCCCGGATGCGCGCACACGCCCAACCAGCGACATGAGCTCATCAAGCTCGGCGGGCGCACCGCGCTCGTCCAGCGGACGCTCGTGCTCCACCAGGAGCGCCCGTGCCACGAACTCGAGCGCGTCGCCTTCGACTCCCTGGGCCGCGGCCGCCAGGGTACCGTGCACGGCGCTGCCCCACGCGTAGCCGCGGAGGGTCGTGCGATCCGGCACGCGCGGAGTCGCCGGATCATCGGACTGCGCCGGCTCCGTCCCGTGATCCTCGCCCTGCACCCCGGCTGGGTCCTGCACCGCGGCTGCGTCCTGCGCCGCGGCTGCGTCCTGCGCCGGGGCTGGTTCCTGCACAGCTACTTCCCCCGCTTCCGCTGCATCGCCCTTCGCCAGCGCGGTGATGGACGCGAACTCGTACGACGGCCGGGCCCCCTCGGCCATCCCGCCCTCGGCCGCCGCCGTCTCCGCCAGCAGATCCTCGGCGCTTCGGGCCATGCGCTCCCGCGACTGCGGCACGTCCGCCGCCAGTTGCAGCGCCTTGGCGTGCCGGTCCAGCCACCCGTCGAAGATGCTCCAGCACGACTTCCCGTGCTTGCGCGCAACGACCAGTTCTTCGCGCGCGCGCGTGCACGCCACGTATAGGATGCGCTGTTCCTCGGCCTCCAGGAACCGCACCTCCTCCTGCGCGAGCGCGGCCCATTCGAGCGGCTGCGCGAGCATCCATGAACTGAAAGGGCCCGCGGGCGCGGTGACGGCCGCAAACGCTTCCGCCCCGCCTCTCGCGCCGCGGCGGGTGTGGGCATCCAGACGGCGCGTGTGGGAGACGGTCTGCGCGGGATTGGCGAGTACGACGACGGTGGCCTGGAGGCCCTTGGCCTTGTGCAGGTTCATGATCCGCACGGCGTCGCCGTGGCCCGGATCGAAGGGCGCTTCCGCGTCCTCCCACTCCAGCGCCGCCTGCAGCGCCTCGACCGCTCCCGCGAGCGACGCGTTGCCCCGCAGGGCCTCCGCCCGCACCGAGTCCAGCGCGTAGGCCATGATCCCGGCGCGCAGCGTGCCGAGGGTGCTGCTCGCGACGAAGGGCATCAGCCCCAGCCGGTCCACCAGGCGACCGATGACGATGTCGGCAGGCTCGCGGCGGCTCTCCTTCCACCATTCGTGCAGCACGGCGAGCGCCTCGGCCACCTTCGAGTCGGGCATGTCGCCTGCGGAGCCATCCCCATCTCGACCCCGGTCCCGCGGTCTGGAGGTGAAATCGAATCTGCCTCCGGCCAGGGCATGCTGCGCGAGCTGCTCGTGGTCGAGGCCGAAGAAGAGCCCGGTGAGAACCGCCACGACGTTCACCGGGTTGCCCGGGTCGATGAGGGTCTCGAGCAGGAGGACGAGTTCGCGCAACTCCTCCTCGGGCCCGGCCTGGGCCCCCGAGACCTCGATGGTCACGTTGCGTTCCTCGAGCGCGCGGGCGTAGAGGTCCAGGTGGGCCTTCTTCCGGGTGAGCACCAGGAAGTCGCCTGCCGTGCGCTCGCCGCTGTCGAGCCGGGCCCGGATCCAGCTCGCGAGCATCGCCGCCTCGAGGCGCGCCGCGTCCGCATTGCGCCGGGCCTTGGGCACGTAGTAGTGGAAGACCCCCTCCGGCCCGTTGGGCGCTCTCGGATAGGGTACCATGGGCGCGGAGCACGCCTGGCGGTCGGTTTCCTCCCGGGGGAAGCAGGCGGGATCGTCGAAGACGTCGTTGACCAGGTCGGCGACGGTCTGGCGCGAGCGGAAGTTGGTGATGAGCCGGAGAACCGCGCCAAACTCCCGGAAGCGCGCGCGCACCTGGTTGTAGACGGCGATGTCGGCGCGCCTGAAGCGATAGATGCTCTGCTTCGGGTCCCCGACCACGAAGAGCGCGCCGGGGCGCGGAACCACGGTGTGCCAGTCTGCCGGCCGGGGTCCGGCATCCCCCGCCTGCGGCTCGGGCTCGGATGCGAGCAGGAAGAGCAGTTCCGCCTGGATGGGGTCGGTGTCCTGAAACTCGTCGATGAGGACGTAGCGGTACCGTTCCCCCAGATGCCGGCGCACCTCCGGATGCTCGCGAAGCAGTTGCGCCGTCAGCATCAGGAGGTCGTGGAAGCTGAGCAGCCCGATGCGCAGACGCTCCTCTGCGAACTCGAGAGCCGCCCGCCGCACCAGCCTGATCGCCATCGAATAGCGATGCGCCAGCCAGCGGTCGAGATGCCTGCGGATCGGGCCGTCTTCGCTTCCCAGGGCAGCGAGGTCATCCCTCAGCCGCTTGACCTCGGCCGAGCCTGCCGGGGTCGGCTGTGGCCAGCGGTTGAGCGTGAAGCCCTTTCCCGAGGACATCTTCTCGGCGGCATCGAAGAGCGCCGCGAGGTCGTCCCATCCGCGGAAACGGCGCGTGTAGCGGAGAGAACGCACCATCTGCTGGGTCGGATCCCATCCGCGTTCGGGCTCATCATCGGGGATGAGACCCAGGGCCCGGTCGAGCAGTTTCTCCAACACGCGGCGCACCCCGCGCGCCTCCTCGGGGCCCGGCGCGGCAACGGGGTCGGCAGGATACTCGACGTCGAGGTTCTCGACCATCTGGTCGAACGCCTTGCGCAGCTGGTCCACCCGGAGCCCCGCGCCCGCCAGCTCCTCGACCAGGGGATCAGAGTCGGAGATGATGCGCTCGACGAAGCTCGTCCAGAAGCGTTCCTGCAGGAGCTGGGTTTCGGCCTCCTGCGCCTCCTGAAACTCCGGGTCGAGGCCGGCTTCGATGGGGCGCTCGCGGAGCAGGCGCGCACAGAAGGCGTGAATGGTGCCGAGAAAGGCGCGGTCGATGCCGTCGATTGCGTCACGGATCCGGGCCGCCCGCTCGCCGTGGGCCGGATCGGGGCGGGCCTCGCGGTAGCGCCGCTCGAGCGCCACCTGGAATCGTTCACGCAGCTCCGCCGCCGCCTTGCGCGTGAAGGTGACGGCCGCGATCCGGGCCACTTCCGCCTCACCGCTCTCGACCAGCGCCACCATCCGGTCGACGAGGAGCGTGGTCTTGCCGGAGCCGGCGCCGGCTTCGACCAGGAAGCTGGTGCGGAGCTCGGTGCGAACGCGCTTTCGCTCGTCTTCGTCGACCGGCGCAGGTCGCTGGCCCGGGTCCGCGCGGAGGGCTTTGGGCGTGCTCACGATGACGCGTTTCCGGGCTTGGCCCGGGCCTCGAGCGCGTGCAGGAACCCGGCCCCCTCGTGGTCCCAGTTGCGGATCGCGCGCAGTCCTGCCAGCTCGGGGGCGTCGCCGATGCGCTCCTTCGCCCAATCCGCCAGCGGGGAGGTGGCGCCGAAGTCGGTTTCGCGCACCCGGCAGATCGCCTGATAGTTGCAGAAGCGGCAGTCGCCGGCGTCGTCGGTGGGGAGGAAATGGCCCCCGGCGATCAGGTCGAGGAGGCGGGCGACGAGTTCGGGCCCGGCGATCAGGTCGTCGGCGGAGTAGGCGCGGGTCTGGTTCTCGCCCTTGCGGGTGGGGAAGTGGTATTCCATGGCCAGGGTCCGTGCGCCCTGCAGCTGGCTCGCGACCGCCGAGTAGATGACATGCTGCAGCCGCCTCCCGCCGTCCCAGATGCCCCTCTTGCTGGCGAAACTGAAGGTGCCGCCGGTCTTGTAGTCCACCACCCGCAACCCGCGCGCCAGCCTGTCGATGCGGTCGATGGCGCCGCGCACCATCACGTCGCCCGAGGGCGTCGGGAAGGGAAGCGGGTCCTCGCCCCTGAGCCCGAAGGCGCGCTCGGTGGCGATCCAGGCGGGCGGACTCTGCCGGATCATGTCGACGAACGATTCCGCGTCGCCCGCCAGTGCCTCCAGTTCGCGCGCGCGCACGGCATCGCTTGGAGCCGGCACCTCGCGTACGGCGAGGCTCACTTCCTGGTCCAGGATCACCGCTACCAGGTTCTCGAACGCCGGTTCGTGGTAGCCGATGTCCTCGCTGCGGGCCTCGGTCAGCGCCCGCTCGTACACGCGGTGCAGGATGCTCCCGCGCCCGAGGGCGTCGAGCCAGCCCTCGGGGTCGTAGGCGGGATCGTCCGGAGGCCAGACCCCCGCCACGTAGCCGTAAAAGTAGCGCTTCGCGCAGGCGCCCAGCGCGGCCAGCGCGCTGGCGGATACCGCGAGTTCGGGATTCCTGCGCGGGTCGAGTTCCGGGCGCGGGGTCGTCTGGCCGTGGAAGGCGGTCACCACGTCGCCGGCCAGGGCGTCGCGCGCCCGCAACCCGGCACCGATGAGAGGGAAGGCCTTCCGAACCATCTCCTCGCCGTCCAGAAGGCGGCCGTTCCTTTCGAGCGACCCCAGCCAGACATCGGTGGCGTCGAGGCGCACCGGGCGCCGGGGGACGAGACCGGCGCGCTCGCGCACGTGCGCTTCCAGGTCCTCGAAGGTGGCCGCGGGATCGTTTCGCATGAGCCGGAAGGCCTGCAGGAGCTCCGCGGAGGGCGAAACCGCGCGCGCCTCCGCCGGATCCCAGGCGGCGTAGCTCAGGCAGACGGAACCACGCAGGCGGGCGAGAAGCGCCGCCAGCCGGAAGCGCCGCTCCCGGACGCGGTCGGTGGAGAGCGGCAGGTCGGAGGCGGCCAGTTGCACGCGGTCACGGTCGAGCAGATAGGGATCCTGGGGGGCCGAGCCGCCCAGGCGGTGGGCGTCGAGGCCCACCACGAAGGTGGCGCGCCGACCCGTCCGGCCACCGTTGCCGATGTCGGTCAGGTAGAGCGCCCCACCCGCCGAACTCCACGGCGCGCTCCCTTCCGCGCGTGGGGCGGGGACCGGAAACGCGATGTGACGGCGCACAATGGCGGCGGCGGCCCGGTAGTCGGTCTTGCGGACCAGGGCCGTCTCGATGCGCTCGAGGGTATGGGTCATGCGCTCGAGCGCGGTGTCGTCGACGGAGGTCCCCGGGGATGTGCGGGCCAGGAAGAGCCGGAGTCCGCGGGCCACCTGCGACGGCGACACCGGGGCGCCTCCCGCCCCGGAGTCCATGGAGACCGGGGGCGTGCCGGCAAGCGCGGGAGCCAGCAGGCCGCGCAATCCCCGGAGCTCGTGGCGAGTGCGCTGCTTGCGGCGCTCCAGTTGCTCGTGCGATTCGTACTTCCCGGCGCGGTAGTCGTCGACCTCCGCCAGCGCCCGCTCGATGGCCGGCAGGTAGCGGTCGCGTCCCCACCCGATGCGCAGCGAGCGCAGCCGGCGGGCCAGGGTGGCCCCGCGGATCCATTCGTTTGGCCGGGGGGCGGTGAGGTCGCTCGCGTATAGCAAGGTGCGCACCACCCCGGCATCGAAGCCCCCTTCGATCCAGCGGAAGTACGCCGCCGCGACCCGGCCGGGCCGGGTCCGCTCCACCGGCAGTCCCGCGGCGAAAGTCACCGGCACGCCCATCCGCTCCGCGAGCGCGTGCAGCGCCGAGCCGTACACGCCCGGATCCGTGGCCACGATCTCGAGCTCGTCCCACCCCAGACCGCGCTCGCGTGCCCGCCGCATGACCTCGCGCAGCTCGGCCTCGACGCTGTTGGCCACGAAGATGTCCAGGGTGTTGCCCGGGTTCGGCGAGTCGGGGGGCGCATCCCCTTCCATGGTGGCCGGGGCTCCCTCCACGTCATGCAGGTGGGACAGGCGCCCGGCTCCCTCCCGGGCAGCGCGCCACACCAGGGAACCGGGGACCGCGAGCCCCCGCACCGGATCCGCCTCCAGCACCTCCGCGCCCCGCCGCTGGAGCGCGGCCAGGAATCGGCCGGCCAGCCCGCGGCGTTCGATTCCGGGCGCCAGGTAGACGCGCTGGCCCGCGAGCGCGCCCGCCCGGCCAGCTTCAGCGCCAGTCCGGTCGGCCTCCTCGCCCGACCGCAGCACCCAGGCCGCCGCCCTGAAGACGCCTGCCGTGTCCGTGAGGCTCCGTCGCCGCAGCCGCCCCTCGTAGCCGGCCAGGACGCGGGAGAGGATGCGTGCCTTGGCGGGATCGGCCAGCGGCGCGCCGGCGAGCTTCCCGGCCCGCACTCCGGCCAGCCTCAGGGTCGTCACCGCGCGCGCGAGTGCCCGCCGCATCCCCGCCCCCCGGGCCAGCCGGGCGTGTGCGTCCTCCTCGCCCCCGAGCAGCACCTCGTCGATGGCCTCGTCGAGCAGCCCCTCCTCGTCGAAGGCGTCCGTGAGCCGGATGGCGCGCGCGGCCAGCGCGGGTCCGGCCACGGTGATCGCGAGCATGCGGGTGGTGGTGGCCTCGAACCCCACCCACGAGCCGGCGCGGAGCGCGAGCTGGCGCAGGAGTTCGCGGCCCTCGCCGCCGGTCCGGCACACGATCACCTTGCGGTCGAGGGGGTGCCGGGCGGAGATGCGGGCGAGCGAGCGCACCAGGGCGGAGGCGCCGGTGACGCCGGTCCGGCCGGCGGGAGAGCGATCGGCCTCGTCAAGGCTCGGAGCATCTGCGCGCTGGCGGGGCGGGGTTGGCGGCCGGTCGCGGGTCGAGGTGTCCGCCCGGTCGACGGCCGGCGCCGGAGGCAGCTCCCCTTCCAGATCGAACGAGAACTGTCCTTCCTTCCCGTCTGTGGTCATCGGCGGGCGCTACCGTCCGCCGCGCATCAGCGACGCCACTTCACGAACGGATACACCAGCCGCGCCGCCAGCGAGCGCGGATACGTCTCCTCCATCCCCTCGAAGCCGAGCCGCTCGGGCTGCTCCTGGTCGGCCGGCCAGTAGGCGGTGCGGAAGAGCCAGTCCCACACGCTCAGCACGATGCCGAAGTTCTGACCGCCCCTTCCGTGCTGCACCACGTCGTGATGCCACACGTGCATCTTCGCCGAGTTGAACAGATACCGGAGCGGTCCCCAGTCGATGCGCAGGTTGGAGTGGTTGAGGTCCTGCATCAGCGTGCTCACGATGGCCATTAGCAGGATCACGGTCCCATCCACGCCCAGCACCACCAGCGGCAGGTACGAAAGCGTCTTGTAGACCACCACCTCGCCCCAGTGGAAGCGGAAGTTCCCGATCCAGTCGAGCTCCTCGATGCTGTGATGCAGCTTGTGGAACTCCCACAGCCACGGGGTCAGGTGCAGCAGCCGATGGATGTTCCACTCCACGAAATCCTTCACCACGAAGAACACCACGAACTGGAGCCAGAGCGGCTGCGACGTGACCAGCGCCAGCGACTCGGGCACCGGCAGGCCCATCTCGAACAGCATGCCGTTGAAGGCCTGCACCAGCCGGCCCGTCACCATCGCCAGCAGCACCCCGAGGTAGTGCCCGTTGAACACCAGCCAGAACAGGTCCTGCCAGATGCCGCGCCGCAGCGCGCGCTGCTCCCTGCGCCAGGGCCAGAGCCGCTCGAGCAGGAAGCAGAAGAGCGAGACGGCGATCAGCCAGAAGTAGTACTGAAGGTAGACGGGCATGGCGTTCCGTTCTCAGCGGATGATGGGGATGTGCGACACATATTCCGACGAAACCCGGGGGCGCGGCAACCGGCCTCCCTCAGGGCGCCGGCGCGTCGGTCAGGCGCCAGAGCACCCAGCTCGCCACCGACCGGAGCGGCTTCCACACCTCCGAGCGCTCTAGGACGGCCTTCGGCGCGGGCCGTTCGTCGAGTCCGTCCAGCCGGCGCAGGCCCTCCCGCACCCCGAGGTCGGTCGCCGGCATCACGTCCAGCCGTCCCAGCTTGAAGAGGAGGAACATCTGCGCGGTCCAGACACCGATGCCGCGCACCTCGGTCAGCCGCTCGACGATCTCCTCGTCCGAAAGGCGCCAGGCGCCGCGCAGGCGGAGCGACCGGGACTCCACCCGGCGCGCCAGGTCGGTGAGCGCGAGCATCTTGTTGCGGGACAGCCCCGCGCCCCTCAGCTCCTCCTCCGGGAGGGCCAGCAACTCCGCGGGGGTGGGAAAGTTGGGTCCGGGCGTGAGGGCGCGCACGCGTCCGTAGATGGTCTTGGCGGCGGCTCCGGCGAGCTGCTGGTAGATGATCGACCGGCACAGGTAGTGAAAGCCGGAGAAGCGGCGCGCGGTCCTGGAGAAGTCCGGAAACTCGGGCACCCGCGCCATGGCGGCCCCCAGGCGGGGATCAGCCTCGGCAAGGCGGGCCAACTGCTCTGGAGTGGGTTGCATGGGTGGCGTTTGGCGAGAAGGGAGCGGTCTGGCGTGCTCCAAGGTAACGCCGCCGCGGCGGGACGCCCGGCGACGGACCACTATCGGCCAGTCCAGAGTAGGAAACGAACCCGCAGCCAGCCGTTCCGGACTCGGAGATGCCATGCCCGTTCCAGCTCTCGCCTGGGTTCTCGCCGCGAGCCTGTGGTCCTTCGCTCCGGCGGAAACCTCACTCGCTCCCCTGGGTTTCGCGCGCGCGACCGTGTCGGGCCGGATCACCGATGCCGGTACCGGCGAGCCGCTGACCGGCGCCCGCGTGTTCATCACCGGCCAGACGACCTCGGTTCTCTCCGGGGACGCGGGCGGGTACAGCTTCATCCTTCCGGGCGATGGCTGGGACGGACGCGAGGTGGAAGTGCGCGCCGAGATGCCGGGATACCAGAGCCTGGAGCGCACCGTGCGCATCTCGGGCTCGACCACCCGCGTCGATCTGGCGATGACTCCGGGCGCCGACATGACGTTCGTGCATGAAATGCGTATAGCACCCTCCGGACAACCCGCTCCTCCCCCTGCCGCGGGCCAGCCGGCGGTACGAGAGGCGGTGGGCGTCGACGGCGCGAGACGGGTCTCCGGCGCGGGGTTCGCGCCGGTCTCGGCGGACGCCGGTCCCGTCCGGCCTTCCCGGCCGCCATTCAACACCGAATCCTACGCCCACATCGAGGAAGCCGACTTCCTCGGCGTTGAAGACAACCCGCTCTCCACCTTCGCGATCGATGTCGACCGGGCGTCGTACTCCAACATGCGGCGCTTCATCGACCGGGGGATGCGTCCCCCCATCGACGCCATCCGCATCGAAGAGCTGGTCAACTACTTCACCTACGACTACCCGGCGCCCAGGGGCGCCCATCCCTTCTCCATTACCACCGAAGTCGGCGCGGCGCCGTGGCAGCCGGCGCATCGGCTGCTGCGCATCGGCATCCAGGGCCGGGACATCGCCGCTGAGGATCTGCCTGCAAGCAACCTCGTCTTCCTGATCGACGTGTCCGGCTCCATGCAGCCGCCCGCGAAGCTTCCCCTGCTCAAGTCGTCGCTGCGCCTGCTGGTCGCGCAGATGAGGCCCGCCGACCGGGTCGCGATCGTGGTGTACGCCGGCCAGGCCGGGCTCGCTCTTCCTCCCACCTCGGGGGAGAACAAGAGCGAGATCCTCTTCGCGATCGACAGGCTCGAGGCGGGCGGCTCCACGGCCGGTGGCGCCGGGCTCCGGCTCGCGTACGAGGTGGCGCGCGAGAACTTCAGCGAAGCGGCGAACAACCGGGTGATCCTCGCCAGCGACGGCGACTTCAACGTGGGGCCGTCGAGCGACGCGGAGATGATCCGCCTCATCGAAAAGGAACGCGAGTCAGGCATCTTCCTCTCCGTACTGGGATTCGGCACCGGCAACCTGCAGGACTCGAAGATGGAGCAGCTGGCCAACCACGGGAACGGCAGCTACGCCTATATCGACAGCGAGCGCGAGGCGGCCAAGGTGCTGGTGAGCGAGTTCGCCGGCACCCTCTTCACCATCGCGAAGGACGTAAAGGTGCAGGTCGAGTTCAATCCCCGCGAGGTGCAGGCGTACCGGCTCATCGGCTACGAAAACCGTGCGTTGCGCGCTGAGGACTTTGCGGATGATCGCAAGGATGCCGGGGAGCTCGGGGCGGGTCATACCGTCACGGCTCTTTACGAGATCGTGCCGGCCGGCATCGACGGCCCCGATTTGGCGGATTCGCCCCCGCTGCGCTATCGCGGCCGCGCGGAGGTCACGGGGCGGGCGGCATCCGGTGAACTCGGATTCGTCCAGCTTCGCTACAAGCGGCCCGACGACGCGAGGAGCGTGCTCGTACAGCAGGCGTTCCTCGACAGGGACGGCGACGGCTCCGGCGACTTGCGCTTTGCCGCGTCGGTGGCGGCCTTCGGCATGCTGCTGCGTGAATCGGAGCATGTTGGCGACTTTTCGCTCGGCGATGTTCTCGAGTTCGCGCGGGGATCGCTCGGTCACGACGAGGAAGGCCACAGGCGCGAGTTCATCCGGCTGGTGCGCGAGACCCGCACGCAAGGGTTGTTGGAGCGCTGATCCCCAGGGTCCGCCGCCCGACACCGTACGCGCCGCCGGCAAAACGAACATCCCATCTCCTGCGTAGTATGATGTCTGTTTCCGAGTCCGAGAATCACCCCCGCGTATTTCTGGAGAAGAGACTGATGAAGCTGAACGTGAGGCATGTTCCCCATTGGACCGCCGTCGTCGCCGCTCTTGCGGGCGCGACGGCCCAGGCCGCGGTGGCGCAGGAGCTGCCGGAGGGCGTTACGGAGGTGGCGTCCGTCGAGGGCATCACCGAGTACCGCCTGGACAACGGCCTGCGGTTTCTCCTGTTCCCTGACCAGAGCAAGCAGCAGATCACGGTCAACGTGACCTACATGGTCGGGTCCCGGCACGAAGGGTACGGCGAGACCGGGATGGCGCACCTGCTCGAGCACCTGGTCTTCAAGGGGACGCCCGACCATCCCAACATTCCCGACGAGCTGACCGAGCGCGGCGCCTTCCCCAACGGCACCACCTGGTTCGACCGCACCAACTACTTCGAGACCTTCCCGGCCTCGGAGGACAACCTGGCCTGGGCGCTCGACCTGGAGGCGGACCGCATGGTCAACTCGTTCATCGCGGCGGAGGACCTCGAGTCCGAGATGACCGTGGTGCGCAACGAGTGGGAGTCGGGCGAGAACCAGCCCATGGCGGTGCTGCAGAAGCGCGTCATGTCGGCGGCCTACGACTGGCACAACTACGGCAACTCGACCATCGGCGCGCGCGCGGACCTCGAGAACGTGCCGATCGAGCGGCTGCAGGCCTTCTACCGCAAGTACTACCAGCCCGACAACGCGCTGGTGGTGATCGCGGGGCGCTTCGAGCCGGAGTACGCCATCCAGCTGGTGGCCGAGGAATTCGGCGTCATCCCGCGTCCGGATCGCACCGGGGCGAACGAGCTGTTCCATACTTACACGGCCGAGCCCGCGCAGGACGGCGAGCGCACCGTGACCCTGCGGCGCGTGGGCGACGTGCAACTGGTGATGGCCGCCTACCACGTTCCGCCGGGCTCCCACGAGCAGTACGCGGCAGTGGACGTGCTCACCCACGTCCTCGCGACCCGGCCCGCCGGGCGCCTCTACCAGAACCTGGTGGAGCCCGGGCTTGCGGCGAACGCGTTCGCCTTCGGCTACCAGCTCAACGAGCCGGGCGTGCTGATGGCCGCCGCCCAGGTGCGGCAGGAGGACTCGCTGCAGGAAGCCGCGGCCGCAATGCTCACCACCCTCGACGAGATGGTCGAGGCGCCGCCCACCGAGGAGGAGGTCGAACGGGCCCGGACCGACTACCTGTCGAGCATCGAGCTGGCGTTCAACAACCCGCAGGGGATCGCGCTGCAGCTGAGCGAATGGGCTTCGATGGGCGACTGGCGCCTCTTCTTCCTGCACCGCGACCGGCTGGAGCAGGTCACGCCCACCGCAGTGCACCAGGTGGCGCAGGCCTATCTGAAGCCCTCCAACCGCACCATCGGGTACTTCTACCCGACGGAGGAGACGCCGGCCCGGGCCGAAATCCCCTCCCCGCCCGACGTGGCGGCGCTGGTCGCCAGCTACACCGGTCGCGAGGCCGTGGCCGAGGGCGAGGCGTTCGACCCGACCCCCGCCAACATCGACGAGCGCACGGTGACCACAGCGCTGTCCAACGGCGTTGAAGTCGCGCTCATGCCCAAGGAGAACCGCGGTGACGCCGTCAACGTGCAGTTCTCCTTCCGCCACGGCACCGAGGCCGCCCTCATGGGAAGGGCCACGGCCGGATCGCTGGCGGGCTCGATGCTGATGCGCGGCACGACCCAGCGCTCGCGCCAGGAGATCAGCGACGAACTGGACCGCCTCCGGGCGCAGGGGAGCGTGAGCGGGTCGGCGTTGTCGGCCGGCGGGTCCTTCACCACCGTCCGCGAGAACCTGGCGGCCGTCCTCCGGCTGGCCGGCGAGGTGCTGCGCGAACCCGCCTTCGACGCCGACGAATTCGATTTGCTGCGCGAGGAGAGGCTGGCGGCGATCGAGCAACAGCAGTCGGAGCCCCAGGCGCTCGTCTTCCAGGCCTTCAACCGGCACCTGAACCGGGTTCCCGAGGACCATCCGCGCTACTCGACCACTTTCGAGGAGGACATCGAGCGTCTCAACGCCGCGACGGTCGATGAGGCGAGGGCGTTCTGGTCCGAATTCTACGGAGCCGAGGGCGGCACCGTCGCCGTGGTCGGGGACTTCGATCCCGACGAGACGCTCGCGGTGCTCGAGGAGGTGTTCGGCGCCTGGGAGGCGCCCGAGCCCTACGAACGCGTCGCGGATCCGTACGTCGAGGTCGAGACCGTCAGCATGGACATCGAGACCCCGGACAAGGCCAACGCGTGGATGGTGGCCGTCACCACCTTCCGCATGCGCGACGACGATCCCCGCTATCCGGCGCTGCGCATGGCCGACTTCATGCTGGGCGGCGGGTTCCTGAATTCGCGTCTGCCCACCCGCATCCGCCAGGAGGAGGGACTCTCCTACGGCGTGGGTTCGCAGCTGGCGGTGCCCCCGGTCGACGACGGCGGGCTGTTCCTGACCTATGCCATCTTCGCCCCCGAGAACGGCGACAGGGTGGTGGACGCGTTCCGCGACGAGCTGCGCAGGGCGCTGGACGAAGGGTTCACTCAAGAGGAGCTGGATGCCGCGAAACGCGGGTTCCTGGACGCGCAGCAGAACGGCCGCTCGAACGACCGCGCGCTCGCCGGCCAGCTCAGCAACAACCTGTTCACCAACCGGACCATGGAGTTCACCGCCGCCCGGGAAACGGCGATCGAAGCGCTGACGCTGGAGGAGGTCAACTCCGCGCTGCGCGACTACGTTTCGCTGGACGACATCTCGATCTTCCGCGCGGGAGACTTCGCCAACAAGCTGATTCCGTAGGAGACATCAGCCGGGACGGCGCGCCGACGGGCCGGGGCCGCGAGGCTCCGGCCCGTTTTCGCGCGCGGCGTGGCGAACGTACTATTTGAGCAGACTCGGCTGAAACTCCACGACCGCGAGGGCCCCATGCCTGCCTCATCCATGAATCGCCGCGATTTCGCCCGCCTTTTCGCCGCCGGAGGATCGGCAGCACTGCTCGGCCATCCCGCGCTCGAAGGCCTGGCGCGGCGGACGCCTGCCGGGCCGGTCGCCCGCGGAAGCGGAGCCGGCCAGGCAGTGGACTGGGACGAGGTGCGCGCGCGCTTCCTGATGCCGCCCGAGCTGTCGGTGATGAACGCGGCCAACCTGTGCCCGTCGCCGGCGAGCACGCTGCAGGCGGTGCACGACTACACCGAGCGCATGGACCGCGAGCCGGTGCCGAGCTTTCGCCGCGAGATGGCCCGGGTGAAGGAGCCCACCCGCGACCGCCTGGCCGAATTCCTGGGCGTCACCCCCGAGGAGATCCTCATCACCCGCAACACCAGCGAGGCCAACAACTGGGTTTCGACCGGCCTGCAACTGGGGCTGGGCGACGAGGTCGTGATCGTGCGCGACAACCATCCCAGCAACAACCTCGCATGGAAGGCGAAGGGCCAGCGCTTCGGGTACACCGTGCGCGAGATCGAGCCGCTGAGCCCTCATCCCGGGGCCGACTACTACGTGCGGGCGTTCCGCGAGGCGATCACACCGAGCACCCGGGTGATCTCCTTCACACACCTGACCAACACCGCCGGCGACCTCTTCCCGGCGCGCGAACTGTGCGCCCTGGCGCGCGAGCACGGCGTCTTCTCGGTCGTCGACGGCGCCCAGTCCTTCGGCCTCTTCGACATCGACCTCTCCGAGGTGCAGCCCGACTTCTATACCGGAAGCGCGCACAAGTGGCCCTGCGGTCCCAAGGAGACCGGGGTGCTGTACGTGAACGAGCGCGTCCACGACCGCTTCTGGCCCACCATGTACAGCGCCTATTCCGGGTCACGGGGTCTGGCGCGCACCCACGAGGGCCTGGGCCAGCGCGACGAGCCCGCCATCCGCGCCTTTGGTGCGCAGATCGAGTTTCTGCAGGAGATCACGATGGGCGAGGTGGAGGCCCGCAGCCGCGAGCTCGCGACCGCGCTGGTCGAGGAGCTGTCCGCACTGGACGGCGTGCACATGTGGACCTCGCAGGAACCCTCCCGGCGCGCGGCCGTGGTCACTTTCCGCCCAGGCGAGCTCTCACCTGGCGATGTGGTGAGCGCGCTGGAGAACGACGGCATCGTGGCTGCGTCACGCGGCGGCAGCGACCGCACCGGCGTGCGCCTCTCGCCCCACTTCTACAACTCGCACACGGACGTGGAGCGGGCGGTGTCGGCTGTCCGGGGCTATCTGCGGACGGGGCTGTAGGCCTAGGTCACCCCCCGCTGCGCAGCTCCTCCACGATGCGCTCCGCCAGGTAGACCTCCTCGAGCGCCTCGAGGATGCCGCGCACGTCAACCGACACGGCGCGCGCGCGGTCGGTGAGGAAGATGTACTCGCCCGAGAGGCCCTCGGTATTGCTGTCGAAGGCCAGCCCCACCAGCTCCAGGTCCGCGTTGACGAGCGGAGAGCCCGAGTTTCCGCCGATGATGTCGTTGGTGGACACGAAGTTGATCGGCGTGGACAGGTCCGGATCGCCCGGCGGATCGAGCCAGCGTTCGGGCAGGTCCCACTCGCCGTCCCCGGTCCCCCCCGAGACGTGGGAGTAGTGCCGGTCGTAGAGCCCGTAGAAGGTGGTCACCACGGGGGCGAAGGTGCCGTTGTACTCGTACTCGGACACCACTCCGTCGGAGATGCGGAGCGAGAAGGTGGCGTCGGGCGGAACATCGGTCCCGTAGACCTCGAAGCGCGCCCGTCCCAGCGCCGCCGCGATCTGCTCCTCCTCGGCGGAAATGGGCCCGAGCGCCTGCTGGAAGGGGCCGATGCCGGAGATGAGGGCGCCGAGGAGCTGCATTGCCGCGTCGCCCATTCCCACGCCACCGCCCGGGACGGCGTCGACTGCCCGGGACGAGTCCGCGAGCACGCTCTCGGCCACCACCGAGGCGGCGACATCCTCGGGGCTCCGCCCGCCGAGGAGGCTGGCGGTGAGCGGGGAATCGGCTCCGTAGCTCGCTTCGATGTCGCGCAGGCGGGCCGCCAGCAGCAGCTCCTGCAGCGCCGGCGGCTGATCCGGGACTTCGCTCAGCGACGTCATCACCCCTTCGAGCGCCTCGGCGGGCGCTCCCGCGCGCGACCCGTTCGCGTACTGGAAGGCGAAGAGCGCGCGTGACAGCACCGCGCTCTCGTAGTCGGGGCTGGCGAAGGCCAGGAACGACCCGAAGCCGCCGGCCACCAGGGCCTTCCGGTCCTGAAGTTCGGCCATCTGCGCGATCAGCCCCCCGTACTCCTCCGCCAGCTCGGGATCGGCGTCGAGGGCCTCCTGGAACGCCCGCTCCTGGTCGCGGCGCTTCGCAAGAATGACCGGGTCGTGCAGCCCGCGCAGGATTCCCCCATAGGCCTCCTGCGTGTTGATCAGCGAGAAGATGGTGTTGCGCAGATCCATTGCCTCGCCCGCTTCCGGGTCCATGCCGTAGAACGCCTCGAGCGCGTCGATGCGGTTGTTGACGAAAGCCAGCAACCCCTTGTCGGAGATGTCGCGCCGGAATTCGAGCTCGGCCACGGTCTGGATGCGGCTGGTCGAGCCCGGATTGCCGATCATGAACACGGCGTCGCCGCTCTCCACCCCGGTCTCGCTCCAGCGGAAGAAATCCTCGCTGGTGTCGAGCGGATCGCCGTCCTCATAGACGCGCAGAAAGGTGAAGTCGAGGGCGTAGCGGGGGTAGGTGAAATTGTCGGGGTCGCCGCCGAAGTAGCCGACGGACAGCTCGGGTGCCATCACCATGCGCACGTCGGTGTAGCGCCGGAAGACGTAGGCCGAGGTGCGTCCGCCGTTGTAGAGCGAGACCATTTCCACTTCGAAGCCGGCGTCCTCGCCCCCGTATTCCTCGGAGATGCGCGCCGCGATTTCCTCCTCGGCCGACTCGCGCGCCTGCGAGCGGGCCTGGGGTTCGTTGATGCCCTCCAGGGCGGTGTCCATCTCCGCGGTCACGTCGCGAATCGCGACGAGCCGGTCGGCCTCGAATTCCTCGATCGCCCGCTCTTCCTCCATACTCGCCGCGTAGAACCCGTCGTCGAGCAGGCTCTCTCCCTCGCGGGACACCGCGGAGATGTGCTCGCGCGCGCAATGGTGGTTGGTGAGCACCAGCCCGTCGCCCGACACGAACGACGCCGAGCAGCCGGGGATGCGCAGCGCTCCCAGTCGCGCGCGGCGGAACCAGACCGAGTCGGCGTCGATGCCGTAGGTCTCGCCCAGGTAGGCGGAGGGCGGGTTCTCGAAGGTCCACATGCGCCCGTTGTCGAAGCGGCCGGCGCGCACGGTGTCGAGGCCGGCGACCTGGGGTGGGGCAACAGTGACAGAGGGAGGTGCCGGCGGCGCCGGGGTGTCGGCCTCCATTACCGGCTCGGGCCGCTCGGGCGCGGGCGGATCGGTTGTCATCTGGGGCATCGGGGCGGCACCGCCGCCGCACGCCAGCGCGATCAGGCCCGCAAGGGCATAGGTATGTCGAGTTCTCACGGGTTGGTCCCCCGGGCGGCGTCCTGGATATCGAGGATCTCGTCGATCAGAAAGAGGTCGGTGAGCAGGGCCCGGAAGTGGATGGAGGCGTTCAGGTTGTCGATCAGTTGGGAACTGACCCACTTCTGGGCAGAGACCAGTTGCACGGCCGCCAATGTGCATGCCGCATCCCGGCCCAGCACCTCGGCCATCCCGCGATACGCCGCAGCCGGCGTCAGCCCCGCCGCTTCAGCCAGGGCCGCAACCCCTTCGCCAAGTCCCTCGAGGGCTTCTTCGGTCCGCGCCAGGAACTGCCGCACCTGACCGCTGGAAGCACCAGGCCCTGTACCCGTAGCTCCCTGGGCCGCGTAGGCCAGGAAGAACTCGTAGCTTTCCTCGATCGCCTCGATGCGGGCGCGCAGCTCGCTCCGCGTCAAGTCTGTTCCGGGAGCTGCCCCTGCGGGCCGTCTCCCGCCCAGCGCTCGGGGTCGTGGTGCTCGAGGTATTCCTTCCGGTTCACGAAGCCGTTGAACATCGACATCGTGATCCACCACTTCTCGGGCCGAATCGCGAAGTAGATGTGCGCGATCACCAGCGAGATCAGCGCCACCCCGCTCAGCCCGTGCACCACATAGACCACGCCCCACATCGCATCCGAGAGGATGTAGGGGTTGCGTGCCCAGAACCAGGTGTCGACCCGGAACATCATCAGCACGCCCGTGGCCACGGCGGCGAATGTCACCACCACGATGGCGTGATGGTACATCTTGTGGTCGAGCGGATACTTGGCCGCCTTGGGGCCCTCCGGCTGCTCCTTGCCGAAGAAGCGCTTCACCTCGCGCTTGGCGGTCTCCACATCGTCCCTGCCCACCCACATCGACCAGAAGTCCTGCCAGAAGGTGGAGTGGATGATGTGGTAGACGACGGTGAGGATCAGCAGCACCCCGGCCAGCCAGTGAATGGTCACCCACGGAAACTGGATCCCCGCCCAGGGGAAGAAGGCGGTGACCAGCAGGGCGAACATGGAGATGGCCATCAGCCAGTGGAACGCGCGCGCGGAAAAGGTGTGGCGCAGAATGCGCGCGGGCAGGCCCGGGGGCGCCGGGGCGTCATCGCCGTGACCGTTGGCGGTCGCCAGGCTGCGCACCCACAGGGCGTGGCCCGTCACAAACACCACCCCCGCGATCAGCGCGGCCCACATCAGGTCGAAGGAGATCCCGATCAGAACCTCCTGATTCCATGGATTGGCGGCCCTGCGCCAGAGCTCCACCTCTACACCTCCGCGCGCACGGCTCGCCGCACCAGATTCTTCATGAGCGGGAGCTTGTACGCGTTGTGGCGCAGCGGCTGGGCACGGCGAATGGCGATGTCACCGGCTGCGACTCCGATGTCGTCGGTCGGCGCCTGGCCAATGACCGCGCGCTCGGCTTCGTCGAGCCGCATCGGGTAGGGCGCGACCCCGTTGACCGAGATGCGCGCGTCCTGGATCGTGCCGCCCGAAGTGCGCATCGCCGAAGCGACGGTGACCAGCGAAAAGTCCCACGACTGGCGGTCGCGGATCTTCTCGAAGTAGAAGTCGGCGCCGGCCCAGGTGCCCGGAATGCGGATCGCGGTGAGCAGGTCGCCGGGCTCCATGACGGTCATGCGCTCGATGTCGATGCCGGGGCCGATGAAGAAGTCCTCGGCGTCGTACACGGTCTCGCCGGACGAATTCGTGACCACCATCTGCGCGTCCAGCGCGATCGTTGCGGGCGCGGTGTCCGAGGGATTGATCGCCACGCAGCGGCTGGCGCCGAAGACGCAGTGTTCGGCGTTCATGGCCTTGGGCGCGGAGGCGTAACAGATGTTTCCGCCCGCCCGGTAGCAGGGCCATCCGCCGCGGTAGTACCAGCAGCGGGTATCCTGGGCGAGGTTGCCGCCGAGGGTGCCCTGGTTGCGGATCTGGGGTGTGGCCACGTGCTCGGCTGCCTGTGCCAGCAGTCCGAAGCGGCCGACGATGTCGGGATGGGTCGCCACCTCGGTGAGGGAGGTCATCGGCCCGATGACGAGCCCGTCACCATCGGCGCGGATGCCGCTCAGTTCCTCGATGCCCCCGAGGTCCACGATGGCCTCGGGGCGCTTGATGCGGTCCTTGAACCAGTCGAAGCTGTCCAGTCCACCCGCCAGGACCCAGGAGTTTTCCCCGTACTGGTCGAGCAGGTTGAGTGCGTCGCCGATGCTCGCCGGCTGGAAGAGCTCGCACGGCGGGATCATGTCGCGAATGACGGCCATGGTCGGAGCCTCCGGTTACACGTGCGTTTCGAGAGGACGATACGGCTGCTCGGTGCCCGTGAGCGCCGCGAGCACCACGTCGGTGGTGAGCGGCGTCCGGCACAGGCACTGCCCGCCGAGAGCGTCCGCGACCGCCGAAGCGATCGCTGCCGCCCCGGCCCCGATGGGTGGTTCCCCGATCCCCTTCGCGCCCACCGGCGTCTGCGGGTCGGGTTCGTCGACGGCGGCCCACCTCATCCTCAGCGGAACGTCGAGAATGCCGGGTGGGCGGGCCGTATAGAGGCGCTTGGCGAAGGCGACGCCCCACTGCGGGTCGAAGACCCACTTCTGGCTGCGCGCCTGGCCGAAGCCCTGCACCGCGCCGCCGTGGATCTGCGCCGCCAGACTGCGCGGGTGCAGGACGGTGCCGCAGTCGGTGACGCCGGTGTATTCGGTCAGGTCGATCTGGCCGGTTTCGACATCGACCTCCACCTGGGCGAACCCCATCACCCACGACCAGATGCTGCCGTCGCCCCCGTAGTTGTCGCGCGCCACGCCCATCAGGCCCTCGCCGGCGAGGTTGGTCGCGGACGCCACCGTCATGGGGTTGAGGTCGTCGGGCAGTTCGTGTCCGCTGTATCTGCCGCCCATGTCGATCGCGCGCCGGGCGGCCTCGGCGAAGGTCATGCCGCGGCCGGGGTTGGCGGTCTGGAAGACGCGCCCGTCCGCGCAGTCGTAGGAATCGGGAGACCCGCCCAGCGCCCCGGCCGCGATCTCCTGCAGCTTCGCCTTGGCGTCCAGCGCCGCGGCGTGGTTGGAGCGGGTATGGGCATGCGTGGTCTGACTGCCCGACTGGCTGGAACTCCACGGCAGGTTGCGCGAGGTGTCGCCCCACACCACCTCGCAGTCGTCCCATTCCATCCCCAGCACGTCGCACGCCGCGCGTGCGGTGTCGGCGATGGAGTGGGTGCCCAGGTTGCCGATGCCCTGGTGGATGTAGAGCCTCCCGTCCGGACGGATCACCAGCAGCCCGTCCATCCCCCGGCTCCCGCCCACGAAGGGGCTGATGCCGATGCCGACGCCAATGGACTTGGTGCCGCGGCGGGTCGCGCTGAGCTGCGTCCTTTCCTCCCAGCCGAACACCTCCGCGCCAAGATCCAGCGCCTCGCGCGCGAAGCAGCTCGACATCGTGCCCTGGGCGGGGCCGAGCCAGCCGTCGTGTCCAGGGGCGTTCACCCGCCGGATGTCGAGCCGGTCGATCCCCAGCTCGCGTGCGGCCTTGTCCATGATGGGCTCGAGCATGGCCACGATCTGGGCGCCGCCCGGGGCCCGCTGCGCCGATCGGGGCGGGGTGTTGGTGTACACCGAAACCGCGCGGAAGCGCATGTGCTCGGGCTGGTAGCAGAGCGACGCCACCGTGCCGGCGGTGTTGAAGTCGCCGGAGCTGCCGTAGGAGCCGGCGTCCTGAACGATGTAGAGGTCGATGGCGGTGACCCGACCGTCGTTCCTGAAGCCCATTTTCGCGAAGGACTGGAACCCGGGGCGCGCCCGGCCGATGTAGGTCTCCTCGTAGCGGTTGATGCGCAGCATCACCGGGCGCCCGGTCTTGCGCGACATGATCGCGGCCACGTCGTTGATGGGCGCCCCGGAGATCTTGCTGCCGAACCCGCCCCCGCAGTACTCCGTCACAAGCACGACATCGGACTGGTCCATGCCCAGACGGTTGGCCAGCCCTGCGTGGGTGCGCGCCGTGCTCTGGGTGGAGGTGTGCAGATAGAGCTTGCCGTTCTGCCAGTAGGCCATGACGCTGCGCGGCTCCATCGGATGATGGGACAGCGACTGGTGCAGCAGCGTCTCCTCGAGCACCAGGTCCGCATCCGCGAAGCCGTCGTCGACTTCACCGACGTTCCACTCGACCTGCGCCTCGCCCATCGGCAACCGGTCGGGGCCCGCGGCGTCGAAGTCCTCATCGGTCCACTTGAACTCACGGATCTCACGGGTCTGGCCCTCGCGCCACTGGATGTTGCCGTCCAGGCGCGCGTTGGGGCCGCCCGGGCGCAGGCTGTCGAGCGGATCCACCACGAAGGGCAGGGGCTCGAAGTCGACCCGGATCGCCTCGATGGCGTCCGCCGCCGTGGTCTCGTCCACCGCGGCCACCGCCAGCACGGGCTCGCCCTCGTAGAGCGGCTCGTTGGTCAGGGCAGCCTCTGCCGCGACCCCCGTGATCTCGGGCATCAGCGGGTCGTCGGCGGTCAGGATGTCGACCACCCCCTCCATCGCCAGCGCCGCGCTCGCGTCGATGCGGCGCACGCGGCAGTGGGGCATGGGGGAGAGCAGCAGCTTGGCGAAGAGCATTCCCTCCGCGCGGAAATCCTCGGCGTACCTGGCCCTGCCGGTGATCTTGGCTCGCAGATCCGGGGGCGCGATGTCTCGTCCAATAGCCTTCTCGGCCATTTCATCCTCCTCCGTAAAAGGCCGTTCGTCAGGCGCGTTGGCCCATCAACTCGACGGCTCGCTCCGCCGAGTCGAGGATCTTGTTGTAGTCGCCGCAGCGGCAGAGGTTGCCGGACAACGCCTGCGCGCATTGAGCGCGGCTGGCGCTCGGGTTGTCCTCGACGAATGCGGCCATGCTCATGATGAAGCCGGGGGCGCAGAAGGCGCACTGGAACCCGCCTTCGTCCATGACCGCCTGCTGCACGGGATGGAGCTCGCCGTCGGGGCTCTCGAGGCCCTCGATGGTGCGAATCTCGCGGCCGCGCACCTGATGGGTCAGCATCGAACAGGAATAGTGCGTCACTCCATCGATGTGGACGGTGCAGGCCCCGCACTCGGCGCGGTCGCACCCCAGCTTGGTCCCGGTCAGCCCCAGCTTGTAGCGCAGCGTCATTGCCAGCGTCTCGTACGGGAGCACGTCGACGCGTCGCTGCTGGCCGTTGACGGTGAGCGTCATGAGCCGTTCCACCCCGCCCCGGGCCTGGCCGGCGGTCAACACGCCCGGACCCCGGAACAGGTAGCTGGACGCGGAGACGGTCGCGCCCGCCGCGATCACGCCCTTGATGAATTTGCGGCGTGAGTAGTTGCGGGGACCGCGGTCGCGGATGATCTCGACTTCGGTCACGGTCATCACCTCCTTCGTGGTGTCGCTGGCCGGGAGTGCCCGGCACGCTTTCACAACTTGCCAAGATACGGAGCCGGTCCCGGATATGCGAGTCTTTGAGGGACCATCTCAACCCACCCAAACCGACTTCACGTTCACGAACTCGTGGATGCCGAAGAGGGAGAGTTCGCGTCCGTAGCCGCTTTCCTTGACCCCGCCGAAGGGGAGCTGGGGGTCGGAGCGTACGAAGGCGTTCACGAAGCAGTTGCCGGCGTCGATCTCCTCGGCCGCAATGCGCCGCCCGCGCTCAAGGTCGCGGGTGAAGACCGAGGCGCCCAGCCCGTAGCGGGTGTCGTTGGCGACCGCGATGGCCTCGCGCTCGTCCGCCACCGGCACGATGGAGACGACCGGGCCGAACAGCTCCTCCTCGTAGGCGGGCATGCCCGGGCCCACGCCGTCCAGCACCGTGGGGGGATAGAACCAGCCCGGCCGGCCGGGCACGTGGCCGCCCACCAGCAGGGATGCGCCCGCCTCGACGCTCCCCCGCACCTGATCGTGCAGGCGGTCGCGCAGATCCTCTCGCGCCAGCGGCCCGATGCGGTTGGCCTCATCGAAGGGATCGCCGAAGGTCGCCGCGCCCATCGCCTCCACCACCCGGTCGCGCAACTCCGCGAGCACGGGCTCGACCACGATGCAGCGCTTGGCGGCGATGCAGCTCTGCCCGGCGTTGATCAGGCGGCTGGTCACGCACAGGCGGGTGGCGAGCTCCAGGTCGGCGTCCTCGAGCACGATGCACGGGTCGTTGCCCCCCAGCTCCAGCACGGACTTCTTGACGTGGGCGGCCGCGGTCGCGGCCACCGTCTTCCCGGCGGCCGTGCTGCCCGTCAGCGTCACCGCGCGCACGCGCGCGTCGGCGATGAGCTCGGCGGCGCGGTCGTGGTCGATGAGCAGCGCGCGGAAGAGGTTTTCGGGGAAGCCGGCTTCGCGGAAGATGCCCTCGATGGCCAGCCCGCACCCCGGCACATTGGGCGCGTGCTTGAGGAGCGTCCCGTTCCCCGCCATCAGGTTGGGCGCGGCGAAGCGGAAGACCTGCCAGAAGGGGTAGTTCCAGGGCATGATGGCGAAGACGATGCCGATGGGCTGGAAGGTGATGAAGCTCTGGCGGGCTTCGGTCTCGACCGGCTGCGGAGCGAGGTAGCCCGGAGCGTGCTCGGCGTAGTGTTCGCACACCGTCGCGCACTTCTCGATCTCGGCGCGGGCTTCCCCCACGGGCTTCCCCATTTCGCGGGTCATGAGGTCGGCGAACTCGTCGCGCCGCTCTCTCAGGATGGGCGCCAGGCTCCCCACAAGCCGTGACCGCTCCGCCATGGGGGTGTCGCGCCAGCCCAGGAAGGCGTTCTGGCAGCCGGCCACGGCGCGGGCGTAGTCGCCGGAGGACATCTCCGGGTAGTCCCTGATGCGCCGGCCGGTCGCGGGATCTATCGCAGTGAACGGCATCGGGTTTAACCTCCAGAGGAGTTGTCCGTCATCGTCCATCCTCAGAAAGCCTAGCCGGAACGCGCATGGAAACAAGGCGTCCCACCACTCCGGAGGCCGAGGAGATCCTCGGACTC
>JAJDXG010000049.1 GCA_022823365.1 Gemmatimonadota bacterium
CGAGCGCCGACAGCCATCCCGGCGCGATGAGGGAGCCCGTGACGGCAACCCCGACGCCGTTGACGAAGTCGCGCCGGGTGATGTCCCGGTGCATGCCGAGATCGCAATCCTCACTCGTGGACATGGCCTCTCCGGTTGCTCAGGTCGCGCGGCATGGCGTGGGATGTCAGTTTTCATGCAAACTCCCCCCGCCCACCGGTGTCAGGCAAGACCAGAACCCGAGGAAGCGCTCATGCCATGTCGTCCGCGTTGGATGGGAGCGGGCTGGCTCGCTCTCGTCGTGTGGCTCGGGGCCTGCGAGCCCCCCTTCGGCGGCGGGGACGCCGACTCGGTCGACTGGGCCTACTTCGGAGGCGACAAGGCGTTCACGAGGTATGCCCCGCTCGATCAGATCACGCGCGACAATGTCGGGGACCTGGAGATCCTGTGGCGCCGCCCCGCGGTCGATCCCGCCCTGACAGCGTCGTTCCCGGACCTGGGCATCTCGGGCTACCTGAGAGCGACGCCGGTCCTCATCGACGGCGTGCTCTACGCTCCCAACGGGGTCGGTCTTGCGGAAGCCTTCGATCCGGCGACCGGAGAGACGCTCTGGATCCAGCAGCCGTTCCCGCGGACGATCGAGGAGGCCCGGGGCCGGTCCTCACGGGGGATGGACTACTGGACCGACGGCTCCGACCGGCGCCTGATCCACGTGCGTGGCGGCTACCTCTACGCTCTCGACCCGGAGACCGGCCGCGCCCATCCCGATTTCGGCGACGGCGGGCGGGTCGACCTGGTCCCGGCCTCGGCCGAGCGATTCAGCTGGAGCTCCGGTCCCATCGTCGTGAACGATGTCATCGTGGTCGCGGGCGTGCTGGACGGAGCAGGCGACTCGGGGATGCGCTGGAAGGGAAACGCGCCCGAGAACCTGCGCGGATACGACGTGCGGAGCGGCGAGCTGCTCTGGACCTTCAACGTCGTGCCGCGGGAGGGCGAGTTCGGCGTCGACACCTGGGGCAACGATTCATGGAAGGAATCGGGCGACCTCGGCGCATGGTGCTGCCTGAGCGCGGACGAGGAACTCGGCTTCGTGTTCGTGCCCTTCTCGGCCCCGACCGCCGCCTACTACGGGGGCCATCGTCCGGGTGACAACCTGTTCTCCAACAGCCTGGTGGCGATCGACGCCGCGACCGGGGAGCGGGTATGGCACTTCCAGATGGTGCATCACGACGTGTGGGAGTACGACACCGTGGGTCCGCCGACGCTGGGCGAGATCGTGGTGGACGGGCGCCGCATCCGGGCGGTCATGCAGCCGAGCAAGACGGGTTTCCTGTACGTCTTCGACCGTGTCACCGGCGAGCCGGTATGGCCCATCGAGGAGCGTCCCGTGCCACAGTCCACGGTTCCGGGCGAGCACACCTCCGCGACACAGCCATTTCCGACCAGGCCGCCGCCGTTCGCGAGGCACGGCCTGACCCTCGACGACCTCATCGACTTCCCCGGTCTCCGGGACCGCGCGCGCGCCGTCGCCGATTCGTTCGTCATCGGCCCGATCTTCACCCCGCCCTCGCTCGTGAGCGAAGAGCCGGGCGGCAAGAAGGGAACACTGATGGTGCCGGGCTCCTGGGGGGCGGGAAACTGGAACACGGGCGCGTTCGATCCCGAAACCGGCCTGTACTTCGCGTTCGCCCACACGATCCCGCGCGTCTACCGTCTCGTGAAGGCCACCGCCCCGACATCGGAGATGGAATACTGGAGCCCGAATCGGGACGCGCCCTACATCGACGGGCTGCCGATCACCAAGCCGCCATGGGGCCGGATCACGGCGATCGACATGAACCGGGGCGAGCACGTCTGGATGAAGGCGAACGGGGATGGCCCGAGGGATCACCCCGGCCTTCAGGGTGTGGACGTCCCGCCGCTCGGCGTCGCCAGCCGGCCCGTGGCGCTCGTCACTAAGACGCTCCTGTTCATGGGCGAGGGAGGCCAGGGAGTGTTCGGGGGCGTCCAGCCCAACATGTGGGGCAGGAGCTTCCGCGCATACGACAAGGCCACGGGAGAGGTGCTCTGGGATACGGAGCTGGACGCGGGCACGACGGGAGGCCCCATGTCGTACATGCACGGCGGGAAGCAGTTCATCGTCGTGGCCATCGGCGGCAGGGAGCATCCGCCGGAATTCGTCGCGCTCGGGCTTCGGTGAGCCGGGCCGGCGCGGTACTGACGGGCCCTGACGGGGCTTGTCGGGTCACGAACCAGTCAGCGGCTCCACTTCTCCACCTCGTCCCGTGGCCGATACGATCAGCACACTCCCTCGCAGGGCGGTTATTCGCTCACTCAGTTCGTTCAGGAACTCGGATAGCGTCAACCCGAAGGCACACGCGAACCTGGTCGCCGCCTCGACCGTAAGACGCACTTCCTCCTTCTCCAGTCGCCGGACATGCCTTTCCGACAACCCCGGGATCTCTCTCTGCTTCAGTCGCCGATCATTCCTCATGTCCAGGAGGGCCTGCGACACGTTCTCCATCTGGTACCGGCGGATTTCCACGTCAGCCAGGTACATGGGATCGACTGCCTGCAGCATCTGGGACGGGCCCATGTGGACATCGCGGTCGGGCCAGTACAAGTAGGAACCGGCTGAGTCGATAACGAAGTTGCGGAGCGCTGGTGGCTCAAACCGGCCTACCCGGGGCAGTTTTCTGATCGGGAACTGCCTTGCGCTCATGTCCCCAAGGACTACGACGAGAGAGTCCTCAAGGATATAGGCATCAAGGATGCCCTCCCACGGGGCCGGTCGCTTGAGCGCGATGACCAGACGCTTCACAACCGTGGGGTCGCGGCACACCTGCAGCCGCTGATCCGGCTTGTGAAGTCGAAGCATCGAAGCGAGACGAAGTACTGCCTGCTCCGGCACATCCAGGACAACCAGGTAGCGTGTCTCCGTATCCACCCACGTCGGCAACCTGAGCCGGTTCGGACCGATAAGCTCGCTTGCCAGAGCCACGACCAGGCTCGGCTCCGGTCCAGTGTGGGCGGTAGCGGCCAGCTGTCTTGCCAGAGAGCGAAGCTCAACGTCCGGCAAGCAATCTTCCACTGTCCCACAAAAGGCCATGTGGCTGAAAGGTCTTGCGCCACTCATCCGTTCTGACTCCGCTCCCATTCTTCGAACAACTCCGCGCGATGCGCGGCAGCGAGGGCCAGGATTTCCCTCACCATCCTCGCGGAGACGTGCTTTTCTCCCGAATCCTCCCATCACGTCCATGGATCAACAGCTCAGACCGTTGATTCCTTGCGATTTCACGCCCCCTCTCGATGGCTTCCTGCTGCGTCTGAAACACCTTCGTTGCTTTAGAGCTACCTGCCCGCTTGACTGCCCATCCGCCCTCCGTTGGGACAACGTGCTGGTTACGCTTCCTCGTCATGAAGTGTACCTCCTCTCTTATTACCGGACATGATAAAATCATAAATCTATTTCCATGTCCGGTCAAGGCTCGAAGCTCGGAGAGGACGACGCCAATTCAGACCGAATCGTCGTCCATCATCGCGTCAGCCACCGCTTCGCCGCGTCGTGTTCCACCAACCGGACGGTTTCAGCCGTTCGCCGCGCCCGCTGACGCGGTCCAGCCAGAGCGCGAGTCGCCTGAGGCGCGTGCCCGCCAGCCATCGCCACACTCGACTCCACCTGTCGCGATAGTCGCGGTTGTAGGGGCAGACGCGCACGCAGATCGAGCAGTCGGTGTTCTGGTTGGCCCAGAAACGGAAGCACTTCTCGGCGTCCGTGGTCCATTTGCGGATGCCCTGGATGTTCGACCGGTTGTGGACCACGGTGGACGGTTCGCCGTCGTCGATGGCCTTCGCGGGGCAGCCGTTCGTGCACGCGCGGCAGATGTCGCACGTCTCCTTCACGCCGAACCGGACGGGCCGGTCGTGGGCGAGCGGCATGTCGGTGAAGACCTTGCCGAGCCGTACCCGGGGACCGTACTCGCGGGTGATGAGGAGGCCGTGGCGCCCGTACTCGCCCAGCCCTGCCTTGATGGCGAGGGGGATGGCCAGCGCCGAGTCGTTCATGCTCGCCACGGCCCGGTAGCCGAGATTGGTGATGTACTGCGCGATGGCCAGCAGCACGATGGTGTCGCGGGAGTAGGTGGCTCCCGTCGCGGTGCCGCTCAGTGCGGAGGGCGCCGTGCTCAGGACTTCGCGGTCCATGGACTGCGCGATCACGATCACGTTTCCGAGATCGGTGGAGATCTCCTGCGGCTTCTCGTGTTCGTTCTCGCGGCTGTAGGCGTGCGTGTAGAGCCACCGCTTGTCGTTGCCGGTGATCCCCACCAGATCGGCGCCCAGCGTCTTTGCGGCGTGCTTGATCTCGCGCGCCGCCTCCTCGGGAGATTCCACCGCCAGCGTGCTGCCCGGGCCCTCGCGAACGGCCGTGTACGGATCCAGGAACCCTTCGCGGCGGTCATCGTCCCCACGCAGCTCGGCAAAGATGTCGGTCACATGCCAGGACGCGTTGCGCAGCGCGTAGTCACGCTGGGTGAAGCCGTCGGCGGACCGCCAGGTCAGCTTCGGCGTGCGGTAGGTCTCGTAGAACATGTCCGAGCGGTGCGTGCGCACCTCCGGATCCCAGAACGAGCGGCAGAAGATGTCGTCCCTCTGCGAGAAGCGCCGAAAATCGTCCAGGATATCGAAGCCGGCTTCCTCGTCGGAGGCGGCGGATCCGGTATCGCGTGCGCGACCCGGGTCGGTTGAGTCGTCCATCTGGTTCGGCGCTCCAGCTATTCTGGCGCGATGGGACCTGTTGGCCCGGAGTCACGTAGAAAGATGGTCACAACTGCGCGAGAGGGCCAAACCGATGAAATCGAAGACTCTGCACTACTCCGGCGAGAAAGCGGCCGTGAGTTACGACGTGAGGAGATGCATCCACGCCGCCGAGTGCGTTCACGGCCTGCCCGATGTGTTCGACCCGGGCCGCAAGCCCTGGATCGATCCCGACCGCGCCGAGGCGGAACAACTCCTCCAGGTCATCATGAGGTGTCCGACCGGTGCTCTGCATCTGGAGCGAAGCGACGGCGAACGGGCGGAGCCCACGCCCGAGCGGAATACCGCGATCGTAGAGCGGAACGGTCCTGTCTACTTTCGCGGTGACCTGGAGATCGTCACGCGCGAGGGCGAGATCCTGCTCAAGGACACACGTATCGCGCTCTGTCGCTGTGGGGCTTCGGAGAACAAGCCCTTCTGCGATGGAAGTCATGTCCGGGTCGGGTTTGCAGGGGACTGAAGCGCCGAAGAAGCGTCGGCGCCTCTACCAGAACACGACGTAGAGCCCCACCGTCAGCATCACCACGACCGCGCCCGCCCACCTCGCCGACGGCGCGGGTGCGAGGTCGACGGCATCGGACTGCGGCAGGGGCCGGGCCTCCTCCAGCGGGCGCACGCGCGACCCGACAGCCATGGCCAGGCTCGAAAGGACGAACGCCCCGGCCGCGGCGTTCAGGTACGCCTGCGAGTCGAAGAACACATCGAGGACCACCGTCAGCAGCCCGTACGCCACCGGGCCGATCAGGAGCGCCACGGTCGCCGCACGCGTGGGGGCCCTGGGCAGGATCATCCCCATGAGGAAGACGGCGAGGATGCCCGGCCAGATGAAGTTCCAGACGCGCTGCATGTACTCGTAGATCCCCCCGACCGATGCGAGCTGGGGGGCCAGCAGGCAGCCGATAACGACGAAGACGCCGGTCGCGACCCTGCCGATGCGAATCGCCCTGCGGGGCTCGAGCTCCTCCTTCACGACGTGGCGCGAGTAGATGTCCAGCGTGAAGATGGTGGACGCCGAGTTCAGCATGGAGTCGAGCGAACTCATCACCGCCCCGAAGAGTGCCGCGAACATGACGCCGCGAAGGCCCGTAGGCAGCAGATCGGCCATGAGCGTGGGATATGCCTGATCTCCGATCGCGATCCGGTCCGCATAGAGCTGATAGGCCGCGATCCCCGGCATCACGATCAGGAACGGGATCAGCAGCTTGAGGAACGCCGCGAAGATCACGCCCTTCTGGCCCTCGGCGAGGCTCCTCGCGGCCAGCGCCCGCTGGGAGATGAACTGGTTCAGTCCCCAGTAGGCGATGTTCGGGACCCAGATGCCCATGAGGTAGATCGTCCACGGGAGCGTCGGATGATCGGCGGGCAGCATCAGGTGGAGCCTGTCCTCGTTCGTGGACAGGAAGGCGCCGAATCCGCCCACCGCCTCCATGGCCAGGAAGAACAGCACCGCCCCTCCCCCGAGCAGCGCGACGCCCTGGAGCATGTCGGACCAGACGACCGCCTTCAGCCCGCCGTAGATCGTGTAGCCGCCCGCGAGCAGGCCGATGGCCCAGACCCCGGCCGTCAGGTCGAGGCCGAAGATGCTCGTCAGGGCCAGGCTTCCCGCATAGAGGATTCCGGCCAGGCCGACAACGACGTAGACGATCATCAAATATGCGGCCATGATGACGCGCGGCGTCGGTCCGAAACGGAATTCGAGGTATTCGGGGAGCGTGTAGATGCCGGCCCGGAGGAACCTGGGCAGGAGCACGAGCGCCACGAAGACGAGCGCGATGGCCGCGATCCACTCGAAGGCGGCGATGGCCAGTCCCGTCTGAAACCCCTCGCCGGACATGCCGATGAAGTGCTCGGAGGAGATGTTGGACGCGATCAGCGAGATGCCGATGAGCCACCAGGGCAGGTTGCGGCCGGCCAGGAAGTAGTCGGCCGTCGTGTCCTCCCTGCGACCCGCGTAGAGGGACACGCCCACCACGATGCCGAGGAAGATGAGGAACGCGGCGAGATCGATCCGGTCTAGCGCCATCCGTCAACGTACGTGACTTCCTTATCGGTTGTCACCGGCGAACAGGGGAGCGAGCATCCCTACCTGGGATCCAGGAGCTGGTCGCAGTGCATCCAGAGGACTCGCGAGTAGCGGAACAACAGCGGAACCAGCAGAGGAAGCATCACCGCCATCGTCAGGATGGACTGATTCGCCGAGAAGCCCGCGAATACCATCAGGACCACACCCAGCGGCGCGCACACGGCCAGACCCAAGCCGTAGCTGAAGTACATGGCCCCGGTGAAGTAGCCCGGCTCTCTCTCGTATTGCAGCCCGCAGGAGGGGCAAGAGGGATGCATCTTCCAGAGGCTTTCGAAGACCGCGCCGTCCAGACAGCGCGGACACCGGAGCCGGACCATGGCTCGGAGGCGCCCCGGCAGCCCCTCTCTCATTGACGCGGCACGCGATCGTTGGGGGCTCGCACCGCGGCCACGGGCCTCAGGGTCGGCCCGAAGGCGGCGTGTACCTCCCGTCGATGGCCGTCCAGCCGCCGTCCGCGAAAAGGACCGACCCGGTCACGTAGCTGGCGGCGTCGGACGCGAGGAAGACCGTCGGGCCGGCCATCTCCCGGGCGCTGCCCCAGCGGTTCAGGATGTTGCGCGCGGCGTAGGCGCCGTACCAGTCCGGGTGGTCCTTGATGGGCGCCGTGAGCGGGGTGTCGATCACGCCCGGCGCGACGGCATTCACCCTCACCCCACTGGGCCCGAGTTCGGCCGCGGCGACCCGCACCATCTGCACGATCCCCGCCTTGGTGGCGGCGTACATGCTCTGGCCCGGCTCGACCACCACGGACCGGATCGAGCTGAAGAGGATGATGGAACCCGAGCCCTGCGCGCTCATGATCCGGCCCGCGGCCTGGATGACGTGCGCCCCGCCCTTCAGGTTGAGGCCGAGAACCCGGTCGATCTCCTCGTCGGTGTAGTCGAGGAGGGGCTTGCGCACGTTTACGCCGGGGGTGCAGACCACGACGTCGAGGGATCCGCGGGCAGCCGTGATGTCCTCGAACGCGCGGGTGACGGCCGCGCCGTCGAGGATGTCCAGGGGGGCGGAGACGGCCTCGCCCCCGGCCGCTCGGATGGTCGCCGTGGTGCGGGCGGCCGCGGCCGCGTCGATGTCGAGGCAGGACACGTGTGCGCCCGCCTCCGCGCATCCGACGGCGACGGCCTCGCCGATGCCGGAACCGCCTCCGACGATCGCGGCCGCGCGTCCCTTCAGGCTGAACATGGTGGTCATGACGGGTCTCCCGCGGGGTTTCGTGTGGTGAAGGAGCGGGGCACAATGTAAGGGTCACGCCCGCCGGGCAACCCGGCTTGCGGCCGCCCACACGCCCCGTCTCCGTTTCCTCCAGCCTCCGGTCTCCAGCCTCCTGAACCTGCATGAACCACGCCAGCCCACCGCCTCGCGTCCGCCGGGAAGACCGCGTCCTCGCCGAAGTCGAGGCGGCGCGGGACGAGATCGTGGCCTTCACGGCTGAAATGATCCGGATCCCCTCGGTGAACCCTCCCGGAGCTTGCTACCGGGACTGCGCGGAGCTGATCGGGCGGCGTTTGCAGGCAACCGGCCTGGCCGTCGAGTACGTGGAGGCCGAGGGGCGCCCCGAGCACACCGCCGAGTATCCCAGGGTGAACGTGGTCGGGCGCGGGCCGGCCGTTCGGGGACGCCCGCGCCTCCACCTGAACGGCCACTTCGACGTGGTTCCGCCCGGTGAGGGCTGGACGGTCGACCCCTTCTCGGGCCTGGTGCGCGACGGGCGCATCTACGGGAGGGGTGCGTCGGACATGAAGTCGGGGATCGCCGCCGCGGTCTTCGCGGTCGAGGCACTGCGGCGGGCGGGCGTCGAGCTCGCGGGAGCCGTGGACATCAGCGCCACCGTCGACGAAGAGAGCGGCGGCTTCGCGGGGGTCGCGCACCTCTGCGAAACCGGGATCATCTCAAGCGACCAAACCCGGTACGCAATCATCCCCGAGCCGTTCGGACCCACCCGCGTGTGCCTGGGACACCGGGGCGTCTACTGGTTCGATGTGGTCGCGCACGGCCACACCGCCCACGGCAGCATGAGCCATCTGGGCCGTAGCGCCATCGAGGACATGGGAGCGCTTCTGGAAGCCTTCCGAACCCGGCTCGCCCCCGAACTCGCGACGCGCATTTCCGCCCTGCCCATCGTGCCGGAGCCTTCCCGGCGCCCCTCCCTGAACGTCAACGCGATCACCGGCGGGCAGGCCGACGAAGGGACCCAGTCGCCCTGCGTGGCCGACCGCTGTGTGGCCACCGTCGACCGCCGTTTCATCCCCGAGGAATCCCTCGACGAGGTCCGCGGCGACATCGCTCGCCTGGTCAGATCGGTGGAAGACGACGACCCAGAACGGCGTTTCACCATCGAGGAGCGCATGGTGGTCCACCCGACCGCCGCACCGCCCGGGTCTCCGCTCGTGGCCGCCCTGTCCCGCGCGGTGGAAGCGGTGCGCGGCCGTCCTGCGGAACTCGTGGCCAGTCCCGGCACCTACGACCAGAAGCACTTCGCCCGCATCGCCGGCATCGAGCACTGCGTGGCCTACGGTCCCGGGCCCCTCGAGGAGGCACACCAGCCGGACGAGTCCTGCGCGGTGGACGACCTCGTCGCGAGCACGCAGGTGCTGGCGCTGGCGGCGCTGGAACTGGTGGGTCCCGTGTAGAGAGGCTCGACAGGATTCCGGCGCGCGGGTCTTTGCGGGCCGGAGCCAGGTCGCCCGAATTCACATTGGCGCGTCCGATTCCGTCATTTGCCGGCTCCGAGGGCATGGCTCCCTCCGGGCCAGAGCGCGGCGGCCCGAATTCACATTCGCTGTCCCATTCTGCCATTGAAAGGATCTCAGTGCGCAGTTTCCCTGCGGGCAGGACCGAGGTGCCCGAATTCACATTCGCGTGCTCGAGCCGGAAGTCGGGGCGGTGCTCACGCGCGCGATGAGGCGGCATCGGATGCGCTGTTCCGGCGCGAGGGCGATGCCCGAGACGGAGCAGGAAGTGGAAGGGGTGTCGGCCGCGAGGCCGGCGACGCGCGCCCTGAGCCGAAGCAGCGGCGGGCGGATGCCGTGGGACTGCTCGCAGAGCGGGCGCTGGCGGCGGGGTTCGGGGGGGACGAATCCGGCACCCGGGCGGAGCGCTACCAGGTCATGGTCCATTGCGATGCGGCAACCCTCGCGGCGGACCGTGAGCCCGGACGCTCGGATCTGGACGGGATCCGCGTTTCCCCGGAAACGTCGCGGCGCATGGCCTGCGACGCGGCGGTAGTCGCGATGGTCCACGCGAAGGATGGCTCGGTGCTGAACGTCGGTCGCCGGACGCGCACGATTCCTCCGCACATCCGACGGGCGCTGGCGGAGCGTGACCGCGGCTGCCGCTTCCCCGGGTGTGGGTGCAGGTTCACCGAGGCGCATCACGTGAAGCACTGCGCCGATGGGGGTGAGACGGGCCTCGGGAACCCGCTGCTGCTCTGTCGGCGGCACCATCGCGCCGTTCACGAGGGACGGATCAAGGTGTCCGTGAACGGTGACGGGACGGTGCTGTTCTTCACGCGGAAGGGGAGGATGCTGGCGGACGCGCCGAAGCGGGTTGAGCGGGCCGATGCGCCGAAGCTGCGCCCGGACCCAGACTCGCCGCCGGTCCCATCGGTTCACGCCGGCGCGCGGTCGATGGGCGAACGCACCATCCTGTCAAATGGGGCTTCGCGACTCCGACATTCCTTGGGCGATCGAGGCCGCAGCGCGGGAAGCCCTGGAGGAGTTCCTCGGATGAAGCACGGCGACCAGCGGGAGCCCGGCGACTTGCGTTGCGCGGAAGTCCCACCGGCGGCGGACCATCTCATCCCCCTGCTTGGACGATCTCGACGGTTGTCGTGCGGGTCGCCAACCTGCCGGTCGCGGACCAGCCCCGGTCGAAGGGGGGACCGTAGACGTAGGAATGCGTGGCCATCAGGCTGACCCGGGCGCTCCCAGGCGCGAGACCGTGGACCTTGAGGGTCTGGCCCCTCTCGCTGTTCATCCTGGCCCTCGCTACGGTCGTGTCGCCCGAGGCGACCATGTACCTGAGCGCCCCCTCGCCCCAGAACAGCGGTCCTACGTCCACCACGACGGAATCGCCGGCGGTGATCGCGGGGATCTCGAAGGGAACATCAGACGCCAAGGGCCCCGGAAAATCGTAGTCGATCCCCGCCGGGTCGCAGCCGCAGGCCACCAGGGCTATCAAGAGCAGCCTCATGGCTTCATCCTCTGCTGGGGGATGCGCCTCCGGCCAGCCGTGTCGGCATGATGTCGTCTCCTGAGCGGCCGGAACCGTTCCGATGCTTCGACGGTCAGACCGATATTCCAATAGGACCCAGCGCCCTGGACGAGCGTCAGTCGTCCGGGTGTGCGGTCAGCCGGCCCTTTATGAACGCCACGTCGTCGCTGGTCCGGGCCAGCCTGACCTCCAACCCCTCGATCCGCCCGCCGAGCTCGGTGCGAACACTGTCGATCCGCCCGCCGAGCTCGGTGCGAACTCCGTCGATCCGTCCGCCGAGTTCTTTGCGAACACTGTCGATCCGTCCGCCGAGTTCGATGCTAACGCCGTCGATCCGTCCGCCGAGTTCGGTGCTAACGCCGTCGATCCGTCCGCCGAGTTCGGTGCCAACGCCGTCGATCCGTCCGCCGAGTTCGGTGCTAACGCCGTCAATCCGCAGGCCGATGGCATCGTGCGCCAGTTGATTGGCGTCGAGCCTGTTGTCCATATGGCTCCGCAGACTGTCGAGCCTCTCGTCCATATGGCGCTGTAGATTCCCGATGGTCCGCGACACCAGCGCCACGACAGCAATCGTGGTGCCCGCGGCGGTCGCCAGCATGCCGATGATCGTCGTGTCCATCTCGCGTCTCCTCCGGGAACGAAAACATGCTGGCACAGGGTCCAGGTGGCAAGCGGACGAAGCGTAAGTCCGGATCGCGGGCGCGGCCATGGCTGGATGGGCCGGTCTTCCGGGTCTTCAGCCCCCGCGTCGTAGCTCGCAGGTAGTTGGACCAGTCGCCCCGGTCCACCGCCTCGATGGGACGTTTCAGCTGAAACGCGAAGGGCGGGAAGCTGAGCCCCTCCGCGGATCGCCTGGCAGGAGGGCGATGACGCGCTCGAGGACCGTCTCATGGCTCCTATTGCGGTGGGTCGCATATTGAGACGGGACGACAATCGAAAACGGGAAGTGATAAAGCGATGAAGCGAAGACTGGATCTCGGCGCATTCCGGCGAGAGCGGCGGCGGTACGTCCGGGGCGCGATCCTGGCAATGGCCGCGACGGCGGCTGGCGGCTGCGAGGCCGCCCCCGTCTCCACGAACACGTCGCGCGACAGCCTCGGGGTAACGATCGTCGAATCGGCTGCGCCTTTGTGGGGCGCGCGTGATGCATGGCGGGTCGAGGAGCAACCGATCCTCGACCTGGCCGAGGCCGGCTCGGGCGAAATGCACGCCTTCTTTCGCGTAAGGGATGTGTTGCGCGCGGGATCCGGCGATCTGGCCGTTGCCGACGGCGCGTCCCAGCAGGTCCGGATCTACGATGCAACGGGGCGATTCGTCCGTGCCCTCGGTGGGCCGGGCGAAGGGCCGGGCGAGTTTCGCTCTCTCTGGACCGTCGTCCCGAGGCCCGACGGGCGGCTCGTGGCACTGGACCGCGCACCGGGGGGAAGCGGCGCGGAGTTCGACCTGGGATCGGGGCTCGTCTCCTCGTTTCGGATGCCGGAGGGGGTCTCTCCGCTTCGGCACCCGGTGCCCTCGGACGTGGTCTGGGGACTGGATCTGGCGCCCGGCACGGATGAGGAGAGGCGAAGCGCGGGCCTGCGGCGCCCTCCGGTCACCATCGTTCGATTGTCGGAGGACCGGATGTCGAGTGACTCGGTCACGAGCCTTCCCGGTTATGAGAACTTCACCGTTACCGAGGGGGACGACATCCCGATCATGGGTCGGTTGCCCCACGCAGTGCCGGACGGCGAGGGAAGAATCGCCATGGGCACGGCCGAAGCGCTGGAGTACTCGATCGTCGACGGCCGGACCGGAGAACTGCGCCTGATCGCGCGCATTCCCGGAGTTTCGCTGACCGTGTCCAGCGCGGAGATAGACCGTGAAAGGGAGGAATGGCTGGGATCCGATCCCAGTCCCTTCATCCGGGAGATGATGGCTCGCTTGCCCGTGCCCAGCGAGAAGCCGGGCTATCAACGCATGATCATGGATGACGGGAATGTGTGGGCGGGCGAGTATCTTGGACTCGCCCGGCGCGACGAACCGCAGAAGTGGTACGTGCTGGACTTGTCGGGAGTGTGGCTCGGAGTCGTCGTCACACCGGCGCGCTTCGAGCTGATGCGGGTGGGCGCCGACGAAGTGTTCGGGGTGTGGCGTGACGTCAACGATGTCGAGCATCCGCAGGTTCTGCGGCTGGTGAAGCCCTGACAGGCGCCGGTCGGACGCTTCTGCTGAAACGCGAGGCCCGCGAACACGCCACGGGCTGTCCAGTCGCACCACCGGAGGTGCGAGGCTACCTCTCCTGGACCCCTGCCCCTCCGCTTGGCTTCGCGACGAACAGCATGTCGGTGGTGGGTGGCCCGCCCAGGCGTGGCTTGTAGAACCGCGCGGTTAGCGCCTCCATAACCGGTTCGACGGTGCTGTCGTCGCAGAGCGCCACGGCGCAGCCCCCGAAACCGGCGCCGGTCAGCCGTGCGCCCGCTGCCCCCGCCTCGCGTGCGACTCCCACAATCGCGTCGAGCTCATCTGTGCTCACCTCGTAGTCGTCGCGGAGGCTCTCGTGCGAGCGCACCATGAGGCGGCCGAAGCGGTGCAGGTCGCCGTCGCTCATGGCCTGCTCGGCGAGCGCCACCCGGCTGCCCTCCGTGACCACGTGGCGGAAGCGGCGAAACAGCACGGGGGAGAGGATGCGGCGGGCATCGCGGAGAAGGCCGTCGGGGTCGTCCGCTGAGACCAGGTCGCGGTAGGTAGTCGCGGTGCTCGCTGCTCGGTTGCGCGACTTGGCCGCCCCGCCTCCCGACGCGGCACCGACAGAGGCTGCCAGCGCCTCGCGGCACTGCCGCGCCCTCTCGTTATACATCTCCCGCGCGCCCGCGGACTTCTCCGCCCGGACCAGCGACGACGCCACCACCCACCGCCACCCGTCGGGCACGGGTACCGGGGTCACCCGCAACGGGTCGAACTCGATGCGGAGGGCGTGTCCGGCGATGCCGTGAAGACACGCGGCCTGGTCCATCCCGCCCCCTTCGAGGCCGACGAAGCGCTCGGCGCGCGCCATGAGGGCGGCGAGTTGGAGGCGTGGAAGCGTCACCCCATTCGCCTTCAGCAACGCCAGCGCCGAGGCCACCACGAGCGCCGACGACGACGACAGCCCCGACGCGATGGGAACATCGCCGGACACGGTCCCTTCGATTCCTCGGTCCAGCGATATCCCGTGCTCGAGCAGGCCCCGAGCCGCGGCTCGCACGTAGTTGGACCAGTCTCCCTGGGCCGATGCCTCGATGGGACGTTTCAGCCGAAACGCGAACGGCGCGAAACGGGCCGACGGGCTGTCCAGCCGCACCACCGGATCGTCCAGCACCCGGAAGTCGACACGGATGTCCCGGTCAATGGCGATCGGGAAGACCGGCAGGCCGTTGTAGTCGGTATGTTCGCCGATCAGGTTGACGCGGCCGGGGGCGGTGACGCGCCAGCTCAATCCGAATAGCCCAACTTCGGCAACAGCCGGAAGAGCCACACTCCGGCTCCCGCCGAGATCGCCAGCGCTACCACCGCCGCCAGGCCCTGCCCGTACAGCAGATATCCCGTCCCGAAGAGCGCCGCGTAGACCAGCACGCACCCGAGGAACCAGGCGAGGAAGGCCGCCGTGACGGACCCCGACTCGCGCGGCCCGTCGCCCACGTCGACGACCCGCCGCCATCCAGCGCCCATCGGCCGGATCTTGTCGTAGAAGCCCTGCAGTGTCTCCGAATCGGCGGGCGCCGTAAGGAAGGTCACCCCGAGCCAGCCGACCGTCGTTACCGCCACCCCGATCACGAGCTGCGTCCAGGCCGGCAGCGGCGCCAGTCCCAGCGCCCCGTGCACCCAGGCGAAGTAGACGGCCACCAGGAAGGAGATCGTCATTCCGGCCAGTTCACTCCACACGTTCACGCGGTACCAGAACCAGCGCAGCAGGAAGATGAGCCCGGTTCCGGCCCCGATCTGGAGCAGGATCTGGAACCCCTGCCCCGCGGTGTCGAGCTGGAGCGCGATGAAGGCGCCCAGGACCATCAGCCCGACGGTCGACAGGCGTCCCACCGCCACCAGCCGCCGCTGGCTCGCGTGCGGGTTCACGAAGCGGCGATAGAAGTCGCTCACGACGTAGGATGAGCCCCAGTTGAGCTGGGTGCTGATCGTGGACATGTACGCCGCCGCGAGCGACGCCACCACCAGCCCGAGCAGCCCGGCGGGCAGGAACACCAGCATGGCCGGATAGGCCAGGTCATTGCCCACCAGCCCGGGATCGAGGTCCGGGAAGCGGGCCTGGATGTCGGAGAGCTCCGGGTACACGAGCATCGAGCACAGCGCCACGATGATCCACGGCCAGGGGCGGAGCCCGTAGTGCGCGACGTTGAACCAGAGCGTCGCCTTCATCGATTCCTTCTCGTTCTTCGCGGCAAGCATCCGCTGCGCGACGTAGCCTCCGCCCCCCGGCTCGGCCCCCGGATACCACGCGCTCCACCACTGCACCGCGATGGGGATGATGAAGATTCCCGCGGCGACGCTCCAGTCGGAGAAGTCGGGAAAGAAGTTCATCGCCGACTGCAGCTCCGGGTGCGAGACGAGCCCCGCGAGCCCCCCGACCTCGGGCTGGCGCAACGCGAACACGGCGGCCGCCACGGATCCGATCATCGCCACGACGAAGAGCACGAGGTCGGTCACGACGACTCCCCAGAGCCCCGAAGTCGCGGAGTAGATCATGGTCACGGTGCCCGCGATCAGGACCGTGGTCAGCGGATCGAGCCCCAGGAGCACGCCGCCGATCTTGGTCGCCGCGAGCGTCACCGTCGCGATGATCATCACGTTGTAGAAGACGCCCAGGTACAGTGCCCGGAACCCTCGCAGAAACGCCGCAGCGCGCCCCGAATAGCGCAGTTCGTAGAACTCGATGTCGGTCAGCGCGCCCGACCGCCGCCACAGGCGCGCGTAGAAGAAGACGGTGCACATCCCGGTGATCAGGAAGGCCCACCACGCCCAGTTCTGCGCGACCCCGCCCCCGCGCACGAAGTCGGCGATCAGGTTGGGCGTGTCGGTCGAGAAGGTCGTCGCGACCATCGACGTGCCCAGCAGCCACCACGGCAGCTTCCGCCCCGAAAGGAAGAACTCGTCGGCCCCTGACCCCGCGCGCCGGGCGAAGCGGAGGCCGATGGCAAGGGCGGTCAGCCCGTAGAGCGCGATGACGATCCAGTCGAGCGTGGTGAGTTGCATTCGCTTTCAGTCGCGGGAGGGGGAGGATGACGACGCGTCCCGGCGGATGGGCCGGGCGTCGCGGGAGGAAGGGGATGGCCGGGCGTCCCAAAGGCTCGGCCCGCCGTCCCAGAGGCGCATCGGGTAGACCCCCGAGTCTACCAGCCCCCGCAGCGATCGGGCCACTCCCGCATGATCGCCCGGGAAGGTGACGCCGAGCCACAGCTCGCGGGTGGACAGCACGGTACAGCTAGCGCGGCCCGCCGCGATCAGGTCGTTCACGGCCTCCGAGAGGTAGAACTCGCGGTCGAGCCCGGGTCTCGAAGCGAGGAATGCGGCGAACAGGTCGCGCAGGGGCGGAAGGATGTCCGGCTGGAACCCCCAGAGGTTGGTGCAGACGGGGGTTTGCAGGGACACGTCGAGCGGCCGGCCGGCCACGTCCCGGCCCACGGCGCGGTCTCCTTCGCGGTTTCCGGCGCGGCGGAGCTCCAGCCCCTCGGTCAGCCGCCGGAGCGCGCCCGATTCGTCGATTTCGCAGAGGCCGCGGGAGACGCCCCCGCTCTCCGACAGGGTGACTTCGAGGGGGTAGCCGATGGTGATGGCGTGAGTGGGCGAGGTCCTGCGGCGGGCAGGCGAGCCGGCGCCGGACGGACCCGGGCCGCGCATCGCCGCAGCCAACGCCGCGTACGCCCCCCGCCCATAGAAGTCGTCCGCATTGCAGACCGCGAAGGGGCCATCAACCTGTTCGGCCGCGGTCAGGACCGCGAATCCGGTACCCCAGGGGCGGATCCGGCCGGTTGGAGGATCATCCACGAGTCCCGGATGGGCCATCCGCTGGTACGCGTAGCGGATGTCGAGATGGGGTCCCGCCTCGCGAAGATGCTCGTCGAAGTCCGGGCGCAACGTCTCCTGGATGACGAGGAGGAAGCGCGTGAAGCCGGTCAGGGCGGCATCGTAGAGGGCGTAGTCGAGGAGGGCCTCGCCGCCCGGGCCGATGGGCGCGAGCTGCTTGAGGCGGCCGAACCGCGTGGAGCTGCCGGCCGCGAGGATGACGAGGGTGAGGGGTGGATTCAGGACCCCTCCGGCCGCGCCTCCGAGGTCCGCCCGTGCATGGGATATGTTCGGCTACCCTCCGTGGAGCGTTGCAAATGGACTTATGCAACAAAATGTTGCCTTTTGAGTTTTGCAACACTTGGCAGAGGGGGCTTCGCCGACGAGGCCATCGCCCGCAGCCAGACGCCACCATCAGCACTGGAGTTATCGCGCGTGAGCCGGAAGGTCCTGATCACCGGCGGCGCCGGATTCATCGGTAGCCACGTCGCGCGCGCCCACATCGCGCGCGGCGATCGGGTGTCCATCATGGACGACCTCTCTTCGGGGCAATCCGCGAACGTTCCCTCCCGCGCCGAGTTCGTAGAGATGGACATCGGCGACCCCCGCGCCCGGGAACTCATCTGCGATGGCGGCTTCGACCTGATCAATCACCACGCGGCGCAGATCGACGTTCGCGCCTCGGTCGCCGATCCGATTGCCGACGCAAGGGTCAACATCGCCGGCCTCATCAACATCCTCGAGGCGGCGCGCGCGGCGGGGACCCGGCGCGTGGTCTTCGTGTCCAGCGGAGGCGTGGTCTACGGGGAGCCCGAGGTGTATCCCACCCCCGAAGGCGCTCCCAAGCGCCCGGCCTCTCCCTACGGGGTGTCGAAACTCGCGGGCGAGTACTACCTCGACTACTACCGCGAGGTGCACGGCCTCGACTGCGTGGCGCTCAGGTACGGCAACGTCTACGGCCCCGGGCAGGACCCTGCGGGGGAGGCGGGCGTGGTGGCCATCTTCTGCAGTCGCCTGCTCGCGGGCGAGCCCCTGGTGATCTACGGAGACGGTGAACAGACCCGGGACTACGTTTACGCGGCCGACGTGGCGTCTGCCAACCTGATCGCCGCCGACATGCCGCTCGAGGACGGCGCCGGCATCGACGCGAGAGCCTTCAACGTGGGCACCGGGGAGGCGACGAGCGTGAACACGCTGGCGACCCTCCTGGAAGAGATCGCGGGCGTCCGCCCCGGCCGGATCCACAGGGACGCCCGTCCCGGCGAGCTTCGGCGCAGCGTGCTCTCGACGGCGCGCATCCGCGCGATGGGCTGGTCGCCCGCGCATACCCTGCGCGAGGGGCTGGCGCGCACGTTCCGGCACATCGCGTCCGAGAGGGCGGCAACTCCTCCGCGTTCGGCCTGATCTCTCGACGGTGCAATCGACCCACGAGGTGGGTGATTATCACCCATCAGGTGGTTGATTTGCACCCGTTGAGGGATGACGCGCATGTCGTACGTGGAGTGGATGGCGCGGCGCGTCGCCCAGGCGGGAGGGTGACCTACCTGCTTGAGTCGAAGCCGAGCCGCCAGACCACCAACTGGGGGTAGGCCCGTTCGTTCTCCACCGTCTCGATGACCAGCCCGTCCCCGACGAAGGCCTCGAGCAGCGCATCGTGACGGCGGGTGGCGATGAACGAGCCGCTGTTGAGGTCGATCAGGTCGATGCGACTCTCGAAAACGTAACCCCAGTCATCGTCGGTCGGCACATGGGCGATCCCCCCATTGGGCATGACCCGCTCCTCCAGGTGATCCAGCCAGTCATCCCTGCGGACGTGAGCGAGCACCCAGAGCCGGTGTTCGCCGTCGACCTGCATCGCGAAGATCCGGCTGTATGGCGGATTGTCGGGAGACCAGGCCCCGCGTGAGGCCTCCCTCTCGTTCAGCCTGGGTCCTCTGAGCCCCAGGATCCTGGCGCCACTCTCGCTCCATACCCGGATGAGATAGTCGCCTACTTCTCGAGCGCTGTAGATGCGCGCCTCCCGGTCGACGGCCAATACCCGAGGTGCAAAGCCGGGACCCTCAATGCCTTCCATCTGGTCGAACGAATGAAGGATGTCCAACCCCTCGACGATGTGGAGCGGCACGCCCTCCGACCCAGCCGTCGTCCTGCTTGTGTTCACCAGGTATCTCCCGTCCGCCCTGAGCGGTACGGCGACCTGGTAGGACCCCGGGAAGAGAGACCTGTCCGAATGATACGAGAAGTCGGCGTTCACAACGGTTTCCCGTCCGTTAGCGAGGTCGACGACACGCATCCGTCCCTCGCCGTCGGTGCCGACCGGGGCTGGACGCCGGAATTCCATGGGTCCGTCTCCCCTGCGACCAACCTGCCTCAGGAAACTCCCTTCCGCATCCCAGACCTTCACCACGGATTCCCTCGGCATTCCCACCCAGTAGTTGCCCAAGTCATCAACCGCCGCGTAAATCGACCAGTCGATGTACCCCGGCTCTATCGTGTCGCCCAGGGTCACGACGCGGTCGACGGTGATGCAGCTACCGCACGTTGCCGCACTCTCGAGGATGTTGACGATGGCGGTGCTGTCCTGCAGCGTGGTGAGATCCCTCGGGGAATCGGGGGATCCGCAGCCGCCAAGCCAGCTGGCGAGGGCAACCGTCAGCGGCAGAGTTGCCGTGGTGGACTTTCCGAACATTTGATCCACCCCCGTGGCGGGCCGCCGGAACGAGCAAGCGGCGAACTCCTTTCCTTCCGACCTCGTTCTACCCCCGCCTGGCGAAAAATGCTCTCGGTCACATCCAAGTCAGTCCCGTCCCGAACATCCTCACTCGTCCCCTTTGACATTCTCCGCGTACGTCAAAGACTTCTCCAGCATCGGATTCGCGTTGTAGGCCTCGGATTGCCCGGGTGGGATGCTGAGGTATTCCCAGTCGTCGCCGCGGAAGGACTTGGCCAGGTAGACGATCTGGCCCACGTGATAGGCGGCGTGGGCCAGCGAGCGGAAGAGGGCCTCGTCCACGCGATGGGGAACGCGGCGGATGGTCACGCCGGAGGCCATGTCGTCGTCGGTCAACTCCGCGAGCGTGTCGAAGAGCACGCCCCAGCCCCGGTCCCACTTCCCGGCTACCTCGGCCGGCGAAACGTCGCGCGCCTCGAACTCCGACTCGCGGTCGCGCCACGGCTTCTCCCCATCCGTGGTCAGGAAGTCGGTGAACCGGGATTCAAGGTTGCCCGCGACGTGCCAGACGATGGTCGCGATCGAGATGGCGTGCTCGGAACCGGCGACGAGTTGCTCGGCGTCCAGTTGGCGGAACGCGCGCTCCCCGAGGATCCTGTAGCGCTGGTATTCCGCTTCGATGAGAGCGACGACGGTGCGGTTCATCTTGTTGCCTCATATTCTATTGTTACGGCCAAATAATATCATTGGAGTATATATACAACATCTATATATAGATATATAATGATATATACAATATAATACAGGATCCCGGGACTACCAACCCTTCGGGGTGATGCCGCCCGCCCGCGTCCCGACCTCCGCCACCGGGATTACCGAGATCCGGTCGTCGAGCGCGTACTCCTCATCGCCCGGATACACGACCCACAGATGCTCCAACCCGAGATCCTCCAGCGCCACCCGCATCGACCGCGTGGTGCCGGGGGCGTCCGCGAACTTGCACTCGAAACCGTATCGCTTCCCTCCCCGGAGAACGAGAAGATCGAGTTCGGCGCCGGCGTGGGTAGCCCAGTAGTACGCGTCGCGCGTCTCCAGCGCGCCAACCAGCTGCTCGACCACGAATCCCTCGAACGAGGCCCCGACTTTGGGGTGACCCAGCAACTGATCTTCTCCCGGAATGCCGAGCAGGGTGTGCAGAAGGCCCGTGTCGCGGACGTACACTTTCGGCGCTTTCACCTGGCGCTTCTTCAGATTCTCGAACCAGGGCGGCAGCACGCGCAGCATGAAGGCGCCCGCCAGGATGTCGAGATAGCGCCGGGCGGTGCCTTCGCTCGATCCGAGGGCCCGTGCGAACTCCGCGGCGTTCCAGGTCTGCCCGTGGTAGTGCGCGATCATCGTCCAGAAGCGGCGCAGGCTCTCGGCCGGAATGGTGATGCCAAGCTGCGGGATGTCCCGCTCCAGAAACGTGCGCACGAAGTTGCGCCTCCAGAGCGATGATGCCCGGGTGCTGCGCGCGAGGAACGCGCGCGGGAAGCCGCCACGGCCCCAAAGAGTTCGCCAGGCATCGGTTCCCGTTTCATTCAGGCCGAAACCGCCCAGGTCGACGAGCCCGACGCGCCCGGCGAGAGACTCCGACACGCCCTTCACCAGTTCCGGGGATGCGCTGCCCAACAGGAGAAAGCGCGCATCGTTGTCCGGGCGGTCGACCAGCACCCGCAGGGTTTCGAAGAGAGCGGGCATCCGCTGGACTTCGTCGATGACTACGAGCCCACGCAGTCGCCCCAGAGTCTGTTCAGGCGTGACCAGGCGCTGCCGGTCGACGGCGGCTTCCAGATCGAACCAGGTGCTTCCCCGGGCGTCGGCGGCGATTTGCCGGGCAAGCGTCGTTTTGCCACACTGGCGGGGACCGGTCAGCGCGGCGCAGGGATGCACTTCCAGGGCTTCGTGGATGTGCTTGGCGGGTGTGGGGCGGTCGATCAGCATCGCCTACAATATTCCTTGTAAATCCGCAGTGCAAGTGAGGATTTTCAAGGAATGCGGGAGCGGAGTCGCCTATCCCTCGTCCGGCGGTCTCCGCAGCACGCCCGCGAACAGGATCGCGCCCGACTCGCGCTCCCGGATCAGGTAGGCGAACGGGCGGTCGGCGATGACCGACGGGGGAAGGCTCGTGACCCCGATCCCCACCGAGGTGGAGCCGGCCGCCTCCGCGCCCTCCTCCGACACCTCGACGAAAGTCTTCTGCTTCACTTCGGAGATGTAGAGCGGAGGGGGAGTCGCGGAGATGCCCGTGAAGTCGGCCACATTTGGCATGAAGGCGTCCGTCATGCCGAGCGACTGGAGCGTCTCCTTCAGGCTCTTGTCGTATTCGACGCGGAACCTGGGGAGCATCACCTGCACCCTTCCCGTGGTCAGGCTTTCGAGGATGCTCTCCCAGCGCATCTCATCCATCGAGGCGATCTCGTCGTCGATGTTGCTCCCGCCTACGGGGACCAGGACCGTCATCGCGAAAGCCCCCTGGCCGAATGGCAGGTCCACGATCTGCAGGCTGTCGTCCCGGCCGTGGGGGAATTCGCGGGTCTGGTCCATCATCGGGATCGACTCGGACTCGCCTTCAGCGATGTGGAAAGGAGCATCGTTCGTCCTCTCGGGATCGAACGCGTGCCGCCATGGACCCTTGAAGTAGACCGCGTTGATGAGGAAGAGCACCGTGCGGCTGTCGATGGGCGGCTCGATGATGCTCTCGATGCGTCCGTTGGTCTTCTCCGAGACCCATTGGTTCATGGTGTCGGCCGCCGAGGCGCTGGAGAAGTCGAGCCCGGCGACCGTGGCATCGAAGAACGCGCGCACCGTGTTCAGGAAGGCCGGCTCGACCTCGAATCCGTCCCGATACCACGCGGAGTTGGCGATCTGCGTGTTCACGGTTGAGTCCGCCGCCGGCAGGCTCGTCATCAGGCCGCGATAGCCGTTGTTGATGGTGTCCGGCGCGACATCCGCGAATCCGAGCGTGGCCTGCATCTGATCGTACGTGGCGCCGCGGGCTCCGTTGAGCGCCATCCCGAGGGCCATGGAGGCGCTGAGCGGCGAGACGAGGACGTTCTCTTCCGGATCGGCGGCCATCGCGGCGGCGAGCAGATCCCAGGCGAAGACGTTGCTCTTCTCCACGACGGCGGCCTCCGCCGAGGCCGAGCGCGGCGGGACGATGATCGAGTCGCCCGGGCCGGGGTCCGGGGGCTCGGGGATCGCGGCCTCGGCGGGACCGGGGTCGAGCGGGTCATCCGAGCAGGCCGGTGCCAGGATGACCGTCAGCCCGATCGCAAGGGCCAGCGCGGTGCGCGCCATCGACGGAACGCGGGTCATGAAGGTAGCCGACTCCATCCAGAGGTGTTGCTGTCACTGTCCGCGAGAACGAATGGGCTGGCGAGAATGTGACGCCTGATCTGCGATCCGGTCCAGTCACGCAGCCAGCCAGCCGTGGTTCTCCCCGCGCAACCCGGCCGAGCGCCAGGAGGAGAAGCAGCGGCTTGTTGGCTGCCCGCTTCCCTCGCGTATGGGCGAGGTGGGCGGCGGGGCGTTAAGCTCGACTATCTCCAGGCCGGTCCCGCGGCGCGTTCTGCGGCTGGCGGGAGAAGCGACTCCATGAGCATGAGGAACTCCGATGAACACCATCGTCCGCCTTGCGTTCGTGGCCGCAATGGTTTTCCCGACCGCGGCCACTGCGATTCCCCAGCAGTCTCCGGCTGACGATCCCCCCGGAGCCCTTCCCTACGATCTCGCCTTCGGGATGGCGGCTTTCCTCTGGGACACGCAGTTCGCGGTCTCGGCGGACGGGGGCTTCGTCGCATACGAGGTGCGGGTTCCTCCCGCCGACACCACGGCCAACCTGGACGAGCGCTACCAGCCCAACGGGACGCCGAGTTCAATGGTGGGGGCGACGATCCGCTACACGGAGATGGCCACGAGACGCACGGTCGAGGTATGCCCGGGTGGGGCCTGCTGGCGGCCGGTGTGGTCGCCCGCCGGCACGGCGATCGCGTTCTTCTCGGACGCCGACGGGCTGCCGCAGCTGTGGGTTCACGACGTTGCGGCGGGCATCTCGCGCAAGCTCTCCGATGAACCGGTCAAGCCGAAATTGTGGCACGGCGACGAGCCCCGCTGGAGTCCGGACGGTTCGACGCTGTATGTGGGGTTTGCTCCCGAGGGGCGGTTCCGCAACCCCGTAAGGCCGGCCGAGGCTCGGGCGGATAACCCGGCGGGGGTGGTCGTGCTCCGCAGCGGGAGCGAGACGGCGGCGGCCCCGGAGGCGGAAGCACCGCCGCCCACGCCCATGACCGACCACTATGCGCGCGAGCACCTCGTGGCGGTGAAGGCCATCGATGCCGCCAGCGGAGAGACGCGCGTGCTCGTCCCGCAGGACGCGGAGATCCCGGCGGGAACCCTGCGCCTCTCGGCTTCCGGCAGATGGCTGGGATACCTGTCGACCTTCCGGCCGGAGAGCGACACCACCCAGTCCACGGTGATGGATGTGGCGGTGGTTCCCACGGCGGGGGGCGAACCGATTCCGGTCGTGCGCAATGTGCCGCTCACCCGCAACGACTACTTCGGCGTCAGCTACGCCTGGCACCCGTCGGACGACCGCCTGGTGTACCTGGACGGCAAGCGCTTGCACCTGCTCGATCTGCGTTCGGGGTCGCCCGCCGCCCCCGTGCCCCTTGCCCCCGAACTGGGCGACGTCGCCCCGACCGTCTTCGCATTCACGCGCGAAGGCCGGGCGGCCGTGATGGGTGTCGACGTCATCGACGACCAGGGGTACGGCGACCCGCGCCCGCGCGCGATCGCCGTGGTTCCATTGGACGGCGGCCCGCCCACGACCTTCGCCCTCGACGACGATCGCTGGACCTACGACCAGGTCCTCAAGGCCGACGAGCGCACCGCGTGGCAGCCGGACGACGAGTCGATTTCGGTGCTCGTGACGGAACGCGCCACCGGCGACAAGGCCATCCTCCGCTACGATCCGGCCACGGACGACAGCCGCGTGCTCTGGAAGGCGCGGGCGCGGCTCGTCAACCTGACGTCCGGCGGCAGCCACGACTTCATCGTCGGACAGTACGAGGACATGCGCACGCCGTCGAACATCTTCCGCTTCGACGCGGACTTCTCGGCCCGCGAGCGCATCTCGCACATCGATCCGCGCCTGGACGATGTGGAGGTGGGAACCGCAGAGGTCTTCGAGACCACGGTGCCGCTTCACGACGGCACGCTCGCCACCGTCAAGACCGCCGTGCTGCTCCCTCCCGGAGCAACGCGGGGCGACCGCCTCCCCGCCCTGGTCACCATGTACCCGGGCAGCGACATCACCCGCCGGGCCGCCGACTTCGGGGGCGGAAGCGTGTTCACGGTGCCGAACCTGGTCTTCACCAGCCGCGGCTATGCGGTGGTGCTCTGCGACCTGACCCTCGGCCCCAACGAGCAGGCCGGCAACCCGATCCGCGACATGGTCGACGTGCTCCTGCCCCAGGTCTACCGCGCCGCCGAACTCGGCTACGTCGACCTGAACCGCCTCGCGATCACCGGCCAGTCGTTCGGCGGCTACGGAACCGGCTCGATCATCACGCGCACCAACATCTTCCGCGCGGCGGTGCCCATCTCCGGCATCTTCGACCTGTTCGGGACCTACGGGCGCATCGACGTCGACGGCGGCGGCTTCTTCCTGGCCTGGAGCGAGGGCGGGCAGGCGCGCATGGGCACCCATCCCTGGGCCGACGTGCGTCGCTATCTCGACAATTCGCCGTACTACAATGCGGACAAGATCGCGACACCGGTCCTGATCGTGCACGGAACCGAGGACATGGCCTATCACGACGCCGGCAAGCTCTTCAGCGCGCTCCGGCGGCTGGGCAAGCCCGCGCAGCTGGCGTCGTATCTGGATCAGGGCCACGTCATCTCGTCATGGCGGAGGTCGAGCGCGATCGACGCGGCCCGGCGCATGGTTGAGTTCTACAGGCGCCACCTCGGGGATCCGGCGTCGAGGCCGATCATCCCCTGACGCGACGGGGACCGCATCCTCTTTCCGAACACGACCATCCTACTCCACTCCAGGACCCTCCCATGCAACTCGGCGCCTTCTCAATCAGCCTTTCCGTCAAGGACCTCGAAGCCTCGAAATCCTTCTATGAAAAACTGGGCTTCCGGCAGACCGGCGGGGACGGCACCGGATACCTGATCATGGTCAACGACAGCACCATCATCGGCCTCTTCCACGGGATGTTCGAGGGCAACATCCTTACCTTCAACCCCGGATTGGCCCAGGACATGTCGCGGCCGGAGATCTTCACGGACGTGAGGGAGATCCGTGCGTCGCTGGTGGCGGACGGCGTGGAGATGTCGACGGATACGGATCCGGATGGCACGGGGCCGGCGCACATCGTGGTCGTCGATCCGGACGGGAACCCGGTGCTGATCGACCAGTTCTTCCCGAGACCGGGGAGCGAGGGGAAATGAAACCGAGGGAAGAGCCTTGAGCCACACAGAGATACAGCGCACGATCGCCGCGCCCGCCGACAAGGTCTTCGCAGCGGTCGCCGACGTGAGACAGTTCTCGCGCGCCGTCGAGAACATCGAGCGCGTCGAGTTCGTGTCCGACACCCGGACCGGCCTGGGCACCCGCTTCCGCGAAACCCGCATCATGCGCGGGCGGGAGGCTACGGTCGAGCTCGAGATCACGGAGTTCGCAGCGCCCGAGCGGGTGCGGTTTCTGTCGGAGGCCGGTGGGGTGAAGTGGGACACGGTCTTCACGGTTGCGGCAGCCCGAGACGGCAACACGCGCCTGACGTTGGTCATGGAGGCTACGCCTCTGACCTTCGCCGCCCGACTCATGGTGCCGCTGATGAAGGGCATGGTCCGCAAGGCCATTGCCGCGGACATGGACGCGGTCAAGGCGTACTGCGAGGGATCTTCGGGAGGTTCGTAGCCTCGCTGGCGGCCGAACCGGGCGGCGCCTGCTCCGTAACGATCCCGTCGCGATTACGCCCCATCCGCTGCTTCGCCCCTCGACGCGCCAGCCCCGGGGTTTGCATCGTTGTTCGAGCGCATCCAGCTTTGGGCGCTTAATGTTCCGAAACCCTGATCTACATCGATACAACTCAGAGACGCATACATATGGCAGACCGGCGCCAGCAGGCTCTCGATTACCATACCGACGGCCGCCCCGGCAAGATCGAGGTGGTCCCGACCAAGTCGCTCTCGACCCAGCGCGAACTCACCCTCGCGTACTCCCCCGGGGTCGCCGAGCCCTGCCGCGAGATCGCGGCCAATCCCGCCGAGGTCTTCACCTACACGGCGCGCGGCAACCTGGTCGCGGTGGTCTCGAACGGGACCGCGGTGCTCGGGCTGGGCAACATCGGGCCGCTCGCGGCCAAGCCGGTGATGGAGGGCAAGGGGGTGCTCTTCAAGCGCTTCGCGGGCATCGATGTGTTCGACATCGAGGTGGACTCGAGCGACGCGGAGGAGGTCATCCGCTTCTGCCAGCTCCTGAGCCCCACCGTGGCCGGCATCAACCTGGAGGACATCGCCGCGCCCGAGTGCTTCGTCATCGAGCAGGCGCTGCAGGAGAAGCTCGACATCCCCGTCTTCCACGACGACCAGCACGGCACCGCCATCATCGCTGCGGCGGCGCTGCTCAACGCCATCGACCTGGTGGGCAAGCGCATCGGGGACGTGAGCGTGGTCTTCAGCGGCGCGGGCGCCTCGGCGATCTCCACGGCCCGCCACCTGCGCCGGCTGGGCGCGGATCCCGCCAAGGTCGTCCTGTGCGACTCGCGCGGCGTGATCTACAAGGGCCGCGAGGAGGGGATGAACGCGTACAAGGCGCCGTTCGCGGTCGAGACCGAACTGCGCACGCTGGAGGAGGCGCTCGACGGAGCCGACATCTTCATCGGGCTCTCGGTGAAGGGGATCATGACGCCCGCCATGGTGTCGTCGATGGCGCGAGATCCCGTCATCTTCGCCCTGGCCAACCCCGATCCGGAGATCCTGCCGGAGGACGTGGCCGCGATTCGGGACGACGCCATCATGGCCACCGGACGCTCCGACTATCCCAACCAGGTCAACAACGTCCTGGGCTTTCCCTTCATCTTCCGGGGCGCGATCGACGTGCGCGCGCGCGGCATCAACGCGGAGATGATGCTCGCCGCGACGCGGGCTCTCGCCGAGCTGGCGCGGCTGGAGGTGCCCGAGGCGGTGCGCGGCGCGTACGGCCACGAAGACATCCACTTCGGGCGCGACTACCTGATCCCCAAACCCTTCGACCACCGGGTGCTGTTCCACGTCGCGCCCGCGGTCGCCGAGGCGGCCATGCGAACCGGCATGGCGCGCCAGGAACTCGACCTGGAGGAGTATCTGGACCGCCTGCAGGCGCTGCTGGGTCCGGGACGCGCGGTGATGACCGGCATCCGCGCGCAGGCCCGCCGCGAGCCGGCGCGCATCGTCTTCCCCGAGGGCCACAACCAGGACGTGATCCGTGCCGCCGCCGAGCTCGCCGAGGCCGGCACCTGCCGCCCCATCCTGCTGGGACGTCCGCCGCGCGTGGCCGAGAAGGCGGGCTGGATGGGGCTGGACATGACCGGTGTCGAGGTCGTCTACGCCGCCGAGCGTCCCGACGACCGCCACGACTACGCCGAAAGGCTCTTCCAGCGCCGCGCCCGCAAGGGCCTCACCCTGGCGGAGGCCCAGTGGAACCTCTACAAGCCCATCTATTTCGCGCTCAGCATGGTTGAGGAGGGGCAGGCGGACGCCATCGTGGCCGGCATCGAAGCCAACTACGCCGAGATCCTGCGCCCGGCGTTGCAAGTGATCGGGGCCAAGGGCGACATGAGGGCGGCGGGCCTCTACATGCTGGCCTTCCGCAACCGCCATCTGGTTTTCCTGGCGGACACGACGGTGAACATCGCTCCCTCCGCCGAGACCCTGCGCGACATCGCCCTCCAGACCGCCTCCTTCGTGCGCGATCTGGGCATCCCGCCGCGGGTGGCGATGGTGAGCTTCTCCAACTTCGGCTCGGCCCCGCACGACGAATCCCGGCGCGTGGCGCAGGCGGTGCAACTGGTGCGCGAGGCCGACCCCGAGCTGGAGATCGACGGCGAGATGCAGGCCGACACCGCGGTGGACCCCGTTGCGCTGCGCGAGGTCTACCCGTTCACCCACCTGACCGGGCCCGCCAACATCCTGGTCTTCCCGCGCCTCTCGGCCGCCAACGCCGCATACAAGCTTCTGGAGCACCTGGGGGGCGCCGACGCGATCGGTCCCATCCTGCTGGGCATGGCCAAGCCGGTGCACATCCTGGAGCGCGGATGCGCGGTGCAGGACATCGTCAACCTGGCGTCGGTGGCGACCGTGGACTGGCAGGCCCGCAACCGCAATGGAGGATGAAGCCATGACATTCGATGCACGCGCGCGCTGCCGCTCCGGCGGGGCGTTGCTCTTCCTGCTTGCGCTCGCCCCCGCCCTTGCGGCCGATGTGGCCGCGCAGAAGCCGGTCCATGTCCCGGAAGACATCCCGGCCCGCGTTCAGCCCCTGCCCTCCCTGCGCGAACAGGCGGCGGAGCAGCAGGAGTGGCTGGAGCTGCGCATCGGGCGCATTCTGCCGGCGCTGATGGCGGAATACGACGTGCGCATGTGGATCCTGTCGATGCGCGAGTACGCCGAGGATCCTGTCTTCTGGTCGATCACATCGCCGACCACCTTCGCCGCCCGCCGGCGCTCCATCTACGTATTCACGCGTCAGGACGACGGCGCGGTGGAGCGGCTGGCGCTCGGCGGGACCGACCAGGGCGGCGTCTTCCAGGCGTATCGCTCCACGCGGCCGGCGCCCACGCAGCCCACCGCGGAGCTGGTCGGCAACGAGCAGTGGCGGCTCCTGCGCGAGCTGGTGGAGGACCGCGATCCGGAGAACATCGTCCTCAACATCGACCCCGACTGGGCCTTCTCCGACGGCCTGCACGCCGGGGAGCGCGAGGAGCTGGAGGAGGCGCTGGGTCCGGAGCTGATGGGCCGCGTGAAGCGCGAGCCCCGCCTGGCCATGAACTACATCGCGCTGCGCCTGCCGGAGATGATGCCCCGATACCGGAAGATCGAGGAGACGGTGCACGCGGTCATCTCCGAGGCCTTCTCGAACGCCGTGATCACCCCCGGCGAGACCACCATCGAGGACGTGGAGTGGTGGATGCGCCAGCGGGTGCGCGACCTGGGCTACACGGTCTGGTTCCAGGCCAACGTGGACGTGCAGCGGGCGGGCGAGGTGCCTTCGGACGGCCCGGCCGTGATCGAGCGGGGCGACCTGCTCTGGACCGACTTCGGGGTGGTTGCGCAGAACCTCCACACCGACACCCAGCACCTGGGCTACGTCCTGCGCGAGGGCGAAACCGAGGCGCCGGCGGGGCTCCGGCAGTGCATCGCCAACTCGAACCGCCTGCAGGACATCCTGCTCGAGCACATGGAGCCGGGGCTGACCGGCAACGTGATCCTCGCCAACACGCTGGCGCAGATGCGGGAGGAGGGCATCAACGGGACCGTCTACACGCACCCCATCGGCGACCACGGGCATGGCGCGGGGCCGCTGATCGGGCGCTGGGACGGACAGGAGGGGGTGCCGGTGCGCGGCGACGCGGTGCTGCTGCCCTCGACCTGGCACTCGATCGAACTGCAGGCCACGACTCCGATTCCGGAGTGGGACGGCAAGCCGGCCAGCTGCCGTCAGGAGGAGGAGGCCTACCTGGACGCCGAAGGCGCGCGGCACTGGGTGTTCCGCAGGCAGAGCAGGTTCCACATCGTTTGGTAGAGGTCGCCGGGTACGGCGGAGACGGCCGAAGACGGCTGGTGGACAGCAAAGGGATGATTGACATGAAGACGATGCGAATCACGATGCGGGGATGGGGCGTGGGGATGCTCCTGGGCTCGGCCGCGGCGCTGGCAAGTCCGGCGCAGGCAGCCTCGGCCCAGGGACTCGCCGTCCCCGATCCGGTGCTCGAGGGCATCTGGGCCGAGGCGATGGACAACTCGCAGATCGAGCCCATGGGGCAGGTGCTGCTGGACGCCATCGGCCCCCGGCTGACCGGCTCGCCGCACATGGAACGGGCCCAGGAATGGGCGGTGTCGATGCTCTCCGGCTGGGGAGTGGAGGCCCGCACCGAGGAGTACGGCACCTGGGAGGGATGGGACCGCGGGGCCAGCCACGTGGACCTGGTGTCGCCGCGGGTGCGCTCGCTGGAGGGGCGCATCCTAGCGTGGAGCCCCGGGACCGGGGGCGAGCCGGTGGAGGGCGAGGTCGCAGTCCTCCCGGAAATGCGCTCGCCGGCGGACTGGCAGGCCTTCCTGGGCACGGTGAGCGGCAAGTGGGTGATGCTGTCCTTGCCGCAGCCGACCTGCCGCGCGGACGAACAGTGGCGCGAGTTCGCCCAGGAGGGTTCGTACGAAGCCATGGCCGAGGCACGCACGGCGGGCAACCGGGCGTTCAACCAGAGCCTCGCCGCTACCGGCTCGCGAGACCCGCGCCGCCGCGACCTGCACGCACAGATCGAAGAGGCGGGCGCGCTCGGAATCGTGACTTCGCTCTGGCCGGGTTCGTACGGCACGACCCGCGTCTTCAACGCCTATAACCGCGAAACCCCGACCTTCGAGCTGGGGTGCGAGGACTACGGGCTCGTCCACCGCCTGGCCGCCAACGGACAGGAGCCGATGCTGCGGCTGACCGCGGAGGCCGAGAACCTCGGGGAGGTGCCGGTCTCCAACGTCATCGGCACCATCCCGGGGACCGAGCTTCCGGACGAGTACGTCATGCTCTCGGCCCACTTCGACTCGTGGGAAGGCGGATCGGGCGCCACCGACAACGCGACCGGCTCGCTGCTCATGCTCGAGACCATGCGCATCCTGTCCGCCGTGTATCCCAACCCGAAGCGCACCATCCTCATCGGGCTCTGGAACGGGGAGGAACAGGGGCTGAACGGCTCGCGCGCCTTCAGCGAGGACCATCCCGAGGTGGTGGAGGGGCTGCAGGTGCTCTTCAACCAGGACAACGGCACCGGACGGGTGGTGAACATCTCCGCGCAGGGGTTCACGGAGGTGGGATCGTCGCTCGCGCGATGGCTGACGCGGGTACCGGTCGAGGTCTCCGGTCACGTTAGCCTGAGGCTTCCGGGCAACCCCGGCGGAGGCGGCTCGGACTACGCCTCCTTCGTCTGCCACGGCGCGCCCGGCATCAACCTGAGCGCGCTGTCATGGGACTACGGGTCGCACACCTGGCACACCCACCGCGACACCTTCGACAAGCTCGTCTTTGACGACCTGAAGAACAACGCGGTGCTGGCGGCTTCGCTCGTCTACCTGGCTTCGGAGGATGATCAGCGGGTGAGCCGCGAGCGCCGCGAGCTGATCATGGGGCTCGGAGGAACCGGTGGGCGCTGGCCGGAATGCACGCCGGCGGTGCGGAGTTCGCGGGCTAGCCAGAGGATGTAGGGGGGGGCTGGAGGCCAATCGCAAGACGTCTTACAACCGAACCCGGATGCGTCTTACAGTATTCCGTTCGATCCGTAGGTCATCTTGCAATCTTGCGATCAAACGGATAACCGTCTTGCGCCCTTGCGATCGTTCGCCGAATCGCAAGACGCTCGCGGGCAGGCGGCTGTCCGCGAACCGTCAGTCGTCCGCAGGCGGCCCGTCTCCTCCCCCCACCCAGCGGTCGACCAGGACCGACGTGGTGATCTGACCCCACAGGTTGGTCACCGTGCGGAACATGTCGGGGATGCGGTCGATGCCGAGCAGGATGCCCAGCCCGCCGAGCGGGACCCCCGCGACGTCGAGGGCGGGCGCCATGGTGAAGATGCTCGCCGAGGGCACCGGCGCGATGGTGAGCGCGACCAGGAACACCGCGAGCACCGCCCCGCCGGCCGCGGCGAGCGGGAACGGCACCTCGAACAGGTGCGCCAGGAAGACCACCGCGGCCCCCTGGAAGAGCGCGCTGCCGGGCCGGTAGAGCGACGCGCCCAGCGGCAGCACCAGGTCGGCGACATTGTCGGACACGCCCAGCTTCCCGCTCGCCTCCTGGAGCGACGCCGGGAGGGCGGCCACCGTGCTGGTGCTCGCGAAGGCGATGGAGGTGGCCCCGAACACACCGGTCACGAAGCGCCCCGGCCCGATACCGCCCACCCATCGCAGCAGCACCAGGAACACCCCGCCGGTGAACAGGACGAGCCCCGCGAGCACGGCCGCGACGAAGATCGCCAGGCTCTGCACCAGGTCCCACCCGAGCTGCGCGGTCACCGGGGCGGCCAGCCCGAACACCCCCAGCGGCGCGCACCAGAGCACCCACCAGACCAGCTTGACCAGGGTCGCGGAGACCGCCTCGGCAAAGGCGAGCAACTGCTCCTTGTGCTTCCCGCCGAGCGCGGCCGCGGCCGCCCCGAAGAGCGCCGTGAACACGATCAGCGGGAGCAGGCTTCCCGCCGAGGCGGCCGCGAAGGGGTTGGGCGGCACCAAGGTAACCAGGAAGTCGACAACCCCGGGGATTTCGGGGGCCGCCTGTTCGCCCGCCGCGGGCATCGCGATGTCGGGCGCGAAACGCAGGAAGAAGGCCATGCTGGCCATCCCCAGCACGATCGCCGGCGGGGTGGTGATCCAGTAGAAGCCGAGGGTGGTACCGCCCAGCCGCCCGAGTTTGCGGAGGTCGCCCAGCCTGGCCACCCCGATGAAGATCACCGCCATCACCAGCGGGATCACCACCATGCGGATGGCGTTCATGAAGACGGTGCCGATGGGCGCGGACGCCAGCGCGACCGCCATGAGCGCGTCCGAACCGGTGGCGGCGGCGAGCAGCCCGACCGCGAAGCCCAGCACGAGCCCCGCGGCGATGAGGATGTGCAGCATGGGAGTACTCCGGGCTGGAGTTCGGGCGCCGGCGGCTGGACCGCGCCGGCGGGGCTGCACCGATGCTACGCCCCGGCCTTTCCGCCCGGCAACCCCGCAATCCTGGTATCTTCCTCCGCCCCCAACCCGGAGACCTCCCGTGAACGACCCCTACCTCCTCGCGATCGCCATCCTGGGCGGCCTTCTCGCCCTCGCCGCCCTCGTCCTCGCGATCGTGCTGCGGCGCTACACCCGGCTGCGCCTGGAGCTGCCGGCCAGGCTGCGGGAGGCGCGCGAGGACGCGGTGGCGCGCAGCACGGCGGTCACGCGCGGGCAGGCTTTCGAGCACCTTGCCCCCTTCATGGACGACTTCGGATACCATCCCCGGGACGCCCGCTTCCTGGGGAGCCCCATCGACTTCGTCGTCTTCGACGGCCTCGGCGAGACGGATGTGCGCGAGATCGTCTTCGTGGAGGTCAAGACCGGCCGGTCTCGCCTGAGCGCGCGTGAGCGGGCGGTGCGGAACGCCGTACTCGAGGGGCGGGTGAGGTGGCGGGAGCTGCGGGGCTGACCGCGTCGGCGCGCCGGCGAAACCCGATCCGCGCGACAACCTCGGCCAGAAACACTCCAGGGACCGGGCCGGAGTGTGCCCCGGAGACTCTCGGGGCTAGAATACTCGCATGACATACGAAATCGTTTTCGTGCTTGTGGTTGCGGCGGCGGCCCTGGTGCTCTTCGCCATGGACCGCATCCGGCTCGATCAGCTCTCCATGTCGGTACCCGTGGTGCTCCTGCTGGGCGGAATCATCGGGCCGCTGGAAGCGCTCTCCGGCCTCTCCAGCGAGGCCACCGTAACCGTGGCGGCGATGCTGGTGCTGGGGCTGGGGCTGCGCAAGACGGGGCTGGTGGCGGCGATCGGCATCTGGGCGCGCACGGCCCCGCTGGGCGGCAAGACCCTGCGCATGTTCATCCTCTGCCTGCTGGTGGCCTTCCTTTCGCCGTTCCTGAACAACACCGCGGTGGTGATCGTGTTCATCCCGGTGTTCGCGGCGCTCGCCGAGCAGGCCGACGAGCCGGTCTCGCTTTACCTCATGCCGCTTTCCTTCGTGGCCATCATGGGGGGAACGGTGACCCTCATCGGCACCGCCACCAACCTGGTCGTGCACGGGGAGGCGGTCGCGCGCGGATACGACGACCTGACCATGTTCTCCATCGCGCCGGTGGGGCTGATCTGCCTGGCGGTGGGGATGCTCTACCTCTTCACCATCGGGCGCCACCAGATGCCCCGCCGCAAGCGGCCGCCGGACCTGTCCAGCCGTTACGGCGTGCGCCGGTTTACGACCGAGCTGCGCGTGGCGCGGGACTCGCCCGCGGCCGGGCGCTCGCTGGCCGAGTTGCGCTGGGGCGAGCGCTTCGATGTCGTGGTCGTGGGAATCGAACGGGATGGAAGGGTCATCTCGCTCCCCGCGGGCGAGCGCGTGATCGAGGCCGGAGACAGGCTCTACGCCCAGGGCGCGGCCGACAACCTGCTGCGTCTCGCCCAGGCGCAGCGCCTTGACACGCCCGAGGGGAAGCCGCCGCAGGAGGCTAGCGAGACCCTGGTCGGGGGGCGCATGGTCGAGGTCATCATGGGGCCGGGTTCGGCTCTGGTGGGGCGGACGCTCAAGGACCTCTCCTTCGCCCAGCGCTACGACGTGACCGTGCTCGGGGTCCAGAGCCACGGCGCCGCGGTCACAGACCGGATCGCGCAGATGGAGTTCTCGGTGGGCGACATCCTCCTGGTGCGCGGGGAGGCGGGTGCGCTCGACCGCCTGGCCGACGAACCCGGCTTCATCCTGATGGCCGAGGTGGACCACCCGGTGGGCAGCCGGCCGCGCGCCGCCTTCGCGGCCGCCATCATGGCCGCGGTGGTGCTGGCCGCGAGCGTAGGCCTCTTCCCCATCTCCACGTCGGCCATGGCGGGGGTGGCGCTCATGGTGTTCACCGGGTGCGTTCGCGTCGACGAGATCTACGCGGAACTGGACTGGCTGGTTGTGTTCGTGATGGCCGGGCTCATCCCGCTGGGGCTGGCGATGGAATCGACGGGCGCGGCCGCCTGGATCGCCTCGGGGGTGGTGGGCGCGACCTCCGGGCTTGGCGAGACCGGGATGATCGCGGCGTTCTACCTGCTGACGGCGGTCATGACTGCCGTGGTGGCGAACACTGCCACGGCCGTGATGCTCACCCCGGTCGCCATCCTGGTGGCTCAGGACGCCGGGCTGAACCCCTACGCCCTCCTGGTGACCGTGATGTTCGGGGCCTCGGCCTCCTTCGTCACCCCGTTCGGCTACAAGACCAACGTCATGATCTACTCGCCGGGCGGATACCGCTTCATGGACTTCGTGAAGGTGGGCGGGCCGCTCAACCTGCTGCTCGCGATCGTGGCCTCGATCTGCATCCCGTTCTTCTGGCCGAGCTGAAGACTCATTCTCCCGCCGGGCAGCGCATCCGCAGCGGGCAACCTCCGCACCACGAGGCGAGTCACATCGTTACCGAACGCGTGAGGCAGTCGGTTCGGTCTCGGGCCTCGTGCGAGCATCGTTCCCGAGGACGAGCGACATGCAGTGACGCCAGGGAAACCGGATCGCGCGGGAGCTACCCGCGCCTCGCGCACATGGGCGGCCGCAACGGCAGATGCCCGGCGCAGGGAGAGCCGCCGGATCCTCGTGGCCTCCATGGCGGCCTCCATCGCGATCCATGCGCTGGTCTTCTCCCTCGGGATCGCCCCACCCGCAGCAACCAGCCCGAATGCAGGGACGGCCCCCGACCTCCCCGGCTCCCGCACGCCATTCAACGTCCCTCCCGGCATCCGGATCACGAGAATCATCTCCGGCGAACCGGCCACGCGGGCTGAATCAACCCAGGCTGCAACCGAGGAGCCCGTGCCGGAACCGGCCGAAGCCGAGATGCAGGACTCGCCGGCACCCGAGCCGGACGATCCACGACCCGCTCCCGGCGTCGAGGCGCGAGTACCGTCGCCCACGGGCGGACCTGTGCTCCCGCGAGCCTCGGGATCGACACCCGCCGCCCGGTTCAAGCCCCGGTTCACGAACCCCGCGCTTTGGCGGCGAATCGGGGACATCCGTGCCGATTCGGAGCCGCCGAGCGTTAATCGCCTTCGCGGCCGCGTGGACGCTGAAGGAGCGCGATACGCGCCGAGCGACACCTGGGCGTTCGACACGTGGGCGACTCAAGACGCCGCCGGACGGCTCTGGGGCGCCGCGCCGGGGGTGATCTACCTCGGCGGGCTCAGCGTACAGACCTGCCAAGGGCGCTTCGATGCGTCAAACTGCGGGTTCGGTGTGCCCGGCTGGCGGCGAATGGAATACCAGCGCTTCCTTCAAGCCGCAATGGAAATCGAGGAACAACAGCGGTGGGGAGACATCCTGGAACGCGGTAAGGCGATCGGTGAACGGCGGAGCGCGCAACGCCATCCTCATGGAGATTCAATCCCCGGTATTCGCGAACGCGATTGACATGAACCAGCCAGCCGGCACCACGCGCCGCCTCTCTTACGGCCCCAGCGCCCCGATCGGAATCACGCTCACCCCATCCTCCCGCGTGTAGCCGTAGCCGCTGCTCACGATCACGCCGAGCGCTGCCGGCTCGCCCATGTGCTTCGGGTCCACCCGTTGCGTCAGTCGCAGCAGGTTGGCGGCGCCCGCGTCCGCTCGGCCCTCGCCGAGCTTGACCTCGAAGGCCGCCCAGCGACCGTCGTTGGCCTGTACGATCGCGTCGACCTCCAGACCGCCCTTCTCGCGGTAGTGGAACACCTCGGCGTCTGCGGCCTGGGCGTAGACACGCAGATCCCGGACCACCATCGACTCGAAGAGGAGCCCCAGGAAGTCAAGATCGCGGAGCAGCCGGGCAGGCGTGGCGCGGACGGCGGCCACGGCGAGAGCCGGATCCGCGAGGTGCCGGATCGGCTTGTTCCTCAGAACCGATCTCGATCTCAGATGCGTGGGCCATGCCTGCTGGTTCTCCACGATCATGATGCGCTCCAGCGCCCGAACATAGTCGGCCGCGGTGTGCTCCCTGATTGCGGACACGCCTTCGCCGGTGTCCGAGGCGAGGGTCGCTGTCGCCACGGGCGTCGCGACGTTCCTCGCCAGAGACCGAAGGAGCATGCTCACCCGCACAGGGTCTCGCTTTCTGCCGTCGCCATTGACGATGTCGAGGCGCCGGATCTCGTCGAGGTGATCCCTGTTGGCGCGGAGCGCCGTTTGCGTGCTGCGCCCAAGGTTGACGGGCCAGCCGCCTACGCAGATCAGCTCCGCCAGGTCATCGAGGAGGATTACGGATCTGCCTGCTCTGGCGGGCGTCCCCTCCAGGAGACCCGCCAGCGAGACTTCGCCGGACGAATGACCCAGTTCGAACAGCGAGAGCGGTCGCATGCGGAGACGCGTCAAGCGTCCGGCGCCGGTGTGTCGGGTGGCGTCGTCGGCCGGCACCGCCGACCCGGTAAGGATGAACTGACCCGGCTGGCGCCGATCGTCCACCGCCCTGCGCACGTGGTTCCAGATCGCCGGCTCCAGCTGCCATTCGTCGATCAACCGCGGGACGTTGCCGACCAGCACGCGGGCCGGTTCGAGGCTGGCCAGGCGTCGCGCCACATCGTCCACGTCGAGCCGCACTTCGCTGGCGGCGATCTGCTGCGCCGTGGTGGTCTTTCCGCAGGCCCGGGGGCCCTCAATCACGACTGCGCCGGTGGCCTGCAGGCGCTCGGCGAGTTCGCGGTCGACGATTCTGGGCTGGTAGGTCATGTTGGTACGGGCATTGGGGGTTGTCGGGCGCAGCCGCACGAGGACGGTAACCGTCGGGAGAGCTTCGGAAAAGATGTCAGCGTCAGATTCGGCATCGTATCAGCGTCAGAAATGGCGCACTACTGATGACAGCTTTGGCGCATCTTCAACGTCAGAAATGGCGCAGGCGGGCGGGCGAGTTTCAACAGAAAACTCGCCTGCGTTTTTCGATCCCGGCGCCAATCAGGGCCCGGCAGGCGGCCACCCGCTGCGCGGTCCGCTCAGGAACGCTCCCCCGGCGCCAGGCTGAACGGTTCTCGCGCGAACACCCGGCGCACCATCGGCTCGAAGAACTCGAGCGGCAGGGTGTCGTAGTCGGGGTCGAACGCGCACTGGTCCCAGCGGTGACAGAAGTCCACGGCGTCCTGATACCAGGGATGGTCGCGGTACCTGTCGCGTGCGCTGCGGTCGCCGCCGACGTGGTGGGCGTAGTAGTAGTACTGGAACAGGCCGTGGTGTCGGACGATCCAGTGGGTTCGCTCGGTCACGTAGGGGCGCAGCAGCAGCGCGGACAGTTCGCCGTGGCTGTGCGGGGCCAGCAGGTCGTCGATGTCGTGCAGGAGCGCCGCCACGACCATCTCCTCTTCCGCGCCGTCGCGATGGGCGCGGGTGGCGGTCTGCAGAGAGTGCTCCAGCCGGTCGACCTGGTAGCCGGAGAGCGAACCCGACAGCTCGCGGAGGTGTGCCAGCACCCGGTCGGCGGTGCCGGCGGCGAACTCCTCCTCGAGATGGTCGAGCAGCTCGTAGTCCTCGCGGGTGCCGTCCGCCATGCGGGTGAAGCCCACCACTGGGCCGCCCGGCTTTGCCATATCGTCCATTGCGCGTCACTCCCGCGATGAGGGCTCCTGGCCACGCAGCGTGCGCCGAAGCGGAGAGATGTGTCAAGCGGGCGCCGGGCATCCCCCTCGGGCTCGGTGCTTGACTCGCGCAGCATCGGCGCACTCTGATAATCGATGGTGGCCGGGTGTGCTCCGCCGCGCTCACGACGGACCTGAGGAGGTCGACCATGCATCACTCGATCAGCAGCCTCACTCGGAATGGCGACGCCCTGTCCGCAGTCTGGGCCGGCGGCGAACGGACCGATCTTCCCTACCTCTGGCTGCGCGACAATTGCGGGTGCGCCGAGTGCCGGGTCGTGCAGACCACCGAGAAGCGATTCCACCTCTTCCGGGTCGACAACGACCTGAAGCCAACGCAGGCCACCCTCGAATGCGCCGGATCCGCCGACGAGGCGATCTCGATCGCCTGGCCGGACGGGCACCGCACCCGCTACCTCTCGAGCGAGATCCACGGCCTGCTGAACCGGCCTGGTTTCGACCTGCGTTACTGGGGTGGCGGGTTCCAGCCGCGGAGGTTCGACTACCAGCGGTTCCTGGCGAGCGACCGTGCCGCCGCCGAGCTGATCGAGGAGTTTCTCCAGACCGGGGTTTGCGTGCTCGTCGACGCTCCAACCGAACCGGATTCGTCGGAGCAGCTCGCTGCCCGTCTGGGCCCGGTCCGCGAGGTGCTGTTCGAGCGCATCCACAACGTCATGGTCGACCCGAAGGGGTACAACATCGCTCACACGGGCCTGGCCGTCGCGCCGCACAACGACTTCACCAGCTACACCTGGCCACCGAGCGTGCAGGCGCTGCACATGCTGGTGAACGAGTGTGAAGGGGGCGAATCCATCGTCGTGGACGGCTTCGGCCTGCTCGACGGGCTGCACAGCGAGTCCCCCGACAAGTTCGATGCGCTGTGCGCGGTACCGGTGCCGTTCCGCATCTTCAGCGAGCGATACGAAGTCTACGCCGCCAACCCCATGGTCGAGCTGGACAGCGCGGGCGAGGTCAGGCTGATGCGCTTCAACACCGCGCAGATGCAGGCCGTCCCCCTCTCGGAGCCGCGGCTAAGCGACTTCTACGACGCCTATCACGAGCTGTCCAGCCGCGTCAATGACGTTAGCGCGCAGGTGACCTTCCGGTTGGAGGGCGGGCAGGTCCTGCTGTGCGCGGGACACCGCGTGCTGCACGGCCGCACCGCGCTCCGTTCGAATGGACGGCGGCACCTCCAGGACGCCTACTTCGAGCACGACAACGTGCGCACCCACCTCAGGTGGCTGCACCTCAGCGGCCGGATCTGAAGATCCAGGCCGCGCTCCGCGACCTGGCCCTCCGCGCATCGGTGGAGATCCTGCCCGGTCAGCTACCGTCTCCGGAGGTCCTCGCCGGCCATCTCCCGCGCGCGACCTCCGTCTACATACCGTACCCTCCGAAGGGCCGGTGGCCGGACACGATCGCCGCCTGCGAACAGGCGCTGGCGGCGGGCATGAAGCCGGTGCCGCACCTGCCGGCGCGATCGGTGCGCAGCGCGCGCGCTCTCGACGACTGGCTGGCCAGCGTGGTGGAGACGGGAGTGGACTCCCTGATGCTGATGGCCGGCGACCGCGCCACGCCCGCCGGCCCATACCCCGATACGCCGGCCCTGCTCGACTCCGGGCTCCTGGCCGAGCACGGTCTGCGGCGGCTCGGCGTCACCTCGTATCCGGAGGGGCACCCGCTCATCGGCCAGGCCGATCTCGATGAAGCACTCCGGCGCAAGAGGGAATACGCGCGGGCAACGGGTTCGGAGCTGTGGATCGTGACCCAGTTCGTGTTCTCGCCCTCCCCGGTGCTCGCCTGGCTGGCGCGGATGCGGGACGCGGGTTGCACGCTGCCGGTTCGCATCGGGCTGCCCGGGCCGGTCGCACTGGGCGCTCTGATCGGCTACGCGGTCCGCTCCGGCGTCGTGGCGTCCGCGCGGGCGTTGAAACGCAAGCCCGGCATCGCGCGGCTGGCGGGCAGATGGTCGCCGACTCCCATCGCGCTTGCGCTGGCCCGGCACCTGGCCGCCCGCGAGAATACGCCTGCCCTCGACATCCATCTGTTCACCTTCGGGGGACTTGCGGATGCCGCCGAATGGCTGTCGAAGCTGCGGAAATCCGACGGATTGGCGGCTTGTCCGCCAGGAACCAGCTGAATTGGCACACAACAGAGGGCTGACAGGAGGTATTCCATGCGGCGTCGGACAAACACCCTTCTGATCGGTGCGGCCCTCGCCACCACGCTCGCGGGCTGCGCTCCCACCGGCGCGCCGCCCACCGGAGGCGACGGGACGCCAGCCCGCATCGACGCCATCTTCGCCGACTACGCCAGCGCCTCCGGGCCCGGCTGCTCCCTGGGCGTCATCCGGGACGGCCGCCTGATCCACGCCCCCGGCTACGGCACCGCCAACCTCGACCACGGCATCCCCAACGGGCCCGCGACCGTCTTCCGCACCGGCTCCGTCTCCAAGCAGTTCACCGCCGGCGCGATCGCCCTCCTGGCCATCCGGGGAGAGTTGGAGCTCGATGCTCCGGTCCAACGCTACATCCCCGAGTTTCCGGACTACCCCGACCCCCCCACGGTCCGGCACCTGATTCATCACACCTCGGGGGTGCGCGACTACCTCGTGCTCATGTCGCTGGCAGGCAACCGGAGCGAGGACTTCTACACCAACCAGGAGGTCCTCGACGCGATCAACCGGCAGCGCGAACTCACCCCTGGGGCCGAGTACCTCTACAGCAACGCCGGCTATTCCCTGCTCGGCGAGATCGTGGCCAGGGTTTCCGGACAGAGCCTGCGCGAGTTTGCCGAGGCCGAGTTCTTCGGCCCCCTGGGCATGACCCATACCCACTTCCACGACGACCACAACGAGATCGTGCCCAACCGGGCCATCGGCTACGCCCCCACGGACGACGGCTTCCGCATCAACGTGACCACGCTTGACATGGTGGGCGACGGCGGCATCTTCACCTCGGTGGAGGAATGGGTCGCGTGGGACCGCAACCTGTCGGAGGGCACCGTCGGCGGGCCCGAGTGGGTGGCGCTCATGCACGAGCGCGGGGTGCTCAACTCGGGCGACACCATTCCCTATGCGTTCGGCATCTCGCACGGCGAGCACCGCGGGCTGGCGACGGTGGGCCATACCGGCTCGTGGGTCGGCTACCGGGCGGCGATGTCGCGCTATCCGGAGGCCGGCTATTCGTTCGTGGCGTTCTGCAACCGGTCGGCGATCGCCCCCGCGACGCTCATCGCGAGCACGGCCGAGATCTACCTGGAAGACGGGATGGAGCCGGTGGAGGAGGCCGTGGACGACGAGGCCACAGAGGACGAGACAGCTGACGAGATGACGGCCGAGGCCGCGGAAGCGGATGCGTCGGAGGACGCCTCGGCAGACCGTGCCCCGCAGGATCGCTCCGACCCCGATGTGCCCAACCGCGCGCGCTACGCCGGCTCGTTCTACAGCGCCGAGTTGGATACCACCTATCGGATTGTGGAGGAGGGTGGTGCCGGGCTCACACTCCATGTGGGCCGCCTGGATCCGACCGCGCTGCGGGGTGAGTCGGACGGGGTGCTTGCGAGTGAGCGCGGGATGACCTTCCGGTTCTCGGAACTCGCCGGCGGCCGCTACCAGGCGATGATGGTCGACGCAGGCCGGGTCAGGAACCTGCGGTTCGGGCGGGTGGAAGGGTAGGGTAGGATCACGCCACGTCGTGTTCCTTGATCCAGTCCCGCAGGGCGTGGTCTATCCGCGTCTGCCACCCCCGGCCTCCGGCCCGAAAATGGTCGATGACGTCCTGCGACAACCGGATGGTGGTAGATACTTTCGGCCGCGCCTTCGGGGGGCGGCCTCGACGTACGGACGCCTTGGCGAATTTCTGCGGCCAGCGACCGCTGGACAGGTCGGGTGCCGTGTCGGGGTCAAAACCTCCAGCCGTAGAGCCGTCGTTCTCTTTCATTGGCCTTCCTCATGCTGATGATCCTGCGTGCACTGCCCCGGGCCGTCCTTGTGCGTTTCGCCTGGTCAAACTCGATCTGCAATTAATGTTACTACAAAAAAGGGTTGTCAATAACGTTCCGCCCGCTGGGCTCTCAGCCCCCTCCAACCTGGGCGAAGAGCAGGGGCGACCGAATGGCTGAATGGGAGCACCCCTGACAGACAGGCGAGAGTACAATTCCCGCGCGCATCCGCGTACTCTTGTGGCGCAGTTCGTGCAGGATCCGGGGGGCGATGCCAAGTCCGCCGGTGCGGCGGAGCCGGGCTCGCCAGGCCTGTCAGTGGCAACCGGGAGGGACGTGGACACGATGTGCGCGCGATTCGCGACGGGGACGGCGATCCTGCTTTCGCTCCTCGCCTTCACTGCACCCGTACCCGCCTTTGCCCAGGCGAGTCAGCTCAGCGGCCGGATTCGGTCGGAGGACGGCCGACCCGTCGAAGGCGCGCTGGCGGAGGTCAACCCGGTTTCGGACTCGACGCGGGTCGAATACACCCTCGCGGATGAGCTGGGCTTCTTCGCCTTCCGCGATCTGGAGCCGGGCGCGTACATGCTCAGGGTGACCCGAATCGGCTTCCAGGAATACCGGGAGCAGGTGAGCGTCGAGGCGGACGGGACCGAGGTCGAGGTAGCAATGACTTCGCAGGCGATCGTGATCGCGGGCATCACGGTGGAGGCCGAGCGCAGCCGCGCCAAGACCCGCTTCGAGGAATCGGCCGGGATCACCGTGCAGGAGATCGAGGCCGCCGCGCTGAAGTCGCTCCCCATCATCGCCGAGTCGGATCCCCTGCGCGCCATCGAGGTGCTCCCGGGCGTGACCACGGTGTCGGACTTCTCGGCCGCGTTCAACGTCCGCGGCGGCTCCGCCGACCAGAACCTCATCCTCCTCGACGAAGTGCCCATCTTCAATCCGTTCCACCTGGGGGGCATCTTCTCCGTCTTCAACGCGGACATGGTGGACCGGGTCGAGCTGCAGTCCGGAGGCTTCGCGGCCGAGTACGGGGGCCGGGTCTCCTCGGTGCTGACCGTCGAGAGCGATCCCGGAGACGGAACGTTCGGGGTCGACGCGGGCATCAGCGTCCTGGCATCGCGCCTGGCGGTCAACGGCACGATTCCCCGGGGCGCCACCGAGAAGCTGGGGTTCCAGACGACCCGCTGGCGCGTGTCGGGGCGGCGCTCCTACCTGGATGTGCTCTTCAAGCCCTGGGTCGACTTCCCGTACCACCTGTCGGACCTGCAGGGGGTCTTCGAGGCGTGGACGGGGCGCGGTAGCCGGCTCCGTTTCGTCGGGTACACGGGGCGGGACGTCGTGGATCTCTCGGGAGTGGATGACACGCCGCTCCCGATCCGATGGTGGTGGGGAAACGATGCGATCGGCGGTTCGTGGACGCAGTCCATGAGCGGGGGCGCTTCGATGGCGGTTCGCGCCTCCCTGTCCCGTTTCGAATCCGATCTGTCCTTTCCGGAGGCCGACGCCGAGTTCAGGACCGGGGTCGAGCAGGCAAGCGCGGGCGCCGATTTCGAGGTGCTCCCCTCCTGGGCGACGCGCTGGAAGTCGGGGGTGAGCGCCAAGCAGGTCTCGTACGACAACGGCCTGCTCGGGGGCGGCTCGACCTTCCTGGACCAGGAGGGGAGCGGCGTCGAAATCGCGGGATACAGCCAGGTGCACTGGGACCCCAGTCCGAACTGGCTGGTGGAGGGTGGCGTGCGTGCGGACTACTGGCGGCCGAACGCAGGTGAAACCGAGGCGACGCTGTCGCCCCGCTTCGCCGTTCGGCGCTTCCTGCGGGACAGGAATTCGGCGGTGCGCCTGGCCGCGGGCCGGTACAGTCAGTTCATCCACTCGACGAGGGACGAGGAGTTCCCCTTCGGGATCGACACCTGGGTGCTGGCGGGCGCGGAGGCGCCGCGCGTCGTGTCCGACCAGGTGCAGGTGGGGGCCGAGACCTTCTTCGGCGAGGACGACGACTGGTTCGCGTCACTCGAAGGCTACTTCCGCACCTTCGACGGGGTCGCGGCGGTGAACGCGGTCGACGATCCCAACGACGACTCGGACGCGCTGGTGGCCGGAGATGGCGATGCCTACGGCGTGGACCTCTACGTGAAGCGGGACCGGGGCACGACCACCGGCTGGATCTCGGTCTCGTTCCTCAAGACCCTCCGGTCGTTCCCGGACACCCGCGTCGGCATCGAGCCCAAGCCCCTGATCACCTTTCCGCCGGTCTTCGACCGCCGCTTCGAAGTCGATCTCGCCTTGCGCAGGCCCCTCAACTGGTGGGGGCTCGAGCTGGGCGTCAGGGCCAATTTCGGGACCGGACTGCCGTTCACCCGGCCGGTCGGGATCTACCACGTGTACCGAAGCCATCTGACCAGCGCTGTCGCGGATGTCGACGACGGCAACGCGGTTCTGCTCGGGCCGCGAAACGACGCTCGCTATCCGTCCAGGCACCGGCTGGACCTGTCGTTGCGCAAGACCATCACGAAGGGCTGGGGCACGATGACGCCTTACCTGAGCGTAATCAACGTCACCAACAAGAAGAACCCGCTGTTCTACTTCTACAACTACGACGCGTCGCCACCTATCCGGGAGGGCGTATCGATGATCCCGCTGCTTCCCACGCTGGGCCTCGAGGCCTCGTTCCGATGATGGGCGCGAGATCATTGCGCGTGTGTGCGACGCTGAGCGCCGTGACCGCCGCGGCAGTGCTGGCTGGTTGCGAGCTCACCGAGGTGACCCTCACGGAATCGGACGACGTGGTAATCGCCGAGACGCGGCTGGTCCTCCATCTCGAGGGCGAGGACGGGGCAGCGTCCCTGAATGTGTACACGTACCTGCACCGTACCCTCAGCGCCGCGCGCGCGGACGAGGTGGAGGGCGCCATCGTGCGCCTGTCGGGCGCCTCGGGCGGGGTTGTTCATCTCGACCCGACGGACGACGGCAACGCCTGCCTCAGTCAGGACCCGGAGGAACCAAACGAGGATGTCGGCTCCTGCTACCGGGCTGTCGTCTCCCCCTCCCCATTCGCTCCCCGGGAAGTCGTCGAGCTCGAGGTGATCCTGGCCGACGGCGGCAAGCTCACCGCATCCAGCCGCATCCCCGGCGCCTTCGACTTTGTGGGGCTCACCCAGGAAAACGGGCACTGCCGCATCGAGCCCGACACCAACTACCGGTTCACCTGGACCGAGGCGGCGGGCACGTGGTCGTACCTCTCCGACACCTGGCTCCGGGGATTGCCCGAGGCGCTTGCCGGACAGGACATCGAGGTGCCTGACTCGCTCTACCTCACCGGATTCGGGATCGGGCAGGACGACACGGATGTTCTTTTCCCCGGGGAATACGGGCTGTTCGATGTAGGGGACGGCATCGAGACCGATCTGCTGCGCATTCTCGACGATGGCCTACCGGGCGGCGCCTGGGGGAGGATCGCGTTCGCGGCCACCGACCGGAACTGGGTGAACTGGATCCGGGGCGGCAACTTCAACCCCTCGGGGATCATCCGCATTCCTTCCGTATTCGGGGATGGGACCGGCTTCTTCGGCACCGCGACGCAGCGGGTGCTCCACGTCCGGGCAGGCGCGGCGGGCGAGGGAATGCCACCGCTGTGCGGGCCTGCCGCGCCTCCGGGGTCCTGAGAGACCCCCTTACCGCGCCAGCGGGTCGGGCCGCAACTGGAACTGAAGCACTTTGCTGGGCGTGCCCCTCCCGCCTTCCATATGGAACGGCGCCCGGGTGCTCACGGTCGCCCACAGCCCCCGCCCCTTCCAGCCGCCGTCGGGATCGTCGATGCGGCCGTCCAGCCACTTGGTGTAGAAGCCGAGCGGATAGGGGACGCGCAGCACGACCCACTCGTCTTCCACGAGGGCCAGCAGCCCTTCGGAGGCGTTGCCGGTGTTGATGGGCACGTTCTCGCCGAGCCCGAAGACGTTGAACTGATCCACCCAGGTGTAGTAACTCGCCTCGGCGCTGCCGGGCGCGGTCACGCCCCGGATCTGCGGGAGCGGCTCGCGATGGAAGGTCCAGCCCTCCGGGCAGTGCTGCCCGGTGGCCTCCGGGCCGTTGAGCGGCCCAGTGCACTTCGTGCGGTCGAAGCTGGCCATGTGCCCGCTGGCGAGCGCAACCCACATCACCCCGTTCCGGTCGATGTCCCCGCCCCGTGGCGAGAACCCATTGATAGGCGCGCCGGTCTCGTCGAGCGGCAGCTCGTACAGCTCCGCGAGGGCGGTCGCCGGCGGATCACGGCCCGGATCCAGCCGCACGATCGCGCCCGGATAGCCCAGCGACGTCGCCCAGACTGACCCGTCCGGCGCGGGCGCAACGGAGTAGAAGCCGGCCACGACCCTCTTGTCCATGGTGGGATCGACCGGCTCGCCCGGCTCGACGTAGTCGTCGCGCCGGCCGTTGCCGTTGGTGTCGAGGATGAGCGCGGTCCAGCCCTGGGAAGCCTCCTCGTCCCCGGTCTCCTCGAACATTCTCGTGTTCAGCCAGCCCACGACCTGTCCGCCGCCGCTGGTCCAGAGCGTGTTGTCCTCATCCTCGGCGAACATGAGGTGGTGCGTGCTGAAGCAGGTGCGAATGTGCGTGAGCTCCTCCGTCTCCGGATCCCACAACTGCAGGTGGCGCCGGGCGCTGGTGGTCGGGAAGAGTCGTGCCGACGGGTGGTCGGATCCCTCGCGGCAGAAGTCGGGATTCTCCGGGGGAGCCACCGTGGACGTGAGCCAGAGCCGGCCCCGCTCGTCCAGCATCGGGTTGTGGACGTTGTTCCTGCTCGTCCAGATGACCTCGTCACCCCAGTAGGGCGACGGCTCGGGCATGCCCGGACCCGACGCGGGCTGCGTGCTCGGATCGCGGACCGTCAGGGGGATCTGGCTCGCCGCGTGACTCACCGGATCCAGCACCGGCACGTAGTCCGCGCTGGCCTCCAGCGCGCCGTAGATGGGCCCGTAGGCATTGACCGTGGGATCGCGCCGGTCGGTGGACACCTCGTCGTGGAGGTAGGCCCTGGGATCGGCCCAGTCCCACAGCGTGACGACCACGTTGCGCTCGATGCCCTCGGGCCGCGGAGGCGCCGCCGCCGGCACCTCGCCCGCCGCGATGCGGTCGGTCCAGTCGGCGAACATCTCGAGCATCCGCTGCCGGCCCATGCGGTCGAAGCCGCCGCTCATCCCCCCTCCGGCCTGCCCCGACTTGATGCGCCGGTCCCACGCATCCACGGAGGAGGCGAACTCGCCCAGTTCGGCCGGGATGTTGCGGGTGCCGAGGCCGCCCATCTGATGGCACGCCGTGCAGTTGCCCGACTTCAGAAGCCGCATCAACTGGGCCTGGTGCTCGAGGTTCGGCGAGATGCCGTTCCCTTCGTCACCGGTTCCCGGGAACTCGTGCTCCTCCGGCACCTGGAGCAGCGACAGCCAGTACCCCGCGGGGTAGTACTCCGCCGCTGTCCGCACGTCGGGCGCCGCCACCGCCGTCAGGTCCAGGTCCGCGCCGGGCGAGGCGCGCTGCTTGTCCGAATCGACCAGGCCGTAGCCGCGCACCCACACGTCGTAGCTCGCCGCGGGCAGGTCGGGGATCAGGTACCGGCCCTCGTCGTCGGTCACGACGATCCGGGCGAAGCGGGTGGGAAGGTCGAGCGTCTCGGCGATGACCCAGACGCCGGCTTCGGGCCCGTTCGCCCCGGTCACGACGCCGCTGATGTCGTCGGCGTCGGTGGAAGGGGCGTCCGTGGCTGGTTCACAAGCGGTTAGTGCGGCCAGGGCTGCGACTGCGCCCGCGCACCAAATACGCCAATTCCTCATGTCCATCCTCCCGCTCAAGCCTTCCCGAGACAGATAACCCGGGTACCCTGATTGATAGGCGCGGGTGTGATGGCGGGCCAGCGACGAGGAGTCGACCTGGTACCTCTACCTGTGCTCTCCCGCGCGATGTCGGGTCTCCCCCGGCGGACCAACTCGGTAGGAACGACCGGGCTCCGGCCTGTCGGTCAGGACTTCGGGCAGCGCGTGCTCCGACTGGCGCTGGACATAGCTGAGCGCCGCACGAACCAGCAACCCGGATCGTGACTGTCGTTCCCGAACGGCCGCCTGATCCACGATGGCCAACACTCGCTCCGGCAACGTGATGTTGATGCGCCGGCTCTTGCTGGAGAGCTTCGCGATGTCCACGTGGACGATTGCCCACACCCCGTCCCGGTGCTCGTCATCAGCCTGGTGTTCTTCGAGCGAGGCGCGTGCCGGGATCGGCTCACCGTCCATCAGCAACCCCTCGATATGGCAGGCAATCGCCTCTCGGGCGGACTCCATCGCCTCGTCGAGGGTGTCCCCGGCCGAGAAGCAGCCGGGAAGATCCGGCACCGTTACGCCATAGCCACTGCAGGCGTCCTTGTGAATCACGATCGGAAAGCGCATCAGCGATCCTCCCACTTCCAGTCGGCCTGGCGATAGATGCTGCTAAGCGTACCGATCGGGTGGCGTGCAGCCCATCCGCGCCCAGCTTGAGAACGATCTCCTTGACGGAGTGTGTATCATACACATCCATGCTTCTCAACGACAGGGAGTCGTAAGTTGTCAATTGACAGGCGACAGGCTAGATTCTCACGATGATCGCGTCGTTCCGCCACCGGGGGCTGAAGGCGCTCTATGAGGGCAGGACGGCACGGCGAGTCACGCCGGAACACCTGGGCAAGTTGCGGGACATCCTGGCGGCACTTGATGCCAGCCGGCGGCCGGAGGGCATGAATCTGCCGGGGTTCCGGTTGCACGCACTGTCAGGCCCGCTGAAGGGGCATTACGCGGTATCGGTGTCCGGCAACTGGCGGGTGACCTTCCGCTTCGAGGAAGGCGAGGAGGTCGAAGTGGACTACGTGGATTACCACTAAGGAGAAGCGGACGATGGCCATGCACAACCCACCGCACCCGGGCGGCATCGTGAAGCGGCAGTGTCTCGAACCGCTGGGATTGACCGTGACCCGGGCCGCCAGGGGTCTGGGCGTTACCCGGCAGGCGCTCTCGGAGTTGGTGAACGAGCGAACAGGGGTCTCGGTGGAGATGGCCATCAGGCTGTCGAAGGCTTTCGGCTCGACGCCCGAGACCTGGCTGAAGATGCAGACGGCCTACGATCTATGGCAGGCCCGCGACCGCGCCCAAGAGATCGCTGTCGAGCGCTTCGTGGCGGCGTGAAACCCAAACTCCTCTCGGGCGGCAACCCCCAGATTCCAAAGGCCGATGGCGATGCGCCCGTGCAGGCCTACATCGCCGCCATGCCGGGCTGGAAGCACGATGTCGGCCGCTACCTCGACGCCCTCGTCGAACGGTGCGCCCCCGGTGTCCGCAAGGCCGTCCGATGGAACACGCCCTTCTACGGCATCGAGGACCAGGGCTGGTTTCTCGCCTACCACTGCTTCACGAAGTACGTGAAGGTGACTTTCCTGAACGGCGGGTCGCTGCGTCCGCTTCCACCGGTGACTTCCAGGTACGAGCACGTGCGCTACTTCCACATCCACGAGGACGATGAGCCGGACGAGGAACTCCTGGTGAGCTGGATCAGGCAGGCGGCGGCGCTGCCCGGAGAGCAGACCTTCTAGTCCCTTCCGGCCGCCACGTTTGCCAAGAGACCGTTCGGCGCCCCGGAATTCGCGGTCACGATATCCGGAAACCCGTCGCCGTTCAGATCCCCCACGCCCAGCCCGTAGGTTGAGCAGTCCGCGCACCCGAAACGGAACTCGTCGAAAGCCGGGGGCTCGCCGCCCCGGTTGAAGTAGACGGCGTTCCGCGCGCTCACGTTCGCAACGACGATGTCGGGATCCCCGTCGAGGTCCAGGTCCGCGAGGTAGACCGCGTAGCTCTCGTCGTCGTCCCGCCCGAACGACATGCTGCGGTCGAACCCTCCCGACCCGTCACCGAAGTACACGCCGTTCGGCTCGCCGATGTTCGCCGTCACGATGTCCGGGACACCGTCGCCGTCCACGTCGCCCACCGCCACTCCGCGCGTCTCGTCGCTCCCGGTTCCGTACCCGCTCACCCGTTCGAAGCTGCCACCATCGTTCCAGTGGATGGTGTTCGCTCCACCGTCGCGGTTGGCGAGCACGAGGTCCGGGTCCCCGTCGCCGTCGAGGTCTGCGGCGACGACGTCGATGGTCGAGTCGTCCCCGGCCCCGAACGGCGTCCCCTCACCGAAGGCCCCCGAGCCGTCTCCATGGAAGATGAAGTTCTGGCGGGCCCGGTTTACCACGAGGATGTCCGCGTGTCCATCCCCGTCCAGATCGGCCAGCGTCAGGCTTCGCGTGGAGCTTGGCGTGCCGAAGGTGGCTCCGGCCTCGAATCGTCCCGTTCCGTCGTTGAAGAAGATGAGGCTCCGCGTGCGGTCGTTCCCCACCGCGACATCCAGGTCTCCGTCGCCATCGAAGTCGGCGAGCGGGACGGCATAGCTGCCGGCCTCTTCCTCACCCAGCCGCCGCGCCAGCGTGAAGGCAGCGTCCCCGTCGTTCAGGTAGACCCGGTTCTGCTCGGGCCAGTGGCGGCCGTTGGCGACGACCACGTCCAGCGTCCCGTCGCCGTTCACGTCTCCGAGGCTCACCGAAGCGGTCAGCTCGCTGCCTCCGCCGAGCGACCGGAGTGGGCGGAAGGTGCGCTCCTGGCTAATCAGTGGGGCCACGGCGCCCGCGTGTGCGAGGAGAATCAGCAGTACGCCGCAGATTCGCCGCCTCGTCCAACTCCTCATCTGCCTTCTCCCGCCTACCTGTTCTCGATCCCTTGATGCCGCCTTGCCATCACACCGGGCCTCAACATGAGTGCGCTGACGATGGCGAGGGCCGCAACCACCCCTCCGACGACAAAGGCATCATCGAGCGCACCGCCCAGGGCCGTTGTGAAGTACCGACGCACGCTCTCAGCGGTCTGCGCGCCGCCCGGCAGTTCAAGCGCCGTCGAGTCGAGAGCCGCTCCTGCCAGCGCCATCGACTCCATCCAGCCGTCGGGAAGCTGGACGCGCAGCGACTCGGGGAGGACGTCCCGGAACCGCGAGGACGTGCGCTGCGCAACCACCGCGCCCATGACGGCCACCCCCACCGTGCCTCCCACCGATCTCTGGAACTGCACTGCCGCCGTGGCGGCACCGATGTTCGCATGCGCAACCGTGTTCTGTACCGCAACCGTGAATACCGAGGTCACGCCGCCGATCCCGATGCCCATCACCAGGATGAACGCGAGGGCGACGGCAACGCCGGTGTCGGGTGTCAGGGTGGAAAGCGCCAACATCCCGGCCGCTGCGAGCGCCGTGCCGGACAAGGCCAGCGCGCGGTGGCTCACCCCTGAACGAGATAGAAGCTGTCCCGACGCTGCGGCACCGAGGACGATACCCACCATGATCGGGGCAAGAAAGGCGCCGCTTTGCGCGGCGGACGTCCCCTGCATCGCCTGAAAGAAGAGCGGTATGAAGAGGATGCCTCCGAACATCATGAACCCGACCAGGAACATGGCCGACACGGACACGAGCACGGTTCGGTTTCGGTAGATGTCCAGGGGCACGATCGGCCACGCCGCCCTGGACTCGATGGCGATGAAGAGACCGGTGACCGCCAGCCCGAAGCTTAGGAGCCCGACGACCTGCCAGGAACCCCACGGATACAGGACGCCTCCCGCCGAGAGGGCCACGAGCACGGACGTGGTGGCTACGACCAGCGCCACGATTCCGGCATGGTCGATCGCCGGGCGATCGCCGGGCGGACCGGCGGGACGGGGATAGGATCGCGCGAGCCGGGCCAACACCGCCAGCCCGACGGGCACGTTGACGAGGAACGCCCAGCCCCAGTGCACGCGGTCGACGATTACCCCGCCCACCAACGGTCCCGCGACGGCCGCCAGGCCGAACACGGCGCCCGCGAGGCCGTGGTACCTGCCGCGATCCTCCGGGGGAGCCAGGTCCCCCGCGGCGGCGATGGCGTTGACCAGTATCACACCGCCCCCAATGCCCTGCAGGGCGCGGAAGGCGATGAGCTGGTTCATCGACTGGCTCAACCCGACCGAGATCGAAGCGAGGGTGAAGGCCACGACGCCGACCAGAAACATGAGCCGGCGACCGAAGAGGTCGGCGAGCCTGCCCGCAATCGGCATGACCGTCGTCGACGTGACCATGTACGACGTGGACGCCCAGGCGTACCTGTCGAAACCTCCCAGGTCGGCGATGGCGGCAGGCAGCACGGTGCTCACGACCGTGTTCCCCATGGCGGCCAGAAAGAGCGCCGCCATCGCGCCCTGGAGCGCGCGCCGGTGTTGGTCGAGGCTCACCACCCCAACACCCCCGGCAGCCACAACACCACTCCCGGCACCAGGCCTCTAGCGACCATCGACCGCCAGTCGCGCCCTCCCGAACAAGCCAGTGGTCTCATCCAGGAACCTGCGGCGGGCCAGGTCCAGGTATTCCGGGTCCACCTCCACTCCGACACTGTTCCTTCCAGCCCGAGCCGCAGCCACCGAAGTCGTCCCGGTTCCCAGAAAAGGATCGAGCACGGTGTCGCCGACGAAGGAGAACATCCGGACCAGCCGAGTGGCCAGTGCCACTGGATAGGGTGCGGGATGGTCCCGCGTGGACGCGCCCGGAATCGTCCAGATCTGACGGAACCATTCGCGGTGTTCGGCTGCGGAGATCAGGCTCAGCACCCGCGCGGCGGGTGACGGGCTCCGGTAGCCGCCGGGCTTCCTTTGCATGAGGATGAACTCGATGTCGTTCTTGATGACGGCGTTGGGCTCGTAGGGCTTCCCCAGAAAGCCGCCCGCACCGCGCATCTCGAAGCGTGCGTTGGCGATCTTGTGCCAGATGATCGGCGCCAGGTTGTCGAACCCGAGCCTCCGGCACGACTCCTGGATGCTCGCGTGGAGCGGAACCACGACGTGGCGGCCATGCCGGCGCCGAGACAGGCAGACATCGCCGACGACGATGACGAGCCTCCCGCCGGGAACCAGGACCCTGTGGCATTCGCTCCACGCCCGTGCGAGTTCCGCGACGAATCGATCGTAGTCGCCGACCGCTCCGAGTTGGTCTTCTCCGTCGTTGTACTCCTTGAGGGTCCAATACGGCGGAGACGTGACGACCAGATGGACGGACCCGTCAGCAAGCGCCGACAGGTCGCGGGCGTCGCCCCGGAGGATGCGATGATCGGACGGCACTTCCTCAACGGCCGCTGCCACCCTCGCCGAGTCCGCGGCGTCCCTCGCCATGCCTGGGAGCGTCGTCTTCAGCGACTCATCGGACAGGGTCAGGTCGGGCAGATGTCGCTCCACGAGGGCCTCGAGCTCCGGGCCGCGGACGACCGTGTTCGCCGGCGTCATGGGCGGCGTTCCAGGATCGGGTTCCGCTCCCGGACATGAGCGACAAGCCGATCGAAGAACGGGGCCGCATCGACAACGCCCGAGACGATAAGGGGGCCATCGGAAAAATCGACCTCAAGAAAGAGCGATGCCTCGATCATCCCGATGCTCCACGACGGTGGCTTTCGGTCAGAGAGCCGTGTGATGCGACGCTTGAGCAGCTCCCCCCAGGTGGTGCCGTGAAGCCTGCTGTGGGCGTCCTCGGCGACGTTGAACAGCATAACGTAACCCGTCACGATCTCCGGCGAGTACATCTGCAAGTTCGTCACCTCGCCCATCATGTCGTCGAGCCGATTCGGGACGGTTCCCCCTAGGTTCCGCAAGAGAGATTTCAGGGAGATGGCGAGACGGGGCTTGTCGTCCAGCGTCCACGCCACGTCCCAGGACTTCTCGCGGCCTCCTCCAGGCAGCTTGGCCTCCGCAACCGCCCCTTCCAGTCCGCGCTTCGCCAACTCCTCGATGCAGAACCGGGCTAAGCTGTCGAGTCGCTTGGTCGATGTCGACTTGCCCTCCGTAACGGCGATCTGGTAGAGGGAGTTGACGGCGTCCTGGATGGTCATGGCGAGCGGGTGAGGAGGAGCGTTGCTGGAAGATATGCGGGAGTCGGGGGCGCGGACATGGCTCCGCGCGACTGTGTCGACTCGGTCGCAATGGGTCCTGGTCGATGCCGCGGGTCATCGACCGCCCGATCTGAGCTTGGAGGCTAACCCCTCGGCGTTCGAGAGCTCCGAGCAGGCGCGGAACGGTCACGACGCCGAAATGCACCGGGTCAATCCCGTGGCGCGCAACTTCATGCCAATCCTGGTGGTCAGCGGTCGTCGACAAGGCCCCTCTGCACGCTCTGCCTATGACCCTCCGGCAGAGAATACGAGTTGTCAGAGTATTGACTGAGGCGACCCTCCTTGAGGAGCCGTCCGAGGTAGCTCGTGAGGTTACTGCTGATGGACTTCTTGTAGTAGCCATCCGCCGACTTGGCATTCTCAAGGATATCGGCGCGCGAGAAACGGCTCCTCCCTTGGCAAACAGCCAAGTGTGCGGCCGCCATGAAAAGGACATCGGCGCCCGTCTTGGCGCCAAGCCGAGAGATCATCGTGGCCAGCGAGATGTCGGTTTCCACTTGCCGCTGGAATGACTCGTCACCTCGGTCGGCAGTATGCTCTGGCGTCTGTCCAACAGGCTTGGCTTGGAAGTCCCGGTAGCTGAGTGCCTTTTCAAACAGCTCCATGAGGCCATTTTCGATGAAGGACGAAGACCCCTGATACTCTAGCTCCAGATCACCGACTTTGAATCTGATGCTTGCTTCATCAACGCTCATTGGCCAACTCCTAGGATGAAACCGGATCGGGTTAGGCGAGGAGGCGTCTCGTCTCGACCTCGCGTTGTCCGGCAGTGGTGATTCGATACTTTCCGTTGTCGCGGTGAATTAGGGCTAGGGTATGCTCCAAGCGACCGAGTGTCCTCCGTAGGTGGCCGCGCATGGTGGGACGGGCCCATTCTTTGAGTTCCTCGTAGGTGGCACCCAAGCGATCCCGCTGGTAGAGGAGCACGAGGCAGTGGTCGCCGGCTCGAAGCTGGGGATTCAGAACCTTCAAGAAACCATCGAAGTCTTCAATGATCGGGGCACGGCGGCTCACGAGCCCCGTGATCAACTCAAGCGCTTCCGCAGGCTCGGCGCCGTGGTAGATTCGCACGAATTCGGCCATGATCCAGTCGAGGATGGCCACCACCAACGTCGAGTCCTGAATGTTGGGGTCGATCCCGTCCGCCAGGTGTGCAGCGTCTCGGTTGTTTCGGACGTCGTAGATCACGCGTAGGGCTCGCGGGATGTGCAGCCGAATCGAATCTGCGAACGATCCCACGGCATTCGCAGCAAGTTGGCGGGCTATCTTATCAGCATTCAGAGGCCTGCCCAGCGGCGTGAACGAGCCAGTAGTGACATCCTGAAGAATGCGATACGCAGCCTCACAAAAACGCCCCCCTTCGACCGCACTGAGCCGGTGTCCCCCCAGGTAATGGTTCCTCTTGGCCTCCTCATACGCGGCCAGCAACTCATCCACCAACCCGTCGTTGAGCGAGATGCTGAGCCAGTCGCGCACCGAGTCGATCGAGGATCTTGCCCCGCTCAATTCTCTGATTCCCGCTCAGCCTGCAACATGTGCCTTACCGCCTCATGGCCGGCTCGCGTGAGCTTGTACCGTTTCCGAGCTTGGCGACTAGTCCCTGTCTTCGCCGTCTGCATTGCCAACGCGGGCTTCCGCCTCATGAGGCTTGAGAACGCAGAGGTGATGTTGGTCACTCCATAGCCGAGGTTCTTCAGCTCTGAGTTGACGCTCCTTGATGTGAAGTCGCCCTTCCCTTCGCGTACCGTCAGCCAGTAGCCGACGACCAGTGCCCGATCTGCGTCCGTTTGTGGTCCAGCTGCATCGAAGAGGTCGGCAAGATCATCGAAGCCTTCCTCCTCTTCAGATCTCTGCGCTTCGGGAGAGGTTGGGACACCTACGGGAGGAGCGTCACCAATAGATCCAACTCCGTACAGTTCCGCGGCCCATCGGAGTACTCTCGCTCGAGCCTCGCTGTCGTCCCCGAAATCACCGAGCACGCCCGCAATCTTCCTCATCGCGTCGAGTTCCTTTTCTGCGTCCACTTCCGCACCCCCTCGTTCCTGATGTTAACGCCTACGATAGCCTAGGGTGAAAGCGTCATCAGCGCAAGTGATGCCAATGCATCCCCCTATCACACGCGCGTATCTACACCATAAAGGCACCATGGGTTCCCAGTACGCTCAAAGCGATGAGCCGGTTTGCGCGGATCTTGGTTGTGACCTCTCCGGATTGCTTAGGTTGTCGGCCTCACAAACCGCACTTCTGGCCTTTTCGCCTTGAAATCCAAGGCTTAACGCTTGTGATAGCATAAAGGCGATGGTGTGGAATAGCAAGACATGATGTGTATACTAGCGGAGATACGCTCGTTAACAGGCATAACACTGCGGATATCGGTCTTTGTGGAACTACCGGTGAGAGTGTCATAAGTTATTGTAATACCGTAGTTTAAAACAACTCTTGGTGTGGGCATCTGCGGCGGACATCATATCGGTATTCATGTACCGCATGTTAATCGGCATATTCAATCGTCCACACTAGATCGTGCTCGTGTCAACGTATTCTGCCATCCGATACGGCCTCACCACCCGAGCACCCCCGGCAGCCACAGCACCACCCCCGGCACCACCGCAATCACGACCGTAAGGCCCAACATCAACGCCAGATACGGCCACAGCGGCCGCGCCACCTCCGCCGGCTCGACCCCTCCCACCGAGCAGGCCACCAGCAGGCTCACGCCCACCGGCGGCAGGAACACGGAGATCCCCTGGGTCGCCACGATGACGGCGCCGTAGTGCACGGGATCGATCCCGAGTTGCAACGCGAGGGGCAGCAGGATGGGCGTGAGCAGGACCACCGCAGGCACGCCCTCCAGGATGGCGCCGAGCGGAAGGAAGACGAGGATGGTGAGGATCATGAAGCCCACCTGCCCGCCCCCCATCCCCACCACCGATGCCGCCAGCGTCTGCGGCACCTGCATCACGGCCAGCACCCAGCCCAGCAGACGCGCGGCGCCCACCACGAACAGCACCATCCCCGACACCATGGCGGTCTGGACGATCTTCTTCCACAGCTCCGCGAGGGTGAGGGACCGGTACACCGCCCCGGCCAGCAGCAGCGCGTAGGCGACCGCGACCGCCGCAGCCTCCGTAGGCGTGAAGAGCCCGAAGCGGATGCCGCCGAGGATGACCACGATCATGAACAGCGGGAGCAGTGCATCTCCCGCCGCGCGCCGGAGTTCCGCGAGGGACGCACGCTCCCCGGCGGGCCATCCCTGCCTCCGCGCCTGCCACCCGATCTGCGTCATCAGGCCCACGGCGATGAGTAGCGCGGGAACGATCGAGGCCACGAACAGGGCTCCGATCGAGACGTTGCCGATGACGCCGTAGACGACCATCACGATCGCCGGCGGAATGAGTATCCCCATCCCGCACGCGGCCGACACGATCGCGGTGGCGCGCGCGCGGCCGTATCCGTTCGCGGTCAATTGGGGCACCATGATGCCCCCGATGGCGGCCGCGTCGGCGGAAGTGGAGCCCGACACCCCCGAGAAGAACATCTCGGCCATGATGACCACCTGCCCGAGACCCCCGGGGAGGTGTCCCACGAGCGCCCGCGCCAGCGTCACCAGGCGGCGGCTGATCCCCCCCACGTCCATCAGGAAGCCGGCCAGGATGAAGAGGGGGACGGCGAGCATTGGGAAGGAGTCCATCCCCGCGACGATCTGCTGCGGGATGATGACGAGCGGCAGGTCCGCCACCACGATGGCCAGCACGGCCGCAATCGCGAGCGCGAAGCCGATGGGCACGGCGGCCAGCACCAGGAGGCCGAAGATCCCGAGGAGAAACGCACCCATCAGTGCGAGTCCTCGCCGCCATGGACCTGGGTCGGCCCTGAATGCCCCGGTTTCGCTGGCGATAATGTCCCAGCGCCATCCCCGGCCCACCCCGCCACCATGTGCACCACCATCAGCACCCCGGACACCGGAGCCGCGGCATAGACCAGCGCGACAGGCAGGTTGAGCGCCGGCGACCGCTCTCCCATGGTGAGGTCCATGAGCGCGATGCCGGTGCCGATGAGGAGGAGCGAGAACAGCAGCACGACCGCCCCGGCGAATACCTCCACGACCCTCTTCGCGCGCGGCGCGAGCGCCCTCGTGACCTGGTCGAACCCGAAGTGAGCCCGGTGCTCCACCGCCAGCGACGCCCCCAGCAGCGACAGCCAGATGAAGCAAAAACGCGACACCTCCTCGCTCCACGGATTCGGGTACGCGAAGAGGTAGCGCATCAGGACCTGGAGGAGGACCACGACGCAGACGGCGACCACGAGCGCACCCACCGCGCACGTCTCGAACGTGACGAGAGCCCGGTTGGCCGCGTGAAGCCGTTTACGCATTTTACGGTACCCGCTCCGCCTCGGCCCGCGTCACCTGATCGCCCCCCTCCGCTTCCTCGCCTTGTACCGCTCGTGATCGGGCAGGTATCGCGTATGCCGCCGGATCACCTCGGCCGAGAGGTCGTCGAAGTGCCGCTCCACCAGACCCGCCGCGACATGCGGGTGCACCTTGGACATGTCGCTCAAGACCCACCCGATCCCCGTCTGGATGAATCGCTCGCGTTCGCCCACCAGCGCCGCGACCGTTGTATCGATGAACGGGTGGTACGACTGGTCGCGCACCACCGCCCTGAACGGCACGATTGCCGCGCGACGCTGCCAGAGGTTCTCGGCGGTGCGCCATCCGGCGATCCGTTCGGCCGTCCCGGTCCGGCCAAGGCGGAGCAGCGGGGCCAGCACCCGCACGCTGAACCAGTCGCTCGTCGACCAGTCGAAGAAGGCACCCTTCGCAAAGAGCTCTTCGGCCACCGCCAGAAGCCGATCCGGCTGCACCCGCCGCACCAGGTACTTCTGCATGTACAGAATCCCGGCGAACTTGTCCTCGGCCAGGCGTTCTTCGATCAGCGATCGGGCCAAGGCGAGCTGATCGTCGTCCGGCAGCCGCTCGAGCCCGTGCTCGCGTCGCCACTCCGCGACGATTCGCGTGACCACCGGCGTCTTCACCCCACGGTAGCCGATCACGTGCTTCAGGTAGTTCTCGAACCATGCCTTCGTGGCGGGATCCGCGACCGCGTTCAGTCGCCCCTGCAGGTCCGCGATCACGCCGGCGGCTCCCGGATCGAAACTCATCTCATCGTGGCCGGACCAGGCCGTCCACGGCGCCGGAAGAGAGGGCCTCACGCTCCGCCTCCTCCACCAGCCTTGCGATCAGGGCTTCACCATCCGGGAGCCGAGCGGCCAACTCGTTCCAGATGCGCGGCCGCACGGCCGGGGCGAACGGCGCCAGGTCCGGACGCGACATCTCCACGCCCGCGGCCTGCATCTGGTCGATGGCCTCCGCCTCCATCCGGCGGGCGACTTCACTCTGGTAGGCGAGCGCATCCGCCGCGGACCGGTCGACCGCCTCCCGGACATCCTCGGGCAGGGCCCGATAGAACGGCTCGTTCACCAATAGCGTGATCGGGTTGTAGGTGATGGACGTGAAGCTGTAGAACCGGGCCACCTCGTAGAGCCTGCTGCTCACGAATCCGATGGCGTTCGCCTCCCCGCCGTCGATCACGCCCTGCTGCAGCGCGGAGTAGACCTCGCCGTAGTTCATCGGGGTCGCCTGGACGCCGAGTGTCGAATAGGCCGCCAGGTACGTCGCGTTCTGCAGGACCCGGAGCTTCAGTCCGGCGAGATCCCCGGGCGTCTCGACGGGCCGGCGCCGGTTGTATACGTGGCGGAACCCGTAGTCGAGGAAGCCCAGCGAGCGGACCCCCGTGCGCTCCAGCAACAGCTCGCGCCACAAGTCCCCGACGGGGCCGTTCATCACCGCGAGCCCGTGATCCCGGTTCTCGAAGAGAAACGGAAGGTCGAAGATCTGCGCCTCGGGCACCCAGCCCGAGAGCACGGGGGTGCCCGTGATGGCCATGTGCACCGCGCCGACCTGGATCTGCTCGAAGGCCACGCGCTCTCCCCCGAGCTGCCCCGACGGATAAATGACGACCCGGAAGCGCCCGCCGGTGCGCTCGAGCATCAGGTCCCGGAAGCGCTCCGCCAGGAGGTGGAACTCCGAGTTGGTCGAGAGCACGTGGGAGAAGCGGACCTCCCAGGTGGACGAGTCGCCCAGGGTTGCGCTGTCGGAATCGCCGGGCGCGGGGCCACGGCAGGACGGCAACAGGAGGGTCGCCAGCAACGCCAGGATTCCCGCCGCGCGCCCCCTGCGCACCCTCAGATCAACTGCCCGGCATCGACGAACAGGCTGGTCCCGGTCACCAGGCGCGCTTCGTCGCCCGACGCGAGGAACACGACCGCCCCCACCACGTCCTCCGGAGTGCCGATCACCCCGAGCGGAATGCGCGCGAGGCGCCCCTCCCGGAATTCGTCCCGCGCGATGTCGGCCCGATTCAGGTCCGTCTCGATGAGCCCAGGCGCGATGGCGTTCACCCGGATTGCGTGCGGAGCGAGTTCGAGCGCCATCTGCTTCGTCAGCATCCCGACCCCCGCCTTCGACACGCAGTAGTGGGTGAGGTTCGGACCGGCTGCCGCCTGCCCGGCGGAGGACACATTGACGATGGCGCCCGGCGTCCCGGCCTCGACCATGCGGCGCGCCACCGCCTGCCCGACCAGGAAGTACCCCTTCAGGTTGACGTCCAGGATGGCGTCCCATTCCTCCTCGCCGATCTCGAGGAGGGGCGTGCGCTTCAGGATGCCGGCGTTGTTGACGAGGATGTCGATGCCGCCCAGGAAGTCGTGCGCCCCGGCGACGAAGCGCGCGACATTCGAACTCGAAGCCGTGGATCCCTGCACGGCAACCGCGCGCCGCCCCATGCGCTCGATCTCGCGGACGGCGCTCTCCGCGTCCGCATGACTCCGCCGATAGTTGACCGCTACATCCGCGCCCTCGCGCGCCAGTCCGAGGGCGATGGCCCGGCCGATGCCCCGCGACCCGCCGGTGACCAGAGCACGCCTGCCTTCAAGACGCATGGAGAGTCCGGGCTCGGGCGAGCCCCCGGCCCCGCCTGTCAACAATCACCCCAGATCAAACCGATCCAGGTTCATCACCTTGTTCCACGCCGCCACGAAGTCGCGCACGAAGGCGTCCTGCCCGTCGTCGCAGGCGTAGATCTCGGCGAACGCCCGCAACTCGGAGTTGGACCCGAACACGAGGTCGACGCTGGAGCCGGTCCATCTCACCTCGCCCGTTCCGCGATCGCGTCCCTCGAACTGGTCGTCGGAACCGTCGGACGCCTGCCATTCGACACCCATGTCGAGCAGGTTCACGAAGAAGTCGTTGGTCAGCGTGCCCGGCCGGTCGGTTAAGACGCCCAACTCGGAACCCCCCGAGTTGGCGTTCAGGACGCGCAGCCCGCCCACCAGCACGGTCATCTCGGGCGCGGTCAGGGTCAGCAGGTCCGCCCGGTCCACCAGCAGCTCCGCCGCCGGCCTCCCGTTTCCGTTTCCGCCGAAGTTGCGGAATCCGTCCGCCCCGGGTTCGAGCACGGCGAACGACTCCGCGTCGGTCTGTTCCGCCGTCGCATCCGTGCGCCCCGGCGCGAACGGCACCTGCACCTCGTGTCCGGCGTCCCTGGCCGCCTGCTCGACGGCCGCGCACCCGCCCAGAACGATCAGATCGGCGAGCGAGACCCGCTTCCCGCCGACCTGCGAGCCGTTGAAGTCGTCCTGGACCGCTTCCAGCACCCCGAGCACCTCTGCCAGCTCGGCGGGGTCGTTCACCTCCCAGCCGTTCTGCGGCGCAAGCCGAATGCGCGCCCCGTTCGCCCCGCCGCGCTTGTCCGTGCCCCGGAACGTCGACGCCGACGCCCAGGCGGTCGAGACCAGTTGGGATACGGACAGCCCTGACGTCAACACACGCGCCTTGAGCTCCACGATGTCCCGCGCGTCGATCAGCTCATGGTCCACTTCGGGCACTGGATCCTGCCACAGCTGCGGCTCCGCCGGCACCTCGGAGCCGAGATACCGCGCGACCGGCCCCATGTCGCGGTGCGTCAGCTTGTACCAGGCCTTGGCGAAGGCGTCCGCCAGCTCCTCCGGGTTCGCCATGAAGCGCTTCGCGATGGCCGCATACGCGGGGTCCATCCTCAGGGAGAGATCCGTCGTCAACATCATGGGCGCGTGGGTCTTCGACGGGTCGTGCGCATCCGGCACCGTGCCCACGCCGGCGCCATCCTTCGGGGTCCACTGCGCTGCGCCGGCGGGGCTCTTCACCTGCTCCCACTCGTAGCCGTGCAGGTTCTCCAGGAAGTTGTTGTCCCACTTCACCGGGTTGGTCGTCCAGGCGCCCTCGATCCCGCTGGTGACGGAATCGGGGCCCTTGCCGGTGCCGTAGCTGGTCTTCCAGCCGAGGCCCTGCTCCTCGATTTCGGCGCCCTCCGGCTCGGGACCCACGAACCGGCCCGCATCCGCCGCGCCGTGCGCCTTGCCGAAGGTGTGTCCGCCGACGATGAGCGCGACGGTTTCCTCGTCGTTCATCGCCATGCGCCGGAAGGTTTCGCGGATGTCCCGGGCCGCCGCGACGGGATCCGGCTTGCCGTTGGGCCCCTCGGGGTTCACGTAGATCAGGCCCATCTGGACCGCGCCCAAGGGCTCGTCGAGTTCGCGGTCGCCGCTGTAGCGCTCATCCCCGAGCCACGTGTCCTCGGCGCCCCAGTCGATGTCCTCCGGCTCCCATACGTCCTCGCGGCCTCCGCCGAAGCCCATCGTCCTGAAGCCCATCGACTCCAGGGCGCAGTTGCCGGCGAAGATCATGAGGTCGGCCCAGGAGAGCTTGCGGCCGTACTTCTGCTTGATGGGCCAGAGCAGTCGGCGCGCCTTGTCGAGGTGTGCGTTGTCGGGCCAGCTGTTGAGGGGCGCGAAGCGCTGGGTGCCGGCGCCGCCGCCGCCCCTGCCGTCGCTGATGCGGTAGGTGCCCGCGCTGTGCCAGGCCATGCGGATGAAGAGCGGTCCGTAGTGGCCGTAGTCGGCCGGCCACCAGTCCTGCGACGTGGTCATCAGCTCGAAGAGATCCTTCCTGAGGGCCTCCAGGTCGAGCGACTTGAACTCCTCGGCGTAGTCGAAATCCTCGCCCATGGGATCGGCCGAGCGGGCATGGCGCCCGAGAGGCTTCAGGTTCAGCTGGTTCGGCCACCAGTCCTTGTTCATCGTGTGCATCTGCTGTTCTTCCTCGAGGTTGAGCGGAGCGTGTCGTCGTGGGGTGGCGGCCCACGTGCAGTGCCAGGCCGCGTCGCGCAGTGTTGGGCCGCGTCCCGCGTCCAGTGTTTTTGGGTCGTTTGGACTCTATAGTATCGGACGCGGCAGGTCCATTCCTCATCGCGGAGCGATCCATGAGGCCCTCGGTTCGAGCTGTAATCGTCTGTGTTCCAGCGTTCCTCACGTCCATGACGGTTCCGCTCGAGCCGGTGGGCACGCGGGCGTTGGCCGCGCAGTCGTTCCCCTCCGAAGACCCGGTGATCCGGGCGATCTGGGAGGAGGGCGTGGAGCGCTCGCAGGTCTACGAACTGGGCCAGGTGATGATGGACTCGATCGGGCCGCGCCTCACCGGTTCGCCCGCTATGGCCGGCGCGAACGACTGGGCGCTCGCGAAGTACGCGGAATGGGGCATCGAGGCGTACAAGGAGCAGTACGGCACCTGGCGGGGATGGGAGCGCGGAATCACCCACATCGATCTCATATCCCCGCGCGTGCGCACGCTCGAGGGCATGGCGGCCGCATGGAGCCCGGCCACGGACGGGCCGGTCGAGGCGGAGGTGGTGATCCTCCCGGACGCGGGCAGCCCCGGAGCCTTCGAGGCAGCGCTGCCCGAGGTGCGCGGCAAGTTCGTGCTCGTCTCGCCCCCGGAGCCGAGCTGCCGCGCGCCCGACAACCTGGAGTGGTTCGCGCGGCCCGAGACGATGGCCCGCATGACGGCGGAGCGCGAACGCGCGAGCGCGGAGTGGAGCGAACGCGTGGGGAACACGGGGTTCGATGCGCGCTCGCTACCGGAAGCGTTGAGCACAGCCGGACCCGCCGGGGTCATTCGCTCGCAGTGGTCCGAGGGCTGGGGCGTGACCAAGATCTTCGGCACGCGCGCGCAGCGGGCCCCGGTCCTGGACCTGAGCTGCGAGGCGTACGGGCTCCTGTACCGGCTGGCCGAGAACGATCAGGGGCCGGTGCTGCGCGTCGACGCCCAGGCCCGCTTCCTGGGCGAGGTGCCGGTCTCGAACGCCTTCGCCGTGATCCCCGGCAGCGCCGAACCCGAGGAGTACGTCATCCTCGGAGGCCACTTCGACTCATGGGACGGGTCGGACGGCGCGCTCGACAACGGCACCGGCGCGGTCGCCATCATGGAGGCGATGCGCATCCTCAGGAGCGCGGTTCCCAACCCGCGGCGCACCATCATCGGCGCTCTCTGGAACGGGGAGGAGCAGGGCCTGAACGGCTCGCGCGCCTTCGTCGAGGACAACCCGGAGATCCTCGAGCGCACGCACACGGTGTTCAACGTCGACCACGGCAACGGGCCCGTCACCTTCATCCCCATGCAGGGGTTCGCGGGCGCCGCGGCGCGCTTCGGCGAGTGGCTGGCGCAGATCCCCGCGGAGCTGTCGGACCTGGTCACTCTGGAGATTCCGGGGATGCCCGAATCAGGCGGGACGGATCACGCCTCCTTCCTGTGCGCGGGCGTGCCGGCCTTCAGCTTCCACGTGGGCGACGGCCGCAGCGACAGGTCCATCGCCGACAACCGCTGGGACACCAGCATCTACACCTGGCACACCAACCGCGACACCTTCGACAAGATCGTCTTTGAGGATCTGCGTGACGACGCGGTGATGACCGCGATGTTCGCCTATCTGGCGTCCGAGGATCCGGAAATGATGCCGCGCGACCGGCGCGCGATGCCGGAGGGCGCGCAGTGGCCGGAGTGCCGCGCGCCGGCGCGGAGTTCGGGGGTGAGCAACCGGTAGGGAGTTCCCGCTCCCTGGAACCGGTCCCCGGATTCACCGCCGACATCGCCGAGCCGCGATCCGTCCAGCTTCAGGCGTTCATCGCCTCGCCTCGGCCTCCGGTCCCCCGGCCGAAGAGGACTTCAAGCCCGCGCCGGATTCCATCCGCCCTCAGGCGTTCATCGACGCCAGGCTTCGGCCTCCGGGATCCCCCGGCTGAGGAGCACCTCAATGCCCGCGCCGGCGCCCGGGATGGCCATGGCGTCCATCTCCATGGCGTCCCCCACCGGAATGTCCCGGAATATCCCGCGCACCTGTCCCGTGCGCGGATCGCGCAGGATCGCCGTCGCGTGGTCGCCTTCGGCGCCAAGCGTGACGGAGCCGCCCGGACCCGAGAGCGTGATGCTGTCGAGCGTCCCGGGCCAGGAGGATTGCACGGGCACCGCGAAGGCGAAGGCGGACGCACCGCCGCCGTCCACTTCCGGCATGTCGAAGCTCAGCGAGAACAGTCCGGTGCCGTCGGCCGTGCGCCCGGTTAGCTGGTAGTCGCCCGGGCCCTCGGGCAGCGACGCCGGGGCATTTGCGACGAAGGCGGGTTCGAGCAGGGGAGCGCCACCCGCGTCCACTCCGCCCGATACCAGGATCGTCCTGGTTCGCGGACCCCGGTCCAACAGCGTCTCGTTGTCGTAGGTGCTCGCGCGCCAGCGCACCGCGTTGCTGAAGTTGTAGTCGCTGACCCAGAAGGGCGGGGCGCACTCGCTTCTGAAGTCTGCGGCGGTCGGGGGCACGAGGCTGCCATCCCCACGGAAGTCATAGCCCCAGGTGCCGATGGATCCGTCCAGGTAGGGGAAGGCAGGATCAGGGTTCCGGGTTGTACCGCAGGGCGCAGTGGACATCCTCATGTTGGCCCCGAGGTTGGACGCGACCAGGCGCGGGACCGCCGTCGAGACGCTGGACCGTCCGGGCCTGAACGCGGCCCTCCTCCGCTCTCGCAGCGCCCGCGGCATCATGCCCATGTAGTGCCCGCTCCGCCCTTCCATGATGCGGATGATCGCGGTCTCGATCACCAAGTCGACGACATCTCTGGCCGCGGTCAGCACGGGCTCGTGCACCGTGACCTCCAGATCGTTGATCGGGAGCAGCAGCCATGCGTATTCGAGCATTGGGTGGTTTGCGGCATCGGCGGCGATGTCGGGAACCAGGCTCACCATCGACGAATCGGCATCCCCTCTGAACACGAAGGGGATCAGCGTCAGCTCGAGTGGGGGCATGGCCAACACATCCAGGGGCAGACGGCCGGCTTCGGGAATCCGCTTCGGAACGCCAAGCTCCGGATCCAGGGTTCCGTCCGGGTCGATCTCAATCACCATCTCCAGTCCCGGCTGCACCAGGTGTCCGCGGACTACGGCATTGGCCGACCTCGACAGATCACCCCGGTCGACAGCGGTGGGGACCGGCGTGGACTTGGGGGAGATGTTCGCCACGTGCGTTTCCTCGCCATTGAGGAAGAAGCGGGCGCGGACCTGTGGAATGGTCTCCGTCGTGGCCTGCCGAGCCGTCGGGAACACCCTCAGCAGCGCCTGCCTGCCGGCCACCAGCGGCACCGGAAAGTCGCGCGACTGCACTGCCTGGGTCAGGTAGGCCGCCGGCCGTTCCCAGTCCGCGCAGAGGGCGATCCGGCGGACCGGGATGCTCTCCAGCCAGGCAAGCAACTGCTCGTCCGAGGGCGCGCAAAGGTCCGTGCCTCCCGCCAGGAAACTCCCGAGACCGGTCAGGGCCGACAGTTCCGACGGAATCGGTCCCGCCATCGCCGGGTTGTGCGCGAAGGAAACAAACTCCAGGGAGGTCAACTGTTTGAATTCGGAGGGCACCGTCCCGGTCAGGTTGTTCTGATCGAGCCCCAGGTCTTCCAGGTTCACAAGATTGCCCAACTCGACCGGAATCGAGCCCGTGAGCTCGTTTTCGTGGAGCCACAGCGTCTCCAGTGCGCTCAGACGCCCGAGTTCGGGCGGAACTAGATATCGTATGTCCCATTCGGTCCAGTAGGGTACACCATTTCAGTCATAACACGTTACTAGACATACTTTTCCAAGAGCACACCCGAGTTGCATCGTCCCTTGCCGTCCGTTGATGTCTCGTGTATTCTTCTCTGTGAAGTGATTTGGTATGTGATACACACCTACGGAAGGGACCCGCATGACGAAGCGACCCAGGACCCTCTCCGCCGCCTTTGTGCGGACGGTCGGCCGCCCCGGCGTTTACGGCGACGGACGAGGCGGGCGGGGGCTCAGCCTCCGGGTGTACCGTACGGCCAACGGGCGGATCACCAAGACATGGCGGCAGCGCGTGCGGATCGACGGGCGGCTCACCTCGATCGGACTTGGCCCGTACCCCGAGGTCACGCTCGCCGATGCCCGGGAAAAGGCGCTGGACAACAGCCGGAGGGTC
>JAJDXG010000033.1 GCA_022823365.1 Gemmatimonadota bacterium
CGGTCACGGCCACGCCGGCGTCGGCGCCGAAGGCCCGGGCCACCCCCTCCGCCATGGCGCGCGCCACCTCCTCGGATACCGCCCCCTTCCGGGCCAGCAGGTCGCGGGACACCCCCAGATGGGCGCGCTTTGCCTCGTCCGCATAGGTGACCATCCCACCCTGAAAGTACTCCGAGGACCCCGCCAGCTCCGTGATGCGCCGAGCGACCAGGCCGCCCGTGCAACTCTCCGCCACCGCGAGGGTTCGCCCGGACGACGTCATCTCGGCCGCGATGCACTCGACGATTTCCCCGCTCTCGGCCGGGTAGCGGTATGGCCGCAGGACCGGCTCGACCAGCGCCTCCACCCGGTCGAGCCGGCGGGCCGCCCGGGGATCGTCGGGGGTCGCGCGCGCACTCAGCCGAACGTCGACCCCGGTGAGGCGCGGGAGGAAGGCGATGGACACCGCACCCACGTTCTCGGGGACGCCCGCGTCGATGCGCTCGGCGAGCGAGGATTCGGCGATGCCGGTGGTATGGAATACGCGGTGGACCAGAGGCAGCAGGCGGTCGCCCAGCCGCTCGCGCAGCAGCGGCTCGACGCCCGTGTCGAACAGCCCGCGCATCTCCGCGGGGACGCCGGGGAGGAGCACGACGATCCGGCCTTCCACGTCCAGGACCAGCCCGGGGGCGGTCCCGACCCGGTTGGGAAGCACCAGTGCCCCCTCAGGCACCCGGGCCATGCGCTCGTTGCCGGCCGGAAGCCGGGTGCGGCGCCAGGCCGCCCACCGGGCTCTGAGCTCCTCGAGCAGCCCCTCGTCCAGACGGAGGGGCCTGTCCAGCGCCTCGGCCACGACTTCCCGCGTGATGTCGTCCGCGGTGGGACCCAGGCCCCCCGTCACCAGCACGACGTCGGCAACCTCCAGAGCGCGCGCGAGCGCCCCCCGGATGTCGGGCGCGCTGTCCCCGACCACGAATCTCGCCCGCACCGGAAGTCCCAGGCTCCCCGCCCGCCGGCCCATCCAGGCTCCGTTGCTGTCGACGGTGAAGCCGGCCAGAAGCTCGTCGCCCACCGCGACGATGGCGCAGTTGGCCGGGGGAGGCGCCGTCCGGGTCAGCGGTTGCTCCCGGCCAGGCCGCGGTTGCGCCAGAAATAGAGCCCCATTGAATAGATCGTGAGCACCAGCGCCAGCAGCAGGGCCAGACCGATGACGGCGCTGTGGAAGTGGACCCAAAGATTCCAGGCGGCCCCGCTCCAGCTTCCCTGTTCGGCGAAGCGGACCAGGGCGTACCACAGGAGCACGGCCCCCATGAACACGTTCTGCAGAAGGGCCTTGTACTTGCCGGCGCGGTCGGCGGCGATCACCACCCCCTGGCGCACGGCGAAACCCCGCAGCAGGGTCACCATCAACTCGCGCCCCAGCAGGACGACCAGCACCCACAGCGGAAGTTCGCCCCACCACGGGATCTCGCCTCCTCCCGCCGGACGGTGCGAGACGATGTAGATGGGCACGAGGGTGGACACCAGCAGCAGCTTGTCGGCGATGGGGTCCAGCAGCTTGCCCAGGTCGCTGATGAGGTTGTGCTTGCGCGCGAGGTAGCCGTCCCACACATCGCTCAGCGCCGCCGCCAGAAAAAGCCCGAACGTGGCCGCCAGCACCGTGCCGTCGGACGACAGGGCCAGGAAGAAGATCGCGGGACAGGCGGCCATCCGCGACAGCGTAATGATGTTGGGCAGATTCCGTTGGCTGGCCATGCCGGACCTCAGCGAAGCGACTTCACCACCAACCTGCTCACCGCCGCCAGCGTCTCGAAGACGCCCTTGCCCTCCGTGGCGACGCTCTCGAAGTCCGGCACGCCGGCCGGATTCAGGCGCGCACGCAACTGTTCCACCGGAGCGATGCCCGGCAGGTCGCGCTTGTTGTACTGGATCACGAAGGGAAGGCGGGAGACATCGCACCCGCGCGCCTCCAGGGTTTCGTAGAGACTCTGCATCGCCTCGTCGTTGGCTTCGTCGCGGTCGATCTGGGAATCCGCGACGAAGACGACTCCGTCCACGCCCTCGAGGAGAATCCGGCGTCTGCTCTCGAAATACGCCTGACCCGGCACGGTGTAGAGATGGAAGCGGGTCCGGAGGCCCTGTACGTCGCCAAGATCGAGGGCCAGAAAGTCGAACAGCAGGGTACTGCCCTGCTTCGTGGCCAGGGAAATGAGCTCGCCCCGGTTTCCGGGATCCACACGCGAGTGGACGTATTCGATGTTGGTGGTCTTGCCCCCCTGTCCAGGCCCGCAGTAGAGGATCTTGCAGTTGACCTCCCGGCCGGCGTAGTTCGTCATCGGCATGGCTTCACGCCATCTTCTCGCTCAGCCCCGTCTCCAGCACCGCAAGCTCCCGCTCCATCCGCGCTTCGATGGCCCGTGCCCGATCGCGGAGCAGCTTGCGGGGCTCCCACGCCATGTAGTCCTTCAGCAGGGTCACCGTGTTCACCGAGGCGCGGGCGCGCGCCATGTGACCCAGAGCCGCCAGCCGCCGAAAGACCCGGGGGCTGAAGAGGTCCCGCTGGTGCCGGGTCATCTGGTCGTGCGCGACCAGCACCGCGACACCCCCGACCGCCACCACCAGGAGCGCCACCAGCCCCACCTTCTTCAGCTTCTTGTTCATCCGCTGGCTCCACCGCCCCGGCGGCGATTCCGTTTCCTACATCTCACGGCGCGCTTCCAGCGCCTGTGCGAGCGTCGTCCCATCCACGAACTCCAGGTCGCTGCCCACGGGCACGCCCGTGGCCAGGCGCGTCACCCTCAGGCCCATCGGCCTGAGCTGACGTTCGATATACACCGCCGTCGCCTCGCCCTCAACCCGCGGGTTGGTGGCAAGGATGATCTCGCGCACCTCGCCCGATGCCGAACGGATGCGTTCGAACAGCGAACGCAGGTTCAACTGCTCGGGCCCGATCCCGTCCAGGGGCGACAGGCGACCGCCCAATACATGATACACCCCCCCGTACCTTCCGGTGCGCTCCACCGCACCGACATCGAAACTCCCCTCGACCACGCAGATCGTGGAGGCGTCCCGCCGCGGGTTGGAACATATCGCGCACAACTCTTCGTCGCCGAAGTTGCCGCACGTGGCACAGGGCCGCACCCGTTCGGCCAGGATCTCGATGGCGGCGGCGAGCCTCCGCGACTCGTCCGGGCCGGTGCGCAGCAGGTGGTGCACCAGGCGGAGCGCGGTCCTGGGACCGACCCCCGGGAGCCGGGAGAACTCGCTGGTGACCCGGTCGATCACCGACATCGGGCCTTACCGCGCGCCGCTAGAACAGTTTGGGAAGCTGTCCCGGCATCGGAAAGCCGCCGGTCATCTTCTTCATTTCGCTCTCGTAGTGCCGGCGCGCCTTGCTCTGCGCCTCCCCGACCGCGGCCAGAACGAGATCCTCGAGCATCTCGACATCGTCGGGATCCACGGCCGAGGGCTCGATCGTGATGCTGCGCACGGTACCCTTGCCGTCCACCACCGCGGTAACCATGCCCCCGCCGGAGGATGCGCTGAGTTCCTGTCGGTCCAGGGTCTCCTGAAGCTCGGTGACCCGGCTCTGCATCTGCTGTCCCAACTGGATGAGCCGCTGCAGATCTTTCATCGAGTGATTCTCGGGGGCGAGGGTGTGAAGGAGCGGGCGTGGATGCATCGCCGCTCGAATGCCGGGGGAAGTTCGTCCAAAGGGCTGCTAATCCACCAATTCGAGATCGAGTTCTTCTACCGCCCGTGCCAGGAGTGGTTCCCGCTCCACGAGCTCCTCGAGACGCTCCTGCCGCACCTGTTGCGGAGACACCGCGCGGGGTGCGCGCGGTGCCGCCCCGCCGCCCTCGACGATGTCGATTTCGGGGGCGTAGTCGAGGTGACGGGCGAGCGCCTGCCTGAGCGATGCGACCGAGTTGCGGGGAAGATCATCGAGTCCCATGCCGTCGGGAAGCGCGATCCTCAACCCACTCTCGCCAGCCTTCTCGACGGAGGCACCGTTGAGGATGGTCGGCAGGCCGCCGGGCAGGGTTCCCCGTCCCTGACGGAGTACGGTCTTGAAGGCCGTGACGAGATCCGCGCCGGTGGTGGCGGAGGACGAAACGGGCTCTTGAGCGGGCGGTGCCACCGCGGACGGACGGGACGGGGGCAACGGTCGGGGCGGGGTCGGGTTCGGATCCGGCGCCGGGCGCGCGGGCGCGCCTCCGAGCCCCTCGATCAGGTCCTCGATTCGGACGGTGTGGTCCAGGTGGCTCAGGCGCAGCAGCAGGAGTTCGATCAGGACGCGCGGCTGGCTCACCCGCTTCAGGCTGCCCTGAGACTCGAGATCCGCTGCCATCGCCAGCATGCGCACCAGATCGGCGGCTTCAAAGTGCCGTGCGCGCGCTTCGAGGGCGGCGCGGTACTCGCCCCCTGCATCGACGGATTCCTCGCCGTCCAGACGGACGCGCAGAAGCAGGCGCAGACTCTCCACCAGACCGTGATAGAACTCCACCAGGTCGTATCCCTCGTCCACGAGCGCCTCGACGAAGGAAAAGACATCCCGGTGACGGTGCCCGTGGATGATGTCGAAGAGTTCGAGGAAGCGTTCCTCTTCGACCAGGCCGAGCACCTCCCGCACCGATCCGGGCGCGACCTCACCCCCGGTGAGCGCCAGCACCTGGTCGAGAAGGGAGAGGGCGTCGCGCATCCCGCCGTCGGCCTTGCGCGCGATGATGCGCAGGGCTTCGGCAGAGGCCCGGGCCCCTTCGCTTGCGATCACCTGCTCCAGCCGGGCCACGATGTCGGCCACGCCCAGCCGCCGGAAGTCGAACCGCTGGCAGCGGGAGAGGATGGGCGATGCGGACTGCTGGATGCGCTGGGGCTCCGTGGTGGCGAAGATGAACATCACCCGGGGAGGCGGCTCCTCCAGGATCTTGAGCAGGGCGTTCCACGCCTCCCGCGTGAGCATGTGCGCTTCGTCTACGATGTAGACCTTGAAGCGATGCTCGTCGGAAGGCGCGTACATCGCCCGCTCGCGCAGGCTGCGGGCGTCGTCGACGCCCCGGTTGGAGGCCGCGTCGATCTCCACGACGTCCAGCGATGTGCGGCCGCTCCAGATGAGCGAGCAGCTCTCGCACATGCCGCAGGGCTCGCCCTCGACGGTTCGCGCGGGGCAGTTGAGCGCCATGGCCAGCACGCGCGCCAGTGTGGTCTTGCCGACGCCCCGCGGACCACAGAAGAGATAGGCGTGACCGGTGCGATCTGCGCTCACCGCCCGCCGCAGCGTCTCGGAAACGTGTTCCTGGGTCGCAACCTCGGCGAAGCGCCGGGGACGGTACTTGCGGGCTAGCGCGGTATGGGACACGCGGATTCGGCGGCGGGAGAAAGGAACATGCCCCAGGTGAACCGCAGCCGCGATCGCCGCACATACCGCTGCTGCCTGCACGGCCCTGACGGGGTTCGGTGGGTCTTCGCTCTGCGGACCTGGGGCACGCAGCAATCTGGAATCGGGGGTATCGCGCGTCAAGCGGAAGCGGGGGTCGCCAGCCCGGCTCCGTCCGACGCCGGCTAACGGGGCGGACGGGTGCGCGAACCGGGTCAGAGGCGCCACGCATCGGCGACATGATCGACGTGCGGAGCTCGGGAGGCGCGGCGTGTGCTACCGAACTGGACCGCCACCGCGTCGAAGCGCAGCGACAGTCCTCTGAGGCCGCCGCGCGCATGCATCCACGCGCGGGCGACCTTGGCGATCTCGCCCTTCTTGCGCTCCGTGATGGCCTCGAGCGGATGGCCGAAGCCCGTTCCCCGTCGCGCCTTGACCTCCACGAAGGCCACCGTGCGCCCGCGGCGGACGATCAGGTCCACCTCGTTGCGGCCCGCGCGGTAGTTGCGTTCCAGCACGGTCCAGCCCGCGTCCTCGAGATGGCGCGCGGCGATCGCTTCGCCCTCGCGCCCCAACTGCCCGCTTGCGGTCATGAATGAATGTGCGGGCGAAGCGCGGGCGATGGAATGGCCTCGTGGGACCGCGGTTACTCCAGCATCGGGATGCGGATTCCTTCGCGCCGAGCGGTCCGGAGGGCGATGGGGTAGCCGGCGTCTGCGTGGCGCGCGACCCCGATGCCGGGGTCGTTGGTGAGCACCCGCTCGATACGCGCGCGCATCCCGGCGGTGCCGTCGGCGACCACGACCTGGCCGGCGTGAAGCGAGTAGCCGATTCCGACGCCGCCGCCGTGGTGGAAGGACACCCAGCTCGCCCCCGACGCGGTGTTGAGCAGCGCATTCAGGATCGGCCAGTCGGCGATGGCGTCGCTGCCGTCGCGCATGGCCTCGGTTTCGCGGTTGGGGGACGCGACGCTCCCGGTGTCCAGGTGGTCGCGGCCGATGACCACGGGCGCACTCACCTCCCCGCTTGCCACCAGGTCGTTGATGGCGCACCCGAAGCGCGCCCGCTCTCCCTGCCCCAGCCAGCAGATGCGCGCGGGAAGGCCCTGAAACGCGACCCGGTGGCGGGCCAGCCGGATCCAGCGGCACAGGTGCTCGTCGCCGGGGAACATCTCCAGCACGAGGTTGTCGATGCGGTGAATGTCGGCGGGATCTCCCGATAGCGCGGCCCAGCGGAAGGGGCCCTTGCCCTCGCAGAACAGGTCGCGGATATAGGCGGGCACGAAGCCCGGATAGGCGAAGGCGTTCTCCAGGCCCGCCTCCAGGGCGAAGCCGCGCAGGTTGTTGCCGTAGTCGAACGCCACCGCGCCGGCCTCCTGCATCGCCACGATGGCCGCGCAGTGGGCGCGCATGGAGGAAAGCGACCGCCGCTGGTATTCGTCCGGGTCGGTTTCGCGCAGGCGCGCCGCTTCCTCGAGAGAGAGGCCGGCCGGGACGTACCCGCCCAGCGGGTCGTGCGCCGACGTCTGGTCGGTGACCACATCCGGGGTAACCCCGCGCGCCACCAGCTCCGGAAGCACTTCGGCGCAGTTGCCGACCAGTCCGACCGAGACGGCATCGCCCGCCAAGGCCGCGCCCCGCACCCACGCCAGGGCTTCGTCGAGGTCGTGGGTCATGCGGTCGCAGTAGCGGGTCGCGATGCGCCGCTCGATGCGCTCGGCGTCGACCTCCACGCACAGGATGGCGCCCTCGTTCATGGTTGCGGCGAGCGGCTGGGCTCCACCCATGCCGCCCATCCCGCCGGTCAGCACCCAGTGCCCGCGCAGCGACGCCCCGAAGTGCTTGCGGGCGAGCGCCCCGAACGTCTCATATGTGCCCTGCAGGATGCCCTGGGTGCCGATGTAGATCCACGATCCCGCGGTCATCTGACCGAACATGATGAGGCCGCGCCGCTCCAGCTCCCGGAAGTGTTCCCAGGTCGCCCAGTTGCCGACCAGGTTGGCGTTTGCGATGAGCACCCGCGGCGCCTCCGGGTGGGTGCGGAACACTCCCGCCGGCTTTCCGGACTGGACGAGCAGCGTCTCGTCGTCGGCCAGGTCGCGCAGCGTGCGCACGATGGCGTCGAAGGCGTCCCAGGAGCGCGCCGCCCGGCCGGTGCCGCCGTACACCACCAGGGCGTCGGGGGCCTCGGCTACCTCGGGGTCGAGGTTGTTCATGAGCATGCGCAGGGCGGCCTCCTGCGTCCAGCCGCGGCACGAGATGCGGCCTCCTGTGGGGGCCCGCACGGTGCGGGTGCGTTGCGTGCGGGTCATGAGCCTTCCCCGGCGCTGCGGGTGATGTCGGCGATGGCGCCCGAGGCCACCAGGTCGGCGAGCGCCTCCAGATCCGCGGTCAGCGACCGGTCGCCGGAAAGCGTGGCAACCCGGGTACGGACGAGCGCGTGGATCTCTTCGACCGCGTCGCTCGAACGCAGCGGACGGCGGTAGTCGATGCCCTGCGCCGCGCACATGAGTTCGGCGGCCAGAATGTGCTCCAGACAAGACACGGCCCGCCCCGCCTTGCGCGCAGCCGCGAGGCCCATGGCGACATGGTCTTCCTGGCCGGCGCTGGTGGGCACCGAGTCGACGCTGGCCGGATGGGCCAGAACGCGCATCTCCGACAGCAGGTCGGCGACCACCACCTGCGCGACCATCAAGCCGCTCTCGAGCCCTAGGCGCCGGGCGAGAAAGGCGGGCAGCCCGAGTGACAGGTCCGGGTTGACGAGCCGTTCGATGCGGCGCTCGGACATGGAGGCCACGTCCACCAGCGCGATCGCGAGCAGGTCGAGCGCCTGCGCCACGATCTGGGCGTGGAAATTGCCTCCGGAGAGGACCTCGCGCGACTCGCCGGCGCCCCCTGCCGCTTCCGGGAACACCAGCGGATTGTCGGTCGCGCTGTTCACCTCCACCTCGAGGATGCGCCGCGCGTAGCCGAGCGCGGAGCGGGCGGCCCCGTGCACCTGCGGGATGCAGCGAAGCGAGTACGCATCCTGCACCCGCGGGTCGCCGAGGCGGTGCGACTCCCGAATCTCGGATCCCGCGATGAGGGCACGGAGGCGGGCAGCGGACGCCGCCTGTCCGGGGTGGGGGCGCGCGGCCTGGATCTCCGGCCGGAACGCCTCGGGGGTCCCCAGGAGGGCCTCCGTCGACATCGCGCCGCTCGCCTCGGCGGTGTCGAGCGCCCGCTCCGCGGCCAGCAGCGCCAGCACCCCCAGCGCGGTGGTCGCCTGGGTTCCGTTGATGAGCGCGAGGCCCTCCTTGGGTCCCAGCCCGATCGGCGCAAGCCCCGATTCGGCCAGGAGGTCTTCCATCGAGCGCCGCTCGCCGCCCACCTCGCCGTACCCCTCGCCCAGGAGGCTGAGGGCCACGTGCGCCAGGGGCGCGAGATCACCGCTCGCGCCCACCGAGCCGAATTCGGGGATGACGGGGTGGATCCCGCGGTCGAGCATGTCCAGCAGCCGCTCAACGAGCCGCGGGCGGCATCCCGAATGTCCCCGGGCCAGGGCATTTGCGCGCAGCAGCATGATCGCGCGCACGCATTCGCGCGGGAGGGGTTCGCCGACGCCGGAGGCGTGGCTGCGGATGAGGTTGTGCTGCAGCGCCCGGCGGTCCTCGGGTGCAATGACGACCTCGGCCAGCCGCCCGAACCCGGTGGTCATGCCGTAGACCGGTTCGCCCGACCCGATCAGCCGCTCGATCGTGGCGCGGGAAGCCCGCATGCGCCGGGCGGCCGCGGCGTCCAGTGAAAGCCGCCCGGTGCCGGGGGCCGCGCGCGCCACCGCCTCCACCGCCTCGAGCGTGAGCGAGTGTCCGTCGATCGGGATCTCGTGCGGAACGTCCAATATCGGCTACATCAGGAGGGCGGTGGCAAGGCCCAGCAGGAGCATGAAGCCCAGAAAGTCGGTCGTCGTGTGCAGGAAGACCGAGGACGCGACCGCGGGGTCGAATCCCAGGCGGTGAAGCAACATGGGGATGAACGCCCCTCCGAACCCCGCCATCAGCATCGTGCCCCACATCGAGATCAGCACGACCAGCCCGAGGCGCGGATCCCCGCCCGGCAGAAGCAAGCTCGCCCCGGCCACGATGCCTCCCAGCACGGCGCCGTTCACAAGCCCCACCAGGACTTCCTTGCTCACCACCGCGCCCGGATCGGCGCCCACATCGGCGCGCAACGCCAGGCGGCGCACCGTCACCGCCAGGGCCTGCGATCCTGCATTGCCGCCCATCCCCGCGATCACGGGCATGACGACCGCGAGGATCACCGCGCTCTCCACCGTATCGGAATAGAAGTAGACCACCAGCGCCGCCGCGCTTGCGGTGAGCAGGTTCAGCACCAGCCACGGAAGACGGGTTCGCACCGCCGCCAGCCAGTTCGCCCCCAGCGACTCGTCGTCCGAGACCCCCCCGAAGCGCAGGATGTCTTCGGTCTGCTCGGCTTCCATCACATCGAGCACGTCGTCGAAGGTAATCCTGCCCAGCAGCCTTCCACCGGGATCCACCACCGGCACGGTGGGCAGGTTGTAGCGGGCCATGAGGCGGCCAACCTCCTCCTGGTCCTCGTCCGGGCCTACCGCGGCCGCCACGGGCTCCACCAGCGTCGATACCGGGTCCTTCGGCTCAGCCAGGATCAGGTCGTCGAGCGGCACCGTCCCCACCAGCCGACCCCCGCCGTCCACAACCCACACGGTGTAGAAGTCCTCCACCTCCCTGCCCTGCCGGCGGACCTCCTCGATCGCCTGCCCCGCGGTGAGGGTTTCCGGCACCGAGACCAGCGCCGCGGTCATGATGCCGCCCGCGCTCTCCTCCGGATAGGCGAGCAGTTCGCGGATCTCTCCCGCGTCCTCGACGGACATCTCCGCGAGGATGCGCGCCCGCTCCTCGGGCTGCAGGTCGGCCACCAGGTCGGTGGCGTCGTCGTCGGCCAGCTCGCTCAGGAGCTTTGCGCCCCGGTGCGGGGTCATCGCCGCGAGCAGGTCCGCCGCGTGCTCGTCCTCCTCCATCTCGGCCAGCGTCTCGGAGGCCAGCTCCGCGGGGAGAGCGCGCAGGACCACAAGGCGGTCGGCGTCCGAAAGCGACTCCAGGACATCCGCCACATCCGAAGGATGGAGCTTCGCCAGCGCGTCGTTCGCCTCCGCGATCCTCCCCTGGGCGATCGCGGCCAGCAGAACCTCCTTTCGGAGCGCGAGAGACTCTTGCGACGACACGGCGGTTGGTCCGGAAGCTAGAGCGGGTTCGACGAGGGCGGGTTCGACGAGGCGCGAGAATTGTCGCGGGACCCGTCGCCGGCGGCAAGCACGCGCTTCACCAGCGCTTCCTGGCGGAGGAAGAAGGCGCTCGCGAAGCGATCATCGGCGGGATGGTCGTACCCCAGCGCGTGGAGAGTCCCGTGGATCGCGAGCCGCACCAGTTCCTCGTGCGCGGACAGGCCGAGTTCGGCTGCCTGGCGCAGGGCCTGCGGGTATCCGATGTAGATGTCGGCCAGCAGCGGCTCGTCCGGACCGTGCAGGTCGAAGGAGATCACGTCGGTGACGCGGTCGCGGCCGAGGTAGTCGCGATTCAAGGCACGGATGCGGTCGTCTCCGACGAGGGTGAGCGACACCTCCCCGTGCGTCGTTCCCTCGTCCTCGAGCGTGGTGCGAACGGCACGGGCGAGGCTCGCCCGGGCGCGAGCCGAAACCGCAGATTCGGCCTCGGCAGGGGAGTCCACGCCGACCAGCACCTGGGGCCCGGTCACGGCTCCGGGAGCGGTGTCAGGGGGAGGAGGAGGGGGACGGCGCCGCGTCGCCGGCGGGATCACCGTTTGCAGCGGCCTCCGAAGGTTCGTCGCCGGCCGCTTCGCCGTCATCGCGAGCCTTGCTGATATGCGCCGTTTCGGGATAGTCGATGCGGCGGTGGTACATCGCTTCGAGCACCTTCGCGAACTGCTCCTTCACGAGCGAGACCTGCGCGAAGGTGAGCGGAGCCTCATCCAGCTGGCCCTCGGCCACCCGGCTGTCCACGATCGCGTCGATCATGGCTCTTATGCGTTCCGGGGTGGGATCGCGCAGGGTGCGCGCGGCCGACTCCACGGGATCTGCCAGGAGCACCACGGCCGTCTCCGTGGACTGTGGCTTCGGTCCCGCGTAGTGGAACTCGCTTGCGTCGACATTCTCTTCGCCCGCCTGCTCGAGCGCCTTGCCGTAGAAGTAGCCGATGCGCTGGGTGCCATGGTGTTCGGCGATGAAGGCCGAGATGGCCGCGGGCAGCTTTTCCTGACGGGCCAGCCGGAGTCCCTCGGTCACATGCCGCCGCAGGATGGCTGCCGAGATCGCCGGATCGAGCCGGTCGTGCGGGTTTACGCCCCCGTGCTGGTTCTCGATGAAATACTGCGGCTCGAGCACCTTGCCGACGTCGTGGTAGTACGTGCCCACCCGGCACAGAAGACCGTTCGCGCCGATGGCAGTGCCTGCCGCTTCGGCCAGGTTGGCCACGTTGACGGTGTGCGCGTAGGTACCCGGAGCTTCCATCGACAGCCGCTTGAGCAGTGTGCGGTTGGGGTCCGCGAACTCAAGCAGGGTCTGATCGGTGGTGATGCCCGTGAACCACTCGAAGGCGGGCACGAAGAGGAGCGCCAGGCCCGCGCTCACGATGGCGTTCCCGGTGGTCCAGCCGATGGAGGAGAGCACCCCCGCGGAGGGCTGCATCCGGCTGAGCCACAGTGAGAGCGTGACGAAAGCGTAGGAAGCGGCAATGATGGCGATGAAGGTCCAGCTCTGCGAGCGCCGGCGCACCACCCCCACGCCGAGCGCCGCCGCGCCGCCGCCGACCATGGTGGTCACCATCACGCCCGCACCCTGGAAGGGTGTGAGCGACGCGGTGACGACGGCCAGCACCAGCGCGAGCGTGAGCGCGAGGCGGCCGTCCCACACCACCGCCACCGAGAGCGTCACGAAGGCTATGGGAAGCAGCTCGGGCGGGAAAATGGCAACCCGCGAAATGACGATTGCGGAGGCGAAGTAGGTGGCCAGCAGCAGGGCCAGGAGCGTCATCCAGCGGAAGTTGGTGTACACCTCGCCGCGATATGCCCACAGCACGATCCAGAGCATCCCGAGCAGCAGCACCTGCAGGAGGTACGCGCCGAGGGACGGCAGAAAGCCCGTGGCGGTGGCGCCGAGCAGCCCGAGCGTCCGCAGCTGCTCTTCGTAGGCGCGCAGGCGGACCAGGTCCTCGTCGGTGACCTGCTGGTTGGCGCGCAGGATGGCCTCTCCGGTGAGCACGTTGCCGCGCGTGGTGGCGACGGACTGGCGGGCCGCCGTGCGCCGGGCCGCCGTGGCCTCCTGGTTGGGCACGTAGCTGAACTCGCGGAAGCGGATGAGGAGCAGACGCAGGATCTCGGTCGCCTCCGGAGAGGCGTCCTCGGGGAGCAGCGCGGCGGAGCGGTTGTAGAGGTCGGTGGCGGTCAGCAGCTCTGCCGCCGACACGAAGCGTTCGCCGGCCTCGTCGAGCACCGTGATGCGGTCACCGAGGTAGTCCCGCGTCGTCGCATCGACCACGCCGGCCGGGATGAGTTCCCGCGCGGCGCGCACTCCGGCCCGGAGCACCTCCTCGCGGACGGCCGCATCCCGCAGCATCTCCACCAGCGCAGGTGTCGCGGCGATGTTCTCGGCCGCCAGCACGGAATCGAGCGCGGGGGGATCCGCCCCCACGGTGTCCTCGACCGTGGCGAAGAAGCGGTTGAGGGCGTCGGCGGTGGAGTCGCCCGCCTCCGGGCGGTAGCGGTAGATCATCGGCACCGCGGCAACCGCGGCCGCCCGGTCGCGCTCCAGCTCGGCCGCGGACTTGGGCACCGCGAACTCGACCTCGGCAATCAGGTCCTCGGTCGCGACCACCCCGGCCTCGTACCCGCTCACGTCGGCCACCCGCGGGTTGGGCGGGAACCCCACCGTCACCATGAGGGCGAGTCCGCCGAGCATCACGACGCGCGCGCCGTGGTGGACGACCGCCTCCGGCCAGAGGCGCCCGGGCGGGCTCGACAGCATGCGCCAGAGCGTCACCCTGATTCTCCTTCCACGGTGTCCTTCTCGTACGCGCGGATGATGTGCTTCACCAGCCGATGGCGGATGACGTCCACCGCGTCCAGATAGACGAGCGCGATGCCGTTCACGTTGCGGAGGATGTTCTCCACCTGAAGCAGACCCGAATCCGCTCGATTGGGGAGGTCGATCTGGGTCTTGTCGCCGGTGATGACCACGCGCGAGTTCAGGCCCAGCCGGGTCAGGAACATCTTCATCTGGGCGCGGGTGGCGTTCTGCGCCTCGTCGAGGATGACGAAGGCGTCCGAAAGGGTGCGGCCGCGCATGTAGGCGAGGGGCGCGATCTCGATGGTGCGATCGTCCAGGGCGCGGCGCACGCGCTCGGGCGGCATCATGTCCTCCAGCGCGTCGTAGAGGGGCCGCAGGTAGGGGTCGACCTTCTCCTGCAGGTCGCCGGGGAGAAAGCCCAGGTTCTCGCCCGCCTCCACCGCGGGCCGGGCCAGCACGATGCGCCGCACCCGTTTCCGGTAGAGGGCCTCCACCGCCTTGGCCACGGCCAGATAGGTCTTGCCGGTGCCGGCCGGACCGATCGAAATGACGATGCCGAAGCTGTCGATGGCCTCGACGTAGCGCCGCTGTCCCTCGGAGCGCGGGCTGATCACCCGGCGTGACCCGGGCAGCGCGATGCGGGACGGCTCTCCCGCCTCCACGGGCGCGGACGGGCTGCCGGTGGCGCGCTCCTCGGCGAAGCGCGCAATGTCGGAGGCGTCGAACCCCACCCTCATGCGCGCCAGCTCGATCATGTGGCGCACCACGGGGACGGCCCGCTCCACGCCTTCCAGGGCGCCCGAGAGCAGCAGCCGGTCGCCGCGCAGGATCACCCGGATGCCGAAGAGACGCGCCAGTCCCTGCATGTTGGCGTCGTTGACCCCGGCCAGCAGGAGCGGATCAGCTCCCTCGGTGTCGAGGCGGTGCTCCACCATGGTCTGGGTCATGCCAGCTTCAGCGCCTCCAGCTCCGCCCTTCCCGGACGTCCGGGCGCGGCCTCGAAGAGCGCCCTCGCCGCGGTGGTCTTCGGGAACGCGATCACGTCCCTCAGGCTTGTGGCTCCTGCGAAATGCTGCACGATGCGGTCCATTCCCAGGGCGATTCCGCCATGCGGAGGAGCACCGGAGCGCAACGCCCGAAGGAGGAAGCCGAAGCGCTCCTCGATCTGCCGGTCGCCCAGGCCCAGGACCCGCAGGACGCGCTCCTGCAATGCCGCGTCGTGGATGCGCAGGCTGCCAGACCCGAGTTCCGAACCGTTATACACCAGGTCGTACGCACGTGCCCCGCACGAAAGCGGATCCGACTCCAGGCGAGGCAGATCGTCCTCGGCCGGCATCACGAAGGGATGGTGGTTGAAGGTGATGCCCGCCCCGTCCGGAAGCGGATCGAAGAGCGGGAAGTCGAGGATCCACGCCCACGCATGCTTGCGGTCGCGTGGGACGGCGGCCACATCCGCCGCCCGCAGCCTCGCCGCCGCGAGCGCCGGCGAGGTGACCGCGTCCGGCCCAGCTGCGGCCAGAGCCAGATCGCCGGCACGCAGGCCCAGGGCGTCGTAGTGCCACTCGCCCAGGAAGCGGGCGAGCGGGCCGGAGCCGCCGTCCTCGGTGCGCTTGACCCAGAGCAGCCCGGGCGCACCGGCCTTCCTCGCGGCCGACTCAATCACCCCCACCTGCTTGCGGGAGAGCGATGCCCCTCCCGTAAGGCGGAGTCCGCGCACGCGCCCGCCCGCATCCAGCGCCGCGCGCGTAATGCGGAAGTCCACATCCGCGAAGGGCTCCGACCAGTCCTCGATCTCAAGCCCGAAGCGGAGGTCGGGGCGGTCGCTGCCGTAGCAGTCCAGGGCATCGCGGTACGCCATGCGCTGGAACGGCGCGGGCGTGCCCATCCCCGCCACCTCGGAAAGGCGGACCATGAGTCCCTCGATCCACCCCAGGAGATCCTCGGGCGCGATGAACGATGCCTCCACGTCGATCTGGGTGAACTCGGGCTGCCGGTCGGTGCGCTGATCCTCGTCGCGGAAACAGCGCGCGATCTGGAAGTAGCGGTCGAAACCCGCCGTCATTAGGATCTGCTTGTAGATCTGCGGGCTCTGCGGCAGGGCGTAGAACTCTCCCGGATGGACCCGGCTGGGCACCAGAAAATCGCGCGCCCCTTCCGGCATCGGCTTCGTGAGGATCGGCGTCTCGATCTCCAGGAAGCCCAGCCGGTCGAGGTAGTTGCGGGTCTCGAGCACCAGCCGGTGACGCAGTTCCAGCGCGGCCTGCATGGGCGCGCGCCGCAGGTCCAGGTGCCGGTGCAGAAGCCTCAGTTCCTCCGCGGGAGGCTCCTCTCCGGGGTTCTGGTGCACCGGGATGGCGGGCGTGTCCGCGTCCCCGAGCAGTTCGAAGCTCGTGGCCTGCAGTTCCACCGCGCCGGTCGCCATTTCGGGGTTTCGCGCCTCTGCCGGCCGCCGGACGACCTCGCCCAGCACCGCGATCACGTCTTCGGCGCCCAGCTTGCCCGCCGCCCCGAACGACTCCGGTTCCGTCCAGTCCGGGCCGAAGGAAACCTGCACGATCCCGGAGCGGTCGCGCAGATCGATGAACACCATGCCGCCCAGGTCGCGGCGCCGATGAACCCAGCCGGCGAGTCGCTGCATGCTGCCCGCGTCCTGTTCGCGGAGGCTTCCCGCCATGCGCGACCGCCGGGAAGTGCGCTCCGGTTTCGGATCAGTCATGTGAGCCCGGGTTGAGAGCGGGGACAAGCCGACGAATCGGACTTGCGGGGAGTGCCCGCCCGAGAATCTCGCGAGCGGGGATGGAAGAGGAAGCCGACGGCCCCTCTCCTGCGAAATCGCGCTAAGTTAGTCAGCGTGCGCCCCCGGCTCAAGCAACGAGACTTCGCCTGTTTCCGGAGGGTGCCTGAGAACGAGCGTGCGGTGACTTCCTTCCGGACGGCCATGGTGCCAAAAACGAACGGCGACGAGCGCCCCGACCTGCTGGGCCTGGTTCCGGCGGAATTGCGCGAAGTGCTGCGCCGCCACTTCCGTGAACGCGGACAGCCGGAGTTCCGCACCGGTCAGGTGGAACGCTGGGTGTTCCACAACGACGCCCGCAGCTTCGGGGAGATGAACGACCTGCCGTTGAGCGAACGCGATGTACTCGGCACGGCCTTTCGTCTGCAGGAGCCCGCCACCGCCAGCGTGTCGGTCTCGCGGGATGGGACCGTAAAGCACCTGTGGCGGCTTTGGGACGGCGAGCTGGTGGAATCGGTGCTGATCCCCACCCGCTCGCGCCTCACCCTGTGCATCTCGTCGCAGGCGGGCTGCCCGCTGGGGTGCACCTTCTGCGCTACCGGCTGGTCGGGCTTCCGGCGGCAGTTGACGGCGGGCGAGATCGTGGCCCAGTTCCGAACCTCCCGGCGCTGGGCGCGGCAGCGCGACATGGGCGAAGTCTCCAACATCGTGTTCATGGGGATGGGCGAACCGCTCGCCAACCCGCGCGCGGTCCTGCCCTCGCTCACCATCCTGAATGGCGGCTACCGGGTCGGGGCGCGCAGAATCACGGTGTCGACGGTGGGCGTGGTCCCCGGAATCCGCTCCCTGGCCGAACGGCCGGAGCAGTTCGGGCTCGCGCTTTCGCTGCACGCTCCGGAGTCCGAATTGCGCCGAGAGCTGATCCCGCTGGAGAAGCGCTATCCGCTGGCCGAGGTGAAGGCCGCCCTCGAGCGATTCCGCCGGGTGCGGGGCCGCCGCATCACGCTCGAGTACACGATGATCCGGGGCGTGAACGACGACCTCGCGCTCATCCCCGCCCTGGCCGGTTTCGCGCGCGACACGCGCGCCTTCGTGAACCTGATCCCCTTCAACCCGATTCCCTACCAGCCCGAGTGGCGCCCGAGCACTCCCGCGCGAGTGCAGGCATTCCGCAGGAAGCTGGAGGAGAGCGGAGTGGCGGTGATGGTGCGCGAGCCCCGCGGGCGCGACATCGACGCGGCGTGCGGTCAGTTGCGGGCGAGCCGGCTGACGGTGCTCACCGGGTAGGCGTTGCCGGCCCGCGTCAGCGGATGCGGTCCCCTATGCGATCCCAGCGAATGCGGCGGAGCCAGGGGAAGGGCGTCATCGTGCCGCGTTCGTACGAGTAGTAGATGAACAGGGCGCGGCCCTCGAGCCGCCAGCCCTCCAGCAGCCCCCAGTAGCGCGAATCCTGGCTCTCGTCGCGGTTGTCGCCCAGCATGAAGTAGTTGTCGGGCGGAATGATGATGGGACCCCAGTCGTCACGGCTGGGGCGATACGAGTCCGCATCCTCCCCGGGCACCAGGAACGGCGTCTGCCAGGTCATGCGGATGTCCGTGTGGTCCTCGCTCGCCGGGTTGTGCTGCGCATAGGGCTCATTCGCGGCCGAGCCGTTGATGTAGAGGGTCTTGTCGCGCATCTCCAGCGTGTCGCCGGGCAGGCCGATCAGGCGCTTCACCAGCATCATGTTCTCCTCGTGCGGCGGATCGAACACGAGGATGTCGAAGCGTCTCGGGCTCGAGTAGCCCGGGATGCGAATGGAGGTGCCCGGGATGGGCGAGCCGATCGCGGCCCGGTTCACCACCAGGAAGTCGCCCAGCAGGAGCGTGTCCATCATCGAACCCGAGATGATGACGAAGGTCTGGAGGACGAAGAACCGGATCAGAAAGAAGAGGCCACCCCAGATGAGCAGGATGCGCAGCCATTCGCCCAGAGTCCCCTCGGATCTGTCGTCCTTCCCCCGCGTCGCCCGGCCCGCCTTGCGCTTCTTCCTGCTCATTGCTGGTTCCCCGCCTGGTTCAGACCGTCCGCCCACTCCCTCAGACGCAAAAGGACCCCGCGCCAGCCCGAGGGGGGCGGAGGGGCCGCCACCGTGTCCTGCGCGCGTTCCGCCTCGAGTTCGATCAGGATGGCGGGAGTCCAGATGCTCCCGAGCAGCACGGTGACGTCGACGTACGCAGTCGAGTCGGGCTCGTCCTGGTAGGTGGGGATCGCCAGGGCATCCGCCACCATCGACGCCAGGTCGACGCGACCCAGCCGCGCCAGCACCAGGGAGCTGTCGCGGTCGAACGCGCCGGCGTTGCCGAACTCGACCACATCGAAACCGGCGTCGCGCAGCACCTCGGTGGCCTCCCGCGCCATCCCGGGGACCCCACCCGCGTTCAACACCTCCACGCGTACCCGCTCGCGCGGGTTGGCGATCACGTCGGCGGTCAGGGGCGGGGCTTCGGGCGGCTCCCACCACTGAAGCACCGCCGAGCCGGCCAGCACGGCCAGTCCGCCGAGCACGGCCACCAGGGCCAGTCCGCGGAGCAGCCTACTCATGAGCCCTCATCCTCAGCAGTTCCAGGAAGGCTGCGGTTTCGGGCCGGACGGCCCCGCCGATCCCCCGCAGGTGCTCTGTGCGCGCGCCCGCCACCTCGAGAGCGACCTCGTCCAGTTCATCGGGCATGCGTCCCCGGAGCGACGCCCGCCACTGCGCCCGGGCCGCGCGGCCGGGTTCGAGAAAGTCCGCCGCGTATAGAGCCACGCCGGCGGTGTCGAGGCCGGGATGACCGAGCGTGTGGAAGGCCACCGCCCGCAAGAGGCCATCGTCCTCGACGCCCTCGCGGGCGAGGCGGCCGGCGGCGGCGGGCCCGTGCAGCAGCTTCCCGGGGAACTCCGCGAACTCATCGTCCACCATCGCCCGCAGCTCCGCGGAATCGCCGTCTCTCAGGACATCGTGGAGATGCCCCAGCGCCGCCCATCGCACCACTTCGTCTTCGCATTCTGCGCGTACTACTGCCCATTCGCGCATAAGGTTCGACACCCGGGTCATGTGGAGGCGGCGGGACTCGCCTGCCTGCGCCCAGGAGGGGAGCAGCCCGTCGGCGGCGCGGACGACGAGAGGGTGGTTGCGCGGGGGATTCATACAGGGGAGTAGATAGCGCCTCGGGCCGGGCGGAATCAACCCCGGCGAGGGCCCTCCGGACCCGGATCCGTCTCCGGAGATGGCGCATGGATTCCCGGTTGCCGATAGCTTTGCGGTCATGCAATGGGACAGCCTGCTGGTGGCGGCCACCGCCCGCGCGCTCGGGCGCGAGTTGCGCGCAGGACGGACGCGCGCCCTTCATCTGGATCGCGGCGCGGGCCAGGTTGCGCTCTTTCTGCGGGGCCGGACGGTCGTGTTCGGACTTCATCCGACCTCCACGGGGCTCGCGGTCCTGGACGAGGCGACGCCTCCGACGGGCGCGGTGCCGCTGGCGGGGATTGTGCGCGAGGTCTCCGCACCTGCGGATGAGCGCGCCATCCTGGTGGAAATCACCCGCCTGCGGGGCCGGACGCGCCGCACGCGACTCGTGCTGGAACTCTCGCCGGGCCGGTGGAACGCAATCCTGACCGAGGGCGCCGACGACCGCATTCGAAGCGTGCTCAGACCACGTCGCGCCGGCGAGCGCAAGCTGCTGCCGGGCGCGGTCTACGAGCTGCCGCGCTCGTCGGAGCGCCGGGGAGCCAGCCGGCCGATAGCGCTGGCGTCGTGGCGCGATCTGTTCCAGGACGTCGAGCCGCGGCAGCGGGTGGCCACTCTGGTCCGCAACGTCGCCTACACCTCCCGCATGAACGCGCGCGCGTTTCTGGATGACGGGGACGAGGACGGCTGGAAGCGCTGGCGCAGGTGGCGCGATCTGAAGGACCTCGATCCCCGGCTGCTTTCCTCCGGCCAGGCACTCCAGCCCTATCCCTATCCCCTTCCGGGGATGGAGGGCAGCGCGTGCGAGACCCTTCTCGCCGCGCTGACGGACGGGTCGGAGGCGCTCGCCCGCGCGAGCCTCGTACCGTCCGAGGTGATGTCGGCCCTGGAGAAGCGCATCGGCGCCGCCGAGGGCCGGCTGGTGCGCCTGCAGGAGCAACTCGCCCGGCTCGAGGACCCGGTCCGGATGCGGGGGATCGGGGATCTGCTGCTAACCAGGATGAAGCTGATCCCGCGCGGGGCGGCCCGGGTGTCGCTCGAGGACTTCGAGGGCGGCACGATCCGCGTCTCGCTCGATCCCACACTGGCGCCGCACGAGAACGCGGCGCGCTACTACGCCCGCGCGGCGCGCGTGGATCGGGCCGCCGCCACGCTCCCGGGCGAGATCGAGGAAGCGGACGCCCGGCTGGCCGCCTGGTACGCGGTCTCCGAAGAGGTGGCGGAGGGGTCGATGAATGCCGGGGAACTGGAGCGGCGGCTGGGACTGCCCGCTGCGGGGCCGAGGTCCCGGAAAGCTTCTGCCCGTCTCCCCTACCACCGCTTCCGCAGTTCGGCGGGAACCGAGATCAGGGTGGGTCGCGGGGCGGCGAGCAACCACGAACTGACCTTCCATCACTCCGATCCCGACGACATCTGGCTGCACGCCCGTCACGCCTCCGGCGCGCACGTGATCCTACGCTGGCGCGGCGAGGGCAGTCCCGCGCCCCGCGACCTGGAGGAAGCCGCCGTCCTGGCAGCGGTCAACTCGAAGGGCCGCACCTCCGCCACCGTCCCGGTGGACTGGACCCGCCGCAAGTACGTGCGCAAGCCGAGGGGCGCCCCGCCCGGCACGGTCACGCTCGAGCGCGAAAAGACGGTGTTCGTCAGCCCGGACAGGGAGTTGGCGGAGACGTTGCGGGTGGATCCGGACCGTCCCGCTGCATCGCCCCCCTGAGGGCGGCGACGAACTCTTGCACGCCCTCGGCCCCTGCCTGCTCGCAGCGGTCGATGAGGGCGCTGCCCACCACCACCCCGTCCGCCACCGCGGCCACGTCGGCCGCCTGTTCGGGGGTGGAGATCCCGAACCCCACCACGACCGGGATGCCCGCGGACCGCTGTTTGACGGCCTCGACTTCCTGCCCCAGCGCCCGCCGCAGCTGCGCCCGCGCACCCGTGATCCCCGTGCGCGAGATGTAGTACAGGAACCCCGCGCCCGCGCCCGCGATGAGGGCGATCCGCTCGGGGGATGTTGTCGGGGCGATCAGGCGGATCAGGTCGAGGCCGTGCGCCGCCAGCCGCTCTTCCAGCGCGGGGTCCGACCCTGCGGGCACGTCGGTCAGGAGCAGCCCCTGGGCGCCGGCGCCGGCGGCCGCGCGGGCGAACTCGTCCACCCCGTAGCGCAGAATGGGGTTCAGGTAGCCGAAGAGGACCACCGGGGTGTCGTGTCCGGCGCGGAACGCCCGCAGCACCTCCAGCGTGCCCTCGGTGGTCATGCCGCCCTCCAGCGCCTGGAACGAGGAACGCTGGATGGTGGGCCCGTCCGCCAGGGGATCGCTGAACGGGATGCCCAGCTCGATGATGTCCGCCCCCGAACGCGCCATCCCCCGCAGGAGCTCCAGCGACTGCTGCCCATCCGGATAGCCGCACGTCAGGAACGGGATGAGCGCGGCGCGGCCTTCGGCCCGACAGCGCGCGAAGCATTGTGCGAGGGACATCCCGGTGGGGGCGGGGACCCGGTCAATCATCGGCCTCTGTCCCCCGACAGCCGCGCCACATGGGCGACGTCCTTGTCGCCGCGGCCGCTCAGGCACACCACGACCGGACCGTGGCGGGCCAGCTCCGCCCCCGCCTCGAAGACGTGCGCCACCGCGTGCGCGCTCTCGAGCGCCGGGATGAGCCCCTCCAGGCGGGAGAGCCGGTGGAAGGCGGCCAGCGCCCGGTCGTCCGTGACCGTCACGTACTCGGCCCGGCCCTCGTCGAGGAGCCATGAGTGCTCGGGCCCCACGCCCGGGTAGTCCAGCCCGGCGGAGATGGAATGGGCCGGGGCCACCTGCCCGTCCGCATCCTGGAGCAGGTAGCTCAGCGACCCGTGCAGGACGCCGGGCGCGCCCGCGGCCAGCGGCGCCGAGTGCCGGCCGCTGTCCAGTCCCTCGCCCGCCGCCTCGACCCCGACCAGCCGCACATCCCCGAAGGGAACGAAGGCGTGGAAGATGCCCATGGCGTTGGATCCCCCGCCGACGCACGCCACCACCGCACCCGGGAGCCTGCCCTCGGCGGCCTCAAGCTGCGCGCGCGTCTCCTCCCCGATGACGGCCTGGAAATCGCGCACCATGCGCGGGAAGGGATCGGGCCCCACCACGGAACCGATGATGTAGTGGGTGTCGCGCACGTTGGTCACCCAGTCGCGGATCGCCTCGTTGGTGGCGTCCTTGAGCGTGCACGAACCCGAGTCCACCGGACGCACCTCGGCGCCCAGCAGCTCCATGCGATAGACGTTCAATGCCTGGCGCTCGACATCCTCCGTGCCCATGTAGACCACGCATTCGAGGTCGAAGAGCGCGCACACGGTCGCGGTGGCCACCCCGTGCTGCCCGGCGCCGGTCTCGGCGATGATGCGGCGCTTGCCCATCCAGCGCGCCAGCAGCGCCTGCCCGAGCGTGTTGTTGATCTTGTGGGCGCCGGTGTGGTTGAGGTCCTCGCGCTTGAGGTAGACGGGACCGGCGCCGATGGCTTCCTCCACACGGGGGGCGCGGTAGAGGGGGGAGGGCCGGCCGGCGTAGTTCTCGAGCAGGCCCCGGAGCTCCTCGGCGAAGGCCGGGTCGGCCGAGGCGTCGCGCCAGGCCGCGGTGAGCTCGTCCAGCGCGGTAATGAGGGTTTCGGGCACGTAGCGGCCCCCGTACGGGCCGAAACGGTGCTCGGTCGTGGACGCGCCCGGAGTCACGAGTCACTTCCGTTGCTCTGCGCGGCGCGCACGAAGCCGCGCACTTTGGCGGGATCCTTCACGCCCACCCGGCGCTCCACCCCGGAGCTGGCGTCGACCACGTGCGGACGCAGGATCGAGACGGCCTCCGCCACGTTGTCGGCGTTGAGGCCGCCGGCGGCCACGAAGCGGTGTCCGGGGGCGAAGCGGTCGCGGATGCCGGCCAGGCTCTTCCAGGGGAAGCGGGTACCGGTGCCTCCAGGGAGCTTCTCGTGCCATCCGTCGAAGAGGAGGCCGTCGGCGACGCCTCCGTACCGGTCGAGCGCGGTCAGCGCGTCCGCCGCGTCGCGCACGGGCGCGGCCTTCCACACCGTCCAGGGGCCGGCCGCGCGCAGGCGGGCGACGGTGGCGGGGTCCTCGCGGCCGTGCAGCTGCACCACGGACGCCCCGGTGTCGCGCGCTGCCGCCACTGCCCGGTCGAGGGTCGGGTCGACCAGAAGGATCACCAGCCGGATGCCGGCGGCCTCCGCCACCGCCCGCGCGGTGGGGATGTCCACGCTGCGCGAGAACCCGGGCGTGAGCACGGTGCCCACATAGGTCGCACCCGCCTGCGCGGCGAGGCGGCCGTCCGCGGGGCGGGTGATCCCGCAGATCTTCACTTCAGGCACGGGGGCGGGTCCGGTGGGGGGTGGGCGGTTCGGGGGAGGTGGCCGGTTCGGGGACGGGGGCGGTCGCCGGTAGCCTGACGGCGCGGGATGAGCGGGGTGGCGGTGTGGTCGGTCGCGGCTCCGGCCCGACCGTGGCGGTGCGCGGTCCGCGCGGGACGCCGGTCAGGGCTGCCACCGCGTCGCCGGGGCGCGGACTCCGCAGGAGCGCCTCACCCATCAGGACGGCGTCCGCGCCCGCGGCACCCACGGTGGCCAGGTCCTCCCGGGTGGCCAGCCCGCTCTCCGAAATCACCACGACGTCCGGCGGAATGCGGCGAACCAGCTCCAGCGTGACGGCCACGCTCGAGCGGAAGGTGCTCAGGTCGCGGTTGTTGATGCCGACCACGTCGGCGTCTGCTGCAAGAGCCCGCTCCAGTTCCGCGGCATCGTGAACTTCCACCAGAGCGGCCATCCCCAACGCTTGCGCGCCCCTCACGAGCTCTCCCAGAAGCGGATCGTCCAGGATGCGAACGATGAGCAGCACTGCGTCGGCGCCCGCCGCGCGCGACTCGTCGAGCTGAACCGGGTCGATCAGGAAATCCTTGCGCAGAGCAGGCCGGCGCACCCGCGCGCGAACCCGCCGCAGATCGTCCAGGTCGCCGCCGAAGTAGGTGCGATCCGTCAGCACGCTGATGGCCGATGCGCCCGAGCGCCCGTAGTCCGCCGCCAGACCCGCCGGATCCAGATCCTCGCGAATGGATCCCGCCCCCGGAGAACGCCGCTTGACCTCCGCGATGATGGCCACATCCCCCGACGATCCTCTCAGCGCGGAGCGGAAGTCGCGGGCCGGAGGCGCCGAACGGGCGGCCCGCGCCAACTCGGCTCGCGCGGACCTCAGGGCCCGGACTTCGTCACGCTTCGTGCGGACGATGCGATCGAGGATGTTCATGCGTTCGGGCACGGACATCCGCGGCCGAGGACGGATGCCGTTCCGGTTCTTTCGGAGTGCATCTTGCGCTTCGGTAAACCTTCGGGTATGTTATTCGGGTCTTGTTCGGTCATCACTCTCGCGGAGCGTGCATTCGATGCCCCTGACCAAGCGACAGAAACAGATCCTGGACTTCATCGAAGGCTACCTGGACGAGTGGGGCTACGCCCCCAACTTCGAGGAAATCGCGCATGCCTTCGGATACGCTTCCCTGGCCACGGTCCACGAACACCTGAGCAATCTGGAGCGCAAGGGCTACATCCGGAAGGCCTACAACCAAAGTCGTTCCATCGAGATGGTGCACCGGGAGACGGGCGGCGGCGTCTTCGCGCTGCCGCTGCTCGGAGCGGTCGCCGCGGGACTCCCCATCGAGGCCATTCAGGACACTGAAACCCTGTCCGTGCCCCGGGACATGGTTCCGAGCGGCGCCGAGAGCTACGTCCTGCGGGTCGAGGGCGATTCGATGATCGACGAGCAGATTCGCGACGGCGACTACATCGTGGTCAGCGCCCGCCAGGTGGCGCATGAGGGCGAGACCGTGGTCGCCCTTGTGGGGGGCGATTCGGCCACCGTCAAGAAGTTCTATCGCGAGCGGGGCTCCCGGATCCGGCTGCAGCCCGCCAACGAAGCGATGGAGCCGATCGTCGTCGACGCGGCCGACGTCCAGATCCAGGGGGTCGTCGTCGGCGTGATCCGCAAGTACTGAGGTTCGACAGGGACAACCGATCGGGACGGGACGATTCACGGGGGGTCGGACCGAGGTTCGGTCACCAGACCGGCTGCGGCCGGAGGGAGGCTAGGATGAGGATTCCGTTTGCGGTGGGCAGACTGAAGGGCGATTTCGCGGAAGTGGTGCTTGTGGGAGAGGATCCGGGGCCGGGAGACGTACCGTTCCTTCGCTCGGCGCGGATGACACGCAGCCCCGCACGATTCCGTCCCCAGCGCCGCCGGAGTGCGGCCCGGCCGGCCTGAGAATCGCGATGACGGTCGTCCCTGAGCGGGACGGACCAGGCGAGCAGATCCCGCGGGGGGTGCGAAGACCCGCGACCTTTCTCAACCGCCGCCGGCATGGCTGGCTTCGCGGAGTTCCGCGAGCTTGCGGATCGCGAGCCCGCGGTCGATGACTTCGGACGCGATCGTAACCCCCTCCGGAAGAGAATGGGCGAGGCCCGCCACGTAGATGGCGGGGCCGGCGTTGGCAAGGACGAACGAACGCGCCGAGCCCCGGCGGCGGCCTTCCAGCACATCCACGATCAGGGTGGCATTCTCATGCGGGGTTCCACCGGCAAGCGCCTCCAGACCTCCCGGCTCCAGTCCCAGGTCAGCCGGGATAACGGAGTAGGTCGTGATCCTGCCGCCCCGAAGATCGGACACGGTGGTGGTCCCTGCGGGGCTCAGTTCGTCCATCCCGGGCTCGCCATGCACCACCAGAGCGCGCTGGTGGCCGAGTTCGAGCAGTGCGCGCGCGATCAGTTCCCGCCAGGCGGGGTCGGAAACGCCGACCAGCTGGCGAGTCACCCCGGCCGGGTTGGTCAGGGGCCCGAGCAGGTTCATGATCGTGGGGACGGCCAACTCGGCCCGCACCGGACCGACGTGACGCATGGCGGGGTGAAGAAGGGGCGCGAACATGAAGACGATCCCGGTTTCCGCCAGAACCCGGCCCATCTCGTCCGGTGTCAGTTCGATGCGGACTCCGAGAGCTTCCAGGACGTCGGCGCTTCCGCTTTGCGACGTGAACGAGCGGTTGCCGTGCTTGGCGACCCGCACGCCGGCAGCCGCCGCGGTCAGGGCGGCCGCGGTGGACACGTTGAACGTGCGCACGCTGCCGCCCCCGGTGCCGCAGGTATCGACCAGCTCGTGGGTTCGCTCCGAAGCCACCGGCCGCATCGCCCGGCGCAGAGCCCGCACGCCGCCGGCGATCTCCGATGGCACCACCCCCTTGGTCCGGAGTGCGATCAGCAGGGCGGCCATCGCCACGGGCGTCGCCTCGCCGGACATGACGGTCGTGAACGCGCCCTCCGCCTCGGCCGCAGTCAGGTCGGCGCCTTCGGACACGCGGGCGATCAGGGGAGCCAGCTCGAGTTTCGCTTCGGGCGACATGGCGTATTCCAATGCTGCGCAGCGGGATGGCGGGAACGCACGGGCGATGGTACCAAGGGCGGGGCAGGCGGTCAACGCGCGGGACCCGGGATGTTGCCGGCCGTGGCAGAGGATGGGCTCTATTGAGTTGTCGCTTCGGGAATCCTAGTTTCCCGGCGTCATGGCCCGGGGACAACGCCGCTTCCGACTCACGCTGCACTACGACGGGACCCGTTTCTTCGGCTGGCAGATGCAGCCGGAAGTGCGCACGGTGCAGGGTGAGTTGCAAGCCACCCTCGAGCGACTTACAGGCGCGCCGCGCACGGTGACGGGGGCGGGTAGAACCGACCGGGGGGTACATGCCACCGGCCAGGTGGCTGCGGTCGCCCTGCCGCCGCGCTGGAGCGCCGCCACCCTCCTGCGCGCGCTCAACGCCACGCTCCCGCAGGACATCTGGGTTGCGGAGGCCCATGTCGCTCCGCCCGGCTTCCACCCGCGCTACGACGCGACGGCGCGCGAGTACGGATACCGGCTGGGCCTGACGGCTGCGGCCCGCTCGCCATTCCACCGGCCGTGGTGCTGGCCTCTCGCCCACCTGACCGACGACGCTGCCTCGGGCAGGGCGGCCGTCGATGTCGAAGCCCTGCACGCGGCGGCCGCGCTCCTGCCGGGCGAGAAGTCCTTCGCCGCCTTCGCGCGCGCTGGCCAGGAACACCGGGGAGACCGCTGTATCGTCACGGGGGCGCGCTGGACTCCGTGGGCGCTGGGCGTGGAGTTCACCATCCTCGCCAACCGGTTCCTGCACCACATGGTCCGCTACCTGGTGGGCACGATGGTCGACATCGCCCGCGGACGCCGGCCGCTCGACGACATGCGCGCCATGCTCGCCGGCAACCAGGACGGCCTGGTCACGTCGCCCCCCGCTCCGGCCGCCGGCCTCTTCCTGCGCCGAGTGTGCTATCCCGCGCACACAACCGCGCACAATACGGCAATCCCGGACGACTCCGCGACAGATTCGGACAACACCGCGGCGGCGGCCGAAGTCGCTCCCGAGCCCGTCCGAAGCGTCCCGTTCGCCGACCCCGCCCTGTTAGATTCCGACACCGACCGCCCACTCGCAGGGAGCGCCAACCACTCATGAAGATCTTCCTCGACACCGCCGACCTGGGTGAGATCCGCCGCGCCGCCGCCGCGGGCCTCATCGATGGCGTCACCACGAACCCCTCCCTGCTGGCCAAGGTGGCCGGCGACCGCGATCCGATGGAGATCTTCCTGGAGATCTGCGAAGCCATCGACGGCCCGGTTAGCGCGGAGGTCGTCGCGCTCGACACCGAGACCATGATCGACGAGGGCACCCGGCTGGCCGCCGTCCACCCCAACATCGCGGTCAAGGTGCCCCTGACCGAGGACGGTCTGGTGGCGTGCCGCGAACTCAGCTCGCGCGACATCCCCGTCAACGTGACCCTGTGTTTCTCGGCCCCGCAGGCGCTGCTCGCCGCCAAGGCGGGGGCCGCCTACATCTCACCGTTCATCGGACGGCTGGACGACATCTCCCACGACGGCATGGAGCTGATCCGCCAGATCCGCGTCATCTACGACAACTACGGCATGCGGACGGAGATCCTGGCGGCTTCCCTGAGGCACCCGCGCCACGTCGTGGAATCGCTGGAGGTGGGCGCCGACGTCGCCACCCTGCCGCCCGGCGTGCTGCACAAGCTGATCCGCCACCCGCTGACCGACCTCGGGTTGGCCGCCTTCCTGGCCGACTGGGAGAAACTGGGACGTGACCTCTAGCAGTCCGGGCCGCGCGGCCGCGGCCGGGGCATCCAGCACTGGGAAGTCCGCCTCCGGCGGCTACGTGCATCCCCTCTCGGGACGCTACGCCTCGCGCGAGATGCAGCACATCTTCTCGCAGGCACGCAAGTTCACCACCTGGCGCCGGCTCTGGATCGCGCTTGCGGAATCGCAGCGCGAGCTGGGGCTGGACATTTCGCGAGAGGCGCTGCGCCAGATGCGGGCCGGCGTCGACGACCTCGACCTCGACCGGGCCGCGGAGCTGGAGCGCCGGTTCCGCCACGACGTGATGGCGCACGTCCACCTCTTCGGCGAGGTGGCGCCCGCGGCGCGGGGCATCATACACCTCGGCGCCACCAGCGCCTTCGTGGGCGACAACGCCGACCTGATCCTGCACCGGGAAGCCCTCACCCTGATCCGCGACCGTCTGGTGCGCTGCGTCGAGGCGCTGGCGGGCTTCGCTCGCCGCTACCGGTCGCTCCCCACCCTGGCCTACACCCACTTCCAGCCCGCCCAGCCCACCACGGTCGGCAAGCGGGCGACGCTCTGGATCCAGGACATGCTCCTCGACATCGAGGAGATCGAGTTTCGCCTCCACTCGCTCCGCTTCAGGGGCGTGCGCGGCACCACCGGCAGTCAGGCCTCCTTCCTCGACCTCTTCGACGGCGATTCCGCGAAAGTTGACGCCCTCGACGACGCCGTGGCCCGGCGCATGAGCTTCGAGCACCGCTACCCGGTGAGCGGTCAGACGTACCCGCGCAAGGTGGACGCCGCGCTCCTGGCGACGCTCGCGGGCACCGCTGCGTCCACATCCAAGATGGGGCACGATCTGCGTCTGCTTTCGCACCTGGGGGAAGTCGAGGAGCCCTTCGAGGATACCCAGATCGGCTCCTCGGCCATGCCCTACAAGCGCAACCCGATGCGCGCGGAGCGGGTTTGCGCCCTTTCCCGCCACGTCATCACTTTGTATCAGGACGGCGCGTTCACGGCCGCCACCCAGTGGCTGGAGCGGAGCCTCGACGATTCCGCGAACCGGCGCGTCAGCATCCCCGACGCCTTCCTCACCCTCGACGGCATACTGGTTCTGGTCGAAAACGTGTCCTTGGGGCTGGTGGTCAACGAAGCGGTGGTCCGCCGCTCGCTCGACGCGCAGCTCCCCTTCATGGCCACCGAGACCATCCTCATGCGCGCGTCCCGGGGCGGAGGCGACCGCCAGGAACTCCACGAGCGCATCCGCCGCCACGCCCACGCGGCCACCCGCAGGGCGCGCGAGGAAGGCGGAGACCCCGACCTGATCTCCCGCATCGCCGGCGACGACGCCTTCGGCCTGAGTACGGCCGAGCTGGCCGACCTTCTCCGGGGGGAGCGGTTCATCGGGCGCGCCCCCGAGCAGGTGGAGCGCTTCCTGGAAGAGTTCGCCCAGCCGATGATCGACCGTCTCGGACCCGAAGCCCGCGCGCGCCTGGCCGCCCCCGACATTCGTGTCTGACCTCACCCATGACCCCACCCCAGCCATGGAGCTCGACGACAACGTGACGACGATCGTGGATTCCGCCCTCCCCCTCCAGCTCCTCCACCGCGGCAAGGTGCGGGACGTCTACGAGGCGGGCCCCGACACCCTGTTCATGGTGGCGAGCGACCGCGTGAGCGCCTTCGACGTGGTTCTGCCTCAGCCCGTGCCCCACAAGGGCGAAGTGCTCACGCAGCTGACCGCGTGGTGGCTGGCGCGCTTCTCGGCCCGCTCGCCGGTCCCGGGCGCCAAGGGGGGCATCGACCACCACCTGCTCGCCGTCCGGCGGGACGAGATCATCGACCGGGTCCCCGAACTGGCGCACAGCGTCGACAGTTGGGCGCGCCGGGCCATGCTGGTGCGCCGCACCCGGCCGATCCTGGTCGAGTGCATCGTGCGCGGCTACATCACCGGGTCGGCCTGGCGGGAGTACCGCCGGAGCGGCACCCTCGCCGGCGAGCCCCTCGCCCCGGGCATGATCGAGAGCGACCGCATGGAGCCGCCCATCTTCTCCCCCTCGACCAAGGCACACGAGGGCCACGACGAGAACATCACCTACGACCAGGTGGTGGAGCTGCTGGGCGCGTCCATGGCGGAGACCCTGCGCGACCTCTCGCTCGGCATCTACAGCGCCGGATCCGAGACCGCGCGCCAGCGGGGGATCATCCTCGCGGACACCAAATTCGAGTTCGGGATGGACCCGGGTGGCCGGCTGCTCCTGATCGACGAGGTGCTGACCCCCGACTCCTCGCGCTTCTGGCCCGCCGAGCACTACGCGACCGGCCGCGGGCAGCCTTCCCTCGACAAGCAGCCCGTGCGCGACTACCTGGCCCACGAGACGACCTGGAACAAGATGCCGCCCCCTCCCGACCTCCCCGACCGCATCGTGGAGGAGTCGACGGCCCGCTACCTGGACATCTTCCAGCGGCTGGTGGGCGTGCCTCTGGCCGACTACAGGGGCCCCAGCTTCGGATGAAGAAGATCCCGTGATCCGCAAGCGCGCCCGCCGCAGGCGGCTCCAGAGGGGCATCATCATCATCCCCTCCGCCTTCACCCTGGGCAACGTCTTCTTCGGCGTGTTCGCCATGGTGATGGCGTCGCGGGGCGCGTACGAATGGGCTGCCTGGTTCATCGTGTTCGCGGGCATCCTCGACACCTTCGACGGCGGCCTGGCGCGCTTCACGCGCACGGGCTCGCGCTTCGGCGCAGAGCTCGACTCGCTGGCCGACGCGGTCAGCTTCGGCGTGGCCCCGGCGATGGTCATGTACCAGCTCTACTGGGCCGACGGCTCCTGGAGCTGGCTGCTCTCCTACCTCTTCGTGACCGCGGTCGTGGTGCGCCTGGCGCGCTTCAACGTGGAGCAGGGCGGAGAGGCGAAGCGTTCGTTCCACGGGCTGCCGTCGCCCGCTGCGGGGATGATGCTCGCGACTTCCTACCCCTTCACCCAGACGGCATTCTTCGAGGCGTATCTGAGCACGCTGCCCTGGACCCAGATCATGGGCATCCTGATGGTGCTGCTCTCCGCGCTGATGCTGAGCCACGTCCCCTACGCGCGCATGCCGCGCGTCGGGCTGCGCACCCCCAGAACCCGCATCAACAGCGCCGTCATCGCGGCCACGATCGTCACCGCGATCGCCGTCCCCCGCTACTACTTCTTTCCGGCCCTGTTCGGATACGCCGTCTGGGGGCTGCTGAAATCGGTGGTGATCGGTTTCCTGGACCGACTCCCCGAGCGCGATCCTCTCCTCGAGCTGGATGAGGATGAGGATGAGGATGCCGACGAGTCCGGGGATGACGAAGAAGCCCGGCCGCTCGACTATGGCGGCCTCGGACCCCGCTACCGCGCCCGCAGGCGCAATCGGCTCGTCCGACGCCGGCGGACCAACCCCCGGGACGACAACGGCACGGAGGACACAACTTGAGCGCGTACGTCATCGAAATCCGCGTGACCCCCCGCCGCGGACTGCTGGACCCGCAGGGAAAAGCCATTCAGCACGCCCTGGACTCCCTGGGCTTCGCCGGGGTCGGGGAGGTGCGCGCCGGCAAGCTGCTCGTGATCGAGCTCGAAGCCGACTCGGCGGACGAGGCCGCCGCCCGGGCCACCCGGATGTGCGAGAAACTGCTCGCGAACCCCGTGACCGAGGACTTCGTCATCGAGGTCGGACGTGCGGCCGCGCAGCCGGAGGCGGCGACGTGAGAGCGGTGGTGGTGACCTTTCCCGGGTCCAACTGCGACTACGACTGCCTGCAGGTGCTGCGCAAGGTGATGGGGGTCGACACCCGTTTCATCTGGCACCGCGAGCACGAGCTGGGCGACCCCGACCTGGTGGTGCTGCCGGGCGGCTTTTCCTACGGCGACTACCTGCGCGCCGGCGCCATCGCGCGCTTCAGCCCCATCGTGGAGGCGGTGAAGCGCTACGCCGGGCGCGGCGGGATCGTGCTCGGCATCTGCAACGGCTTCCAGATCCTGTGCGAGGCCGGACTGCTCCCGGGCGCCCTCAGACGCAACGACTCGCTCAAGTTCCGGAGCCACGACGTGCACGTGCGCGTCGAGACCACGGACACCGCCTTCACCCGCGCGTACCGGCCCGGCCAGGTCCTGCGCATTCCGATCGCCCACGCCGAGGGCAACTACATCGCCGACCCGGGCACCCTCGAGCGCCTTGAGGCGGAGCGGCGCGTCGTCTTCCGCTACACCACGCGCGCAGGAGCACGCGGCGAAGGCGGCAACCCAAACGGCTCCGCCAACGACATCGCAGGGATCGTGAACCCCGCCGGGAACGTGCTCGGGCTCATGCCCCATCCCGAGCGGGCCGCGGAAGGCGTCCTGGGCTCCACCGACGGTCTGGGCATGTTCGAGTCCCTGGTCGCCCATTTCGCGCGCGAGAGGGTCGCATGATCGCGGCCGGCAGCGGTGGAAACGGCACTGGACCCGCGGCGCCGGAGCCGCGTCCCGGAGACCCGGGAATCACCGCGGAGCTGGTCGCCGACCACGGTCTCTCGCCGGAGGAATACGACAAGATCGTCGGGCACCTCGGGCGCACCCCGACCTTCACCGAGCTCGGCGTCTTCTCGGCGATGTGGTCGGAGCACTGCGGCTACAAGAACTCGAAGCGCCTGCTCCGGCTCCTGCCCACTGAGGCCCCCTGGGTCATCCAGGGTCCGGGCGAGAACGCGGGGGTGATCGACATCGGCGGAGGATACGCGCTCGCCTTCAAGATCGAGTCGCACAACCATCCGTCCGCGGTCGAACCCTACCAGGGCGCGGCCACGGGAATCGGAGGAATCCTGCGTGATGTCTTCACGATGGGTGCCCGCCCGGTGGCGGTGCTCGACTCGCTGCATTTCGGCGACCTGGACTCGAGCCGCGTGCGCTACCTCTTCGACGGCGTCGTGCGCGGCGCCGGCGACTACGGCAACTGCGTGGGAATCCCCAACCTCGGCGGCGAGGCCTACTTCGACCGCGGCTACGCGGGCAATCCCATCATCAACGTGATGTGCCTGGGCATCATGAAGCGCGAGCAGCTCATCCGGGGCGAGGCCCACGGGGAAGGCAACACGCTGATGGCCGTTGGCGCGCGCACCGGGCGCGACGGCATCCACGGGGCCACCTTCGCCAGCGAGGAGCTGGGCGAGGACTCCGACGCCAGCCGGCCCCAGGTGCAGGTGGGCGACCCCTTCACCGAGAAGCTCCTGCTCGAGGCCAGCCTGGAGCTGATCCGGAGCGGCCACATCGTGGGCATCCAGGACATGGGCGCCGCGGGCATCACCTCCAGCGCCGCGGAGATGGCGGGGCGTTCGGGGAGCGGGGTGGTGATCGACACCACGCTGGTGCCGGTGCGCGAGCCGGGGATGACGCCGTACGAGATCCTGCTCTCCGAGAGTCAGGAGCGCATGATGGTGGTCGTGCACAGGGGCCGGGAAGAGGAGGTCCGGCAGATCCTGGCCAAGTGGGAGCTGGAGGCGGCGGAGGTGGGCCAGGTCACCTCCGATGGACGCTTCCGCATCCTGGAGGACGGCCGCCCGGTCGCCGACATCCCCGCCCTGCCCCTCACCGAGGGCTGCCCGACCTACGAGCGCGAGGGCATCGAGGGCGAAGAGGTGCGCGCGCTGAGGGAGATGGACCTGACGCCCTACGCGGGCGGCGAGGGCGACCGCACCGCCGACTTCCTCCGCCTGCTTGCCTCTCCCAACCTGGCCTCCCGCCGCTGGATCCACGACCAGTACGACACCACCGTGCGCACGGCGAGCGTGATCCAGCCCGGTGGGGACGCGGGCGTGCTGCGGGTGCGCGGCACGCGGCGAGGGATCGCGGTCACCACCGACTGCAGCGGCCGCTACACCTACCTCGAGCCCGGCACCGGAGCCCGCATCGCCGTGGCCGAGGCCGCGCGCAACCTGGCGTGCGCGGGGGCGCTGCCCATGGCGGTGACCAACAACCTCAACTTCGGCAACCCCCTCAAGCCGCACATCTACTACCAGCTGCGGGAAGCCGTGCTGGGCATGGTCGAGGCGTGCGCGCTCTTCGAGACTCCGGTGACCGGCGGCAACGTGTCGCTCTACAACGAGACCAGCGGCACGCCCATCTACCCCACGCCCGTCATCGGCATGGTCGGCATCATCGAGGAGCTGGAGCGCGTTACCCGGCATGCATTCCGGGAAGAGGGCGACGTCATCGTGCTGCTGGGCCGCAACACCGACGAGCTGGGCGCCTCCGAGTACCTGTACGCGATGCACGGCATCGTGGGCGGCAGGCCCCCGCGGGTGGATCTGCTGGCGGAGCGCGTGCTCCAGCAGGCACTGCTGGCCATGATCGGCGAGGGGCTGCTGCGCTCGGCGCACGATTGTTCGGAGGGCGGCCTGGTGTGCGCGCTCGCCGAGAGCGCGCTGGACGACGGCGAGGACCCGGTCGGCATCCGCGTGCGACTGGTGGACCCGCTGCCCTCGACCGCACTATTCTTTGGAGAGGCGCAGGGGCGCGTTGTGGTTTCGTGCGATCCTGCGAGCCTCGAGCGGGTGCGGCGGCTGGCCGATCGGTACGGCGTGCCCTGCACGGAGGTCGGCACGGTAGGAGCGATCGGCGGCAATTTCGTCGTGGAGAGCGCGGACGCGCGCATCGAGGCGGACATCAGGGAGGTGGGTGCGGTGTACTTCGGGGCTCTGCCGGAGCGCATGGACGCGCAGTAACAAGGGACAGTATTCCGTGGACGAACCACGCCCGGCATTCGAGCGGCGATGCATCCACGAACTGCGGGCGCGCGGAGGCGGCACATGAGGGACGGACAGTACACGCTTCCACTGACCGGCCGGGCCGGGCCGCAGACCCGCCCCCTCGGCCCGGCGGACATCCCCGGCTCGCTCCTGGAGGACCGGCCGCGCGAGGAGTGCGGCATCTTCGCGGTCAGCGGCATCGAGAACGCCGCGGAACTCGTCTTTCTCGGACTGTACGCGCTTCAGCACCGGGGACAGGAATCCGCCGGCATCTACTCGATCGACCGGGCGGGGCGCGCGAGCGTGACCAAGGGCCTCGGGCTCGTCTCCGACGTCTTCGACGCGAAGAAGCTGAGCGCCCTCCCCGGCGGCACCTCGGTCGGCCACGTGCGCTACTCGACGGCCGGGGGGAGCCTGCAGGAGAACGCGCAGCCCATCGTGGCGCGCTACGCGAACGGCCCGCTCGCCATAGCGCACAACGGCAACCTCACCAACGCGCTGGACATGAAGGACCGGCTGGTGGAAGAGGGCGCGCTGTTCCAGACGTCGAGCGACTCCGAGGTGATCGTCCATCTGATGGCGCGCTCGCGGCACCGCGACGTGGCGCAGCAGGTGGACGACGCCCTGGCCCACCTGGAGGGCGCCTTCTCGCTCGTGATCGCGGTGGGGGATGCCCTCTACGCCGTGCGCGACCCGCGCGGGTTCCGCCCTCTCCTGCTGGGGCGCAAGGACGGTGGCCACATCCTGGCGTCGGAATCGTGCGCCTTCGACATCGTCAATGCCGAGTACGTGCGCGATGTCGAGCCGGGCGAACTGCTGCGCATTCGGGGGGGCAGGGTCGAGAAGCTGCGCAGCCTGCGCCCCGCGCCCCGTCCCTCGCCGTGCATCTTCGAGCTGGTCTACTTCGCCCGTCCCGACTCGCGCATCTGGGGAGCCAGCGTGGACCGCTCCCGGCGGGCGTTCGGGCGCCAGCTCGCGCGAGAGCATCCCGCCGAGGCGGACGCGGTGGTGGCCGTCCCGGACAGCGCGAATTCGGCGGCGCTGGGTTACTCCGAGGAGACCGGCCTGCCCTTCGAGCTCGGCCTCCTGCGCAACCATTACGTGGGCCGCACCTTCATCCGGCCCTCGCAGGCGGATCGCGATTTCGGGGCGCGCATCAAGTACAACCCGGTGCGCGAGGTGCTGGAGGGACGGCGCATCGTGCTCGTGGACGACTCCATCGTGCGCGGCACCACCAGCCGCAGCCTCGTGCGCTTCGTGCGGGGCGCGGGCGCGGCGGAAGTGCATCTGCGCATCGCCAGCCCCCCGGTGCGCAACCCCTGCTTCTACGGCATCGACATGCCCAGCAAGGAAGAGCTGATGGGCTCGGGGCACACCGTGGAGGAGATCCGCGAGCAACTCGGGTTGGATTCGCTTGGCTACATCTCCCTGGAGGGGATGACGAAGGCCGTGGAGGAGTTCGGTCCCTTCTGCGACGCCTGCTTCTCGGGGCACTACACCGCGCCGCTGGTGGACATCGAACGCCAGCTGGACAACTCGCTTCTGGCGCTGGCGCGCTGAGGGTCCTTCAGCCGCCCGGAGCACCCGGAGGCACCACCACTTCCGCCGTGTAGATGAGGTCGCCGAGCGGCGAGTTGTCGCCGTTGGCGGAATTGCCGGTCACGTGGAACACCACCGGCGACGGTTCCCCGGGCGCCACCCACTCGAAGCTCCAGCTGGCGACGTCGCCGGGACCAAGTTGGCTTCCCGCGACCGTGTGGTTGATGTAGTCGACTCCGTCCCCGCTGCGGACGACGGTGCGGCCGTCCAGGGGGGCCAGCCGCCCTGCGGGCGTGCCCGTCCGCTCGCCCTCGCTGAAGCGCGCGGCGGCCTGGAAGCCGGCGCTTCCCATCCCCTCCCCCTCCACGATCACGGTGACGACGTAGACGGCGCCCGGCGTGAAGGCGGCAGGGATGCCGTCGAGCAGGAGCGCACCCCCCAGTGCGTTCAGCTCAAGGTCCAGATGGCACTCGATGCAGGTGAGTTCGCCGAAGCCGCCGGTGCGCGCGAGAGGCGGGCCGTCGGCGTGGGGCGCGGGGGCGCGCAAGTCGGCTGCGGGAGAACCGCCCGCGCCGACCATCGCCATCCCGGCAACCACGCCGGCGAGGAGCCAGCGATTCGGAATGCGCAGAGTACGCATTTTACGCAAAACACGTAAAACGCGACCGGCCGGGCCGGTCCCTCTGACCGACCCGGCCGTTGCGTTCGCCGTCCAGCGCGCGGACGCCTAGAAGCTGACGGGCCGCGAGGGCGGCAGCACCGCCCGGCCGATGGTGTTCGTGTCGGCCCCGAACCAGACCACGTTGGTGTTCGGATCGTAGTACATGTGGCGGATGGTACCGCCGCCGCTCTCGACCGCGACCGAGCTGATGTACTCCTCCGTGCGCGTGTCGAAGCCCACGAACATGTTGGGCTGCACGCCGGTTTCAACGAACCAGACCCGGTCGTCGTTGTCGATGGCGACGCCGTAGGGGCGCGCATCGCCGCCGCTCGGGTTGGCCCACTCGGTGACCTCGCCGGTGGCCGGGTCGACGCGGCCCAGGAAGCCGCGCGCGTAGTCCACGTACCACGCGATGTCGTTGGAGTCGATCACCATCCGCCGCGGGCGGGCGCCCTCCGGAAGCTCGTAGTAGGTGGGCTCGAAGCTCTCGGGGTCGACCATGACCAGCATGTTGGTGCCGAAGAGCGTCGCCCAGGGCCGGTCGCGGGAGTCCATCTTGAGGCCGTAGGGCCGGGTGGATCCGCCGCGAGCGCCGGGATTGTTCGGCATCTCGACCAGCCGCACCTCCCCGCTCTCCTTCCAGAACTTGCCCACGAAGTTGCCGCCCTGGACCGTGAACCAGAGGTCGCCGGCCGCGTCGAAGGCGAAGGTGTGCGGGTCGCGGGCGCGCTCGTCCGGCATGGGGAAGATCTCGATGTCGCCCGTCTCGGGGTCCAGGCGGCCCAGGTTGCCCACCAGGTTGCCCGTATACCAGACCATGCCGTCGTCGGCCACCACCACGGTGTGCGGGCCGGCGCCGTCGGGCAGGTCGAACTTCTCCATCTCGCCGGTCTCGGGGTCGAGGACAGCGGCGTAGTGGGAGCGCTGGCCGGCGAACCAGACGCGGCCGTCGGGGGCCACGTAGGGATCGCGGGGCCGGCTCTGCTCCCACGGCACCACCCACTCCTCCAGGGTCGGGTCGTTCTCTTGCGCGAACCCGCTGACGGGGGCCGCCAGCAACATCAGGGACACGGCTACCATTGCACTGCACAGGGATTTCATGACTCGGACCTCCCGCCGGGTTTCGGAGATGTTCTGCACACGTTGGAACGCTCGGACTGCACTGTTAATCGAAGCTTCGGATGGGGGTGGGGCAAGGCGGCGAGGCGTGCGCGTCTTCCCACTCCGTCGGCACTCGTTCCCACTGTTGCCCCACGTCACTCCGCCCGCGCACACGCCCCGCCTCGCCCACGTTTGTCACTCTGTAATGACACGTGGGCGTCATCCGGCGTTGAAGCAGGTCGCGGGGGTTTCTATCTTGCGGAGATGGAGGGGTGGCAGAGCGGCTAATTGCACCGGTCTTGAAAACCGGCGGGTCTTTACCCACGTGGGTTCGAATCCCACCCCCTCCGCTCGCGAGCGCCGCTCGCGCCGGAGGGGGTGTTATTCGAACCCAGGGTGGAGGCTGCGGGCTTCGCCCTCGCCTCACCTTCGGCGCCGCTGCGCGGCCCCTCGGTTGCGAATCCCACCCCCGGTCGCCTTCAGGCCCGCGGCAGGGCAACCCGCGTTCGAACCCAAGGTGGAGGCTGCGGTGCTCCGCATCCTCTGCTCACCTTCGGCCCGCGGACCCGGAACTCCAGCCACCAGGTGCGTGGTAGGAGCGGAAGCGGCATCGCAGGGCTCGGTGGAGGAGTTCGGCATCGAGCGGGCGGCGACCGTACCGGGACGCAGGGTTTGGGCGGCTACTCACCAGCACTTCACCAAGGAGGTGCAACCGTGTCGATCCTGCGATCCATCCCCACCGTGGTGATTCTTGTTGCCCTCACGGCGTCATCCGGCGTCGGGCAGGTCCTCCAGGGGCCGGAGGGACCCATCGAATTCATCGGGCTCGAGCGTTGGAAGGCGTCGGCGCTGCTCGAGGCGATCCAGCAGACCGCGCCGGACCAACCGCTCCACGCATGCGCGGCCACCATGAAGGGTGAGTTGGGCTTCGCCGACGCCGGCGTCTTCGGCTATCTGGCGTCGACTACATCCGGGTCCGAACGATACACGGTCATCATCGGCATCGAAGACAGGGCCCGCGTCCGGTACCGCACCGCAGGAAGGGAGACCATCGCGCTGCCGCAGTCCTGGCAGGCGCTGAGGTCCGTAGCCGACGAGGACCTTCGGGCTCTGGGCATGGCACGCGAGCTGTTTGATCTCCGACAGGATCCCGAGACCGCGCGCAAGTTTGCGGAGCTCTTCGACGCCGACCTGGCGGCCATCGAGCCCGTCTGGGAGCTGATCGCGGCCCTGGATGGCGAGCAGGATCGGCTCCTCGCCCGCAAGATACTCGCCAATGACGCCTCCTGGAGGTCGCGTGCGATCGCGGCGACCGTCCTCCTCAACTTCGGCGAGGACGAAACCGCCTGGCACGACCTGGTCGCGGCAACCGTCGATCCCCACGGACAGGTCTCGGGAGCAGCGACCTCCGTTCTCCGGAGTCTTGTGCAGATGGAGAGCGGCCGCACCGTCCGTTGGGACGCGGCGCGGGAATCGATTGCGGCGGTGCTCGACGGCACCAATCCGTTCGCCTTCCAGGAGGTCGTGAGGGCCTTGACTGCCACCGGGATCGAGCTGGCGCTGGCAAAACAGCTGATCCGCGAAGCGCCGGACCTGCTGCTCGCCCACGTCGGCGCCCGGCACGAGATCACGCGCCAACCCGCGATCGACCTCCTGAAGGCCGTGAGCGGCGAGGATTTCGGCGCCGACCCCGAAGCCTGGGCGGAATGGCTCGACGGCTCGCGGGACGATTCCTGACGGGTTAAGTGACCTGCCTGGCGCAACCTGCGTCGACCGGTCGCCTCGCCATGGTAGTTAACGGGGGTCCAAACGCTTAATCCAGGGGCAACGAGGGCCGGAAGCGGGGCAACCCGGTGGGCGGTCCCGGAGTCAGTAGCTAACGTACCTTGCGAGGTCGGGCTCGCGTTGATCGAAAGGTCGACCCTCGCGTCCGTTGCCTTGAGAAGGAGGGAACGTCGATGAGAAGCGTCGCCGCCGTCAGCGTCGTGCTGCTGATGGGAGCCGGTGTCTCGTGCATGAGCGTCACGGCCCTCAGGCATGAGGCGCTCGAACTGGACGATGCCCCGCGTGTGATCCGGTCATCCGTGAAGGCCCACCTGGCTGACGGATCCACGGTCCTGTTCCCGGATGGAGTCACGATCGAACAGGAGCAGGTGACCGGCGAGGGAGATCGCTATGACATTCGCCTCAGCCCGGTCGGCGCCGTCTCCGGGGTGGCGCGCGACAGCGTAATCGCCATCGAGAGCTTCGATACCGAAATCGATCCGGATCGAACGTTCGCATACAGCTTTGTGCCCACCCTGGTTTCCATTGCGGTGGGGATTGCCGCAGCCCTGTCTTCGAGATGACAACCCGGGAGATGACGATGCTGCGTCCAACCAGCCAACTCGCCTTCGTCGGCCTCATGTCCGCGCTGATGTCGGCCTGCATCCCCTACTATGGGCCCGACGTCAACGAGTTTGCGCCCGCTACCCGACCGGCGGGCATCGCAGCGGTGCTCGACCTGGGAAGCGAAACCCTCCGGGCAGAGATCCTGGCTCTGGACGACGACGCGCTGATCGTCCTGGTGGACCGGACGCCGCAATACGCAATGGCCGGGAGGCTGGCGCGGATCCCCTTGGCCGGCATCCAAACCGCTGAATTCGAGAACGCGGGCGGCTTCGATTACAGCTTCTGGACGTTCGCCTTCTCCTGGGGACCCCCCAACCCACCCGACCCGCTTTCCCTGTTCACAGAGGCCGGCTCCGCCGACCCGGCCACCCGCGAACGCCTCAACCTCCTGGCCCGCTATCCCCAGGGCCTTGACGCCGGACTTCTCGCCCGCCTCGAGGGCGTCTATGGGGAGATGGAAACCCTGGATGTCGAGGCACTCGGGAACAGAAACCGGTAGCCGAGATCACGAGCGGCGAGGATTTCAGCGCCAGCCCCCACGCGTGGCCGGATGGGATCAGCGGCTGACGCTATCTCTCCACGCTCATCCCCAGGATCAGGCGTTCCTTCCTGAACAGATCGATGCCCTGATGGGCGATGTAGAGGTTGAGGGGCTCGCCCGAGACGCCGCGCACGTGTGAGAGCTGGACGTTCACGCCCCAGGAGGCGTTCAGCACGAGCTCCGAGCCGTCCTGGTTCAGCACCCCGAGACCGAACGAGGTGACGGGGCTGATCCACCAGCTGTCGCGCTGGTAGAGCCAGGGCGGCCGGTACTGCAGGTTGGCGGCCACCAGCCAGCTGGGTTTCCCCTGTCCCAGCGAGAGGGACGCTTCCGGGACGAAATTGAACGCCGTGAGGCGATCGCTCGGACCCCAGTCCGCGGCAACGCCGAAGATCCACTGAGTGTGAGGTCCGCCCAGGACGCCCGTGTAGGGGCGCAGTTCATGGGCCGGGAAGCCGAGCGAGGGATCGAGGCGGCTGCCGTCGTAGACCTGTTCCGGGAGATCGAAGTCGGGCTCGATGGGGGTGAGCTCGGGTCCTGTCAACGCGGGGGCGGGTGCCACTGCGGTCGGCGCGGGCTCGGGCCGGGGTTCGGTTGGCGCGGGCGCGAATCCGGGCTCAACCGGCGTCACAGGCACCTCCTGTGGCCGGGCCTCGACCGGGGTGGCGGTTTCGTCGCGAGCGGTCTCCTCCATCCTCCTCTCCATCTCGTCCAGGCGCGCGTCGACCCGGTCCGCGAGGCGGTCCTCCATCTCCGCCAGGTCGCCCCGGCCGAAGTCCGGACGGCGGCCGCCGCGGTCGCCTCCCACGAGGATCTTCAGGCCGGCGGACATCTGCCAGTTGTGGACGAGGTGCCGCGGATCCCGGACATCCTCGAAGTCCACGGCAGCGGCGTCGAACTCCGGCCCCGACATGATGTGGTCGCGGGCGGCGGCGGTAAGGCGCAGATGCCGGCCCAGTCCGAGTTCAATGCCTCCACCCAGGATCAGCGCCGTGCGATCGGCGGGGATGGCCTCCCGACCCCGGACAAGGTCCGGACCGAATTCCATCCTGCCGGCGCCGGCGAGCAGGTGGGGGGAGAACGGGCCGAGGCCGCCCAGGTTGAAGAGCGCCTCTCCGCCATACCCCCTGATGGCGTCGTCCTCCCACGAGCCGTAGCCATCCTCGACGCCACGCCAGTAGAAGCCCCGCAGCCCGAGGGAACGGCCCACATCGAATCCCGCTCGGAAGCCCGCGATACCCTGATCGTCGATGCCGAAGCTCTCGTCGAAGGCCTGCCCGCCGCCGAAGGGCTCGAGCGTCAATGCTGCACTTGAGGGCGAACGCCGGTATCGCGGATCATCGTCCCGCTGCCAGCGCCCGTAGTCGTCCCGTCCGCCCAGCTCCATACCGAGGCCCACGCGCAGCGACAGATTTCGGCGCAGGGTGCCCGCGCCGGGGTCCTCGGGGAGCGCCGGATCTCCCACCGACACGGGTACGGCCAGGTCCAGTGGATCCAGATAGTACCGGCTGCGCTCCACGACCACTTCCCCGTCGAACGCGCCCAGCACCCGGGTGCGGAACCCTACCCCGTACTTCAACTGGACGCGCTGGATCTCGTCTCCGAACTCCGGCCTGAGCCTGAGGATGCCCGCTCCGCCGACAACGACCGGAACGAAGGGGCCCCTTGCCAGCCCGATGGCCAGTTCCGCGCCGTATGAGGCGATTTGCAGATGCTGGTCGGCCAGCGGCGTGCGCACGCCGGCCGCGAACGGCAGACCGGAGAGGTGGGTCGAGCGGTCGTCGCTCTTCCTGAAGTAGCCCGCCAGGTCAACGTACTCCCCGAATCCCAGCCCGGCGGAGATTCCCAGCGACCGCGCGTCCCCGAGGCCGAGCGTTTCGTCCCACTCGGTCCAGGTGACGGTGGGACGGAGGTTGACGCGGACTTGCTGGGCGGCGAGGCCGGCGGGGGAGAATGAGAGGCTCGGGGCGAGGAACCCGGCCAGCGCCAGGCTCCCGGCCGCCAGATGCCTCAGCTGCGATGGAATTGGTGGTCCGACTATAAACCGTATAGTCACGACGACTATCCTCCTCATATTGGTTGCCCGTCTCGCGTGCCCGCGCTCGCTTACGTTCCGCCGACCCGAAGGTTTCCGGTCCCCGGGCAGCCGGTCTTCACGCCCTGCGACGTCGTCGCATGAGATGCATCGTCATCCCATGGGTTAAGCGTTTGGCCTCGCGTAAAATACCATGGCCCCTGAGCGGCGCATCCGGCTGTACCTGCGACCGCCCTGGGGAAGCACGCTACGCTCGCCGTCCCCTTGGATCCGGCGGCCTATGACGAGTGGGCGGTTGTGATCGACGAGGTGACGCCGGAGCCCGAGGAGGGCTGAGGCAGGTTGTTCGCTGACATCCCCTGCGGACCCGGCCAGACTGCTGCTGCCGGGGTTCGCGGACGCAGATTCGCTGAAATCAAAACGCCAGATTGCCCATCCCCACTGCAATCACCGCGTTGCCCGCGCCGTGCATCAAGGCAACAATCCACAGGTTCCCCGAGCGGTGGAACACCAGGGCGAACAGCATCCCGACCGCGAGGACGGACCCGAACAATGCGGCCGCGCTCGAAGCGTCCAGCGTATAGTAGCTGGCATGAACCGGTCCAAAAGCGTAGACCGCGTTGCTGACGAGAATGCCGGGAACCGCGCCCCAGCGCCTGACCAGTTCCGTCTGCAGAATCCCCCGATAGGCAACCTCCTGGTAGAACCCGAAGGCGAAGTACGGAACGAGTCCCGCCACGACCACGGATCCCCAGCCATGTTCGGCCAGGCTCGGCCCCCACTGGGGCGCAAGCACAAGCGGGAAAACGAGGCCTGCCAGGAGCAGCACCTGAACCAGATAGGACGCTTCGGTCGTCGTCCAGTCACGGCGTCGGCGGAAGCCCAGCGTCGAGGGGCGGACGCCTGCTATCCGGGGAACCACCGAGAGCACCAGCACCAGTCGAAGGAGCATGAAGAATCCCGGGGACGGAGCGGGCAGCTGTAGCCACTCGATGGTCCGGGGATCGAGAACGAGTTCCAGAATGGCGAAGGCGATGAGCAGACGAAGGCCGGCCTTCGCCGGGTAGTCCCGGGATTCAGGGGGGTCGAAGAGAAGTAGATGACCCCGAAAGTGGGTGCGAAGCGACGCGCGCATCAGTTCCAGGTGACTTCCGCCACCAGGCGTTCCGAAAGCGAAACCTCCTCGATCACAAGGGCGAGGTCGTCGATCCCACCGCGGAGCCAGCCGTGGTCGGGCCACCGAAGGGGGTGGCCCCCATGGCCCACATCAGTTTGTTCGGCGGTCACGCGCCAGCGCGCGTGCCTACGGTCCAGAGCACCGGCCAAGACGGCGTTCACCAGCGGTTCCGTGTGTCGCGCCATGCGCTAACTCTCAACTCGAGCTGGGGCAAGGTACCCAATCTAACCTCCTTGGGCCGGACTCCGTCGCTGCTCCGAGCTCCTGCCCGTCGATGGAGGAACCTCCGGACCCTGTCTGTTGTTCCGTAAAATGCAGCCGTAACACCCATTTACGACCCTCGGACACACCAAGTGACACCCGTTGACCCCGAGGCCAACGGATCACGGATGGAGACAGGCATGATCACCAACCTGACCGAACAGCTGCCTCCGAGAACGTCCAAGAGCGTCGATCAGCATCCCGTTCAGGAAACGGGACCCGTTAGGGGAACGGCATCGAGCCATTCGTTCGCCCCATCTCCGGCACCATCCTTTCCGGCAGCCGCCAGATGGAGCCCGACCGGTCGCCCGCGATCCGGATCGGCTTTCCCCCTTCAGGCCCGGAGATCCGAGAATCATGCCCAAGGTGAGAGATGCGATACGCTTGGTTACGGCCGACGGCTGGTTCCCTGTGAGAACGCGTGGAAGCCACCGTCACTACTGGCACCCGATCAAGCCCGGAGCCGTCACCATCGCAGGCAGAATGAGCAAGGACTTGGCCCCTGGAACCTGGAAGAGTATTCTTCGACAGGCCCGACTCGACAAGGAGAAGCACCTTGACATACGCAATCGTCATTGAGCGAACCCTCAACGGCTACTCAGCCTACGTCCCGGACCTGCCCGGGTGCGTTGCGGCCGGGAACTCTCAGGGGGAAACCGAGAAGCTGATCCGCGAAGCGGTCGCATTCCACCTGGACGCGATGCGAGAACACGGGGATCCCATTCCAGAGCCGCAGACGTCGGTCAGTCTGGTGGAGGTGCCTGCCGCGTCCTAGGACTGATCTTCAGCGGGGCACGGTCCGCCGTCCCGTGACACTCCGGCCAGGTCGGCACACAGCGACTACCGCTGCCTCCCCAGCGGCCTTCCATCCAGTTCCCATCCGGGATCGATTCCGAAGCCGAGGTGGTCCAGCGCGGTGGCGGCCACGTCCACGATGAAGGCGGGACCGGGTGGCGGCCAGTCTGAAGTAGCGGGGCCGCTCGCCAGGATGAAGATCGTCATCTCCTCGGGAGAATCCCCGCCGTGCCCGCCGTCCGCGCGCCTGCCATGGTCGGTGCTGATCAGCACGAGCCAGTCCTCGCTGTCGTAGCCGGGCCGGGCCCGGACGGCGCCGATCAGCATACCCACGTGCCGGTCGGCGAGCGCGATCGCGTCCCGGTACTCCACACCGATGGAACCGTGCTCGTGGCTGGTCTCGTCGGGGTTGCCGAGGTAGACGAACATGGCGTCAGGGTCGGCTGATCCCAGATGCGACACGGCCTGCGCGGTGAGTTCGGCATCCGCTTCGGCCCAGCCGAGGTCGTAGCCGTTGAGCACAACGCGCGTGTCGATCGACACCGGAAGCACCGGGCCACCGCCGTCGAGTTCCGCCAGGGGCAACCAGTCCAGCGCGGCGAAGGTGGCCAGGGCGGGACGTTCAGCTTCAATGCGCGTCAGGAAGCTCGGCCAGCGATCGTAGTCGCGGCCGGTGAAGTCGTTGTTGGTGACCCCATGCTTCTCGGGCCACACGCCGGTGAGCATGGACGACCACGAGGGGCCACTTACCGACGGCGTGGTCGTGCGTGCTTCCGCCGTGTACCACCCGCCCGCCGCCAGCGCGTCGATGTTGGGCGTGGGGACCTCGGCCAGCACGTCCGGCCGGACTCCGTCGATGCCGATGAGGAGGACCTTCGGGGTGGATTGGGCGGCGGCGGGGCCGGGCGACGCGACGGAGAGGAACGCGACCGCGGCCAGCGCGCAGACCAGCGACAGGGTGCGGAGGAGGTGCAAGGCGGTCGTATCGGGATTCATGAAGGTTGTCCGGCAGCTGCCCGGGTCGGGTTGAACGGTCACGATCGCTGCCCCCATAGGCCCCCTACCGCAGAAAAACGCTCTTGGGGATGAACCCCGAGACGACCTGCGTGATGTCCACCACCTCGTTGATGCGGAAGTCCACCGCGATGCTCGCCAGCGAGAGCGCCTTCGCCGGCGTGAGCCCCTTCTCCTCGACGAGGAAGTCGACGACCGCCCGGACGGCGTGTCGCGTGGCCCGGTCCAGGTCGATGTCGATGCCCATCAGGATGTAGTGCTCGTCGTTCTCGGCCATCGGCGCGTCGATGGACCGGTCCTTGTGCACGGATAGGCGGAAGGTGCCCGTGAGCGACTGCTCGATGGCCGTGCCGCTCACCTCCCCGTCGCCCTGCGCGCCGTGCGGGTCGCCCACGTAGAAGAGGCCTCCGGGATGGAAGACGGGCAGGTAGACGGTCGTGCCGGTCTTCAGGTGCTTCACGTCCAGGTTGCCCCCGAAGGCTCCGGGCGGCGTCGACCCCTGGACGCCGGGCGCGCTCACGCCGGGCTGGCCCATCACGGGATCGGGCGCCACGGCCAGGATGCCCATGAACGGCTCCAGCGGCACGTGGATGTCGTCGGCGAGGAACGCGACCTCCACGCCGTCCGCCATGCCCGTGTGAATCACGTGGCGGCCGCTCTCCGGCGGGATGTCCAGCGCCGGATCGCCCTCGCGGAAGCCGGGATACGACGTCGAGAACACGCCGCTGCGCGCACCCGTGCTGTTGATGCCCCAGTTCGCACGCGTCTCGACGGAGAGGATCTCGATCGCCAGCACATCGCCGGGCTCGGCACCTTCGACGTGGATGGGGCCGGTGATGATGTGGCTGCCCTGCCGGTCCCGAAGCCGCCCGTCGCGCGAGGCCCAGAAGTCGAGCACGTCCTGGTGGATTTCCTCCCGGGGGATGGCCAGGCCGGTGAGGAACGCGACCGGGTTCTCGTCCTGGCCCGCGCCGGCCGAGGTCAGCGTGTTCACGCGCACGGTCTCCCCGGACTGCATCCGGAGCACCGGCACCTTGTCGATCGGGAACCAGCCCCACGCCACGTTCTCGGGGGTCGAGGGCACGAAATGGTCCGCCTCGATGGGCTGGGTGGTGGCGGCGGGGTCGCTGCCGGCCTCGCCGGTGCCCGCGGCATCGTTCGCCGGCGCGGTGCAGGCGACGGTAACGGCTAGAGCCAGAGACGCGAAGAGGCCGGTGCGGGAGGCCAGCTGACGGAGGCAGGTGCGCGATCCGCCGTGTGAGTGGGTCGGTTTTCGGTGGTCATTCGCGGGATCATTGTTCGACATGTGCATTCCTTGGCAGTTGGGGTCCTGGCCGTCAATCGGCTCGCATCCCGTCCAGAAGTGTCGAGGTGGTCTGCCGGATCAGCCCATCGACATCCACCGCCGTTAAGATCTGCCCCTCGATCAGCAGCGATGCCAGACCGTGCACGGCACCCCATGCCACATAGGCCTGCTGGTGGGGATCCTTTCGCTTGATCGTTCCGTTCCGCTGGTGCGTCCGGACGATGCGCACGAGTTCGTCGAACAACACGTTCGCGGCCTCGCGGAGCTCGGGTCGGTCCTCGCGAGTGACCGCTTCCTTGCCGTACATCAGGCGATAGTGCCCCGGGTTTTCCAGGGCGAACCGCACGTACTCCTCGCCGACCCGCCGGAGCCGCTCGATCTCCGCGCCGGGGGCTCCCGCGCCCACTGCCTCCAAGCGGTCTCGAAGGCGGCCGAAACCGGCGGCGGCGACCGCCACCAGGAGCGCGGACTTGTCTGCGAAGTGGCGATAGGGTGCGGACCGCGATACGCCCAGGCGCCGCCCGATCGCGCGCATCGTCACACTCGAGGTCCCTCCCTCGTCGATCATCGCGGCGGCTTCTGCGAGCAGTGCCGCCCGCAGGTCTCCATGGTGATACGCGCTGCCGTCGAGGCTCATGCCGAAAGGTGGTCGGTACAGGGATGATCAGCAATGTTGACATCGTCAACGTCACCGCTTATGTTGACATCGTCAACAACGCTTGGAGCAACCCACTCAGGGAGAGAAACCGGCAGATGTCCGTCAACGAGCAGATTCCCGGGTGCCCGGAGGCAGCCCGCACTCCCCTCGCGATGGCGATTGTCCTGGTCGCCGTGAGTTGGTTCGTCGTCCCCGCGACCGCGAGCGCCCAGGGGCGAGACGGCTTCTATCTGCGGGGCGATTTCGGGGACTCGGATGCGTTGACCATCCGGGCTCGAATCGAGGGCGTCGATCAGCCGACGCGTTGTGATCGGCTGTTGTATCCCGATCCGGCCGCCGTCCCGCGCGACCCGGCATGCTCCGGACATACATCCGGCGTGTTCGCGACGGTGGAGTTCGATCGGGGCGCGGAAACCATGACCAGCGCAACCGCTCTCGCCCTGGGGTACGCCCGCGGCAGGCTCCGCGTGGAAGCGGAAATGAGCAACACCATGCTCGGGGGAACCTCCGCGCCGATGCGGGACTCCGGGCAGCCGGCGGAGGAGCGGCTGCATGAGTGGAGCGCGGTCGAACGGCCTCAGGCCCGGCTGTCGGGGTTCAGCATCAACGACCTGTTCCTGAACGTGCACCTCGATTTCAGCAATTCGTCGCGCTTCACGCCGTTCCTGGGCGTCGGAGGTGGCTTCTCCACCGTCATTCTCACGTTCGAGGGCTTGCGGGTCCGGCGAACGCTCGCCGACGGGTTCGCGCCCACAGGGGGCGTAGCGCCTGCCGCGGGCAAGGCTGTTCCCGCATGGCAGACGCGAGCGGCCGGAACCGCCGACCACATGTCGCTCCCTTTGGCCGAATCGACACTCGGAACCAACCTGATCGGAGGGATTGCGTTCGAGGCGAACGAGCGAGTCAGCCTTGTGTTCCGGGGACGCTATTCGCGTTACGGCGATGTCCACAAACCGGGCAAATGGGACCTGGTGCGAAGCCACGGGCCGGTCCTCGCCGATGGCCGAACCCCTGCAACCTTCGATCTGGTGCTCGGCGACATCGCTGCCTACTCGGCCACCATCTCGTTCGTGTACGGCCTCTAGGCAGGCACCAGACCCGGATCGACCACTCAAAGGAGGAGCTGCCACATGTCCGTCAACGAACAAATCTCCGGTTTCCTGAAGGCAGGCCTGGAGCGGGGCCTGCCTCGAGAGCGACTCAAGGAGGTGCTTCACGAGGCCGGTTGGCCGCACAATCAGGTTCGACGCGCCCTGGGTGCCTTCGCCGATGTCGCGTTTCCGATCCCCGTCCCCCGCCCCGCGCCATATCTGTCCGCGCGTGAGGCTTTCGTCTACCTCGTTCTCTTCGGCACGCTGTACGCCAGCGCGGTCAGCCTGGGGAGCCTCATCTTCGCATTCATCCATCAGGCATTCCCCGATCCCTCCCTGGATCCGGCAGCCGCCCTGGAGGCGGCGCGAGAGGAGATACGCTGGTCGATCTCCTTCCTCGTCGCGACGTTCCCCGTCTTCGCCTTCGTCTTCTGGACGAATGACCGCGCTGTCCGCAAAGACCCGGGTCGACGGCTTTCGCGAGTTCGGCAATCGCTGACCTACCTGTCGCTGTTCCTCGGTGCAGCCACCCTCATCGGCGTGGTCACGAGCATCGTCTACAACCTGCTCGGCGGCGAATTGACGGTCCGGTTCGTCCTGAAGGTCCTCACCGTCGGTACGATCACGGGCTTGTTGTTCGGGTACTTCCTGCGCGACGTGCGCAAGGAGGAGGTGGCACAATGAACCTCTCGCCGCGATCCATGGCGCTGGCGGCCGCAGGAACGGCCGTCGTGGCGGCGGTGGCGTTCGGGCTGGTTCTTCTGGGATCTCCCGCGCAGGAGCGCGCGCGCCGGATCGACGATCGGCGCGTGGCGGACCTGCACGGAATCGCGGCGGCCAGCAACCTCTACTGGTCTCGACATTCGCGGCTGCCGGCGTCCCTGGACGATCTGACGGCCGCCCCCGGCCTGAGAATCAACACCCGCGATCCCGTGAGTTCGGAGAGCTACGGATACGAGGCGCTCGACAGCTCGCGCTACGAGGTGTGCGCGACCTTCGACCGGGAGTCCCTTGCCGGGTCCGGAGAGGCGGCCACTGTCCCCCCGGTCGTGCAGATGAGCTGCCAGGGTTGCCACGCAGCGGCGAGGATCCGGGTCGACGATCCGGTCACCGGGCACGTCAATCCCAGGGACCTTTGGACACATGGCACCGGACGGCAGTGCTTTCAGCTGCAGGTGCGGTGATGTGGGGGTGGAGCTCCCAATCCGGAACGGCCCGGAGCTGGAGGGTGTCCGGTATGTGTACCCGGATCAAGTCGGACTGCAGCGAAGCGAGGAGGCGATGGGAAAGACCATGATCACCGGCGCGCATACCATCATCTACAGTACGGATCCGGCCGCCGACCGGAGCTTTTTCCGCGACGTCCTGGCGTTGCCGAACATCGATCTCGGGGGTGGCTGGCTGCTCTTTGCCCTGCCTCCGTCGGAAGTGGCGGTGCATCCTTCCGAGAAGAACGACGTCCATGAGCTGTACCTCATGTGCGAAGATGTCGACGCCCTGGTCGAACACCTGTCCGCCGCGGGCGTCGATTGCAGTCCGGTCGAGAATCAGGGGTGGGGCAGACTGACGGCCGTAACCCTGCCGGGCGGAGGGAAGCTCGGGATCTACCAGCCATTGCACGAGGTCATCGCCGAAACCTGAGGGCGGTGCGACACGATGCCGGGCGCCGGGCCGCGCCCCGTGAACGCCCACCACCCGCAGCCTTCTTGACTCAGGAGCCTCGACGAGCCGTGACCGGATATCTGTTTGTGGCGCTCGCGGTGCTCGTGGCGGTGGCCGGCTGGAGGTTCCGGCACCGGCTGCGTCGCGAGACCCGGAGCGGGGTGACGGATGAGATCGTCCGTCAAATCGAGACGGTCGGTCGCATAGATGCGGAGGATGTCGAGCCGCTGGACCTGGAGCAGGTTCGGGCCGAGGAGGACGAGTTCTGGGCCGAGACCTGGGACGAACCGGAGGAGGACTGGTAGAGCTGCGTCCGAGCCGGGCGGATGTAGTCCCATTCAGCCATTCGCTCGCCCATCGTCGTGCACCATCCTGTTATCGGCATTAATGTTACTGGGGCCGACCTGGCTGTCTCGTGGCGGCCCGCCGACCGGGGGAGCGCGTGAACCTTGTGATTTGTCAAAGGGTAAACGAGCGGTTGAGAGGGGTAAGGTGGAGGTGACATGGGTGAAATCGCAGGCTGGCTAAGGGGCAGGGGCGAGTTTCTGACGGTGATCGGCCTTATCCTCGCCGTGGCCATCTGGCTCACGTCGCGCACCGATGCGCTGGGTGACCACGTAGGCGATCTCGAAGTGCAGTTTGCCAGGTTCGATGAGCGACTGGGGAACGTGGAGAAGGGCAATGACCAACTCCAGCAGTCGATCAACACGCTGATTCAGCTCCACCTCAACGCAGCTGCACAAGACCGATGACCCGCCGGGCGCGAGCCTCGAAGCCGAACCGGGTGCACTGGTAGACTTCATCCGCTCGTAGCGTCGTCCGGCACCCTCAGCACGCGTGGCGGCTTCGTCGGGGTCGCCCAGCATCGCCCAGAACTCGGCGGGGATGTCGCTAGGAAAGCGCCAGGAACGCTGCCATCTGGTCGGCTCCGAAGGCAAGGACCTGGGTCAGGTTGGATCGCAGGGCCTCTTCGATCGGCCGTAGTGCAGTTGCCCCGCCGAATCCAGATGACCTTGGGAGGCGAACCCCTGAGGAAGCTCGCCTGGTGGAAGTCCGAGTCCTTGGAGACGATGGTTAGCCCGTGATCGCGGGCATAATCCCAGATCGCGGCGTCGGTGGCCCGGGACAATCCGGCGTCTCGAACGTGGACGGACTCCGGAAACACGTCCGATAGCCCAGCGACGAGACGCGGGGACAGGTTCTCGTCGAAGAGGAGCTTCACCTGGGCGGAAGCGAGACGAGCCTTCGCTCCCGCTCCGCCGCAAACGTCAGTGCCGCGCGGATGTCTTCGCGCTCCAGGTCCGGGAAGTCCTCCAGGATTTCCCCTTCCGTCATCCCGGACGCCAGGTACTCAAGGACATCGTACACCGTGATCCTGAGCCCGCGAATGCACGGCTTCCCGCCCCTTTTTTCCGGCTCGAGGGTGATGCGATCCAGATGGTTCATTCTCTACGATACCCGTAGGCCGGATCGGAGGTCAATCTCCCCCGCCGGCGGAGTTCTCGAAGCTGCGTTTCGGGCCACGGACCGCCCGCCTCCCTGCCGCGCTGCACCGGGTTCCCAGGTCGGCGGGGCGCCGTTGCCCACCCACCCCCTACGCCGCCTGCTCACCCGCGCTGGCCTCCCGCAGCGCATCCGCCATGATCCCGCACGCTGAGCCGATCACCCCGATCCCGGCGAACATCGCCACCGTGGCCAGGACCCTCCCGCCGGCCGTCACGGGCTGGATGTCGCCGTAGCCCACCGTCGTCAGCGTGACCACCGCCCACCACAGGCCATCGTACACCGAGCTGAAGACCTCCGGCTGCACCTCGTGCTCGAGGTGGTACATGCCGAACCCGGCCGTGAACACGACGATGGACGTGCCTGCGAACAGCGCACCGGCCTCGTCCAGGGCGTGCCGGAACGCCCTCGCGAGCTTGACCACGGCTTGGGTGTGGGTGGCCAGCTTCGCTGTCACGACGAAGATGCGGAACAGGCGAAAGGCACGAAGCGCCTTCAGATCGAATCCCGTGAACGCCCACAGCGGCAGGACGGCCATGAAGTCCACGATCCCCATGAAGCTGAACGCGTACTTCTTCCAGTCCTCCGCTCGCCGAATGCGAACGCACCACTCGACCGTATAGACCGACCAGACGCCCACACCGGCCCAGAAGAAGAACGTCCCCGCACCGGCCATGCCGTCCGCCGTCTCCGCAATCTGGAGCACCAGATCCACGAGAATGACGGCGATCACCGCAAGCTCGGTTCGTTCCGAGAATGGAGAGGTCTGTCGCATGGGGGTCTCCCGGGGGTGAGGGATGGGGGTCGCGGGGTCGGGTGCAGGTTGCGGGTGGGGCAGCGGGGGGTGCAAGGGAGCGAGGGCGCGGGGAGGGGCCCAGCGCCCCGCGGCCCTTGAACTCCGCCGTGAATCGTCGTCCCTTCCCTGGCCCCTTCCCGGCGCCTCCCGTTTCAAGTGGCCCCCATGACCCACATCGACAACCGTCACCGCATCGCGGCCCTGCGCGGTCTCCTCCTCGGGCTGGGCTGCCTCTCCGCCGCGCCACCCTCAATCGCAGCCCAGGCGCCCAACGGTTCCGGCGGGATCTCACTCACCGTCGGCATCGCCGCCGTCCTCCCGGCCGACGTCCGCTTCGTCGACGGTGACGACGCGGGCGAAGCGGCTCTCTACGGTGCCGACCAGTTCGACGCGGGTACGGTCGGGGTCGGACTGGAATACGGCCTCGCGGCGGGCTACCGGTTCGGGGCGTTTCGCGCTCAGGTGGATCTGGGAATCACGGGCCGATTCACGTACGAAGGGCATTCGAACTACGCGCCGGGCGGTCCGGTCCAGCCGACCGAGGCACGCGTGAAGGCCCGCCGACTACTGCTGTCGGGGTTCTACGAGTTCGGGGCGCTCGGCGCGGTGCGGTCCTGGGTGGGCGCGGGACTGGGCGCGAACCGTTACCACCTCACCGACTACATCCAGCGGTTCCCCAACCCCGTCGATCCCTCCGGCCACCTCCGCAGGGGCTCCAACGGCGAGGTGCCCTATACGGCTCTTCCTTCGAGCACGGGCCACAGTTTCGCGTGGGCGCTCGCTGCTGGCCTGACCGTCCCCTTGGGCGGCGACGCGCTGCTGGACTTCGGATACCGCTACACGGACGCCGGACGAATCGGCACTGCCATCGGCGATATCGAGGTGTTCCGCTACAATGAGGATGGCAGCCGCCGACTCCTGCTGCTCACCATTAACCCGACCATCGCCGACCTCCGCTTTCAGTCCCTCACCGCCGCGCTTCGCTGGCTTCCGTAGCCAAGGCTGCGAATCGCCCGCGCGCTTACCGTGCCGCGTCGCCGCGCCCGACCGATCGCCGCAACCCCCACTCGCCAAATGCGGCCAGGCCGATGCCGCCATAGAAGCGCCCCGGATTCCGTCGAGATTACTTCGGCACCGGTGAGGCCATCTGCTTCCAAGGATCCGGGGTACCCGTGCACGACGCCGCATTCAAGAAGAGGTTGTGTCGCTCGTTCTGCACCATGGGGGCAGACCCTGGAATACTCCGGTGCGGCTGGCCGAGCTGTTCGGACGTTCTTCGCCGGGAGTGTACCGACTGGTCTCCCGGCGATCGGCCGAAGAATCGGCGGCCCCCTCGCCATCCGATTTGCCTTCGATGGCGCTGGCCCTCGCCCGTGAACGGACTCTGGAGGAAATGCGGCCACAGCTTGGAGCGCTGAGGCGTGCGACAGAAGCATGCCGGGACGAGGACTTCGACCGGTTCATGGGCGGCTGCGTTCGCGCGATGTTAGTTTCGAGAGGGTTCTCTGGCGAGCAACTGGAGGAGGCGATGACCATGGGAAGGGTCATGACAGCATTCGAGCGCGGGATGGAGGAACTGGTCAGCCGGGGGCGCGTCGAGGGCATCGAGCAGGGACGGGCGCTGATGCTGCGTCAGATGGCATCCCGGAAGTTCGGCTCCGAGACTGCGGACGAGTTGTCACGTCTGCTCGCGGGCCTCTCGGATCCCGAACACGTCGACCAGGTGGCAATCGCGATTCTGGAGTGCAGGTCCAGCGAGGACTTCATCGCCCGGGTGCGGGAGGTTTGACGCTTCCAGCCGCCTTGGTGAGTCGGCCCATCTTCTACCCTGCGGACGGCCCGACCCCGCAGGAGACCACGCCCCCCTTTGACCCTGCCGTAACGGCGGATCGCCTGAGGTCTGAATCGCGGCAGAAAATCGGCTAACTACTTACAGGGCTGCACGATCTGCGTTTCCTGCCGTTGGACTGGACCCTACTGGACCGTGCCGCGAAAGCGGGAAAAACGGACCGGAATGGCGGGACTCCCAAAACCGTTCCGGCTGCCTTCTTGAGCGGACCCAAGGGAGTCCGGGGCTCACTTTCAATCAGCCTGTCCAACAAGGTGTGCCTCCGTCCCGGTTTCGCGGGAGTTTGGAGTCCCACACCTCACCTTGCCCCGCACCCGCCGAGTTGCGGAGCCCTCGCGTTGGTGATCGTCGGCTCAACAGCCAACCCGCCGCCAGTGTTGGCGATCTCGTCTGGGTCTCAGACGATTTGGAAGCAGGCAGATCGCAAAAGCATCCTCCCCGCACCCTCAGTACAACCTCGACGTAACTCTTTCATTGACAATGTGATAGGATACGCATACGTTAGCCCGCCTGGTTGGGCGAAGGGAGGACGAGCCTCCCGGCCCGAGAACATCAACAAGGGGAGGGAACCATGAACGATGCCATCCGCAAACTGCTCAGGGGAGCCGCGCTCGCGCTGGCCGTCTTCGTCGGCGCAGGCATGATGACGGCCACCCCGGCAAGCGCCAGCAGCGAATGTAGTATCACGGTCGGCTGGGACAACGGCTATTTCTACTTTTGTGAGCTCTGCGTCAGTGACGACTCGTGCGAGTACGAGTGCACGACGGGGCATGAAGGCAGTTGCTAAAACCCACGTGGGTGCTAGTCTCGGCGCTGGCATGTGCGATGCCGGCGATGGCCCAGGGCGCTCCGAGTTCTTGCGGGGTGCCAACAGCATCCGAGACACGGTGGCTGGCCGAGTCGTACGCCGAGACCAGCACCTACGGTCGTAGTAGCGTCGACGAGTGGATCGGGTCTTACGGCGCGCTCACGGCTGTGGGCGAGAGCCTGTTCCTCTACGACCAATCGCGAACGCGCATCGTCCATCTTTCGGGAGAGCTCGAGGAACGGCACGCGTTCGGCCGGCAAGGGGATGGTCCTGGCGAGTTCGCCCGTCCGCGGGCTATCCCATGGGTGAGCGATGCGTCCGAGGGGCACTTGGATTTCGACGGGCGGCAGTTAGTAATCTACGACCGCAACGACTTAACGTTCTTCGATACCGAGGGCGAGTACCTCTGGTCTGCTCTGTTGCCCGGCTTCGGCTTCAACCTCGGCCGGCGCGGTGTTGTGTTCGTGAGCCCGGTGTCCGAGGACGCGGCGGTCTACGGCGCGGACTTGCTGGGCACTGGCCCGCGTCGCCTTGAGCTCCGGACCGTGCGGCGCTCGGACCGGAACCGCAGCGAAATGCTCTGGGAGCGGGCCGTGCCGACGCGCAGCCGCGAGGCGCGCGAGGCGGGCCGAGCGCAGCTACACAGCAGGCAGGCAAGGTCTTATTGGGCGCGGCACCAAGGCTGCATCGTCGTCTCGGATGGCGGTGGCGGATTCCTTTGGGTCGTGAACCTGGAGACGCTGGAGACGGACTCGATCGCTCTGCCCGAGTGGGATGTGCCCGATTTCGGGGATGTACGCTTCGATCGCTCTGGCATCAACATCGCCGGGCGCGTGATGGGCGACACGAATCCTCAGCCGCCGGACCTGCTCTGGCGCTGGAGAGGGCTGATCGTAGATCCGGACGGCCATGCGTGGGTGCGCGCGTGGACGCAGGCCCGAGACGAGTTCGAGGTCTTCGTCGTCTCGCTGGCGTCCGGTGAGGCGCGACAGCTGAGTCTACCGGGCTTCCCTACGGCCTTCGGCCCGCCGGGCGTGTTCTACACGGTGCTACAAACGGCTGATGAAGAGCACTACATCGGGAGGCTCGAAGCGGAGCGGAGATGATGAAAAAGAGAAGAGACATCCTGAGCATGTCCGTGAACATCGCGGTACTGCTCTTCCTCGGGTACGCGGTGCTGGGTCCAAGTGGGCCGCTACGGACGGCGGTCCAAGGCTACTTCGCGGAGCGGGACGCGCGGAGCGCCGCCGAGGACGCGCTCGGGCAGCTGGCGTCAAACGAGGGACTGCCGACGCTCATCGAGTTCACCGACTTCCAGTGCCCGTACTGCCGCGACATGCACGATGTCCTGAAGCAGGGCGTGGCGGAGGGTAAGTTCGAGCATGTGACCATGCACTTCCCGCTCGATCGCATCCACCCTCTCGCGAGGCCGGCCGCAAAGGCCAGCCTTTGCGCCGAGGCGCAAGCCAGCGCAACCGAGATGAACAGCCTTCTGATGTCCACGAGCGAATGGATGGACGAGCCCGATTGGGTTCAACTCGCACGCGACGCGCGAGTCCCCGACCTCGCGCAGTACGAGAAGTGCCTAGTGGCGCCCAGCACCGAGCAGGAGCTCGAGCGGCACGGAACCATCGCGGGCAACATCGGCATCAGGGCAACTCCGACCTTCGTGTCACACGGCGGCGTCCGCAGTGGCGTCGCCACCCTGGACGAACTCGTGGAACTAACGAAGAAGTAAGCAAGGGGGCGGCACGGAGGCGGAACCCGGGCGACCATCACCAATCAGAAGAGGCAAAAGCCACGGGCCGCATCTTGGTCGCCTCCCAAGATGCCCTTCACGTCCCGCCGTCCCGAACCCTCCCTGCTCCTCGGCTTGCTTTCTCGTTCCATCCAGATACTCCCCGGCCGCTGCACCGACCTGGGACGAGTCCATGCGCTCTTCGTTCCAGTGTCGGCTATCCCCCTGACGGTATCCGATTGGATGCAGTGCGGCATAGGGAAATGAATGCCGAGTCGCGGTGCAGACTGCCGAGATGATAGGTCTCCAAACGTCCGGTGGGATCAAGCCAGTTGAGTTCGGACGTTCGCCGGCCCAGGACGTTTGTTCGTCCAGCCTCACCGCGAGCACCTGGCCGTCGAAACCCACATCCACGCCATGCCAGTTCGACGCGCAGTGAGTCGGTCAGCCCGTTGGTCGAGGTATTCTCAGTTAGCACCGTCTGCGGCTTGGGTAGATTGGCCACCAGCGCCAAGGGAATGGAGAGTCATTTCCAATACGGAGATGAG
>JAJDXG010000008.1 GCA_022823365.1 Gemmatimonadota bacterium
ACCACGATGCCGTGGTTGGAGGTGGGCCATTCGTACTCGGCGCCCTCCTGGGGCCCGCCCCAGGCGTTGACCAGATTGCCCTCCGGATCGAACTCCAGAACCGGCGGCGCCGGCTGGCAGCACTCGCTCAGGGGCGGGTCCTGGGCCAGCCCGATCTCGGTGCGCGCCGCAAACTGGTCCGGAGTGTTGCGGTGCACGATGTAGACGTGGTCCCGCGAATCGACCGCCACGCCGATGGTGGCGCCGAGCAGCCAGTGGTTCGGCAAAGGCTTGGGCCAGAAGGGGTCGACCTCGAACATCGGCGCCATGCCGTCGCCTCCGTCCATGTCCATCGACATCTGGGCCGTCTGCATGCCGGCGTCCGCGCAGGCGGCCGCGAGGGCCACGAGAATCGCTCCGGCAAGAAGATCGCGTGTTCTTCTCATCCCTTCATCTCCTTTGTCGAAAAAGGCTGAATCACCAGCGTCAAGAGGGATCTGCGACAGACTGTACAGTATACGGGGTTGAGGCCGCGCGCGCACATTCGGGCAGACCGCGGTCGGCTTGTTCGCGGAAGGCCGGGCCGGTTAGGATTCCTGCGGCTCCGGTCAGCGTTGCGGTGGCTCGCGGCGCCCGGCCGTGATCGCGGCGCGCCCCAGCCTCCCGACAGCCATGCGCAGAACACAACTTGCCATCGTCGGTCTCGCCTTCGTGGTCGCGGGTGTGGTGAGCCTGACGCGTCCTTCCGCGCCGCTCGAAGGGGCTCCCGTGCCTCACGACATCCCCGCCGACGCCATCGTGCGCATGTTCGTGAAGCCCGAGGGCGACCGCCTGCGGATCCTGGTGAGGGTGCCCCTCAACACCATGCAGGACATCGTCTTCCCCACCTTCGGACCGGGCTACCTCGACATTCCCGAGGCCGAGGACGAGATCCGCCAGGGTGCGATGCTCTGGATCGGCAATCCGCTGCAGCTCTTCGAGAACGGGGAGCGGCTTCCCGCGCCCGAACTGCTGGCCGCGCTCGTCTCGATTCCCTCGGACCGCTCGTTCACCAGCTACGAGGCGGCGCTGGCGCACGTCACGGGTCCGCCGCTGGCCCCGGAAACCCAGCTCGTCTGGCAGCAGGCTTTGCTCGACATCCTTTTCGAGTATCCCATTGCGTCCGCAGAATCCGATTTCTCGATGGATCCCGGGCTGGAGCGGCTGGCGCTGAGGGTGAATACGATCCTGCGCTTCCTCCCCGCCGAGGGCTCGGAGCGGCTGTACCAGTACACCGGCCATCCCGGGGTCGTGCGCCTGGATCCCCGCTGGCACCAGGCGGCGTGGCGCTTCGTCGTGCTCGGCTTCCAGCACATCCTGGACGGCATCGATCACCTGCTCTTCCTGCTCTGCCTGGTCGCGCCGCTGCGCAGGATCCGCTCGCTGGTGATTCTCGTCACCGCCTTCACGGTGGCGCACTCGGTGACGCTGGCAGCCTCCGCCTTCAACTTCGCCCCCAACACCCTCTGGTTCCCGCCGCTGGTCGAGACCCTCATCGCCGCCTCGATCGTCTACATGGCGCTCGAAAACATCGTGGGCACGAAGGTGAAAACCCGCTGGATCATCACCTTCGCCTTCGGCCTTGCCCACGGCTTCGGTTTCTCGTTCGCGCTGCGCGAAACCATGCAGTTTGCGGGGTCGCACCTGGTGACTTCGCTGCTGGCGTTCAACGTGGGGGTGGAGCTGGGTCAGCTCGCGGCGCTGCTGATCATCGTGCCGGCGCTGGAACTGCTCTACCGCTTCGCGATCAGGGAGAAGATCGGCAACATCCTGCTCTCCGCCCTGGTGGCGCACACGGCATGGCACTGGATGACGGAACGGTGGGGCGTGCTCACCCAGTACACGTTCCGCTGGCCGGTCTTCGACCTCGGGCTGCTGGCGCGCACCCTCGCCCTGGTGGCGCTGACCCTGGCGGTGATGGGCGCCACCTGGCTGGTGATCGGCTGGATCCGGCGGCCGGAAGGGAAAGGGGATGGGGCCGGGGAGGTAGCGGAGGAGCCCGCTACCCTCCCCTAGGCTTCACGCGGCTGCTGCCCCGCTCGTAAGCCGCGCCTGTTCGGACGTCAGCTGCCGATCCCGAAGCAGTAGAAGAAGCCGTTGCCGCCCGTGCCCTGCAGGTCCTCCTGACCGCATCCGCGGGACGCGTGCGCGGAGTTCCAGGAGGTGGGGTTCTGCCCGCCGCCCACGCGGTCGTGGTGGCCCACCAGCGCGCTGCCGTCGCTGCTGTTGCTGGTCCAGTTCTCGCAGGTGCTGTCGCCGTCGGCGTCGGAAGCCATGCCGTCCATGGTCGACCCGGTGATGATGTCGTGCATGTTGGGCGAGTCGCCCCGGCCGTTCACCTGTTCGCCGCGCTCGGTGAGCGAGTTCTCCTTGCCGAGCAGGTTGTTCTCTGAATGGAGGTCGTCGACGTCCCGGGCCACCATGGTGCCGGCGTGGTTGTACCAGGGACCATCGCCGATGCGGTCGCGGGCGTTCTCCCCGGACTCGCCGGTCGTGCTCAGGTAGGCGCGCCAGATCAGGTCGCCGGCGCCCACCGCGTAGGCGCGGTCCTGGCAGATCTGGTCGGCGCCCTGGAGGCCGCCGAGGTTCGCTCCGTCGCCGGACCCGGCGCTGGTGAGGAAGAAGTTCATCTGCGCGCTCTGCGCGTTTGCGGCCTGGGCGCCGGCGGCGAGCGTCATGATAAGGATCGGGAGTAGCTTGCGCATGCGTCATCTCCTGTTGTTGCAGTGGCCGGCATGTCGGGATTGCGGGCTGCGCGCACGCCGGTCGCGTGGCCGCTTCGATAGCTGTGGGGGGCCGTCCGGAATCGCCGAATTGGAATAGTAGCAGATTGGGCGCCCCCGGCGCGTCCGGCAAGATCATGCGGCCGTGTGCGGATGTACCCCGAGGCGCTGTCCGGCACCATCATCCGCCAGCCCCGGCCCGCCGGGCCTGCCGGGTCTTGCCGCGCGACAAGGTGCGGTTGAATACTGGCACGGGCAGCGGTCGCGCGCCGGCCGGCCGGAAGCCGTCAACCATTCCCCGTCAACACGGATGGTACTCATGCCAGGAACTCGCAGATGGAGCCCGTGGTCGTTGGCCGCACTTCTCGCCGCGCTGGGCTGTGGTGGCGGGGGAGATGCGGGTGACTCGATGGACGAGGGCGGGATGGCCGAGGAAGCGGCCGCCATGGACGACGCCATGAGGGTCCACATCACCGAACCCGCCGACGGCTCGACGGTCGAAGGCAACTCCGTTCGGGTGGTGTTCGAAGTCGACAACCTCGAGGTAGTCGAGGCGGGGATCATGGACCCAGGCACCGGGCATCATCATCTGCTGATCAACGCCGACCTGACGCCCGCCGACCAGCCCATCCCCGCGGTCGAAGGCAGCTACGTCCACTTCGGCCTGGCCCAGACCGAGTACGAGATGACGGATCTGGAGCCGGGCGATTACACGATCATCGCGGTCGTGGCGGACGGCCTGCACGTTCCGCTGCAGCCCTGGGTAATCGACACGGTTCGCTTCACCGTTCGATAGGCTTGCCTACCGGGTGCAGGCGATCTCCCCGGGTCCCCCCGGACTCCCCAGCGTGGTCGCCGTCGCGTCGCCGTAGTAGACCGAGCACCCGTCGTCGTCTTCAAAGGCCTCGTGGGCCGCGGTTGCCGACCAGCCGGTACCCGATGCTTCCGTGACGGTGACGGTCACCCGGTCCGAGGAAGAGAACGCGAGGTCGTCGAAGTCGTTCGAGTAGGTCAGTTCGTCGGCGTAGTGGATCTCCTGCTGGGTGGCCAGGTTCCTGAGATCCGCCTGCATCGTCGCCACGAAGGCCCGGTCGCGCGCCGCCGTCAGCCGGGGAATCGCGATCGTGGCCAGAATGCCGATGATCAGGGTGACGAGAAGTAGCTCGATGAGAGAAAACCCACTTGAATTGCGCATTGCCCCCTCCCTGGAGATGATCCGCTCGCGCGGCCGCGGCCGCGCTTTTCGATGGCACCTTCAATCGAAACACGTGAGCCTGGGCGCTTCCATGGCTGGATGGGGCGTTCCTGGGGGAGCCCGACGCGAGCGGCTCGCATCTACCGCGCCGCTTGCGCTGCAGGTTAGACTATCCGTCGGTGGGAGCTGACGCGGAAGCGGGTTCCGCGGTGATCGGAAACCCGCGCAACTCAAACGACAGGCACCGGCTCAACCTGAGCCCGTGCGGAGAGCGGACATGGACAACGGCGGGGCGCAAAACGGCACTCTTTCGATCACCGACAATCGTACCGGCGCCAGGTACGAGGTCGACATCCTCGAAGGCGACGTGATCCGGGCCATGGACCTGCGCCGGATCAAGGTCCGGGACACCGACTTCGGCATGATGGCGTACGATCCGGGCTTCTCGAACACCGCCAACACCCGCAGCACGATCACCTACATCGACGGCTCCAGGGGGATCCTGCAGTACCGCGGCTATCCGATCGAGCAGCTGGCCGGCAAGGCCACGTTCCTGGAGGTTGCCTACCTGATCCTCAAGGGCGAGCTGCCGACGTCCGACGAGCTCGACGCCTTCCGCGACGAAGTCAGGGTCCACACCTACATCCACGAGAACCTGACCAAGCTCATCGACGCGTTCCGCTACAACGCGCACGCGATGGGAATGGCGATCAGCACGGTCGCGGCGATGTCCACTTTCTATCCCGAAGCCAGGAACATCCACGACCCGGAGAACCGCTGGAAGCAGATCGTGCGCCTGATCGCCAAGATGCCCACCATTGCGGCCTTCACCTACCGCCATCACAAGGGGCTGCCGCTCGCCTATCCCGACAACAACCTCAACTACACGCAGAACTTCCTGTCGATGCTCTTCCGCATCGGCGTCCGCGAATACGAGCCCCATCCGGCGCTGGAGCGGGCCCTGGAGGTGCTGTTCATCCTGCATGCCGACCACGAGCAGAACTGCTCCACGACCGCGATGCGGGTCATCGGCAGCTCCCAGTCCGACCCATATTCCGCCCACGCCGGCGCGATGGCGGCACTGTTCGGGCCTCTCCACGGGGGCGCCAACGAAGCGGTTCTGCGCATGCTCGAGGAGATCGGCAGCACCGATCACATCCCCGAATTCATGGAAAGCGTGAAGCGCGGCGAGCGGCGTCTGATGGGCTTCGGACACCGGGTGTACAAGGCCTACGACCCGCGCGCCAGCATTATAAAGCAGACGGCGCACGAGGTGTTCGAGGTGCTGGGCAAGAATCCGCTGCTCGACATCGCCCTGGAGCTTGAGAAGATCGCGCTGGGCGAGGAGTACTTCATCCGGCGCAACCTGTATCCCAACGTCGATTTCTACTCGGGGCTCATCTATCAGTCGATGGGGTTTCCGTCGGAGATGTTTCCGCTGCTCTTCGCCATTCCCCGCACCGTGGGCTGGCTCACGCAGTGGGAAGAGATGGTCAACGACCGCGAGCAGCGCATCGCGCGTCCGCGCCAGGTCTTCGTGGGACCCGAAGAGCGGCCTTATCCGCAAAGCGGTTGATCGAACTCCTCGACCTCGAACATCTGGGTCTTCAGGGCGCGATCTCGTCCTTTCTGCTGGAGGTCCCCGATCCTGTCCTGGTCGATCCGGGACCGGCGACCTGCCTGGATGCGCTCCGGGCCCGCCTGGCGGAGCGAGGTCTCGCGATCTCCGACCTGCGCGCCGTCTTCCTCACCCACATCCATCTGGACCACGCAGGCGCGACGGGGCATCTGGCCGCCGAGAACGACGCGCTGACCGTGCACGTCCACGCGGACGCCGCGCCTCACATTGCCGATCCCGAGCGCCTGGTGCGAAGCACGCGGCGGACGTTCGGCGAGGCACACGACCGCCTGTGGGGAGAGGTGCGGCCGGTTCCGGCGCGCAACATCCGTCCCTGGGCACCGGGGGAGCGCGCCCCGCTGCGGCTCCTGCGCCCCATCTCGACACCGGGCCACATCGGCCATCACGTTGCCTGGCTGCACGACCGCGACGGCGTGCTGCTGTGCGGCGACGCGCTGGGCGTGATCCTCGACCGCCGCGCTCCCGTGCACCCGCCCACCCCGGCGCCCGGCGTGGACGTGGAGGCCTGGCAGTCGACGCTGGAGGGGGTGCGGATCTACGATCCCGACCGCTTCGCGGTTGCCCACTTCGGCATCTACGACGACTTCGGCGCCCGGCGGGAAGAACTGAGCGAGGCGCTTGCGGCGCTGGAAGAGCGGGCACGGGCCAGCCTGGCGACCGACGACCCGCGGCTCGCCGAGGAGTACGAGAGGGAGACGAGGGAACGGCAGGCGGCGGCGATCGGGCAGGAGAGAGCCCGGCGCTACTTCGATGTATTCAACGCGGCCAACGACTGGGCCGGAATGCGGCTGTACCTGAAGCGCCTCGCTTGACCCTGCGCCGCTCATCCCTATCTTTCGCCGTTGACAACGCGGAAGCGAGGATCGCACGTTCCCTCCACCTTCGGCGCCAGGCGCCGCAGGGTTACGAGACGGGCCGGCCGGCGAGCAGCGTCGATCGGCCGCCCGGCGTTTCGTGTCCCGGGGTGGCCCGGGTTTTTTTGTCCCACCATGCCCGCCGGAAGGCGGGTTCATTTGAACCACGGAGGAACAGGCCATAAAGGAACAGAGGATCCGAGTCAACGACCAGATCAGGATCAGTCCCGTTCGGCTCATCGACGAGCGGGGCGCCCAGGTGGGTATCGTCTCCATAGAGGAGGCGCGTGAAAGGGCCGGCAGGGCCGGCCTGGATCTGGTCGAGGTGGCGCCGGCCGCGCGTCCGCCCGTGTGTCGGCTCATGGACTACGGGAAGTACAAGTACAACGCGGCCCGCAAGGCCAAGGAAGCGAAGAAGAAGCAGCATCACATACAGATCAAGGAAGTGAAGTTCAGGCCGGGAATCGAGGATCACGACTACGACTTCAAGGTCCGGCACGCCCGCCGCTTCCTCGGCGACGGCAACAAGGTGAAGCTGACGATGATGTTCCGCGGGCGGCAGCTCTCCCACCCCGAGATCGGGCTGGAGGTGCTGAGGCGGGTGACGGAGGATCTGGAAGAGATTTCGAAGATAGAGACGCGCCCCGTCAGGGAAGGGCGCACGATGACGATGGTTTTGGCTCCCAGGAGTTAGATCGTGCCGAAGATGAAGACCAACCGCGGAGCGGCCAAGCGGATCCGCCGCACCGGCCGCGGCAAGCTCCGCAGGATGAGGGCGTACAAGAGCCACATCCTCACCAAGAAGACCCGGAAACGGAAGCGCCGCCTGCGTTCCGCCACGCTGGTGTCCGGCGCGGACGAGCGCAGGCTCCGCCGCCTGCTTCCCAACTCATAAGGCCGCGGGAGAGAGAACCCCATGCCCAGAACGACCGGCGCCCCCGCGCGCAAACGTCGCAAGAAGAAGATTCTCCGCCAGGCCAAGGGCTATTTCGGCGCCCGAAAGAAGCTGTACCGCACGGCGAAGGATGCCGTGGAGCGCGGCTGGGAGTACGCCTACCGGGACCGCAAGCAGAAAAAGCGGAACTTCCGGCGGCTCTGGATCACGCGCATCAACGCGGCCTCCCGGCAGCACGATCTGTCCTATTCCCGGTTCATCAACGGCCTCCAGCGGGCGGGTATCGAACTCGACCGCAAGTCGCTGGCCGACCTGGCCGTGCGCAACCCGGAGGCGTTCGCTGCCCTGGCGGACCGCGCCAAGCAGGGGCTGGCCGGTGCCTGAGCGCGGTTCGCGCGCCTAGTCCGCCCCTTTCGTGTCCGAGGCCGGCTCTCTCGTTGATGAGCTCCGGGCGCTCGAACGGGAGGCGCGGGACGCCATCACCGGCACGAGCGATCCCGCTGCCCTGGAGCAGGTCCGGGTAGCGTTCCTGGGCCGCAGGGAAGGGCGCGTATCGCGCATCCTGCGCCAGCTCGGCGGCCTCGGCCCGGAAGCACGCCCGGCCGTCGGCGCCGAAGCGAACCGGGTCAAGCAGGTGCTGCGCGGCGCGCTGGAAGAGCGGGAACGCCGCTTCGCGCGGGAGCGCGCCGACACGGATACGCCGGCGCGGGACCTCACGCTTCCCGGGCGGGACCGGTGGCGGGGCGCCCGCCACCCCGTCACCCTGGTCGTCGACGAGATCTGCGACATCTTCGCGCGTCTGGGGTTCACGCGCGCCCGCGGGCCCGAGGCGGAGACCGAGTGGTACAACTTCGTCGCGCTCAACACGCCCCTCGACCATCCCGCCGCCGACGAGCAGGACACCCTTTACCTGAAGGGCGGGGGGCTCCTGCGCAGCCACACCTCTCCGGTCCAGATCCGGATCCTCGAGCAGTACCGCCCTCCCGTGCGCATCCTCGCCCCCGGCCCGGCCTACCGGCGCGACACCTGGGACGCGACGCACGCGCCCGCGTTCTTCCAGATCGAAGGTCTGGCGGTGGACGAGGGCATCACCTTCGTGGACTTCAAGGCTACCCTGTCGGAGTTTGCGCGCCGGTTCTGGGGACCCGGCACGCGCGTCCGCTTCCGCCCGGGCTACTTCCCGTTCACGGAGCCGAGCGCCGAGGTCGACGTGAAGAGGCGCGTGGTGGGAGCGGACGGCAGCGTCGAGGAGACCGCCTGGCTGGAGGTCATGGGGGCCGGAATGGTCGATCCGGCAGTGCTCGACAACGTGGGCATCGATCCCGAACGCTATTCCGGGTGGGCCTTCGGCATGGGGCCCGCGCGCATCGCCATGCTCAAGTACGGGATCAGCGACATCCGGACGCTCTACGAGAACGACATCCGCTTCCTCTCCCAGTTCGCATGAACGTCTCGCGCCGGTGGTTGCGGGCGGTGGCCCCCGGGCTCGACCTGAGTGCCGGGGAGATCGCGGCCCGGCTGGCGATGCGCGGCGCGCCCGTAGAGGGGATCACCGACCTCGCCGCGGAGATCGCCGGGGTTGTGATCGGCCGCGTGGAGCGTGTGCGCCGGCACCCGGACGCGGACCGGCTGAGCGTCTGCGAGGTCGACGGGGGCAACGGCACCGTACAGGTGGTGTGCGGAGCGCCCAACGTCCGGGCGGGCGCCTGCTACCCCTTCGTGCCGGTGGGCGCCGTCCTTCCAGGGGACTTGCGCATCAAGCGCGTCCGCATCCGCGGCCAGGAGTCGCGCGGCATGCTCTGCTCGGCCCGCGAACTGGGGCTGGGCACCGACCACCGCGGCATTCTCGAGCTGGCGGGACAGTTCGACCCGGGAAGCCCTTTCGCCCCCACTGTCGGCCTGGACGACCACCGCCTGGATGTCGAGGTCTCGCCCAACAGGGGGGACCTGCTCTCCCACGTGGGCGTGGCGCGCGAGCTGGTCGGTGAGGGCGGGATCCGCCTCGCCGACCTCCCCGGGGCGGTCGAGCACGAACTCACGGTGCGCACCGGGTCGCCGGCAGTCGACGGGGCGAGCGCGCGCGTCCGCATCGACGACCCGCGGCAGTGCTGGCGCTACATGGCGGCGGTCGTGCGCGGCGTGCGGGTCGGGCCTTCCCCGGAGTGGCTGGCATCCCGCCTGCGGGCCGCGGGCGCCCATCCCATCAACAACGTGGTGGACGCCACCAACTACGTGCTGCTGGAGCTGGGCCAGCCGCTGCACGCCTTCGATCTCGCGAGGGTCGCGGGACCCGAGATCGTGGTCCGGGGGGCCCGGGGGGGCGAGACGGTGCGGACGCTGGACGGCGAACGGCGCGAGCTGGACGAGGGAATGCTCCTCATCTGCGATCCCGAGCGGGCGCTGGCCATAGCCGGGGTCATGGGCGGGAGCGAATCCGAGATCGGCGAGGGGACCACGGACGTGCTCCTGGAATGCGCGCTCTTCAACCCGAAGGGGGTGCGCGCCGTGCGGCGGGCGCTGGGCATGTCGACCGACGCCAGCCACCGCTTCGAACGCGGAGTCGACCCCGCCGGGCTCGAGCGCGCGATTCGGCGCACGGTTTCGATCATCGTGGCGACCGCGGGCGGCGAGCCGGCGCCCACCCTCCTCGACGCCTGCCCCCGGCCCTGGCGCGCGCCGGTCGTGACGCTTCGTCCCGAACGGGTCGGGCAGCTGCTTGGCGTCGGCTTTGACACAGGTGACATCGTGAAGCTGCTCGAGCCGCTGGGATACCGCTGCAGGCTCGCCGCCGGCGCAATCGAAGTCACGGTCCCGGGGCACCGAAGCTACGACACCCTGCGCGAGGTCGACCTGGTGGAAGAGATCGCGCGCGTCCACGGGTACGACCGTTTCCCGGACAGCCTGGGCGCCTTCCGCCCGGGCACGGTCCCGGACGACCCCCTTCTGCGGTTGCACGACCGTCTCAGGACGATCCTGGTGGGCCGCGGGTTCCTGGAGGCGCACACGACCGCGTTCGCGCCCGCCGAGGAGGGGGAGGTCGAGGTGCTCAATCCGGTCTCCGCGGAAGAGAGCCACCTGCGCCGGACCGTGCTCTTCGGGCTGCTGCACGCGGTCGAACACAACTTCGCGCGGGGTGCCGCCGACATACGGCTCTTCGACATGGGCGCGGTATTCGGCGCCGGCGGGTCCGGCGGACTGCCGCGCGAGACGAATCGGCTGGCGATTGCGATGACCGGCCGGCGGCGGCCCCACCACTGGTCGGCCGCGGATCGGCCGTGGGACGAGTGGGAGCTGCGCGGACTGGCCGAGGAACTGGTCGCGGCCGTGCTCCCGGGGGAGTGCTCGGCGGAGCCCGGCACCTTCGACTCGACCTTCTTCGAGGAGGGGTACGAGCTTCTGCTGCGGGCGGCCGACGGCTCGGTGGTGGGCGGCGCCGGCAAGGTGCGCGCGGACCGGGTGGACGCCCCCGTCTGGGCCGGACCGGTCTGGGGGCTGGAACTCGAACTGGGAGACGGTGTCCGGCGGCGGCCCGACCCGGCCTTCCGCCCGCTTCCCGCCTTCCCGGCGGTGGAGCGTGACCTGGCCCTGCTGATTCCGGATTCGCTTCCGGCCCGGCAAGTGCTGGAGTTCCTCGAGAGGGGCGGAGGCGCGGATCTCGCCGGAGTGTCCGTCTTCGACCTGTTCCGCGGCGGGGATGTGCCGGACGGCTCCCGGTCCGTCGGATTCCGCCTGCGCTTTCAGTCGGGACGCCGGACCCTGACGGACAAGGCCGTCGATCGCGCGGTGCGGCGTCTCATCCAGCGACTCAAGGAGGAGTTTGGTGTCGAACCAAGAGCAGGCGCAGCAGACTCCGGACGCTAGCGAGCCCTTCGCGCGCCTGGAGTCGGCGGTCCGGCGACTGATCCGGCAGAGCGCCGAGTTGAGGGCCGAACTGCGGTCGGCCAGGGAGCGAAACGAGGAGCTGATGGAGTTCCTCGCTCCCATCGCCGAGGGCGAAGCAAGCCCGGAGAGCGTGGTGGAAAGACTGCGCGCCGCCGAGCACGAGCGACGCGAGCTGGAGGGACGCCTCGAACGGGGCCGCGCCGTGGTGGAGAGGATGATCGCCCGCATACGATTCCTGGAGGGCCGGGATGGCTGATACCGACAAGGCAGTATCCCTTACGGTTGAGATCGCCGGCGAGAAGTACGCCATCCGGTCCACCGCCGACCGCGAGGAAGTCGAGCGATGTGCCCGTTTCCTGGATGAGAACATCACCGAGGTCCACCGCCGGGCCGGGCTGATGGACTCATACAAGGCCACGATCCTTGCGGCCCTCTCCATCACCGCGCGGTACTTTGAGGCTCAGGCCGATCTGGCCGGTCTGCGGGCGCGGATGACGCGCCGATCCGGATCGCTCGCCGAGGAAGTCGAGGCCGAGTTGGCGGAGCACGCCGGATCCTGATCCCGCCTCATCGCTTGCGCCTGTCCGCTCCATCCTCATATTGTGACGAGCTTTAGAAGCATTCCGCCCGTCGCCGGCGGTACGGCGCGGGCGCGGAATCGGTCAGGGTCGGCTTCGTCCTCGGTCGGAACGGCCCCACGGAATGGAACTGGCAGGCGCGCGTGGTGCGCCTGATCCGGAGCGCATACAATGGACCCGCAAGGCATTCTGCTTGCGGCGGTCGTGATGGCGCTCGGCTCCGCAGCGGGTTATCTGCTGGGACGGGGCTTCGAGCGCTCCAGGCAGAAAAAGGAACGCGCCGCCGCCCGCGACGATGCATCGCGCATCATCGCCCGCGCCAACGAGGAAGCTGACACCACCCTCAAAGCCGCCGCCCTCCAGGGCAAGGAAGAGGTCTACCGGCTGCGCGAGTCCTGGCAGTCCGAGGAGGCTCGGCGCCGGGAAGAGGTCAAGACGCTTGAGCGGCGCATCGGCCATCGATCGGATTCCCTGGACCGCAAGTTCGACCGCCTGAACGAGCGCGAAACCCGTCTGGAAGAGGGCAAGGGAGCGCTGGAGGCGCGGGAGAAGACGCTCGAGCGCCGCAACGGCGAGTTGGACCGGAGAGTCGAGGAGGTCGAGGCTTCCGAACGGTCGGTCGAGAGTACGCTCGAGTCGCTGGCGGGCCTCTCCGCCGACGAAGCCCGCGGCCTCCTGATGAAGAACCTGGAGGACGAGGCCCGCGCGAAGGCCGCCAGCACCGTCCGCGCCATCGAGGCCGAGGCGAAGCGCACGGGTGAGCGCGAGGCGCGCAAGATCATCGCCCAGGCGATCCAGCGCATGGCGGCGGAGCAGACCGCCGAGATGACGGTGTCCGTCGTGCAACTGCCCTCCGACGAGATGAAGGGCCGCATCATCGGACGCGAGGGCCGAAACATCCGCGCCTTCGAGCAGGCCACGGGCATCGACGTCATCATCGACGACACCCCCGAAGCGGTCATCCTCTCAGGGTTCAACCCCATCCGCCGCGAGGTGGCCCGCATCGCCCTCGGCAAGCTCGTCGAGGATGGCCGGATCCATCCCGCCCGCATCGAGGACCTGGTCAAGAAGAGCGAGAAGACCGTGAAGCGGACGATGCTCGCGGCCGCGGAGGAGGTGCTCTACGAGCTGGGGATCCACGACGTGCACCCCAAGATCGTTCAGGCGCTCGGCCACCTTCGCTTCCGCACCTCCTACGGTCAGAACCAGTTGCTGCACTCGAAGGAGGTGGCGCTGCTGGCGGGAGGCATGGCCGCGGAAATGGGGCTCGATGTGCAGATCGCCAAGCGGGCGGGGCTGCTGCACGATGTGGGGAAGGGGATGACCCACGACCAGGAAGGGACCCATGTGGAGCTGGGGTACGCGCTCTGCGAGAGGTACCGCGAGCCGGATCAGGTCCTGAACGCGATCCGCGCGCACCATGACGAGGAGCCGCACCGCTATGCGGAGACGTTCCTGGTGACGGCGGCGGACGCGATTTCGGGGTCCCGTCCCGGCGCGCGCCGCGAGATGTTCGACAGCTACGTCAAGAGGTTGGAGAAGATCGAGAACACGGTCCTCGAATACCCCGGAGTGGAGCGCTGCTTCGCGATCCAGGCGGGACGGGAGGTGCGGGTCATGGTGGAACCGGAACGGGTCTCCGACGACGAAACGAACGCGCTCTCGGAGAACATCGCGCGCCGTTTCGAAGAGGAACTGCGCTATCCCGGCCAGATCAAGATCGTGGTGATTCGTGAAACCCGCGCCGTGGGGTTCGCCCGATGAGCGCCGCCATCATCTCGGGGACGGAGATCGCGGGTGCGATCCGCGAGGAACTTCGGGAGAGGGTCGCCGTCCTGAAGGAACGGGACGGGCTGGTGCCCGGGCTTGCGACCGTGCTGGTGGGGGACGATCCGGCGAGCCACAGCTATGTGCGGATGAAGAACCGCGCGGCGCGCGCCGCCGGGATCCACTCCCGCCAGATCACCCTGCCTGGCTCGACCCCCGAGGCCGAACTGCTGGGACTGCTCGACGGGCTCAACGCCGACCCCGCCATTCACGGCATCCTCGTGCAGCTTCCCCTGCCGGACCAGATTCGCGACCAGGTGGTGCTCGACCGCATTCTGCCCGGGAAGGACGTGGACGGCTTCCACCCGGTCAACGTGGGCCGGCTGGCCACCGGCGCCCCCGACGTGCTGGCCCCGTGCACGCCCGCCGGGGTGATCCAGATGCTGCTGCGCTCGGGCGTCGATCCCTCGGGCAGGCACGCGGTGATCGTGGGACGCTCCAACATCGTGGGGAAGCCGATGGCGTCGCTGCTCATGCGCAAGGCGCCCGGGGGGAACGCAACGGTGACCGTCGCCCACAGCCGCACCCCCGACCTGGGCGCCGTCACCCGGCTCGGCGAGATCCTGATCGTGGCCATCGGCCGTCCCGGAACCGTCACCGGCGAAATGGTGCGCCCCGGCGCCACCGTGATCGACGTGGGCACCAACCGGGTGGACGATTCGACCCGCGAGCGGGGATACCGCATCACGGGCGACGTGGTCTTCGACGAGGCGAAGGAGGTCGCGGGCAGGGTCTCGCCGGTTCCCGGGGGGGTCGGCCCGATGACCATCGCGATGCTGCTCTCCAACACGGTCGACGCCGCCGTGCGGCTGCACGCGGACGGAGGCGGGGGCTGAGCCGCCCCATGGCCGCGCAGGACGGGTCGCTCGACCTCTTCCGGTACGCTGGGGGCGAAGAGCGGGCGCGCCCGGCGGCGGGCGCCCCGGTGGAAGCCACGGCGCGGACTTCCGGGGAGCGCGGTGGAGAGGCCGAGCCGTGGACGGTCGCGCAGGTGAACCGAAGGGCGCGGTTTCTGCTCGAGCAGGGCATGTCGGCCCTCTGGGTGGCCGGTGAGGTCGGCAACTGGCGCCGCACCGCCGCGGGGCACCGTTACTTCACGCTCAAGGACGAGACCGCGCATATCGGCGCGGTCATGTTCGCCAGCGACGCCCGCCGGCTGCCGGCCGACCCGGAGGACGGCACCCGGGTGCGGGCGTTCGGCTCGGTGACCCTCTACGAAGCGCGCGGACGGTACCAGTTGCGCGTGCGCAGGCTGACGGCCGAGGACGGTGAGGGGCTGTGGCGCCGGGCTTTCGAACAGGTGCGGCGCAAGCTGCAGGCGGAGGGCCTCATGGACCCGGCCCGCAGGCGCGCGCTCCCGGCGTGCCCGGCCTGCGTGGGCGTGGTGACCTCCGCCACGGGGGCCGCCCTCCACGACATCCTGTCGGTGATCGGGGCGCGGGCGCCCTGGACGCGGGTGCTGCTGAGGAGCGCGCGCGTACAGGGGGAGGGCGCCGCGGAGGACGTGGCGCGAGCCATCGACGAGATCGGCCGGACCAGGCGGGCGGACGTCGTCCTGGTGGCGCGGGGCGGGGGTTCGCTCGAGGACCTGTGGGCCTTCAACCGGGAGGAGGTCGCGCGCGCGATCGCCGCCTGCCCGGTACCGGTGGTCTCCGCCGTGGGCCACGAGGTGGATGTCACCATCGCGGATCTGGTGGCCGACCTGCGCGCCCCCACCCCCTCGGCCGGAGCGGAGGCGGTGGTTCCCGACCGCGCGGTGCTGGCTCGGCGGCTGGCCGACCTGCGGCCGCGGCTGTCCACCGGCCTCCGGCGCTCCGTGCACCGCTACCGCGACCGCCTGGAGTCGCGCGCCGGCCGGCTCCGCCGGGGAATCGACGGCGTCATCGAGCCGCGGACCACCCAGGTGTTCGGCCGCGGTCAGCGGCTGGCGGCGGCGATGCGCGCCCGACTCGCCGCCCGGCGTGCCCGGATGGAGAGCGCTTCCGGGCGCCTGGAAGCACTCTCTCCCCTGGCCACCCTCAGCCGGGGGTACGCGGTGCCGCTCGACCGCTCGGGCCGGGTGCTCAGGAACGTCGCAGGATTCCGTCGGGGATCCTCCTTCGACCTGCGGGTGGTCGACGGCCGCGTCGGCTGCCGTGTGACCGCGACTCGCCCCGACGAGCGTGCCGTGGGGGACGGCGGTCGAAAGGAAGTCACCGATCCGGAGCGGCTCTGATGGATGAGCACGCCCGTCCTTCGGGGAATCAGCCGCCGTCGAGACGGGACGCCGGCGATCCTCAGCCGATGTCGGTGGAGGAACGGCTGCGGCGTCTCGACCGCATCGTTGCCGCCCTCGACGCCGAAGACGTCGAGCTGGAGCAGAGCCTCGCGCTCTTCGAGGAAGGAATCCGGCACGTTCGCGCGGCGGAGCGGCTGCTGTCCGCGGCCGAGCTTCGCGTGGAGGAGCTGATCGAGGGCGAAGCCCGCCGCCGGGAGGACGCCGGGTGAGTGGGGCCCTCGCTTCGCGGCGAATGCCGGGGCCGGGCGGCGACTTCGATCTGACATCCTTCCTGGACGATCAGGGGAAGCGGGTCGGGCTGGCCCTGGAGCGAGCCCTGGCCGCTCTGACCCCACGCGTCGGTCCTTCCCTCGGCCCGGTTTTGCGGCATGGACTTCTTACCGACGGCAAGCGGGTCCGGCCCATCCTGTGCATCGCGGCGTACGCGGCCTGCGGCGGCGAAGTCGAGGAGGACTGCTACGATCTGGCCGCCTCCATCGAGATGATCCACGCCTACTCCCTCATGCACGACGACCTCCCGTGCATGGACGACGCCGAACTGCGCAGGGGATCTCCCACCCCGCACCACGTGTTCGGGGCCCGGAGCACGGCCCGGGCCGCGGCAACGCTGATTCCAGGAGCCGCGCTGCAGGCATGGCGCGCCTCACTCGAACTGGGATGCCCGGACGACGTCGCGCGGGAGATCGTGCGCACGCTGGTGAGGGCCGCGGGCGCGGGAGGAATGGTGGGGGGGCAGGCCCTCGACCTCGAGTCCGAGGGCCGAACCCTGTCGGCGGACCGGCTGGACCGGCTGCACGCGCTCAAGACCGGGGCGCTCCTGGCGGCGGCCCCCCGGATCGGCGGGCTGGCCGCCGGGGCCGGCAGGCGCCGCATCGAAGCCCTGGATCGCTACGGGCGCGCCCTGGGGCTGGCCTTCCAGATTGCGGACGACATTCTGGACGCCACGTCCTCGGCGGACCGGCTGGGCAAGCACCCCAGCGACGAGGCGCTGCGCAAGTCGACCTACGTCAGCTTCTACGGGCTGGACGGGGCACGCCGCCGGGCGCTCCGGCAGGTCTCTCTGGCAAGCCGGGCACTGGCCGACGCCGGGCTCGATTCCCGGCCCATGGCGGCCATCGCCGAATACGTCGTGCACCGCAGCCGTTAGAGGCATCTGCAACAGCGGGCGCGAATCCGGTTATATTATGGATTGGGTCCCGGCAGTCACGGGATTACGTCTACCGCAGATGGAGTGATATCGGGTGGCCATTCTGGACTACGTCAAGCGACCGGCGGACGTGCGCAGGCTCTCGCGTTCCCAGCTGCCGGACCTCGTGCGCGAGGTGCGCGAGCGCCTTATCGATGTCGTCGCGAAGGTTGGGGGGCACTTCGGGGGAAGCCTGGGCGTCGCCGAGCTCACGGTGGCGCTGCATTACGTCTTCGACACCCCCCGCGACCGCATCGTGTGGGACACGGGCCATCAGGCCTACATCCACAAGATCCTCACGGGGCGGAACGACCGCCTGCACACCATTCGCCGCAAGGACGGCCTGGCTCCCTTCCTGCGCCGCGTCGAGTCGGACTTCGACGTCTTCGGCGCGGGACACGCCGCGACCTCCATCTCGGCGGCGGTGGGGATGGCCATCGGACGCGATCACAAGGACGAGGACTTCGACGTCGTCGCGGTCATCGGGGACGGCGCCATCGGGTGCGGGCTCGCGTACGAAGCCTTGAACAACGCCGGCGCGAGCGAGCGCGACCTCGTCGTCGTCCTCAACGACAACGACATGTCGATCGCTCCCAATGTGGGGGCGATGAACAAGTATCTGAACGGCGTCATCACCAACCCCCTCTACAACCGGGTCCGCGATCAGGTGAAGGAGCTGATGGGGCGCGTCCCCACGAGCATCTCCGACGTGATGCAGTCCGCCACCGGCAGGTTCGAGGAGAGCGTGAAGCACCTCTTCGTGCCCGGGATGCTCTTCGAGGAACTGGGATTCCGCTACTTCGGGCCCTTTGACGGGCACGACATCCAGATGGTGGTCAACACCCTGCAGCGCGTCCGCCGCATGAAGGGACCGGTGCTGGTGCACCTGGTGACGCAGAAGGGGAAGGGCTATGAGCCCGCGGAGGAGGACCCCGTCAAGTGGCACGCGTCCTCCCCGTGGGACAAGATCACCGGGCTCTCGCCGAAGAAGCCGGTCGGGCTGCCCCGTTACCAGAAGGTCTTCGGCCGGGCGCTGACCGATCTCGCGGCGGAGGACGACCGCATCGTGGCCATTACGGCCGCAATGCCGAGCGGCACCAGCACCGACATTTTCGACAAGGCGTTCCCGAGCCGCCACTTCGACGTGGGCATCGCGGAGGCGCACGGCGTGACCTCGGCCGCCGGAATGGCCACGGAAGGCGTGCGCCCGGTCGTGGCCATCTACTCCACGTTCCTGCAGCGGGGCTTCGACTCCATCGTTCACGACGTCGCCCTGCAGGATCTTCCGGTGATGTTCTGCATGGATCGGGCGGGGGTCGCGGGGGCCGATGGCCCGACCCATCACGGCGCCTTCGACATCGCCTACATGCTGCTCGTTCCGGGCATGACCGTCACCGCGCCCAAGGACGGCGACGAGCTCATCAGCCTGATGAAGACCGGCCTCACGCACGACGCGGGCCCCTACAGCATCCGCTATCCGCGCGACGCGGTTCCCGCCGCGGTTCCGCCGACCTCGGAGATCGATGCGGTCCCGTACGGGAGCTGGGAAGTCGTGCGCGAGGGATCGGACATGGCGATCCTCGCGGTGGGAACCATGGTCCTCGAGGCGCTTACAGCGGCCGACGAACTGGCTGCCGCGGGCATCGACGCGACCGTCGTCAACTGCCGCTTCCTGAAGCCCTTCGACGAGGAAGTGCTCGAGCGCGTGCTCGGCTCGCACGAGCGCATCCTGACGGTCGAGGAGGGTACCGTCGTCAATGGCTTCGGAGCCCTCATGGCGCGCGAGATACAGGCGCGCGCGGGATCGCGCCCGACCGTGAGGACGATGGGGTTGCCGGACGTCTTCATCGAGCACGGCGACAGGGGGCTGCTGCTGGCGGAGGTGGGACTGGACGCGGAGGGCATCGCGCGGGAAGCCCTGCGCCTGGCCCAGCGCAAGCCCGAAATCCGCGTGCTGGCGGACAGAGAGAGCGCGTAGCCCCACTCGAAACGCCATGGTGCCGCCTCCCGTCCGCCGCATCGGCATCTTCGCGCTTCCCGGGCAGCCGGGGCTCGCGCCGGCGCTGGCGCGTCTCGACGAACTCGCGCGCAGGTTCGGCATCGAGGTGGCCTGCGAGCCCGGGATCATCGCGCACGCTCCGGAGGGCGCGCACCCTCTCCGGCTCGGCGAACCCGGGCTGGACCTGCTGGTCACGCTCGGCGGGGACGGAACGCTGCTGCGCGGGGCGCGCAAGGTCACCGGAACCGGAGTTCCCGTCCTGGGGATCAACCTCGGGCACCTGGGCTTCCTCACCTCGTCCTCCGGCTCCGACCTTGCCACCGCGTTCGAGCGGTTGCGCGGCGGCGACTTCACCCTCGACTACCGTATTACACTCGAGGCGACCATCCTCGACGAGCACGGGGATGCGGGTGATCGCCACGTGGCGCTCAACGACTTCGTGGTCCACAACAGCGGGGCGGCCAGGGTCTCCCGCCTCGACCTCTTCGTGGGCCACGACGGAGGAAGCGACGAGATCGGGAGCTTCAGCGCCGACGGGGTGATCGTCTCCTCGCCCACCGGTTCGACCGCCTACTCCCTGTCGGCCGGCGGCCCCATCATCGCCCCGGGGGTGGACTGCATCCTGGTGACCCCGATCTGCCCGCACACGCTCGCGGTGCGCCCCCTGGTGCTGGCCGCGGACGAGCGCGTCATCGTCAGGGAAGTGGATCCATCGGGCGACCTGGTGCTGACAGTGGACGGCCAGGAGGCAGTGGCCGTCGTGCCCGGTTCGGTCGTGGAGATCCGGACCGGCACGGTGCGCGTGCCCCTGCTTCGCTTTCCCGGATACACCTTCTTCTCCACCCTGAGACGAAAGTTGAACTGGGCCCTGAAATCTCCTTCAGGTGCATGATCTTATGAGCATCGTCAGGCATGCTGATCGAACTGCGCATACGCGACTACGCGGTAATCGATGACCTGACGCTGGCCGGGGCGCCGGGCCTCAACGCCCTGTCGGGCGAGACCGGGTCAGGCAAGTCCCTGGTGGCCAACGCCCTCTCCTGCCTGCTGGGCGAACGGGCCTCTCCCGGGGTGGTCCGGGTGGGTGCCTCCCGTGCCATGATCGAGGCCGCTTTCGACGTCGAGGACTGCGGGCCGGTCCGCCGCAAGCTCGAGGAGCTGGGTCTTGGCGCGGACGCCGACGTGCTGGTGCTCCGGCGGGAAGTGGCGCGCCGGGGACGCAACCGCGCCTGGGTCAACGATTCGTCCGCCACGGTGGGGCTCCTGCGAGAACTGGGCCGCCATCTGGTCGACCTGCACGGGCAGCACGAGCACCAGAGCCTGCTCCGGCCGGCCGAACAGGCCAGGCTGCTGGATTCCCTTGCGCGCGCAACCGGACAGGCGAGCGCCGTTGCCGCGTTGTGCGGCGAGCTGAAGGCGCTGGAGCGCGAGCGGGAGCGGCTGGAAGCGAGGATCCGCGAACTCGAGGCGCGCGCCGACTTCATCCGCTTCCAGCTCGGGGAGATCGAAGGCGCCGCGCTCCAGGACGGGGAGGACACGGCGCTCGAGACGGAGGCGACCCGGCTCGAACACGCCGACGAGCTGGCGCGCAACGCCGGGGGAGCCTACGAGGAGCTATACGCGGGTGACGCCGCCGTCACGGTGCGCATTCGGGCGGTGCAGGCCGCGCTCGCCGACATCATCCGCCTGGACGGCTCGCTGGGCGAGGTCTCGGAGTTGCTGGAGCAGTCCTACCAGGCGGCCAGCGAGGCGGGGCGCTTCCTGGGGGACTACGCGAGCTCGCTGGAGCACGATCCGCGCCGGCTGGAAGACGTCAGGGCCCGCCTCGACCGCATCTTCCGGCTGAAGCGCAAGTACGGACCCGCGCTGGAGGACGTGCTCGAAACCGGGCGCCGGCTGGCGGGGCAGCTTGAGGAGATCGAGACCAGCTCGTTCGACATCGCCACTCTTGAGCAGCGCATCCACCAGACCGGGGCCCACCTGGAGCGGGAGGCGGCGGCCCTGAGCGAAGCGCGATGTAAGGCGGCGCGTAAACTTGAGCGCCGGGTTACAAAGCTGTTCCCGGAGCTGGGACTCGAGGGGGGCACCTTCTCGGTGGCGCTCAGCCCGCTGGCGGAAGTGGGGCCGGGGGGTGCCGAACGGGTGGAGTTCCTGGCCTCGCTCAACCCCGGGTTTCCGCCCGCGCCCCTCGGCCGGATCGCCAGCGGCGGGGAGCTGTCGAGGGTGATGCTCGCCCTCAAGTCGATTCTGGGCGCCGCCGACCGGGTTCCGACCCTGGTGTTCGACGAAATCGACGCTGGCGTCGGGGGCGAGATCGCCAACGCGGTCGGGGCGCGGCTCCAGGAGACGGGGCGAGCCCACCAGGTGCTCGCCATCACCCACCTCGCCCAGATCGCATCGCGCGCGAGTCATCATCTGCTGGTCGAGAAGCGGCTCTCACCGGATGACGGCATGATCCGTACGCGCGCCTTTGTCCTTGAAGGGGACACGCGCGTACAAGAGATCGCGCGCATGCTGGGCGGCGACCCGGATTCGGCGGCTTCCCGCGAGCACGCCCGTGAATTGTTGCGCGTCGCGGGGCAGGAGGTTGCCGGGGCTGTCGTCTAGCGGCCCGGACGGGCTCCTCCCGGCGTCGGAGCGGCTTCATCCCGGGGCTGCCGGCCACCGCCCCACAGCCTCCAGAAGAGGCTCGCACCGAAGCGCACCCTTCCCGTCCTGGGCGTCCGGCCTCCGCTGCCGCTGCGCGCGGCTTCCCAGCCGAAGCGGGCCACAACCGGGAAGCCTCCTCCCAGGAAGCTGGAATAGCGGACGTCCACCCCCATCGACCGCACTTCGGCTTCGGTCTCGAGCGAGAGTGCCGCCACGTCCGCCGCCTCGCCCGCGAAGCTGTCCGCCGCGCGGCTGAAGGAGCGGTACACGAAGCCGACCGCGAGCTGGGGCGTCAGCAGCAGTTGTGGGGTGATCGCGTACTCGAGGTAGTTGCCCGGCTGCCACTGCACCGTCTCCGGGGGCGGACGGGGGGCGAAGCCCATGTCGGGCGGACCGACGCGCCGGCGCACGTACAGGGGTGAGGCGATCCCGTAGCGTACATCGAAGGTCAGCCCCACGCGCCGCGCCCAGTCGACGCCGCCGAAAGCGCGCGCCTCGATGTCCATCTGACCCTCCGCAACCTCCATGTCCAGGAACTCGCGGAGGGTGTCCTGCGGGCTGCCGGTGCCCAGACGGAGCGTGCCGGCCACGCCCAGCCGAACCCGGAAGCCGCCGCCGGATTCCTGCTCGGGAACGACGACCGAATCAGCCGCCTCTCCCGGGCCCGGGGGATCCGGTGGACGCGGGGTCAGGTTCAGAACCTGAATCGCCGCGCTGACCTCCAGGTCTCCGGGTTCCCACAGTGCGTCCATGTCTTCAACGGGGAGACCGGTCGTCCCGAACACCGGAACGACGACCAGCGAATCGAAGGCGGCCCGGTCGAGAGGGGTGCCGAGCGGGAGCGGGGCCGTGAAGCTCGTCACGCCGATGTCCGACAGGCCGGTCCTGACCGCATCCACGCGTCCGGCGAGGTCCCGGCCCGCGGCGGAACCCTCCAGGGGGAAGAAGACGGCCTCTCCGAACAGCGCCCCGAGGGATCCCAGCAGCGCGTCGCCCTCCGCGAGCATGGCGCGGCCTGCCTGGCACTCGGGGGCGCTCTCGTCCACCCCGCACAGGCCGGCGATGACGGTGCGCGCCTCGGCAAGGGCATTCCCGTATTCGTTCATGAACGGAGCCCTCAGGGACGCCGGCGGCGCCAGCCCGGCGTTCGCCTCTCCGGGGGTGTAAACCAGCTCCGAGTCGAGCTTGCGCTGTACCATGGGGAACGACGCCCCCACCGTCAGCCAGGGGAATACGCCCAGCCGGAACCCGAGAGGCACGCGCCGGATGTGGGCCGCGAACAGGTGGTTGGTGCTCCCCAGGTTGAGTCGGTAGTCGGCATTCCCGAACAGGGTCCGGAGGCGAGCCTCGGTGAGCGCGGCTGCGGGCAGCCGGTCCGATCCCAGGGCGTCGCTGCTCAGGTTCCACCCCAGCGGCTCCACCTCCTCGACCACGGATCCCCCCTCGGACCGCAGGCCGAAGCGCTCGCTCCAGGTGACGTAGTTCGCGTCGATGTCCAGCCGCAGATGGCCCGAAGGGACGATCGGTCCGCCGACAAGCTGTCCACTGGCCGCCCCGGGCAGCAGGAGGGCCGGGAGAAGCGCCGGCAGCAGCCGCAGGAGAGGCGAAATTCCGGGTCGCGTGAGGGGCCCGCGAGAGGGGTGGGGCAAGGGGAAGCGGGGGAAGGATGGTGCGCGCTGGCCGGGCGCCGGCTCCCGGCGAGAACGTGCAAAGGTAGTCACGGGCCGGAGCGGGGAAAACCATCGCGCGGGTGGTTGACACCCATGGTGGCTGTTTCTAACCTCATGATGCTTCATCTGCGGGAATAGCTCAGTTGGTAGAGCACCACCTTGTCAAGGTGGGGGTCGCCGGTTCGAGTCCGGTTTCCCGCTCTTGCAAAGCCGGTATGGGGAGCGCGCTCGTCGGCTCCCCATTCTTTTGGCGCCGTGGCCAAGTGGTAAGGCAGAGGACTGCAAATCCTCGATCGTCGGTTCGATTCCGACCGGCGCCTCTGCAGGGCAGCGCCGGTTGCTCGCCGGTCCGGGCGTGCGTCTCCGGCGGGAGACCGTGCGCTCCGGCGTCCCCTGTCTCCGACCAGGCGCGGCGGGACGGCGGTGCTCCCATCGCTGGTGATACTCCTCGTGCGGCGCGCAGCTTCCTTGTATCCGGAATCCCCAGTACATGTTCGCCGCAGCCCCGCGCAGGCCGCGAGGTTGCTGGTGCTCGCCACCGCATGCTTCGCCGCCGGGGGATGCGCGGAGCCGGACGACGATCGGCCGCCTCCGCCGGCCGAGACCCCGCCGCCCGCCCGCGTGGACACCATGCAGATCCTGATGGACGAGTACACCATTTCCATGCCGCTTGTCCTTCCCGCCGGACCACACCCGGTGCGCTTCGTCAACGCCGGGTTCGAGGAGCACAACATCTACTTCCGCCGGATGGAAGACACCCTCGCGGCCTGGGTGCTGGAGCGGCGCCTCAACCCCGGCGAGCGCCGCGTGGCTACCGTCGAGCTCGAGCCGGGCGCCTATATGGCGATCTGCGACTTTTCCGGGCATGACGGCCGGGGGATGTTCACCGAGTTTACGGTAGCGCCTGCCGCCGATTCGCCGGAGCGGCCGGACGCGGCAGCTCCGGCTTCCTGAGCTCTTCCGGGCCGGAGCCGCGCATCGTCAGCGCCTCCAGGCTGCAGCGCCGGGCAGCCCCGGGCTGAACAGCACTTCCAGACCTGGTCCGGCGACGCTGCCGGCCCCGTCCATGGCGGCCTGTGCGACGGGAGCCGGGCGACGCAGGATTCCACGGACCTGGCCGGTCCGCGGATTGCGCAGGATGGCCATCGGACGCGCCGACTCCCGGTTCAGCGTATCCGATCCGCCCGGGCCGGCAAGCGTGATGCCGGCGAGGTCCTCGGCCCAGCCGTCGCGTACCGGAAGCATGATGGCGAACGCGGGCCTTCCGTCGCCGTCGGCCGGCACCGGCATGTCGAAACCGAGCGAAAACAGCTCGCGGTCGCGCGCGTCGCGGCCCGTGATCCGGTATTCGGTGCCCTCCCGCGGGACGTTGGGGGGTGCGTCCAGCACGAAGGCAGGCTCCAGGAACGGCTTGCCTTCCGGGTCGACGCCCCCCCAGAGCAGGAGCGAGCGGCCGGACCCCGCCGCTGGCTGCGTCACACGCGGCGCTTCGTCACGGATCCGGAAGCGGAGCGCGTTGGTGAAGTAGTAGTCGCTGACCCAGGGCGGTTCGCAATACGACATCAGGTCGTGCCGGCCGGGCGCCACCAGCCTGCCGCGGCTGAAGTCGTATCCCCAGGCGCCGATCGACCCGTCCGGTTCGGGGAACGAGGGGTCGGGACCGCCGGCGCCTCCGCACGGGGCGTGATGGAGACTCACGTTGTGCCCCAGTTCGTGTGCGATGATTCGCGAGTCGGGCACCGAGAAGCTGACCCGGCCCGGGACGCTCGCGATGCCTCGGGCGACGGTCGTGCGTCCACCGATCATGCCCATGTAGTAGCCCATCCCACCTTCCACGGCCCAGATGGCGATGGTCTCCCGGAACAGGTCGTAGGCGTTGTTGGACGAAACCAGCACTGGCTCGTGGGCGGTCACCTCGAGTTCCCCGACCGGGAGCAGGGTCCGGGTGTCGTGCAACAGTTCGTGGCCGCCCGGGTCCTCCGCCATGCCGGTGGTCAGCGCCAGGATGGAGGAATCGGGGGTCTGCTCCAGCAGGAAGGGCACCACGGTCAGGTCCAGCGCGGGCATCGCGCGCACGTCCACCGCACGGCGGCCATCCGCGGGAATACGCCTTGCTACGCCCAGCGTGGGGTCCAGTACTCCCTCCGGGTCGATCTCGATGACCATCTCGAGGCCCGGCTGGATGATCTCCCCGGGGATCTCGGCGTTGGCGGAGGCTGCCAGGTCGCCCTCGTCCACATCGCCGGGGATGGGAACCGGGGAGGATGCGATTTCCGCCACGTGCGTCTCGACTCCGTCGAGAAGAAACCTCGCCCGCACCGCAGGCATGTTCGCGCCGCCGGGGCGCGCCGCGGTGACGAAAACCCTGAGGAGCGCAGGGCGGCCGGCGACCAGCGGAACGGGGTAGGAACGCGACTGCACCGCCTGGGTCAGATAGGCCGACGCGGGTTCGCTGTCCAGGCACTGGGTCACCCGCCGCTTGCGAATGGCTCCCAGCCACTGCTGGAAGGCTTCGTCCGGGGGCGCGCACAGGTCGGTTCCTCCCGCGGCGAGCACGTCCATGCTCAGCTCCGTCAGCTGTTCCGGAAGCGCTCCCGAGAGCCCGGCATTGTCGGTCACGTCGAGTTCGCGGAGGTGGCTCATTCCTCCCACCTCGGGCGGGATCGGACCGCTCAGGTCGTTGCGGCCCAGCGACAGGCGCACCAGACGCGGCAGCCGGCCGAGTTCGGCCGGGATCGGACCGGTAAGGGCGTTGTTTCTCAGATCCAGATCGATTGCCCCGATCAGGCGTCCCAACTCGAGCGGGATCGTGCCTGTGAGGTTGTTGTCTGCAAGCGTGAGGTAGTCGATGCGTGCGAGGGACCCGAGCTCCGGCGGGATGGGGCCCGTGAGTTCGTTTTCGGCGAGAGTCGCATACAGCAGGTTGCCGAGACTGCCGAGTTCCGGAGGCACCGGTCCGGTAAGATCATTGTCCCAGAGGACGAGGACCTGCAGCTCCTCCAGCATCGCCAGTTCCGGGGGGATGGAGCCTGTGAGCTGGTTGCGCCCAAGGCCCAGTTGGCGGAGGCTCGACAGGTTGCCCAATTCCGGGGGGATCGAGCCCGTCAGGTCGTTCAGGGCGAGACTCAGCGACTCCAGCGCGGCGAGGTTGCCGAGTTCCGGGGGGATCGGACCCTCCAGAGCGTTGTCGTCGAGTGTCAGGGAGGTGAGGTTGACCAGCTTGCCCAGTTCCGGGGGTATGGGACCCGTCAGTTCGCTGCTTGCCAGCACCAGGACGCTCAACTCGGCCAGGTTGCCGAGCTCCGGCGGAATGGTCCCCGACAGGTTGGTATTCACGACGACGAGGGTGGCGAGGTTGGGGAGGTTGCCCAACTCCGGGGGGATGGGACCCCACAGGTCGTTGTTCCAGAGAATCAGCTCCCGCAATGCGGACAGGTGCCCCAGTTCCGGCGGCAACTGGCCCTCGAGGCCGTTGTTCTGCAGCCTGAGCGCGGTCACCCGCCCCGATGAATCCGTCTCGACGCCGTACCATTCGCCGAGTTCCGCTTCGGTCAGCCAGTTGCGGTGCTCGGTCCATTCGGGCCCGCCCGTGGCGTCGTAGAGCGCCATCAGGACATCGCGGTCGGAGGGAGGAGCACAGTCGATGCTCGTCCCCTGATGCCACTCGATCCCTCCGAGCCAGTCCTTGAAGGATGCGTCGGCCGGGACGCACAGTTCTGTTTCCGCGTAGTCGAACCACCGGAGCGGAAGCGCCGGGAGGGACTGAGGCAGACGTCCGGCGAGCGCGTTGTCCGCGACCCGGAGTTCAGTCAGCAGCGTCAGCCGACCCAGGTTCTCGGGGAGGCGGCCGGCAAGTCCGTTGCCGGTCAGATCGAGCGCGGTGATCCGGCCCAGCGCGTCCGTGCCGACTCCGTGGCGTTCGGCCGCAGCGGCGCCCTCGCGCCAGCCGGTGGCGTTGGTCCATTCCTCGCCCCGGGATGCCAGGTAGAGCGATTCCAGTACGCGCAGGTCCGACTGGTTGCAGAATGGTCCCTGGGCTCCCCCCTTCATGGCCGACATCCATGCCGTGAACTCGGGAGAGCCGGGGACGCAGAGCCCGCTTCTCTGGGCGAAGTAGAAGCGCTTCAGCCCATCGAGTACCAGAAAGCTTCGCGGAATCGGGCCCGTCAGGCGGTTACGGTCGAGTTCCAGGTGGGTGAGGCTGGCCAGGCCGCCGAGTTCCGGCGGGACGGTGCCCTCCAGGTCGTTGTTGAAGAACCCGAGGAACGACAGGTTGGACAGCTCGGCCAACTCCGGGGGAATCGGGCCGCTCAGGTGGTTGGACGCGAGCTGCAGGCGGGACAGGCTGGCGAGCCCACCGAGTTCCGGTGGGACGGTGCCGACCAGGTTGTTCCGGTAGAACTCCAGTTCGATCACGTTGCCGTCGTCGTCCACCTCGACCCCGAACCAGTCCTCCAGCGGCGCGTCGGTGAGCCAGCCCGGCCGGCCGTACCAGTTCGGGCCGCCGGTGGCCTCATGGAAGAGAATGAGGATCTGACGGTCGGAGTACGGATCGACCGTTACGTCGATGATCTGGTTGGTGGCCAGCCCCCTGGGGTCGTGGGCGGTCAATGAAACCGTGGCCGCGCCCGGTCCCTCGGCGTAGATGGTCAGCGTGCTGTCCGTCACGGACACGGAAACGACGGTGGTGTCGGAGCTCGCCGTGGTGAAGGTGAGCTGCTGTCCCTCGGGGTCGCTGAAGAAGTCGGCGGCGTTCAGCGTGATCGTGTCCCAGGGCTTCAGGCTCTGGGCGGGGATTGTGCCCTCGACCGCCGGGGGCCGGTTGGGGGGCGGGGTGGTCGGTGCCTCGTCGCCGCACGACACGGCCCACGCCAGGCCGGCAAGCGCCAGCAGATATGGTGCGCCCCTCCGGAGGACCGTCCTGGGGCTGCGGATCGGTCCGGTCACTCCGGAGGGGCGAGGAAGGCGGTGGGCACCCTAGCAGTCCACGGGTTGCCTAGGGGCCGCCGGGGGGGCGGCGGG